>NZ_CP005188.1:1267500-2467500 GCF_001563285.1 Sphingobium sp. MI1205
AAGACGCTGAACCTCGCGCTGGAGGAAATGGGGCGGCTGTGGCTACCGGTTGAAAAGGACTGGCGTCTCAATGAGCGTCATTATGGCGGGCTGACCGGCCTCAACAAGGCGGAGACGGCCGCCAAGCATGGCGACGCGCAGGTGAAGATCTGGCGCCGCAGCTTCGACATTCCGCCTCCGGTGCTGGAGCCGGGCGGTGAGTTCGACCTGTCGAAGGACCGGCGCTATGACGGCATCGCCATCCCCTCGACGGAATCGCTCAAGGACACGATCGCGCGGGTGCTGCCCTATTGGGAAAGCCGGATCGTGCCGGAGCTGAAGG
Organism: Sphingobium sp. MI1205; assembly: GCF_001563285.1. NCBI lineage: Bacteria > Pseudomonadati > Pseudomonadota > Alphaproteobacteria > Sphingomonadales > Sphingobiaceae > Sphingobium > Sphingobium sp. MI1205. The sequence continues at coordinate 1,267,823 of NZ_CP005188.1, forward strand.
CGGGCAAGCGCGTCCTCATTTCCGCCCACGGCAATTCGCTCCGTGCGCTGGTAAAACATCTGTCGGGCATTCCCGACGATGAAATCACCGAACTGGAAATCCCGACCGGACAGCCGATCGTCTATGAGCTTTCCGACGATCTGACGGCGACGGACCGCTATTATCTGTCGGAGCGCTAAGTCCGCCAAATCCCGCATTGCCCCTTGCCGGTCCTGCCGCTAAGGGGCTTTGCTTTCCGCGCCATCAGGGGAAGTCAGGCGAATGACCGGAGAGAGCGCCGCCACAGTCGGTATCATCATGGGATCGCGGTCCGATTGGGAAACCATGCGCCACGCGTCCGAGACGCTGACGGCGCTTGGCGTAGCCCATGAGTGCAAGGTCGTGTCGGCCCATCGCACGCCGCAGCGCCTCTACGACTATGCCACAGGCGCTGTGTCGCGGGGCCTGAAGGTCATCATCGCGGGAGCCGGGGGTGCGGCGCATCTTCCAGGCATGGCCGCTTCGATGACGCGCTTGCCGGTGCTGGGAGTGCCGGTTGAGTCTAAGTCGCTCAAGGGCATGGATTCGCTGCTGTCCATCGTTCAGATGCCGGGTGGCATTCCCGTCGGCACGCTGGCCATCGGTAAGCCAGGCGCGATCAACGCGGCCCTGCTGGCGGCTTCCATCCTGGCGACCACCGACGATGCTCTGGCCGAGCGGCTGGACATGTGGCGGGAAAAGCAGACCGACGATGTCGCGGAGACTCCGGAATAAGATGACGACGATCCTGCCCGGTTCCACCATCGGCATTCTTGGCGGCGGCCAGCTCGGCCGGATGATTGCGATCGCCGCCGCGCAGTTGGGCTATCGCACCCATATCTACGCGCCGGAAACGAGCGGCCCTGCCGCAGACGTTTCCCCCCGCTGGACCCATGGCGCATATGAGGACGCGTCGGCGCTCGCAGCCTTCGCGGACAGTGTCGATGTCGTCACCTACGAATTTGAGAATATTGATCCCGGCGCGGTCGAGGTGCTGTCCACACATGGATTGGTGCGGCCCGGTGCCGCCGCCTTGCGCGTTGCGCAGGACCGGCTGGCGGAAAAGAATTTCGTCCGCGATCTGGGCGGGCTCACCGCACCCTTCGCCTCGGTCGAGAGCCTTGACGACCTTGAGCAGGCGATCTCCACGATCGGCAGTCGCGCGATCCTGAAAACCAATCGCATGGGCTATGACGGCAAGGGGCAGGCGCGCCTCAATGAGCCGGGCGATGCGGTCGGCGCATGGAACTCGATTGGCAGGCAGAGTGCGATACTGGAAGGCTTCGTCACCTTCGAGGAGGAGTTTTCGGTCATCCTGGCGCGAGGCGTCGATGGCGGCATCCGTTTCTGGGATTCGCCTGCCAACGTCCATGTCGATGGCATCCTTTCCACCTCTACTGCGCCTGGTGGCGAACGGATCGAGGCGCAGGTCGATGCGGCCCGCGCCCTTGCGGCGCAGGTGGCGCAGGCGCTCGACTATGTCGGCGTGCTGACGCTGGAGTTTTTTGCGAGCGCCGATGGTCCCGTCTTCAACGAAATGGCCCCGCGCGTCCATAATAGCGGCCATTGGACGATCGAGGGCGCCGTCACCAGCCAGTTTGAAAATCATGTTCGCGCCATTTGCGGCCTGCCGCTCGGCGACACGGCGCTCGCCGCTAGCAGCGTGTATATGCGCAACCTGATCGGCGAAGAGGCCAATGACTGGCAGGCGATCCTGACCGACCCGGTCAACCACCTGCATCTCTATGGCAAGCATGAGGCGCGCGCTGGCCGCAAGATGGGCCATGTCACCCGGCTGACATTGTGAGTGCAACGGCTGAAATCGTTCTGGTCCTTGCCCGCGCCGATAATGGCGTGATCGGCAGGGACGGGGGCTTGCCCTGGCACTTGCCCGCCGACCTGAAGCATTTCAAGGCCTTGACCATTGGTCATCCCATGATCATGGGACGCAAGACATTTGACAGCCTGCCCGGCTTGCTGCCCGGCCGCCGCCACATCGTCCTGACCCGTGACGTGGAATGGACGGGGGAGGGCGGGGAAGTTGCGCATGACGTTGCCGGGGCGATCCGGCTGGCCGATGCGCCCGTCGTCATGGTGATAGGCGGCGCGGAAATCCACCATCTGTTCCTGCCGCAAGCCGACCGTATCGAACTGACCGAGGTGCATCTGGACCCGCCCGGCGACGCGGCCATACCTTATCCCGATGCTGCCGAATGGCAGGAGGTCGCGCGGCAGGATCATTCCGCACAAGGCGACTATCCCGCCTACAGCTTTGTCACCTTCCGCCGCCGCACTGCGCCATGAAGCCGCATTGCCAGCGGCGGGGCGCGACCCTATAGCCACCGCCATGGAGCGGCTTGAAAGCGGCGTACCGATCCCTGCGCATCTGCGCGGGAGCATCATGGCGCTGGGCAATTTTGATGGGTTTCACCTCGGCCATCAGGCGGTCGTGGGCCGGGCGGTCGTTCGCGCCCGCGCGGAGGGGCGTCCCGTCATCGTCGCGACATTCGATCCGCACCCCATGCGCCTTTTCCGGCCCGACACGCCCTGGTTTCGCCTGACGTCACTGGATCAGCGGCAGGCATTGTTCGCCGCCGCCGGGGCGGATGCGATGCTGGTATTCGCCTTCACGCGCCAACTGGCCGCGTTGGACCCGGAGCAATTCGTCGAACTGCTCGTCGAGGGCATGGGCGTCGCGGGGGTCGTCACGGGACAGGATTTCACCTTCGGACAAGGGCGTAGCGGCACGGTTGCTACGCTGGCCGAGTTGGGCGCAGCCCGCGGCATGAGCGCTGAAGCGGTCGCGCCAGTCACGGATGAAAAGGATGAAGTCGTCTCCTCCAGCCGCATCCGTGCTGCCTTGAGGACGGGGGACTGCGCCGAGGCGACCCGCCTGCTGACCCGGCCCTTCACCATTCAGGGGATCGTCCAGCATGGTGACAAGCTGGGCCGCACGATCGGCTTTCCCACCGCCAATATCGACTTGGGGCACTATCTGCGCCCGGCTTACGGCATCTACGCCGTGCGCGGCCTGCTGCCGGACGGGCGCGTGCTGGATGGTGCGGCAAATCTGGGCGTGCGCCCCAGCTTCAACCCGCCCAAGGAACTGCTGGAACCGCATTTCTTCGACTTTGCCGAAAGCCTCTACGATCAGTGCATCCAAGTGCAGTTGATCGAATATCTTCGCCCCGAAGCGAAATATGATGGGCTGGAAGCACTGACCGCGCAGATTGCCAGGGACTGCGACGCCGCGCGGCAAATCCTTGCGGGAACGCCGCGCCTCGCCTAATGCCGCGCGGATATTCCAGCATATAGTTTAACCGCGCGGACCTCCATGACCGACCAGCCTGATTATAAGTCCACCGTTTTCCTGCCCGTGACCGACTTTCCGATGAAGGCGGGTCTTGCGCAGAAGGAACCGGCCATCCTCGCGCGTTGGGAGGAAATGGACCTCTACGGCAAGCTGCGGGAGCGGCGGAAAGGTCGCGAACGCTTCATCCTGCATGACGGCCCGCCCTACGCCAATGGCGACATCCATATGGGCCATGCGATGAACAAGGTGCTGAAGGATATCATCGTCCGAAGCCAGTCGCTGCTCGGCAAGGACGCGCCCTATGTGCCCGGCTGGGACTGCCACGGCCTTCCGATCGAATGGAAGATCGAGGAGGAATATCGCAAGAAAAAGCAGAATAAGGACGAGGTTCCGGCCCAGGAATTCCGCGCCCAGTGCCGCGCCTATGCGGACAAGTGGGTCGGCGTTCAGAAGGAGCAGTTCAAGCGCCTTGGCGTCATGGGCGACTGGGATGATCCCTATCTCACCATGAAGTTCGATGCCGAAGCTACCATCGTTTCAGAACTGCTGAAGTTCGCTGAAAGCGGCCAGCTTTATCGCGGCGCGAAGCCCGTCATGTGGTCCCCGGTCGAAAAAACCGCGCTGGCCGAGGCGGAAGTCGAATATGAGGACATCGTCTCGACCCAGATCGACGTGGCGTTCGAGATTGTCGAAGCGCCGAACGCGCCGGAACTGGTCGGCGCGCATGCGGTGATCTGGACGACCACGGCCTGGACGATTCCGGTCAATCAGGCTTTGGCTTATGGGCCGGAGGTCGACTATGTGCTGCTGGAAGGCGAGGGGCGGAAGTTCATCGTTGCCGAAGCCCTGATCGGCGCTTTCAAGGAACGCTCGGGCTTCGTCCACGCCCAACCGCACAAGCATTTCAAGGGCGCGGATCTGGCGGGAGCTGTCGCCCGCCACCCAATGCACCATCTCGGCGGCTTCTTCGCAAAGCCTCGCCCCTTTCTCGCGGGCGATTTCGTCACTACCGACGCGGGCACCGGCCTAGTCCACATGGCCCCCGACCATGGCGAGGACGACTTCGCGCTCTGCAAGACGAACGGCATCAACCCCGTCTTTGCCGTCGAGAATGATGGCAAATATCGCGAGGACTGGCTCTGGCTCGGCGGTCAGGGATCCGTCATCAACCCGAAATTCGTCGGCAAGGACGGCCCGATCTGCACCGACCTGCGGGAAGCGGGCGGGCTGCTCGCCGCCTCCGACGATTTCAAGCACAGCTACCCCCATAGCTGGCGCTCCAAGGCGAAGATCATCTTCCGCTGCACCCCGCAATGGTTCATCCCCATGGACCGTGCGATCAGCGATGGCGTCATCCCACGCTGCGCCGAGGAAGAAGCGATCCTCGCCCGCCAGAGCAACGGCGCGACCCTGCGCGGCACTGCGCTCGACGCCATCGAGAACACCCGCTGGGTGCCGGAGCGCTCGATCAACCGCATCCGCTCGATGGTGGAGGGCCGCCCCGATTGGGTGATCAGCCGCCAGCGCGCATGGGGCGTACCCATCGCGCTTTATGTGCATCGCAAGACTGGCGAATATCTTGTTGATAAGGCAGTCAATGCCCGCATCATCGAAGCATTCAAGGGTGCAGGTGCAGACGCATGGTTCGGCGCGGATCATCAGGCGTTGCTCGGCCCCGATTACGACCTTAACGACTATGAGGTGGTGAACGACATTCTCGACGTCTGGTTCGACAGCGGCTCGACCCACAGCTTCGTGGTCGAAGGCCGTTACGGCCCCGATGCCCGCGCCGACCTCTATCTAGAAGGCTCCGACCAGCATCGCGGCTGGTTCCAGTCCTCGCTGCTCGAAAGCAGCGGCACTCGGGGCCGCGCGCCCTATGACGCCGTCCTCACCCACGGCTTCGCGCTGGACGGGCAGGGTCGGAAAATGTCGAAGAGCCTCGGCAATGTGGTCGATCCGCTGAAGGTCATCGCAGAGAGCGGCTCCGACATATTGCGCGTCTGGGTCGCCAGCACCGATTATTTCGACGATGTCCGCATCGGCAAGGAAGTGCTGGCCGGTTCCTCCGACGCCTATCGGAAACTTCGCAATACATTCCGTTACTTGCTCGGTGCTCTTTCCGATTTTTCCGAAGAAGAAAAGCTGCCCGTCAACGAAATGCCGGAGCTGGAGCGCTACATGCTCCACCTGCTCGCCAGGCTCGACATGGACCTCAAGGCTGTGGTCGACAAAGCGGCCGACAGCGAAAACTGGCTGGAATTCAGCCGCTACACCCGCGCGCTGTTCGACTTCGCCAATAGCGACTTGTCCGCCTTCTTCTTCGATATCCGCAAGGACTGCCTCTATTGCGATGCGAAGGCAGATCTCAAGCGCCGTGCCTATCGCACCGTGCTGGACACGCTGTTCCACGCGCTGGTCCGCTACGCCGCGCCGATCATCCCCTTCACGGCTGAGGAAGTCTGGCAAAGCCGCTATCCAAATCCCGAAGAAAGCGTCCATTTCCTGGAATGGCCGGAAGTCGATGCGACCTGGCTCGACAGCGGCCTGGACGACAAATGGACCGGGCTGCGTAGCCAGCGCAATCAGGTCAACGAAGCCATCGAACCCCTCCGCCGCGAAAAGGTGATCCGCTCCAGTCTGGAGGCCGACGTCACGATGGGCGAGCAGGTTCCCAGCGACGGTGTGAACTTCGCCGAAATCGCCATCGTGGCGCGCATCGAAACGGGGGTAGGCGACGGCATCGTCGTCAAGCCCAGCGACTGGCATAAATGCGGCCGATGCTGGCGTTTGCTGCCGGAGGTGGAGGAGGACGGCGCGCTATGCAATCGTTGCGACGAAGTGCTTGGCGCATGATCTTTAGTCTGTCCTACAGTCGCCGCGCCGGGCTATACGCCGGGCGCACTGCTTAATGGCGCATTTCAGGGGTTTCCTCGTGTCACTATCGTCACTCAAATCCTGCGGCGCGCGTAGCTGATGGTCGCCGTCAATCATCGCCCGCTCGGGTTGACGGTGGCGATCGTCACTTTGGCGCTCGACCAGCTGATCAAATATACCGTGGCTTATCCGCTGGCGCTTAAAAGCCGGATGGACGAGGGGATCGAAATCCTGCCGATCTTCCGCCTGCGCTGGCTGGAAAATCGCGGCGTTTCGATGGGTTTCTTCCACGCCGACACGGACATGATGCGTTGGATACTGGTCGGCATGACAATGCTGATCGCCGGTTTCGTGGGCGTGTGGATGTGGCGCGAAAAGGCGCGGCAGGATGTCGCTGCGCTAGGCCTCGTACTGGGCGGCGCGATTGGCAATATCGTGGACCGAATCAGGCTGGGCTATGTGATCGACTATGCAGACCTGCATTTTGGTGAATGGCGGCCTTTCCTGATTTTCAACCTCGCCGACGCGGCCATCACTTTCGGGGTGCTGATCCTTCTTGCGCGGGCGCTCCTGCTGCGCGAGAAGGGCGCAAAGACGGAGTCATTGAACTGATGCGTAAACTGATCCTCGCCGCTGGCCTGATTTCCTTGCTGTCCGCTTGCGGCGGTGGCGGCGGCCTTTTCAACCGTTCGCGGCCCGATGAGTTCGCTGTGTCGCGTCAGGCTCCCTTGGTGATCCCGCCCGATTATGCGCTCGTCCCGCCCGCGCCGGGCACGCCCGCCGCCGCGACCGTCGATTCCGGCCGCGCCGCGATGGACGCGATGTTCGGCGGTCCCGCTCAGCGCAGTGCGGCTGAAAGCTCGGCGCTGACGGCTGCGGGGCGCGACAATGCCGCGGCGGGCATTCGCTCGTCGGTTGGCGACCCCGGCACCGAGGTCGTTGATAAGGGCGCGACCACTCGCGAAATCATCGCTGCCCCCGAGGGTGACGGTCAGGACGCCCGCGCCGCAATCCCGCAGCCATGATCAATATGACGGCTTGAGGCTGGTTTTCGACAAAAGGTCGTGAACCGGCCTATAGGCTTGCCCGATGGCTGGTTCAGGGTAGAGGGTTGGTGATCGCCACGCGAAACCAGGTTCCGATCTTCTCCTGATCGATGGATGCGCCCCCGACCTGTTCGGCGGGTGTGTCGATTTCGATCAGGCGCGTGCTTCGGTGCCGATTCCGGGGCTGTTGTGGCGAAGAGCCGTCAGCACAGTATCCACGACCGCTGCGGCGTCCAGTCGTGCATTGGCATATTGCACTTCCGGCTTGTCCTGATCCTGGAAGATGTCCGGCAGCCGCATCGTCCGCAGCTTGAGGCCATTGTCGATCAGCCCCAGGTCGCTCGCCAGTGTGAGCACGTGGGCGCCGAGGCCGCCAATGGCGCCTTCCTCGATCGTGACGGCAACTTCGTGGGTCGTCAGCAGGCGGCGGATCATCGCTTCATCCAGCGGCTTCGCAAAACGGAGATCTGCTACTGTGGTCGATAGTCCCTTGGCCTCCAGCACTTCCGCAGCCTTCAGCGCTTCTTCAAGCCGTGTTCCAAGCGAGAGAATGGCGACCTGCCGCCCTTCGCGGACGATTCGGCCCTTGCCGATTTCCAGCCGCTCGGGAATTTCCGGCATCGGTACGCCGAGGCCGTTGCCACGGGGATAGCGGACGGCAATCGGGCCATCGTCGTGCATGGCGCAGGTGTGCACCATGTGCACCAGTTCGGCCTCGTCAGCCGCAGCCATCACCACCATGTTGGGCAGGGTGGCGAGATAGGTGATGTCGAAACTGCCCGCATGCGTCGAACCGTCAGCGCCCACCAAGCCCGCGCGATCGATTGCGAACCGCACCGGCAAATTCTGGATCGCGACATCATGAACAACCTGATCATAGGCGCGCTGCAGGAAGGTTGAATAAATGGCGCAGAAGGGACGCATGCCCTGGGCGGCAAGCCCCGCCGCGAAGGTCACGGCATGCTGTTCGGCGATTCCCACATCGAAGGAGCGAGTAGGGAAGGCCTGCGCGAATTTGTCGAGGCCGGTGCCTGACGGCATGGCTGCCGTGATCGCGCAGATGCTGTCGTCGCGATGCGCTTCGGCGACCAGCGCATTGGCGAAGACGGTGGTGTAGCTCGGCGGGCCGGGAGGCGCTTTTGCCTGGGTTCCGGTGATAACGTCGAATTTCTGAACGCCATGATATTTGTCGGCCGCGGCTTCGGCAGGGGCATATCCCTTGCCCTTCTGCGTGACAACATGGATCAGGCAGGGGCCTTCAGCCGCATCGCGGACATTTTCCAGGACGGGGATCAACTGATCCAGATTATGTCCGTCGACCGGGCCGACATAATAGAAGCCCAGTTCCTCAAACAGCGTGCCGCCCATTGCCATGCCACGCGCAAACTCATCGGTCTTGCGAGCGGCATTGTGAAGCGGGCGAGGCAGCCTTCGCGCGAGGCGCTTGGCAAGATCACGCAGGCCCAGGAACTCGCGGCTCGACACGAGTCGAGCAAGATAAGCCGACAGTCCGCCCACGGGTGGCGCGATCGACATGTCGTTGTCGTTCAGGATGACGATCAGGCGATTTCCGGCTTCCCGCGCATTGTTCATAGCCTCATAGGCCATGCCCGCCGACATGGCTCCGTCGCCGATGACCGCAATGCCCTTGCCCGGCTTACCCGCGAGCTTGCTGGCGACCGCAAAGCCGAGCGCGGCGCTAATCGACGTCGAACTGTGCGCAGCGCCAAAAGGATCATATTCGCTTTCCGCCCGCTTGGTGAAGCCGGACAGGCCCCCGCCTTGCCGCAGCGTGCGAATGCGATCGCGCCGACCGGTCAGTATCTTATGAGGATAGCATTGATGGCCGACGTCCCAGACCAGCTTGTCGTTGGGCGTGTCGAACACATAATGGATGGCGGTAGTCAGTTCGACGACGCCAAGCCCCGATCCCAGATGGCCACCTGTTACGCCAACGGCGGAAATCACTTCCTGCCGAAGTTCGTCAGCGAGTTGGTCAAGCTGCTCCGGCTTCAGCGCGCGCAGGTCCGACGGCCAGACAACCTGGTCGAGGAGCGGGGTGGATGGGCGATCATTCATGAAAGACATAGACTCCCAAGCGCGCTAGGCCGTTCCGGGTGAAAGCGCAACGCTCGCTTCACGCCATGCACTTGGCGCAGGTTCCCAAAATTTCGATGACAGGCCGCTCGGCGCGGAAGCCCTCATGCTCCGCGACCGCGCGAACATCGCCGGTGACCACGTCGTTATCGACATGCGTGGCTTCCTTGCAGTTACGGCAAACAAGGAAGATGCAGTCATGGTGGCAGCCGGGATGGGCGTTAGCGATATACGCGTTGGCGCTTTCCACCCGCATCGCGATGTTGTTCGTCACGAACAGATCGAGAATGCGGTAAACGCTGTTGGGCGCGACACGCTTTCCCCGTGCCTTTGAGACATGGTCGGCGATATCATAGGCTGATGTCGGCTTTTCTTCTGCCGCCAGCGCATCGAAAATTGCGGCCCGCATCGGCGTCCACTGCTCATTTTGCGCTTCAAGCGTGATGCGCGCCGCGTCGGCAAGGCTGGACCCGGTCGGCTCATGATGGTGATGATGATGTTCGGCCATGTAGGTCAATCTATGCCTGGGTGCTGGTTCGGACAAGGGCGGGTCTGTCAGGCGCGCCAATAGAGCCAGGCGGCCCACAACCAGCCCGCGATCATCAAGGTTCCACCAATGGGCGTAATCGCACCCAGCCAGCGCGGGGCGCCTGCGGCCATGGCGTAGAGGGTGAAGGCGAAGATCGCGGCGCCTGTCAGGAGCAGCGCCGCAGGACCGCGTGCCTGGCTGGCCAGGGTAAGCGCGGCTACGGCGTGGATGAGCTGGTAAAGACAGCCAGTCCGAAGCCACTCGGCCGCTTGCGGGCTGGAAGCGCCATGGGCGCCGAAAGCGCCGGCTGCGATGCCGAAAGCCGCAGACAAGGCAGCCAAAATCGCGATCATGCCTTTTCCTCCTCCTCTCCCCGCGCGATCAGGCGCATGCGGCGGCCAGGCCGGAACATCAGATCCTTTGCGGCCAGCAAAGTGCCCTGTTCGCCTTGCACGGTCAGCCGCTCCGCATCATTCGCGCGATATTGTCGCTCAACTTCTTCAATCTCCGCTTGCGGGACGCCCAAAGTCTCCATTGCCTGAACGCCCATGCAAATGGCGGATTCGAACACCTCGCGAACGACGCCCGCGAGATCCATGTCCCTGAGCGCGAGTAGCTGCCGCCGATCAAAGGCGCGGACGAGAAGCGCAGCCTGAGGGAATGCTTCTGCGATAGGTTCAAGCATCCGGCTGTCGAATGACGGATCGTCGTGACAGAAGGCGATCAATCGTGCTTCCTCCGCTCCAGACCGGCGCAGCAGGTCCATGCGGGTGCCGTCGCCATAATATACCTTCATGTCGAACCGGCTGGAAACCTCGATCTGCGCGGGCTTCTTGTCGATCAAAACGACTTCGAACCCGTGACCCATCAGCATCTGGGCGACGGTTTGGCCAAAGCGGCCATAGCCTACGATGATCGCCGTGCCACGGGTCGCTTCGTCGGGGCCGGGAAGGTTGGCTCCGCCCTTGGGTTTGGCGAATTCGAATCGGCGGGCAATCAGCATCAGGAAGGGTGTGGTCGCCATCGAGAAGGTGACGATCGCACTGAACATGCTCGCGCCCTCTGGTGCGACTAGCATGGCATTTTGTGCCTGTGCGAACAGGACGAAGCCGAACTCCCCGCCCTGGCTGAGCAGCATGCCGGCACCCAAGGCCTGCGTCCATTCCATGCCGAACAATCTGGCAAGAGCGGCGATCAGCAGCGCTTTGGTGGCGACGAGCGCTGCCGCCATGCCGATGACGAACAAGGGATTGGCCGCGACGGTGTGCAGGTCGAGCACCATGCCGACGGCCAGGAAGAACAAGCCGAGAAGGATTGACCGAAACGGCTCAACATCAGATTCAATTTCGTGCCGGTAGGGCGAGTCGGCGAGCATAACGCCCGCCACGAAAGCGCCCAGCGCTGTAGAGAGGTGCAGCGCATGCATCAGGGCGGCTGCGGCCAGAACGGTGAACAGTCCAACCACCACGAATAGTTCCCGTTCGCCCAGTCGACCGACAAGTTGCAGCAGGGGCCGCAGGATGAAACGGCCCGCAAGGACAAGCCCTGCTATCGCGGCGACGGTGTAGCCCGCCAGCAACCATCCGGGGGGGCCTCCCGCATCGGCGGGGTTGCGCGATAGCGCGGCCACGATCGTAATCAGCGGGACGATCGACAGATCCTGAAACAGCAGGATGGAAAAGACCTTCTCACCGAAAGGCGAGTTGATGCGACCGCTGCTCTTCAGGCTGGGTAGGACCTGTGCGGTGGAAGACAGCGCCAGGGGCAGCCCGAGAGCGATTGCCGCGCCCCATGTGAAGCCGGTGGTGACGAAGATGATTGCGGTTAGCGCCAATCCGCAGATCACCACCTGGGCAAAGCCGAGGGCAAAGATATCCCGTTTCAATCGCCACAGTCGCATTGGATGCAGTTCGAGTCCGACGAGGAACAGCAGCAGGACGATGCCGATTTCCGCGATGGCGAGTTTTGATTCGGCACCCGCTACGAGTCCCAGCCCCTGAGGCCCGACCAGAGCGCCGGCGACAAGATAGCCGAGCACCGCGCCCAGCCCGAAGCGGCGGAAGAGCATGACGAACAGCACTGCCGCGCCGAGCAGTATCACGCCTTCGGTCAACAGGACGTCGGTTGCGGAGATGGGCGCGCTTGCTGCGTCTGCGGCAGGGTTGGACATTAGGCGTCTGCTATCCGGGCGGCTTCGGCAATGGCCTCAAAGCCCAGGCGGATCGATGCATGACGCGCCGGGTAGCCGCGCGCAGGTGCAAGGATCGCGAGCCCCGGCCAGAAGTCGAGGTCATCACTCTGCCCGGAAAGATAGGCGGTCAGCTTGTCGCGGGCATCCGCCAACTCATCAGCGGTCATCCCGATTGCCTGAGCCGCCATAAGCGAAGCGGAGGCCTGGCCGAGGGCGCACGCTTTGACGTCCAGTCCCAGCGCGGTCAGCTTGCCGCCCTCCATCCGTACATCTGCGGTCACGCGTGAGCCGCAGGTCGGGGAACGCTTTTCAACGCTGGCCTGCGCGTCCGGCAGCCGCTGATGATGTGGAATAGTGGCGGCAAGCCGCAATATGTCCTTGTTGTAGAGGGGAGCGCTCATCCTTGCCCCTTTAGGACAGGTCAGGCGTGGGAGGAAGGCCGCAGACTATTGCTCGTAGATAATCCGCAGCTTGGCAGCCGCCTGGGCGGCGATGCGACGGGCGCTGTCCACGTCATCGGTCAAGGCCAGCGTCACGCCCATGCGTCGGTAGGGACGCGTCGAGGGCTTGGCGAATATCCTCAGATCAACCTGTCCTTCGGAAGAGACGAGCGCGTCGGCAAGGCCTTCAACCCGGAAATCCAGCGATTCGCGATCGGCCAGCAGAACCGCAGATGCCGCAGCGCCGTGCAAGCGCACCTCTGGTATCGGCAGGCCCAGGATCGCCCGGGCATGCAGGTCGAACTCGCTGAAATTCTGGGAGATCAGCGTCACCATGCCCGTATCATGCGGGCGAGGGGACAGTTCGGAGAAGATCACATCGTCTCCCTTGACGAAGAATTCGACTCCGAAAAGGCCGTATCCACCCAGATTGTCGACGACGGCGCGCGCCATGTCCTGCGCCGCGCCGAGGGTGCGGTGCGTCATCGGTGCGGGTTGCCAGCTTTCCTGATAGTCGCCGCGTTCCTGCCGGTGGCCGATCGGCGGGCAGAAGCTGACGCCCTCGCGGCTGCGGACGGTGAGCAGGGTTATTTCATAGTCGAAATCTACGAATTCCTCCACGATCACGCGGCTGCGGTCGCCGCGCATGTTGGCGACCGCATAATCCCATGCGCTTTCCAACGCGTCTGCGGACCGCACGGTGCTCTGGCCCTTGCCGGACGATGACATGACAGGTTTGATGACGCAGGGCAGGCCGGTATGCTCTGCTCCCGCCCGCACTTCCTCCAGGCTTTCGGCGTAGCGATAACACGACGTGCGCAAACCCAGCTCCACGGCCGCGACCTCCCGGATCCGGTCGCGGTTCATCGTCATGATCGTTGCCTTCGCCGAAGGGACGACTGTCAGGCCCTGCGCCTCGACATCGGCCAGCACCTCGGTGCGGATCGCCTCGATCTCGGGGACGATATAGTCAGGCTGGTGCCGCTCGATGGCCGCGCGCAGCAGGTCGGCGTCCAGCATGGAGAAGATTTCAAAACCATCCGCTACCTGCATCGCGGGAGCGTTGGGATAGCTGTCGCAGGCGATCACCTCGCATCCGAGCCGCTTGGCGGAGATGACGAATTCCCGCCCAAGCTCGCCCGAACCAAGCAGCAATATTTTCGCGGTGAATGTCATCTTACGTCCTTCGAATCGCCCGCCTCGGCATAGGCGCATGCCGTCAGCGGTGTTCAGCGGTCAACCATCAGGGAGATGGTCCTTCATCGACCGGCAGGGTTGGCGCCAGGCGGGGCGGCGGGGTGGCGGGAACAGGCAGGGGTGGCACGGGTTCGGGCTGATCGATTGGCAGGCGGAGCTGGTTGGGGCCGATGTTGACCGACATGCCGTCCTGATCGATGCCGACGCTCATATTGCCCAGGCCGGCCTCCACGGCCACATTGGCGATGGCGTTGACCAGATCGCTGTCCTGCTCCTCCGGTGCGACTTCGGCCGGTTCGTTGATCGCGCCCGACATGAAATTGCGCCAGATGCGCGCTGGCACGCCACCGCCAGCCGCGCCGCCGGGCAGGGGAGAATTGTCGTCATTGCCGATCCACACCGCTGTGACGAGCCCGCCCGCATAACCGACAAAGATCGCATCGCGGCTGTCCTGCGTGGTGCCGGTCTTGCCGAAGGTGCTGGTACGGAGCGCCGCCGCGCTGCCCGTGCCCCGGTTCGCCGCCGATGACAGCAGATCGCGAATCATCTCCAGCTGATCCTGGCTGAAACGCTGCTGACGGCTCATGAGCCGTTCAAACCAGCCCTGCTCCTCGGGCGGCAGCCCGTGGGCGACCACGGGATAGGCCCCGGCGGCCACCGTTGCATAGGCCTGTGCCAGTTCCACCAGCGGGACTTCGGATGTGCCCAGCGCTAGGCTGAGATCTTCTGTCAGGGGCGTCGTGATGCCCAGGTCACGGGCAACCTTGATGACGGCATCGACGCCCACTTTCTGCGTCAGCCGTACCGCTGCGACATTGCTGGAAGCGGCGAAGGCCTGCCTCAGGGTGATTTTGCCGCGATATTTTCCGCCATGATTGGCGGGGCGGTAAGAGCCGGTGGTGATAGGCCGGTCTTCAACGAAATCTTCGGGCGTCATCCCCGCGCGAAAGGCTGCGAGATAAACGAATAGCTTGAAAGTCGATCCGGGCTGGCGTTTCGCTTGCACGGCCCTGTTGAAGCTGCTCCGGCGATAATCCCTGCCACCAACCATCGCGACCACGCTGCCGTCCGGCTTCATTGCCACCAGCGCGGCCTCCGCCTTGCCCAGGGGAGCGCGCCGGATCGCGGCCTCTGCCAGCCGCTGCACGCGCCAATCCAGGGTCGTGGAAACGGTCTGCGCGCCATAGACCGCACCCGCACGGTCACGCGCCTGTGGAAGAACCCAATCGGCGAAATAGGTACCGGTGGTTGAACTCGGCATTTCGCGCACGTCGAGCCGGGCAGGGCGCAAGCGATCGCGTTCGGCTTTGCTGATGTAGCCAGCCTCCACCATTGCCTGTGTCACCAGTGCGGCGCGCGCCCGCGCACCTGGCAGGTTGGTGGTGGGAGCGAGTCGGGACGGGGCCTTGAGCAGCCCTGCAAGCATGGCCGCTTGGGGGATCGTCAACCGTTCGGGCTGGCGGCTGAAATAATGCAAGGATGCGGCGCGCAGACCGTAGACATTGTCGCCGAAATAGACGTTCGACAGGTATCGCTCGAAAATCTGATCCTTGGTCAGCCAGGCTTCCAGCCAGAAAGCGATCATTGCCTCTCGCGCTTTCCGGCCGAAGGTCCGGTCGCTGGAGAGGAATATGCCTTTTGCGAGTTGCTGGGTGATGGTGCTGCCGCCTTGTGAGGAACCATCCGACCAGATGTTGTGCCAGGCGGCGCGGGCTATACCGCGCGGGTCGATCCCCCAATGACTGTAGAAGCGCCGGTCCTCGATCGCCATGAAGGCCTGCGGTACATGTTCGGGAAGGTCGGCGATCGCAACGGGCCGGTCTATCATCGCCCCGCGCCGCGCGATGAGGTGGCCGTCGGCGGACATCAGGCTCACGCTTGGCGGTGCTATCGGCTTTAGCGAGCGCGAGAGGGGCGCGGTGACAGCCAGCCATGCCATCATGAGCATCAGCAATGCCAGCATCGCCGCCATCATCCATCCGGTGATCTGCAACCGCCGCCGCCAAGGCGTGGGCGGAGGGAAGGCGCTGGGCGGTCCGGCGCCGAATTCGCGAGCCGGTTGACCGGACTGGGGGGCGGGGAGGGGGTCTCTCATCGGTCCGGTGATGCTGTATTATTCGTTTGATACAGTCAAGATTGTCCTGCCGTGGGACAACCGCACGTTAACTACGATTCGGGATGGTCGAAAAGGTAAATGAGGCGTTAACATGCAGCTATGCGAACCCGTCCACTCATCCTGACGACTGAATCGGCGCGCCATCCCTTTCGCCAGCGGTTGCCGCGGCATGTGGTGGAAGTGCGGGATGTCGCGACCCCAGAATCGGATGACAATGACTGGAAGCTGTTCCTGCTCAGCTTCGGGGCTTTCTTCACGGCGTTCTACAGCTTCATCTTCTAGAACAGGCGTCAATCGCATGCCTTGTGAAGGGTCCATGCGATCCACGCGCAGGGAAGGCACAGCGCAGCCACCAGCAGCAACTGGTTGACGACGGACATGCCCGCGACGCTGAGACCGATTGCGAAGAAGGATCCCAGCACCATTGCGCCGGAATTGACGATATTATTCGCCGCCACCGTGCGGGCCGCTTCGCATTTTTCAACGGTCGTCGTCAGGAACGCATAGAGCGGTACGACGAACATCCCGCCGAATGTCGCCACGCCCAGTAGGCATGCCGATAGCGCGAGCGCGAGCGGGTGAGCGAGGAAGCCTTCGAGCGAAAGCCGCGCGCCGCCCGGAGAAGGCGTCCACAGATCGCACACGATGTGAAATGCGACGATGCACAGGCCCATGCCGATGACAGACGCCGGTCCATAGCGCGCCGACACATGGCCCTTCAGAAGGCGGTTGATGGCGATTGACCCGATTGCGATGCCCACAGAAAAGATCGCAAGGAACAGGCTGGCGACAGCCTTGTCGGCGGTCAGCACATTCTTCACCAGCGGTGGGAACTGGATGAAGAGGATCGAACCTACCGCCCAGAAGAAGCTGATCGCCATGATGGCCAGGTAAAGGCGCCGGATATGCATGGTGCCACGCACTAGCGTCACGGAGGATCGGATGATGTGGAAGTCTATCGGTTGCCGGGAAAGTAGCGAGGGAGCGGGCGGAACCTCCCTGCCGGCTGCATAGCCGACCAATGCGGTGATCACGATGCCGATTGCGGCCACTTCGACGGGGATGATCCCGGCCAGGATAGTCCCTGCGAGAATCGCGATATAAGTGCCCGCCTCGACCAGCCCGGTGCCGCCAAGCACTTCGTCATCGTGCAGATGCTGGGGCAGGATCGCATATTTGATGGGGCCAAAGAAAGTCGAGTGAACGCCCATGGCGAACAGGGCGCACAGCAGTAGCGGAATGGCAAGGCCGTGAATTGCGATGCCGCTCCAGATTAGCGCCAGCCCTGCCGCGCCGACTAGCATGATGACGATTTCAGCCGCTTTGACGTAGCGGATGATGGTGGCCTTGTCGCGCTGGTCAGCCAACTGCCCCGACAGAGCGGACAGAAGGAAAAACGGCAGGATGAAGATACCGGTCGCCAGCGCGCTGAACCAGGTTTCGGACCGTTCATCATTGTAGACGCTGTATACGACGAACAGCACCATCGCGTTCTTGAACAGGTTGTCGTTGAATGCGCCGAGGAGCTGGGTGATGAAAAGCGGCAGAAAACGTCGCTTGTTAAGGAGCCTTAGGGAGGCTTGCATAGGCGAGGGGGTCTTCTTCGCTGTGGACGAGCGGAGCGCGGTCTAGCGGTTGCTGTCGCCTCTGTCCAACCCCCAACACATGAAGCCGCCGACGTCATTGATGCGGCTGCTTGTGCAAGGGCGCGGACTGTGGCAGGTCGCCGCCATGCTGACGCTGCCCAATCTGCTGACGCTTTCGCGCATATTGACCGTGCCACTGCTTGTTGCATTGCTGTGGCCGGCCGAGGTCGGTGCGCGCTGGACGACGGGTTATGCGCTGGCCTTCGCGCTCTATTGCCTGATGGGCATTACCGATTATTTCGACGGCTATCTGGCGCGGGCGCAGGGCGCAGTGTCGAGGCTGGGCATTTTCCTTGATCCGATCGCGGACAAGATCATGGTGGGCGCCGTCATCCTTATGCTCGCTGCGACGCGAGACATTGCCGGTATTCACATCGCTGCCGCCATGATCATCCTGTTGCGCGAGATTGCCGTATCCGGGCTCCGCGAATTCCTCGCCGGGCTTCAGGTATCGGTGCCCGTTTCGCGGCTGGCAAAGTGGAAGACCGCGTTCCAGCTCATCGCCCTTGGCGCATTGATCCTCGCCGGAGCAGTACCCCATTTCCCGTTTGTGCAGCTTACGGGTATCGCAACCCTCTGGGCTGCGGCCATACTGACGCTGATTACCGGATGGGACTATCTGCGGGTCGGCATCAAGCATATGGATTGACCATGGCGACGCTCGACATCCTCTATTTCGCCTGGGTTCGCGAAGGTATCGGCCGCGATGCCGAGCAGATGGAGCGGCCTGCGCCTGACGTCACGGTAGCAGAAGTTATCGTCTCGCTGGCTGACCGCGGTGGCGGCTATGCCGAGGTACTGGGCGACCGGCAGCGGCTGCGGGCGGCGCTTGACCAGCGGTTTGTTTCGCTTGAAACGCCGATCGGTGAAGCCAGGGAACTGGCGATCTTCCCGCCGGTAACGGGTGGATGAACCGCGTTTCTATCCAGGCGGAGGATTTCGACCCCGCCATCGAGTTGGCCGCGCTGGAAGCGAGCGGCGGCGGCGGCGTTGCGAGTTTCACTGGTATCGTGCGCGGCGAAAATGGGCTGGCCGCGCTTGAACTTCACCATTACTCCGCGATGACCGCGCCTCAGGTCGAACGCATTGTTGAGCAGGCAATGACGCGCTGGCCACTTTTGGGGGTACGGGTCATCCATCGCTTTGGCCGTTTGGAGCCGGGCGATCGCATCGTGTTTGTCGGAACCGCATCGCGACACCGCACCGCAGCGCTGGAAAGCTGCGCATTCCTTATCGATTGGCTCAAGTCCGAAGCGCCCTTTTGGAAAAAGGAGCATTTCGCTGATGGCGCCACCGCTTGGGTGGAGGCGCGGGCTGAAGATGAAGCGAAAGCGCGCGGCTGGACAGGTTGAGATCAGGCGGCGACGCTTGGCTGGGGTAGATCGGCGGCGTCTCGCAGGATCTCCGCGAGCAGCCGGAATTCCTTCTCCCTTGGGCTGTTTTTCCGCCAGACCAGGGCGATGTCGCGATGGGATCGCTCAGATTGCAGCGGTCGCGCGGTGATGCGGGTGTGATCCAATATGCCGCCATTGATCGCCATTTCAGGCATGATCGTCATGCCAAGCCCGTTATCGACCATCTGCACCAATGTGTGCAGTGATGTGCCCATCATCATCGCGCTGGAGCGAATTTCGGGACGGTTGCATGCGGCGAGCGCATGATCTTTCAGGCAATGACCGTCTTCCAGCAGCAGCAGCTTCGTTTCGTCGATCATGTCCGGCGCGATCCATTCGGGCGGATCGCGCGGATCGTCATGTGGAAATGCGACGAACAGCCGATCCTGAAACAGCAGCTCGCTGTCCAGTTCACCAGTCGGGAAGGGAAGGGCCAGGAGGACGCAATCCACATTGCCGTGGCGCAGCGATTCGATGGCTGTTTGTGAGGTCTCTTCCCGGAGATAGAGCTTCAGTTCGGGACGCTCGGCCCGCAATCGAGGCAGCAGACTGGGGAGCAGGAACGGTGCGATCGTCGGGATGACGCTCATTCGCAGTTCGCCGGTCAGTGGCTTGCCCGATGCTTCAGCAATCGCCGCCAGTTCCTCGGCCTCGCGCAGCACGCGATGCGCCTTTTCCACGATGCGATCGCCGAGAGCCGTGAAGCGAACTACTCGGCGCGTGCGCTCCACCAAGGTGACACCGATCAGGGATTCCAGCTCGCGAATGCCGGCGGACAGGGTGGATTGCGTGACGTAACAGCTGTCGGCTGCCTTGCCGAAATGCCCATGCTGCTTCAGCGCAACGAGATATTGCAGCTGCTTGAGAGTGGGCATGTAGCTCGACATTGATCGCCTTTCTCGATTAGAAAGTCGAAGATAAGAGCATTAGCCGATATATCCAAGGCCTTTAGCGACGCCGAACAGCGATGTCAGCATCAGGATTGTACCGACCGCCTTGAATAGCAGGCGGGGGGCGATGTGGCGGGCCAGCACCGCGCCGAAGGGTGCGGCTATCACGCCGCCTATCAGGAGGCCGACGGTGTAGGTCGTGAACGCCTGCCAGCCCAGATGCAGAATGAATGTGAGGCTGATGGAGAGCGTAAGGACGAATTCAACGGTATTGACGGTGCCGATCGTGTGGCGCGGACTGGCCCCCTGGATCAGCAGGTTGGAGGTCACGATTGGACCCCATCCGCCGCCGCCTGTGGCGTCCATGAACCCGCCAACAAGGCCGAGCGGCGCCACCCATTTGGGATCGCGAGGATGGGGGGGCAGATGAAATCCTCGCCAGATGAGATATGCACCGATCGTCATCAGATAAATTTGGACGAAAGGCTTTATGATCGATCCATCGATGTTGGAGAGAATATAAGCTCCCGTTATGCCGCCAATAATCCCAGGAATGACGAGGCGCGCGAATAACCGCCAATCGACGTTGCGATGCGCGATATGACTGAGCGTTGACACTCCGGTTGTGAAAGTTTCCGCGGCGTGCACGCTGGCCGATGCTCGGCTGGGAGGCACGCCCAGTGTCAGCAAGAGCGTACTCGAAATGACGCCATAGGCCATCCCCAGAGCGCCATCGATCACCTGGGCCCCGAAGCCGATGAGGATGAACGGCAGCAGATCGCTGAGATGCGCAAGTAGGGGGTCGGTCATTCCTCGGCCTCTAACTGAATTGTCTACTGCTTTGATTGGTATATCATGCCTGACCAAGAAACTTTCTGTTTTATGATACCAAGCCGAAATAGCCGCATCTGGAAAACCCGCTCCCCCGCGATTATGTAGGGAAAGTTGGGTTTTCAGGGGCCGCTGCATGCTGCGCAATCTTGTTGCTTATCTCGACTCGGTGAAATCGCGCGACCCTGCGCCTCGTTCCCGCGCGGAAATACTCCTCTATCCGGGCGTATGGTCACTGGCGTTTCACCGCGTCGCGCACCGCCTCTACGGTGCCCGGTTTTATTTTCTGGCGCGTGCCGTCAATCACCTGTCGCGTTTTCTGACAGGTAACGACATCCATCCCGGCGCGCGCATCGGCAAGCGATTCTTCATTGACCATGGCTTCACGGTGATTGGGGAGACAGCGGAAATAGGCGATGACGTCACCCTTTATCAGAACGTCACGCTGGGCGGCACCGATCCCGCGAACGGCATTGCGGGCAAGCGCCACCCGACATTGGCAGATGGCGTTATCGTTGGTTCTGGCGCGCAGGTGTTGGGGCCAATTCAGGTCGGTTCGCGCGCCCGCATCGGCGCCAACGCCGTGGTGACGAAGGATGTGCCGGAAGCAGCGACCATGGTCGGCATCCCCGCGCGCCAGATGTTGGTCGATGTTACGGCCTATCAGCGGGAATTCTTGCCCTATGGCACTCCATGCTCCGATTGCTACGATCCCGACAAGCATAAGCTGGAACAGCTTCGGACGGAGGTTGAACAGCTTCAGAAGCGGCTGACGGACCTGATCGAGCTGCGAGAGACAAAAGCGGACAGCCCTGATGACGATGACATTCCCTCGTTCCGGGAGCGTGGTCGCGCCTGATGACCAATGTCACGCCGTTTCCGCTTCAAGCCACTACGGCAGGACAGGCGGCATTCGACCGGCTTGAGCTTCAAAGGATAATGGATCTTTACGGGCGCATGGTATCGGCCGGTCATTGGCGGGATTACGCTATTGATCTCGGCAGGGAAGCGGCCGTTTTCTCCGCCTTCCGACGCTCCGCGGAACGACCCGAATACCGGATAGAGAAACGTCCTTCGTTACGTCATCGTCAGGGAATGTGGGCGCTGATTGGAGAGACCGGCAACATATTGAAACGCGGAGCGGAGCTTCAGGGCATATTGGCTCCAGTGGAGCGCCGTCTTCTCAAGATCGTGCGGGATTGACCTTATCATCTGTCATTGTCGTGGTTTTGGCGTATCAGATCATGAAGTCCGCTCTGTCGCGAAGGTGGCGGCGGCTTTCGATGGACTTAACAAGAAAAGAGTTCGCGCATGTCTCTGCCTGCACTGCTTCATGGACGTCTCTCGCTGCCCCTCATCGCATCGCCGATGTTCATTATTTCACAACCGGCGCTGGTGATTGCCCAATGCCGCGCTGGGGTCGTAGGGGCTTTTCCTTCGCTCAATGCGCGGCCGTCGGGAATATTCGAGCAATGGCTTCAACTGCTGGGTGAAGCATTGACGGAACAGGATGCGCCCTTTGCCGTCAACCTCATCGTGCATAAGACCAATGCGCGACTGGAGGAAGATCTCGCCCTCTGCGTGAAGTACCGCGTGCCGATCGTCATCACGTCGCTTGGCGCCCGTCCGGAGGTCAACGACGCCGTGCACAGCTATGGTGGCATAGTCCTGCATGACGTCATCAATAATATGTTCGCCAAGAAAGCGATCGAAAAAGGAGCCGACGGCCTGATAGCCGTTGCGGCGGGAGCGGGCGGTCATGCTGGAACCTTGTCTCCATTCGCGTTGGTGGAGGAAATCCGCGACTGGTTTGACGGCCCACTGATCCTTTCGGGTGCCATCGCAACCGGCCGATCAATCGCCGCGGCGCGGATGATGGGAGCCGATCTCGCCTATATGGGATCACCCTTCATCGCTACGGAGGAGGCGAATGCCGCGCCTGACTATAAGCAGATGATCGTCGATAGCGGCGCGGAAGAGATCGTCTATTCTAACTATTTTACTGGCGTCCATGGGAATTACTTGAGTCCAAGCATCGCGGCATCCGGTCTCGACCCCGCAAAGCTGCCGACGGCCGGCGATATGAATCTGGCGTCCATGGCCGATGGCGAAAAAAAAGCCTGGCGTGACGTATGGGGCGCTGGACAGGGTATAGGCGCGATTCGCAAAATTCAGCCGGCCCGATCCTTCATCGAGGAGCTGAAGGCGCAATATCAGACGGCGATCGCGGCCTTTCGATCATAGAAAGGCGCGCAGTTCCGCGAGGAAAGAGTCGAATTGATCGTGATGGAGCCAGTGCCCTGCATGTGCGAACTCGACCAGTCGCGCGTCTTGGAAATGAGCGGCTCGCCCGTCCTTCACGGGATTGGACGCCCAACTGTCCAGTCCCAGGCAGAGTAGGACGGGGCAGGAGATCCGCCTCCAGAAATCAGGTAGCTCGTCATCCGCCATATCCTGCGGCGCGGGGTTGCGGAGATAAGGATCGAATTTCCAGCCGTAGCTGCCGTCCTCGTTGCGGTTGACCCCATGAGCGGTCAGGTGAAGCGCCTGTTCGACAGACAGGTGATCGTTGCGTTCCCGCATGCGGGCCACTGCCGCCTCCAGCGTGGGATAGTGGCGCGTCGTCCGCCGGGCACTGGCACGGCGCTGCTCGATCCATTCCCGCCAACGGTCAGGTGCTGGCCGTGCGGCCTTCTCCCTGATGCCTTGGGGAGACATGCCCAACCCCTCGATTGCGACTAGGCGTTCGACCCGATCCGGGAAAAGGCCAGCATAGCGCAGGACCAACGATCCTCCGAGCGAATGGCCTATAAGGTTCACCTTGTCGCGCCCGAACTGGTCCACAAGTTGTGCGAGATCATAAACGAAGTCTGCGATCAGATAGGCGCCTTCAGCAGACCATGCACTGTCGCCATGCCCACGAAGGTCGAGGGCGACCACATGATAGTCGCGGGCCAGCGCCCGCGCCGTCCAGTCCCAGCTGCGGGCATGGTCCAGCGCTCCGTGAACCAGGATGAGTGTAGGAGCGGAGTGATTGCCCCAATCCACATAATGAAGACGTGTGCGCAGCGAGGTGAAGAAATGCGAGGTTGGGCTGTTTGCCCAGGGGCCGTCGGTACGATCGTTGCGAGGGCTGGAGAAGGAAGGCGTGACGTTCATGTCCTCGGGCGTACTCCGCGATGTGGCAACGGGTATGTTGTGACGCAGCTGTTATAACAGCATTCGTCAGGTAATTGGTGACGATAATGAGGAAGATCGGTGCATTCCCGTGCCAAATCGGGAGGAGGGGACAGGTCTGCCCTTCAAAAGTCCGGGGGTGGTGGCTCAAGGGAGATGGACCGCTCGCTGGCGCGATCACGGTGAGCCAGTGCCAGGATGCGTGCGAGGTCGGCTTGTCTGAACGGTTTATCAAGCCGCAGACGCTTCGTTGCGTGGGGAGGTAGCTCGGCATAACCGGTAATGATGATGACGGGCAGGCCGGGATGGCTTTCATCCAGCGCGTCTGCCAGTTGAGCGCCGGTCATATGAGGCATGGCATGATCGGTAACGACCAGGTCGACGTCACCCTCGCTCAGCACGCGCAGTGCATCGGCGCCAGATCCAGCCTGAAACACGGTATGTCCAAGTTCCTCCAGCATCCCCGCCGTGTTGGTCAGCACCAGATCGTCGTCGTCGACCGCCAATATGACCAGCGGCTGATCGCTCGCATGGCTTGGGATGAAAGGCTGTACTTCGACTTGGTGCAATGGTTCATCGGACCCGACCGCCACCGGCAGCCACAGCGACACGCTTGTCCCCTGTCCCGGCTCGCTGGAGATGATCAGGGATCCGCCGCACTGTTGGGCGAAACCATGCACCATGGAAAGGCCAAGACCCGTGCCCTTGCCAACCCCCTTGGTCGTGAAGAAGGGTTCTCGCGCACGTGATAGGGTGATTTCATCCATCCCTTCACCTTCGTCGATGACGGACAGGCGAACATAATCACCCGTTGCCAGATCGGGCCGTTGTGAAGCCGACACATTTGCGTCCGTGCCCTCTATAATGATCCGGCCGCCGTCCGGCATCGCGTCGCGGGCGTTTACGGCCAGGTTCAGCAATGCCAGCTCCAACTGGGCGGGATCGGCATGAGCGGAGCTAAGCATCAGGGGAAAACGGGTCTCAATGGTCACGGTCGAACCCAAGGTAGATTTCAGCAGCCCGGCCATGTTGCGGATCAAGGCCACGCAATCGACGCTGCTTAACCTCAATTCCTGCCTGCGCGCGAAAGCGAGCATGCGCTGCGTCAGGGTCGCGCCGCGATCGGCCGCGGTCATTGCATTGTCGATGTAGCGGGAGATGTCGGCGCCGGTGCCAAGCCGCTGTCTGGCCAAGTCCAGGCTACCGACGATTACCGCAAGCAGATTGTTGAAATCATGGGCAACGCCTCCAGTCAATTTGCCGATCGCGTCCATTTTTTGTGACTGGAAGATGGCTTCGCGTGCTTCCTCCAGCGCCAGCTGGGTCTCTCACCTTTCGGTAAGATCGCGCGTGATTTTCGCAAAACCTATAAGGTCGCCCATGGGATTGCGGATGGCGTCGATAACGACGCTCGCCCAAAAGCGTGAACCATCCTTACGAATTCGCCAGCCTTCCGCTTCAAAGCGGCCCTCTCTTGCCGCTGTGTCCAGCGCGCGGGAAGGCACGCCGGCCATCCGATCTTCTTCCGAATAAAAGCGCGAGAAGTTCTGACCCAATATCTCTCCCGCGGCATAGCCCTTGAAGCGCTCCGCGCCCGCGTTCCAACTGGTGATGGTGCCGACGGGATCCAACATGTAGATCGCATAGTCGGTGACGCTTTCGACCAGCAGCCGGAAGCGCTCCTCGCTCGCTCGCAGCGCCTCCTGCGCCGCGCGCCGCTCCGTCAAATCCCGCGTCCCTTTTGCGAAACCGATCAGCTTGCCCGTGCAATCGCGAATAGGATCGATGACAACATTCGCCCAGAAATGCGTGCCATCCTTGCGCACGCGCCATCCTTCTGCTTCGAAGCGACCTTCCCGGTCGGCGGTATTCAAAGCAAGTGCGGGTATGCCGGCCGCCTGATCTTCGGGCGTGTAGAAGCGGGAAAAGTGCAGGCCAATGATCTCGTCGGCCTCATAACCCTTGAATCTGCGGGCACCCGCATTCCAGCTGATGACCGTGCCATCGACCGATAGCATGTAAATCGCGTAATCTGTGACACTCTGGACAAGCAACTCGAAGCGGTTTCCAGAGTTCTCCGGCTCCGCCGTGCTCATAAAGTCCCCATCATATTATATGTTATCGAAACATGCCAACACACCGATCGGGGGATGGTTCCCAGGCTGGCAGGGTGCCTAATGGTTCAGGCGACATCCCATTATAAGTACGCCTTTATTTTTCCGAAGCCGTCGCCCGGCAGGGCCGGGATGGCGAGGTCGTTGACGCGGTTAGGGACAGCCGCTAATCCCCAACCTGCGCGCGGGTGTAGCTCAATGGTAGAGCAGCAGCTTCCCAAGCTGACGACGGGGGTTCGATTCCCCTCACCCGCTCCAATTCTCGATCTCAGGACATCCCCGACAGCTTTACAAACCGCTGAAATATGCGGTATTTTTCGGGTCATCCGGCTCGTGAAATCTCCCTTCATGTCATGGAAGCCCAGGCAAAAGTGGGGCCTTTTTCGAAAATAGCGGGCCAAAAAATGCACGAGGCCCCCAAGGGTGGGGGCCTCGTCGTGGAAGGCCTGAACTATGTCACTGACTGATATAGCAATTCGTCGAGCCAAGACGCGCGATAAACCCTACAAGCTTTATGATGAGCTGGGGCTCTTTCTGGTGATCTCCCCGTCTGGCTCCCGACTCTGGCGAATGAAGTTCCGTCACGGCGGCTCTGAAAAGAAACTGAGCTTTGGCTCTTACCCTCAGGTGAGTCTGCGCGACGCGCGTAAAATGCGCGATGACGCTCGCGACCTGCTCGCTGACGGCAAGGACCCCGCCCTTGAGAAGCAGCGCGAGAAACTCAGGGCCGGCGCGCTGGCCGAAAACACCTTCACCAGCATAGCCAGCGAATATTGCCGCAAGCGACGCCGCGACGGCGACAAGGCTTGGGCACCGGCAACTGCTGCGCGCTGCGAATATCTTCTCAGCCTGCTGGACAACTCGATCGGCAAGATGCCGATCCATGAGATTGAGCCGATCGATGCCCTTGCCGCGATCCGCAAGATCGAGAAGCGGGGCAAGCTCGAAAGCGCGCGACGCACCTTGCAGTGCCGTGTTCCGCTATGCCGTTGCGACGGCCCGCCTGCGGTCTGACCCGACGCGGGACCTGCGCGGTGCGCTGACCACTCCGACGGTCACGCACTACGGGGCAGTTACCGATGCCAGTGAGGTTGGCGACCTGCTCAGGGCCATCGACGGCTACGAAGGCCAGGGCATGACGAAATGGGCCCTGCAACTGGCACCGCATGTCTTCGTACGTCCTGGCGAGCTTCGTCATGCGCGATGGGATGAGATCGACCTCGAAGCCGCACTATGGACCATCCCGGCCGAAAAGATGAAGATGCGCAAACCGCATCACGTGCCGCTCTCGCGTCAGTCAATCGCAATTCTGGAAGAAATCCGCTTGATCACCGGGTCGTCAGGTTACGTTTTCCCCTCGATGCGATCAAGAACGCGGCCGATGTCGGAGAACACCCTTAACGCAGCGCTGCGCCGCCTTGGTTATTCCAGTAACGAAATGACGGCACATGGCTTCCGGGCGATGGCGAGCACTCTGCTCAACGAATCGGGCAAGTGGTCCCCGGATGCTATCGAACGGGCGCTGGCTCATGGCGACAGCGACAAGGTGCGCGCGGCCTACCATCGCGGCGCCCATTGGAAGGAACGGGTCGCGATGGCGCAGTGGTGGTCCGATCTTTTGGATTCGTTGCGGAGTGGAGCCACCATCCTGCCCTTCCCCTACTAGCGGATGAGTAGGCAGTGGCACGATTATGTTCACGCTTTTCCCATTCGCATCGGGCAACCGTAAGAGGAACCGCCGCGGTACAGTCCGACTTTTGGCATCCTTCGATCCATTGTACCACATCATCGCAGGAAGATTTCTACTAACGATCAATTCTATCGTTCGCCCCGTTTATCATCCGGTGGCTTGGGAAGCGGATCAGCGCGCTTTTGGGAGAGCTACCGCTTCACGGTCGAGATCGGAAAAGCCCGATGATTGGTCGAGATGTGATGATAACGCCTTGCTATCACGGTCGATGACGAAGCGAATAACTCCGCCTGGAAAGCCTAACGCAGGAAGAACTCGACTGGCACGATCAGTTCGATTGTGTCGCCCGCCATCGATTCCGGCGGCTTGGGCAGCGGCTGTGCCCGGTTGGGCAGGCCAACCGCCTCGGCATCCAGCGAGGAGACGCCCGACGACCGTTCCAGCCGAACGCTCAGCACCTTGCCATCCCGGTCCATCACGAAGCGGATATAGGGCACGCCCTGCTGCTTGCGGAACAGTGCCTCTCGCGGATAGCGGCGCACCTTGTTGAGCGCGGCCAGCACCTGTCCTTCCCAGGTCGGCTTGGCATTGCCGGGCGATGGCGGTGCCGAAACCGGCTTCACCTCCTGCGGCGGCGTACGCTCGACCGGCGGGGTCGAACGTGGCACCGGCAGCGCGGGCATGGTGGCGGGGGTCAGGATCTGGATCTTGGGCGCCTCCGGCTGGGGTTGCTCGACCGGCTGCTCCTCCGGCGGAACGATGTCGGGCGGCGGCTCCTCGCTCACCTCCTCGGCCGGCGGCGCGGACGGCGCGATGTCGAAGGTATGGAGCGTTTGCGGCTGGCGCTTTACATAGTCGCTATGCCATTTGACCAGCATCAGCCCAGCCGCGATCACATGCACGGCAATGGTCAGCGACAGTCCGACCGAACGGACGCGCCCGTTTCCGCTGGCGCGATAGCCGTCATCGGAAGGTGTTGGCTGGGCGGGCGGAAGGAGCACGACCGCCTCCTCGGGCGGATCGTCGGAGCGGACGCGGGTGGCGGCTCGAAGCATCAGGACATTCCTGCCAGGGCCGCCGCGCAGAGCGAGAGCGGCAGAGCGATCAGGCCTGCACGGGGCAGCAGGCTGGGACGATAGGTAAGACCGAACGAGACACCGAGCGCGCCCAGCATCAGCAGGCCGATCCAGCTGGTGATCCCGACCGACAGGCCAAAGCGCGCCGAAAGGGGCAGTACGGCCAGAGCGAGCAAGGCCCATCCCCCCGTCTTGAACAGACCAAGCGGTCGCCCCTTGGGTAGCGCGCCGGTCATGTCGCGATGATGCTTCTCCATCGCGAAGGCGAGCGCGGTGAAGCCGGCGAAACAGGCCAGCAGGGCGGCGAGCGCGGTCATAGCGCCGCTCCCATGCCAGCAATCGCGAGGATCAGCGCGGCGAGAGCGGCCGTCACCAACAGCCACAGCCATGCCCGGGTCGCACTGGAGGCATGGAAGATGGCCATGATGATGGCGGCATAGGCGAGGAAGCTGGCCATGGCGGTGGCATGGAGCGCTTCAGGGGCGGAAAGGCCCAGCAGCGTCAGCAGCCGCGTGACCAGCAGGGTCAGAAGCGCGGTCAGCGCATAACCGCCAACCACACCAGCCAGGATGCGCGAAAGGAGCGACCAGTCCAGTGTCTTCATGCGGGTACGGCCTTGGCTGTGCGTGTCACCGTGCGGATCGACTGAGTGGCGGCAGCGCGCTGCTTGCGGATCAGGATGCGCAGCATCTGGGCGAAGAGCAGCGCGATACCGATCGCACCCAGATCAATGCTTGCCAGCGTCCAGTCGCCCGCCAGCACGCTCACGCCCAGATGCCGGTCGGTTGTCAGCAGGTTGATAACGGGGATGAGACCGAAGGCGGCGACGGCCAAGCCGGTCAGCTCCACCCAGACCTTCGCGCCGGGCCGCCAGATGGCGTAGAGGAGGCAGGCCGCCCAGCTGATGAACAGCGTATGGATTTCCCACGCCGCTCGTCCTTCCATCATGGCGGGGATCAGCCGGTTCGCCCAGAAATAGGCAGCGACCCCGACCGGCAGGCCAATGACCGTGCCCAGGTTCAAGATATCGACCAGGATGATGCCAAAGGGCAGCCTCCCCACCTTGGCCAGCTTCGCCTTGCGCTTCGTCGACCAGAGCAGCAGCCCGGTGGCGATCATCGCCGCGCCGCCCAGGCCCGAAAGCACATAGACGAAGCGCAGGGTCGGCCCCGCGAAATGCCCTTCATGCAGCGCCAGCAGCGCGGAGGAAAAGCCGGCCGACGCCGCGCCCTTCTCACCGTCCTCGGGCAGGCGCGCACCGGTGACGCCGTCGAAGCGCATCGCGGTGCCACCCCGGCTGAGTGAGGTCAGGTTATGCGGCTGGATTGCGACGCTGGCGTCGGCCCGGCCGGGATGCTCGATGATGATGCGGGCGACCCGGTTCGGTCCCCAGAGCTTCTCCGCCTCCGCCAGCATCGGCGCGACCGGCGCGGTGGCGGCTAAGGGTGCCTTGTTCTCGCTCTTGTCCTCCCGACCATAGACCTGCTCGTAAAAGCGATCGCGCGCCGGTCCTTCGGGATAGAGGGTGTCGATCGGCACGGGCATATAGGTGAAGAGGAAGAAGACCAGGCCCGACCAGGTAATCATCAGGTGGAAGGGCAAGGCCGTAACGCTGATCAGATTATGCGCGTCGAGCCAGCTGCGTTGTCCCTTCGCTGGCCGGAATGTGAAGAAATCCTTGAAGATCTTCTTGTGTGTGACCACGCCGGAGAGGATCGCGACCAGCATGAACATGGTGCAGATGCCGACGATGCGGATGCCCCAGTCATAGGGCATGTAGCGCAGCGCATAATGCATGCCGTACAGTTCGTCGCCGCCGCCGGTCTCGCGCACCTTGTCCTTCGCCTCGAGGCCAGTGGCAGGGTCGATGGTTGCGCGATGATATTCGCCATAGCTCTCGCCCTCCTTGGGCCAGGCCTGCCAGGCCGCCTCCAGCTGGGTCTCGCCCCGGCGACCGGGGAAAAATACATAGAGGCGCTCGGCATCCTGGCCGTTGGCGGCCAGCCATGTCTGCGCGACGGGCAGCAACCGGGCGGCGGGCGGCGTCGCGGTCATGGGCAGTTCGGGCCGCATCCAGCGGCTGACCTCGCTGTTCACATAGCCGAAGGTGCCGGTCACGAAGACGAAGAACAGCACCCAGCCGGTCAGCAGGCCGGCCCAGGTATGCAGCCAGGCCATGGACTGGCGGAACCCTTCCTTCATGACCCGCTCCCGCCCCGTGCCGCCCGGGCCATCAGAACTTGCCCCGCAGTGCGACCAGCACATTGCGCGGATCGCCGTAGATATTGCCGTAGCCCGGCCCGTCGATCGTGACGTAATATTTCTTGTCGAGAATGTTGTTCAGGTTCGCGCTTATCGAGAAACGGTCGTTGAAGGCATAGGCGACCCGCCCCGACCAGATGGCATAGCCCTTCACCCGGAACTGATATTCATAATAGGGGCCGTCATAGATACCGGTTGTCGGGTTGAGTTCCTGGATGAAGCCGGAGCGGAAATTGCTGCTCTGGGCGGTGACGCCGCCGCCTAGGGACAGGCCCTCGTCCGGCTCGCCCGAGAAGCGATAGTCGGCCCAGAGCTTGAGCAGATGCTTGGGGGTCGTCTCGGAAAAGCGGGCGTCGCCGTCCCGCTTATTGCTGTTGTTATTATAGGTGTAGCCGAAGGCGACCTGGAAGCCGGGCAGCACTTCACCATTCAGCTCCACCTCGACGCCCTGGCTCTTCAGGCGGCCGTCGCGGATATAGCAACATTCGGTATTGCCGGCGAAGGGCGGGTCGCTGGGGTCATCGGCGTAAGCGCCGCGCTTGTCGACGCGGTACAGCGCCAGCGAGCCAAGCAGCTTGCCGTCCGCCAGCTCGCCCTTGATGCCGGCCTCATAATTGCGGCCGCGCACGGGATCGAGCGGCGTGCCGGGACGCGGGCCGCTATTATACTGCGCCTGCGACTGATAGATTTCGGCGACGCTGGCATAAAGGCTGAACCGGCGGGCAAAATCCAGCACAGCGCCCAGATAGGGTACGAAGACGCTTTTCTGGCCCACCTGATTGCGCAGCGTGTCGGTCAGCAGGTTGAAGTTCGTCGTCTTGTCCTGCAGCACGACGCGCCCCCCGCCGATCAGCGACAATGCCGCGACCGGCCGCACCCGAAGTGAGCCGTAAAGGCCGGCCCGCTCAATCGTCTGGCGGTTGCTGTAGGTCCAGACCGGCGGAAAGGCCGGCTCGGGCGGATGCACCGGGTTAAAGATGTCGCCGGTGCCGACATAGGTCCAGAGCGACTGAGCCTCCACGACATTGCGATTATAATCGGCGCCCAGAATCAGGTCGTGCTTGTGGCCGAATGCCTCGAAACTCCCCTGACTGTTAAGGTCCAGCGTGGTTTCCCTCGTTTCCCGGTTCTGCTGATAATACCACCAGTCCACACCCGATCCGTCGATCGGATCGACCGCATTCTCCATCTCCGCCGCATTGGTGCGGTCGCGGTTGCGCAGATGGTTGGCGGTCAGCTTGATCGTCCAGTCCTCGCCGATCTTCTGCTCGATCCGGCCGAAGACGACGCTGGTGCCGCGATCGATCCAGTTCCAGGGCGTCCCCATGTTGAAGCTGCGCGGCAGGCCGATATCCTCGCCATTGCGATAGCGCGGCAGGCTGACGTTGAAGCCGTCATGCCGGTCTTCCTGCCGAGTGAAGCCGGTGACCAGCAGGGTGGAAGGCGTCAGATCCGCCTCCAGCAGGCCATGGATCAGCGCGCGGCGATCCTGCTTGTAGCGCTGGAAGCTGCGGCCATTGTCGATGACGCCGATGGCGCGGCCGCGGATTCTGCCGTCGCCCGTCAGCGCACCGGTGACATCCGCCTCCAACCGGTAATTGTCCCAGCTGCCACCAAAGGCGTTAAGCTGAAGCTGCGTCTCCTCCAGCGCACGCTTGCGGGTGAAGTTGAGTACGCCGCCCGCCTCGCCCGCACCGAACAGACCGTCGGACCCGCGGACCAGCGCCACGTTGTCATAGATGGCGGTGTCGATGTCCGACATACCGTCCACCCGATTGCTGGTCGCGCCACCATCATAGCGGACATTGGTGATGGCAAGGCCGCGCGAATTGTAGGTGGACGACAGCCAGTTGCGATCGACCGTCACGCCGGTGGTCTGCAACATCACATCCTCGATGCTGATGAGATTCTGGTCCTCGATCCGCTCGCGGGTGATGACCGTCACCGACTGCGGGATGGAACGCAGGCTCTGCGCCGCCTTGCCGACATTGACGGCGAGCGGGGCGTAGCTCCGCGATCCTTCCGTCACGACCGGATCGCTGGCGGCGGACAGGCCCGTCGCCCCGCGGTCACCGCTGCCCTCCACCCGCACGGGGCCGAGCGACACCGCGCCATCGGCGACATCGGGGGCCTGTTCCAGCACCACCGTGTTGCCCATGACGCGAAAGCTCACGCCCGTACCGCTCAGCAGCCGGCCAAGCGCGGACAGTGCCGACATGCGGCCATTCACGGGGCTGGACGTCCGGCTCGACAGCAGGTCGGTAGGCGCACTGACCTGCATGCCCGACTGCTGGCCGAAGCTGGTGATAGCGGTGGAGAGCGGCTGGGCGTCGATGTCGAAGGTCCGGTCCGCCGCGCCGGCCTGCGCCATAGCGGTGCCCGTCGCACCCAATCCCAAGGTCGTACCTGCAAGCAGGGCAGCCGCTAACGCCCGCCCGATCTGTCCGAAACGCATATGTCTTCACCCCCCAAGGTGTTCATTTTGTCGTGAGTCCACAACTGCAAATGCGATGCAGTCGCGCCATCATCACAACAGACGCCAGGGGATCCGGCCTTTTCGGTCGGGCGACGAATTTTTTTCGTTAGGCCTGCGAATAGATGATCAACCAGCCGCCGATCACCGTGACCCTCCCCCCATAGGCGCGGGCCATGCCGTGCAGCGCCTCGACCGGATCGGCGGCGTTGAACACGCCGGTTAGCCGCTGGTTGGCGAGCGCATCGCCCTGCGTCAGGATCATCCCGCTGAACCAAGGACGCAGCCGGTCGATCGCGTCGGTAATCGGCTCATCCTGAACGATGATCTGCCGTGCGCGCCACGCGGCAACCTGCGTCGGCGGAATGGCCTGTCGATGGACCGCGCCGGAAACAGTCACCGCAGCCCCTTGTCCGGCGGTTAATAGGATCGGTGCGCCGGAACGGGGCGCGACACGGACCCGACCATGCTCCACCCCGACGACCGCAGGATCATCGTCACCTTGCGCCGCTCGCACGTCGAAGGCGGTGCCCAGCACCGTCACGGTCGCTCGGTCGCCCAGCACGCGAAACGGCCGGGCGGGGTTGCGGGTGACGGCGAAGAAGGCCTCCCCTTCCAGCAGGCGGATGTCGCGGCGACCGGCGGCATAGTCCACCGCGATGGCGGAACGGGGGGCGAGTTGCACGACGCTGCCGTCGGCCAGCGTCACCCGCTCCACCTCGGCCACGCTGGTCCGATAGTCGGCCTGCCAGCGCAGCGACACCATCGGCGCCAGCAGCAGCGCAAGGCATGCCGCCCCCGCAGCGACGAGAACGGGACGGCGCAGGCGATATGACGGCGTCCATGCAGCAGGAAGGACCGTGCGCCGACTGTCGACACGTACCGCATAGGCCGGCTCGACCTGTTCCAGCCGGTCGTCGAGATGGCGCATGGTGGCCCATGCCCGGCGGTGCGCCGGATCCGCATCATGCCACGCCTGGAAATGCCGGCGCAGCGATGGATCGTCCGGACTGTCGCGCAGGGCGATCACCCAGCCGATCGCCGCCTCCTCCGCAGCCCCGAGGATCGGCCCGGGAAAGGGAGGCCCGTCCTGTGATCCCGAACCCATGCGCGTCCTTATCGAATGATCGCCGCCATGACCATCAGACGTTCGAGCGCGGGATTTTTTCGCCGCGCCATGCCGAAATCATCCATCCTGCCGCAGCGCGGCGCGGCAATGGCGCAGCGCGGCGGCAACGAGTTCATGGGCGCGTGTCACCGAGATATCTAATGCGCCGGCAATATCCTGCAGCCGCGCGCCTTCGAACCGATGCATCTCGAACGCGACACGGATGCGGTCGTCCAGTTCGCCCAGCGCCTTGTGCAACAGGTCCAGTTCATGGCGGGCGATAACCGCGCGCTCGGCCGAGGGCTGCTCGTCCGCCATGGGCGCCTCGACGTCGGCTAGGTCACCCCCCGCCAGCCGCCCCCGCTCGCGCGCCAGGCTGCGGCTGCGATCGATCGCCAGGTTGCGCAGCACACGACGGAACAGATGCGCAGTATCATTCACGGGCTCGCGCGCCGCGATGCCGCGGCAGCGGATCCATGCTTCCTGCACCAGATCCTCGGCACCGTGCTCGTCTGCACTGACCGCACGTGCATAGCGCACGAGTCCGCGATGCTCTCGCCGATAGAAGTCGCTGAGCAGTTTCACCACGCAGAGCTTTACTTGATCGCTATTGATTTGCAAGTTCGATATTGGGGCCGCAGCTGCGCGGGCGGGCAGGCATTCGGCAACCGTGTTGACAACGCGATCCGCATCCAGAAGAGCGCGACCTCCTGTGCGCGCGCCGACCCGCTGATCACCGTCTTCCTTGAAGACTCGCAAACTTATGACGGCGGCGAGCCGACGGTGGAAACCACTTTCGGCGTGCATCAGGTCAAACTGCCTGTTGGCCACGCAGTGCTCTACCCTTCGTCGTCGCTGCACCGCGTGGAGCCGTCACCCGCCGAAATGGCGCAGCAGATCAACCGAGCCGCTGAAGCCGTACGCGTTGAGGATCGGCACATGCTCGACACCGCGCGCGCCGCGCTCGACCGGTCGGCTGGGCAAATCGACAGAGTTGTAAAACGAGGGCAGGGGGCCGACCGGCAGATCGAACGCCAGATACTTGCGCGATGTCGAGCGGTTCGCGATCTGGCTTGGACGGCCACCTGACACGGCAACCGATGAAGATTTGCGCCGCTACCAGATCGAGCAGTCGGAGATGGGGTTCGGCGCCCCGGCCATGAACACCGGCGTGTCAGCGCTCCGGTTCTTCTACATACGAACACTGGATCGTCCTGACCTGACCCGCAAGCTCCACCGGGTGAAGCATCCTCGCGCCTTGCCGACCGTGCTCAGCCGGGACGAAGTGGGCCGGATGCTGAATGCCGCGACCAGTATCAAGCACCAGGCGATCCTGTCCGTTGCCTATGGAGCCGGCCTGCGCGCAGGGGAAGTGTCCCGCCTCAGGGTCCGTGATCGACAGCGAACGCATGCTGCTCCGGGTTGAGTGCGGCAAGGGCGGCCGGCATCGCAATGCCATGCTCGCCCATGACCTGCTCGTTCTCCTGCGGGAATGGTGGAAGATCGGGCGCAAAGAGGGTGTGATGCATCCCGATGGCTGGCTGTTCCCAGGCATGCATTACCTCAAACCCATCAGC
This sequence comes from Sphingobium sp. MI1205, assembly GCF_001563285.1. Taxonomy (NCBI): domain Bacteria; kingdom Pseudomonadati; phylum Pseudomonadota; class Alphaproteobacteria; order Sphingomonadales; family Sphingobiaceae; genus Sphingobium; species Sphingobium sp. MI1205. The sequence continues at coordinate 1,303,885 of NZ_CP005188.1, forward strand.
ACCCGGCAAGTGTTCCGCATTGCTGCCGAAGCCGCCCATGCCGCCGGGATCACCAAGCGGGTTGGGCCGCATACATTGCGCCACAGCTTCGCCACCCACCTGCTCGAAGACGGCGTCGATGTCCGTATCATCCAGGTGCTGCTGGGGCATTCCCAATTGCAGACCACGACGCTGTACACCCGGGTGGCAACTCGCACGGTGAAGGCAGTGGTCAGCCCGCTCGATCGCCTGGGCATGTTCCCGGACTCGCAAGGATCGCCGTCCGGTTGAGCCGGTGCGCGCCTCACTCGAGGTCGCTGACATCTTCCGCGCTGCCGGGCCCGGCTACCGGGCCGCTCATGCCGGGCACCTGAACCTCGTCCAGCTCAAGGTGATGACGGCGGTCGAGAACTGCCGCACCGCTGCGCTGGGCGGCCACGTCGAGGCCTGCGAAGACTGCGGGCACTGGCGAGTCGCCTACAACTCCTGCCGCAACCGGCACTGTCCCAAATGCCAGGGCGCCGCAGCACGCGACTGGTTGGCGGCACGCGAGGCCGACTTGCTCCCGGTCGGCTACTTCCACGTCGTGTTCACGCTGCCCGCCGAGATCGCCGACATCGCGTGGCAGAACAAGGCGGCGCTCTACGACCTGCTGTTCCGCGCGGCGTCGGAGACGATGCTCACCATCGCCGCCGATCCGAAGCATCTCGGCGCGCGGATCGGCATCACCGCCGTGCTCCACACCTGGGGCTCGGCGATGACGCACCACCCGCACGTGCACATGATCGTGCCAGGCGGCGGGATATCGCGTGACGGGCAGCGCTGGATATCGTCGCGGCCTGCCTTTCTCCTACCGGTGCGCGTGCTCGGCAAGCTGTTCCGACGGCTGTTCCTGACCCGGCTGCTGGCCTTGTACGACGCCGGACGGCTCTTCTTAGGCGGGGGCGTCGCGCCGCTCGCCCAACGGCGGGCGTTCCTGCGCTTCCTGTCGCCTGTGCGGAAGAAGCGCTGGGTGGTCTATGCCAAGCAACCCTTCGCGGGACCACAGGCGGTGCTCGCCTATCTGTCGCGTTACACCCACCGGATCGCGATCTCGAACCGGCGGCTGATCGCGTTTGATGGCAACGGCGTCACCTTCCGCTACAAGGATTATCGCCGCGACGGCCCCGAGCGGCAGCGGGTCATGACACTCGCCACCGACGCGTTCATCCAGCGGTTCCTGCTCCACGTCCTGCCGCGCGGGTTCCACCGCATCCGCCATTACAGTCTGCTCGGCGGATCCGCCCGCAAGGCCAGCCTGGCACTCGCCCGCCAGTTGCTCGAGGTTGCGCCCGAACCGGTCAACGACAACACCGACGAGCCTGCCGACCAGCGGCCGCCGTGCCCGTGCTGCGGCGGGCACATGGTCATCATCGAGACCTTCGAGCGCTGGCAGCAACCACGGGCACCGCCGACAATGACGCCGCCAATCCGGGAGCTCGCGCCATAACCCGGCATGGCCTGCAACTAACCAATCCAGCGGCCGTCGCCTCGCTGGAAACGCGAACTCTCACCTCCGTCGCCGACTCCAATCCCAAATGCTGCGATGGGGCGCCAAAACGACGATCATATACGTGGTCCCGTCACCGAAAATACGCGTGGTTGATGCGGTCCGCGCCGCCGTCAGGTTGCACTCCGTCGGCACCGCAGACCCCGCCGAATCCGACATCCCCATAGCTTAGCACCTACCGATCCGCGGGTCGTACCTGTCCGGGCTTAGTACGCTTGTCGGCGCCCGAAACCCTTCGACGATCCGGAACGGCTCCTTTCCGGATCGCCGATCGGGATAGCGGACATCCCAGGTAGCGTGCCCGCGCGCCAGCTACGCGCCCCCGAATCCGGTTACTGCCAAGCCGGAAGTGAATGCTTGCAAGCCGCCGTGACAGCCTGTTTTTCCATACGATAAAGCGGATATCGCTTCTGCGATGACCAGCCCGTGCGGTTGAAAGCCGGCACCCCTTCATAGTTCCAGATGAAAATTGCGGAAATTCTGCTTGTCTTTCGATTCTTCACGCACGAGACTGAGAGTTGACAGACACCCAGAAAAACTGGGGCATAGAGAGGACAGGAAAGACCATGGAAGGCATCGAGATCGATTCCGGCGAGAAGGCAATCATTATCCTACAGAGCCTGATCTGCTATCTGCGTGAGAAAAATGTCTTGAACAGGGCTGACATTGAGGAGCTTCGAGAACGCGTCGATGCCAGGATATCGACAGCCGAAAAGTCAATGCCCTGTGATGTGGCGACTGCTGCCGCTGCGGCACGCGAAATGGCTGAGCTCGAGCAGTTTTGCAGCAAGCGGTACGGGGGAAAGCACCGCAAGAGCCACTGACAGCGTCGTTCCCGCGCGTTTCTTTGCCGCCGACAGCGGGTCCTGGCGAGCGGCCAAGATAAAATCGTGAAGCACCAAGCCGCTTAGACTGCGCTACGTCACCTCTTTCACGACTCTCGGCTCAGATCCCCTCTAGGGCCGCGACCATCATGCGCGCGCTGATATCCGCAATGCCTGCCGCGCTGAGCTTGGGCATGGATATGCTGCGATGCCCCAGACCGAACACGCACCCGAGCAACAACTCCGTCGCAGCTTCCAGTTCGTCTTCATCCAGCGATGGGTTCACCGCTTGTGCAAAATGGCGGAGGCATCCGCGAAAGCGCCCGCACATTTCGCCGATGGTTCGACCGACGCTTTCGTTCCGGAAGCCTTCGGCGATGATGTCGAAAGATAACGCTTCATCGTCCTCGTCGATGACCTGCAGGAACAGTTCCCGGAAGGTTTCAAGAATGGTCAGTTCGCCATTGTCAAACCGCGCCCGCAAATCGTTAAGCGCTGCGAGCCTCTCGTCGAAATCAGCGTGCACGATCGCTTCAATGATCTCTCCCTTGCTCTTGAACGAGCGGTAGATCAGCCCGACCGACATGTCCGCCGCTGCCGCGAGTTCCGACATCGATGACTGGTGAAAGCCCCTTGTCGCAAACAATTCCTTTGCGGCAACCCGGATGCGATCCGCGCTGAGCAGTTTTTGTTGCACCGCAGTCATTTTATCCTTTCCCAGATCTTTTTGCTTGAAATCTCCATGGCAGAATTTTAGGTGCGATGCAATGTGAATGATCGTTCATTCTCAAATATCCCTCCAACGGTCGCGACAAGGAGCATCATGCAAAAGGCGATAGCAGCAGGGTTTCTCGCCTGCGCCTCCGCACTTACTCTCGGTGCCTGCGGTGAGCGGCAACCCGCGGCACCACCGGCCCCGACAGTCGGCGTCGTCACGCTGCATATCGAATCGGCGGCACTCACCAACGAGCTCCCCGGTCGCGTCGAGGCGCTGGAAACGGCGGATGTCCGCCCGCAAATCACCGGCGTCATCCGTCGTCGCCTGTTCACCGAAGGCAGCTACGTCAAGGCCGGGCAGATCCTCTACGAGATCGAGGATGCGCCTTATCGCGCGGCCGTCGCGCAGGCTAGGGGGGCGCTCGCCGTTGCCAGGTCGACGATCCAATCCACGGCAATGCAGGCGCAGCGCTACAAGGAGCTGCTGGCCATCAACGCGGTCAGCAAGCAACAATACGACGACGCAGCAGCCGCCGCACAGCAGGCGCGCGCCAATGTTGCAGCGCAGCAAGGAGCGCTTCAATCCGCGCAGGTGAACCAGAACTTCACCCGCATTCGCGCGCCCATCTCCGGCCGCATCGGTCGTTCGCTCTACACGCCCGGCGCGCTCGTTTCGGCGGCGCAGGCGGACGCTCTGGCGACGATCCAGCGCACGGACTCCGTCTATGTCGATGTCACGCAGTCCGCCGCGCAGATCATCGACCTGAAGCAGGCCATGGCATCGGGCGGTGTCAGCGAGGCCGAAGGAGCGCGGATCCAACTAATTCTGCCCAACAATACGGTATATCCAATCGAGGGCCGCCTGCAATTCGCCGACGTCACGGTCGATCCCAACTCGGGCTCGGTGATTCTGCGCGCGACGTTCCCGAACCCCGACGGATTGCTGCTCCCTGGCATGTACGTTCGGGCGAAGCTCGTCGAAGGGCTGCGCAGGAATGTCATCCTTGCCCCGCAGCAGGGTGTGACGCGCGATCCACGTGGCCGCGCCACTGCAATGGTGGTGGGCAAGGGCGACAAAGTTGAAGTCCGCCAGATCGAAACGGATCGCGCGGTCGGCGACAAGTGGATCGTGACCAAGGGCCTCCACACCGGTGACAGGCTGATCGTAGAGGGTTTGATGAACTTGCGCCCGGGTGCGGTCGTCAAACCGGGCAAGCCCCAGCAGATTACCGTTTCGGCGGGGGGAACCAGGTAACCCATGTCCCGCTATTTCATAGACCGGCCCATCTTCGCATGGGTCATCGCCATCGTCATGATGCTTGCAGGCGTCCTGGCAATCCGCTCACTGGCTGTGGCCCAGTTCCCTGAAATCGCGGCGCCCGCCGTGCAGATATCGACCAGCTATCCCGGCGCCAACGCGGAGACGCTGGAAAGCACGACGACGCAGGTGATCGAGCAGCAGCTCAAGGGCATCGACCACTTGCGCTACTTCTCGTCATCGAGTGACGGCGCGGGCCGCCTGACCATCACCCTGACGTTCGAGCAGGGCACCGATCCTGACATCGCTCAGGTTCAGGTGCAGAACAAACTCGCACAGGCGACGCCGCTGCTTCCGCAGGAAGTGCAGCAGCAGGGCCTGCGCGTGACCAAGTCGAGCGCCACATTTCTCATGATCATGGCCATCTATGCCGATGATGGTATCCACGACCAGCAGGATGCGGGCGACTTCATCGCATCCTCGTTGCAGGACCCGATCAGCCGCCTGAACGGCGTGGGTGATACCCAGCTTCTGGGTGCGCAATACGCCATGCGCGTCTGGCTCGATCCGACCAAGATGGCCAGTCTGGGCGTTACCGCGACTGATGTGACCGCCGCGATCCGGGCGCAGAACGCACAGGTTTCCGCCGGCCAGGTCGGCGCTTCGCCGTCACCCAAGGGACAAGCGCTCAACGCCACGATAGCCGCCCAGTCGCGCCTGCGCACCGCCGAGCAATTCCGCAAGATCATGCTGCGGAACAATCCCGATGGCTCGGTGGTCCACCTTTCCGACGTCGCACGCGTCGAACTGGGCGCCGAAAACTACAGCTTCGGCGCCTCACTCAACGGCCATCCAGCCGCGGGCTTGGGCATCAAGCTGGCGCCCGGCGCCAACGCCCTCGATACCGTGGACGGTGTGAAGACGAAGATCGACCAGCTCTCCAAGGACTTTCCGAGCTGGGTGAAGTACAAGTTCCCGGTCGATAACTCGACTTATGTCAAGCTCTCCGTCGAGCAGGTTGTCCATACACTTGTCGAAGCAGTCGTGCTCGTCTTCCTCGTCATGTTCCTGTTCCTGCAAAACTGGCGCGCGACGCTGATCCCCACCATCGCCGTCCCTGTGGTCCTGCTGGGATCGATCGCGATCCTGCAATTGGCCGGCTTTACCATCAATACCTTGACCCTGTTCGGCATGGTCCTGGCGATCGGCCTCCTGGTCGATGATGCCATTGTCGTAGTGGAGAATGTCGAACGTCTCATCCAGACTGAAGGGCTGAGCCCCAGGGAAGCGGCGCGCAGGTCGATGGACGAGATCAGCGGTGCGCTGGTCGGCATCGGCCTCGTGCTTTCGGCGGTGTTCCTGCCGATGGCGTTCTTCGGCGGTTCCACCGGCGTGATCTTCCGCCAATTCTCGATCACGATAGTCTCCTCGATGGTGCTTTCGGTGCTGGTCGCCCTAATCCTGACGCCGGCGCTTTGCGCGACCATCCTCAAGCCGGCTAAGGACGGCCATGGTCATGGCGAAGGTAAGCAGACCGGTATCGCTGGCCTGTTCAACCGTTTCTTCGCCTGGTTCAATGCCGCGTTCGATCGCGGGGTGGGACGCTACGGCGGGACGGTAGAGAAAGTTGAACGCCGTTGGGTCCGAACGATGCTGATCTATGCCGCCATCGTGATTGGCATGGGTGTCATCTTCCTGCGGATTCCCGGCGGTTTCCTGCCCGACGAAGACCAGGGCATCCTGATCAATCAGGTGTCGATGCCGGCGGGCACGACCCTGGAGGAAACCGAACGCACGCTCGCCCGAGTGCGCAATTACTACTTCAAGAATGAAAAGGCCAACGTCGCTGACATCTTCACGATCTCGGGCTTCGGATTCGTCGGACAGGGAGAGAATGTGGGCCTTGCCTTTGTCCGCATGAAGGACTGGTCCGAACGCAAGGGCAAGGACAACGCGGTGATGGCGATCGCGCAGCGCGCCAACATGGCGTTCCACAAGATATCCTCCGGCATGGTCATCGCCTTTGCTCCGCCCGCCGTGCAGGAACTGGGTAACGCCACGGGCTTCGAGTTCCAGCTCGTCGACAGGGGCGGTCTTGGCCATCAGAAGATGCTCGAAGCGCGAAACCAGTTCCTCGGCATGGCCGCCGGTGACGAGCGTCTGGCGCAAGTTCGTCCCAACGGTCTTGAGGACACGCCTCAGCTCAAGCTCAATGTCGATCAGGCCGCTGCCGGTACTCTCGGCATCGCCCAGTCCGACATCAATGCGACCATCAGCACCGCGATGGGCAGTACCTACGTCAATGACTTCATCGACCGCGACCGTGTGAAAAGGGTGTTCGTGCAGGCCGATGGCCAGTTCCGCTCCACTCCCGACGCGATTGGCGCGTTCTTCGTGCGGGGCAATTCCGGTGTGATGGCGCCGATCTCCTCCTTCGGGAGGACGGAATGGACCTATGGCCCGGCCAAGCTTGAACGCTTCAACGGCGTTTCGTCGATGCAGATCATGGGTGCGCCGGCGTCGGGCGTTTCGACCGGTGAGGCGATGAAGGTCGTCGAACAGCTTGCCAGCAAGCTGCCCGCGGGCGTCGGCCTTGAATGGAGCGGCATTTCCTATGAGGAAAGGACCTCCGGCGGCCAGGCCCCGGCGCTCTACGCGCTGTCCATGCTGATCGTGTTCCTGTGCCTTGCCGCGCTCTATGAGAGCTGGTCGGTGCCGATCGCGGTCATTCTGGTCGTGCCCCTCGGCGTGCTCGGCGCAGTGATCGCGGCGACGCTGGTGGGTCTCAACAACGATATCTACCTGCAGGTGGGCCTCATCACGACCATCGGCGTTTCGGCCAAGAACGCGATCCTTATCGTCGAGTTCGCGGAAGAGAAGATGCGGGGCGGACTGTCTCCGGTGCAGGCGGCCCTCGAAGCCGGCAAGCTGCGTCTGCGGCCGATTCTGATGACAAGCTTCGCCTTCATATTCGGCGTGTTGCCGCTTGCGCTCTCCACCGGCGCGGGCGCCGGCGGCCAGAACGCGATAGGCTGGGCCGTGGTGGGCGGGATGGTCTCCGCCACCGTTCTGGCAATCTTCTTCGTACCCGTGTTCTTCACCGTGGTGAAACGCCTGTTCCGCGAACACCACGGAACGGACGGTGCAAATCTCGACGGCGAGGCTCCGACCGCGTCGCAGGAGGCATGAAAATGCGAAATGTGAAAGCGCTTACCGCCACTTCGCTGGCGCTCGCGCTGGCGGCCTGCAACATGGCGCCCAAATATGTCCGCCCCGAACTGCCCGTCCCCGCGACGAGTCCATCGGCGCCAGTCGAAGGGACGGCGGATGATGCGGCCAGCGTGTCGGCCGATACCGCTTGGAAGGATTTCTTCACTGACCCGCGCTTGGTGCGCGTCATCCAGACCGCGCTTGACAACAACCGCGACTTGCGCATTGCGGTCGCCAATGTCGAGCAGGCGCGCGCACAATACCGCGCGCAGCGTGCTGATCTGCTGCCCACGCTGGGCGCCAGCGGCAGCGCGACCTATCAGGATCAGCCGTTCGCCCAGTCATCGGCGGGCGGCTCCGGATCGGCAACCGGCCGGACGGACATTTACAGCGCCCCGGTGGGCGTTTCGGCATGGGAGATCGATCTCTTCGGTCGGGTCCGCAATCTGAGCAAGGCCGCGCAGGAATCCTACTTCGCCTCAGTCGAGAACCGCAATGCCGCGCAGGTCTCGCTGATCGCCGAAACGGCGACGGCATGGCTGACGATGGCGGCGGATCAGGAACGGCTTCGGATCGCCCGAGATCTCGAAACGGCATTCGGACAGACGCTCGATCTCACCAAGGCGCGGTTCGCCAAGGGCGTCGCTTCCGAACTCGAAGTGCATCAGGCCCAGACCAGCTACGATCAGGCCCGTTCTGACATTGCCTCGGCAGCCACCCTGGTCGCGCAGGACAAGAATGCGCTCGATCTGCTGGCGGGAACCAGCCTCGCGCCCGACGTCCTTCCGGCCACACTGCCCGAAAGCGACGTGACGCTGACCAACCTGCCGGCGGATCTGCCTTCAACGCTGCTGTTGCGCCGCCCGGACATTGCCGCCGCAGAGCACCGGTTGAAGGTGGCCAACGCCAATATCGGCGCGGCCCGCGCGGCGTTCGTCCCGAACATTTCGCTCACCGCCGCTTTCGGAACCGTAAGCCTTGGCCTCTCCAACCTGTTCAAATCGGGTAGCGACTTCTGGTCAGTGGCGCCCTCGGCCACTGTGCCAATCTTCGATTTCGGCAAGAACCAGGGCAACCTTCGCTACGCTCGCGCCACTTACGATGCCATGGTCGCAACGTACGAGAAGAGTGTGCAGACGGGCTTCAGGGAAGTCGCCGATGCACTCACCCGGCGGGCGACGATGACCGCGCAACTGGAAGCGCAGACCTCGCTGCGGGACTCCGCGCGGGCCGGCTATCGCCTGTCGGACGCCCGCTTCCGGGCGGGTGTCGATGACTTCCTGACGACGCTCGATGCCCAGCGCACGCTCTACAATGCCGAGCAGGCACTGGTCGCTACGCGGCTGATCCGGGCAAGCAATATGGTAGAGATCTACCGTTCTATCGGTGGCGGGTTGAAATAGCCTCGTTACGGCAAGACTGCATCCTTACAGATCTCCAAATAAAGAAGGGTTTCCGAGAGTTTTCGTCAAATAAATGAACCAATGAGCGCCGGTATGGGTTCAATTTGTCTGTCGGAAAACAGATGTATTCCGGTTTTTTAGATCCGACCAATTTTACAGTAAGAACGTGCCTGCGGCATCGTACCGCAGTCCGGTTTGGCGAAATGCACGAAAAGCCCTGTCGGATGGGAAAACTGCCCAGCAACTTCGAAAGCAAGGTTTTCCGTCAGGGGGCAACGGCAGCTGTATAGGGGCGCCGGTCGAAACCGGCCATTCTCCTATCTGCCCAAGAGGCGCCACAAGCCGCCGCCTGAATGAACGGCCGGTTTGGAAGACAAGCGAAGTATCGCGAACGTCAGCTATGTTGGCGTTCGTTGCCTGACAGACCCGACCTTAGGGCGAGTTCAGCGAATAATAATAATAATAATCGATCCGCATTATTGGCTGTCACTCCATGGTGGGCAAGCCATTTTGGGATACGATCACGCCTCCGCTGCAACCTCATTCATCAGCCAGTGCCGAAATGAACGCATAGCATCGCTGTCCTTTCGCGATATAAGCCGGGTCAGCCAGTAGCGCCCAGCATCGACCGCAATGTCGAATGGCTGGACTAGGTGCTCGGCGATTAGTTCGTATGTAAACATCGCAGCGGGCGCCAGCGCTACTCCCAGGCCATTTGCCGCCGCCGCAACCATCAGTGCGGAGCTGTCGAATACCGGGCCGCGCAGCACGGGTTGAGAGGCACCTGCCGCTTCAAACCAGCGACGCCATTCGTCGGGCCGATAGGAACGCAATAATAATTCCTGGGTCAGGTCGCGGGGGCTGCTCAGCCGGTGGGCGATCGACGGCGCGCAGAGCGGGGTCAACCTAGCCTCGAACAGCGGTTCTGCAATGGTGCCATGCCACGCGCCGTCCCCGAAGCGGATCGCGAAGTCGAGCGCTTCGCCCGCGATGTCGACGCGGTTGTTGTTGGTTGAAACGCGCAAGTCGATGTGAGGACAGGCACGCTCGAACCCGCCAAGCCGATGAAGCAGCCAGCCGGTCGCGAACGTACCGACGACGCCGATGTGCAACACCTCGCGAAATCGACCGTCCGTATATTGGTCGAGCAAAGCGCCTACCCGATCGAACATGTCGGCCAGCACTGGCACCAGAGCCTGCCCGTCGTCGGTTAGTGCCAAGCCCCGCGGCAGCCGATGGAACAGACGGGTGCCGAGCCGCCGTTCGAGTTGCGCAACCTGATGGCTCACGGCCCCTTGACTGACGCACAGTTCGATCGCGGCGCGAGTGAAGTTGAGATGGCGCGCCGCCGCCTCGAAAGCACGTAGGGCATTGAGAGGAAGCTGGGATCGATCCATCGCTTAGTTATGAATTAAACTCATGACTCTGTCGAGAAATGATGCTTTGTTTCTGCATCGTCCATGTCGCAATCCTGGCTGCGAAGGAGATTTGTAAATGTCGAGGATGCGACTTTTAACGGCGGGCGCGTTGGCAGCATTGTTGGGCTCGATTAGTCTATTGGCGCAAACGCAGGAGGACGTCCTGACCAAGCCCATTATCGGCTCCCGAACCGCAGAATGGCTTTCCCCCCTGCCGCCACAGAAAATCTTCGGCAATAGCTATCTTGTTGGCTTCGGCGGTCTGAGTGTCGCCTTGATCGACACAGGTGCGGGGCTGATTCTGATTGATGGCGCGTTACCGCAGGCTGCACCCGCCATCCTCGACAATGTCAGGCGGCTGGGCTTTCATCCGCGCGACATCAAATATATTCTCAGCACCGAACCCCATTTCGACCATGCCGGTGGCATCGCGGCGCTGGCGCGCGACACGGGCGCTACCGTCGTCGCCAGTCCACGGGGTGCGGAAGGACTGCTGGCCGGTCGCCTTGCTGCCGATGATCCGCAGCATGGTTATGGCGGCTCCTGGCCGGCCGTGGCAAAGGTTCAAACCATCCGCGACCACCAAACCCTGCGGCTGGGTAATACAACGGTCACCGCGCTGGCAACGCCGGGTCATACCATGGGCAGCATGAGCTGGCGCTGGAAGTCGTGCGAACAGCGGACGTGCCGGATGATCATATTTGCCGCGAGCTTGAACCCGGTATCGACCGACGATTATCGTTACACCGCGCCGACCGCGCGCCCGATCGTCACCGGTTTCAGCAAAAGCTATAAAGCGATGAACAAGACCCCCTGCGATATCCTGATCTCGGCCCACCCGGACAATGCCGGCGAAGGCCGGTACAACGACCACCCCGGAGCCTGCCGCGCTTATGCCGAACACTCGCGCAAAGCGCTGGGCCAGCGCATGAAATCACAGCGGCGCTGAATGTCCTCATGATTGGCACCTGAGCGGAGTGGGCGCGTAGGGAGTCTGAGCGGACGACTGCTTTCGCAAGGTGATCTCTAGGCTTGAACGACCGCTAAGTTGGCGAGTACAGACGCTTCTATAAATCCGTTCCACTTGTTCCTTGCGGCTTTGAGACGGCTGCGCCGTTCAGACGCAGCCAGGGAAGGAGGAACGGTCGGGGGAACGGCGAAGTGCCATTGGGCGTTTCGACGTCGATGTTTCGCCGCCTGAACTGCCAGTAGATCACCATGCTCAGGGTCGCGGCATAGAAACACCAGACAGAGGCGAAAGCGAACTCCTTTACGAGCTGTGCAATCGTCAGGCCGATGATGTTGAGTACCCCATACCATCTGACGACGCGATGGGTAGAAAGCACCAGCGCGCCGCAGGTGGCGAGAATATACAGCAGCGACACCCCGAAATTGCCAGTGAGCGGGTTGCGGTAGGCGATGGAATACTGCTCGACGGAACAGGTGCTCTCGAAGAAGATCAGCCCATAGATCATCCACGCACATACGAGCGCGCCGAGAACGGTCAGCGCCATGATAGCGCTGCGGCGCTGACCGGGCGGCTCCATCAGCAGGACCGCGAGCGGCATCAGAAAAGGCAGGACGCCTTGGGCGTAGAACATGAACAGGAAAGTGACGTGATCGAGCGCCACCGGTCCGATCCGGCCATCCAGCCCGAGCCAGACGAAGCCTTCGGTGAACTGATGGGCAGCGAACAAGAGGGGTACGGCGGCAAACAGCAGCGCGCGCGGCTCCCGGACATGGCTCAGCGTCGCCACGCCGATCGACCCGATCACGCCGGAGGCAACAAAGCTGGCGCTGGCCGAATAGCAGATGCGGCTCACTCCAATAGAAACGGCAGGAACTGCTGTGCAGTGCTTTCTGCCATATAGCCAGTACGATGACGGAAGGGCGAAACAAATTGGGCGCACATGTCCCCCTCCAGATGAACGACCGACAGCAACCAGACAGGGGCTTCGGCACACTGAGTGGCCGCAATTGATGGCGGTCAGGCGGCTCTTGCAAACTTCTGGACCTTGATGTCGCGCTCATGCTCACGGGCTTGGGCCAGTTCATAGGCGGTCTGCATCCGCAACAGCGTATCGGCCTTGAGCCCGAAAGCCTTCTCGAACCGAATAGCCATATCGGCAGAGAGGTTCGCATTACCGTTCAACAAGGTGCTAAGTGCCTGCCTCGAGACGCCAAAATGCTCTGCCAAGGCCGTTACGCTGACCTGTGCCGGCTCAACAATTTCCGTCTTCAGCCAGTCGCCGACGTGGACGGCGAGCGAAGGGTGCATCTTAAGCGCCATGATAATCCTCCAAATCCATATCGACGAGCGCGCCTTCGTCATTCAAGCCAAAGGTCATTCGCCAGTTTCTTGTCACCGTCATCGACCAGCTACCTTTCCGGTCGCCTGTCAGCTCATGCAATCCGAAATTCGGGGGCACCGACAGTTCATCGAAGCTTTCCGCAGCGTCGATGAAAGCAAGCATCTTACGCAACCGTCCTGCATCTCCAACCAAGCCTTTAGCGTTGCCGGTCTCAAAGAAGCGGCGCAGGCCTTTGTGCCTGATGCTCTCAATTTCCATTCTTAGATTATGACTCGTCACGCACAAATGTCAAGTGTCGCGCGACACTTGTCTAAGCTTATCCGGCAACGGGGTTTATTGCGGCCTTGGCCATTCCGGTCATCGGAGACGTAACATGGGACATTCAGACCTAGACCCTGCCATTCATGAGCGGCATCCATGAAATGCCGGTAAAAACGTCGGCCCAAAGCGACCGCTGAAGCCGCGCGATATCTGGGCGATCCGCTTCTATCTCGATGAGCACAGACGTCTGCGCGACCGGGCGCTATTTGACCTAGCTATCGACAGTAAGCTGCGCGGCTGTGATCTGGTGAAGCTCAAGATCGGTGATCTGATGAGCGCTGGGTCATTTCGTGATCGTGCGACGGTCATCCAGCAGAAGACCGGTCGTCCGGTGCAATTCGAGATCATGTCCGAGACACGAACGAGTCTGAGGGCATGGCTTGACCGGCGCGGCGGAACAATCCGTGACTTCGTGTTCCCAAGCCGTATTGATTATCTCGGTCACCTGAGCACACGGCAGTATGCGCGCCTTGTCGATGAGTGGGTCTCAACGATCGGTCTCGACAAACGGGAGTACGGTACGCACTCGATGCGAAGGACGAAGGCTGCACTGATCTATAAGGCAACCGGCAATCTTCGCGCAGTGCAAATCTTGCTGGGTCATACCAATATTGAAAACACCGTCAGATATCTTGGCGTGGACGTCGACGATGCGCTGACACTATCTGAGCGCACCGAAATCTGACACCGGTTCCAGCCCTCACCCCAAAAGGGGGCCGGAATCATCTCATGAATGAGCGGCAGGTATCGACGGACCGAAGTGGGCCAAGGAATGACCGCTTTGTTCGCGGGCAGCCGACGTTAGTAATCACAGCAGCAAGAAAAATCTTGGTCAGCGGGCGGTTGGAAATTGCTAGGGCTGGCTCGACGAGGTATTGTGGCTTTGCACAAGCGTAGCCCGCCAGTGAGCCATGTTTAAGCTTCGAACCCGATTTACGGGAAGGGAGTGGGGCCACTGTATGGGGCCTAATTTCTTGCTGCAGTGCAGCAATTTACTTGATTACAGTCCCTTAGGTGAACCTTGCGATTCCCCTCACCGCATTCTCACCCGACCTGGCGCTTGGCGAGCTTTCTGGCCAGCGTGCGGCGGTGCATGCCCAAGCGGCGCGCTGCCTCTGAAATGTTGAAATCGCTGTCTTTCAGCACCTCGTGGATATGCTCCCATTCCAGCGTCTTGATCGATGTAGGACGTGGGGCGAGAGGGGTTGAGGGGTCGCCTGCGGATCGGGCAAAGGCTGCTTCGATATCGTCTGTGTTGGATGGCTTGGCGAGATAATGGGATGCGCCCAGCTTGATCGCTTCCACTGCGGTCGCGATGCTCGCGAAACCAGTGAGGACAACGATCAGCATTTCGGGGTTGTGGGCATGCAGGGACTGGACGCAAACCAGACCTGATTCCGGGCCGAGCTTAAGATCTACGACGGCATAGCCGGGTTTGTGATTTTCCAGCTGCGACAGGACTGCGGCGTGGCTGCCAGCGGTCAGGACCTTATAATTCCGCCGTTCGAAGGAGCGCTTCAGGGTCTTGGTGAGGGCCTCGTCATCTTCGACCAGAATGAGGACCCGTTCATTTGACATCGGGCTGATCCTCCAATGCGACGGTGCCCAACGGCAGGCGTAGCAGGATCAGGGCGCCACCGTCCGCGCCGTTGCTGGCAGAGACGCTGCCCCCCAGTTTGCGGACGACATTGACGACTAGGAAGAGTCCAAGCCCGCCGCCCTGCTTATCCTTGCTGGTGCGATAGGGTTTGCCGAAATCCGCGAGCATCTGTTTGGAAAAACCGCAGCCATTGTCGCGAACAGCAATATTGAGCGATGTGCTGTCGCGCCCGACGAGCAAGTCGATATAGGTGGTGCCCGCTTCCCGAGCATTGTCGAGCAGATTGCCGATCGCCTGCCGGATGACGGGGTCCGCGATGATAAGTGGGTAGTCGTGGGGGCCGAAATCGCATCGCAATGGCATGCCCGGATTGGTATCGCGCCACGCAGTGGCAATGCCCTCTATGAAGTCACGGACATTGGTGACTTGCGGCGCTTCCCCGCGAGCTTCGCCGGCGGATAGCAAAATGCCGGTCACGATCGCCTTGCAGCGTTGAACAGCGGCTTGCATTTCCTCTACCTCCTCGACCATCGGGGGGTGATCGATGATCTCTGGCATGCGCCGCCAATCGCCAAGTACGACCGCCAGTTGAGAAAGCGGCGTGCCGAGTTCATGGGCAGCGCCCGAAGCGAGAAGGCCCATGCGGACGATATGTTCTTCTTCGGCCGCTTGCTGGCGTAGCTGAGCCAGATAGGCCTCGCGCGCCTGGAGGTTGCCGGTCACGCGGGTCATGAACAGTACGAGCAGAATGGCGATCATGGCCAGACAGATCCATGTCCCGACAATATGCAGGTCGAACAGATGCCCTTCCAATGCGTCGGTGAGGCCGAGGGGCTGGTACGCGAAGGAAAGCAGCGCGGCGCACAGCATCGACATCAGGACGATGCCCCAAATGCTGAGCCGGTCGAGCAACACAGCGCCCAGAGCAACCTGAAGGAGATACAGCGTGATAAAGGGGTTGGTCGCCCCGCCGGACAGATACAGTTGAGCGGTGAGGAGGAGTACGTCGAACAGCAATGCCAGGAAAAGCTCCGCATGGGCGACATCCGTGCGACGGCGTAGCGCGGCGAACGTGATGACGTTCACAATCGCAGCGACCGAAGCTACCAGCAGCATGGCCGCGACCGGAAGGTTGATGCCCATGCCCCAGTGAACGAAGGCTATGGTTGCGACTTGCCCCGCGATCGCGATCCAGCGCAATTGCACCAGCAGCGCCATATTCTTCCGCCCTGCGGCGTCGGCGGGCCATTTGCTGGGTAGCCAGCGGGCGCTGAGGGGCGTTTTCGGCGTCATGCCCGACGCTCTTTCCATTCGTACCGCATGACGATCATGTAAGCGCCAGCGGCCATGGCTGCCAGCGCGAACCATGTGAGAGCGTAGGAAAGATGATTATTGGGGAATGTCAGAACGGTGAGACCGCCCATCGGCAGGGTATTAGCGGGGCCGCTATGCTCGGCATCAATGAAATAGTTGGCGATGGGCGAGCGAAGCGAGCGAGCGGCGGCTATGGCGGCGACGTCGCGTGAATACCAGCGGTCGGCAGCAGGAGCATTGCTGCGCAGGAAGCCGCCGTCCGGCTCCGAGGAGCGCATGAGACCTGTCACCTGCACAATGCCCTTTGGCTTCGAATATCGTGACCGCTCATCTGGCGGCACGAAGCCGCGGTTCACCAGCAGTGTGAAGCCGCGATCGGTGACCAGTGGGGTCAGCACCCAATAGCCCGCACCGCGCACAGTGGAAGCCTGCACCAGCGTGGCGCGGTCATGGAGGAAGTGCCCGGTGACGGTCACGCGGCGGTAGACGTCCTCCTTGCTCCCGGTAGAGGGCGCGGGAACGGGTGCGGCATTGACACGGCTTGCCACCTTTTCAATGAGGTCGCCTTTCCAGGCGAGCCGGTCGATCTGCCACATGCCAAGGGCTACAAGCCCGCCGACGATCAGGGCGGTTATGAGTGACAAAGTGATGAGAAACCCCGCCGAGCGGCGGCGAGGTACATCGCTCGTCACGGCATCTGGCTCATGTCATGCGCGCTCATCCCCTGCATCTGCGGCATCATATTGTGATTGAGATGATACATGACCCAGATGGATCCTGACAGGGTGATGACGACGAGCACGATCGTGAAGATCAGCGCCAACATGGTCCAGCCGCCTTCCGAACGCGTATTCATGTGCAGGAAGTAGATCATGTGAACGACGATCTGCACCACCGCAAAGCCCAAGATGATGAAGGCCGTCAGCTGCGCATCGCCAAGCACGCCGGTCATGACGAGCCAGAAGGGGATGGCCGTCAGGATCACCGACAGCGCAAATCCAATCATGTAGCTGCCGAAGGTGCCGTGGGCATGGCCGTCGCCATGATGGGCGTCATGGTGCCCGTTGGCGTCGTGTTGGTCGTGGGCGCTCATAGCAGCATCCCCATGAGATAGACGAAGGTGAAGACGCCGATCCAGACGACGTCGAGGAAATGCCAGAACATGGACAGGCACATCAGGCGGCGCTGATTTGCTGGGATCAGGCCCTTTTTGGCGATCTGGACCATCAGCGTGACCAGCCAGATGATGCCGAAGGTGACATGCAGGCCGTGGGTGCCGACCAAGGTGAAGAAGGCCGACAGGAAACCGGATCGCATCGGGGTCGCGCCCTCATGGATGAGGTGGGCAAATTCGTACAGTTCGATGGAGAGGAAGGCGAGGCCGAACAGGCCGGTGATCGCCAGCCAGCCCTGCGTTGCTGCTACCCGGTTCTTGTCCATGGCCAGCATGGCAAAGCCATAGGTGATGGAGGAGAAGAGCAGCATCGCAGTATTCAGCGCGACGAGCGGCAGGTCGAACAGATCCCTGGGGCTTGGTCCTGCCGCATAATTGCCGCCCAGCACCGCATAGGTCGCGAACAGGCAGGCGAAGATGAGGCAGTCGCTCATCAGGTAGATCCAGAAGCCCAGCATGGTGCTGGAGCCTTCCGGATGATGCGGCTCGTGCGGCAGGTGGAAGAGCGGCCTGCCGTCTTTGTCGAGGAAGGCGGAATCGACTGTTGGTGCGCTTGCCATGATGGTTCAGCCCTGCATGGCGAGTTGACGCGTGCGCTCGCCCTCGGTGCGCTCGACCACATCCTGCGGGATGTAGAAGTCGCGCTTGTAGTTGAAGGTATGGCCGATCGCGACCGCCAGCATGCCGATGAAGCTGAGCCCCGCCAGCCACCACATGTACCAGATCATGCCGACGGCGAACGCGACGGACAGGCCGGACAGGATGATCCCCGTGCCCGTATTGCTGGGCATGTGGATCGGCTGATAACCTGTGAGCGGGCGCTGGTAGCCGCGCTTCTTCATATCCGCCCAGGCGTCGCCGTCATGGATGACGGGGGTGAAGGCGAAGTTATAGTCCGGCGGAGGCGAACTGGTCGACCATTCCAGCGTGCGACCATCCCAAGGATCCCCGGTCGTGTCGCGCAACTGGTCGCGCTTCATGATGCTGACGCCGAACTGAATGAACATGCACGCGATACCCGCCGCGATCATCATGGCGCCCAGCGCCGCGATCTGAAACCAGATTTGCAACGAAGGATCGTCGAATACGCGCATGCGGCGGGTGACGCCCATCAGGCCGAGAATGTAAAGCGGCATGAAAGCGACCCAGAAGCCCACGACCCACAGCCAGAAGCTGCGGACGCCCCAGGTGCGATCAAGCCTGAACCCGAAAGCCTTTGGCCACCAGTAGTTGATTGCCGCAAACATGCCGAACAGCACGCCCCCGATTATCACATTGTGGAAATGCGCGATCAGGAACAGCGAGTTGTGCAGCACGAAGTCCGCGGGCGGCACGGCGAGCAGCACGCCGGTCATTCCGCCGACCACGAAGGTCAGCATGAATGCTACCGTCCACATCATCGGCAGTTCGAACCGGATGCGTCCCCGGTACATGGTGAAGAGCCAGTTGAAGAGCTTGGCCCCCGTGGGAATGGAAATGACCATCGTCGTGATGCCGAAGAAGCTGTTGACGCTGGCCCCCGATCCCATGGTGAAGAAGTGGTGCAGCCAAACGAGGTAGCTGAGGATCGCGATCACGACCGTGGCATAGACCATAGAGGAATAGCCGAAGAGCCGCTTCGACGAGAAGGTGGAGGTGACCTCGCTGAACACACCGAACAGCGGCAGGATGAGGATGTAGACTTCCGGGTGGCCCCATATCCAGATGAGGTTAACATACATCATGGGATTGCCGCCCATGTCGTTGGTGAAGAAGGCGGTGCCGACATAGCGGTCAAGGCTGAGCAGCGCGAGGACCGCAGTCAGAACCGGGAAGGCGGCGACGATCAGAATGTTGGCGCAAAGCGAGGTCCATACGAAGATGGGCAGCTTCATCATGGACATGCCGGGCGCGCGCATCTTGACGATGGTCGCGATCAGGTTGACCCCCGATAGCAGCGTGCCGATGCCCGCAACCTGCAATCCCCATATATAGTAATCGACGCCGACGCCGGGGCTGTAGGCTATGCCCGAAAGGGGCGGGTAGGCGAGCCAGCCGGTACGCGCAAACTCCCCCACGAACAGTGACATCATGGTGATGACCGCACCCGCAGTGGTCATCCAGAAGCTGAAATTATTGAGGAAGGGAAAGCTGACGTCGCGCGCGCCGATCTGTAGCGGCACCATATAGTTCATGATTCCGGTAATCATCGGCATCGCCACGAAGAAGATCATGATGACGCCGTGCGCCGTGAAGATCTGGTCGTAATGGTGCGCGTTCAGATAGCCTTCCGACCCGTTGAAGGCCCATGCCTGCTGAAGGCGCATCATCAGCGCGTCCGCGAAACCGCGCACGAACATGATGAGGCCCAGGATCATGTACATGATGCCGATGCGCTTATGATCCACGGTGGTGAACCAGTCGCGCCAAAGCACCCCCCACAAGCGATATTTGGTGACAAGGCCAAGGATGGCCACGCCGCCGATCACGACCGCGATGAAGGTGCCCATCACGATCGGTTCGTGAATGGGGATCGCGCTCCAGTCGAGCCGACCGAAGATCAGCTTCCAGATGCCGCTATTTTCTGATGCGGGATGGGGAGACATGGGCAGAGCCTTCAGGCGAAAGAGAGACAGGGTGGAATTTGGCGGGCCTGTGCCGGGCTATATGCCATGGCCATGATGTCCTGCGTGATCGGCGTCCTTTTGGCCGGGCGCTTCATTGCCTTGCGCAGCGGGTGTTTTTTCTGCTGCCGGGGTCATGCCTGCAGGCTGAGCGATCTCGCCTTTCTTGCCTGGCTCGACAGGGTGGTATCCGCCGACGTCGATCGTGCCGTCATGACGCAGGCCTTGTGTATCGCGTGCCGACTCCTTGCCTGCGCCACCCATTATGTCAGTCATCATGACCTCATCCATGCAGCGCTTGCCCGTCTGGGCGCACATGTTGAGCGCAGCGTGGAACAGCTTCGGTTCAACGCCGGCAAAGTACATCGGCGGCACTTTTTCGCTCGGCTGCTCCAGCTTTACATAAGTGGCGCGATCCAGCTTGGCGCCGCTTGCCTTGACCTTGGCGACCCAATTTTCAAAGCCCGCCTGGTCCATTGCCTTGAACCTGAAGCGCATGTTGGAAAAGCCTGCGCCCGAATAGTTCGCGGAGAAGCCTTCGAAATTACCCGGTTTGTTGGCGACGGCGTGCAGCACCGTCTGCATGCCGGGCATTGCATAGATCTGCCCTGCGAGTGCGGGGACGAAGAAGCTGTTCATCAGGGTGGATGAGGTGATCTTGAATTCGATCGGCTGGTCGATCGGGGCGGCCAGTTCGTTGACGGTCGCGATCCCCAGTTCCGGGTAGATGAACAGCCATTTCCAGTCGAGGGCGACGACTTCGACCTGCAGCCGCTTTGCCGATGGTTCGACCTTGCGGTCGGCATCCAGGCGCTCGATCGGGCGGTAGGGATCGAGCAGGTGCGTGCTGGTCCAGGTGATTGCACCCAGCGCGATGATGATCAGCAGCGGGGCCGACCAGATCAGCAGTTCAAGGCTGGTCGAGTGATCCCAATCGGGATCATAGTCCTTCGCCTGCGCCTTTTCCCGGTAGCGCCATGCGAACCATATCGTCATGGCCATCACCGGCAGGATGATGAGCAGCATCAGCAGCGTGGAAATCACGATCAGGTCGCGTTGCTGCATTGCGACATCGCCGGAGGGCGACATGACCACCCAGTCGCACGCCCCCAGCGGAAGCAGCAAAAAGGGCGCGAATCGGCGCAAAAATGCAGCTGGTACGGGAGCGAGGCGTGCGGTCATGAAGCCCGCATAGGAGGGGTGCTTCGGGATCGACATTGGACGTTTTGTCCTATCCCCTCGCGGGTGCGAAATAGGGCAATGGCCTGTCGATCACCGGGATGATTCGCTATGCTGCGACGAATGTTGGCATGGATCGTTCCCGCAGCATGAAGGCTTGCTATCCCCGATGAACGCCGCGACCACCACTCCATCGTCCACATCACTGGAGCGCGACGCGCGTCTCGTAACCGCGCGGGATCACAAGGTTGCCCCCGGAGAGATCGCAATTGGCGTCATCATCGGGCGAACATCGGAATTTTTCGATTTTTTCGTTTACGCGATCGCGTCCTGCATCGTCTTTCCGGCGCATGTCTTTCCCAATCTCTCCCCGCTGGCTGGCACGCTCTGGTCCTTCGCTATCTTTGCGCTGGCCTTCATCACGCGGCCGATTGGTTCTTTCATCTTCATGGCGGTGGATCGTGCCCATGGGAGGGGGGTGAAATTGACTATCGCGCTGTTTCTGCTGGGTGGATCAACCGCCTTTATCGCCTTCCTGCCTGGATATGAGACCATCGGCATCTGGTCTGCCGTTCTGTTGGCCGTGTTTCGGGCGGGGCAGGGGATCGCGCTGGGTGGGACCTGGGACGGCCTCGCGTCACTGTTGTCGCTCAATGCGCCGCAGAACAAGCGCGGCTGGTATGCGATGATGCCGCAGCTTGGGGCGCCAATGGCGTTGGTGGTGGCGAGCGGCCTGTTCGCTTTCTTCCTGTCAGTGCTCTCTCGGGCGGATTTCCTTGATTGGGGGTGGCGCTATCCCTTCTTCGTGGCGTTCGCGATCAACGTCGTGGCGCTGTTCGCACGGTTGCGGATTGTGGTGACGCATGAGTTCGAACGGTTGTTTGAAGCTCGTGAGTTGCAGCCTTCGCCCGTGCTGGAAACGGTGCGGAGCGAAGGGCGTAACATCGTCATCGGTGCATTCGCCCCGTTGGCCAGCTTCGCGCTGTTTCACATGGTGTCCGTGTTTCCGCTGTCGTGGATCGCGCTTTACACGAAGCAGCCGCTGGAGCGGTTCCTGGTGATCGAGGCGATTGGGGCCAGCGTTGGCATTCTGGCGATCGTGGTTTCGGGGTTCGTTGCAGACATGGTCGGGCGGCGCAAGCTGCTGGCCTGGTCGGCGCTTGGCATCGGTATATTCAGCATCGCGGCGCCTCTGCTTCTGAATGGTGGCGAATTGGCCGAGATTGCGTTCATGATTCTTGGCTTCATGCTTCTGGGGCTAAGCTTTGGGCAGTCGTCGGGCGTGGTGGCGTCCAACTTCTCGACCGCGACCCGCTATACGGGGTCGGCCTTGACGTCCGATCTGGCCTGGCTGGTGGGTGCGGGCTTCGCACCGTTAGTGGCGCTGGCGCTGTCAGTGACCTTTGGTCTGGCGGCGTCCGGCGTATATTTGCTTTCGGGTGCGATCGTCACCGGCCTTGCGCTGTTCATCAACAAGGAACTGGCGGGCAAGGATCGCTAAATCGCCTGCCGCATCCGTGCGAGCGCCTTTCGATCGAACAAGCCAGTGGGGCCGGGACGAGGGGCAAAGCGAGGAAGCCATGAGGGATAGAGGACGCGAAGTTCATGGGGCAGACCGCCCGGCCCGTCCCGCCCCATGATGTCAGACACGATCCGGTTCTGGAAGAAGCGAACCGAATAGTTGATCATGCGGCAATATTGCATCTTCCACGTCAGCGGGCTGGCGAGCCGGACCGGCTCACAGAAGAAACCCGCATCCTCGCAGGTGGCAATGCGTTTGCGCTCCCATGCAGCATCAGTCGACAGATCGGTATGTGCCCAGGCCGCGACAAGCCCATCATCGCCGATCAGGTCTTCGGGAAGCCGCAATCCGCGCGCCCGAACACGGTTCACGAAGTCGCCTGACAGCGCATATAGATCGCCAAACAGGCCGCCTTCCTCGCGCAGCATGTCGCGGTATCGGGATGCCAGGCGACCATTGAGAGGCATGGCTGAAGCTGCATTTACGCCTTTTCTCTCAAGGGTCCGTACCAGGCTGTCGATCGAACCCGGCGCGATTTCCGCGTCGCCATCAAGGAAGATGACAGCCTGATCGTTCCCGATCAGCAGATCGTGGACGAAGTGGTTCCAGGTCCGCGATTTGCCGCCTGCAGCGATGTCGTGGACCAGCACATTGGATCTTCCATCCGCAGCGCTGCGCGCTTGGGCGGCGGTAGCGTCAGTCGATCCGTTCACCAGCACATGATAGATTGTGTCTGGGCGATCCAGGGGCAGCGAGGAAAGGCAGACGCCAATTCGCCGCTCTTCCTGATATGCGAAGATGCCGACGGCAGTCCCCATGGCTTTAACGGAAATCCCAGCCCTGCTGCCCATGATCGATCTGATCAAGGCCGCTTGCAGCCTGCTGTGCACTGATACGCATCGGGAGCATGACGGAGAGCAGAAGTGCTGCGATAGCTGTCCCTGCCATCGACCACAGCGCGACGATAGCAACGCCCGAAAGCTGGCTCAGCATGGCAGCGGAAATGCTGATGTCCCCTTCATACCCTACGCCGCCAAGAAGCGGCTGGACGAACAGCGGCAGCAGAAGCGTACCGATCAGGCCACCGACGCCGTGAAGCAGGAAGACGTCCGCCGGGTCATCGATGCGGTTTGCAAGCATGGCCTTACCCGCCCGGCACAGAAGGGCGGAGATCGCGCCGATCAGCATTGCGCCACCTGTGCCAATGAGCGGGGCCGAAGCAGATATGGCGACAAGGCCCGCAAGAGCGCCGGCAAATGCACCTCTGGGGCTCACGCGCCCCGTGGCGACGCGATCGATGAGCATCCAGGTTAGTGCCCCGGTGCAGGCGGCAAAATGCATGTTGAGGATGGCGGTGGCGGCGGAGTCGGTCGCGCCCAGCGCCCATCCACCAACCACGCCCGCCCAGCCGATCCAGACCAGCGCGCCACCCGCAAGGCTGAGCAGCGGTGCATGACTGACGGTGCCCGGCGTCCGGCGCCTGCCGAGGATCACCGATAAGGCAAGCGCGGAAAACCCCGCGCTTGTGTGAACGACGAGGCTGCCCGCGAAGTCCATGACGCCGAGGTCTGCGAGCCAACCCCCACCCCAGACGGCATGTACCACCGGGGCGTAGACGATGAGCAGCCATAGCGGCGCAAGCCCTGCAATCCATCCGAACCTCGCGCGCTCGGCCACAGCGCCAGGAAGGAGGCAGGCGGCCAGTAGCGCAAGAGCCATCTGGAACAGGGCGAAGGCGGATTCAGGAACGGTCAGCCCTTCACGCAGCGAACTTAGATTGGCGAGGAACAGGTTGGCGCCGCCACCCAGCCAAGTGGTTCCGGGTGCGTAGGACAAGCTGTATCCAGCGATCGCCCATGCCAGCGATGCCCCCGCAGCAACGGCAATGCCCTGCAAGGCTGTGGAAAGGGCGCTGCGCACATTGACCAGCCCCGCATGGCGCAGCAGCAGGCCCGGTAGAGCGGCAAACAGGATCAGCAGTGCACATATGATCATCCAGCCGGTGTCGCCGCTGTCCGCGACGGGAACCTGCGCGTTCGCGGTTTGAGGCGCGGCCAAAAAAAGGAAGAGCAGGAGGCAACGGGCGAACATGAGGCAATCCGGCTGTTTCAGATTGCCTTGATGCTAGCGGGCGCGCGGTAAAGACTTTGATAAGGAAGGCGGGGAGAACCAGGATGCACGCGAACAGATTGCGCGACTAATAGTTTTCACCGCCACAGGATATGCGGCCGGTGCCGCGATTATCGACCTGACAGGCGGCTTTGCCCATTATCGTCACGTCGCCGGAGCCGGAGGCCGATATTTCAGCTGTCACCTCTGCCGTTACCATGACATTTCCCGGGCCGTCATTGCTGACCGTCGCCTGCCGAACACGCAGGCTCTCGGCCTCGACCGCTCCCGGGCCGTTTAACCGCAGCGATGCCGTCGCCGCCCTGCCTGCCAGCGTAGCCCGGCCTGCACCCGCAAGGCCAAGGTTCAGTTGATCGACATCGACCGCAGCGACACTGACGTCGCCGTTGCCGCCCAGTATGATGTCCCCGCGCAACCCCTTCATCCGATTGACGGACACGGAGCCGCCGCCCGTCAGCACCAGCCTTGCCAGCGAGCCGGTGGACAGTCGCAACGTGGCGCGACCGCCTGTCTTTTCACCCGGTTGGGGGCGGCCCAAGCGAACGGTCAGTAGGCGTCCAGACACCTCCACCTTGAGACGGTCGAGCAGTGACTGATCGCCCTCTGCACGCGCGGAGGGGCCTGCGCCCGTGGTGATGATCACTTCGACCGGAGCATCGACGCGGATCGCATCGAAGCTGGTGATAGTATAGCCATGCGTTGCCGCTGCCGCAGGAGCCGAGGACGCGAGTGCAAAGGGAGCAAGCGACCATAGGCATATCCTTTGTTCGCCCGTCATGACCCGGCCTTTCTTGAAAACTTTCCCTGTCAGGGTGATAGCGTGGCCTGCGCAGGCGGCAAGTGCCGATGACGGCTCGTTTCTGCTTACCGGCCGGGTGGCAGGCAAGGCGGGCGAATATCTGTCATTCGCCCTTTGATGACGCGAGCCAGCCTTGCGCCCTGATTATCAGGCTGAGAAGCCGTCAGCCTGATAATCAGAAGTCGTCAAGATAGGAGAGAGGTATTCAGGCGAGGCCCACTTCCTTGAGCGGCACGGAGGCGTCGGCGAGCTGTGCCTGGTCGAGTAGCGCGCCCGAGACCACATGGGCGCGGCCCTGCACATAATCCTTGACCGCATTGACGCAATCAAGGGCGATCAGCTTGCCCGCCTTCATATAAAGGACCGAGAAGCTGCGCGTTGCGGGATCGCCGCGCAAAATGGTGTGGTCATGGCCTATCGACAGCCCGACCGTCTGCAGCTTCAGATCATATTGGTTCGACCAGAACCACGGCACGGCGTCATATGCTTCTTCCTTGCCCAGGATATGCTGCACCGCCGTTTTCGCCTGATCATTGGCGTTCTGGACCGATTCGAGCCGGATCTGTGCGCCGCGGGCGAAGCGATTGGCATGAGACGCGCAATCACCGACAGCATAGATGTCGGGCAGGCTGGTGCGGCAATATTCATCGACATCGACGCCATTGCCACCTGCGGCGCCCGCCGCGATCAGCGGACCGGTTTCGGGGATGATGCCGATGCCGACGATAACCATGTCGGTTTCGATCCGCTCACCATCCTGCATCAACACGGCGGTAGCCTTGCCGTCTGTCACCTCGATGCAGTCCATCTTCGCGCCAGTACGCAGATCAACCCCATGCGCGCGGTGCTCGGCCTCGTAGAAGCGGGACAGTTCTTCCCCCGCGACGCGTGCGAGAACGCGGTCCAGCGCCTCAAGCAGCACGACCTTCTTGCCAAACTTGCTGAGGACAGCCGCTGCTTCCAGTCCAATATAGCCGCCGCCGATCACCGTGACATGGTTGATCCGGTCAAGCTTCGCCATCATCGCATCGACATCGTCGCGGCGGCGCACGGCGTGGACATTTTCAGCGTCGGCACCATTGCAGGTCAGCATCCGGGGGCTGCCGCCGGTGCACCAGATGAGTTTGTCATAGCCAATTTGTTCGCCGCCGGCGGTGACGGTCTTGGCCACAGGATCGATGGCCTTGACCCGACGGCCGAGCAGCATGTCGATTTTTCGGTCGTCCCAAAAGCTGGCTGGTCGGATCAGGATGCGTTCGAAGCTCTTTTCGCCCGCAAAATACTCCTTGGACAACGGCGGCCGCTCATAAGGTGGGTCTTTTTCATCGCCGATCATGGCGACCGAACCTTCAAAGCCCAATTGACGAAGCGCAATGGCTGCCTGCGCGCCGGCGTGCCCCGCGCCAACGATCAAAACGTCATAATGGCTCATCGGCCAGCAATCCCCTCAATCCATGTTGCTGCCGTCATTGGCGCGCTTTCCAGGGGCTGACAAGGGGCAGGGCGGAGATTCGCCCTAAAGGCCAGCGATATTAATTTCATGGGTCGCGCCTTCGCCCCATGGCGTCACCGCCTAAGTCTGTGGCATAGGCATTGCGCGGACTGGGGACTTTCTGCCTGATGGCTGGCAATGACGTAAGTACGAGTACTGACGCCCGTGGTGAGCATGGCTCGTTACCTTCGCTGGCGTTTGGCGCCTTGGGGGTGGTGTTCGGCGACATCGGCACGTCCCCGCTTTATGCACTGAAGGAAAGTTTCGTCGGCCATCATCCATTGGCTGTCGATCCCGTTCACATCTATGGTGTTCTATCGTTGATCTTCTGGACCATGATGCTGGTCGTGACGGTCAAATATGTGTTCATCGTCATGCGCGCAGACAATAGCGGCGAAGGCGGCAGCATGGCCCTGCTGGCGCTGATCGGACGCCGGATGGGAGAGACGCGCTGGACGCCAGCCGTTGCGGTGCTGGGCGTGCTGGCTACGGCGCTGTTCTATGGCGATGCCATTATCACGCCCGCAATCTCGGTGCTGTCGGCGGTAGAGGGGTTGACGGTCGTGCAGGCGGGGTTGACTCCTCTGGTCCTGCCCGTCGCGATCGTGATCCTGATCGCGCTCTTCGTGATCCAGAGCTTCGGCACGGCAAGGGTCGGCGCGTTGTTCGGCCCCGTTATGGCGGTTTATTTCCTGGTGCTCGCGATATTGGGCATAGCCAATATTATCCGGCATCCAGAGATCATCCTGATCATCAACCCATGGTGGGCGCTGCATTTCTTCCAGATCGATCCCAAGCTTGCCTTCCTGGCGCTTGGATCGGTGGTGCTTGCGGTGACGGGGGCAGAGGCGCTTTACGCCGACATGGGGCATTTCGGGCGTAGGGCGATCAGCATCGCCTGGCTATATGCGGCGCTACCCTGCCTGATGCTGAATTATCTAGGGCAAGGCGCGCTGTTGCTGGATCAACCGGAGGCTGCCCAGAACCCCTTCTTCCTCTTGGCCCCGGAATGGGCGCGGTTGCCGTTGGTGATTCTGGCGACGCTGGCGACGGTGATCGCCAGTCAGGCGGTCATTTCGGGTGCCTTTTCCGTGACGCGCCAAGCTGTGCAGCTGGGATTCCTGCCGCGCTTGCGCATCCTGCACACAAGTGCGTCGGCCGCTGGGCAAGTCTATATGCCTCTGATCAACTGGACATTGTTGGTTCTCGTCATCCTGCTCGTTCTGGGCTTTGGCAGTTCCAGCAACCTGGCAGCTGCCTACGGTATCGCGGTCACCGGCACGATGCTGATTACGACCTGTATGATGGGCGTACTGACCTTTAGCGTATGGCGCTGGAACCCGTTTCTGGCGGGTGCTGTAACCGGCCTGTTCCTTGTAATCGATGGCGCCTATTTCCTGTCGAACGCCACCAAGATTCCCGATGGCGGTTGGTTCCCGCTGTTGGTGGCGGCGGTATGCTTCCTGATCCTGACAACCTGGGCGACGGGACGGCGGATCATGCGCAACTATCTGCGCGACGACGCGATGGATCTGGAGCTGTTCATCAAATCGGCAGGCGCTTCGCTGAAACGGGTGCCGGGGACGGCCATTTTTCTGTCATCGACGACGGAGGGCGTCCCTCCTGCCTTGCTCCACAATGTGAAGCACAACCGCATCCTGCACGAACGCAATATCATTCTGACGGTGCGGACAGAAGACGTACCGCATCTGCCTTTTGAAGGGCGCACGAGCGCGGAAGCTTATGGGGTAGGCTTTTATCGCCTGATTCTGCGTCATGGTTTCATGGAGAGTGTCGATGTCCCGGCAGCCATGAAAGCAGTCCATGATTGTGGCGGACCGATTAGTGTTGCCGACACCAGCTATTTTCTTAGCCGTGAGACGCTCGTTCCGTCTTCGCGGCCCGGGATGGCGATCTGGCGCGAGCGGCTCTTTGCCTGGATGGTGCGAAACGCAGAAAGCCCAATGGCCTTCTTCAAGCTGCCGACTAACCGGGTGGTCGAGCTGGGCTCGCAACTGGAAATCTGAAACCTGCGTAACGCTGGAATCCGCGCATAGATGGGGCAGTTTTCGAGTTTTCCATTATCAGAAAGATAGCGATGTGGACGCTGCTGGTCGCTGCTGGCTTCGTCGCGGTATCGGTAGTGTTGAATTGGCAATCCTATGCCGAGCCTGCACATCAGGCCATCTTCCTGGGGGCGCTGAAATGGACCCTGAAGCTCGAGGGGCCGCGTTGCGTTAGCTGATCGCAGGTAGAGAGAGGATTACATCGCCGCTGCGGATGGCTGTCCCAGTCATGGATGTAAAATGGTAGCGGAGGAGGGACTTGAACCCCCGACACGCGGATTATGATTCCGCTGCTCTAACCAGCTGAGCTACTCCGCCCCATGGGCTGCGCTGGAACGTCGTTCCCTGCGGTGGGCGCGCTATAAGCAGAGCAGTTGGTGGGGTCAACGGGGTTTGGCAGGTCGCGCACAAAATCTCTTTCCATGCTCGGGGTAGCTCCATCGCCGAAAAAGATGGCACCGTCGGGGCGGCGATCGTCATTTGCGCTTGCAATCATTCCGTCACATTGCACTATGCTGCAATGCACAACCGGGGATCGTCCCCGAGGGAGGATTGACGCTTTGCCCTTCCAGGAAATGTTTGAGCCCGATGGTTCGATACGCCCTTGCTACGCGGAAGTGCAGAATTGGGTAGAGCGGACTGGCATTGCCGGGCTTAACCGTCGATTGGATGAAGCTGAGGCGATTTTCCGCAGGATCGGGATAACCTTCGCCGTCTATGGCGAGGGTGGGGACCCAGAGCGGTTGATCCCGTTCGACCTCCTGCCACGCATCTTCACCGCGCAGGAGTGGCGTGTGCTTGATCGGGGCATTCGCCAGCGGGCGCGGGCATTGAATGCGTTTTTGCACGATGTCTATCACCGGGGCGAAATCGTGAAAGCGGGGATCATGCCTGCCGACATTATCTATCAGAATAGCGCATATCTCGCTGAAATGGCGAACTTTTCGCCGCCTGGAAAAGTTTACAGCCACATTGTCGGCATCGATATTGTCCGGACGGGACCGTCACGCTTCGAGGTGCTGGAGGATAATTGCCGCACTCCCTCGGGTGTTTCCTACATGCTCGAGAATCGAGAGATCATGACGCGCATGTTTCCCGAGCTGTTTGGTCAGGGGCTGGTGGCGCCGGTGGACGATTATCCCGCCGAACTGCTCAAGAGTCTGAAGGAGGTTGCACCTCCCGCGTGCAAGGGCGATCCGGTGGTCGTGCTGCTCACACCAGGATCGCTTAACAGCGCCTATTATGAGCATAGCTTCCTAGCCGACCTGATGGGCATCGAACTGGTCGAGCCGGCGGACCTGTTCGTCGATGATGAGCGCGTCTGGATGAAGACGACGCTCGGTCCCAAGCAGGTGGACGTTATTTATCGGCGGATCGACGACGAATATCTCGATCCACTGGTGTTTCGTCCAGACAGTATGCTCGGCATTCCAGGTATTTTTAACGTCTATCGCCGCGGCGGGGTGACGCTGGCCTCGGCTCCTGGTGCCGGGATTGCGGACGACAAGGCGGTCTATATCTATGTGCCCGAAATGATCCGCTTCTATTTGGGCGAGCAGCCGATCCTGGACAATATCCAGACGTGGCAATGCAGCAAGCCCGACGAATGCGCCTATGTGCTGGAGCATCTGCACGAACTGGTCGCAAAGGAGGTTCACGGGTCTGGCGGCTATGGAATGCTGATCGGTCCTAAATCCACCAAGGATGAGATCGCCGCTTATGCGGAGCGCATCCGGGCCAATCCGGGCGAGTTCATCGCGCAGCCGACCTTGGACCTTTCGACCGTCCCAACGCTGGGGCCGGCGACGGTCGTTGGGCGGCATGCAGATTTCCGACCTTATTGCCTCGTCGGCAAGCAGATCCGACTGGTGCCCGGCGGCCTCACCCGTGTCGCGCTGACCGAAGGATCGCTGGTGGTGAACTCCAGTCAGGGCGGGGGGGTGAAGGATACGTGGGTGTTGCAGGATTGATCGACATGAATAGCGCGCGCACTTCGGTATCGTCCCAGCGTGCTCCGGGCCGAACGGCGGAGAGGAACGGCGCATGCTGAGCCGTACAGCGGAAAATCTGTTCTGGATGGCGCGCTACATGGAACGAGCAGAGGCTACCGCGCGCCTGCTGACCATGGGGCAGCGCATGGCGATCCTGCCCGGCGCGCACCATCGGGACGAATGGCGATCGGTGGTACGGGCAACAGGCAACGGTGGCAGCTTTCCCGAAGGCGTGCAGGTGACGGAGAGCGACGCTGTTTCCTACCTGATGCTGGATCCGGACAATGCCAGTTCGATTCGATCCTGTCTGCTCAAGGCCCGCGCGAACGCGAAGTCGGCACGCACCATGCTGACGCAGGATATGTGGGAGGCGCTGAACGAAGGCTGGCGCAAGCTGGACAGTTATGACGTTGGAGAAGCGCGGCAGCAGCTTCCGGCCCTGATCGACTGGGTAAAAACGCGTGTCATGACATTTCGCGGAGCCGCGCATTCCGGGCAGTTGCGCAATGAGGGGCACGACTTCCTGCGCGCCGGGTCGGCGCTTGAGCGGGCGCAGATGACGCTGCGGCTTTTGGACGTCAAATATTATGTGCTGCTGCCAGAGACTGAGGTTATCGGCGGCAATCGGGACCATTATCAATGGACGTCGGTGCTGTACGCACTATCGGGAGCGCGGGCCTATCATCACGTGTATGGCGGCACCTACACGCCTTGGCAGATCACCGACTTCCTGATGCTGAACCGTCTTTTCCCCCGCAGCATCGCTTATTGCTATGATCAACTCGACTATCGCCTGAATCGGCTCGCGGGGTGGCACAATAGCCGCGGGACCTGTCACGAAACGGTGCGGCAGATGGTCGCCCACATCGAGCAACTCGACAGTGGTGAGATTTTCCGTGTTGGTCTGCATGAAACGGTGCAGAGCGGATTGCAGATGACCAATAAGCTGGGCGCTGAGATCGCCCAAACCTACCATTTCGGATGAAAGGGGCAGGCACACCGTGAAATTGCTGGTCCGCCACCAGACCATGTATCGCTATTCAGCGACGGCTGGGCGCGTGGCGATGCGGCTGAAGCTCATGCCAACCGATACGCGCTCGCAGAAGGTGCTGGAATGGCAGGTGAGCGTAAATGGTGAACCCGTGGATGGTTTTCGCGCCAACAGCTTTGGCGAGATGGAGGCAGTCTGGATCCGGCACGATCGGTTGGATAACGCCGTTATCGTGGCGGAAGGGCTGGTTGAAACCTGCGACACTAACGGCGTGCTCGGTTGGACAACCGGGGGCGTGCCGCATGCCTATTTTCTGCGTGAAACCCGGCTGACCCGCATGTCCGATGCGATCCGGGACATGGCCCTGTCTTTGCCCGATACAGGCGGCGCGCTGGCGCGTCTCCATTCTCTATCGGCGGCGGTCAGCGACGCGGTGGCCTATCGCAGCGGAGTCACGACGGCCAACACCACGGCGGCGGAGGCTTTCGCGCTGGGAGCGGGCGTATGCCAAGACCATGCGCAAATCTTCATAGCGGGCGCGCGCGCGCTGGGCATGGCGGCGCGCTATGTCACGGGCTATCTGCTGGCTGAAGGCGGCGTCGCATTGCATGAAACCCATGCGTGGGTTGAGGCATTGGTGCCTGATCTGGGCTGGGTCGGTTTCGACCCGTCCAATCGGGTCTGCGTGACTGAACGCTATTTGCGTCTGGCGTCAGGCCTGGACGCCGATGCCGCGGCGCCAATCCGTGGATCGGTAACGGTGGCGGGCGATATCTGGATTGACGCGGACGTCCGGATCGCGCAGGCGGAGGAAGGGGTGGAAGAAAGGCAGTTGCAAAGGCAGCAGCAACAAAGCCTTCAGCCATCCATCCCGCAGGGTTGAACGGATATAGGAGCCCGTTGGGCAATGACCTATTGTGTGGCGGTGCGAGTAGACCGGGGACTGGTCATGCTGTCGGACACCCGCACGAATGCGGGCATGGACAATATCGCGCGCTTTCGGAAAAGTTTTACCTACAGCGTGCCGGGCGAACGCGCGTTGGTCCTGATGTGTTCGGGCAACCTGTCCATTACGCAGGGCGTTAAGGCCATTGTCGGTCGTGCGATCAAGGATTCGCAGCTTGATCCAGAAGTAGAGAGCATCCTCAATTGCGCGACGATGCATCGGGCGGTCCAACTGGTCGGTGACGCCATGTGCGCGATGCAGCACCATTATCGCAGCACGATCGAAATGCAGGGATCGGGCGCGGATGCTTCCATCCTGTTGGCGGGCCAGCGCCGTGGCGGAAAACCCCGCCTTTATCTGATCTATTCGGCGGGCAATTTCATCGAGGCGACGGAGGACACCCCCTTTTTCCAGATTGGCGAGCATAAATATGGCAAGCCGATCCTCGATCGCATTATAAAGCGGGACACGACGCTGGAAGATGCGACGAAGGCAGTTCTGGTTTCCATGGATTCGACGCTGCGATCGAACCTGTCGGTCGGCATGCCACTGGACCTGAACGTGATCGAGCGGGACAAGTTCGACTTCCGCGTCCGCACGCGGATCGAAGCGGATAATGAGGAATTTCAGCTGCTGTCGCACAGCTGGTCGGCGGCGTTGCGCAAGGGATTTGAGGACCTGCCCAACGTAATGGATTGATCTCCGCAGGGTGTGGAGGTGCCTGCTTGAGTTGCGGGCGTGTGGGGTGGTGAAGAGGCGTATCTTCCCATCCCCCAAGTAAATCGATGCCATCGTCAGGCTTGCGTGCCTCGCGCTGCTGCCTATTTCATCCCGACGAACGAATCCAAAGAGCTGGGGACATCAGATGACCGCTACCCATTCTACTCGCATGCTGATTCTCGGTTCGGGTCCAGCGGGCCTTTCCGCCGCCATTTACGGCGCGCGCGCGGGCTTGGCGCCAATCGTGGTGCAGGGCATGCAGCCGGGCGGGCAACTGACCATCACCACCGACGTTGAAAACTATCCTGGCTTTCGGGATGTGATCCAAGGTCCATGGCTTATGGAGCAGATGCAGGCTCAGGCCGAGCATGTCGGCGCAAAGATGATGTATGATCAGATCGTGGACGTCGATCTATCCGATCGCCCGTTCCGCCTGAAGGGAGATGGCGGCACCGTCTATTATGCCGACAGCCTGGTGATCGCGACGGGCGCGCAGGCGAAATGGCTGGGCGCGGAAGGCGAGCAGCTATTGCAGGGGAAGGGCGTATCTGCCTGCGCAACCTGCGATGGGTTCTTCTACCGCGGCAAGAAGGTTGTCGTGATCGGCGGCGGCAACACGGCGGTTGAAGAGGCGCTGTACCTCACCAACCACAGTCATGACGTGACGCTGATCCACCGGCGCGATTCGCTGCGTGCGGAAAAAATCCTGCAGCAGCGGCTGTTCGCCCATCCGAATATCAAGGTGCTCTGGAACCAGAAGATCGATCGCTTCGTGGGTGGCGGCAACCCGGAAGGGCTGGTCGGCGTGGACCTGATCGATACGGTCACGGGCAAAGCATCCCATATTGAAACAGATGGCGCGTTCGTCGCGATTGGGCATCAGCCTGCGACCGAATTGTTCGTCGGCAAGCTGCCGATGGACGAAGGTTATCTGTTGGTTGAGCCCGGCACCACGCGGACGGCGGTTTCAGGCGTGTTCGCAGCGGGCGACGTCAGCGATAAAATCTATCGCCAGGCTGTGACGGCTGCAGGCATGGGCTGCATGGCGGCGCTGGATGTCGAGAAGTTTCTCGCAGAAGCGGACTTCGACGCTATGGCTGCAGAATAGGCGTGTCAGGGGGAGGGCGCATTTTTGCGCCCTCTATTCAGTTCGGCGGGAAGAGGCCGTAGCCGCAGCTTAGTTGCCGACCTTCGTTTTCGCAAAGGTGGTCAGCGTACCGAACGTCTCGAATGTTTCGCCGTCGATGTCGTCATCCTCGATCAGGATGCCGAGGCGGTCTTCCATTTCGGTGAGCAGCGTTGCGACCGCCATGGAATCCAGTTCCGGAAGGGCGCCGAAAAGGGGCGTGTCCACATCGAATGAATCCACGCGATCCTGTGCCAGCCCTAGCACATCGCGCAGCAGATCGCGCATCGCGTTTGTTACGTCGGTTGTCCGGTCGACCGGCATAGAGGTTTCTGCCCGCATGATGGGGGGCTTACCTAGTCGTTCCGCCCTTGGCCCACAAGGGCGGAAATGGCGGTTCGTGCGGCGGGAATCCATGTGGACGCGTATCGGGGATTGAAGAAGTCGAGCCGGTAGAGGATCTGGCGCTGCTCCATCCACTCGGCCTTGTAGCTGTTATCGCCGGTTCCATAATCGATGAGTTGGACGCGATCGCTGTCTATGGCGTGGGCGAACATAGCATGGCTAAGCAGCGTGCCGGGCGAGCCGCCATCGAAGGCGCGGTCGTGCGACAGCTTGTGAATTAAGGCTGTGCCATTTTCGACTGTCCAGAGTTGGGTCGCAACCGCTTGGCTATTCAGCCGCGCGAAGCCCAGACGCAGCGTTCCGGCTTCCGCTTCACGGGCGGCCATTTCGCGCAGGAAAGACAGGCCCGGCTCGGGCTGCTTCCAACTGCTGGCATGAACCGCGAGATAATCGTTCCAGAGCGCTTCTGTAAGGTCATGGCGAATGTCGATGGTGAAGCGGCTGGTGCGCGCCTTGCGCTGCACCTGATTGCGCAGCCGTCCGGGACGACCTGCCCAATATGTGGCAAAATCCCGGCCGTTGAGGGCTAGCAGATGGCGTCCGCCCATAGGCCGCCGCACCCCAAACCAGCCGCTGCGCCGGAATACGTCGAGCAACATGCCGGAACATTCGGTGACGGGATAGAGATCGATATGACGACCTGTCTTGATAAGGTTGGCAGCCAGCACTTCCGTCAGCCTGCGCCGGGTCGGCGCGTCGGGATCGCCGAGATAGATCGGAGACCACGAAAAGCTATACCAGTTGGCGAGCGCGCTCTGTCGCTCTGGTGAGGGGGAAAGCAGGAAGAGCCAGGCCTCTGTGGCGCCTTCAATCACCTGTAGTATGCGGACAGGCTGTAGCGCGAAGCAGTGGCCGTGGAGCGATTCGAACCAGCCGATGCGGTCAAAGAGGGATGATATCGAGGCGCGGTCCATCTTTCCCGCGAGCGTCATTCGGGCATCTGCAATCGTGCTATATTCCCTTGTGACCAGCAAACCACTATCTCCCCGGCACCATCCTCTGCCTTAGGTGAAAAGTCTGGAAATGGAGTTAAGCGGCTCAACCCTGATCGATGGAGAGGAAGTTCGGCCGATCGACCATCTGCTGCTGCGAGGGGATCCCGCGCGCCCGGCGCTTGATGGGCGTTCGGGATCGCAAAATTATGCGGAGCTGGAGGAGACGCTCGGACGGCTGGCCGGATGGCTGGCGGGTTTTGGCCTGGAAGGGGGCGCCCGAGTCGCGAGCTGGATCGCTAAAGGCCCCGTCGCGGCGTTGATGCCGCTTGCCGCGCCGCGTGCAGGGCTGGTGCATGTGCCGGTCAATCCGTTGCTCAAGCATGCGCAGGTGGCTCACATATTGGCCGACAGCGGTGCGCAACTGTTGATAGGGACGGTGAGCCGCCTCGATACGCTGGCGCCGGGTGACGTGCCAGTGGGATGCCGCCTGTTGCGAGAGGATGACGCGGCTTGCGCCATGAGCGGGGGGAGCGTCATGCCGCCCTCACGATCCGAGCCGCACGATCTGGCGGCTATACTTTACACCAGCGGATCTACCGGCCGTCCCAAGGGCGTGATGTTGAGCAACGCGAACCTCTGGCTCGGCGCGGCGGCCGTGGCGAATTATCTGAAGCTGACGGCGGATGACAGGACATTATGCGTGCTGCCTTTCAGCTTCGATTACGGACAGAATCAGTTGTTTTCCACCTGGTACGCCGGCGGGTGCGTCTATCCACTCGATTATCTCACCGCGCGTGACGTCATGAAGTCGATCGACCGTCGTGACATCACGACCCTCGCGGGCGTGCCGCCGCTGTGGGTGCAACTGACCGAATTGAACTGGCAGGCTGAAGTGGCCGGTAAGTTGAAACGCCTGACCAACAGTGGGGGCACGCTTACCCGGCCGCTCGTCGCGAAATTGCGAAGCCTGTTCCCACAAGCGGATCTCTATCCGATGTACGGGCTGACCGAGGCTTTCCGGTCTACCTATCTCTCACCGGATCAGGTCGTCAGCCATCCTGATTCCATGGGTTCGGCGATACCGCATGCAGAGATATTGGTCGTTCGGCCGGATGGCAGCCTGACCGATGATGGTGAGATCGGCGAGCTTGTGCATTGTGGGCCGCTGGTCGCGCGAGGCTATTGGCGCGACTCTGCGCGGACCGCCGAACGGTTCAGGCCAGCTCCCCCCGCATCGCGCTATGGCGGCCTGGCAGTGTGGTCGGGAGATAGCGTCCGACGAGATGCGGACGGCCTGCTCTATTTCGTCGGTCGCGATGATGCGATGATCAAGTCCTCGGGCAACCGCATCAGTCCTACCGAAATTGAGGAAGCGGCCGTGGCTGTGCCGGGAGTTGGCGAAGCGGTTGCGCTTGGGGTGAAGGACGAGAGGCTGGGGCAAGCGGTGCTGCTGCTGATCCGATCGGACGACCCGCTGACCGAAGCGACGGTTGAGACGAGCCTGAAGATCGAATTGCCCAATTTCATGCAACCACGAAGGATCGTCAGGCTCGTGAAATTTCCCCGCACGCCTAACGGCAAGATTGATCGCGTAGCGCTTGCCAAGGAATATGACCGATGAAGCCGATGGGACCTATCCCGCCCTTTTTTGAAGGCGAAGACGGCATGCTGCTGATCGGCGGTTGCGGCGCGGCCAGCCTTGTCGATGAAGCGGGGGGCACGCCGCTGTTCGTCTATGACATGAATATTGTAGAACGACAGGTGCAAGCCCTGCGTGACGCCATGCCTAAGGAATTGTCGCTCCACTACGCAGTAAAGGCCAATCCGCACCCCGGATTGCTTGAACGGATGGTGCGGCTGGTCGATGGTTTCGATGTTGCATCGGGTGGTGAACTGGCGCGTGCGTTAGACGCTGGCATGGATGCGGCTCATATCAGCTTTGCGGGGCCGGGTAAGCGCGACGACGAACTGGTTGCTGCCATTGATGCGGGCATCACGCTGAATCTGGAGTCCGAGGGCGAAGCGCGACGGGCGCTCTCCGTTGCCGAGAAGCGTGGGCAGATTCCCCGCTTAGCAGTAAGGGTCAATCCCGATTTCGACCTTAAAGGATCGGGCATGCGCATGGGAGGCGGGGCCAAGCCCTTCGGTGTCGATGCGGACAGGGCTGCCGCACTTGCACGGTCGCTCATCGCCGCCGGGGCGGACTGGCGCGGTTGGCATATTTTCGCCGGCTCGCAAGCCCTCGACGCCGAGGCGCTGATCGATACGCAAGCGGCGACGGTGGGTCTCGCGGCGCGGTTGTCGAACGAGGTGGGAACATCGCCGCCGCTGGTCAATCTGGGGGGCGGCTTTGGCATACCCTATTTCCCCGGCGATCAACGGCTGGATGTCGCTCCCATCGGCGAAGCATTGGGTCAGACACTGAATGCGCGGCCCGACATATTGGCGACAAGCGG
Source organism: Sphingobium sp. MI1205 (assembly GCF_001563285.1). Classification (NCBI taxonomy): domain Bacteria; kingdom Pseudomonadati; phylum Pseudomonadota; class Alphaproteobacteria; order Sphingomonadales; family Sphingobiaceae; genus Sphingobium; species Sphingobium sp. MI1205. The sequence goes on from NZ_CP005188.1 coordinate 1,342,325, forward strand.
GTTTGCGATTGAGCTTGGCCGCTGGCTGGTTGGGGAAGCGGGAGTTTACCTGACGCGCGTAATCGACGTGAAGAAGAGTAAGGGCGAGACGTTCGTGGTCGTCGATGGGGGGTTGCACCATCAACTCGCGGCGAGCGGCAATTTCGGGACGGTGGTGCGGCGCAACTATCCTATCGCGGTGGCTAACCGCTTTGGAGAGGCCACTGTCGAGGAAGCGGTCACGGTGGTGGGATGCCTGTGCACACCCATTGATAAGCTCGGCGAAAAGGTTGCCTTGCCAGCCGTGATCGAGGGCGACCTAATCGCGATTTTCGTCGCAGGGGCCTATGGAGCGTCCGCCAGCCCCGCAGCCTTTCTAGGACATCCACCTGCCCTGGAACTATTACTTGGCTGATATGCCAATAGTTTGACGCCTAACCGTATCTTTACCCTTTGAAGGCAAGAAGATGGCCAAAGCCCACCGCTTTGCAGCCGCTTCATCATCTGGCGGCAGCGCAGCCGTGCGGCCGCATCATGAGGTGAAGATATGCGTTTCCTGTCACTTTCCCGAGCTTTGATCGGTGCTTCGGTGCCCGCCGTGCTCCTGTCAGGTTGCGCCTCGGGCGGCGGCGGTCGGCAACTCCCGCCAGCATCGTTCGTCTCACAGCAGGAGGGGCCGGGCGAGGAGTATGTCATAGGGCCGCTCGACGACTTGACCATATTCGTGTGGCGCAACCCGGAACTGGGCGCAAAGGTGCAGGTGCGGCCGGACGGGCGCATCACGACGCCGCTGATCTCCGATATGCCCGCCGTGGGAAAGACGCCCAAGCAGCTGGCCGACGACATGAAGGTCGCGCTGACCAAATATATCGAAAATCCCTTGGTATCGGTGATCGTCAACCAATTTTCCGGCACATTCAGCCAGCAGGTGCGGATCGTCGGCGCGACTGAAAAGCCTGCCTCGATTCCCTATCGCGCCAATATGACGCTGCTCGACGCGATGATCTCTGTCGGGGGGCTCAGTGAATATGCGGCGGGTAACCGCGCGCGGTTGGTCCGCTTCAACAAGGACGAGGGCAAGCAGCAGGAATTCAACGTGCGCATTGGCGACCTGCTGAAACGCGGCGACAGCAAGGCGAATGTCATGCTGGCGCCCGGCGACGTCATCATCATCCCTGAAAGCATGTTCTGATCATGGCGGGTCTTTACGACGAACTGCTGATTGCCCTGCATGGCATATGGATCCGGCGCTGGGTGGCGCTTGGCGTGGCGTGGGCCGTGTGCATGCTGGGCTGGCTGGGCATCGCGCTGGTGCCCAACAGCTATGAAAGCAAGGCGCGGGTCTATGTGAACACGCAGTCGCTACTGCAGGACAAGGTGGGCATCACCCAGGTCCAGTCGCAGCAGGATTTGGACCGTGTTCGCCAGACGCTGGCGAGCACGGCCAATCTGGAGCGTGTCGTCAAGGAGACCGATCTCAATCAGACGGTCAGCGGCCCGCGCGACATGGCAGCGAAGATTACCGCTCTGCGTGAAGGCATCACCGTCGTGGCGCAGGCCGATCCCAGCATGATCGACATCAGCGCCAAGTCTGCCGACTCCAGCCTGTCCGACGGCGCCAATGCCCGGATCGCGCAGCAAGCCGTGCAAAAGCTGATCGACATTTTCCAGGAAGCGAACCTGTCTTCGGATCGGGTAGAGACCAAGCAAAGCCTGGCTTTCCTTGATGAACAGCTCGCCGCGCGCGGCCGCCAGCTTGCCGCCGCCGAACAGCGGCGTGTCGAATTCGAGCAGCGCTACGCCGGGGTGCTTCCCGGCGCAGGCTCCATCGGGCAGCGCATGGATGCCGCGCGGATGGAGATCAACAATATCGAGTCTCAGCTGGTGCAGGCGTCCAGCGCACTAAGCGCCATGAATGGTCAACTGGCAGGAACGCCGCAGGTGTTGCCGGGTACATCCGCTTCGGGTGGCCCCTCGGCACTGGCGCAAGCGCAGGCGGACCTGGCTGGCATGCGTGCGCGTGGCTGGACCAACGACCATCCCGATGTGATCACCGCGCAACGGCAGCTCGATTCTCTGCGTCGCCAGAGAGGCGATGTTGGTCCAGGCGGATCGCCCAATCCCGCCTATCTTTCGATCAAGTCGATGCAGGCCGAGCGGGCTGCGACCGTTCAGGCGTTGCAGGCACGCAAGTCGCAGCTTCAGGCTGACCTCAATGCCATGTCCTCGCGGCAGGCCGACGAGCCGGGCCTTGCCGCCGAGCAGGAAAAGCTCGATCGAGATTATGAGGTTTTGAAGACGCAATATGACAAGCTGCTGGCCGACCGCGAGGATGTGCGCCTAAGGGGCGATGTGAAGTCCGAGACCGGCTCGGTCCAGTTTCGCGTCATCAATCCGCCCAACGCTCCGACGGTGCCCACGGCGCCCAATCGACCGCTGCTCTTGCTGGCCGTGCTGGTCCTTGGGATCGGGGCGGGGATCGGCAGCGCTTTTGCCATGGGACAGCTCAAGGGTAGATTCCCGACGTCGGCGCGTCTGGAAAGGGCGGTAGGACTTCCGGTCATCGGCTCCATCACCCTGACGGTCAATGCCGCGCAAAAGGCAGTCGAGAAACAGCGATTGAAATGGTTCGCCGGCGCAACTGGCGGGCTGGCGGGGCTTTGCCTGCTGCTGATCCTGGTCGAATTCATTCAGCGCGGAATGGCGTGAGGAGCGGACGATGAACAAGCATAGCTCCCTGTCCAAAGGTTCGCTGATCGAGCGCGCCACTGAGATCTACGACTTCAGCGCCGCGCTGCAAGGACGCGCGGCGCCATCCGTGGAAGTGCCCGATGAAGCGTCACCCCTGCCGGGGGTGGACTTTGCGGAGCCGGCTACCGTCTCAGCGGGTTTTCGCGCGCCGGACTGGCGCGGGCCAGTGCAAAGCATTGATCGCATCGCGCTGGCTGAAGGCGATTATCTGCTGCCGGACGCGCCGGTTACGGCGATGAGCGAAGAATTTCGCCTGCTCAAGCGGGACCTGCTTGCCCAATTGGGTGACGATCCGCGCGGCAATCGCATCCTCATTTGCTCCGCCCACAGCGGTGAGGGGAAGAGCTTCTGTGCGATCAACCTTGCGCTCAGCCTGGCGGCGGAAAAGGATAAGGAAATACTGCTGGTCGATGCCGACTTCGGCAAGCCAGGCATTCCCGAGGCGCTGGGGCTTACGGCCGGTTGCGGCCTGATGGATGCGCTCGCCGATCCGGCAATCACGATTGAGAATTGCGTGATTCGGACAGACATTCCATCGCTGTCAGTGCTGCCTTCTGGTCGGCCCAGCAACAACGATACCGAATATCTGGCGTCCGCGCGCACCGAGGCGCTGCTGAACCGCCTTACAGAAGGGCGTCCCGACAGGATCATCCTGTTTGATTCGCCGCCGTTGCTCGCAGCCTCTGCCGGGGCCGTCCTGGCGACCCACGCTGCGATCGCGCTGCTGGTCGTTCGTGCCGATCAAACCAGCGAAAGCGCGCTGCGCGATGCGGCGGGCATGCTGAAAGGCGCGGGACAGGTCCAGTTGCTCCTGAATGGTGTTACTTTCTCCGGCAGTGGCCGCCGTTTCGGCAGCTACCCAGTCAAGGGGAGCGAGGGCGAATGACATTGCGCATCTCGTCCAAGCCGATGCGCCTTAAACTGTTGGCGGTGATGGCGCTTGCTACGGCACAGGCTTCGGCGTCGGCGCAGGAGCGCAAGATCGATGTGACGCCGTATCTGGGTGTCGATCAGACAGTCATGGCGCCGCTTAAGGGCGGCGGCGATGTTCTGACCTATACCAATGTCACTGCTGGCGTAACCGCCGAAATGCGGACGCGTCGGGTCGAAGTCGTGGCGGATGTGCAATATAATCATAGTTTCGGCTGGGGACGCGAAGCGACCGATCAGGACATCATCAGTGGCATCGTTTCAGGTCAATACCTCATCTCGCGGGGGCTGACACTGAACGCGGGCGGACTAGCGACGCGCGTCCGCGCCGATGGCCTTTCCGGCGCTGCTACATTGAATGATAGCCAGACCAGCCAGGTTTATGCCGGCTATGTGGGACCCTCCTACGCGACGTCGCTGGGCGACGTGGACGTCGCGGCTTCTTATCGCTTGGGCTATGCGCGGGTGGACGAGGATGTCGATGCCGGTTTCGCGGGCTTTCCTGACGCAGGCTCTTTCGCCGACTCCGTTTCGCACAGCCTGGCAGGGTCCGTGGGCGTTGCGCCAGGCGTCTGGCTGCCGCTCGGCATTGTGGTCAGCGCTGGTTATGACCGCGAGGATGCCAGCCAGCTTGATCAGCGGTTCGAGGATGGGTGGGGTCGTGTCGATGCTACGCTCCCCATATCGCCGACTGTCGCGCTGGCAGGCGGTGTCGGATATGAGAGGATAAAGGTCAGCCAGCGCGCGCCGCTGCTGGATGGCAATGGAGCGCCGGTGGTTCGCAACGGACGCTATGTCACCGACGATAACTCACCACGCGCGCTGTTATATGATTTTGACGGCATGATCTGGGATGCGGGCGTTCTGTGGCGACCCAGCCGCCGCACCTCCTTGGAAGCGCGGGTCGGCGAGCGCTATGGCGGCATGAGCTATACCGGCACCTTTGTTTGGGAAGGCCGCAACCAGTCCTTCGCACTGGTGGTGTTTGATGGCATCGACAGCTTTGGGCGGATCATCACGTCAAACGTAGCGGCGGTGTCCGGCAGCAGCCTGGATGTTGTCCGCAATCCCTTCACAGGGGACTTCACAGGCTGTGCATTCTCGCAGAGTGGGGGTGGGCAGTGCTTCAACGATGCACTTGCCGGTACCACTGGCGCGAACTTTCGCTACCGAGGCGTCGCCGCGCAATATGCTGCGCAGCGCGGCCCATGGGGGCTGGGGGTCGGCATGGGCTATTCGCAGCGCAAGTTCGTGACGCCCTCGGGCCAGACTGTGTTCGTACGCGGGACAAAGGACCAGAATTGGTACGGCACGGCCTCGCTCAGCTATGTCATCGATGCCCGGTCCAGCATCGATAGCGCTATCTACGCCAATTATTTCGATGCCGGCGACGCACGGCTGGATGTGCTGAACCTCGGTGCGTTCACCAGCTATAACCGGCTCATCAATCGCAATCTTCAAGCATCCGCTTCGCTCGGACTCGACAGCGCCAAGGCCGACGATCTGGATAGCGTGATCAACGCCATGGGCCAGATTGGCCTGCGGTACAGTTTTTAATCCCGTCCAGTTGGAGACGAGAGATGTACGATCAATTCTACGGATTTGAGGGCCGCCCGTTTCAGCTGACCCCCGACCCGCATTTCTATTTTGAAAGCGCGACGCACCGCAAGGCGCTGTCCTATCTTGGCTACGGTCTGGCACAGGGCGAAGGTTTTATCGTCATAACCGGCGATATCGGCGCCGGTAAGACGACGCTGGTGGGGCACTTGATGGCGACGATCGATCCGGCGCGGCTGACCGCCGTAAAGATCGTTTCGACCCAGGTCGGCGGGGACGACATGCTGCGCCTCACAGCGCAAAGCTTCGGCCTGCCGACGACCGATATGCCCAAGGCGCAGATACTGCGGCAGATCGAAGCGTTTCTGCATAGTCAGGCGCGTGCAGGCCGCCGGTCTCTGCTAATCGTTGACGAGGCGCAGAATCTTTCGGTCCCCGCTATCGAGGAACTGCGGATGCTTTCCAACTTCCAGTTGGGTGGCCAGTCGCTGTTGCAGATATTCCTGCTGGGGCAGCCAGAATTTCGCGATCTGATGAAGTCCGCTCAATTGGAACAGTTGCGCCAGCGCGTGATTGCAACCCATCACCTTGATCCGATGCAGCCGGGCGAGGTCGAACCTTACATTCTGCACCGCCTGGCGATCGTGGGATGGAAAGGCGATCCGCAATTCACGCCAGAAGCCTTCGCCGCCATCTATGCCGCGACCGGCGGCGTTCCGCGCCGCGTGAACGTGCTGGCCAGCCGTGTCCTGCTGCTGGGCGCGCTCGATCAACTGTCAGAGATTGACGCGGACGCCGTTCAGGCGGTGATCGAGGACATGGGCGCGGATAGCGACGCGAATTTGCAGGCCGTGCCCCCCTCGGTTCTGGACCGTGTGGATGAAGCGCCTGCGTCTGCGTCCGCCCCTGCGCGGGAAACGCTGCGTGCCGAACTGGATGCGCTGCGCATGCGTCAGCCCGAGCCTCCCTCGACACTGATGGACGAGATGGCCGCGCTACGCGCCGAGGTCGATTCGTTGCGTATCGAGCAGGCCGCGATCACAGCCGTTGATCCCGAAGCTCTGAAGGATTGCTTTACCTTGATCGAGGAGCGGCTGTCATCGCTGGAGTTTCGTGTCGGGGAGCAGGATACCGCGTTGCGCCGTGTACTGACATTGCTGGTCGAATGGGTCGAGCGTGAGCAGCGCATGGGGGATACCCCGCACAGCGCCGCGGCCTGAACGCGTCGCCAGCCGCCCATGATGCAGAACGCCCTGTCGGTTGATGTGGAAGATTGGTTCCATGTCGGCGCTTTCGAACGGACGATCGAACGGGCCGACTGGGACGCGCTGACGCATCGGGTCGAGCGCAACACCGATGCCGTTCTGGCGCTGTTCGCTGAGGCGGGCGTGAGCGCGACCTTCTTCACGCTCGGTTGGGTGGCGGAGCGCTATCCCTCGCTGATCCGGCGGATCGCCGATGCGGGACACGAGGTTGCAAGCCATGGCTATGACCATGCGCGCGTCTTTTCCTTGACGCCGGGGGCGTTTCGCGCCGATCTGCGTCGGTCCCGCGCTCTGCTGGAAGATGCGAGCGGCCAGCGCGTCGTAGGTTACCGCGCGCCGAGCTTTTCGATCGACCATCGTACCCCATGGGCACACAGCATCTTGGCGGAAGAAGATTATCTCTATTCCAGCAGCGTCGCGCCGATCCGCCATGACCATTATGGCTGGCCCGAATCGCCGCGCTTCGCCTGGAAGCCAGTCTCAGGCGCTTCTCTGCTGGAGATGCCCGTTACGACTGCGGAATTTCGTGGGCGTCGGTTGGCGGCGGGGGGAGGCGGCTTTTTCCGGCTGCTGCCTTATGGCTTCTCCCGCTGGGCGATCCGGCAGGTGAATGCCCGGGAAAGGCGGCCGGCGATCATCTATTTCCATCCGTGGGAGATAGACCCGGGCCAGCCGCGCGTGCCGGGCGCTCCGCTCCGCTCGCGCTTGCGTCATTATACGAACCTATCGGTCATGGCGCAGAAGCTGCAGATGCTGATGCGCGATTTCTCTTGGTCGCGCATGGACGCGGTCGTTGCCAGTGAAGCGGATCGCGCAGCATGATCGTTGGAAACGACATTGGCGTCGTTGAGATCGATCTGAATGACGCGGCGCAGGTGGGAGCCGCCGAAACATTCGTAATGGGAATGGCGGATGGCACTGCTTTCCATCGCCCCGCCTGGCTGAAAGCCATCGAGCGCGGCACGGGCAATCGCGCCCATATGCTTGCGGCCGTAGCGCCTTCAGGACGGATCGCGGGCCTGTTGCCGTTGACCCATATGAGGAGCTGGCTATTCGGTCAGGCGCTGGTGTCCTCGGGCTTCGCGGTAGATGGCGGGATTTTGGCGGATGATGCCGCCGTAATCGCAGCGCTTGCGAACGCCGCCCAGGGCATGGCGCGCGATCGCGGCGTGGGCTCTGCCGAACTGCGTGGCGGTCCGCAGCCTGGGGCAGGCTGGACCATGCATGAAGGAAGCCATTGCGGCTTTGTCCGGCCGATTGCCGCGGACGACGAGGCCGAACTGCTCGCAATCCCTCGCAAGCACCGGGCCGAACTGCGCAAGGCGCTCGCCAACCCTGCGCTGCGGGTTCAGGTGGGGCGTGACGAGGCGCTCGTTCGCGCGCATTACAATGTTTATGCGCAGAGCGTACGCAATCTTGGCACGCCCGTTTTCCCGGCACTGCTCTTTCGTGAGGTGCTGTCCGCCTTCGGAGAGGATGCGGACATATTGCTGGTCATTGAAGATGATCGACCCGTGTCCGCCGTTCTGACCCTCTATCATCAAGGGCGCGTGATGCCTTTTTGGGGCGGGGGCATAGCGGATGCCCGCCGCGTGCGCTCCAACGAACTTATGTACTATCGGCTGATGAGCCATGGCCGGGCGCGTGGCATGACCCTGTTCGATTTCGGTAGGTCGAAGGTTGGCAGCGGCCAGGCGGCGTGGAAGAAGAGCTTCGGCTTCGATCCTGTGCCTCTTGCCTATTATCACTGGACAGCGTCCGGCGAGCGGCGTGATATCAATCCCAACAGCGCACGATATCAGCGCCGCGTCGAGCTTTGGAAGAAGCTGCCGCTGCGTGTCGCGAACCTGCTCGGTCCCTTCATTTCGCGGGGGCTGGGATGACGGGCGAGATATTGTTCCTCTGCCACCGCATTCCATTCCCGCCGGACAGGGGCGACAAGATCCGTTCCTTTCACATTCTGAAGAGATTGGCGGAAATCGCGCCGGTGCATGTAGGCTGCTTTGCCGACGACGACCGGGACATGGGCTTTGCGGCGGAGATGGAGGCACTTACTGCGAGTCAGTGCGTACTCGCGCGCAACCGGTCGCTCGCAGTGGCGGGGCTGGCTGGTTTGGTCAGGCGTCAACCGATGCTGGTGAGCATGTATGAGAGCGCCCAGATGCATCGGTGGGTCAAGCGCACCATGCGCGAGCGACCAATTGCCGCAGTGATGGGCTATTCGGCGCAGATGGCGCATTTCATTCCCGACCTTCCCCCAGGGGTTCGTTTCGTGATGGACTTCGTCGATTTTGATTCGGCGAAATATGCTGCCTATGGTGAGCTTGGCCGAGGCATGATGGGTTGGGTGAACCGGCGTGAGGGGCGGCTCCTCCGGGACTTTGAGCGCACCATCGCTGGCCGCGCGGACATTAGCGCATTTGTAAGCGAAGCGGAAGCCGGGCTGTTTCGCACCGCAAGTGGTTTCGACAATCGGCGCGTGATCGCGATCGATAATGGCGTTGCGCTTGACTATTTCAATCCGGCGGCGCGCTTCGATCCGGTGGGGAGGGTAGGGCGCCCCCTGATCGTCTTCACGGGCCAGATGGACTATCGGCCGAACATCGAGGCGGTTGACAGCTTCGCTCATCAGTCGCTGCCAGCCTTGCGAGCAATACATCCAGATGCCTGCTTTGCCATTGTAGGACGCAATCCTGCACCACAGGTTGAGGCGCTAAAGCAGATGCCGGGTGTGATCGTCACCGGATCTGTGCCGGATGTGCGAGGGTGGCTGGCGGCGGCGGACGTGGTGGTTGTGCCCCTGCGCATCGCCCGTGGCATTCAGAACAAGGTGCTGGAGGCGATGGCAATGGCGCGTCCGGTCGTGGCTTCGCCCGAAGCGGCGGAGGGGATTGACGCTAGCGACGGCACGCATTTCCTGATTGCTGCCGACTCTGCCGAAGAAACCGAGAAGGTCGCAGCCTTGTTGGCCGATCCGGGCCGCGCGCGCAGCCTTGGTCAGGCGGCGCGGGCTAGGATGGAAGAACGCTATCGGTGGCAGGAAACGCTGAAGGAATTGCCTGATATGCTGTTCGGCCAGCCAGAGCGCATGATTGTCAGGGCGGCATGACTCTGGATACGCTCTCCATGCCCCGGATGCCGGCCTTGGTTGGCCTCGGCTGGCGGAGGCATTTGGCGGCGCTTGGCATATTCGCCTTCCTGATCCTGTCGTTGTTCCACCGGGACGCCATTGATATGGTGTCTATCTGGTGGAACGCCTCGACCTTTGGTCACTGCCTTTTTATCCCAGTTCTGATCGCGTGGTTGGTGCAGCAGCGTTTGCCCGGTTTGCGTCAATTGAAACCGGTGGCGTGGGCACCGGGATTGCTGTGGATCGGCTTGGGTGGCTTTGCCTGGCTGTTAGGCGCAGCGGCTGGCGTCGCCCTTTTCCGCCATGCTGCCCTGATCCTCATGATGCAGGGCGCGGTCGTCACCCTACTGGGTCCAGCGATTGGGCGAGGGCTCATCTTTCCGCTCTTTTACGCCTTTTTCATGGTGCCGGCAGGTGAGGAGATCGTCGCGCCGCTGCAATTGATCACCGCGCGACTTTGCATGGCGTTCCTCGGCCTGTCGGGGGTGCCTGCCCATCTGGACGGCATATTCATCACCACGCCGACCGGTTATTTCGAGGTGGCGGAGGCCTGTTCGGGAGCGAAATTCGTTATTGCCATGACAGCCTATGGCGCGCTTGTCTGCAATGTTTGCTTTGCCAGTTGGCCGCGCCGAATCATCTTCATGACGGGTGCCCTGACGCTGTCGGTGCTGGCCAACGGCCTGCGCGCCTTCGCGACGATCCTTGTGGCCCATCTGACCAGCATCAATGCCGCGGTGGGGTTCGATCATGTTCTTTATGGCTGGGTCTTCTTCGCCGTCGTGATGACATTGGTGATGGCGGCGGCATGGCCGTTTTTCGATCGGCGTCCTGACGATCCCTGGTTTGACCCTTCGAAGCTGGCAGGTGTCTGGCGGGGCCAAGCGCCACTTCCCATCGCCGCCGGCGCTGGATTGTCGCTGATCGCCGCGGCGCCCTTGTGGCTGATGGCGAGCGCCGCGGCGAGCGATCCACTGCCGGTCGCACTGGAACTGCCGACCATCAAGGGCTGGACCCTGACTGCCGAGCCGCCTGCCTATCCATGGAAGCCGCGCTTCGATGGCGCGGACCATCTTGTCATGGGGCGTTATCGTAACACCGCAGGGCAGGTCGTTGACCTTGCTATGGTGAGCTTCGACGGGCAGAGCGAGGGACGCGAACTGGTGGGCTTCGCACAGGGCGCCGCCGATCCAGACCAGAATTGGGCCTGGTCCTCCCCCGCGCCCTCACCAAAGGACGGGCGCGGCGACCAGGTCACCGCGCCGGGTCCTGTGGTCCGGCATGTGGTAAGTTTCTACAAGGTGGGCGAGGCGCCCCTCACCGGGAGTGCGCCACGCGTTAAATTCGATACCATGAAGGCAAGACTGCTGGGCAGGGATCAGCGCGCGGGCGCTATACTGGTCTCAGCGGAAAACTGGCCCGGGATGGCGGCCGACGCTGCCATCGCCATGTTTCTGCGGGATATCGGAGATGTGAAGGATTTGGCTGACCGCGGCCTCGGCATCCGCTAAAGCCCTTTCGCATGTGCGGGATAGCGGGCATCTTCCATCTTGAAACGGCCAAGCCGGTCGATCCAGCGCGCGTGCAAGCGATGCTCGACGTCATGCCGCATCGTGGTCCGGACGGCAGCGGCATCTGGACTGCGCCCGGCGTGGGCCTAGGGCATTTGCGCCTTTCCATCATCGACCTTGGAGGCGGGGCGCAACCCATGCTGACCGAGGACGAAAGCCTCGCCGTTACCTTCAACGGTGAAATCTATAATTTCAGTGATGTCCGCGCCGAACTGGAAGCGAAGGGTCACGTTTTTCGGACACACAGCGATACAGAAGTCATTCTGCACGGCTATCGCCAATGGGGTGAAGCCTGTGTCGAGCGATTTCACGGTATGTTTGCGTTCGCGCTGTTCGACGCGCGTGCGCAGTCGCTCTGGCTCACGCGCGACCGGCTGGGGGTCAAGCCGCTCCATTATGCCCAGCTATCCGATGGCAGCCTGATCTTCGGATCGGAACTGAAAAGCCTGCTTGTTCACCCGCTGCTGCGTCGCGCACCCGACCTGTCGGCGGTCGAGGATTATATGGCCTATGGCTATGTGCCGGACGATGCCTGCATGGTGGCGGGCGTGCGCAAGCTGGGGGCGGGCGAGACATTGCGCTTGGTCCGCGGGCGACCCGCGCCGCAGCCACAACGCTATTGGGATGTCAGTTTCGCCGAACGCAGCAAGGCGACGCCCGGAGAGCTGGAGGAGGAGCTTGTCGCCTTGATGCGGCAGGCGGTTCGTTCGCGCATGGTGGCCGACGTGCCTCTTGGCGCTTTTCTCTCGGGGGGCGTCGATAGCTCCAGCGTTGTGGCGCTGATGGCGGAAGCATCGGCCCAGGCTGTCCAGACCTGTACGATCGGTTTCGATGTCGCAAGCCTGGACGAGACCGCTTATGCTGACCGCATCGCCCGGCGCTTTGCGACTGATCATCGCACGAGGATCGTGTCGCCCGATGATTATGGGTTGATTGATACGCTCGCCTTTCATTTTGACGAACCCTTCGCCGACGCTTCGGCGCTGCCCACCTATCGTGTGTGCGAACTGGCGCGGGAGCAGGTGACCGTCGCCCTGTCCGGCGATGGCGCGGACGAGGCTTTTGCCGGCTATCGCAGGCATCGGTTCCAGATGCAGGGGGAGCGGGTCCGTAGTCTCATCCCGGCATCGGTTCGCCAGCCGCTTTTCGGGACGCTTGGTCGCTGGTATCCCAAGGCGGACTGGGCGCCCCGGCCGCTGCGCGCCAAATCGACTTTCCTGGAACTGGCAGGGGAGGGCGGCGACGCCTATTCCGCATCGGTCAGCGTGACGCCCCACGGCATGCGTCAACGGCTGTTCAGCCAGGATATGCGCAGTCGCCTGGGCGCCTATCGCGCCGAGGATCGCTATATTCGCACCATGGCGCAGGCCCCGGCGCGCGACCCGCTCGACCGCGCGCAATATGCCGATATCCGTATCTGGCTGCCCGGCGATATCCTGACCAAGACCGACCGGATGAGCATGGCCGTCAGCCTTGAAGCGCGCGAGCCGCTGCTGGACCACCGGCTTGTGGAATTTGCAGCCCGCCTGCCCGTCGCCCAGCGTATTCGCGGGAATAGCGGCAAATATCTGATGAAGAAGGCGATGGAGCCTTATCTGCCGCAAGACATCCTCTACCGGCAGAAAATGGGTTTTGTTACCCCTATCAGCAACTGGTTTCGCGGGCCTCTTTCGGGCGAAGCGACGGCTATCGCAGGCGGATCGGCGCTGACCAAGACGGGCTGGTTCGATGCGAAGATGTTGGGGCGGATCGCGGCGGATCATAAATCCGGGGTGGCCGATCATGGCCGCATGCTTTGGCAGCTGCTGATGCTGGACAAGGCGTTGAGTCGGTTGTTCAGCCTCTGATCGACTGGCGCCGAACCGCATGGCTCTTTTGGCGAGCCCCTTGCAACCCACGCCCGCCGGTGCCAACGGAGCTGTCGTGCAAAGGGTAAGCAGGACGCCAGTGACAGTTTCGAAGGAAATAGTTCGAGCGCGACTATATCTGCTCTGCCTCCTTGGGGATTTGGCGGGATTATTCCTGTCTTTCCTGCTCGCGAACTGGCTTATCCTGGGCGCGCTGCTCGGCGAGCCGGGCAAGCCACATGGCCTTGTCATGTTCGCCATGGTCGCGCCGCTTTACATCCTGTTGGCGGTGCAGGGCGGTGCCTATGGCATCCATATGCTGGACAATATTCGGCGCGGCATTGTCCGGGGGTTGCTCGCCCTGGCGCAGGCGGCGCTGCTGATGCTGCTGATCGTCTATCTGGGCAAGATCGCGGAGCAGCTTTCCCGCCTCACCTTCGTGACTGGCCTTGGCCTTTCAGCGATCAGCGTTGCGCTGGTGCGGCTGGCCATAAGTCGTCTGGGCGCACGCCTGCTGGGGGAGGTGCCGCATCTGACAGCCGTAATCATGGATGGCGTAGAGATTGCGACCGGCCCACATATGGAACTGATTGATGCGGTATCTGCCGATCTGCATCCCGGCCGTCATGACGCCGATATGGCGGCGCGGCTTGCGGCGGCGGTTGGAATGGCTGAGAGAGTGATCGTGGCTTGTCCGATGGAGCGGATGGCGGATTGGTCGGCTGCGCTCAAATCCCTGTCGGCGCGCGGTGAAATCGTCGTGCCGGAACTGCTGCGCTTCGCCCCGGCGCGCGTTGATGAATTTGACGGCCAACCGACGATCATCGTCGCCGGGGGCCCATTCCATTTCCGCGACCGCATCATCAAGCGCATCTTCGATATCATCGTTGCTACCGGAGCCACATTGGCGTTGTCGCCTGTGCTGATCGCGGCCGCCATCGCGATAAAGCTGACCAGTCCCGGTCCTATTATCTTCAAGCAGCCACGCATTGGCCGCGACGCACGCCCCTTCAATATCTATAAATTCCGGTCGATGCGGAGCGAGGCAAGTGATTGCAAGGCCGCCAAGCTCACTGCGCGGGATGATGACCGCGTGACGAGCGTGGGCCATTTCTTGCGTCGCACCAGCATCGATGAATTGCCACAGCTCTTCAACGTTCTGCGCGGCGACATGAGCATCGTCGGTCCGCGCCCGCACGCGGCTGCCGCCAAGGCCGGGGACAGCCTCTATTGGGAGGTTGATGAGCGTTATTGGGAGCGGCACTGCATCAAACCGGGCATGACGGGCCTAGCTCAGGTGCGCGGCCACCGCGGATCGACCGACCATCATCAGGATTTGATCGATCGGCTTCAATCGGATCTGGAATATGTGACGAAATGGTCGATCTGGCGCGACCTGCGCATCATCTTCGCGACAATCGGCGTTTTGGTGCATCACAAGGCCTATTGATGCGCGAACTTGATCTCTTTTTCCTGCTGGTTCTGCTCCTGTCCCTTGTGGCGGTGCTATGGCCATTCCTGTTCTATCCCCTGATCCTGCGCGTGCTGCCGACGCGGCCAGAAGCGCCAAGGCAGGGGGTGACCCCGTCGGCATCGCTTGTGTTTTGCGCGTATAATGAGGCTACGGCGATGTCGGACAAGCTGGCTAACCTGGCCATGCTGAAGCATCGTTATCCGGCACTCGAAATACTCGCATATGATGACGGCTCATCCGACGACACGGCGTCCTTGATTGCTGCACAGGGCGATCTGGTGACGCTGGTTCGTGGCCCCGGCCGTAGCGGCAAGGCGCATGGCATGAAGCAACTGGCAGCGCGCGCCCGTGGCGACATCCTCATCTTCACCGATGCCAATGTGTTGCTCGATGAAGATGCCATCGACAATCTTCTCGCCCGCTATGCCGATCCTGATGTCGGCGGCGTTCTCGGATCGCTCCACTATATGGGGGAGGGCGAGAGCGCGACGGCTTCTGTCGGATCGCTATACTGGCGTCTGGAAGAGCGACTGAAGGATGAGGAGTCGCGCACCGGCAATGCGTTAGGAGCTGACGGCTCGATTTTCTCGGTTCGACGAACACTTTATCCTGACTTTCCCGACAGCGTTCTCGATGACCTGACTGTATCGATGGCCGTGTTGTTCGCGGGTAAGCGGTTGGTGAAGGCCAAGGACGTCATCGCCCGCGAGCGGCTGGTCGCCGCGCGTGGTGACGAGTATCGCCGCAAGGTTCGGATTGCCGCGCGTGCCTGGCACACGCATTCCTATCTGCGCCCGCAATTGCGGCGGATGAGTCGGCTGGATCGCTTCAAATATGGCTCGCGCAAGATCGTGCGCTGGTTCGGTGGGCTCTTCATTGTTGCGGGTGCGCTGGCGGCTCTGGCGCTGGCGTTCAGCCTGTCGCCCCTGGTGGCCCTCGCGGGGGTTATGATCGTTCTAGTCCTGCTGGTGCTTGGCTTACGCGCCAAGGGCGGGCCTCTTGCTGCGGTGGTGGATATTCTCATCGCCTATGCCGCGACGCTCCAGGGCGTGCTCAAGGCGATGAGAGGCCGGACGGTCACGGTTTGGAATCCGGCCAAGTCACGCTGATCCCCTCTCGCCAAAGGTGGGGCATATTGTATAGGCCCTTGCAATGCTGATCGGAGCCAAGGCGTGATTACTTTTCAGCGGGTGGCGAAGGCTGCCGGCAAGCATCTAACCCGGACAATGCTCGCGCTTCGCAAGGCGATGGGCGCGCGTGCGCGCCGTGCCTGTCCGGCCTGCGGACAATCGGTGGTCGGCTTCTTTCGCTATGGCGACCAAGCCGAATGGGGCTGCCCCCGCTGCGGGGCTTCGCCACGCGAACGATTGATGAACCATCTTATAGATGGGAGAGTGTTGAACGTTCCCAATGAAGGCGCGATCCTGCACATGGCGCCTAATGAAGCTAGCCTGGTACGCCGCTTCTCTACCGCCGCCCACTACACGCCCGCCGATATCGATCCGGATCGGTACAGCGTGCCGGGTATGCGTCGCGTGGACCTGATGAAATTGGACGATGCAGAGCGCTACGATCTGTTTTACGCCAGCCATGTCATGGAACATGTGCCCGACGATCATGCGGTATTGAGCAACATCTACCGTGCGCTAAAGCCCGGGGGGGAAGCCTGGCTGATCGTGCCGTTGTGGAACAAGCCGACCGAGGATGGCAGTTTCGACATTCCCCCGCGTGAACGGGAGCGCCGCTTTGGCCAGTGGGATCATGTTCGCCAATATGGTCCCGACTTTGCGGAGCGCATACGCGCGGCGGGTTTTGACCTGGAAGAGATTGACGCCAGCGGCATAGATCCTGACACCCGCCACTTCTTCGCCTTGGACGACCGCCTGTTTCGAGCCAGAAAACCTGTAGGAAGCGCTGCGCGGTGAGTGCCGCGCTCGGCAGGGCGGTGGCCCGGATGGAAGGGTCCGCCCGTTTCCTTGCCCTGATAAAGCTGGCCAATGTGGGCTTGACGCTGATCTGGGGTTTTGCCGTTACCTATGTGTTCGTGCGCGTCCTGCCCCTGCGCGAATTTCAGGCTTTCTTGCTGCTCGTCGCCTTCGGCAATTTCACGATTTCTGCTGAATTTGGTCTGACCAGCATCATCTATGCGCGACTGCGGCGCTATTGGCTCGGTCTTGAGGAGGATGGCGCAGGGGGCTTCCGGTTGGAAGAGATGGGTGTTCTTTTCCTGTTTCTGGGCATGTTGATTTTCGGCGGGTTGGTGATCCTGTTGGTCGTTCTCACCGCAGGCGTGGTCGACACGTCGATGCCGTTACTTTTCATCCTTTTTTTCCTGGCGGCCTGCGTGAACCTTCCCGCGCTCCTTGCCAAGCGCGCGCTGGCGGCGGTGGATGGCAACTTCATATGGGAGGCACTGGATTGCTTGCGGCGCCTGATGATTGTGGCTTTGCTTCTTCTCATTCTGAAGGGTCTCGATCCGCGGCTTTCGATCGTGCTGCAACTCGCCACCAGCCTGATCGTCATAGGTTATGCTATCGCGCTGGTTCACAGGCGACTGGGCATGACGGCGCAGCATTGGCTGGCATTCCGTCGGGGCGGCGGGCATGTCAGGACGCATTATCTGCACGATATCGGCGCGTCCGCGCTGTTTACCATGTCGGAAATAGCAGCTTATAATGCTCCCTATTTCATGATTGCGCTTGCCACGCAGGACGCGCGGCCAATGCTGCTTTTCGATTTTTTCTTCAAAATGTCGCGAGCCTTGTCGATGGCGATCCGCGCAATGGTGGAGGCTGCACTACCGCGAATAACCCGCGCTTTCCATTCGGGAGACATAGCGCGGCTGCGCCAGTTGCTGGTCCGAGCCCTGGGTGCGGCTTTCCTCTTTGCACTCGTCGCCTCGGCCGCCTTGTTGCTTATCGGTCAGTGGCTTTTTGCCAAGCTGTTCGCTGGCCGTGCCGCCATCGGCATAATCGACCTCCTCCTGATCGATGGGGCGTTGCTTGCTCTGACCGTCATCTGCGTTTCTGTTTATGTGCAGGCGGCACTCGGACGTTTCGCGCATCTGTTGAAGCGGTCCTTGCCTTTCCTCGCTGGGTCGCTGCTTAGTGTGCCTGTTGCCGCGTTTCTGAACGACTGGTTCGATGCAGGATTCCTTGGTTTTTACACGCTGACGCTGTTGATTGTGTCGGCGCTTCACGCCCATTCGCTACGCGGCCTGCTTGAGGGATATTCGCGGCGATGAAGGTCTCCATGGTCGATCCGTCGCTGTTCACAGGGCGCTATGATGACAGCCTGTGCGCGGCGCTTGGAGAACTGGGTGCCGATGTGACCTTGCTCGCTCGCCCGACGCGGCCCACCGACGCGATCATCCCCCATGGCTATCAATATTGTCCCCATTTCTTTCGGCGAAGCGAGGCGTTGCGCGGGCGACTGGGGGACGGGCGACCCTTTCGCATGTTAAAGGCGGTTGAATATACGGCCACCTGTGCCATGGGCAGCCTCAAGCCATTGGTAGGCGCAGATGTGGCGCATTTCCAGTGGCTCCCCCTTGCCCCTGCTGACCGTCTGCTGTTGCGCCGGTTGAAGGGGCGGACGCCGCTGGTGCACACGGTTCATAATGCCGATGCCTATCATGCGGATGCCGGGGTGCAGGGGAGGGGCTATCGCGCACTGCTTGATCTGTTCGATGCGCTTATCGTCCATGGAGATGCCACGCGACAGGCGCTGGAAAAGGAGGGAATCAATTCGCGCCATATTCATGTAGCGCCGCACCCGCCGATGCGTCTGGCTGCCTCAACGCCTGCTGATCTGACGGGCATTCCAGATGCGGTAGTGCCTCGGTTGCTGTTCTTCGGCACTATCAGGCCCTACAAAGGCGTCGATATTCTGATCGATGCATGCCTGTCGTTGTGGGGGATAGGGCACAGGTTCGAACTGGTGGTCGCAGGAAAGCCCTTCATGAACATTGACCCTGTTCTGGACAGAGTCCGCGACGCCGGATTTGCCGATCGCCTGATCACTGATCTTGGCTTCCTTACCGAAAGCCGGCTCGATGCGCACATGGCCAAGGCCGATGCCATAATCTTTCCCTACCGCCAGATCGATTCCAGCGGCGCCTTCCTGTCGGCGCTACATCATGGCAAGACGATGGTTACATCCGATGTCGGCATGTTCGCTTCGCTTCCCGACGACGTCGTGGTCCGCACGCCCGCTGGAAATGCAGCAGCCCTTGCGCAAGCCCTCTTGCGGCTCCTTGAAAGCCCCGCCATCAGGCAGGCAACAGGCGCGGCGGCACGCGCCTATGGAGACAGCATGAGCAGTTGGAAAGATATGAGCTCAGCAACGATCGATGTCTATCGGTCCGTGATGGCAGGGCGGGCATGAACCGTTATGTTCGCGAATTGACGGACCGATTGCTGGCCGTTGGCCTGGCGCTCACGGGTCGTGTGCATCAATATCCAGAGATCCAGGCGCTGCGCCGATTCCTGTCGGGGTTTTCCATCGATTGCGTAATCGACGTAGGCGCCAATCGCGGGCAATATGCGATCATGCTGCGCAAGGATGCAGGCTTTTTCGGCACTATTCTGTCCTTTGAGCCAAATCCGGACATATTCGCCGAACTGTCCCGCCGGGCAGCGTCGGATAAGAAGTGGCACGTCTTCAACCTCGCTTTGTCCGACTTTGACGGCATCAGCAGCTTCAACATCATGGCGGCAGACCAGTTTAGTTCCCTCAAGAAGCCTGCCAAGGCGCAAGACGCTGTCTTTGCCGACCGCAACCGTGTTACTCGAACGGTGGATATACAATGTCGCCGCCTCGAAAGCCTTCTTCCCGAATTGCGCGCAGCACATGCTTTCGCCCGTCCGTTCCTGAAGATGGACACGCAGGGGCATGACCGGTCGGTCTGCGAAGGCGCGGGGGTGGTACTCCAGGAAATGATGGGCGTGCAAACCGAGCTTGGGGTAAGGCCGATCTATGAAGGCGGAACGGGCTATCGCGCCATGATTGACTGGCTGGCCGACAGAAATTTTCTCCCTTCTGCCTTCTTCGCCAACAACAAGGGGCATTTTCCGCTGCTGGTCGAGATGGACGGCATTTTCGTCAATCGGGCGCTACTGCCGCAGGAAGGCTGAATGTACGCCCCGCCCACTAGGCCTATCAATGCTCGCCGCCTTTTTCTGGCCGGCGCGATCGGGCTTACGCTGTGGCTGGGCGCAACCTTCCTTTGGCATGTCACTTATCGGCAGGGAATCAGCCTTGCCGTCATCTTGTTGCTGGATCAGGACTTCCCTGCCCTGATCGTCGGCCTGTTGCTGCTGACACTTGCGGTCCCCTTCGCGGAAGGAATGGGGTTTCGCCTGCCTACCCCTCGCCCCCGAATCATCGTGCCGATTGTCCTGCTATTCGGGTTGGTCGCCTGGGCCGGGCATTATTGGCTGTTCCAGGACTACTCCATTTCGCGCGACGAAGAAGTCGCCCGTTTCGCCGCAGCCTATATGCGCGAGGGGCTTTTGGCGCGGCCGATCCCCGCAGAGTGGGAACCCTATCGTCGGGCGATCATGCCGGAATTCTTCTCGCCATTCGGCGCGGCGGATTACTGGACGGCGGCTTATCTACCGGTCAACAGCGCAATACAGGCGCTCTTCTGGCAGTTGGGAGATCCCAATCTTGCTGGCCCGACGCTCCTGATCGCAGGACTGTTCGCGTTGTGGCGCGTTGCGCTGCACCTTTTTCCTACGCGGCCCGACGCGGTCTGGTTGACAATGTTGCTGGGACTTTCCTCGGCCCAGTTGTGGGTTACGGCGATGACGCCATACGCCATGACCGGCCATTTCGCATTGAACATGATCTGGTTAGCGCTGGTACTGCGTGGCGGGTTGCTCGGCCATGTCAGTGCAGGAGCTGTCGCTCTGTTAGCGGCGGGTCTGCACCAATGGCATTTCCCGCCGATCTTCATTGCGCCGTTCATCCTGTGGATGCTGCTCGCCCGGCGCTGGAAAGTGGCAGCATTCCACATCATAGTCCTTGCTGCCATCGTAGTCGTATGGGCCAAGCTATGGCCCGGATTTCTGGTGCAACTGCTTGGTCCCCCGGCTGATGTTCGGCCCTCAGCTGGTGTTGCGGACAAGGTTGGCAGCTTGTTCGAACGGCTGGGCGATCGCTGGCAGCCTCTTGTCAACCTCAGCCGGTTCGTCGCCTGGAACAATATATTGATGGTGCCGCTTGCGACGCTTGGGGTGTTCGCAACGCGGTGGCGTAGCGCTTTG
Organism: Sphingobium sp. MI1205; assembly: GCF_001563285.1. Classification (NCBI taxonomy): domain Bacteria; kingdom Pseudomonadati; phylum Pseudomonadota; class Alphaproteobacteria; order Sphingomonadales; family Sphingobiaceae; genus Sphingobium; species Sphingobium sp. MI1205. The sequence goes on from NZ_CP005188.1 coordinate 1,363,098, forward strand.
CGCGGACAGGAAATCGCGCTGCCTCTGGCCTTGGGCTGCTTTGCTGGTTGCGGCTTGGCGCTGGCGCAGGGCTATGGCTGGGGTTTTCGCTATGCCCATGGCTTCATCGGGCCATTCTGCCTGCTTGCTGGATTGGGATGGGCACGTTTTCGTCCCGCCGCAATGCGGCCGCTGTATCTGGGCTTGGCGATCACGCTTGTAATGAGCACCTTCCTGGTCTGGCGCACCCATGCTTTCGTGGCCCCCTATGCCGCCAGCCATCGCATGATCGATGCATCGAAGGCCGATGTTGTTCTGGTCGACCCGCGGGGTGGGCTGTATGTCACTGATTTGGTGCGCGGGCGTGACGGCGTGCCTGGGCGGCCAATGGTGATGAATCTTGGCATGCTCACGCTTGATCAGGTCGATGAGCTTTGCCAGCTTTATATCGTCGAACTGTTCGATCGCGCCGAGTTTCGTCCGCTAGGCGTGCCGCTCGCTCGGTGGAATCTTGGTCGTATGGATGCACTGCGCGCGCATATGAAGGCGGAGGGGTGCGACAAGCCTGTGCAGCCGCCTTTGCCCGAAGCGATCGAAGATGCGTTCAACGCATCGGGCGATGTGCTTTAAGGCTTAACGCCGCTCATATAGACGCGTTTGCCGCCGACCCATGTTTCCAGCACTTGCGCCGAACGAAGGTCAGCCGGGCGCGCGATCGAAATATCGCGATCGAGAAGGACGAAGTCCGCCCGCTGTCCGGGAATCAGGCTGCCAAATCGCTTTTCCGCAAACGCCGCATAGGCTGCTTGCCGCGTATAGCCGTCGAGGGCGACTTCGAAGCTCACCCGCTGCTGCGGCATCCACCCCTCGGCTGGTCGGCCATTCGCATCCTCGCGGCTCATAGCGGTAGCGATGCCGATGAAGGGGTTAGCGATCCTTCCCTGCATGCCCGACCCAAAGGCGAGAGGCACGCGATTGTCGATCATCGCTTTCCAGGCGTAGGCGCCCTTCAACCGTTCCTCTCCAACTCTTGCAACTGCGGCGCGCCAGTCCGACGCTTGGCTCGCCGGTTGCATCGAAGCCACGATGCCATTCTGTCCGAAGCGGGGCAGGTCGGCGGGATCGACGACCTCGGCAAGCTCAACCCGCCAGCGCCGATCGCCCTTGTAGGTTTGCGCCAGTTCCGTGATCGCGTCGAGAAGTTCACTGTTTGCCGCGTCGCCGGTAGCATCAACAGCGACCTGGAAGTTATCCATTGCAGCCCGGCTCATCACGTTTCGCAAGGTGGTGGCGGAGATCAGTGGATACCCACGCTGCCCCGCCGCGTCAGTATAGTCCGCCTTCAACCAAGCACCGCGCGATCCCAGCGAACCATCGAGGTCGAGCTTCAGGCCGCCCATCCGCAGACGGTCATCATATAACCAAGGCGTAGGCTCCGGCCCTGCGATCAACACCATATTATCGACGCCGAGTGCGTAAGACAGGATCCGTATTCTTAGCGCCCCCCGATCCGCCGATCGCCGGAACGCCTGCCAGTCTTCTATGCTGGTCCCCAAGTCCGCGATGGCGGTAACGCCATTGGCTAGCAACTGCTGCTGGGCCTTTTCGAGCGCGATGTCCCGGTCCTTGGGGGCGGGTGCCGGAACGATGCGCTGGATCAACTCCATCGCCTGTTCCAGGAATACGCCTGATGGTTTGCCGCCCGCCATTTCGATCCGACCACCTGTCGGAGCTTTGCTGGTGGGAGTGATATTGGCCGTCCGCATTGCCATCGAATTGGCCCAGCCGGCATGCCCGTTGATCCCCTCGAGCCAGACCGGCACATTGCTCGCTGCCGCGTCCAGTTCAATTGCGGTCGGGAAGCGGCCCAGCCCCCACCGATCATGGTTCCATCCGCTCCCGATGATCCATTTGCGCGCCGGATTGGCCGCCACATAATCCCGGATCATGTCCTGCGCCTCGGCCAAGGAACGGGTGCCGGACAGGTCCAGGGTGATATGGGAGAGCCCTAACGCCATGACATGCCCGTGGGAGTCGACAAGGCCAGGGATCAGCGTCTTGCCGCCGCCGTCGAGCTGAAAGGCGGGGCCCTTGGGCCAAGTTTCGCCTTTCTTCAGCCTCTTCTTGCGCGGAGGCGCTTCATAGCGGTTGGGCAGCAGCTTCTCTACCTTGCCCTCGTTGTCGATCAACAATGCCCGGAAGCGGACGACCTTGCCTGTCGAATCCAGGGCAATTCCATTAACATTATCGATGACGCCCGATGCGAGAGCGGGCATGGGTAGCGTAAGGGCGGCGACCGCAGCCAGCAGTGCAGGCTTCATGCCCGGGTGATCCGTCGCACAAGCGCACTTGTATCCTGGCGGTTGCCGCCCATCGCCTGCACATCGCCGTAGAACTGATCGACTAATGCTGTCACAGGTAACGTCGCTCCATTGGCCCGCGCCTCCTCCAGCGCCAGGTCCAAGTCCTTGCGCATCCAGTCAACTGCGAAGCCAAAATCGAAACTGTCCTGAGCCATTGTCTTCCAGCGATTGTCCATCTGCCAGCTTTGCGCTGCTCCTCCCGAAATTGCCTCGAACACCTTGTCCAGGTCCAGGTCCGCCGCTTGGGCAAAGCGTAGCGCCTCCGACAGGCCCTGTATGACGCCGGCGATGCAGATTTGGTTCACCATTTTGGTTGTCTGGCCAGCGCCAGCGGCGCCGACATGGACAATACGCGCTGCATAGGATTGCATCACTATCTGCGCCGCTTCCACCGCTGGTTCCGCGCCCCCGCACATGATGGATAGACGCCCATTTTCTGCGCCCGCCTGCCCGCCCGATACCGGTGCATCTACGCAGTGCAGGCCCCGGCTTTCGCCCTCAACGAACAACTGGCGCGCAATCCGCGCCGAAACGGTCGTGTGGTCTATAAACAGGCCGCCCGGCTTCATGGTGCGGAATGCACCTTCACGGCCCAAGGTGACCTGGGACAGATCATCGTCGGTGCCCACGCAGCTGATGACGATTTCCGCGTCCTCGGCGGCCTTGGCCGGACTTACCGCCACCGCGCCGCCATAGGTTTCCGCCCAGCGCTTCGCCTTGCCGATGGAACGGTTGTAGACTGTCAGATTGTGCCCAGCCTTGGCCAAGTGCCCGGCTATCGGGCCGCCCATGATCCCCAGGCCGATAAACGCGATATTAGCCATATGCCTCGTACAGTTAGCCGCGTGATCTTTCGCCATAGGGCGAGATTTCGATGAGGGCCAGTTCCTTCCGCCGCAAATTTCAGCTAGGGGCGACCCCATGAACACCTTGAGCAAGATCGAAAGCGCGATGCCGCTGCCCGTTACCGTCGATGACATATTGGCGGCGCGCGTGCGGATTTCGGGCGCGGTCGTGCATACCCCGACTATGGTCAGCCAGACGCTGTCCAATATGCTTGGCTGCAAGGTCTTTCTGAAGTTTGAAAACCTTCAGTTCACTGCCGCCTACAAGGAGCGCGGAGCGCTCAACCGGTTGCTTCAGCTGGACAAGGCGGCGAAGGAAAAAGGCGTCATCGCCGCTTCAGCCGGTAATCACGCGCAAGGCCTGGCCTACCATGGCCGCCGTTTGGGCGTGCCGGTGACAATCGTCATGCCCGTGACCACGCCAACGGTGAAGGTGACCCAGACGCAAGGTCATGGCGCGACCGTTGTCCTGCATGGCGAAAAGTTTGATGATGCCAGCACCTACGCGCGCCAGCTCGCCAAGGAGCACGGCCTCACCTTCGTTCATCCGTTCGATGAACCCGATATCATGGCGGGGCAGGGGACGGTCGCGTTGGAAATGCTGGAAGACGCGCCAGAGATCGACACGCTGATCATCCCGATCGGAGGCGGCGGTCTGTTTTCCGGCATGGCGACAGCGGCCAAGGCGATGAAGCCCGATATAAAGGTTTATGGTGTGCAGGCGGAACTTTATCCGTCGATGTACAGCCATATAAAGGGATCGAAACTCGCTTGTGACGGCGACACGCTTGCCGAAGGTATAGCTGTTAAGGAACCGGGCGAACTCACCCGCCGCTTTGTCGAGCGGCTGGCCGACGATGTGCTGCTAGTCAGCGAACGTCATCTGGAAGAAGCGGTAAGCCTGCTGCTACAGATCGAAAAGACCGTGGTGGAGGGCGCCGGGGCTGCTGGCCTCGCCGCACTGATCACGCACAAGGAACTGTTTGCGGGGCGTAATGTCGGCTTGGTGCTGACCGGCGGCAATATCGACACACGCCTGCTGGCAAATGTGCTATTGCGTGACCTTGCTCGATCAGGCCGGTTGGCGCGCCTTCGTATCATTCTGCAGGATCGGCCGGGCGCGCTCTTTCACGTCGCGCGCATTTTCGATCAGGAAGCGGTGAACATTCTGGAGTTGTCGCACCAGCGCATCTTCACCAATCTTCCGGCCAAGGGATTGAGCCTCGACGTCGAGTGCGAGACTCGCGATGGCGCGCATCTGGAACGGCTGGTCACCGCGCTTCGTGCCGCAGGTTATGAGGTCGCTCCGATCGAGGTAGCCTGACCGCCGGCTACGCGGGAGCGCGCATTTTTTTCGTGGTAAATGGACTTTTCATGGAAGGCTGCGGACGTCATAGTCTGTCCATGACTCAGGTTTGGCGCAGCGTTTTGACGGAGATCGTGGCGTGAGCGCACCATTTCGTTTCCCGCGCTTTTTCGTGACTAATCCCAGCCCCTGTCCCTATCTGCCGGGACGGAGCGAGCGGAAGGTTTTCACCGAGCTTAACGGCGACAATGCGGCTGAGCTTAATGATGCACTTGGCCGCATCGGTTTTCGCCGTAGCCAGAATGTGGCCTATCGCCCGAGTTGCGCCGATTGCTCTGCCTGCGTGTCGGTTCGCGTGGTCGCAGGTGAATTCACGCCCAACGCGACCCAGCGCAAGCTCATCCGCCGAAACAGCGACCTTATCGTGACCGCGTGCAAGCCTTGGTCGACAGAGGAGCAGTTCGAACTGCTTCAACGTTACCTTCGCGCGCGCCATCCGGGCGGTGGCATGACCGAGATGGATGAGATGGATTTTGCCGATATGGTCGAGCAGACGCCCGTTGAAAGTCATGTCGTCGAATATCGCGAACCAGGTGAAAATGGCCGCCCCGGCAGATTGATCGGTGCCTGCTTGACGGATCGGCAGGGTGACGGGCTGTCGATGATATACAGCTTTTTTGACACGGAGCTTGAGCAACGAAAGGGCTTGGGCAACTTCATCATTATGGATCACATCCTGCGCGCGGCGAAGGCGGGGCTACCCTATGTTTATCTCGGCTATTGGGTCGAGGGGTCGCAGCGGATGCAGTACAAGGTCCTTTATCGCCCCCTGGAAAAGCTCAGCCGCAGCGGATGGGTGCGTTTCGAGCCGCAGGAGCAGGCGCAGGCAATTCGTGGTGTTCTACCGCGGGATGAGCCGCCGTTGCCCATCGAACTGGCGGGCATCTTCCGAAAATAGGCTTATAACCGAGGCAATGGCGGAATAGGTGCTGATTCGCCCGTAAATGTCGCGGACGAACGCTCCCAGATATTGCGCATGTAGCTATGTTCGTCATTGCTCCCGATTCATTGATGGATCGTGCTTCTAACTCCCCTTCCCGTCAAATTGAGGCGCGGAGCCGTTAAGCCATCGAGGCTATTTGCAGTTGCATTTGCGCCGCGTGGCATGACGCTGATGGGTTGAGCCTTGGCTCACGTAGGTGGTTTTCGTTACTGCGGGAGTCACAACTATAGTGGTCGTTGTCGCGCCCGGGTAATAATATCCGCCGGAAAAGTAACCGGGTGCGTGCGTGGTGGTCACGACCGGCTGGGTGGGCCCTGTATGATGCACGGTCGCCGGCGGGGATGCATAGGCCTGAGCATCGTAATCGACGCCGTAATTGCTTCGCGCCTCGCCTTCGAAACGGCCTTCATATTCGCCGCTGATCTTGCGGCCTTTATCGTCCGTCCATGTGCCGGTCCAGCGCCCCTCATATTCGTGAGGCGGCGGTGTGCCGTCATGTGCGGTGACATCATCATCATAAGGTACGCCGGGCTGCACGCCATTGCGTCCATGAGCATCCCAATCGATACCGCTGCGATGGTCCCGTACCCGTCCCCGACGATCCACCATCACGGCGTCATCATAATAGCGGGACCAGGCATAGCCATTCATCGGGGCGGGCAGACCATAGCTGTGATAGTTGCCGAGGCGATAATAGGGATTTGACCAGTAAGCAGGCAAAATATAACCGATGACGGGGCGCCTATATGCCGCCCAACCACCGGGCGCATGCCAGCGTCCCTGAAAGCGCGGCCCCCAGCGATGCATGATCGATCCCGGATGTATTCCGCCATGCCGAAGTGGAGAACCGGTGAAGCTTTTACCCATCACGGACAGCGCGGCGCCTCCAGGGATGGCTTCGCCCGCTGCAGCCGGCACCGAGAGGGCAAGAGTGACGCCGGCACTCGCCAGCATGATGCTCCAAATCCGCATGCTAAAACTCCCCGTCGCGTGCAAACAAGCCGTTCGCACGGTCAATTGTTAACGCCTTGTTTAGCATGGTGATCCGCGTCGATCCACGCGCGGATAGCAAGGAACTTGTCCCGAAACAGGTCAGGGCGTGTCAGGTGATACGCATTGCAATCCGTTCGGCCAGTGCCTCCAGACCTTGCTGATCGACGGCGTCGAAGCGGGCCGGTATCGGACTGTCGAGATCAAGGACTGCAATGACACGATCCTCGATGCGTACAGGAACCACGATTTCCGAAGCGCTTGCAGCATCGCAGGCGATGTGGCCGGGAAAGCTGTGGACGTCGTCCACCAGCTGGGTTTCTGCCAGCGCTGCCGCTGTTCCGCAGACGCCCTTACCCAAAGCGATGCGTATGCAGGCCGGCTTGCCCTGGAAAGGTCCCAGCACCAGTTCGCCGTCCACCATGCGGTAAAACCCCGCCCAATTCAGATCCGGCAGATATTGCCAGATCAGGGCGGCAACATTGGCCATATTAGCGATCCCGTCCGGTTCTCCGCATGTTACCGCCTCAGCGGCCGAGAGCAGGTCTTTGTAAAGCGCGCTCTTGTTACCTGATGCAGGGGCGGAGAAATCAAACATCGCCGTTCATCCTTCCTATCTTCGCTGATGCCTGTCGTTGAGAACCCAGGTTGTTCCGAAAATTGCGCCCTAATCCAATCTCACTTTCCCGCGCCCCTGTTTCACGGAACTTCGTGCTTTCTTCGCATCCACCCGGCGCGCCTTGGCGGCCTTTCCCGGCTTGGTCGCGATCCGCCGCGCATCGCGTTTATGCGCCTGCGCAATCATCTGTGTCAGCCGGTCGCGCGCGTCCTGGCGATTGGCGTCCTGGGTGCGGAAGCGGGATGCCTGAATCACGACTTGGCCGCCAGAGGTTAGCCGCGATCCGGCCAGTTCCTTCATCTTGCGAAATGCATGGACCGGTAGACCAAGCTTGTAGATGTCCACTCGCAACTGCACTGCGGTAGCGACCTTGTTGACATTCTGCCCACCCGGACCGCCTGCGGTGATGAAACGCTCCTCCAGCGCCTCTTCAGGAATATCAAAGTCTGGCATCGTCCAGATACTCAGGCCCAAACCCCGCCGTGCTGAAGGTTGCGGGCAGGGGAGCGGTCGCTTCTGCTGGAGCCTTGCCCGCGCGCGGCATGCTGAGGAAGCGGCTGTGCAGCAGCATCGGCCCCTCGCCACTGCCATAGATCGGATCGCCTGCTATGCCGAAACCCATGCCATGCAGTGTATGGGCACGGATCTGGTGCGTTCTCCCTGTGCGAGGCGTAAAGATGATGAGCGCGCGCCCGTCGCTTTCCGCCAGCTTTCGCCATTCCGTGACCGCCGATTTCCCGTCTTTCGCGGCGATCATTCTCCAGCCCTTGGCTGCGCTGCTGACCTTTTTGAGCGACAGTTCGATAGTCCCAGTCTCCGTTTCCGGCACTCCCTCCACCACGGCCACATAGCGTTTCTGGACGGTTCCGGCCTCGAACGCGGCGGCATAGCGCTTATGTGCCTTGGGGTTGCGGGCCAACAGCAGGCAACCGCTAGTGTCCCGGTCGAGCCGGTGGACGGGCAGCGGCCAGCGCTGAAAGCCGAAGGTGAGCGAGGAAAGATGATTTTCCAAACTCAGCGATCCGTCGCGCGGTGCGTCCACCGGCAGGCCGGAAGGTTTATCCAGAATGATGGCCTCGCCATCGATGAAAAGAACTCGGTCATGTAGCAAGGACAAGGGATATGATCCGGACAAAGGGGAATGATTGACGCGCGCGCGGCATCCTATAGGGCGTGGACGCCATGGAGAACAGGGGGGACAGCATTCGGCCCAACTTCGCCTCATCTGAATGGGTGCGGGGCGGCGGCCGACTCGAGTGGATCGATGTCGCGCGCGGCATCGGCATCATTGCCGTGGTGGTGGGACATGTATGGACGCGCGGCCCCTTGCGCGATGCGGTCTACAGTTTCCACATGCCGCTATTCTTTTTGTTGTCGGGATTTTTATCGCGCCCGCAGCCCCCTAGACGCTTCGCGATGAGACAACTGGTTTCGCAGATGCGCCCCTATGCGGCCTATCTCGTGCTGCTTTTTGCCGCAGACCAAATCATCGAGCCGCTGAAGGGCAATCGCCCTATCTTTAACCGGTGGCCGCAGGATCTGCTGCCTTTGCTGCTCGGCGGTTCCTGGCTGCGCGGTCCTTATACGATCTTCTGGTTTGTGCCATGCCTGATGGTGTCGCGCATCCTGTTCAACGCACTTTTGGTCCGTTGGCCTGATCCGCTTGATCGCCGCTGGGCTGTGGCGATCGTCCCCGCCTTTCTCGGCGGATATCTGCTCGGGAAGCTGACCCAAGTGTCGGTCCTGGGCCTCCTTACCGTGCCTATGGGCTTGGCGCTGCTTTGGCTGGGCGCGATAGCGCTACGCTTTCCTTGGCGGCGGTGGATGTGGTGGCCTTTGACGATGCTGTCGCTGGCTGGCCTCTCGGGCCTGTTACCGACGCTTAACATGAAAGCAGCGGATTATGGATTGCCCATGCTGTCAATCGCGTCGGGTGTCGCAAGCGCCATGCTTGTCTTTCGCCTATCTGTGTGGATTTCTTCCTTTGCCGGATGGCTGGCCGGGGTCGGGCGCGCCTCGCTCGCGATCATGTATCTACATGTCGCGGTCATCCACTATTTGACCCCGTATCTAGCCAAGCCCTGGCTGCTGCTCCATGCGCTGTTAGGGCCTATCGCCGCTTACTATCTCTTCCGCGCCAGTCCATGGGGACGTAGACTGTTCCTTTAAGCCAGAAAAAAAGGGGCCGACTTCCCTGTCTGGTTTGTCGGCCCCATCGTTGCGCCTTGCGACCCAAGGCTCAACCGCTGCACTCAGAGGGTCGTGCAGCGAACGTCTAACCGTGCAGCTTTGCCGCGGTTTCGGCGATCCGCCGTCCCTGATAGCGCGCCCCTTCAAGTTCATCCTCATCGGGCTGGCGGCTACCGTCGCTGTCTGCGAGCGTGGTCGCGCCATAGGGTGCGCCGCCCCGGACTTTATCGACACCCGTCTGACCAACGAAACCATAGTCCAGTCCCACGATTACCATTCCGAAGTGCAGTAGATTCGTGATGATCGAAAAAAGAGTGGTTTCCTGTCCGCCGTGCTGACTGGCGGTAGAGGTGAATGCGCCTCCTACTTTGCCATTCAGCGCCCCGCGAGCCCAAAGCCCGCCGGCCTGATCGAGGAATGCGGCCATTTGGCTAGACATGCGCCCGAAGCGTGTGCCGGTCCCAATGATGATTGCGTCATAGTCTGCCAGTTCGTCCACCGATGCCACAGGCGCATCCTGATCCAACTTGAACCCGGCTTTCTTAGCGACTTCCAGCGGCGCGGTTTCGGGCACTCGCCTGATATCAACTTGAGCACCAGCCGCCACAGCGCCTTCTGCTACCGCCTTGGCCATGGCCTCAATGTGCCCATAGGAGGAGTAGTAAAGGACTAGTACCTTTGCCATGCGCGTTTCTCCAATTAACCTAATGCGTTGATCCAAAAAAGGTTTCTTCGAAAATGCGACTGCCCGCTCGTGGAAAGGGTTGAATAGAGCGGGCGTGCGCCAAGCCTAGTCGCTATCGACCAGGACGATTTCGCTATCTTCGATCGCCGTGACCGTGATCGGTCGTCCGCCCAGGATAGCGGCTCCGTCGCGAGCTTCGAAAATTTGGCCATCGATTTCTATCCGCCCCGTTGCCGCGACAAGATAGAGGTGACGCCCGTCGGCGCTATCGTAGGTCACCGAAGTGCCAGCCTTCACCGTCCCACCCAGCAGGCGCGTGTCGGCCCGGATGCGCAGGGCCTCTCGGTCTTCTTCATAGCCGCTGGCCAGCACGACCAGCCGCCCGGAACGATCGTCCTTCGGAAACGGCTTGGCACCCCAACTAGGTGTGCCGCCTGACGTCTTCGGGATAATCCATATCTGGAACAGCGTTGTCGTTTCACTCTCCAGATTATATTCGGAATGGCGAATACCCGTGCCGGCGCTCATTACCTGGACGTCGCCCGCTTCGGTGCGGCCGGTATTGCCCAGACTGTCCTGATGCGTGATGGCACCCTTGCGGACATAGGTGATTATTTCCATGTCGCGGTGAGGGTGCGGCGGAAAGCCGGTGTTGGGGGCAATCTCGTCGTCGTTCCAAACTCGTATCGCACCCCATCCCATGCGGGCCGGGTCATGATAGTCGGCGAAGGAAAAGTGGTGGCGAGCATTCAGCCAGCCATGGTCAGCATGGCCGAGCGACGCGAAGGGGCGGCGTTCGATATGGTTTTTCACGTTCGTAGTCATTGCGTTGCCTCCAAGAAGGGGGGAATTGCCTCCCGCTTGCGTTCCATCAATTTAGCGACAATGATCGTTTCTGAAACAAGCATCATTGAAACGGATTGTTTCCCCTATGCGCCTTCCTGATTTCGAAGCCTGGGCCATTTTCGCGGCCGTGGTCGAGCACCGAAGCTTCACGGAAGCTGCCAAATCGCTCAGCGTTTCCAAGGCGACCGTATCCAAAGCGGTTACACGCCTTGAACAGCATCTCGATACCACCCTGTTCAGCCGCACCAGCCGACGACTTGCTCTCACGGAGAGTGGCAAGCGTCTGGCTGATCACGCGGCCCGCATTCTTGCCGAAGGGCAGGCGGCGGAAGAGGCTGCCCGGGATGATACGGCTGAACTGAGCGGCACGGTTCGCCTTGGTGCTCCTATGAGCTTCGGTCTGCTCCGCATTGCCCCGCTGATCGCCGTGTTCACCAAGCTTCATCCGGCGGTTAATGTGGATCTCCACCTTTCCGACGCTCGCATCGACATTATTGAAATGGGTCTCGACGCCACTATTCGGGTCGCCGACATGCCAGACAGTTCGCTGCGTGCCCGGCGATTAGCGGACGTCAACATGCATGTTATCGCTTCGCCTGGTTACTTGGCGGAGCGTGGAAGGCCGACGCATCCGTCCGACCTCGGCGAGCATGACTGCCTTTGCTACGCAAATGTCGCGACACCCGATGTCTGGCGCTTCGCGGGGCCGGGGCAGCAAAATGTCACGGTCCAGGTGAGGGCGCGGATCATGGTCAATAGCGGTGATGCCATGCTACCTGCCTTGCGACAGGGGGTAGGCATTGCCCGGCTGCCCGATTTTATCGTCAGGGATGGGCTGGCGTCGGGAGAACTGAAGGAAATATTGATCGACTGGCGCCCACCGCCCATCGGCCTCCATTTGGTCACGCCTCCCTCTCGCTTGCGTCCAGCGCGGGTAGAGGCGCTGCTGGATTACATCACCAAAAACCACGGCTGCTGACGATCGTTGCAGAAACGAATCTACCTTGACTCGGATTGAATCAATTATCGCGTAAAATCATGAAAAGTGATTCAAAGCAAACGACTCGTGGATTTCTGCGGGTTAGCGAAAAATTAACCTTTGTCGTTCAGAAGTTTTTTGGTTAATGGAATGGGAGCAGACGCCGTTCTGAGGGGTTACGGATCTGCATTGGACAGAGGGGCTTCACATGCGCGTCCTGCTTATCGAAGACGAACCGACGACGGCCAAGGCGATCGAGCTGATGCTCACGACCGAGGGCTTTAACGTCTACACGACTGATCTGGGCGAGGAAGGCCTGGATCTGGGCAAGCTGTATGATTACGACATCATCTGCCTTGATCTGAACCTGCCGGACATGCACGGCTATGATGTGCTCAAGAAGCTCAGGGCGGCCAAGGTGCAGACGCCCGTACTGATTCTTTCCGGCATTGCCGAAATGGATAGCAAGGTCCGCTCCTTTGGCTTTGGCGCGGACGACTATGTGACCAAGCCTTTCCATCGCGAAGAATTGATAGCGCGCATTCATGCTGTAGTGCGCCGTTCGAAGGGGCATTCGCAGTCGGTCATCCGCACCGGCAAGCTCGCAGTGAATCTGGATGCCAAGACGGTGGAGGTGGACGGTAATCGTGTTCATCTTACCGGCAAGGAATATGCGATGCTGGAGCTGCTCTCGCTTCGCAAGGGCACCACGCTGACCAAGGAAATGTTCCTGAACCACCTTTATGGCGGCATGGACGAGCCGGAGTTGAAGATCATAGACGTCTTCATCTGCAAGCTGCGCAAGAAGCTTGCGCTGGCGTGTAGCGGCGATAATTACATCGAGACCGTTTGGGGCCGTGGCTACGTGCTGCGAGATCCCGATGAGGTGCAGGAAGTCGCCACAAAGGTGGCCTGACGCACCAGCTTTGGTCAAGATAGATAGGCCGACGGTTTGTAGTGACCAGCCGGCCTTTCCTTTGCCGAAATATGGGAAAGACCGGCGACCCATTGGATCGCCGGTCTGCCGTTATCAGACGGGAGGGCGGCAGAAGCAGGCTGAAAGCCGCTTAGGTGGGGAGCCGCCCCGTTTGGGATCAATCGCCCGCCTGACCGGAAGCCTCTCCGCTGCCCGAAAGCTGACCAGCAGCCTCGACCGAAGCCGCGCTGTTCAAGCGGTCAAGCGCACTACCTGTCGCATCACCTGCTGCGGCACCCGCAGTTCTGCTAGTCGCGGTAGCGCGGTTGCGTGCAGCCTGAGCTGTGGCATTGACTCGGCCTTCAGCCGCGGCTGCCGTACTCGCCGCGCGGTCACGGGCAACGCCTGCGGTCTCGTTAGCCCTGTCACGCACGTTGCCAACGGCGCTGCCCACATCGTTAGTGCCTAATGTGTCGGCGGTCAGTCCACCGCTGGCCGATCCGCCAGCCGATGTGGATGCGCTGCCGCTGCGTGCTTTGCCTTTTCGGGTGACGGAGCCGGTTGCGCTGCCATCCGCGCGACCCGAACCCGAGCCATTGACGCCGACGCGGCCATTTTCCAGATCCACGCTACGATCAAGGCTACCGCCTGCCGTTCCGCCGAGGGTTCCGCCAAGCGTGCCGCCGACGCCCCCCAACGTGCCCCCGAGGCCGCCACCCAGGGCGCCGCCTCCACCGCCGCCAAGTAATTGAGCCGATGCGGGGGCGGCTGTGACGGCGGCAAGGCATACCGTGGCAAGAATGAACTTCGCTTTCATCGATCGTCTCCTTTTTCGTTGTCGATCCGATGCCAAGACAACGGGAGCGCAATGTAGTTTCATCCCTGATGAGGAAAATTTTTCTCCAAGTTGCTGAAACCTAATCCATATTTCTGCAATCGCGGCAGACGATCCCGTGTCCATAACCCTTGCTACCCTTGGCCGCCGGTTTCGCTTCGGAGCGCAATGCTGAAAGATTTCCGGTCACAAACAGCCGACCCGCTACCAACGGAGCGGCGAAGGACGTACCCCGAACCGGTGATTTTCCGCCATCTACGTTGGCCGCGTTCATGTCTGCGCCGGGGGCTGCAAAGTCCACATGTCGTCCGCGACCTGCTTCGGGCAATATTCGCCCGCGTTTGTCGATGCCAGTAACCGCCACGACTTCGGGATAGGAGGCCGGATACGCGGGTGGCGCGGCCGGGCCGTCATTGCCGACCGCCGCTACGACCGTCACTCCTTTGTCGCGCGCCAACCGGATCGCTCCGGCGAGCAGCGGGTTGTCCGGTCCGACCAGACTCACTGTCACGACGCTCACGCCGCGCGCCGCCATCCAGCCGAGTGCCCTGGTTATGGCAAACGCTCCCCCGCCTGCCGGATCGTCGCCATAGACGTCCGCTGCCAGCAAAGAGGCGCCGGGCGCGGCGCCTCGAACGATGCCCGTCCCGCTTATGAGCGAGGCGACCGCTGTCCCGTGCGAACTTGCCTTAGGCGCGCCGCGAGCGAAGCCGCGTTGCTCGATCCCGCCGGTCAGTGAAGAATGACGGGCCACCCCGCCATCGATCAGCCCCGCAGCGCGACTGCCTAGAGGCACAGCGTTCGCCAGCGTTGCTGCAGCCGACATCGTGCGACCCCCACTGGGGAAATAGAGATTGTCTGCGCTGGCCTCCGCCTCGGGTGCTATTGAGCGCACCTGCTTTATCGCACGAAGCAGGCTATGGCCCTGTGGCACGATGAGCCGAGAGACGCTGAGATCGATACCTTCGACGGCTTCGCTTGCCACCCCGTAACCTGCGCGGCGCAGCGCTTCGATGCTGGTGGGTTTGGCGCCGGTGAGCAGAATAACTCCGCGTCGTGCGGGCTGCCGCCGGTCGTCCAGTTCGACGCTGTCGCCGTGCCGTCGCAGCAGTTCCGTTATCCGCGCTGCCCGCGCAGCAGCCAGCCGTTGGGTGAGCCGCGTTGGCGACAGGCCGCTCCCCTCCAAGCCGTTCTCAACCTGATCGACGACCCCAGGGAGCACGCCGCCAACCTTACCCAACGTGCTGCCGGGGGAGGGGAGGAGTTGCGCATGCGCGCCCGGTCCTGAGAGTAGGAGGCAGGCGGCGATACAAGGGGGTGTCCATTTCATCCCGATTTCATTTTCCTTGGGCCGCGCAAAAGAAAGTTGATGCGTCTTTACGCCTGTTAAATGCGCCATCACGCAAAAAATTCCGATAAATGATCCTTCATGGGATGAAACGGTCGAGCGGAAGCGTTTCATCCCATGAACATGGAACGGAGACCGGATGTCGTTCGAAAGCGATCTGTTGGGAATCCTGCCTCGGCTGCGACGCTTTGCCGTCAGTTTGTCCCGTGACCGTTTCGATGCGGACGATCTTTTGCAGACGACCGTGGAACGGGCTTTGCGCGCACGGACCCAATGGCAGCCGGGGACGAGATTGGATAGCTGGATGTATCGGATCATGCGGAACCTGTGGATCGACGAGGGCCGGTCGCGGCAGCGGGTGGCCCGGACATTTGCCCCTGAAGAGGCGGGTGAGAATGTAGGCCATGCCGGCGACCAGGATGTGGAGGCGCATGTGATGTTATCCGATGTGGATCGCGCCATGCAGGCTCTGCCCGATGAGCAGCGTGAGGCCATTGCCCTCGTGCTGGTAGAGGGGCTGTCCTACAAGGAGGCCGCCAGGATTTTGGGGGTACCAATGGGTACGCTGACGTCACGGCTCGTAAGGGGGCGAGGCGCGTTGATCGAAATGCTGGGGGAAGCCGCATGACCGACATTGACGAAGCCATTTTGATCGCATGGGTTGATGGCGAACTGGATGATGTGACGCGCCGACGGGTGGAGCGCGCCGTGGCGGATGACCCTGCGCTTGCAGCACGACTGGAAATGCATCGCCGCCTGCGGCAGCGCGTCAGCGGTCATTACGCGCCTGTCGAAACCGAACCTCTGCCGCCATCTATCCACAGGTTGCTGGAAGACAGTGCCAAAGTCGTGCCCTTTGGCCGTCCGATGACGACACGTTGGCGCAACTGGGGTATAGGTGGAGCTGTCGCGGCGAGTTTGGTCCTGGGCCTTGGCATCGGCCGAATTTCTGGCGGTGTATCCGGGCCCATCGCTGTCACCAGTGACGGCATGGTAGCGAAGGGCTCACTCGCCTCCGCTCTCGACGCCCAACTTGCTTCGGCCCAGGAAGGCGCGCCGGTGCGTATTGGCCTTAGCTTTCGGCGCAAAGGCGGGGGATGGTGCAGGAGCTTCGGGGGGCACTCCATTTCGGGTGTCGCCTGCCGCGAGGGCGAAGACTGGCAGGTTCGGCAACTGATCTCTGGCCAGCGGTCGGCGGAGGACTATCGGCAGGCATCATCTGACGACGCCCGCATCCTGGCAACCGTCGATGCTCTGATAGAGGGTGCCCCCGCCGATGCAGTGCAGGAAAAGGCAGCAAGGGCCAAGGGCTGGCGCTGACCCGTTCTCATTGAGAAGCGGCAAAGCAGGGGCCTATCAGGTCTGCAAAAACCACCGCTCTGTTCCTTGAAGCCCGATCGCGGTCAGCGTACCGCTGCGCCATGCGCCGGTGTCTATCCCGATGCGGTTGGGGTGTTCATCGATGCCTGCTGTGACGCTGTGGCCGTGCACTACCATATAACCGTGATCGCCGCGATGCTTCAGAAACTCGGCGCGGATCCAATGCAAATCCGCTGCCGTTTGCGCCTCCAGTTGCACTCGTGGCTTGATCCCTGCGTGGACGAACAGATAGTCGCCCATAACCAGCATATCATCAAAGCCATCAATGAAATCGACATGGTCGCGCGGTATATTGTTCAGCATCCAGCATGCAAGTTCGTCGTCCGGTTTCTCTTCTGACACATCGGCGCCCAATCCGTAGCT
This sequence comes from Sphingobium sp. MI1205, assembly GCF_001563285.1. Classification (NCBI taxonomy): domain Bacteria; kingdom Pseudomonadati; phylum Pseudomonadota; class Alphaproteobacteria; order Sphingomonadales; family Sphingobiaceae; genus Sphingobium; species Sphingobium sp. MI1205. The sequence continues at coordinate 1,379,745 of NZ_CP005188.1, forward strand.
GGCGAGTGTGGAAGTGCCGCCTATCCGCCTGAAATAGCCTGCGGATCGGGCTGATCCTTGCGCCGCATAGACGAACAACTCCTCGTGATTGCCCTTGATGATGTGGACCTTGTCGCTCGTGTGCCGCAGAGCCATTGCGCGTTCCACCACCTGCGCTGACTGCGGACCTCGGTCGATCAGATCGCCTAGCAGGACAAGGTGGCAAGCCAGGGCGGGGCGACCGGCATCGTCGTGATCGATAATGTCCAACAGACGGTCGAACAGGTCCAGGCGGCCGTGGATGTCGCCTATCGCATAGACGCGTCTATCCTCGCCGATGCTGGGCAGCGTTTTTGGCTTTTGGTTCCAGAACGGAATTTTCAGCATGAAGGGCGGCGTGGGGTAACCATCGCCGCCATTCTGGCACGCTTGTCAGAGTCGGGGCAATGTGACGCCCTGTTGCCCCATATATTTGCCTGCGCGGTCGGCATAGCTGATCTCGCAGGGCTCATTGCCCTTGAGGAAAAGAAACTGGCATGCGCCCTCATTGGCGTAGATTTTCGCGGGCAGGGGCGTCGTGTTGGAAAATTCCAGGGTCACATGCCCTTCCCAGCCGGGTTCCAGCGGGGTCACGTTCACGATGATGCCGCAGCGGGCATAGGTGGATTTGCCTAGGCAGATAACAAGTACGTCCCGCGGCACCCGGAAATATTCGACCGTCCGCGCCAGGGCGAAGCTGTTGGGCGGGATGATGCAGCAATCGGTTTTGCGATCGACAAAGCTGTTGGCGGCGAAATCCTTGGGATCGACCACGGCGCTATCGACATTGGTGAAGATCTTGAACTCGTCGGCGACCCGCGCGTCGTAGCCGTAGGAGGAAAGGCCGTAGCTGATGCAGCCATCTCGCCGCTGGCTTTCCACGAAAGGCTCGATCATTGCATGGGAGAGGGCCTGTTCGCGAATCCACTTATCCGACAAGATCGACATAGCTAATCTTAACTCTTACTATAAGGATCTAGCCCCAAATCGTTGGGGCCAAAAGAAAAAGGAAGAAGTTCGGCGAGGCTGTGTTCAACCACAGAATCGCCGCCCGACGCGGCACAATAGACAGCGATCCGTCGCCCCGCCACCTGCTCCGCCTCGACCAGTATCTGACGGCACCGCCCGCATGGCGTTATGGGAGCGCTGTCACAGCCCACCACTGCGATGGCCATCACATCAATGAGCCGTCCCTGCGCATTCGCAGCGGCCAACGCCACTGTTTCAGCGCAGAGCGAAAGGCCATAGCTGGCATTTTCGAAGTTTGCGCCAGTGATGATATCGCCGTTGATCAGCCGCACGGCAGCCCCAACGGCAAAGCGGCTGTACGGCGCGTAGGCGTTATTCCGGGCCGCGCGCGCTGTATCGATCAACCGCTTGATGTCGCCTTCCTTCATCATGGCGCCACCACAGCCCACCGTACTGGTCCATCGACCCCGTCGATATGCCGCATATCATTGGCTGTCCACATCACCCACCTGCGCGTCGCATAATCAGGCGGGAAGAAATTGCCGTCCAGCCACAGGGTCCGGTTGATGCCAGATGCGATGTCATATTCAGCTTCGAAGTCATTGGAAACATTGATTAGTGCCGACTTTCCGGTATTGCTTTCGACCAGGTTCACCAGCGTGTTCAATTCGGACAAAAGCGCATCGCGACCGGGGCGCGTATTGCAGGATGGATCGAACGCCAGCCTTATCACCGGGGGCAGGGCGGCATTGTCGCGGGGCACGGTGGTGATGAAACGCGTCGCCTGCTCAGCTGCGCGCCTGCACAAGCTGAAATCCAGTGCCGCGCCATAACGCAGTCCGGACGACCGCGCCGCTGACCAGTTGCGGGCAAATGCAGGATCGCGGCCATCGGCTCCTCTGGCCGCCCGAATATAGGCGAAGTCCGCCCCATTGGCCGCCAATGTGCCCCAATCGATGGCGCCATCGTCCGCCGTTACCGCTACGCCCTGTACAGGATAGACATCGCGTCCCGGCGCCCAGTGGCAGGCATAGGCCCACAAGGCCGCCGCGACCATGGCCACCACGATCGCGCCCACGATGATGCGGACCAGATACCGGCCTGAAGAATGCTGGCGGATGACCCCTTACCCCTTGATGTGCAGCACGCAGATCAGCGTGAACAGGCGTCGTGCCGTGTCGAAATCTACCTTGATCTTGCCCTCCAGCCGCTCGATCAGCATTTCCGCTGCGTCATTGTGGATAGCGCGCCGGGCCATGTCCACTGTTTCGATCTGCTGCGGTGATGCATTGCTGATCGCCTGGTAATAGCTGTCGCAGATCGCGAAATATTCGCGGATCGGACGACGGAAGCGCCCGAGGCCGAGGATGATGGCCTCCAGCGGTTCGCCATCCTCGCGCTTGATTTCGATCACCAGCCGCCCTTCTTCTACGCGCAGGAGCACGCGATAGGGGCCAGCATAGCCATCCGGATGGACGCGCTGGGGCGCGAAGTGATTGTCTTCAAGTAGGTCGAAGATGGCGATCCGCCGTTCCTGCTCGACGTCCGCATTGCGCCACAGGATCGTCCGCTCGTCGAGCGTGATGTCTATTATGCGCGGATCAGTCATGGGCCCTTAGTCCCTGCTGCTGCTGCGGCCGAAAAGCAAGGGGGAGTTCTCCACAGCTTTGCCGCGCACCCGCCACCTTGCCCCTTGCGCCGGGCCGCTGCGAAGGCGATGAGAGACGCATGGTCGAATTGGTGCAGATGAATCTCGCCGTGGAAGCAGGCGTGCTCGAACTCCCTCGTAATGTCGAGGCGGAGGCGGCGCTGCTCGGCGCCTTGATGATCGACAATCGCATCGCCGAGGATGTGCAGCTGAAGCTGAAGCCGGAGCATTTCTTCGAACCGCTTCATGGCCGCATCTACGAAGCCGTCATGAAGCTGGTCGAGCGGGACATGGTGGCCAACCCCGTGACGCTGAAGCCGTTGCTGGATCAGGATCCGGCGCTCAAGGAACTGGGCGGGGCGGGTTATCTTGCCCAGCTGACCGGTAATGGCGCAGCGCTACTGGGTGCACGCGATTTTGCCGCGCAGATCTATGATCTTGCTCTCTTGCGCCAGCTGGTCAACGTTGGTCGTGAACTTGTTGAAAATGCAATGGACACCAGCGAGGATGTAAATCCGCGCGAGCAGATCGAACAGGCTGAAGTAGCGCTTTACAAAGTGTCTGAAGGCGAAGGTGAGAGCGGTTCGGTCAAGAGCTTTGCCACAGCGACAACCATGGCCGTGCAGGTGGCCGAGCGCGCGCTGAACAGCGGCGGACATGTGTCGGGCATCACCACCGGCCTCAACAGCCTGAACGAGAAGATCGGTGGCCTTCACAATTCCGACCTTATGATTCTGGCGGGCCGCCCCGGCATGGGCAAGACTTCGCTGGCGACCAACATCGCCTATAATGCCGCCTCTCGCTGGATGCGCGATCATGCCGATGGAATCCCGCCTGAGAAGAATATGGGCGCGAAAACCGCCTTTTTCAGCCTGGAAATGTCTGCAGACCAGCTTGCGACACGTGTTCTGGCGGAACAATCGGGCATCAGCGGCGAAGCGCTTCGCATGGGCAAGATCAGCCGCGCCGACTTTCAGAATCTTTCTCGTGCGGCACGCGAGCTTCAGGAGCTTCCGCTCTTCATCGACGATACGCCCGGTCTTACTATCGCCGCGCTGCGGACGCGTGCTCGTCGATTGAAGCGCCGTCACGACGTTGGCTTGGTCATAGTTGACTATCTTCAGTTGCTCCAGGGCAGCGGCAGGGGCAGCGACAATCGCGTTCAGGAAATTTCCGAAATATCTCGTGGTTTGAAGACGTTAGCAAAGGAACTTAATGTTCCGGTGTTGGCTCTTTCCCAGCTGAGCCGCGCCGTCGAGCAGCGCGAGGACAAGCGACCGCAACTGTCGGATCTGCGTGAGTCGGGCTCGATCGAGCAGGACGCCGACATGGTCTGGTTCGTATTTCGGGAAGATTATTATGTGGCCGCCAAGGAGCCGGGCAACAAGGAAAGCTCAGAGCATCTTGAATGGGCGCAGGAGATGGAAAGAATCTACGGCTTGGCAGAACTGATCGTGGCGAAACAGCGTCACGGCTCCACCGGGCGCATCCGCATGAAATTCGATGCGAAGATTACCCGCTTCTCCGACTTGGCGGAGGGCGCATTTATGGGCGATTATGAATGAGATTTTCGCTCTGTTGAGATTTTCGAAATATGGGACGGGCGCCCGCTCACCCGATCAATGCCTGAAGTACTAGAATCAGGCCGATCAAACTTGCAAGGTACACCATCGTTCGGACCACTGGGACTCCGGCGGCATATAGCGGCAGGTAGACACTGCGTGCGCCTAGCCACAGCCAGCCGCCAATCGCTGTCCATTCGCTGGTGCGCCCGGCTATCACTACGCCCAGCAGAGTGACGATGGCGATCGGATAGGTTTCCAGGAAATTGGCCTGCGCCCGCTCCAGTCGTCCCGCCAACGGCTCCAGCGGCGGCAACGTCTCATCGCGCGCGCCGACATTCCATTTGGGGCCATATTGTCTGGTCTTGAAATGCGCCGCCGCAAATATGTGGGCCATCAAAAGCACACAGCTCCATGCGAGGATCTTCAGTTCAACCGCCACCGGCTTTCCTTTCGCGAAGATTGTTCCGGGAACGACATTATCGTCGGCAGGGCGATCGCGCTATGGCATATCCAAATATGTCCGATGAGCGCCGCTTCCCTCTCCCGTTAAAGGGAGAGGGGCGCAGATTTATCTCGGTCACGTCCAGACCGGTCAGAAGACGGGTTGATTTGCCGGATCGTCCGGATTGGTGGCAGGGGCTGGGATCGGCGTTACGGGTGAGTGAATCCCGCATTCGACCTTGTCCCACCCGCGCCAACGTCCCGCACGCGGGTCTTCGCCAGGAAGAACCTTGGACGTGCACGGCTCGCAGCCTACGGACAGATAGCCCTGCGCCTCCAGCGGGTGGCGCGGAAGATCATGTTCCTCAAAATAGGCTTCCAGGTCATCCTTGGCCCAATCGCCCAGCGGATTAATTTTCAGGCGACCGTCCTCGATCTCGAATCGCGGCATATTCTGGCGCGTGGTCGATTGAAACGCCTTGCGTCCCGAAATCCACGCGTCCAGCCCTTGCTTGGCGCGGTTCATCGGTTCTACCTTGCGGATGTCGCAGCAGCCGTCGGGATCATAGGACCAGCGCAGGCCCGTCTCATCCTTCTGCATCAGTACGTCCCGATCGGGCGTCACCGATCGGCTGTCGGTAAAGCCCAGCCGTGTGATCAGAGTGTCGCGGTAATTCAGCGTCTCCGCGAACATCTTGAGCGTATCGACGAAGATCACGGGAATGTCCCTGTCGGCCCGCGCCACCAGATCCAGCAGCACGGCGCTTTCGGTGCCGAAGGACGACACGACCGCTACCTTGCCAGCAAGCCCTTCGGCAAACACGGTCCTGAGCATGGTCAATGCATCTACGCCTTCGAACCGCGCGTTGAGCGCATCCGCCTCCGCCTGGGTGAAGGCGGGGCGGGCATCTATGACGTCAAGCTGGCGGGCAGGTTCAGCCATCTACACTCTCCGGGTGCCGCTTTGCCCAGACCGGGCGGCGGCCATCGACGGCCTTTTGATAGACGTCGGCATAACGATTGAGGGCGCGTTCCACCGCGGCATCGTCCAGCGCCTTGTCAGGGCGGAAGCTGTCGAAGCCGCAGCGGCGCATCGCGCTGAGCTGATCCACCAGGACATCGCCCACGGCGCGCAACTCGCCCACATATCCAGCTTCGCGCAATATCCGCGCCGCAGAATAGCCACGCCCGTCGCCAAATGCGGGGAAGTTGACCTCTACGAGGGACAGCCGGTCGATATAGGGCAGCAATTCGCGGGCGTCCTCTCCCGCCTCGATCCGCACGGCGGTCGAGTTGGACTGGCCGGTGAAGGATTCGACCGTCACGGTCGGTTCCTGCGTTGCTTCGCCTTCGCGGAATGACAGGAACTCAACCATAGATCGCCTCCTTGAAGGGCTTCATGCCAAGACGGCGATAGGTGTCGAGGAAGCGTTCACCGTCCGCCCGCTGCGCCAAATAAAGGTCCGTCACCTTCTCGATCGCATCAACGACGCCGTCCTCGGAAAAGCCGGGGCCGGTGATCTGCCCGACGCTCGCATCCTCCGCGCCCGAACCGCCGAGCGAAAGCTGGAAATTCTCCACGCCCTTCCGATCGACGCCCAGCACGCCGATGTGCCCGGCGTGGTGATGACCACAGGCATTGATGCAGCCGGAAATCTTGACCTTCAACTCGCCAAGATCCTTCTGCCGGTCTTGCGCGGCAAAGCGTTCCGACAGCTTTTGCGCCAGCGGGATCGAACGGGCGTTGGCCAGGCTGCAATAGTCGAGGCCGGGGCAGGCGATGATGTCCGTGATGAGGTCGAGATTGGCTTCCGCCAGCCCGGCTTCATCCAGCTTTTGCCAGATGGCGTAAAGATCGGCCTTCTTCACATGCGGCAGAACGAGGTTCTGCGCATGGGTCACGCGCAGTTCGTCAAAGGAATATTGCTCCGCCAGGTCCGCTACCAGCTCAATCTGTTCGGCCGAGGCATCGCCCGGAATGCCGCCGCGCGGCTTCAGGCTGATATTGACGATCGCGTAGCCGGGCTGCTTGTGCGCGGCGACCTGACGATCGACCCACAGCGCAAAGGCCGGATCGGCACGATCGATGTCGTCGCTCACACCCTGCTCGTATGCCGGATTGGCGAAGAACGGCCGGATGCGGTCCAGTTCTTCGGTCGGCGGATTGAGGCCGAGGACGCGCATTTGGGCGAACTCTTCCTCCACCTGCCGCTTATATTCCTCGACGCCCAGTTCATGCACCAGGATCTTGATCCGCGCCTTGTACTTGTTGTCGCGTCGACCGTAGCGGTTATAGACGCGCAGGCACGCTTCCAGATAAGGTACGATCTCAACTTCAGGCACAAAGTCCTTGATGAGAGGCGCAACCATAGGGGTGCGGCCCATGCCACCGCCGGCGTAGACTTCCGCCCCGATCTGCCCGTCCCGCGACACCAGCTTGATACCGATATCGTGCAGCTTCATGGCCGCGCGATCTTCCTCCGATGCGATCACGCAAATCTTGAACTTGCGCGGGAGATAGGTGAATTCGGGGTGGAAGGTCGACCACTGGCGCAGCAGTTCCGCCCATGGGCGCGGATCGGCGACTTCATCGGCCGAAACGCCCGCATATTGGTCGGACGAGATGTTGCGGATGCAGTTGCCGCTGGTCTGGATGGCGTGCATCTCGACCGTCGCCAACTCTGCCAGGATGTCCGGCGCATCGGCCAGCTTGATCCAGTTATATTGAAGGTTGGTGCGCGTCGTGAAATGGCCATAGCCCTTGTCATATTTACGCGCGATCTCGCCCAGTTTGCGCATCTGCTTGCCGGACAAGGTGCCATAAGGAATGGCGACGCGCAGCATATAGGCGTGCAGTTGCAGATAGAGGCCGTTCATCAGCCGCAGGGGCTTGAACTGATCCTCGGTCAGTTGCCCCGCGAGGCGGCGTTGCACCTGATCGCGAAATTCCTCGACGCGGGCGTCAACGATGGACTGGTCGTAGCTATCATAACGATACATGGTTCAGATCACCCAGTTGCCGGCATCGGCGTCATTCGGTTTCAACGTCAGGTCGGGGCGAACGGTCGGCCCGAGCGCACGGATGCGGTCCTTGATATGGGCCGGGCGCACGCCCTCTTCCGTCACCGTGGCGTCGATCGCATAGGCACCCACGACCCGCAGGGCAGCTTCCTCCGCGCGGGCAAGCTCATCGCCCCTGTCGCTCACATCGACGGAATCGCCGACCTGCCGCGACCAGCCGTCGCCCGCCCACCAGATGACGTCTCCGGTGCCTAGGTCATTGCCAGTCAAAATCTTCACTTATGCATCTCCGTCCCATTATTCCTTTGTGCGGCCCAGCCGGTCAGCACATCCTGCGCAAGCGCATAGGCCGCGACGTCTCCGACGACAATCAGCGCCGGGCTCTTTACCTTTTCCCGAACAACCATATCGCCCAAGTCAGCCAGCAAGGTCCGGAGCGTGCGCATGTCCGAACGCGTGCCGTTTTCCAGCACTGCAACCGGGATCGCGGGAGAAACGCCGTCGGCCATCAGCTTGTCGGCAATGTCCGCCGCAGTCGCGACGCCCATATAGATAACGAGCGTACGCCCAGCACCCGCCAGGCCCGACCAATCCTGATCCCTCAACCCCTTGCACTGTCCGGCCACGAAGCTCACGGCGCTCGCCGCATCGCGATGGGTAAGGGGGAGCTGCGCCTGCGCCGCGCAGCCAATGGCTGCACTGATGCCCGGCACCACTTCCACGGAAACGCCGGCTGTGCGACATGCTTCCATTTCCTCGCCGCCGCGTCCGAAAACGAAAGGATCGCCGCCCTTCAGCCGCACGACCGATCGCCCAGCCAGCGCCAGCTCCACCAGTAACGCATTGATACCTTCCTGCGGCATCGAATGGCGACTGCGCTGCTTTGCGACGGAAATAAGTTCGGCGTCCGGCGAAGCCATCGCGAGTATTTCAGCGGAAACCAGGCCGTCATGCACAATCACATCCGCCTGCCCAAGCAGTCGCGCAGCGCGAAGGGTCAGCAGTTCGGGATCACCCGGACCCGCGCCGACGAGATAGACGGTAGCAGATGCATTTACGGTCATGCTGGCGAAATGGCCAAATCCACCAAGGGTTTCAATCCAGAATGCTTTGTCGGGGAAGTAGGAAAATTTGGGGCCCGTACCTGACGTCCTGTCAAAAACCGTCCTGCTGGTTGTCCCGATCAGTCGCCCATTGCGCTCGTATCAAAATCCCTGAGACCTATTCCGATCGAAGCGCGTGGCTGTTCGATCTCTGCCGATGACACCGGGTAGGCGCAATAATCCGCCGCATAATAGGCGCTTGGCCTATGATTGCCTGAAATACCCACGCCGCCAAAGGGTGCGGACGAAGATGCACCGTTAGTCGGGCGGTTCCAGTTGACGATCCCGGCGCGGACATTGGCCCAGAACTGGTTATATTGTTCGGGTGAACCACCGATCATGGAGGCTGACAGGCCGTACCGGCTATTGTTGGCTTCCGCGATCGCGGCGGGAAAATCTGGAACCCGGACGACCTGCAACAAAGGGCCAAACAATTCGACGTCGGGCCGTTCTGACATTGCGGTGACGTCGATGATGGCGGGGCTGAGGAAGGGCCGGTCCTCCGACAGGCGCACCAGATGTTTGATGGGCCGGCCACCATGGCTCATCAGATAGAGAAAACTTTCGGTCAGTTGGTCTGCTGCGTGGTTGTCGATCACCGGTCCCATGAAAGGCGCCGGGTCGGCGTGGGGATGATCGACGATCAGGCGGTCGGCGATCTTTTTCACCTCCGAAACCAGCAGTTCCGCGATGTCTTCCTTCACGATCAGTCGGCTTGCCGCCGTGCAGCGTTGCCCGCTCGACAGGAAGGCTGACTGTACCACCAAGGCCGCCGCGCTGGAGATGTCGCCCGTATCCCAAACGATGATCGGGTTATTTCCGCCCATTTCCAGCGCCAATATCTTGCCCGGATTGGCAGCGAATTGCCGGTTGATCGCGATTCCTGTCGCAGCCGATCCGGTGAAGAGTATCCCGTTCACATCCGCATGAACCGCGAGCGCCTTCCCTTCATCAGGCCCGCCATGCACCAGTCGCACCACATCCTGCGGCACGCCTGCCTCATGATAGAAGCGGACCAGCATTTCGCCCACTGCAGGCGTTTTTTCCGATGGCTTGAACAGCACGCCATTCCCGGCAAGCAGTGCCGGAACGATATGCCCATTGGGCAGATGAGCGGGGAAATTATAGGGGCCCAGCACCGCCATAACGCCATGCGGCTTGTGCCGCACCGACTGGCGCGCGCCCATCGCCGCCTCCAGCCGCCGCTGTCCGGTGCGTTCGGAATAGGCGGCCACGGAAATATCGACCTTGTTCATCACCGCAGCCACTTCGGTGCGCGCATCCCAAAGGGGCTTACCCGTCTCGCGCGCGATCAGGTCGGTCAGGGCATCTTCGTTGGCCCGCACGACGTTGACGAAGCGGCGCAGCGTCTCGATCCGGTAGGCGACGGGCTTGGCGGCCCAGGACGGCCATGCCGCCCGAACGCGCCCGACTTCAGCTTCAACATCGCTTGCAGCGCCTTGCCACAGGACAGCGCCGGTGGCGGGTTCGATTGAGGTGAGCGGCGCGGACATCACTTCGATATGGAGGATAACGGGGCGTTAGGGAAGGGGTGTGGCTGGCCCCGTGCCCGCCTCAGGAGATGGGCAGGGGAGGCGGGCCTAGCGCGTCCCCCATTCTCCTCACGGCAGCGACCTTCGCATGCAAAGGAGCCCAATCATCGCTTCCTGCAATCGCGCTCCAGATCTGTTCGACCTCGTCGATATGCATCGAACAAGGCGCGACGTCTTGCCAATAGGGATGCTTGTCACCCCCGCAAGCCTCGACCCCTGCGATCGCCTCCCGGAAGGCGGCCCATGTTTCGCCGGAATAATCCGTACCCTCGCGCGGCTCTCCCCCGCGCCAGTCGTGGAAGAAGCGATCTATGGGTATCTCGCTTGTGACCATTCCACGCACCGCCGCTTCGACCATGGCCGAAGCATCGGCGGTAGGCTGAACGCCCAGTCGCCAACAGAAACGGCGCGCCATGGCGTCACCGTAAAGCTGGGGAAAGCGTTCCAACTGCTCGATCAGCGGCTCTGCCTCGACCAACGGCCGGAGCGAAACGGCAAGCTGCGCGACATCCCAATGTATTGCCTCCGCCTGCCGTCCAAAGGCGTAAAGGCCTGAATGATCGAAATAGGCTGCGGTAAAGCCGGGCTGCCACAGGGGCGTGAACCGCCAAGGGCCATAGTCGAAGCTCTCGCCGGTCACGTTGATATTGTCGCTGTTCAATACGCCATGGACAAAGCCCGCAACCATGTAGCTGGCAGCCAGGTCCGCCGTCCGCTCTACCACGCGGCCCAGCAATTGGGCCGGCGGGCAGTTCCCCGGTTCCTCGTCATACAGCTTGCCCAGGGCATAATTGGTCAGCCGCTCCAGCAGCGCCTTGTCATCGAAATAGGCAGCCCGCTGGAAGGAACCGATGCGGATATGCGAATGGCTCAGGCGCACCATGACCGCTGCGCGCGTCGGGGAGGGTTCGTCGTTCCGTTCAAGCGCCTCGCCCGTTTCGATTATCGACAAGGTCCTGGACGTGGTGACGCCCAAGGCTTCGAGCATTTCGGTCGCCAATATCTCCCGCACCCCGCCTTTCAGCGTCAGGCGTCCATCGCCGAAGCGGCTGTAGGGTGTCTGGCCAGATCCTTTCGTGCCCAAATCCAGCAATCGGCCTGCCCCGTCGCGCAACTGGGCAAACAGAAAGCCCCGTCCGTCACCGATATCGGGATTATATGTCCGGAACTGATGTCCATGATAGCGCAGCGCCAGCGGCTGCTGTAGCGTGCCGGGCAGCGGTTCGAACCGGCCGAAGTGCGAAATCCATTCTTTGTCGGTCAGGCTATCCAGCCCTACATCCGCCGCAGCGCGGTCATTGCGGTAGCGCAGGACTGCCTGCGGGAAATCGGCGGCCTTGACGTTATCGGCGAAGTCCGGCTGCAGGGCGGAGATTTCCTTTGCCGGATTATATCTGGTGGCTTGCGAGGATTTGTCCATGCGGCGATATGGGGGAGCAGGGCAGGAAGTTGCAACCGCTGCCATGCACATCAATTTCTGAAGGATGCACGACCGTTGACCCAGTTCACCGACGGATATTGGTGGTCCCCCGATGGCCTGAGGCTCCATTACCGTGATTATGCCGGTGGCGATGACGGTCGTCCGCCTCTCCTGTGCTTGCCGGGGTTAACCCGCAACGCGCGCGATTTCGAGCCGGTGGCGGAGCATCTGGCGGGCGAGTGGCGCCTCATCTGCCCTGACATGCGCGGCCGCGCGGAAAGCGCGCAGGCGAAGGATCCGATGACCTATGTCCCTCTCACCTATTTGCAAGACATAAGCCGTCTTATTGCCGATCTTGCCATCACCCGTTTCGTGGCGGTCGGTACTTCGCTGGGCGGTCTTATCACGATGTTGATTGCCGCGACGCATCGCGAATGGCTGGCAGGCGCAGTGCTTAACGATGTCGGTCCAAAGCTGGAGGATAGCGGTCTTGACCGCATCTGCGCCTATGTCGGCGTTGGGCAGTCGCACCACAGTTGGGTCCAGGCCGCGCGAGCACTGGAGGAGGCCAATCGCGACATCTATCCCCGTTATGGGCTGGAGCAATGGCTTGCCATGGCGAAGCGCTTGTATCGCCTGAACAGTGGCGGCCGTGTGGTGCTGGACTATGATATGCGCGTGGCGGAACCGCTGCGTATGACGGGGGGAGAGGCTGGCGTCGATATGTGGCCAGTCGTGGCTGCCTTTCGCGGTATTCCTACGCTGATTCTGCGCGGTGAGCGGTCCGATCTGTTGAGCGCGGCGACGGCCGAGCGGATGGCGGTTGAGATCGGTTCGGGCGCCGAACTCGTCACCGTTCCTGATGTCGGCCACGCACCGGTCCTTGATGAACCCGAAGCGTTGGCTGCGATCGACCGACTTTTGTCGCGCGTTCTCCATGGGTGACGCAGTGTGCCGGCCCCGGCTGTTGCATGTCCATGGCAGCTTCTCGCTAGGCGGCAAGGAAGCGCGCGCAGTGCGTCTCATGAATCTGTGGGGGGATCGCGCGGAGCATGCGATCGTCAGCGCCGCACCTGACGCCATGGGAGCACGCTCAGCGATCGATCCGTCGGTGCCGGTCAGCTTTCCCGAACCCCCGCCGCTTACCGGCCGTCCGGGTCTGGTGCGTTTCAGGGCGATCGGCCGCTTCCTGTCGGGATTCGACCTAGTCCTGACTTATAATTGGGGTGCGATGGACGCGGTAATGGCTCACCGCCTCTGCTCGGCATTCCGATGGATGCCGCCGCTCATCCATCATGAGGATGGGTTCAATATTGAGGAAGCCGACCGGTTGAAGGCCGACCGGAACCTTTATCGACGCATCGCGCTCAAGCGAGCGAGAGCTGTGGTGGTGCCCTCAATTCGCCTCGATCAAATTGCTCGCACGGTGTGGAAACAGGCTGGATCAAAAGTCCATCTGATCCGTAACGGAATCGATGTTGTGCGTTATGCTGAACCAGTTGCTGACGGTGCGATACCCGGACTGGTGCGGTCCCCCGGAAAGCTGGTCGTGGGGACGTTGGCCGGGTTGCGCCCGGTCAAGAATATTCCGCGTCTCATACGCGCTGTAGCCCCGCACCGGGACCGGCTGCAACTCGTCATCGTTGGCGATGGCCCGGAACACGACGCCATCCTGGCTGAAGCCGCGAGACAGGGACTCGACGACCTCTGCATGCCCGGTTTCCTTCCTGAACCTTGGCGCTTTCTCGGGTCACTCGATCTGTTCGCGCTCTCTTCCGACAGCGAACAATTTCCAATCTCTCTGGTCGAAGCGATGGCGGCGGGACTGCCTGTCGCTTCCATGGACGTGGGTGACGTCGCGCAGATGGTTGCGCCTGAAAATCAGTCATTTATCGTCCAGGACGAAGCGGCGCTGTCACAGGCTTTAGCGGACCTGTCAGAGAATGCAGGGCTTCGCGCCCGTCTGGGGGAAGCCAACCGACAGCGCGCAGCGCGCGACTTCGATGAAGCCGCGATGGTGGACGCCTATGCGGCGCTTTATGGAGAGGCACTATCCAGCCCCCATATTTTCGGGTAGGGCGCGCCCCGTAATTCGTCATCGGCTACAAAAGCTGCTATAGAGCGACTTTTATCCGGCCGGGGACCGAGCAGCTGTTGCGCGGGAGATTAGGTTGTTCAAGGGTTTGAAGCCCATCATCTATGGTGGTCGTGAAGTCTGGCCGCTGGTTGAAGGCGGAAAGGGCGTCGCCGTATCCAATCACGCGAGTTCCGGCGCCTGGGCGGCTGCTGGCGGGATTGGCACCGTGTCCGCCGTCAACGCCGACAGTTATGACGGCATGGGTAATATCATCCCGCAGATTTATCATGGCCGCACCCGCCGTGACCGTCATGAAGAACTTGTCGCCTATGCGATCGACGGCGCTGTGGAGCAGGTCAAGCGAGCCTTCGAGATCGCCGGTGGCAAGGGCGCGATCAACATCAATGTTCTTTGGGAAATGGGCGGCGCTCAGCGCGTCCTCCATGGTGTGCTTGAAAAGACGAAGGGCATGGTTTCGGGCGTCACATGCGGCGCGGGCATGCCCTATAAGCTGAGCGAGATAGCGGCGTCCTATGGCGTTAGCTACCTGCCGATCGTCAGCTCCGGTCGCGCCTTTCGTGCGCTATGGAAGCGTGCCTATTCCAAGGCGTCTGAATGGCTGGCGGCGGTGGTCTATGAAGACCCCTGGCTGGCGGGTGGGCATAACGGCCTTTCCAACGCCGAAGATCCGCGTGAGCCGCAAGATCCCTATCCCCGTGTGAAGGCGCTGCGCGACACGATGCGCGAGGGCGGCATTTCGGACGATGTGCCGATCGTCATGGCGGGCGGCGTCTGGCACCTCAAGGACTGGAACGACTGGATCGACAATCCGGAACTGGGCGCAATCGCTTTCCAGTTCGGCACGCGGCCACTGCTCACGCAGGAAAGCCCGATCCCGCAGCTTTGGAAGGAGCGCCTCACCCAGCTTGAGCCGGGTGATGTGTTGCTTCACCGTTTTTCGCCTACCGGCTTCTACAGTTCGGCGATCCGCAACCCCTTCCTTCGCCAGCTGGAATCGCGGTCTGAACGGCAGATCCCGTTCAGCACGGAACAGGCGGGCGACCACACGCATCAACTGGACGCGGGTGTGAAGGGCAAGAATTTCTGGGTTACGCGTGGCGACTTGCTGCGTGCCCGCGAGTGGGTCGGGCAGGGCTTCACCTCCGCGCTAAAGACGCCAGACAACACGCTGGTCTTCGTGACCGAAGAGGAAAAGGGCGAAATCCGCAAGGACCAGACCGACTGCATGGGTTGCTTAAGCCAGTGCGCCTTTTCCAGCTGGATGGATAGCGAGACTAACTCGACCGGACGGCTGGCCGACCCGCGCAGCTTCTGCATCCAGAAGTCGCTGCAGGAGGCGGTGCACGGCGGCGATCTGGACAAGAACCTGCTGTTCGCTGGCCATGGCGCCTATAAGTTCAAGCAGGATCCCTTCTATTCCAACGGCTTTGTGCCTACCGTGAAGCAGCTGGTCGATCGCATTCTGACGGGTCACTGATGGCCGATATTCAGGGATTGGCGGTGTTGGAATACCATACGCCGCACTTCGAAATCATACGGCCCGGGCAGTTCGTCATTTGTGCTATCTCGGGCGGGCGCATTGACTTGGATGACCTTAAATATTGGAGTGCCGAGTTTCAGGAAGCCTATCGGGGGCCTGTGGAGGCAACCCAGTCCTTTCTCCGTCACCGAAGCCTGAATGCAGGCTGAAACCTCGCTTCCTTTCTTAGGATAGATGCGTTATCCTTCCTGTGCAGGCGACAAAGATCGCCGGTTGAGGAAGGATGTCAACGATGTCACGGATAGATATCTATGGCGATCGAATTTGCGTCGTCACCAGTTTCTTGATTGTAGGCTGGTTTCTTTACAGCGTAGTTTCCTGACTAACGGGCAGGATGTGACGAGCGCTGCGATAGCGCTTGATGATTTCTGGGTCCGCTTGGGCATTTGATCAGCGGAAGACGACCGTCTTTCCGCCATTCAGCAGGACGCGGCGATCGGCGATCCAGCCGACTGCACGGGCCAGCACTTGGGCTTCGATATCACGGCCAATGCGGATCATGTCTTCTGCAGTCGCTCGATGGTCCACCCGCTCTACGGCCTGCTCGATGATCGGCCCTTCGTCGAGATCGGCGGTGACGAAATGCGCGGTCGCGCCAATTAGTTTTACACCACGCTCATGCGCCCTGTGATAGGGGCGCGCACCTTTGAAGCCGGGAAGGAAGCTGTGGTGGATATTGATGCAGCGGCCTTCCAATTGCCCGACGAGCGTTTCTGAGAGAACCTGCATGTAGCGTGCGAGGATCAGATAATCCGATCGCGTCCGATCAAATATGTCCAGCAAAGCAGCTTCCTGCGCGTCCTTGTCTCCATTGCGCGGCAGTTCGTGGTAGGGAATGCCGTGCCATTCGGTGATACGCCGCATGTCGGGATGGTTCGACACTACGCCCATGATGTCGATCGCCAGCGTTCCGGTCTGCCAGCGGTGGAGCAGATCGGCCAGGCAATGCGATCCCTTCGATACCGCGAGCAGCATGCGCGGCTTTTCCTGCGCGGGCGTGATCCGCCAATCCATGGCGAAGCGCGCGCCGATTGCATCGAATTCGGCCTTAAGCTGTTCCGTGGCGGTCATCCGGTCGTCGGTCGCTTCAAACGCGACCCGCATGAAGAAGCGTCCCGCTTCCCGATCGGCATATTGCTGACTGTCCGTGATGAAGCCGCCGCGATCGGCCAAAAACTGGCTGACCCCGGCAACGATGCCGACGCGGTCGGCGCAGACAAGCGTCAATACCCAGGAAGGGAGAACCGGACTATTCAACAACGCCTCCGCCAATGCTTGCGAAAGCCGTTGCCTTATGGCGATCACATGATCAAGCCGTTAAGGGGTTCATGACTTCACGCTGGTCATGGCAAAAATGCCGGTCGCATTGCTCGCGTCGAACGAAAGGTCCAATCGACCAGTCGCTGGATCGACGTCGCGGCTGATAAATTCGTAAAATGATCCCGGCACCTGGCGCAGTTCTTTCCCGGCGAAGAGCCGTTCGACGGGGTCTGCGCGCAGAGCCGTTTGGCGCACGCGGCCATTGCGGGATATTTCGATCTTGTCCTTGATCGGCCAATCCTCTTGCCTCAACCGATCGGCCAGCGCGGCGACGTTCCGCACACGGTCGGTGGCGTGATTAAAAGCGTTGCCCTCAGTCGCGATCCAGGCTGCCTCATGGGATCTCGCCAGCAACTGCTCGTAGTCGTCCAGTGAGACTGGGTCGTGTTGGCGATCGAAGGCTGAAATCAGAATGGGGAGAGCTTCGACGGCGCGATCAAAGCTGACCGGTTCCCCGCGGGCGTAGCTGTCGAGTGCTCCGTGCCTCTGCGAATCCAGCGGATCGCGCGACGTCCCGAACACGCGCGCCGCGACTTCGCCGAAGGCGGGATCGAAGCGGTCGATGTGCAATTCGGACAGGAAGAATTGCGGAATATCCTCCGGCGCGTCGGCATGCACATAGGCCCGTCCAGTCATTTTCAAACGGTCCAATGGATAGACGCCCGCCAACTGATAGCCCAAAGGCAGGAAGATGCGGGTGAAGGCGTCTTCGCCCGGAGGGAGGGCGCCGGTCGGTCCCTGCGGCATGCGCACGGTTCGCAACGCGCCATGGTCGAACATCACCTTGCCGCCTCGCGCCACGGTGTCGGTCACATAGGCCGCCCCGCTCGGCACGCGTTCCAGAAGTCCGTGAAACAGGACTATATTCATCGCCATCGCAAGCGCGGCTCGCGATACGTTGGAACCGCCCTCAGCCAGCAAGGAGGGTGCGATGGTCAGCGCCGTCAGCGCCTGTTGCGCAGCCCTTTGTCCCAGCGCGGCCTCTACCAACGCTGCGACATGTCCCTGCTCACTTCCCACGGCCATAATGCGCTCCACAAAGAGACAGGCCCGTTATTGCGCGCCGCATCCGAACTGCCAAGATGCGGAAAGGGCGATCCTGATCACATTTTGCGGGGCATGCAATCGGCACCGGCAGCCTTGATCGCGCCGCACAGCCGCGCAGCGTCGGCGCTGTTGGCTAGAGGGCCTGCCTGCAGTCTGGTCACCGCGCCGCCCTTCACAAGATAAAGCTGGTAGCTTGAAAGACCGGAAACCTTGCTGCGCAGGCTGTTCCAGAGCGCGCGCGCGCGTCCCTCTTCGCTGAAGGCACCCAGTTGAACCCGCCACCCGCCATCAGCGGCTACCTTGGGCTGTTCCGCCTTGTTGATCGCCGTTTTTGCGGCAGCGGCTTTGCCAGAAGTCTTTGACGAAGCAGGCTTCTCTGCATCGGGAGCGGGCGGCAAGGTTGCGGTCGCGAGCGGCGGCGGACCTTCGCGCACCACGGGCGTAGTCGATGTTCGACCGTTGGCATCTGCCAGCGCCGTCACTTCTGTTGATCCCATATCCCGCGCCATCGCGAGGCCCCGCTCGCGCTGCTCCGCCGGGATATATCTGTCCATCTGCTTCAGGCTTGCCGTCGCCTGCGTCAGTCCCGCAGCGGATGCGCGGTTCATCAGCGCATAGGCGCGGGGCCAGTCTTTCGGCGCAAGGTCACCGTTAAAAAGCGCCGTACCAACGATATATTGCGCGCGCGGCTCACCCCTTATCGCCGACCGCTGTAGATAGGGCAGGGCGCCTGCCCGGTCGCCTTGCTGGAACATCAGCAGGCCAAGATTGTCCTCTGCCCGGATGTGCCCTTGTGCCCTCGCCTTGCGATACCAGTCGAGGGCGACGGCCATGTCGGCCTTCACGCCGCGCCCCAGCTTGTATGCCTGACCCATATTGAACTGGGCGTCGGGATCACCCGCCTGAGCAAGCGGCAGCCATACGCCGACAGCCTTGTCATAATCCCCCTGCTGCCAGGCATCGACGCCGGTCTTCACGTCGGCGAAGGCTGGTGGCGCCAGGCTTACTATCGTTGCTGCGGCCAAGATGCCCCAGATCTGCTTCATATGCATGTGCTCCTGAAAGGACAGCTTTGCCGCAGCCTATGATCCAACAAGGTTAACGGCCACTTAGCATTAAGAGGGCCATGCTTTATAGTGCTATCCTGCCCTACACAGGGATGCGGCGATGTTAACCAATTCTTAGGCGCCGCCGTGGCACTCCAGAACCCAATTGGATTTTCTGGGGGAAACGCGCGTGCGCATACTCGCATTGGCATCGCAAAAAGGTGGGTCCGGCAAGACCACCCTGTCTGGTCACCTGGCCGTCCAGGCGCAGAGGGCCGGGGCCGGCCCGGTGGTTCTGATCGACATCGATCCGCAGGGGTCGCTCTCCGACTGGTGGAACGAGCGCGAGGCGGAATTTCCGGCCTTTGCCCAGACGACAGTTGCGCGTCTGGCCGCCGATCTGGAAATTCTTCGTCAGCAGGGCTTCAAGCTTGCGGTCATCGATACGCCGCCCGCAATCACCATGGCAATCCAGAGCGTAATTTCGGTCGCTGAACTGATCGTCGTACCCACGCGTCCCAGCCCTCATGATCTTCGCGCCGTTGGCGCTACGGTTGATCTTTGCGACCGGGCGGGCAAGCCGTTGATCTTCGTCGTCAACGCGGCGACCCCCAAGGCGCGGATCACGTCCGAAGCAGCTGTTGCACTTTCCCAGCATGGTACGGTCGCGCCGGTGACGCTCCACCATCGCACCGACTTTGCAGCATCGATGATCGACGGGCGTACGGTGATGGAGGTCGATCCCAATGGCCGCTCGGCCGGCGAAGTGACTCAGCTCTGGAGCTACGTGTCCGACCGCCTTGAAAAGAATTTCCGGCGCACGGTCTTTTCCGTGCCCAACGGTTCGGCGGGTACGCCCGGTGCCGTGCGTCCAGCGACCGGTGGCTTCGGCCGCCGGGTCGTCGGCCAGTAACAGGGAGGGAAGACATCATGGGCGAATCCAAGCCACTCGCTTCGCTGACCTCCGGGTTGCTCGCACGCAAGGGCGCTGCCCAACCTGCCATGCGCCGCCCCATAATGGGTTTTGGTGGTCAGGCGACAGCTGCCCTGTTGCAGGATGATCTTGGCTGGAACGACATGGGTTTTGACGTGACAGAGCCTGAGCCGGTTCCCACAGAGCCCCGGGCCGTGGTCGGACTGACGCCGATGACGCAACCGCCCGCGGCAGCTCCCGTGCCTCCCGTCGTTGTGGCGCGAAAGGAACTGACAGAGCGAATGGAAGAAGCGGTCAAGACGACTGCTCCGGCGACCCGTCCGGTCAGGGCGCGCAAGGCCGCCTTTACGCTCCGTCTGGACGCAGATCGGCATTTGAAGCTGCGGCTCGCCAGCGCCATTGTAGGCCGATCGGCGCAGCAGATGGTGACCGAAGCGCTCGACATATTCCTCGCCAGCCTGCCCGACATAGACAGGCTTGCGCAGCAACTGCCGCGCGACGAAGCGAAGTAAGGGAGACACGCCCATGAAGCGCAATGCTCTTGCCAAGGCGGCATTTTCGTCACTGGTCTTGGGGACGACGATGGTCGGCTGTACTGGTGCAGCCTTCCGTCCTTCCGCCATTGCGCCTGCCAGGCAGAACCCCGACCGCGCAGCCGCTGCCATAGACAAGGCGCTGGCCGACCACGACGGCGTCCGCGCAATCGCAGCGGCCGAGACGGCGGTGCAGGCTGCCCCGCAGGACGCGAGCTATCGCCAGTTGCTGGGCCGCGCTTATATTGCCGATGGCCGATTCGCGTCGGCTGAAACTGCGCTCGGTGACGCCATGGCCTTGGGTAATCGCGATCCTCGCACGATTGTCAGTCTGGCACTGGTCAAGGTGGCGCTCGGCAAGAGCGACGCCGCGCGCGATCTTCTCACCTCTCATGCGGACATCGTTCCGGCGGGTGATTATGGCCTTGCCATCGCTATGGCGGGTGACGCGGCTGAAGGCGTCCGCATCCTGTCCGCAGCCATTCACGATTCGTCTGCCACCGCGCGTACGCGCCAGAATCTTGCCTATGTCTATGCGTTGGCGGGCCGGTGGAAGGATGCGCGCGTCATGGCTGGGATTGATCTGGAGCCACTCGCGGCAAATCAGCGCATCGCACAATGGGCGCAGACGGCGGCTCCCGAACTTGCGCAGCAGCGCATCGCGGGTCTGATGGGCGTGACGATCAATGGCAGCGATGCAGGCCAGCCGGTTGCCCTCGCGCTCGCTCCTGAGCCCGCGCCGGTGCAGACTGCGCAGGTGCCCGAGCCGATTGTCGAGGCTGTTTCTGTGGAAGTTGCCGCTACGTCGAGTCCGCAATTCGAAGCTGTCCCTTCGGAGGCCTTCGCGCCGGTCGAAACGCATGATCTTGCATTTGTAGAGAATCGGGCTCCGTTGAAGCTGGCCAGCGTCCGCCAGCCTGCGGCGGTCCGCGTACCGCTGGCTCCGCGCCGCATGCAGGCTGCCTTCATTCCTCAGGACAAGGGCAGCAGCAACTGGGTCGTTCAACTCGGCGCTTACGAGAATGCCGCCATCGCCAAGGAAAAATGGTTTGAGATGGCCCGCCGCAATCACGTACTTTCGACGCTGCCTGTGCTTACCAGCCAGATCACGCTCAACGGCGTCAGCTATTCGCGCCTCGCAGTAAGTGGGTTCAATGATCGTCTGGAGGCGGTCGCGATGTGTCGCGCCATTCGCGCTCAGCGCGGGCAGTGCTTCGTTCGCGAAAATGCGCCCGACGCAGCGACTCAGCGCTGGGCCGTGGCACTCAAGCAGCGTCAACTTGCATCGCGCTGACAGAAGGCAACTGCCGCCCGGGCCTCAGCGCCCGGGCGCATCACCGCATTTCCCGTGCAGGCGGCGCCAAAAGGCGCGCGCCTGCATCTCATTATGCCACCTTGGCTTCGAACGCGAGCGGGTCAAACAGGCGTTATAACGATAACCGGGATTAGCTAATTCAGCCGCCAAACTGTCCAAGAAGGCGGGACCACCTCAGAGGCCCTGACACCTGCCACGGAAGGCCTGATAGACCGCGAAGTCCTAGACCTGCTCGGCCACCGGGGTTTTCTGGTAAATGCCGCGCGAGGCGGTCTCGTGGATGAGGATGCCCTTATTGCCGCATTACGCGAGGGAACGCTTGGCGCCGCGGCGCTCGATGTACAACGATCGGAGCCGCCGTCGCGGGGCTACTGGCGATCGGTACCGAATATTCTGCTCACGCCCCATATCGGTGGGGTCGCGACCGGCGCTCTCGCCAACCTGGATGCTCTGCTTCGAGCCAATCTGCGCAGCTTCTTTTCCGGAGCGGGGCCCCTGAACCCGGTCAACTGACACGAGCAGTCTCGCGGATCATGTCCGCTGCCTTCTCGGCGATCATGATGGTAGGTGCATTGGTGTTACCGGACGGGATCATCGGCATCACGGATGCGTCAACAACCCTCAGTCGCTCTACTCCCCGCACCCCTAGGTTGGGGTCGAGCACGGCAGCATCGTCAGGTCCCATCGCACATGTGCCACAAGGGTGATATCCCGTCACCGCCGTCGCCCGCGCATAATCGAGCCAGTCGGATTCTGTCTGGACCGCGTCTCGGGGACGCAACTCATGCGCGATATATCTCGCAAGCGACGGCATGGACGTTAGCTTGCGTCCCCAGCTCAGCCCCCGCACCAGAACGTCTTGGTCGGTTGGATGGCTCAGGTAATTGGGACGAATTTCAGGCGGGCAGTCGGCTTCGGGAGAGCATATGTCGACCCGTCCCCGACTCAGTGGCCGTAGCTGATTTGGCGCCAGAGTAAGACCCGGTTCCCTCTCTAGCCGCAGCGAACCGGTCTGCGCATAAGCATTGAGATCGATTGAGGCGGGCAGCACGTGGAACTGAACGTCTGGCTGCGTCAAATCGTCTTTCGAGCGCAGAAAAATGCCAACGTCGGCGGCCGGGAAAGTAAGCAGCCCGTCACGGCGAGCAGCATAGCGCAGCGCCTGCCCGAGAAGATGTGGCCCCCTGCTCAAACGGTTGATCGACGGCGAACGCGGAAGCAATCGATAGCAAAGCTGACCCATCAGATGGTCCTGCAAATTCCCACCGACCGCGTTGATTGCGACGAGGGGCGTAATTCCGTGATCCTGCAGCAGGCCTCCGGGACCAATTCCGGAAAGCTGCAGTAGCTGAGGCGTGTTGATTGCGCCTGCACATACGATCACCTCTGCCCTGGCAACTGCCGTGCCAAGGCGTCCCTTTCGCAGGAAGTCGACACCTGTTGCCACCCGCCCCTCAAACCGGATCTTCTGGGCCGAAGCATTCGTCAGAACAATCAAATTCGGGCGCTTCAGCGCCGGATGAAGATAGGCTGCGGCGGCGGAACAGCGGAAACCCTTGCGTTGCGTTACCTGGAACCATGCAGCACCTTCCTGCGCTATGCTGTTCACGTCTTCGGATGGCGGCAGGCCGGCCTCCAGCGAGGCGCTGATAACCGCCTGAGACACCGGGTTGCGGGGAAAGACATCCTGAACGTGCAGCGGTCCCGCTGCGCCGTGAAGGGCGGACGCGCCCCGGACATTGCCTTCGCTCTTTCGGAAATAGGGCAACACCGACTCCCAATCCCAGCCGCGGCAGCCTGATGCCGCCCAGCCGTCATAGTCGGCGCGATTCCCGCGCACATAGAGCATGGCGTTGACGGACGATGATCCGCCTAGCACCCTGCCGCGCGGCCAGACGTGGCTGCGCCCGTCAGTACCGGGGTCGGCTTCGGTGGTGAAGCTGCGCGTAAGCCCCGGCGCCACCATCGTGCGACTATAACCGATGGGCAGATGCAGGAATAGCTTGTCCACAAAATGCGACGGCGATCGCAGGGGCCGGTCGTCCTCCCCGGCCTCGAGCAGCAGGACTTTGAACCTGCCGTCCTCTGTCAACCGATCGGCGAGCACACATCCTGCGCTTCCGGCACCGACGATTACATAGTCCGCTTCAAACCGACTGATCGTGTCCGTCATGGGCCCGCTCCCGACCGATTGCACAAAGTGATGTTCGGCTCCTCCGGTTCGCTGGCCACCCTTGCATATACCGCCCGTCGATAGGGGAGCCACGCCGAAAAAAAGAGCAACCAGGCGAACGGCAGCGTAACCGCCGCCAGAAGTAGGAGTGCGCTTCCCAGCGCGGCAGATCCGCTGAACAGTTGGTCCGCAAGGGCCGGCACGAGGAAGGATCCGATGCTGAGGCTGCCGGCATTGTTACATAGCTGGATGACGGCGACCAACCGCCCGCGCAGATGAGCAGGTGCAGTCTGCGGTATCGTGATCGAAGGCAGCGCGTTCACAGAAGAGAGCAGGCTGAATCCCAAGGCGAGCGATGCAGTGGCACCCCACAGCGAAGCCTGCATGAGCGAGGCCGCAAAGAAGGCCGCGCCCACGGGTAGAATTAGAAGCGGCAGAAACAGAATGAGATCACGCCGCCCCTTTACCGCAATCCGCTCCGCCAAGATCGGAATAGCCAGCGTCAGCAGGACTCCAAGCGCAAGGGCGGTGGAAAAGACATAGCCGGCTTGGGAAGCGCTGATGCCATGGCGTCGGATCAAGTAGGTCGGATACCAGGCGAGGGAGCCGTAAAGCGTCAGCCCGAGAATCGTATTGCCCGCGAAAAACGACGCATAATAGCGGATCGCCTGCGCGCGGCTGCTGAAAATGCCGTAGCGATCCGTTCTGTCACTATGCTCTGGTACTGCGCCCGGACCATCTCCGCTTCGGGAAGGTTCGCGGACAGTCAGCAGGATGACAAGCGCAAGGATGAGACCGGGTGCGCCGACCATCATCAATGCTATGCGCCACGTCGCCTCATCACCGATGACCGGCAACCACCGGAGCGCCCCGGCATTCGCCAGGTCGATAATGAAACCGCCCACCAGATACGCCAACATCACCCCGGTCACTCCCGAGGCGATGAAGACGGCGCTTGGGGCGGAACGGCGGCCCTGCGCGAACATGTCCCCGATCAGCGAAATGCCGACTGGAGAAAGCACCGTCTCGCCCACTGCGAGGCCCATCCTGAAGACAAACAGTTGTTCGAACGAACGCGAGAATCCGGCGCCGGCCGTACACGCGCTCCAGATCAGCACGCCGGCGACGAGAAGGCGGACGCGGTTTCCCCGGTCGACCATCCAGGCGACCGGAATGCCGACGACCGCGAACAGGATCGCGAAAGCCGGCCCTATGAGCAGACCAATCTGGACGTCCGATACAGGCATGTCCGCCTGGATCGGCTCGACGAGAAGGGTCAGGATCAGACGGTCGACGTACGAGACGACGTAAAGAGTGGCGAGTAGCGCGACGACATACCAAGGCCTGTTAAGCATGAATTGAGCGCCTTACGCCGATTGCGCCGTGAAGGGCAGGGCAACCGGTATTCTCCTGCCCGAAGCCGGACCACTCACGGTCAATCCCGGTACCCCGGATTCACGCGATCAAGCTTGCGCAGCAACGCTGGCCAGACCAGATCCACGGCATATCGGGTGGCAAAGGGGCTTCTGCTAATGCCGAATTCCGCCTGCGTTCTTTCGATCACATCGGGGCACGCCGACTGCAGCGGCAATCCCATCGAAAGCGTGCGGACCTGCACGGAACAGGCCCATTCCAGAAAATACATGTTGAGGAATGCTTCGGCGACCGACGCCCCGACGGTGAGTGTACCGTGATTGCTCAGCAGCATCATGTCACAATCGCCAAGATCGAATGCCAGCCTTTCCCGTTCCGCGTCGTTGACTGCTACGCCCTCGAACTCATGCCGTGCGATGGATGCGCCCGCGATTATCGCTGTCTGGTTGAGCGGCAGGAGACCGGCGGCCGTCGCGGAAACCGCAACGCCGTCGCGCGTGTGCAGATGTATAACGCAGTTCGCGTCGGGCCGTGCCGCGTGAACCGCCGAGTGGATGACGAAGCCCGCCTTATTAACGGTGAAGGGCGTGTCCTGTAGCACTTCGCCATTATGATCGATCTTGACCAGGCTCGACGCTGTAACCTCTTCAAACATCAGTCCGAATGGGTTGATGAGGAAGCAATCCTTCCCTGGGACGCGGGCCGAAAGATGGGTGGCCAGCAGATCATCCCAGCCGAAATGGGCGACCAGGCGGTAGGCCGCAGCAAGATCGCGCCGCATCTTGCGCTCTTCTTGGTCTATCTCGGCGCAATTTGACGGCCACTTTTCGCGCCCGTGCCTGATTTCCATGGTTTCATCCTCCTTCAATCTATCAATGCGACCTGAACATCACGCTTTCCGGTGAAGGATTGTCTCCCATGAGCAGTGAGCTTGTTTTCGATGAGCAGCACATCACCTGCTTGCCACGGAAAATTCACGGAAGCGGTGCCAAGCGCGGCATAGATCGTGTCAAGTTCCGAATCCAGAATAGGCGAACCGTCCCCGTAGGTCGCGTCGAAAGCTCGCGGCAGATCGCCGTAGGCTGCTGTCATTCGGGCGAATCCGGCTTCCCCATAGGTGCCGAAGGTGAGGCGATGCTCCTTGCCCCCGAAACGATATTTCAGTCGCCCGGAGCGCGTGCCCGATGGCATGACGTAGAGATAGAGACCGTGAGCGTCGGAGAGCTTGTAGGGCTTCTCCTTGGGCTTGGCTGTTCGGCAGCGAACGTCCGTCAACACGCGGTGCCCCCCATGCCCCCGAATGTTCCCCCGAAACGGGGGCGCTGGGGTGTTCTTCCCTGATCTCGCATGAGACGATGCGTGAGGAGAAAGGCCAGCGATTGCAAGGGTTTTGATCCTGGCTGATCTTGCCAGAGAGGAAGATTTGGCTCCCCGAGTAGGATTCGAACCTACGGCCATTCGATTAACAGTCGAATGCTCTACCGCTGAGCTATCGGGGAGCAGCCCGGCTCTCGCTGGGCAGGCCGCGCCTATAGCAGCGGGATTCTTCGGATGGCAAGGGCAGAGTTGGGAATTTTTTCAGGCGATGAACTGTTCCGCAGCGATCCGGTCGTCCAGCGTATGTTCCGGGTCGAAAAGCAGCGTCAGCGGTGTGCCCCGATCAATCTGAACTTCCACCTGTGCGACATCGCGAACTTCCCGCTGATCGGCCACGGCGCTCACCGGTCGCTTGACGGGGTCAAGAACGCCGAAGCGTATTACCGTGTTTTCGGGCAGGATGGCCCCCCGCCAGCGGCGGGGACGGAAAGGGCTGATCGGGGTCAGCGCCACCAGCGCCGAACCCAGCGGCAATATGGGACCATGGGCCGAAAGATTGTAAGCTGTTGACCCGGCGGGCGTTGCCACCAGGACGCCGTCGCACACCAGTTCGGCCAGCGCGATACGCCCGTTCACATGCACTTCCAGCTTCGCCGTCTGGCGCGTTTCGCGCAGCAGCGACACTTCGTTGATAGCGGGGATCGAAAAGCGTTCACCATCGACCGTATCGACCGTCATGCGGAGTGGGTTGACCTTGAACGCCTTGGCCGCCTCTATCCGTTGTTCGAGCCGTTCCAGACGCCATTCATTCATCAGGAAACCTACGGTGCCGAGGTTCATGCCGAATACAGGCGTAATCCGGTGGCTTTCCAGCATCGAATGAAGCGTCTGTAGCATGAACCCGTCACCACCCAAGGCGATGATCATATCGGCCTGCTCAACGGGCACGAAGTCATAGGCGGCGCGCAGCCGTTCTTCGGCGGCTTTGGCGGCTTGGGTCGGAGAGGCGAGCAGCGCGCGCCGCGGTTCCTGGCTCATCCGCCGGTCACGCTCATATGCCGACCGACGGCAGCGGCGGGCGCGCCGGTGCCGATGCGGAAGTCGTGGGCAGCGGGCTTCAGGCGAAGCGCCCGATCGATCAGCGGCCCGACAGCGTTCAATCCGCCTTCCCGAAAGGCCGTCTTCAAATCCACATGATCTTCGTGCCCCAGACACATGAAGATTTTCCCCTCGCAGGTCATTCGCATGCGATTGCAGTCCGCGCAGAAATTATTGGTGAGCGGCGTGATTAAACCCAACCGAGCTGTCAGCCCACTCACCGCATGGTAACGCGACGGTCCCCCCGTCCGATGCGCAAGCGGACGAAGCTCATGATGTAACCGCAGCTGGTCTACGACCTTCGTCAGCGGCAGATAATGATCCATCCGGTCCTCGCCGGTTTCACCCAGCGGCATCGTTTCAATCAGAGTGAGGTCAAAGCCCTGCTGGTCGCACCAATAGAGCATCGGCAGGATTTCATCTTCATTGATGCCCTTCAACGCCACCATGTTGATCTTGACGGCCAGCCCGCTGGCCCTGGCTGCCGCAAGACCTTCCTGCACTGACCGGATATCGCCATTGCGGGTCACATGGGCGAAGCGTTCCGGATCGCGGCTATCCAGGCTGACATTGATCCGCCGTACGCCAGCGTCAAATAACGCATCCGCATGTTGGGCAAGCCTGGTGCCGTTTGTCGTCAGCGTCAGCTCGTCCAGCCCATCGCCCAGATGCCGTCCAATACGGCGCACAAGATCAATAATGTCGCGTCGCACCAGCGGTTCGCCGCCTGTCAGCCGGATCTTGCGGATCCCGCGGCTGATGAAGAGATCCGCGATCAGCGCAATCTCTTCCAGCGTCAATACCTGGTCTTTGGGCAGAAAGCTCATCCGTTCCGCCATGCAATAGCGGCAGCGCAGATCGCAGCGATCCGTTACCGAAATCCGCAAATAGCTGATCCGGCGGCCCAGCGCATCGGTAAGGCCGTTGCGCGCAAGATCGGGCTTGTCCATGCGGGACTAGCTAAGCCATGGCAAACCCCCGTGCAAGCACTGCCGGTTGCAGCATCGTGAACGGGTCGCTAACCCGTAGCTGTTATTTGCCGCCATGTGCTGTCCCTTAGGAGTTTCAATGTGAGCGGTGAGACCGCACTGCATGGCCAGCGCAGCCTTTTCATTCTGTCTCCCGGCGACCGCGACGGCCTGTCCGATGCGGCTCGCGGTGCAGGTTGGCGTGTGATTGCCGCCCGGCGCCCGACCGACGCGGCGCAGCGCTTCCTGCATAGCGATGCGCAGATCGCGATGGTGGATCTGCGAGAGACCTCCGATGGGGGTGGCCGACTGATAGCCTCGATGGCGTCAGCTGTGGAGGCGGGGGGAGGTGCGCTGATCGCACTGCTCGACGCCAACGTGCTAGGCTCTGCACCTGCGCTGTTGGAGGCCGGGGCCACCCATTTCCTTGCCGCGCCATTCTCGCCAGAACAGTTGGGCGCAACGCTTGCGTCCGCTCAGCGGCTGGTGGATCGCGTGGGGGGAGGCGTCACCCACAGCCAGCGCGCCCAACGCATCCGTCGCGGCGACGCACTGTTCTGGGAACTTGACCAAGGCGGGGGTTCGGTTCGGCTTAGTGACAATCTTGCCCGGCATTTGGGCCTCGGTTCCCAACTCATCAGTCCCGCGCTTTTCATGCGTTGCCTGCCGCGTTCGGAGCGGCGGTCGGTAATAGCAGTGTTGCGGGGCATGATGCGGTCGGGCCGGGCAGAGGCATTCGCTCACGCTGCTCCGGGCCGTCCAGACGACCGCCTCGTCCATCACCTTCGCCTGGTTGATGGGACCGTGGCGGCCGATGTCGAATGGCTGTCCGAGTCTCATGGTCATGACGGTGCGGGCCGCGACGACCTCACCGGGCTGCGATCCCGCCAGGCAGCTCTTGATTGGCTGGATAAGCGAGCCGGGCTGCCGACGACAATCCTGCTGCTGTCAATCAGCCAGTTTGACCGTATGAATGCCGCTTATGGGGAGGTAGTTGGTGACGCGCTGCTGGGCCGCATCGCTCGCCGAATCGAGCGGATGACCGCCGATGCCGCGCCCGGCGCCATCGTGGCGCGTATCGCGGGCACGGAGTTTCTCGTTGGATTGACGGGGGAGGCGGCGGCCAGCGACCACGCGACCTTGCTTGCCCGGCAGCTTATCGGCGCGATCGGCCGTCCGTTCAGCGCGGGCGATCACCTTATTCGCCTCACCGCGCGCTGCGGCATCGCACAATCGCGCGCCGATGATGACGCCACCCGCCTGCTACGCCGCGCTGGAACGGCCCTGGCCGACGCCAGGGCGGGGGGTGGGGAGGGTATCCGCATCTTTTCAGCCGAAAAGCGTAGTCGGCAGGTGGATGCCGATCAGCTGGAAACCGATCTTCGCCTGGCGCTTGATCGAGGCGAGATCGGCATCGTTTTTCAGCCTCAATATCCGGTGGATGGCATTCATATGACCGGGGTGGAGGCGTTGGCGCGCTGGAACCATCCGCAATATGGCGCGCTTGGCGCAGGGATGCTCTTCGCCACCGCAGAGCGATCCGACTATATGCTCCCTCTGTCGGCCCATATTCAGGCCGAAGCACTTAAGCAGGCCGCGGCATGGCCTCGTGCGCTTTCGCATCTGCGCCTGTCGATAAATGTCACCGCCGCCGACATCGCGCAGCCCGGCTTCCTGGGGCAGTTTCTCGCCTTGGTGGATGCGAGCGGATTCCCGCGTGCGAGGCTGACTGTGGAGATCACCGAAAGCGGCCTTATCGAAAATGTCGGTGCCGCGACGGCGCTGCTGACCGCACTGCGCGCCGCAGGGCTTGCCGTGGCCGTAGATGACTTTGGCACCGGCTATTCCAGTCTAGCCTACCTCAAGAGCTTGCCGCTCGATTATCTGAAGATCGATAGCGGGTTGGCGCAGGACATCGCCGGGACGGCGCGTGATCGCATCATCGTGCGGGGCGTCATTCACATGGCCAAGTCCCTGGGCC
This sequence comes from Sphingobium sp. MI1205, assembly GCF_001563285.1. Lineage (NCBI taxonomy): Bacteria > Pseudomonadati > Pseudomonadota > Alphaproteobacteria > Sphingomonadales > Sphingobiaceae > Sphingobium > Sphingobium sp. MI1205. Next base: position 1,410,227 of record NZ_CP005188.1, read on the forward strand.
TCGCTGTCATTGCCGAAGGCGTGGAAACGCAACAGCAGCTCGATTTGCTCGCTCGTGAGGGGTGTGACTATTATCAGGGCTTTCTACGTTCTGCGGGCATCTCGTCGATGGATCTCGTGGCGATGGCGCTGAAGGTCTGATCCCGGCTCGGCCGGTGGCAGACATACGAGCAGATCGACGGGCGAGGGGCTAAAGAGCCAGGCCCACCCGCCCTATGAGCCTTGCTCCTGCGTGACGCGATCCCGGTCCATCAATGCTGCTGTTGGCGTACCGCACCCCGGCGAACCAGCATCCCTTCAGATAATCGATGCTGATGCCATGATCCCAGTAAACGCCGTCAGGCCTTAGCCGGGCTGCCTTAACAGGGGCGCGCACATCACCGGACGACCGTCCAATCCGTCCCGAAATCGTGAATGGCGTTCCGGGTACGCCAACCGTCGCCAAAGCCGAGAGATAGAGATTGTCGCCACCGATGGAGGATTGCCGCGGCGCGTAGCTGGCGTTCAGGTCGATGTTCGCCGGGCCGATCAAAAAGCCGACGCCTCCGCCTACCTCACCATAACCCAAACCCGATGCGCCCGGAAAAAGATGGTAGCGCGCCTCTGTCGATAGCCTCCATCCGCCAATCTGCCTCACATAGCTTCCGCCTAAATCGACGACGGCATCCGCGCCGCCATGCCGGTCACTTCCCCACAGGGAGACGGCTGTGCCGTCGAGGCTGAACCCTTGCACCACAGGCACCGAAACAGACCCGCGCAACACGGGATCGCCTTCACTCCAGCTTAGGCCTCGTCGCCGTTCGTCGCTGGCGGCCTCAATCGTGGCTGACACCCCTTGCGCATATTGGGCACGCGCCGGGTAGGCGCTGGCGCAGGCGATCAGCCCTACCGCCAGCGCCAGCCGGATTTCAGTTCGAGGCAAGGTTGCGAACGGCATCAAGCTCGGCCAACAAGGGGGCGCGGTCCTTTTCAGCCACGGCGATCAAATGATCACGGATCGCCGTATCGTGCCGCGCCAGATTACGCGCGCCAGATTGGCGTCCGGGCGTACATGCGCCAGCCTCGCTACCGGAGAATCGTTTGTCGTTAGAAACGGTACGTCCCAGTGCCGGACCATGACTAAGCGCCCGATCGACCACGATCGTCGCAGTCCACTGACAACGCTGCGTATCCATACGGTTCGGTGTTCTTGCTCCCACGGTCTTGTAGCGAAACTCCGCCCGCGCGCTGTAGGTCGCCCGTACCGGCGTCTCCCTATGGTCGATCTGAACGCTATGCGTGGCTTGGGGCGTGGCGGCTGCCGCAGCCATCGCCATAAGAGTCAAACTCATTTCGGTCTCCTGCTTGATGCCGGGCTTTGTTGCCTGGTCATCGCGACGGGATTTAGGTTGCGACCATTGCTGAAACTTTGCTGGCCCGTGAAGAACTCTTGTCGCTGAGGGGACTCGCCCGCGGCGCTTTATCCTGCCGCCTTTGCGAGTCCCTTCGAAAGTTGCAACGCTCCATTCAATCGCGCTGCGGGATCAGCCCAGGCTCTGTTAACCACGACCTTGCTATCCGGCCGCAACCGCGCGACGCCGTCCAGCCGCTGAATATATGAGACCAATCCCGCAGGGTTGGGAAAGCGATCCTCGAAGAAGCTGACCAGTGCACCCTTCGGGCCGACATCGATCTTTGCGATATTGGCTGCGACGCAATTCTGCTTGATCTCGATGATCTTGAAGAGGTTCTGGGTCGGCGCGGGCAGTTTTCCGAACCGGTCGATCAACTCGGCTGCGAAAGCCTCCAGCCCCTGCCGATCTTCGACCTCGTTCAGGCGTCGGTACAGACCCATGCGCAGGTCCAGATCCGGCACATAATCCTCCGGGATGAGGATTGGCGCGTCCACGCTGATTTGCGGGGAGAAGCTGTCCCGCCGTTCCACACCGGCTCCGCCAGCCTTTGCTTCGAGGATGGCGTCCTCCAGCATCGACTGATAAAGTTCGAATCCGACCTCTTTGATATGGCCCGATTGCTCGTCGCCCACCAGGTTGCCCGCCCCGCGAATATCGAGATCGTGGCTCGCCAACTGGAAGCCTGCGCCAAGCGTGTCCAGGTCGGACAGCACCTTCAACCGCTTCTCTGCCGTTTCGGTGATGATCCGGTTCGTGGGCGTCGTGAAATAAGCATAGGCCCGCGTCTTGGCCCGGCCGACGCGTCCGCGCAACTGATAGAGCTGTGCGAGCCCGAACCGATCCGCGCGGTGGATGATGAGCGTGTTGGCCGAGGGGATATCAAGGCCGCTCTCCACGATCGTGGTCGAGAGAAGCACATCATACCGTTTGTCGTAGAAGGCCGACATGCGCTCCTCGACCTCGCTCGCCGACATCTGGCCGTGAGCGACGACGGGGCGCACCTCCGGCACTTCGGTCCGCAGGAACTCCTCTATTTCTGTCAGGTCGGCAATGCGCGGCACCACGAAGAAGCTCTGCCCCCCGCGATAATGTTCGCGCAGCAGAGCCTCGCGGATCACCACCCCATCCCAGGGCATGATATAGGTGCGCACCGCCAAGCGATCGACCGGCGGGGTCTGGATGACGGACAACTCCCGCAATCCCGACATAGCCATCTGCAAGGTGCGGGGGATCGGCGTCGCAGTCAGCGTCAGCACATGCACATCGGTCTTGAGGCTCTTGAGCCGCTCCTTGTGGGTGACGCCGAACCGCTGTTCCTCATCGACGATGACAAGACCGAGCCGCTTGAACTCCAGACCCTTGGCGAGGAGTGCGTGGGTGCCGACCACGATATCGATGGTTCCATCGGCAAGACCCGCCTTCACGGCCTTGGCTTCCTTGTCCGGAACCAGACGCGACAAGCGTCCGATGTTCACAGGAAAACCCCGGAAGCGCTCCTCGAAATTCATATGATGCTGACGGGCGAGCAGGGTGGTTGGGCAGATCAACACAACCTGCATCCCAGCCATCGCTGCGACGAAGGCTGCACGCAGGGCGACTTCGGTCTTGCCGAAACCTACGTCTCCGCACACCAACCGATCCATCGGACGGCCCGCTCCCAGGTCCTCGATCACATCGCCGATCGCGCGATCCTGATCTTCGGTTTCCTGATAGGGGAAGCGATCCACGAACGCTGGATAGCCGGCGCTATCGGGTTCCGCCACGGTCGCTGCGCGAAGGGCGCGCTCCGCAGCCGTCTTGAGCAATTCACCCGCAATCTCGCGGATGCGCTCCTTCATCTTCGCCTTGCGCCGCTGCCAAGCCTCGCCACCCAGCTTGTCGAGGCTGACGCCATCGCTGTCGGAGCCATAGCGGGAGAGGACCTCCAGATTCTCCACCGGCACGTAGAGCTTGTCGCCGCCCGCATACTCAAGGGCGACGCAATCGTGCGCCGCCTTTGCAACCGGGATCTGTGTCAGTCCCTCATAGCGGCCAATGCCATGGTCCATATGCACGACCAGATCGCCTGGCGAGAGCGTCGCCAGCTCCGCGAGGAAGGCGTCAGCGCTCTTCTTCCGCTTGGCGCGCCGCACCAGCCGGTCACCTAGCATGTCCTGTTCGGTCAGCACCGCCACATCCGGCGCCGTGAAGCCATGATCCAGCGGCAGGACGGTCAGCACGGTGCTGCCGCCGGCGGCGATGCCCAGCGCCTCCTGCCAGCTATCCGCGGCCGCAATCCGTTTCAGTCCATGATCGATGAGCAGCCCCGAAAGTCGTTCCCGTGCGCCCACGGAATAGCTGGCGATGACGACCTTCTTCTTTGCCTTGTGGAGGGAGGCAATATGTTTCCCTACCGCCTCATAAACATTGGCGTTCTGCGCCCGCTCAGGCGCGAAATCACGCGGCCCGTCAACCTCGAAATCGAGGACGGTCGCGCTTTCCGGTTCGTGAAAGGGCGTGGTCTCATGCATGGGCCAGTCGCGCACGATCCCGGCCCATTCCCCGGCATCCAGATAAAGCGCTTTGGGTTCCAGCGGCCGATATGCCCCCGGATCGGATGACTTCGCCTGCACGCGATTGGCGTGATAGTCACGTATCGCCTCGAACCGGGCGTCCGCCGATCCGGGCACGCCGTGGTCGAGCAAGATGACGGTATCGTCGCCCAGATGCTCGGTCATCGGCACCAGCCGTTCCTCGAACAGCGGCAGCCAGTGCTCCATCCCCGCCAGCCGCCGCCCGTCGCTCACCGCCTGATAGAGTGGATCGCCCGTTGCTGTCGCTCCGAACGTTTCGCGATAGCGGCCCCGAAAACGCTTTATCGTCTCCTCATCGAGCAGCGCCTCGGAGGCGGGGAGCAGGGTGAAGCCCTCGACGCTCCCGCTGGTTCGTTGGTCGGCGGGATCGAAGCGGCGCACCGTCTCAATTTCGTCCCCGAAGAAGTCGAGTCGTAACGGCTGCTCCTCGCCCCCGGGAAACAGATCGACGATGCCGCCGCGAATCGCAAACTCGCCGCGGTCGTGCACCGTATCGGTCCGCACATAGCCGTTGGCCTGCAACATCTCGGCCAGTCGCGAAATCGCGATCCGCTCCTTGGGAGCGAGCTTGGCCACCAGTTGCCGGACGCGAAAGGGCGTCAGCGTGCGTTGCGTCAGGGCATTGAGCGTGGTCAGGACAAGCTGCGGTCCCTTCGGCTCACCTTGAAGCGCATAAAGCCCCGCCAACCGCGCAGAAGCCGTACGGAGCGAAGGGCTCGCCCGGTCGTAGGGCAGGCAGTCCCAGGCCGGTATCTCGACAGTCTCAATTTCCGGGGCGAAATAGTGCGCCGTATCCGCCACCGCCCGCATCAGTTGCTCATCGGGTGCAACAAACATGGTTCGCGCAGGCGCAGCCCGCGCTATGTCCGCCAGCAACCAGGGCTGAAACCCGGCCGGCACGCCCGAAAGGGTGATGGGAGATTTCGCTTTGAGGATTTTCAGAAGATCGGTCATTTACTTCTCGGTTCCCCTTCCGCTTGGGGAAAAGGGCAAGGGGAGGTATGTCAGCGTACGGCCGGAAGCCTATTTCTTCCCGATCTCGACAAAATCCAGCTTGGCGAATCTGTCCCACATTGGTCCCTGCCACTCGGCTGGAACCGGCAAAGTCCCCATCGCCCAAGCCATGATGTCCGCATCCTGTTCATCCATGAAGCGCTCGAACCACTGAATTTCTTCCTCGCTCCAGGTGTCGTGATAGCGATCGAAGAATCCGCCCACCGCCAGATCCGCTTCTTTTATGCCGCGGTGCCAGGCGCGAAATTGCAGGCGGCGAATGCGGGGATCTTCGTTCACAATTTGTTCCTTGGCCGGACATGCCGAAATTGCCGATCGGATGTTTGAACCACCGTCCCGGCTGGGCTAGATGCCGTCAGATAGACATGCGCCCAGATATCCTCAACCCACTCTTCGCCGAAATCGAAGCACTGAAAGGCGTAGGCCCTGCGCTCGCCAAGCCGCTGGAGCGACTGGGGCTTGCGCGCGTAGTCGATGTGGCCTTTCACCTGCCGGTCAGCTTCGTCGATCGCCGCATGGTGAACGAGCTTGCGATTGGCGATTCCGGGCGAGTGATCGGCGTCGAACTCACCCCCGTCGATTATCGGGCCTCGGGTAGTACACGCGCGCCCTTTCGCGTCATTGCGCAGGACAGACATGGCAACTCGGTCGCACTGGTCTATTTTGGCAAGAATAGTGGCTGGCCCAGAAAGCTGCTGCCCCTCAACGAACCCAAATTCGTCTCCGGCAAGCTGGAAGCCTATGGCGAGAATCTTCAGATCGTCCATCCAGACTATGTCCTGCCGCCGGAAGAAGCCGCCAGCATTCCGGCGCGCGAGCCGGTCTACGGTCTTTCCGAAGGTCTCACCAACAATCGCATGCGCGACCTTGTGGAGCAGGCGCTGGCGCGTGCGCCTGAACTTCTCGAATGGATCGAACCCAGTCTGTTGGCGCGGAAGGGTTGGCCTTCCTGGCGAGAGGCTCTAACCCGGATCCACGCCGATCCTTCCGACGCGCAAGCGCGCGAGCGCCTCGCCTACGACGAAATCTTCGCGGGACAACTCGCACTGATGCTGGTTCGCCAGTCGTCACGCAAGCGCAGAGGACTGGCGATTGCTGGGGATGGTCGCCTGCGCGCCATGCTGAAACTGCCCTTTGCGCCCACTGGTGCCCAACGGCGCGCGTTTGGGGAGGTTGAAGGCGACATGGCCCAGCCGGTGCCGATGCTCCGGCTGCTCCAGGGTGATGTGGGGTCGGGTAAGACGCTGGTCGCCCTGATGGCGCTGCTCAACACGGTGGAGGCGGGCGCTCAAGGCGCACTGCTCGCGCCCACCGAAATCCTCGCACGGCAGCATTATGAGACGCTGCGCAGAATGGCATCGGGCCTTCCCGTCACTATCTCCATCCTCACGGGACGCGAAAAAGGCAGGGCGCGTGAGTCCACGTTGATGGGTCTGGCGGACGGGAGTATCGACATTCTTGTTGGCACCCACGCCATTTTTCAGGATGCCGTGCGCTACAGGAAGCTCGCTCTTGCCGTGATCGACGAACAGCATCGCTTCGGCGTCGCCCAGCGCATGATGCTGGCCGCCAAGGGCGAACGTACGCCTCACCTGCTTGTGATGACCGCCACGCCGATCCCTCGCACGCTGACGCTCACCTATTATGGCGAGATGGATGTTTCGCGCCTGGACGAGATGCCGCCGGGCCGACAGCCAATTCAGACTGTAGTGATGTCCGCCAACCGGCTGGACGAGGTGGTCGATGCCCTCGCGCGCCATGTCGAAGGCGGTGGCCAAGCTTATTGGGTGTGTCCTCTGGTGGAGGAAAGCGAAAAGAGTGACCTTGCAGCCGCAGAGGCGCGGGCCGAAACACTCAAGATGCGGTTCGGCGATCGCGTCGGGTTGGTCCACGGCCGCATGAAGGGCCCGGAGAAGGACGCCGCGATGGAGGCGTTCGCTGCCAACCGGACGCAGATACTTGTCGCCACCACCGTGATCGAAGTTGGCGTCGATGTGCCCAATTCCAGCCTGATCATCATCGAAGGTGCCGACCGCTTTGGACTGGCGCAACTGCATCAGCTGAGAGGAAGGGTGGGCCGGGGCCAGAATCACAGCGTCTGCATCCTCTTGCGCGGTGGTGCGCTGTCGGAGACATCCCGCGCGCGTCTCGCCCTGATGCGTGAAACCAATGATGGCTTCCGCATAGCCGAAGAAGATTTGCGGTTGCGGGGAGCGGGCGAAATCCTCGGCACCCGTCAGTCTGGCGAGCAGCAACTGAAGATCGCGACGCCGGAGCATCTGTCCGCCCTGCTCGACGCAGCCCGCGACGACGCGCATCTGCTCATTGACCGAGACGGCGGGCTCGACGAAGCGAGAGGCCAAGCTGCGCGGACGTGCCTCTATCTGTTCGAGCGTGACGCGGCTGTGGGATTGCTCCGTAGCGGCTGAGTTCGGCCTTCCGCACGCCCATGGCGACGGAGTGCCAGTCTCACCCGGCGGAACAAATGTTCCCTGACGCCTTTACCAAGCCGTCTGGCGCGGCGGGATGAGCGAGAGCATCGATTCGTAAATCCGCGGCTGGATGGGAGCGCAAAACTCCATGCCGACCCGGCCATCCTCAGCCCAGCGCACCTCCGCCTGAACGTCCTTTATCATCGGCAGCCACACCGACACGCGCTCGCCGATCGACAGTTCGGCATCGGACCGGCACATCAGTCCAAGCTCGGAAATGTTGATAACCCTGATGCCGTGGGTGCGACCTCGCGCCGTGATATGGCTGACCATATCCACCAACACGCGCGCTGCGCGGCGCTGATTGATGGAAGGATCCCGCGAACGGGCGACCTGAGCGAGGCTGGCGAGCACCGAAGACATGAATGAAACGTACGGTTGAAACGGTCGCTTACTTCTTAAGGGATATGCTTAATGCTGTTTTAACTTCGTATAAATTCAGTCGGTTATTAATCCATGTTTCTTTGCGCCGAAGCTGACCTTGTCCCCTGGCTTCAAAGTCAGGGCCGGGTCGCTGACCACTTCGCCGTTCACCCGGATCGCGCCTTCGGAAAGCTTGCGCCGGACCTCCTTGTTGGATGCCGCAAAGCCCAGGGCAGTCGTGCCCTGAACGATGTTCAGACCCTCCGCGCCCAGGCTCACGGTCGGCAGGTTGGCGTCTGATGCGCCTTCCTCGAACGTCTTGCGCGCCGTCTCGGCTGCCAGCGTCGCAGCATCCGCGCCCCGGCAAAGCGCTGTCGCTTCGTTGGCCAGGATCTTCTTGGCCTCGTTGATCTCTGCGCCTTGCAAGGAAGCGAGGCGCGTCACTTCGTCCATCGGCAGGTCCGTAAACAGGCGCAAGCGATTGGCGACGTCGGCATCAGCCGTGTTCCGCCAGAACTGCCAGTAATCATAGCTGGAAAGCTGGTCCTCGTTCAGCCACACAGCGCCGCCCACTGTCTTGCCCATCTTGGTGCCATCGGCGTTGGTGAGGAGCGGCGTCGTGAGGCCGAACACATGGGTGCCATCGACGCGTCGCGCCAGTTCAACGCCGTTGACGATGTTGCCCCACTGATCCGACCCGCCCATTTGCAAACGGCATGCTGACCGGCGCGACAGTTCCAGGAAGTCATATGCCTGGAGGATCATGTAGTTGAATTCGAGGAAGCTGAGCGACTGTTCGCGGTCCAGCCTCATCTTGACTGAATCGAAGCTCAGCATCCGGTTGACCGAAAAATGCTGCCCGATGTCGCGCAGGAACGGGATATATTCCAGCTTGTCGAGCCAGTCCGCGTTATCGACCATGATCGCGTCGGCCGGCCCGTCGCCAAAGGTCAGGAACCGTTCGAACACCTGCTTGATGCTCGACACATTCGCCGCGATGGCGTCGGTGGTCAGCAGCTTGCGCGCCTCGTCCTTGAAGCTGGGATCGCCGATCTTGCCGGTGCCGCCGCCCATCAGGACGATCGGCTTGTGCCCGGCCTTTTGCAACTGGCGCAGCATCATGATGGACACCAGATGCCCGACATGCAGCGACGGCGCAGTCGGATCGAAACCGATATAGCCCGGCACCACCTGCCTGGCGGCGAGCGCGTCCAGCCCCTCCGCATCGGTCAGCTGGTGAATGTAGCCGCGCGTTTCGAGCAGGCGGAGTAGATCGGACTGATAGTTGCTCATGGCGCGCGCCTGTAGCATTGCGGTTGCGACTGTAAAAGAGGCGGAGTCTTTCGACCATGCTGGCAATTGGGCTAATGTCCGGCACATCGCGCGATGGGATCGACGCCGCGCTGATCGAAACGGACGGCGAGGGGCAGGCGCAGGCGGTCGAATTTCACGCCATGCCCTATGATGACGGCTTCCGCTTCCGGCTGGCCGAGGCGTGCAGGCGGGCGATGGCGATGCAGAGTCCGGGCTTTGAACCGCTGGTCGCGTCGGTGGAGGCGGAACTGACCGAGCTGCATGTGCAGGCGGTCGCAGACCTGCTGGGGCGCAGCGGGCATATCGCAGAAGATGTGGGCGTGATCGGCTTTCACGGTCATACCGTCGCGCACCGACCCGAGTGGGGCTGGACCTGGCAGATTGGCGACGGAGCGGGGCTGGCCGGGGCTTTCGGGATTCCCGTGGTGGCCGATCTGCGTAGCGCTGATGTCGCGGCGGGCGGGCAGGGCGCGCCGTTGATGCCAGTGTATCACCGGGCGCTTGCTGAAGGGTTGGCAAAGCCGACTGTGGTGCTCAATCTGGGGGGGGTGGCCAATATCACCTTCATCGGATCGGATGGGACTCTGATCGCGTTCGACACCGGGATGGCGAGCGGCCTCATCGACAACTGGATGCAGATGCAGGTCAACGCTGACTATGATGCGGGCGGGGCGTGCGCGGCGGCGGGGCAGGTGGACGAGGAACGACTGGCGGCGATGATGGCCGATCCCTGGTTCGATCTGCCTCCGCCCAAAAGCATCGATCGCGAGCAGTTCAGCATCAATGCGGTACAGGGGCTCAATCTGGAGGATGGCGCGGCGACACTCACGGCCTTTACCGCCGCCGCCGTGGCGCGGGCGATCGATCATCTGCCTGAGCGGCCAACCGCAATTCATGTGGGGGGTGGCGGACGGCACAACGGCACGCTGATGGCGATGCTGACGGGCCGGACCGGCGTCGCCGTCATGTCCGTCGATGAACTGGGATGGGACGGCGATGCGCTGGAGGCGCAGGGTTTTGCCTATATGGCGGTACGGCGTCTCAAAGGATTGCCGATCAGCTTTCCAGGAACGACCGGAGCGCCGACGCCGATGACTGGCGGGGTGCTGTTCCGGCCATGAAGCGTTACGATCGGCGACACTGGGTTCTGGCGGCAGGCCTGTCGGCGCTGGCTGGTTATGTCGATGTGATCGGTTTTCTGCGGCTTGGCGGTTTTTTCGTGTCGTTCATGAGCGGCAATTCAACGCGGCTGGCTGTTGGCACGGTGCAGGGAAGCGGTGTCGCGGCGCGCGCCGCGTTAATTATCGCACTGTTCATCGCCGGGGCGGCGCTGGGCGCGATTGTCGCCCGGATCGCCGGACGATGGAGAAAGCCGGTTTTATTAACGCTGGTGGCGATGCTGCTGGGACTGGGCGCTAGCGGGGTGATGCTGTCGGTGCCTGCGATGGTGGTCGCCATGGGGCTGCTCAACGCTGTATTCCTGCGCGACAAGGAAGTCAGTATCGGAGTTACCTATATGACCGGCACGCTGGTAAAGCTGGGACAGGGCATCGGCAATGCGCTGGTCGGTGGAGACCGGACAGGCTGGCTGCCTTATGCGCTACTGTGGACGGGATTGATGGCCGGGGCGTTGATGGCGGCCTTTCTTCACGCCGTTCTGCCGGTCGATCCATTATGGGGTGCGACTGGCTGGACCCTGGCGCTGGCGCTTTTCGCCGCGAAGTGGTTGCCCCGCCCCGGGACCTGATCAGCGCTTGCGCGTCAGTTCGCGCATGGCGTCGTCAATGCCTTCGATCGTCAGAGGATACATGCGTTCGTTCATAATCTCGCGGATCATCCGCGTCGATTGGCTATAGTCCCAATGTTGCCGGGGCGTCGGGTTCAGCCACACTGACGCGGGATAGGTGTGGAGCACCCGGCTCATCCAGACGGCGCCCGGTTCTTCGTTCATATGTTCGACCGATCCGCCCGGATAGCTGATCTCATACGGGCTCATCGCTGCATCGCCGACGAAGATCACCATATAATCATGTCCATATTTGTGCAGGACATCCCATGTCGGAATCCGTTCCGAAAACCGGCGGCTATTGTCCTTCCACACGCCTTCGTACAGACAGTTATGGAAGTAGAAGAACTCCATATTCTTGAACTCGGCCGTTGCCGCTGAAAACAGCTCCTCGCACAGCCGAATGAAGGGGTCCATTGATCCGCCTACGTCGAGAAAGAGCAGTAGCTTGACCGCATTGTGCCGCTCGGGCCGCATGCGAATGTCCAGCCAGCCCTGCCGTGCCGTGCCCCGGATCGTGCCTTCCAGGTCCAGTTCGTCGGCGGCGCCCTCCCGCGCGAAGCGGCGCAGACGCCGCAGCGCGACCTTGATATTTCGGGTGCCCAGTTCCTTGTTGTTGTCCAGATTCTGAAACTCGCGCTTTTCCCATACCTTGATCGCGCGCTTGTGCCGGCTTTCGCCGCCGATCCGAACGCCTTCGGGATTATAGCCACCGTTGCCGAAAGGGGAGGTGCCACCCGTACCAATCCACTTGTTGCCGCCCTGATGGCGCCCTTTCTGCTCCTCGAGCCGCTTCTTCAGCGTCTCCATGATCTCGTCCCAGCTGCCGAGCGACTTGATCTTCTCCATCTCTTGGGCGCTCAGATATTTCTCGGCGACCAGGCGCAGCCATTCCTCCGGAATTTCCGCGTCCAGGCCCTCTGTGCCCAATACGCCCTTGAAAATCTGGGCAAAGACCTGATCAAAGCGGTCGATCAGCCCTTCGTCCTTCACATAGGTTGCGCGCGCGAGATAATAGAAATCCTCCGGCCGCTGCCCGATAACGTCGCGGTCCAGCGCCTCCAGCAGCAGCAGATGTTCCTTAATACCTACCGGGATTCCGGCGGCGCGGAGCGCATCGAGTAAGTTGAGCATCATGACCCCGCCCTTGTCGGATACCCAGCCGATGGATGCAAGGTCCGCCGACATCATGGTTGACGGAATGTTAAGTGTTGCATTGCATCCTTAATAAGGCAGTATCCATGACAGGTTGTGAGGGCGGGTAACCATTGGAAAACGGGCAGTTGTTGACTGATCTGGGTGAGCGGTCCGGGGACATAGCGTTGCAGTGCAGCGAAACTGCCGGCTTCCTTGCAGAACTTACGCGGCGCATCCAGGCCGACTCGGTGCGGCTCGGTCAGCTCCAGTCCAATATGGAGGCTTTGGCCAGTAGCCAGAATGAAAGCGTCGTGGCTGCTCAGGAACTTAGCCTGACCTCTCGGCGCGCCGCTCGCATCATCGCCGAAGGGCATGAAGCGATCACCCAGTCGCTGGCGCAGGTTGCGGGGCTGGTTGAGCATGTGACGGGGCTGGAGGGACGGCTTCGTCAGTTTCTGGACGTGATCGAAGCGGTGGGCGGCATATCCGACCAACTGGGGGCCATTGCCCGCCAGACCCGGCTGCTTGGCGTCAATGCCGCGATCGAAGCGGCACGAGGGGGCGAAGCAACGCAGGGGTTTGCGGTGGTCGCGGATGAAATCCGCCGCCTTGCCGGGCAGGCGGGCGACTCCGCGGCTTCGGTCGGCGACAAGCTGGGCCAGTTGGACCGCGACGCGCGTCACCTTATCAGCGGGGTCGAGGCCAATATCGTACGCGGCCGCGATGTCAGTGCGCATATCGACACATTGAGCGTCACCATGGCGGAAATCGCGTCACTCGTGACCCAATTCGGCGATCGATCAAACGCCATCGTCACCTGCACTGACGAGGCCGACGCCGATGTGGGGGCGTTGCGTCTGGGGCTTACCAGCTTCAGCCAGTCAGCGGCCGAAAGTTCGGGCCGTGTCGAAGTGGCGAAGGCGCAGCTTGAGCAGCTTGAAGGGATGGCGAATGATATGCTCAACCGGGCGGCTCATGGTGGCTATGCTACCCGCAACAGCCGCTATATCGGTTATGCAGAGGATGGGGCGGAGGAGATTTCGCGCCTGATCCAAGCCGCGCTGGGTTCAGGAGAATTGGCTCCATCGGCCTTGTTCGACGCCCATTATCGCCCAATTGCAGGGTCCGACCCGACACAATATGAAAATGGGTTCACCGCCTTCGCCGACCGCGCCATCCAGCCGGTGCTGGACAGGCGGACGGCGCAGGATGAAGCGATCGTGGGCTGCTGCCTCATCGACATGAACGGATATTTGCCCACGCATATCACTGCGCGCAGCCATCCCCAGCGGCCCGGATCGTCCAGTTGGAACATGGAGCATGCCCGCAATCGGCAGATTTTCATGGATAACCAGACTCGCCGCGCGTTGGACGGGGATGGGGATTTCTTTCTCTTCACATATCGGCAGGACTTGGGTGAGGGCCGTTATCGCGCGCTGCGGAGCGTGTTCGTGCCGCTGCGGTTCGATGGCCGCCGGTGGGGCCTGTACGAGGTTGGTTATCTCATCTGACCCTTGCCGTAGCGTGTCCGTCCCCGACCGATCTTACTGACCCGCATCCGTGCGGCGCATCGTTACCTCACCATTGGCAGCGTAATGTGCGGTCGTTCGCGCTTGCGCGGTTTGCGGGTCTTTTCCGTCGATGATTTCAGCGATCTGACGCGGGCTGGGAATCCGGTCATAAACGCCGAACAGCTCGGTCTGGCCGACAGAATGAATCGACAACTGATAGCCTGTGCCGGAAGTAGCCGGATCGAACGCCATTACGGTTCCGGCGTCATCGATCGGAATGATCACGGCGTTATTCAGCGCATTTTGCTGTTGCAGCACATCGTAGCTGCCATCCGCGGTCTGAACCCGTCCGCGAATACAGAAGGAGGCTTTCTCGCCTGTGCCAGCGACATTGGCGAGCGTTTCGGGTGCCTGCGTCGTAAGGGTGGCGTCCGCGGCATCCCGACTGGGGCAGGCGGTGAAATGCGCTGGCGCGATCGGCTGTACGCTTTGCGGATTATCGAAATGGAGCCCGTTCAGCATGCCATCCAGCCCGGCGAGAACTTCTTTCCGCCGCTCCGTCGGACCGGTCACTCGCAGTTTCGCCAGCCAGCGTCCGGCATGGACCAATCCTGCAGCGGTGGTCAGGGCGCCATCGGCAGCATCATCGTAAACCGCGCGGATTGCGCGGTTGGCGTTTCCGGCAACCGGCGCCGTTGCGTAAGCGGTGCGCCGCGTTTTCGTGCCGAAGCGCTCCATGATCGCGCGATCGGTCATATATGCGGCGAGTGAACCATCTGCATAGCTGGGCAGGTAGATATATAGCGTCGCCTGGATCGCGCCATCTTCCGACAGATATTGTGCGTAATTATCAATGCCCTTGCCCCCGTTGGACACCTCTCCGCTCTTGGTAAGGGAGAGCCCGGCAACCGTCTGCGGCAGGCTGATGCCAGCGGCGTCGGAACGCAGGCTGGAGCCGCTTAGCGACCAGGCTTCACGCTCTTCGGCGGCATGAACCGGTGCAGGCGTTGATGCAAACAACAGGACCGGCAACAGGGACAAGACAGGCTTAAACATCGACATCCTTCCCAATTCACGCCGTCTTGTCGCGGCTTTGAATATTTAGCGGGAAAGTTGAGCCGAATTGCAGCCTGGGCGCAAGTGGACTTTTACGCGACCGGAGGAATCTGGGCCGGATAATGAGGCAGGCTTGCGTCCAGATGCGCCCAATCGGGAGCGGCGCTGGTCCAGATCACTGCCTCAGGCCCGATCAACGACGGATCGTCGAGGGCGCCTGCCCGAATAAAAGTCAGGTGCGGCCGCGATTCGGCAAGGCTGAACAGCGGGGTCCCGCATTGTGGGCAAAAGCCGCGCCGCATGCTGTTGCCGCTGTCAGCGATGCTTTCATGCCATTGCACTTCGCCATCGGCATGAACGCTGTCGGCAGGGAAGCAAACATTGACGGTGCCAGAGCCGCCACCCAGATATTGGCACAGCCGACACCAGCACATCCGCGCCGCCAAAGGCTCAGCATCAATAGTGATACGAACGGCGCCACAAAGGCATCCTGCATGGTGAGTCACAGTCCAACCTCCGTTCTTGTCAGGCGCAGCATCGCCCGGCCAACGTCGTGGCGATACTGGAGCATGATCCGATCATACTGAACCGGACCATGCTCTATATGTCTTTGGTTTTACGCCTTTTCCGAGCCAGCAGGTGATGCCACCTGCTTAAAAAATGCTCTAGCGCCCCTGCCGCCTGGCCATGAACGCCAGACGTTCAAACATCATGATATCCTGCTCATTCTTCAAAAGCGCGCCGTGGAGCGGAGGAATCGCCTTGGTCGGATCACGTTCTTGCAGGACCTCCAACGGCATGTCCTCATTGAGCAGCAGCTTCAGCCAATCAAGCAGCTCGCTGGTTGAGGGCTTCTTCTTGAGGCCGGGTACCTCGCGGATCTCGTAAAAGATCTCAAGTGCGCGGTTCACCAATATCTTCTGTATGCCGGGGAAGTGCACATCGATGATCGCTTGCATCGTCTCACGATCGGGAAACTTGATGTAGTGAAAGAAACAACGCCGGAGAAAGGCATCCGGCAATTCCTTCTCGTTGTTTGAGGTGATGACGACGACCGGCCTTTCCTGGGCGGCGACCGTTTCGCCGGTTTCATACACATGAAAGGCCATCCTATCGAGTTCCTGCAACAGATCGTTGGGAAATTCGATGTCAGCCTTGTCGATCTCATCGATCAGCAGGACGGGCAGGGTGGGGGAGGTAAAGGCCTCCCAAAGCTTCCCCTTGCGAATATAGTTGCTGATGTCATGAACGCGTGGGTCGCCGAGTTGCCCATCGCGCAGGCGTGCGACGGCGTCATATTCATACAGGCCCTGATGCGCCTTGGTCGTGGATTTCACGTTCCATTCGATCAACGGGGCGTTCAGCGCCTTGGCGATCTCCTGCGCCAGCACTGTCTTGCCGGTGCCCGGTTCACCCTTGACCAGCAACGGGCGGCGCAGCAGCACCGCAGCGTTCACGGCGACCTTAAGGTCGTCGGTGGCGACATAATCTTCCGTGCCTTCAAATCGCATGAGCTTGCTTCGCTTTCCTGTCCTGCATTCCGACTAGGGAAAGCGGACCAGCGTCGCAATGCGTTTGTGCCTAGGATTTCTGCCGCCGTATTTCGGCGCGCGCCTGTAGCAGGTCCCAAAGGCCGCGCTGCTGACTGAGCAACTGGCGTACGCCGAACTGGATCGCCCGATCGGTCGCGTCGTCGCCACCAGTCGCCGCCGCGAGGCTGAAGGTCGTGTTGCGGTCTGGCAGATGGCAGATATCGGGCTCCAGGCCGAGTCGAATCGCCGCCATGTCGAGTATTTGGCGCACGGCCTGCCAATCCAGCAGGAGGGCGACCGCAGCGCCCATCGCGCACCCCCGTCTGTCGGATTGGGCCAACATGTCGAGTGCATGCCGTTGCTGGCTGACGATCGCCTCGCAATCACTCTGCCCAGTGGTGCTGGGGGCCGGCCCCGCAGCTACTGTCACCCGCGCCAGATAGGCCCTTTCACGGGCAAAGCCATCCGCCGCCTGAATCAGCCAGGCTCTGGCCGTGCTGTCGGTTGATCGTGTCGCGGCATGATCGATCACGCCAGGGTGACGGCCATGAAGCAGGCAAAGATAATGTGCGGCATCGGCAAGGTCCTGGGGGGTCAGCGCGGCATCGCGCCCCATCCCGGCCCGTGCGCTGCTGGCATGAGCATGAGCCGCCGTGCCATCCGCAGCGACGAGTGCCTCAATCACCTGAGATATGTCGCCTGGATTCGGGCGTGCTGCTGCTTCGTTCATCGTCACCCCCTGCGCGGTCACCGAGCGCCATTGCGACCGTTTCCGGCACCATAGGGATGCGAGGTAAAAGAGGGGTTTATGCGGCGAAAAAAAAGGGCGACCCGCGAGCCGCCCTTTGTTCAATTCTCCATGCGCGGAGCGTTATTGGTCGAGGAAGCTGCGCATCTTCCGGCTGCGGCTGGGGTGCTTCAGCTTCCGCAGCGCCTTTGCTTCGATCTGACGAATACGTTCGCGTGTCACGCTGAACTGCTGACCGACTTCCTCCAGGGTATGATCGGTGTTCATGCCGATGCCGAAGCGCATGCGCAGGACGCGTTCCTCGCGCGGCGTCAACGACGCCAAGACGCGCGTCACGGTCTCCTTGAGGTTCGCCTGAATCGCGGCATCCACGGGGATGATCGCATTCTTGTCCTCGATGAAATCGCCCAGGTGCGAATCCTCCTCATCGCCGATCGGCGTTTCGAGGGAGATCGGCTCCTTGGCGATCTTCATCACCTTGCGCACCTTCTCCAGCGGCATGGAAAGGCGCTCCGCCATTTCCTCCGGCGTCGGTTCGCGGCCCTGTTCATGCAGGAACTGCCGGCTGGTGCGGACAAGCTTGTTGATCGTCTCGATCATGTGGACCGGAATACGGATCGTCCGTGCCTGGTCCGCGATCGAGCGGGTGATCGCCTGACGGATCCACCAGGTCGCATAGGTCGAGAATTTGTAGCCGCGCCGATATTCGAACTTATCGACAGCCTTCATGAGGCCGATATTCCCTTCTTGAATGAGATCAAGGAATTGCAGGCCGCGGTTGGTATATTTTTTAGCGATGGAGATGACGAGACGCAGGTTTGCCTCCACCATTTCCTTTTTCGCGATACGTGCTTCGCGCTCGCCCTTCTGCACCATGTTGACGATGCGGCGGAATTCGCCGAGCGACATACCCGTTGCTTGCGCGATTTCGCTCACTTCAGCGCGGATGCGATCGACAGCGCGTCCTTCCGCCGCAGCGAAGGCCGCCCATTTCTTGTCGATCCCCGACACACGATCCATCCAGCCGTCATCCAGCTCGTGGTTCACATAGCGATCGAGGAAGTCCTTGCGGCTCACCTTGTGCCGTTCGGCCAGGCGCAGCATCTGCCCGCCGAGCGCAGTCAGGCGCCGATTATAGGCATAAAGCTGATCAACCAGATATTCGATCTTCTGCTGATGGAACTGGACGCTTTCCACCTCTGCCGTCAGCTGCTCGCGCAGTTCCTGATAGTCGTCCTCCGCCTTCTGGCTCAGGCTCTCGCCATTGGCCATGGCGGTCATCCGCGACTCCTGGGCACGGGAGAAGGTGCGGAAAATCTCAGTGATGGTCGCGAATTTCTCCAGCGCCATCGGCTTGAGAGTTTCTTCCATCTGGGCGAGCGAGAGGGTGTTGTCTTCCTCCTCTTCCTCTTCCACGCGACGGGCGCGACGCTCGGTCAGGCCGTCTTCCTCCTCGTCGGAGTCAGCCGACTCCTCCTCGGGCTCCTCCTCTTCCTTGAAGCTGGGGCCTGCGGTCTTCTCGCTGATCTCGCCGTCGTCGTCCTCGGCGCCTTCCTCCAGATTCTCGGGGGCAGGATCTTTGGACAGCATGGCGTCGAGATCCAGGATCTCGCGCAGCTGCATTTCGCCATTGTTGAGTGCGGTCGACCATTCGATGATGGCGTTGAAGGTCGTCGGGCTTTCACAGAGGCCCAGGATCATCGTGTCGCGACCCGCTTCGATCCGCTTGGCGATTGCGATTTCGCCTTCGCGGCTGAGCAGTTCGACGGCGCCCATCTCGCGCAGATACATGCGCACCGGGTCGTCGGTGCGATCTACGGTTTCCTTCTTCTTTTCCGTGACAAGTTTAGGCGCGCCGTCATCGTCACCCGAATCGTCCTCGGCGTCTTCGGCATCCTCGCGCTCGCGCTGTTCGTCGCCGTCTTCGCTGGCTTCTTCATTCTCGACGATGTTCACGCCCATTTCGTTGAGCGCGGCCATGATGTCCTCGATCTGCTCGGAGGACATCTGATCCTGCGGCAGGGCATCGTTCAGCTCGTCATAAGTGATGTACCCGCGCTTCTTGGCGCGCGCGATCAGTTTCTTGACTGACGCCTCGTTCAGATCAAGAAGCGGCGCATCGCCGGTATCCACATCCTCGCCCGCACCCTTGCCTGTCGCCTTGCTCGCCATTTATTCGCCTTAATTCGATCATCCCGAACGGGACGATAATCAAATAATATCTTCGGACTGCGCCAGTTCCGCCAAGCGCTGGTCATGATCCATCTTCATCCGATGGATCCGCTGCTGCTCGGCAAAGGTCTCCTCGGTGAGGTCTTCCCTCGCTCGCCTGGTGGCTTCCGCCAGCGCCGTCTCCAACTCCGGTCCTTGCGCCATCACCCGAATAGCCTCCTCCAGATCGCGCCGCACGCGACCCGAATCGGTCGTCATCCTGTTGGGGGTGAATGTGAACGTGTCGGCCCGGAGCATCCCCTTCGCCATATTATACACTTCACCTTGGCCCAATATGGTAAGGAGGCCATCGGTTTCAACTGTTTCTTGCGTGAAAGACGCTGCGACCATCGCGCGGAGCAACTCGCCAAGCGCCGAATCGGCAATTTGGAGACCAGACAGCATCTCGCGGTGCAGTGCGATCTGCTCGGGATGGCGCAGTAGGCTGGCGAGGACCGCGCGCAACAGTCGCTGCTCCATCCCGCTTGCGCCAATTGCTCGCGCTTCGTTGCCGGCGGGGGGCAGGGGTGGCTTCCAGTGGCCTCGCCGGTCACGCTGCCAGCCGGGGCGCGCGCCGCCGCGCTGATGTCGCGGCTCAGCGCTTGCCGCCCGGCGGGCAAAGAACTGCGCGTCGTAACGCTGGCGGAAAATCTGCACATAATGCGCTCGCACATCGGGATGCGAGATGGCGTCAGTTATCGCGGAAAGCCGTTGTTTCAGGCCCGCGCGCTGTTCGGGCGTATCAATTGGCGCTGCATTCTGCTCATGCGTCCAAAGCCGATCCACAAGCGGTTCGGCAGAACCCAGGACCTTCTCCATCGCTGCCGGTCCTGACGATCTGATCAGATCGTCAGGGTCCTGGCCTGCAGGCAGGGTGGCAAAGGCCAGGCTCATGCCGGGTCGCAGTAGCGGGAGCGCTCGGATCGCAGCGCGAATCGCTGCCTTTTGCCCAGCCGCATCGCCGTCGAAGCAGAGGATCGGGACGTCCGTCATCTTCCACAGCCGCTCGATCTGGTGCTCGGTCAGCGCCGTGCCCAGGGGTGCGACCGCTTCGCCAAAACCTGCCTGGGCCAGCGCAATGACGTCCATATAGCCTTCAACCACGATCACCCGTCCGCTTTGGCGGCTGGCGGGCGATGCGCGATCGATATTGTAGAGCGTCCGCCCCTTGTCGAAGAGGGGAGTGTCGGGTGAATTCAGATATTTGGGTTCGCCAGCCCCGAGAATGCGTCCGCCAAAGGCGATCACCCGTCCGCGAATGTCGCGGATCGGCAGCATCAGGCGTCCCCGGAAGCGGTCGTAGCTTTCACGCTTTCGCGCCTGGGTTGCATTGTCGTCGGCCGAGTCCGGATCGATCAGCAACCCTGCCTCTATCAGCATCGGGTCGCCGAAATCCTTCAGCGCGGTTTTCAGTTTCGTCCGGGATTCGGCGGAATATCCAAAACCAAAGGCACGCCGCGTCGCATCGCTGATGCCCCGACGGGCAAGATAGTCACGGGCTTCGCTGCCCTCTATCCCGCCCAGCTGTTCCTCGAACAATGCCTGCGCCGCCGCCATGACGTCATGCAGCCCCTTGGCCTTTTCAGCCCGCTGCGCCGTGAACGGGTCCGGCGCGGGAACGTCCATTCCTGCCGCCGCCGCGAGTTCCTTCACCGCTTCCATGAAGGGCAGGCCGCGCTGATCCGTCATCCAGCGGATCGCATCCCCATGCGCCCCGCAGCCAAAGCAATGATAGAAGCCCTTTTCGTCGTTGATGGTGAAGCTGGGCGTCTTCTCATTATGGAAGGGGCAGCACGCCTTATATTCGCGTCCAGCCTTCTGCACCTTCACCGTCCGCCCGATCAGCGTAGACAGCGAAGTCCGCATGCGCAGTTCGTCAAGGAAGGCGGGGGAGAGGCTCATAGCCTCTTCATGTCAGCTAAGCGCCGCCTTCACCAGCCCGCTCGCCTTGCTCATATCGATCACCGACCCGTGCCGTTCCTTCAGCACCGCCATGACCTTGCCCATATCCTTGACGCTCGCGGCACCAACCTCAGCCTTGATGCCCTCGATCGCAGTACGCGTCTCATCTTCGCTCAGCTGCTGCGGCAGGAAGCTCTCGATCACGCCCAGTTCCGCCTGTTCCTTGGCGGCCAGTTCGTCGCGACCGCCGCTCTTGAACATATCGATCGATTCGCGGCGCTGCTTTGCCATCTTTTGCAACACCTCGACGACGATCACATCATCGTCCGGCACGGTCGCGGCCGTCCGCAATTCGATGTCCCGGTCCTTCAATTTCGCCATGATCAAGCGCACGGCGGCCAGGCGTTCCTTGTCCCCAGCCTTCATGGCTTCGACCTGGGCGCTCTTAACCTGCTCGCGAATCATGGCGATACGAATCCTGTTCTGCTGGAAAAGACCAGATATAATGCGAAAAGAGATTTTTTACAGTGGTTGACCGCGGGGCTTCACGAGCATAGGTGACCGGCCGTTTAACCCGCTGCAGACGGGTTCCCGCAAAAGCATGAAGGACGCTACTACCATGGCTGATGCCAAGACCCTCACCGTGCCCAAAGGAGCGACAGGGGTATTGGTCTTCGCCGATGGCAGCGCGGTATTCGGGCGCGGCTTTGGCGCGGTCGGCGATGCGGTGGGCGAGCTTTGCTTTAACACCGCCATGACCGGCTATCAGGAAGTGATGACCGACCCCAGCTATGCGGGCCAGATCGTCACCTTTACCTTCCCTCACATCGGCAATGTCGGCACGAACCTGGATGACGTCGAAGCGGACAATCCCTTCGCGCTTGGCTGCGTTGTCCGGCAGGATGTGACTGAACCCAGCAATTTCCGCAACGTCGAACCCTTCGACCAGTGGATGAAGGACAATGGCCGCATCGGTCTGGCCGGTGTCGACACCCGCGCGCTGACCCGCATGATCCGGGTGAAGGGAGCGCCCAATGTGGTCATTGCCCACGACCCGGAAGGCAATTTCGACCTTGCTGCGTTGGCGCAGAAGGCCGCCGCCTGGCCGGGCCTGGAAGGCATGGACCTCGCCATCGAAGTGACGGGCAAGGAAAGCCGCCTGTGGAAGGACGGCGTGTGGAAGCTGGGTTTCGGCTATGGCCTGAATGAAGCCGGTGACGAACGGCCCCATGTCGTCGCCATCGATTATGGCGCGAAGAACAATATCTTCCGCAATCTGGTGAGGGCTGGCGCGCGCGTCACCGTCCTGCCCGCAACTGCGACCTACGAGCAGGTGATGGAGCAGGAGCCCAACGGGGTGTTCCTTTCCAACGGCCCTGGCGATCCAGCCGCGACCGGCGCATATGCCGTGCCCGTGATCCGCAAGCTGCTTGACGCCGACAAGCCGATCTTTGGCATCTGCCTTGGCCATCAGATGCTGGCGATCGCCGCTGGCGCCCGGACGGTGAAGATGCATCAGGGCCATCGCGGCGCCAACCATCCGGTCAAGCGGCTGTCGGACGGACTGGTCGAGATTACCTCGATGAACCACGGCTTTGCGGTGGACAGCGACACGTTGCCTGCCAATGTGAAGCCGACCCATGTGTCGCTCTTCGACGGCAGCAATTGCGGCATCGAATTGACGGACAAGAAAGCCTTTTCCGTCCAGTATCATCCCGAGGCATCGCCCGGCCCACAGGACAGCTTTTACCTGTTCCAGCGCTTCGTCGAGGGGCTGAAGTGAGCCTCAACCTGCCCCCGGTTGACGAAGCCCGTCTCGCGGCAGAGTGGGAGGCGGACAAGGAAGTCCTCGCCAATCTCGCTGCCAACGGCGACGTGGCGCGTTTGTCGCGCCCGGTCGACGTCAGCTTCAAGGGCAGCTCGAAGGATTTCGAGCGCGTGTTGACAATCGCCAGCCAGTTCGGCTTCGTCGAACTGGACCGCGAGGAGGATGAGGATGGCGACCTTTTCCTGTTCCTCGAATGCGAGCAGCCGGTTGATGAACAATCGATCCGCGCCCTGACCAAGAAGTGCCTCCAGATCGAAATCCTCTGCGGCGTCGAATATGACGGTTGGGGTTGCGAGGCCCGGACAGGGGCAGTGCATTGATCATTCTATCGCGAGCAGCCTTCGCCGGCGCCGATCACCATAAACCAGAGGCCGCATAATGCCCAAACGCACCGACATCTCCTCCATCCTCATCATCGGCGCGGGGCCGATCATCATCGGCCAGGCGTGCGAGTTCGACTATTCGGGCACGCAGGCGGTGAAGGCGCTCAAGGAAGAGGGCTATCGCATTATTCTGGTGAATTCCAACCCGGCCACCATCATGACCGATCCGGAATTTGCCGACGCGACCTATGTCGAGCCGATCACGCCCGAAATCGTGGCGAAGATCATCGAGAAGGAACGTCCCGACGCGGTGCTGCCGACCATGGGCGGCCAGACGGCGCTCAACACGGCGCTGGCCCTGTTCAACGACGGCACGCTGGAGAAATATGGCGTCAAGATGATCGGCGCGGACGCCGAAGCCATCGACAAGGCCGAGGATCGGTTGAAATTCCGCGATGCGATGGACAAGATCGGTCTGGAATCTGCCCGATCGCGCATTGCCCACACGATGGAAGAGGCGCTGGAAGGGCTGGAATTCACCGGCCTTCCTTCGATCATTCGCCCCAGCTTCACGCTTGGCGGTACTGGCGGCGGCGTCGCCTATAACAGGGAAGAGTTCAAGCGGATCGTCGCCGAAGGGCTTGATGCGTCGCCGACCACGGAAGTCCTGATCGAGGAATCGCTGCTTGGCTGGAAAGAATATGAGATGGAGGTGGTGCGGGATCGCAACGACAACGCCATCATCATCTGTTCCATCGAGAATGTCGATCCGATGGGCGTGCATACCGGCGATTCGATCACCGTTGCGCCCGCGCTGACCCTGACCGACAAGGAATATCAGATCATGCGCAACGCGAGCATCGCGGTGCTGCGTGAAATTGGTGTGGAAACAGGTGGTTCGAACGTACAGTTCGCGGTCAATCCGAAGGACGGGCGCCTGGTCGTTATCGAAATGAACCCGCGCGTGTCCCGTTCCTCGGCCCTGGCGTCGAAGGCGACCGGATTCCCCATCGCGAAGGTCGCGGCGAAACTTGCCGTCGGCTATACGCTGGACGAGATCGAAAACGACATCACCGGCGCGACGCCCGCCAGTTTTGAGCCGACGATCGACTATGTCGTGACCAAGATTCCGCGCTTTGCGTTCGAGAAGTTCAAGGGATCGGAACCACTGCTCGGCACCGCGATGAAGTCGGTCGGCGAGGTCATGGCGATCGGCCGCAACATCCATGAATCGATGCAGAAGGCGCTGCGTGGGCTGGAAACCGGGCTGTGCGGCTTCAACGAGGTCGAGCATCTGGTCGGCGCGCCCAAGGATGACATCATCGCCGCGCTTGCCCAGCCTACTCCCGATCGCCTGCTGGTCGCGGCTCAGGCTCTTCGAGAGGGGCTGACGGTCGCTGAAGTGCATGCGGTTGCGAAATATGATCCCTGGTTCCTGGAGCGCATCAAGGAGATCATCGACGCTGAAGCCGAAATCCTGAGCAATGGATTGCCGCAGGATGCGGAAGGGATGCGGCGGCTCAAGGCCATGGGTTTTGCGGACAAGCGTCTTGCTTACCTGGCGCTCAAGTCGGCGCATCTGCGCGGCATGGAGCGCGGCATCGCGCGCGGGTCAGGCCTGATCCACGAAGCGGTCAAGGCGATGACCGGTGGCGTCACCGAGGATGAGGTTCGCGCGCTGCGCCATAAGTTGGGCGTGCGTCCGGTCTTCAAGCGTATCGATACCTGCGCCGCAGAGTTCGAGGCGAAGACGCCTTACATGTATTCGACCTATGAAGCCCCCATCTTCGGGGAACCGGAGAATGAGGCGCAGCCGAGCGATCGCAAAAAGGTCGTGATCCTGGGCGGTGGTCCCAATCGGATCGGGCAGGGTATCGAGTTCGACTATTGCTGCGTCCATGCCTGCTTTGCGCTTTCCGAAGCCGGGTATGAGACGATCATGGTCAACTGCAATCCGGAAACCGTGTCGACCGACTATGACACGTCCGACCGGCTTTATTTCGAGCCGCTGACGGCCGAGGACGTTCTGGAAATCCTGAGCGTCGAGATGTCGAACGGTACGCTGGCTGGCGTGATTGTCCAGTTTGGCGGGCAGACGCCGCTCAAGCTGGCACAGGCGCTGGAAGATGCGGGCATTCCGATCCTGGGCACTTCGCCCGATGCCATCGATCTGGCGGAGGACCGTGAGCGTTTCGCCGCGCTGATTGATAAGCTGAAGCTCAGGCAGCCTGCCAATGGCATCGCCCGCAGCCGCGAGGAGGCGATCGCGGTCGCCAATCGCATCGGCTACCCGGTGCTGATGCGCCCTTCCTACGTCCTTGGTGGTCGCGCCATGGAGATTGTCGATGGGCAGGCGCAGTTGGAGGAATATATCGCCACCGCCGTTCAGGTGTCGGGCGACTCGCCGGTATTGATTGATCAATATCTTCGGGACGCGGTGGAGGTAGACGTTGATGCGCTGTGCGACGGCGAGGATGTCGTAGTAGCCGGTGTGCTCCAGCATATCGAGGAAGCCGGCGTTCACTCCGGTGACAGCGCCTGTTCGTTGCCGCCCTACAGCCTGTCGGATGAGGTTATCACCGAAATCGAGCGGCAGACTGACGTTCTGGCCCGCGCGCTTAGCGTTCGCGGCCTGATGAATATCCAGTTCGCGATCAAGGACGGGCTGGTGTATCTGATCGAGGTCAATCCGCGCGCCAGCCGCACCGTTCCCTTCGTCGCCAAGGCGATCGGCACGCCCATCGCCAAGATCGCCAGCCGCGTCATGGCGGGCGAGAAGCTGAAGGACCTGCCGAAGATCGACCGGAACGCGATCAATCATGTGGCGGTCAAGGAAGCCGTATTCCCCTTTGCCCGCTTCGCCGGGGTGGATCCTGTGCTTTCGCCCGAAATGAAGAGCACGGGCGAAGTCATGGGAATCGATAGCGATTTTGCGACCGCCTTTGCCAAGGCACAACTTGGCGCGGGGACCATCCTGCCCAGCAGCGGAACGGCCTTCATTTCGGTGAAGGACGGCGACAAGCCGGTAGTTCTGCCTGCGGTGCGCAAGCTCGATGCGATGGGTTTCTCCATCATCGCGACCGGCGGCACTGCGCGTTATCTCGAGGAAAACGGCATAAAGGTCGAGACGGTGAACAAGGTGGCGCAAGGTCGCCCCCACATTGTCGATCGGATCACGGACGGCGCGGTGGACCTGATCGTCAACACGACGGAAGGCTGGCAATCGCTGAAGGATAGCAAGGCGATCCGTACCAGCGCGCTGCGGGCCAAGGTGGCGAGTTTCACCACGGCGGCAGCCAGCGTTGCGGCAGCGGACGCGATCGAGGCTCTGCGTGGCCACGCCCTTGAAGTGCGGTCGTTGCAGTCCTATTATCCAAGGCCGCAAGCCTGACCCCCTACATCAGGAAGCATGTTGCGGACGGCCTCAATAGCGGGGCCGCCAAAGGGAAGTTTTGACAAAGGATCTGCGATAAAATGGCGACCGTCGAAAAGATGCCGATGCTGCAGATGGGCTATGACAAGCTCAACGAGCAGCTCCGCGAGCTGAAGGCAGAGCGGCCTTTGATCGTGGACGCCATCGAAGAAGCGCGTGCCCATGGCGACCTGTCTGAAAATGCAGAATATCATGCGGCGAAGGAACGACAGGGCCAGGTTGAAGCGACGATCGCGGACCTGGAAGACAAATTGTCGCGTGCGCAGATCATCGATCCCAAGACCCTGTCGGGGGACAAGGTTGTTTTCGGGGCAACGGTCATGTTGCTCGACGAAGATGAAAAACCCGTCAAATATCAGATCGTTGGTCAGGCGGAAGCCGATGCAAAGCTGGGAATGATCAGCTACAATAGCCCGTTGGGCCGCGCCCTTATCGGCCGTCAGGTCGGCGAAGAGGTGGAGGTGTCGGTGCCTTCCGGCGACAAATTCTACCTCATCAACAAGATCGATTTTATCTAGCCTACGGTGAAGCTTCCCTCCGGCCGGATGACGAACGCAATCGCGGCGATCACTTTCGCCGCGTTTCTGCTGTTGTCATTTACCGGGCAGGTGGACCATGCCGCCATTCTCGGAGGGTTCATACCGGCGCGCGTGGAGGATCCCGGGCTGTTCGCGGGGGTTCTGGCCGTGCCGGTTTGGCTGACACCGCTCAGTTGCACGCTCATCCATGCGGGCTGGCTGCACATCGGCTTCAATCTTCTGATGCTTGTCTTTTGCGGGCGCCAGGTTGAACAGGTGTTGCAGAAAGGCGCGGTGTTGCTCCTCTATATAGCAGGCGCCTACGGCGCGGCTTTGCTGCAGTGGGCGATCGGCCCTGCATCTCCCAATCCAATGGTTGGGGCCAGCGGCGCGATCTCGGCGATTCTGGCAACCTACGCGCTGTTATATGGGCAGCGTGCGGTTAGGCGGATCGGTCCTTTCTCCGCCAATTTTCTGCGCGTGATATGGTTGGCGGCGGGATGGATCATTCTTCAGCTTATGATCGGCCTTGCTTCGGCCCGCGGGGGTTTGGGCGATCTTGGACAAATCGCAATTGCCGCGCATATTGGCGGTTTTCTAATTGGGCTCGTTCTGGCCCGTCCCTTGCTTCGCTGGCGCTTCCGCAAGGGGCCGAAGCCTGTTGTTTGACCCT
Organism: Sphingobium sp. MI1205; assembly: GCF_001563285.1. Taxonomy (NCBI): domain Bacteria; kingdom Pseudomonadati; phylum Pseudomonadota; class Alphaproteobacteria; order Sphingomonadales; family Sphingobiaceae; genus Sphingobium; species Sphingobium sp. MI1205. The sequence continues at coordinate 1,438,034 of NZ_CP005188.1, forward strand.
TATGTCTTTGGCAGTTCAGGCTCAAGCAAACGGTGCAGATGGACGATGACATAGCGCATTTCCGCATCGTCCACGGTTCGCTGTGCAGCGCCGCGCCATGCATTTTCTGCTGACGCATAGTCGGGAAACACACCGACAAGCTCGATTGAGTTCAGATCTTCAAATTCCAGCGTCTGGGGATTTTTGACGCGCCCCCCCATCACCAGGTGGAGTTTGCTCATGATATCGTTCTTCTCCCATGGAAGGAGAGGCCACTCTAGCAGTGGGCACACTCCTGTCCAATGGTTCCGGGATGGCGGAAGGCTGCGTTTTTCGCCGAGATGGTTACCGTTTCGGCAATCGCGCTTTCAGTGCGTCGCTGACCGAATCAATCTTGCTGGCTACGAGTGAAACAAGGTCATCGGCTACCCGGGACGCCGTTCCTGTGATGTCCACGGAAGCTGCTGCGTCACGGGCCGACGCAGCGGTCTTGGTGGCGCCTTCCTGCGCATGGTGTAAGGCGTTTCCAGCACTTGACCGGACATTTTCGGCGCCCTGAGCGGCCGCCGCTTGCGCTGCCATGGCAGCTTCCACGACGCGGCTGCCGGCAGCCGCCGCGATGCCCGGCAGAGCTTTCATTGCCCTACGGCTCTTGGGGAACAGCCAGGCCACCACGGCACCGGCGGCCACTGCGCCTGCTACCGCTACGATAGGATGTTCCTGCACAATCTCATTCGCTCGCGCAGCGACGCGCTGCGTTCGGTCACGGACGTCGCTGTAGGCGTCACCAGCGCGATCGCGGCTCGTCTGGATCAGGTCCGCAGCGCTGTCGCGTGCCTTGCCAGTGGTGTCCCGGAACTTGTCAGAGGCGGTCTCGGCAATATCGTTCGCGGCATCGCGCACGCGAGTAATCTGGGCATGAATGTCAGCCATCGTCTGTCTCCGCTTTGTCGGGGTTACGGTTGGTAATCCGAACGTATGTGCGTTTGAAAAGTGCCGAAAGCGGACGGCGAAACAGATATATCATCAATGCAGCAGCCGCCGCGCCGACCGCGGCAGGCTGCTCGTGCGTCTTTTTCGTCACATAGGCGCGACCATTGGAAAAGCCGTCAACCGCCTTGTCTTTTATGTCCTGCTTCAGCCTGGCGGGGGCGACGCGGGCCTTTGCAGCATAAGCGCTGGACAGAAATTGGGCCTTTTTCTCTTCCGCCCGCACTTCGGCTTGGCGATATCGCTCTACCGCCTTCATGACTTAATGGCTTTCCGCATCTGAGAGATTCGTCCCTTGGCCAGCAGGAATAATATGATCGCAGCGAGAAGGGAGGAACCGAATACCGCGACCGCAGACCAGCCCGGGCCCAGACGCGGAGTGAGCACCAGCACCAGTCCCACCAAAAAAGCGATCAGGCCAGCGAAGGCCAGCATGAACCCGGCGGTGGCGAAGATCGCAGCATCGCGAACGCCTGCTCCTGCAATACCGGCCCGCAGCTTTTGGCGTTCAATCTCCGCATCGGCATAGGCGCGACCATCAGCATAGAGTCTGTTGAACGCTTCGCGAACATTGTCCTGCTGCTGCTCGGCTCCCTGTGGCTCCGCTGTCAGGCTTGGTTCGTCCGTCAAGAAAACCTCCGCCCCGCTATGGATGTATATTCGTGGTTGGCGGAAACGATCATGCCTTGTCGTCTGATCCCTTGGCCAACCGCATCAGTACGAAGCCGACCACCGCTGCCGCGCCGATCGCCACGGCGGGACTCTTGCGAACGAAATCGCGCGCTTCGGTCATCAGTTGATCGACATCCTTGCTGTCCAGAGTGTCGGCGGCCCCGGCCACTGCTTCTGCTGCCTGCCGCGCATAATCGCCATATTGCGGACCCAGCTTGGCATCTACGGTGCCCGCAGTGTCGGTAATCAGCTTGGCCAGGCTCTGCATCGCCGTTCCGGTCTTGTCCTTGGCAACGACGGCAGCCGACTTGGCGGTCTGCGTCGCCTGATCCTTCAGCGGATCGATATGGGTTTTCCAGTCCACGCTATTGAGCTTGTCGGCCGCGCTTCTTGCTGCCTTTTCCGCCTGCGCCTTCAGCGGCGCGATCTGCGCAGTCCAGCCATGCGAAGGCGCCCCGTTGCCGGGTTTGGGTGTGGAAACGCTCCGCGTTGGCGCGGTTTTGACCGGCTTAGCTGGCGTGGCGACAGCAGAGGTCGTGACAGGCTTGGCTTTCGCCGGCTTGGTGGTAGTAGCCTTTTTGGTGCGCTTGACGGGCGGGGTTTCCGGAGTGTCAGCCATCGTCCTATGTCTCCTCAATATAGTGGGGTCGCGATGGGGGCGAATGGGTATGCGTCCTCAATGCTCGCGGCGGGCCACAGTTCCGTTGCCGTTACTAATTTGACCATCGGCATTTTTCGAGCGCATGCAAGCCCCGCATTGCCAATCCCGGAGGTGCTGGCTAAGCGGAGCCCGAATTGAGGCGCATTGCAGCATTCCAGGGAGCGACCATGACCGCCATTCTTGATATCCACGCCCGTCAGATTCTCGACAGCCGTGGGAACCCCACCGTCGAAGTCGATGTCATGCTGGAAGATGGCAGCTTTGGGCGCGCAGCGGTCCCATCGGGCGCATCGACCGGTGCCTATGAGGCGGTCGAAAAGCGCGACGGCGACAAAAGCAAGTATCTCGGCAAGGGCGTCCTGGCCGCGGTCGCCGCAGTCAATGACGAGATTGCCGAGCAGTTGATCGGCCTGGATGCGGAGGATCAGGCAGAAGTCGATGCTGCGATGATCTCGCTCGACGGCACCGAGAACAAGAGCCGGCTGGGTGCGAACGCAATCCTGGGCGTCAGCCTCGCTACCGCCAAGGCGGCGGCGGACGCGCGGGGGCTGCCGCTGTACCGCTATGTTGGCGGCGTGTCGGCTCATGTGTTGCCGGTGCCGATGATGAACATCATCAACGGCGGCGAGCATGCCGACAATCCGATCGATTTCCAGGAATTCATGATCATGCCGGTCGGCGCGGAAAGCCTGGCCGATGCGGTGCGGGTGGGCGCGGAAATCTTCCACACGCTCAAGAAGGGCCTGCACGAAAAGGGCCTTGCCACATCAGTGGGCGACGAAGGCGGCTTCGCTCCCAACATCGCATCGACGCGCGATGCGCTCGATTTCATCATGCTGTCTGTCGAGAAGGCTGGCTATAAGCCCGGTGACGATGTCGTGCTGGCGCTGGACTGTGCGGCCACCGAATTTTTCAGAAACGGCAAATATGAGATTTCCGGCGAAGGTCTGTCGCTGAACCCTGTGGAAATGGCCGACTATCTGGCTGCGCTGTGCGCCGACTATCCGATCAAGTCGATCGAAGATGGCATGAGCGAGGATGATTTCGAAGGCTGGAAGGCGCTGACGGACAAGATCGGCGGCAAGGTGCAGTTGGTGGGCGATGACCTTTTCGTCACCAACCCCAAGCGGCTTGAAATGGGCATCGGCAAGGGCTTGGCCAACTCCCTGCTGGTCAAGGTCAATCAGATCGGTACGCTTACGGAGACGTTGGCTGCGGTCGATATGGCCCATCGCGCGCGTTACACAGCGGTCATGTCGCACCGGTCGGGCGAAACCGAGGATGCGACTATCGCCGATCTCGCCGTCGCCACCAATTGCGGCCAGATCAAGACCGGATCGCTCGCACGTTCGGATCGGCTTGCAAAGTACAACCAGCTGATCCGCATCGAAGAAGAACTGGGCGATGTCGCGGTTTACGCCGGCCGCTCTATCTTCCGATAACGGTCAATTTCAGCGTCCGGCCGCAAGTTAGCCAGATTTCTCTTGCGGCCGGCTTCGGCCTGTGATTCAAATGCTCCATGGCGCACATCGCTAAGCTTCGCACATTGTTGTTTTCGGCTTTCGGCCCGGCAATCGCTGTGCTTCTGCTTCTTTTCTTTGCCGGCTATGTGGTGCTCGGTTCCAATGGCGTCCTTGCCTGGGGTGATTACTCGCGCCAGCTTCATCGTGCCCAGGGTGAATTGAAGTCCGTCCGGGCCCAGCGGAATGAACTTCGCAATCGCGTAGACCTGCTCAATCCGCGTCGCGTCGATCCAGATCTGAGTGATGAGTTGATCCGCCGTCAGTTGGGCGTGATCCATCATGACGAAGTGATCGTTCCGCTGAACTGAACGCGGCATTCGATGCCGCTATTCCGCAGGTTGCGGCGTTGCATTCTGGCCGACTCTGCCGCTATATCGGGCTTCCTTCCATCCGTACGCAGGCAAAAGGATAAGAAGCCTTGGCGAAACCAACGACGCCGCGTCCGTCGCGTGCAAAGGCAAAGGCGCAAAGCCCTGCCAGCGCGGACCACAACCGGCCTCGCCCCGAAGCCCCGAGCGACTACAAAGCGACCAAGGAAGAATTGCTGGAATTCTACCGGCAAATGGTCCTCATCCGCCGCTTTGAGGAAAAGGCGGGGCAGCTTTACGGCCTCGGCCTGATCGGCGGCTTCTGTCATCTCTATATCGGGCAGGAAGCGGTTGCCGTGGGCATCCAGTCGGCGCTCAAGCCCGGCAAGGACAGCGTTATCACCGGCTATCGCGACCACGGCCATATGCTTGCCTATGGCATTGATCCGAATGTCATCATGGCCGAGCTGACCGGTCGCGAAGCTGGCATTTCGAAGGGCAAGGGCGGCTCGATGCACATGTTCAGCGTCGAGCATAAGTTTTTCGGCGGCCACGGGATCGTCGGCGCTCAGGTATCGCTCGGTGCGGGTCTGGGTTTCGCGCACAAGTATAAGGGTGACGGTGGCGTCTGCGTCGCCTATTTTGGCGACGGAGCGGCCAATCAGGGTCAGGTCTATGAAAGCTTCAACATGGCTGAGCTATGGAAGCTGCCGATCATCTTCGTGATCGAAAACAATCAATATGCCATGGGGACCAGCGTCAACCGTTCGTCCGCAGAGGATCAGCTTTATCGCCGTGGCGAAAGCTTCCGTATTCCCGGCATCCAGGTCAATGGCATGGACGTCCTTGCGGTGCGTGGAGCGACCGAGGAAGCGCTTAAATGGGTGCAGGGTGGCAATGGCCCCATTCTTCTGGAAATGAAGACCTATCGTTACCGCGGCCACTCCATGTCCGACCCCGCGAAATACCGTTCGCGTGAGGAAGTGCAGGCCATGCGCGAAAAATCCGACCCGATCGAGGGTGCGAAGAAATATTTGATGGACGCAGGCGTCAGCGAGGATGAACTCAAGAAGGTTGATCAGGACATTCGCAAGATCGTGAGTGACGCGGCTGACTTCGCCGAAACGTCGCCCGAGCCGGAAATGTCCGAACTCTATACCGACGTGCTGGTGGAGCAATATTGATGGGTATCGAAATCAAGATGCCGGCGCTCTCCCCGACGATGGAGGAAGGTACGCTGGCCAAGTGGCTGGTGAAGGAAGGCGATGAAGTGCGTTCGGGCGATATTCTCGCTGAGATCGAAACGGACAAGGCGACGATGGAATTTGAAGCGGTCGATGAAGGCAAGATCGGCGCGATCGTCATTCCCGAGGGCACCGAAGGCGTGAAAGTCGGCACGGTCATCGCGACGATGGCTGGCGAGGACGGCGACACCGCCAAGCCGACGCCGAGGGCCAAGGAAAGCGCCCCTGCCGCCAAGGCGGAGGCGGCCCCGGAGGCGCCGAAGAAGGCGGCCACCGGAACAGCCAAGCTCGATACGGAAGTAAGGGCCAGCGTGGCTGACCCGGATCTTCCCGAAGGCACCGAATATGTAAAAACGACAGTGCGTGAAGCACTGCGCGATGCCATGGCTGAAGAAATGCGCCGCGACGAGCGGGTGTTCGTCATGGGCGAGGAAGTGGCTGAATATCAGGGCGCCTACAAGGTGACCCAGGGCCTTCTCGACGAATTTGGCGACAAGCGTGTCATCGACACGCCAATCACCGAACATGGCTTTGCCGGCATTGGCGCCGGTGCCGCGATGGGCGGCCTTCGCCCGGTTATCGAGTTCATGACATTCAATTTTGCCATGCAGGCGATTGACCACATCATCAACTCGGCGGCCAAGACCAACTATATGTCGGGCGGCCAGATGCGCTGTCCCATAGTGTTCCGTGGCCCCAATGGTGCGGCGAGCCGCGTTGGGGCCCAGCACAGCCAGAATTATGGGCCATGGTATGCGGCTGTTCCGGGCCTCATCGTCATCGCGCCCTATGACGCGGCTGATGCCAAGGGTTTGCTGAAGGCCGCCATCCGTTCAGAAGACCCGGTCGTTTTCCTGGAGAATGAGTTGGTCTATGGCCGGAGCTTCGACGTGCCTAAGGTGGATGACTATGTCCTGCCGATCGGCAAGGCCCGTATCATGCGCACCGGCAAGAATGTGACGTTGGTCAGCTATTCCATCGGCGTTGGCGTCGCCCTTGAAGCCGCAGAAACATTGGCGGGCGAAGGTATCGATGCGGAGGTCATCGACCTGCGCACGCTGCGACCGCTGGACACCGCGACCGTGTTGCAGAGTCTCAAGAAGACCAATCGCCTCGTCGTGGTCGAGGAAGGCTGGCCCGTCTGCTCGATCGCGTCGGAAATCGCCGCAGTGATGATGGAACAGGGCTTTGACGACCTGGATGCCCCAGTTTTGCGCGTGACCAACGAGGATGTGCCGCTGCCCTACGCCGCGAACCTTGAAAAGGCGGCGCTTATCGACGCCGCTCGCGTCGTCGCTGCGGCGAAGAAGGTTTGCTATCGTTGACCGTATAGTTGGGGAGGGCCGAAATCTGACTCTCCCTTTCTACGCCCAAGTTCAGGTGCAGGTTGATGGGGTAACGTTTTCGGTATTGTAGACCTGTGTGATGTCGCGACTATCGCGGACGTTATAGGCCGAAAACTCCGTAATGTCGTGTAGCGGCAGCGTGATAATGGGCATCAGGCGTGTGTAGGTGTAGTGAATTTCCACCACCATCACGGCCGTTCCCTCTGCTGCAGTAATTTCATGATCCTCCGGTCCCATTCCGGCGAAGCCGGTGCCCGTGGCGCCTGTACCCTCCGTTCCGTAAGCGGACTCATAAGCGTCCCCTCCATAGCATCGCTGCCATTTTATCATCTGCCCGCCGTCGGCATTTCGCTGCAGGCTGGAAAGGACGATCTTGCCCTTTTGACCGAGGTTGAGGTTCGATGCTTGCAGGTCAGCGCCGATGAAAACGTCGTTGATCTCCGCCTCGCTAACAGGCTTGTTATTAATGGCGCTTTGAGCCCCCATCCGGGACGCGTTGTCCGATACCATGACCGCCAGTTCGCCAACTCTCTTGACGGTCAGGGCATAGTTGGTGAGTTCCAGGCCGGACGTGGCGAGGATCAGCAGAATGGGGAAGGCCATTGCGAACTCGGTCAAGGCGATGCCGCTCTGGCACCGCAGAAGATCAAGCCGCGAGGGCAGGGAGTTTGCGACCACCGGTCGGACGCCTGAAGTTTGAGAGCCGTTCATTGATAGATCCTCAATCGCAATGGCCAATCAGGGCTTCCGCCTGCTTATCAAAAGGCTGATTCCGTAAAATTGTGTGGGCGGTGATGCTGACCTGCTCACTCCAGCCCAGCAGGGACGCCATCGGGAAAAGACGATCATATTCCAGCGTCGCGGAATAGATTGTGACGTCCTTTGCGCCGCCTTGGCCGGCTACGCCAGAGTCGGCATCGCGGACGCCATTGCGGTTGGCATCGTCGAAGCTTTCGTCGTTATTGCAGATGTCATCGCCGTTGGAATCTATAAATGCCTCCGCCCTCGATTGGGCGCGGCCGTAGGATTTGAACGCCAGGCGATCGAAGTGAAGTGTTCCGCCACCAACCAGTCGTTTCACCGCCGTCTCGACCGAGTTGTCCAGCAATGCGCGATTGGCATCGGTAGCCGTTTCGAGGGCGGACGCGCGGCCTGCAGCCTGAATTTCTCCGCTTAGAATGGCGCGGGCGTAGAGATAATAGCCGGTGTCAAACAGGAACATCAGCATCAGCACCAGTATCGGCGCGACAAAGGCGAACTCCACCAATGTCGCGCCGCGTACGTCCCGGGCGAAAGATCGAGCTTGCCGGGTGAAGCGATAGCGGGCGGTGGCGCGTGTCATCGTGTCACCCGCAACTGTGCGATCTGCGATGCAATCTGCGAGAAGGTGGCGGTCAACTGGTCTGAGTTATCGGCCTGATAGGCGCGACCGGGTGACGCGCAGTCAGACAGAAGCGTCGTCAGGGTTGTGCCAAATGCGATGACCCAGACTGTGATGTTCTTCTGATTTTTGGCTATATTGCAAAGCTCGGCGAGCCGCGCTTCCGTGATGTCATCCTGGCCTTCGTCCGTAGGTATGGATCCTGTGGGGGTACGGCGACGTGCGACTGCCGACATGCCCCAAGCATCGTAGGCGCCTATGCGCGTATCAGTATCTCCATCGGTCATAAAGATAAGATGGCGTGCATAGCGGCCACTGCTCTCTGCCGCTGCGTGCTCGGCAGCAAACAGGCCCTCACGAGACATCAGCCGCAGACCCCACAGCATGCCTATGTCATGATAGGTGAAACCGGCGGGCTTCAGCGCGGCTAGATAAGTGGAAAGCGTGCTCGAATCGATCTCCGCCAGTTTGCGTGCATAGGTCGGGCACGCGCCATATTCGCTCGTGCTCGATGAGGGCGTAGGTAAATTGCTCGAACTTTTGGTTGAAGCGGATTCACTCCATACCCAGTTGGTGGTCGCGGTGAAGGATGTCGCATTTCGCCCATAGACAAGACCCGGCAGAAACGGCTTCCATTGGGTGGAAACGTTATTCTTGTCAGGTACGAGGTCAACGTCCATGTCGTAACGCGGTACACCGGCGCCTTCATCGGACCGGCGAGTAGCGCGTTCCTCTATGCAGCCATTGGTCTGATTCCATGTAATGGTGCGCGACGTTGGATTTCCGCCCGAGAAGTTGCCTACCGGAGCGGTGAAACTGCCCCCGCTCACAAGCGAATTTCCGTCGCCTGCTCCCTTGAGATCGGCCATGGAGTAGTCAACTGGCTTATACCGCCAGTAATAAACCCAGGAATCTGGGTTTTCCTGTCCAGCATTCGGATTTTCTTTTACCCACTCGGTCAGCGTTTCGGTGTAATTGTCATATATGGTGGGCGTGATCCAGCAAATGCCATTGTTCAGGGATTTCGAATAGGTGGTGCCATTGCGGACTCTTGTGCGTTTGCGGGTGCGCGGCACGGCACTGCTGGACGGGTCCCAAGACTCATATGTGGTCTTGTCAGTCCAGTCCTTGTTTGGAGGAGCGATGCATTCTTCCGACGGTCCCTGATACTTAGTACCCGTGTTTTTGGAGCCGCTAAGATACTTCCAGCCGTCATTTCCTGAAATCGTTGAGCCTTGCGTGCCTCCGTCCTTCAGTTCCTTCTCATTCTCATAGACCCGGGAATCATAAGTGGCGATGTCCATGATCCAGTCGCGCTTGAGCAACATTCCTACATTGACGGTTGAAGAATAGGGCACGAAGCCATAACGAATGCGCGAGCCTGCGGGCCGGACATTTTCCAGTTCTGTATAGAAGCTGCTCACGGCACCTCGGAGCACCGCGATGCGGCTTTGGGAATCGCCGAGGTTGATGTCGTTCATGGACAAGGTCGTGTCCAGAACGAACATCACATCGGTATTCGGCAATTGAAGGTCTGCGGTGCAGGTCGCGGTGACGGTCTTGTCCGGCATATGAAAAAGCGACATCAGCGTCATCGGCACGACCACTGATGCGTTACCGGTGACGGCGCCCGTCTCGCTTGCCGAATAGATGACCGCGCCGGAGTTTGTCCCATATTTGTTGGCGGGGAAGTTAACGGTGAAAAAGCGGTCGGCCGTTTCCTGAGTGCTGCCCGTACCAGTTGTCCAGGTGAGACCGGTCATGGCGCGTCGCCCAGCAAGGGCGCCAGCGTCGCATGCCTGTTGCAGCCGCGTCTTGGTCAGGTAGATGCGGCTGATGTCCACGCCGCCGCCAATCAGGGCTGCCAGAGGGAAGATGGCAGCCGCCACAATCGCCAGCGTATTGCCAGCCTGATTGTGATAGAGCCGCATCAAAATGAACAGTGTGCGCTTGATCCTGTCGCCCATTTTTGCTTTCACCCATGCTTGTCCCGACCCCCCTTGCAGGCAGGGCAACCGACTGCTCCTTAAGGGGCAGTTGTTAGGATCAATATTCGGGGGATAGTTAAAATGACGATAATCTATACCGGGCGATATACAGCCTGTGGCTTAGGCATTGGCTGACGAACTGTCCGCTCTCGCGGCGCTGCTGAGCGCCTATGCCGGCGATGACATGGCGCGGCATCGGCTGCTGTGGACGCTGGATGCACGCTTTGCCCGGCTTGCCGCCACGACGAGCGAGCCCATGATCGGCCAGATCCGCCTCGCCTGGTGGCAGGAAGCGCTGAGCGACGAGGTGGGAGCCAAGGGCAGGGGGGAGCCGCTCATCGACGGCCTGCGTGCGCTGGGCGCGTTGCCGCCTGCGGGGCTTTCGGCATGGCTTGACGGCTGGGAGGCGATGGTGGGAGATGTCAACCTCGACGCCTATGCGGATGGTCGTGGCGGCGGTCTGTTTCACGCGCTTGCGGGGGAAGGTGAAGTGTCCCCCTGGCTGACACAGGCTGGCGCAGCATGGGCGCTGTGGGACTTGTCGGGCCATGTGGCCGACCCGTCTCTCGCGGTCGATGCGATCAGCCTTGCGCGGGAGAAGATGCCCTCCATCTCTCAACCCTGGCCTGCGGCATGGCGGCCTATGCGCATCGCTTATGGCTTGGCGCGGCAGGATATTCTAAAGGGCAGGGCGGCGCCTAAACGCTTGACGCCGGGACTTTATCTTCGGCTATTGCGCGTGGCACTGACCACGCGTTGAAGGGGGATTTGGTGGGAAGGATCATGGCTGGTGCTGCGTTGCTGCTGATCGCGGCGAGCCTTTTCTGGTGGCAGGGGCGCGCGGCCAATGGTCCCATGCCTGAGGCCGTGATAGCGCCTCCGCCGCCTCCGGCTATCGATGCGTTGCCAGAGGGCGATCCCGATGCCGTTGGAAAGCCGCTGCCCCGCCCCGGTGAGGCAAGCCCGCAAAGTCGCGAACAGAAGCGCTTCGCTCGGTACGACCGCGACCGGAATGGCGTGATCACGCGGATCGAGATGATGGGCAGCCGGGTCAAGGCTTTCAAGAAGCTCGACAAGGACGGTGACAATCTGCTGTCGTTCGAGGAATGGGCGGTTGCGACATCCGACCGCTTCGCCGAGGCTGACGCCAATGCAGACGGCAAGCTCTCGCCTGCCGAGTTCGCCACCACCGCGCCCAAGCGAAGCCTCAAGCCGCGCTGCAAATGTTGATGGTCAGGCGGGCTGAAGCTCGCCCAGCCAAAGCCCCAGAGCCGCGCGCGCCCGCGATGTCATCGCTTCCTTGCGCTGTTTCTTCTTCACATCGTCTATCGGCGGGAACAGGCCGAAATTGACGTTCATGGGCTGATAGTCGGCTGTTTCGACGTTGCCGATGACATGGCCGAGCAGCGCGCCCAACGCAGTTTCGCCGGGCGGGGGAGCCAGCTGCTGCCCCAATATTTCCGCCGCAGCGAAACGCCCAGCCAGCAGACCGATCGCCGCGCTTTCGACATAGCCTTCGCAGCCGGTCATCTGGCCAGCGAAACGGATATGGGGGGCGTTCTTCAACCGGAGCGTGGCGTCCAGCAGCTTGGGGCTTTGAATGAAGGTGTTGCGGTGGAGGCCGCCAAGGCGCGCGAATTCGGCATTTTCCAGACCTGGGATGGTGCGGAACAGTTCAACCTGGGTGCCATGTTTGAGCTTCGTCTGGAAGCCGACCATGTTCCACAGCGTACCCGACGCATTATCCTGCCTCAGTTGCACGACGGCGTAGGGCCAGCGACCGGTGCGGGGATCGTCCAGGCCCATCGGTTTCATCGGACCATGGCGCAGGGTTTCGGGGCCGCGGGACGCCATCACCTCAATCGGCATGCAGCCTTCGAAATAGGGGGTGTTCTTTTCCCACTCCTTGAATTCGGTCTTGTCGCCGTCGAGGAGGCCCTGGACGAAGGCCTGATACTGGTCCCTGGTCATCGGGCAATTGATGTAATCCTTGCCCTCTCCGCCGCCGGGGCCGATCTTGTCCCAGCGGTTGGCCATCCAGCATTTGTCCATGTCAATGCTGTCGAAATGAATGACGGGCGCAATGGCGTCGAAGAAGGCGAGGTGATCCATGCCCGCTGCCTGGCCGATGCTGGCGGCGAGCGCTGGTGCGGTCAGCGGGCCGGTCGCGACGATCGTCATGCCTTCGGTGGGCAGGGTGTCGATGCGTTCGCGGACGACCTCTACATTCGGATGCTCGGAAAGCGTGCGGGTGACGCCTTCGGAGAAGATGTGCCGATCAACCGCCAGGGCTGATCCGGCGGGGACTTTGGCCGGTTCCGCCTGCGCCATGATGAGCGAGCCGAGGCGGCGCATTTCCTGATGGAGCAGGCCGACGGCGTTCTTGTCGGGATCATCGGAACGAAAGCTGTTGGAGCAGACGAGTTCGGCGAGGCCATCGGTTTGATGTGCCGGGGTCATGTCGCCGGAGCCGCGCATTTCGGAGAGGCGGACTTTGACGCCCGCCTCCGCCAGTTGCCAGGCGGCTTCTGAACCGGCGAGGCCGCCGCCGATTATGTGGACCTGGTGATTTGTCACTGTCGTTCCGAACTCGAGAATGAAATAGAGAGAAGAACGCGATTTCTCGCGCTCTTTCCTATTTTCAGTTTCGTTATGAAATGCTGTTGGCGGCCGACAGCACGGCCTGGACCGAGGCGGTCGCGATGTCGGTATCGGTGCCGATGCCGAAGACGGTGCGGCCATCGGGCGTGCGGCATTCGACATAGGCGGCCGCAGCAACGTCCGTCCCCACGCCGATCGCATGCTCGCTATAATCAGCCACTTCCAGATCGACGCCAAGGTCGTCACGCAGCGCGGCCAGCACCGAGGAGATCAGCCCGTTGCCGCGTCCGGAAATGCTGCGTTCGCCGCCCTTGTGAGCGATCTTGCCAGTGAAGATGCGGTCGCCCGCATGGCCGGTTTCATTATAATCGATCAGCTTGTAGGGCTGGTCCCCGGACAGGCGGTAATGATCCTCGAACGCGGCCCAGATGTCAGCGGCGTTGAGTTCGCGGCTGCTCTGGTCCGCCAGCGCCTGCACGACGCGAGAGAAGTCGGCTTGCATCCGCTTGGGCAGTTTCAGCCCCTTGTCCTGTTGCAGCACCCAGGCGACGCCGCCCTTGCCCGACTGCGAATTGACGCGGATCACCGCTTCATAGTCGCGGCCCAGATCCTTGGGGTCGATGGGCAGATAGGGCACGTCCCAAATCTGGTCGTTGCGGACTTCCTGCGCGGCGAAACCCTTCTTGATCGCGTCCTGATGCGAGCCGGAAAAGGCGGTGAACACCAGTTCGCCAGCATAGGGATGGCGCGGGTGGACGGGCAGCTGGTTGCAATATTCGACGGTCTGGATGACCTCATCAATGTCGGAGAAATCCAGCCCCGGATTGATGCCCTGCGTGTACATGTTGAGCGCCACGGTCACCAGATCGCAGTTGCCGGTGCGTTCACCGTTGCCAAACAGACAACCTTCGACGCGGTCCGCGCCCGCCATCAGGCCCAGTTCCGCCGCCGCGACGCCGGTCCCCCGGTCATTATGGGTGTGCAGCGAGATGACGACGCTGTCGCGGCGCGAAATGTTGCGGCACATCCATTCGATCTGGTCGGCATAGATGTTGGGCGTCGCGGCCTCGACCGTGGCGGGCAGGTTCAGGATCAGCGGCCGTTCAGGCGTCGGTTGCAGGATTTCCATCACCGCTTCACAGCATTCCAGGCTGAAATCCAGCTCCGCGGTCGAGAAGGTTTCCGGCGAATATTCGAAATGCCAGTCGGTGTTGGGCTGCTTCGCGGCATTGTCGCGCAGCAGCTTGGCCGCGTTGATCGCGATTTCCTTGATCTGCGGGCGATCCATCTGGAACACGATGTTGCGCCAGGCGGGTGACACGGCGTTGTAAACATGGACGACCGCCTGCTTCGCGCCGCGCAGGCTTTCAAAGGTGGTGGCGATCAGGTCTTCACGCGCCTGCGTCAGCACTTGCGGGAATACGTCGTCGGGGATCGCGCCATCGCGAACCAGACCGGAAATGAAGTCGAACTCGGTCGCGCCGGCGGCGGGGAAGCCAACTTCGATTTCCTTGACGCCCACTTTCAGCAGCAGGTCGAAGAAGCGGCGCTTCTTTTCCGCGTTCATCGGGTCGATCAACGACTGGTTGCCGTCGCGCATGTCGGTCGACAGCCAGCGCGGCGGTGAGGTGATGACAGCGCTGGGCCATTGGCGATTGGGCAGGTCCACCTGGGGGAAGGCGCGGTATTTCTGCGAAGGGTCGGTCAGCATCATGGGAAGCTACTTCTTTATGCAAACGAGCGGCGTCACGGCCTGCCCGGTGAAACGACTATCTGCTTGAAAAAAGCCCTTAGGCGTATCGCTGCATCATTCAAGCGAAGAGCAGCGCAAAAAGCACGCCTAAGGGCGTGTAAGTCGTAGCAGGGGAAGAAGCGCGCGCTGCATGGTGGAGGTGCCTTAACCCTTTTTAGGGGTGCGCGTCCAGTGTTTGTTGAAGAGGGGTGTAGGGGACGGCTTGGGGTGGTTTGCGGAATGGCGGCTTTCGATTGTCAGCATCACAAATCGGACAGTCCAATTGCAGTATCCCAATCCGTCGGCGAGTGCTGGTTGCTACTCAACGGAGCGCGTGCGACTATCAGTGTGTGAATAAATCTTCCCCAAATGACGTTGGGCTCCCTCGCGGATTTAAGGCCTTCTTGAAGGCTCTGGGACCGGGCCTTGTTACAGGTGCGGCAGATGATGATCCCAGCGGCATAGGCACGCATAGCCAGGTTGGCGCTGAATTCGGATATGGTTTGGCTTGGACATTTGTCCTCAGTTTTCCGCTGATGGTTGCGATACAGCTGATTGCGGCAGAGATTGGCCGCGTCACGGGTGCGGGCATCGCCCGAAACCTGAAACGTCATTACCCACGCCCCCTATTGTGGTTCATGGTCTCATTGTTGCTGATTGCGAACATCGTCAATCTTGGGGCCGATCTGAGTGCGATGGGTGCGGCACTTACCCTTCTCATCGGCGGGAATGGGGCGCTTTACACGCTGCTATTCGGGATCGTGTGCATCCTTCTGGAAGTTGGGCTTAGCTACCCGCGCTATGCATCGATTCTGAAGTGGACGACGCTTTCGTTGTTCACATACGTTGCTGTGGTGGCGGTTGCCCACGTACCATGGCCGCATGCACTGCGCTCGCTCGTGGTTCCCGAGCTGCAATTCAACGCCGCTTATGCTACCGCCTTCGTCGCAATCCTCGGCACGACCATAAGCCCCTATCTGTTCTTCTGGCAGGCCGGGCAGGAAATCGAGGAACAGCATAGACATCATGTCAAACCGCTGTGCCTGACGGCATCCACCGCCGGCCCCGAACTGAAACGAATTCAAGTTGATACGCTAACCGGCATGGGGTTCAGCACACTTATATCACTTGCGATCGTGTTCGCGACCGCAGCCACACTGCATGCCAATGGCGTGCGGGATATCGCAACGTCGTCACAGGCGGCCGAGGCGCTTCGGCCGATCGCAGGTCAATTTGCCTTCGCAATGTTTGCGGTGGGTATTATTGGCACTGGCTTGCTGGCTGTTCCGGTGCTTGCAGGGTCGGCTGCCTATGCCGTCACCGAGATGGCGGGGATTTCTGGCAGCCTTGATGCGAAGCCGCTCTCTGCCCGCCTATTCTACGGGACGATTGCGGCAACGACGCTGGCCGGCGCATCCTTGAACGGGATTGGCATCGACCCGGCGCGCGCACTGTACTGGGCGGCAGTGGTCAACGGCATTCTCGCCGGTCCATTGATGGTCGTAATGATGCTAATCGTTCGCAATCCCCGGGCAATGGGGCGCTTGGCTGTGTCACTTCGACAGATGATCTTCGGGTGGGTGGCCACTGCGGTCATGGTCGCGTCCTCGGTACTGTTTCTAGGATTTGTAGTCGCGGACCTGATCTGATGCGCACCACTTAGCGGCTGCTTTTTGGGCCATCACCTCTGCTACTGTAAGGTCGCCTTTTGGTCGCGTGTCGTCGGGCAGTTTTTATTCCTCGAACCCGACCAGCGGGTTATCGGCGCTACCGAGTCATTCGCGGGTAGGAAGCGACGATGTGGTTAGCGACCCGCCGCTCCCACGCACGGAAGGCAAGAAAGGCGCCATACCTCATAACCTAAGCGACAGAAGCGTCGCTAGAACCTGCCGACGGACGCGTGTCTTCATGTTGTCTGCGCGTTAAAGTCACCCTCCTCAACTGGGAGTTCAATGGCCTTCTCCTCGGCAGAGTTTGATGCATCATCCGTTTCATTGTGATCGAGGTGATCGAGGCCAACAGGTTCCTTCACCTCGTTCACATCGGCTTCTTCATCGTCCTTACCAATCATGTGCGCTCTCCTTCACCAGGGAAGGAAAGTGTTTTTCAACCGAATGGTTCCGAGTGGAGGGCAGGCGCAGCATCATGTCCACGCGCAGTGCGGCAGCCTTGCCCGAGCAGAGAATGGAAGACACTTAGTCGCATGAAGGAGTGAAATACTGGCTGCTTCTGGTCGCCGTCGGCTATAACATCCGTTCGTGCTGAGCCTGTCGAAGCATGCGCGCAACGGCGAGGTCATCACGCGTCCTTCGCCAAGCTCAGGACGAACGGAGCCAGTAGGCGGGGATGTCACTCTCCGTAGCGGCGAAGGAGGGTAAGGTCTGGCGGGAACCACCCTCATCCAACTTCGCCTAGCGAGCGAGCTGGTAAGGCTGCGTATCCTTCTCCCGCTGGCGGGAGAAGGAGTGTGCGCTGGCGTGGCTTACTTCTGGAACGCCGCCACGATCTTCAATTCGATCGCGTCGCCGACCATGGGCACGCCATAGCCCATGTTGAAATCGCTGCGTTTGACCGCGCCGGTTGCGACGAAGCCGACATTTTCCTTGCCGCCAGCCATGGCGGGCGCCTTGCCCGCGCCGTAAAATTCGGCGTCGAGAGTGACGGGCTTGGTGATGCCCTTGATGGTGAGGTTGCCGGTGATTTCAGCGCCGGTGGGGCCGTCAGCCTTCACGCTGGTTGAGACGAAGGTCGCCTTGGGAAATTTCGCAACGTCGAAGAAGTCGGCCTTCATCAGATGTTCGTCGAGCTTCGCAACGCCAGTGCGGATGTTGGCGATGGGGACGTCCACGGAGACCTTGGCGGCGGCGACATTCTTGGGGTCAAGGGTCAGCGTGCCGGTGGATTCGGAGATGACGCCGACATTGTTGGAAAAGCCCATATGGTCATAGGCAAAGACGATCTGGGTGTGGCCGGGATCAATCTGATACGTGCCGCCGGTGACGCGGGCCGGATCCTTTGCGCCAGGCGCGGCGGGCATTTGCTGGGCGATGACGACGGTGCCGCCTGCGATCGCGGTGAAGGCAGCAGCGGAAATCAGCAACTTGCGCATCGGTGGTTCTCCAGAAGCAAAAGACGCGCCACCATAGCGGCATCCTTTGATTGTTCCAGAGGTGTAACCGGAAATGGAGGGTTACCGAATTGGAGTATGCGCGCGTGGGCGCGGGATGGGATTGGAGGTGGGGCTTTAGACCCCAGCTTTCGCTGGGGTGACGGGAGGGGTTGGGTTGACGGGGTGTTGCCTTGCTGCTGGCGGCTGACCTTGTGCAGGAGGCGCAGGTTCAACCAGGCATATGCGCGAGAGGCGCAGAGATCGCAGGAGGAATTTCCCCAGCGTCCTCTGCGCCTCTGCGCGAGCAAAGGGAAAAGTGGTCAGGGGGCGGGCGGGATGATCCGCCCGCGCCAGCCTTAGTTCTTTTCCTGGTCCACCAGCTTGTTGGCTGCGATCCAGGGCATCATGGCGCGCAGCTTTGCGCCGGTTTCTTCGATGGGGTGACGCTGGGCGGCGATGCGGCTGGCCTTCAGCTCCGGCTGGCCAGCGCGGTTGTCGAGCACGAAGTCCTTCACGAAGCGGCCCGACTGGATGTCGGCGAGGACGCGCTTCATTTCCTTCTTCGTTTCTTCGGTGATGATGCGCGGGCCGGTCTTGATGTCACCATATTCGGCGGTGTTCGAGATCGAATAGCGCATGTTGGCGATGCCGCCTTCATACATCAGGTCGACGATCAGCTTGAGTTCGTGGAGGCATTCGAAATAGGCCATTTCCGGCGCATAACCGGCTTCCACCAGCGTTTCGAAGCCAGCCTGGACCAGCGCGGTCGCGCCGCCGCACAGCACCGCCTGCTCGCCGAACAGGTCGGTTTCGCATTCCTCGCGGAAGTTGGTTTCGATGATGCCCGAGCGGCCGCCGCCGACGCCCGAAGCGTAGGACAGGGCGATGTCATGGGCGTTGCCGGTCGCGTCCTGCGCGATGGCGATCAGGCAGGGGACGCCGCCGCCGCGCTGATATTCGCTGCGGACGGTATGGCCGGGGCCCTTGGGCGCGATCATGATGACATCGACGTCCTTGCGCGGCTCGATCAGGCCGAAATGGACGTTGAGGCCGTGGGCGAAGGCGAGAGCGGCGCCGGGCTTGAGGTTCGCATGGATGTCGTCGGCATAGATAGCGGCCTGATGCTCGTCAGGTGCGAGGATCATGAGAACGTCGGCCCATGCGGCGGCTTCCGCGTTGGGCAGAACCTTGAAGCCTGCGCCTTCCGCCTTCTTGGCAGAGGCCGAGCCGGGGCGCAGAGCGATGGCGACTTCGGCCACGCCGCTGTCGCGCAGGTTCTGGGCGTGGGCGTGACCCTGGCTGCCATAGCCGAGGATGGCGACCTTCTTGCCCTTGATGAGACCGATGTCGGCGTCGCGATCGTAATAAACCTTCATTTGACGTTCCTTCTTCTGTCCAGCTGCTCCGGGAGGAGCTTAATCAATGGTGAGGGAGAACCACCGGGGGGGCCTCACCTGGCTGGCCCTCACCCTCCCACTGCTGCGCAGCGGGCCCCTCCCTCTCCCGCGGGCGGGAGAGGGGTCAAAGTCAATTCGGCTCCTTGCCGCGGATCAGGCCGACGACGCCGGTGCGGCCGACCTCTACCAGGCCGATCTGGCGCATGAGGCCGATGAAATTGTCGATCTTGTCGGTCGTGCCGGTGATCTCGAAAATGAAGCTCTCGATCGTGGTATCGACGACCTTTGCGCGAAAGACGTCGGCAAGGCGCAGCGCCTCTATCCGGTCTTCGCCCGTGCCCGTGACTTTCACCAGCGCCAGTTCCCGCTCGACGAAGGGGCCGTTGGCGGTGAGATCCGTAACCTTGTGAACCGGCACCAGTCGGTCCAGCTGGGCGATGATCTGGTCGATCACCTTGGGCGGGCCGTTGGTGACGATGGTGATGCGGCTGATCGCATGATCAGGCGTGATGTCCGCCACGGTCAGGCTGTCGATATTATAGCCGCGCGCGGTGAACAGGCCCGCGATCCGGGCGAGGATGCCCGCTTCGTTCGTGACCGTCAGCGACAGGACGTGCCGCTCGCTATATTCTTCCTGGATATGCATCAGATGCTCGTTCCATTATCCGGTTCGTCTGCGCGCTCATGGCGCTCGGAAATCATGCCCGTGAAGGCGTAGTGCCAGCTGCCGTCGTCGCGATGGGCGAGGCGGACGGGAAAGCCCGCGATCGCGTCGAACATGCGGCCCAGATGCTCGCCCACATAGCGGGGACTGGCCAGCAGGCGGCCGATCCGGCGCTCGTGGAAATCGAAGCCCTGCTCCAGATGAACTTCCCAATCCTCAATCTCTGGATCATGATGGTCCACGGTCCAGCCTCTCAGCTCAGCCGTGCCGCTGATCCGTTCAAAGTCGAAGGGTTCGCTCACATGGATGCGGAGCTTCAGATGCTGGGTCACACCAAAGCCTTTGCCTCATCCGACATGATGCCTGCGATCTGGTTGGGATCGAGCAGCATGTCGGTATGCGCCGCGCCCGACGGGATCATCGGGAAACAGTTGGACAGTTTCGTCACGCGGCAATCGACGATCACCGGTCCGGGCGTGTCGATCATCTGGCGAATGCCAGCCGCCAGTTCCTGCGGTCCTTCGATACGGATGCCCGTCCAGCCATAGGCTTCCGCCAGCTTCACGAAATCGGGCAGGCTGTCGGAATAGCTGTTGGAATAGCGGCTTTCATAGGTCAGTTCCTGCCACTGCCGGACCATGCCCATATATTCATTGTTGAGGATGAATATCTTGACCGGCAGGCGGTACTGGCTGGCCGTGCCCATTTCCTGGATGTTCATCTGGATCGAGGCGTCGCCCGCGACGCAGACGACCAGGCTGTCGGGATTGCCGACCTGCGCGCCGATGGCGGCGGGGAAGCCGTAGCCCATGGTGCCAAGACCGCCGGACGTCAGCCACTTGTTCGGCGCGTCGAAACCGAAATGCTGGGCGGCCCACATCTGGTGCTGGCCGACTTCGGTGGTGATGATGACGTCATCGGCTGAACGCGACGCCTTGTAGAGCTGTGCGATCGCTTCCTGCGGCATGATTTCCTCACCGCTTTCGGGATAAGCGAGGCTGTTGCGCGCGCGCCATCCTTCGATCCTGGCCCACCATTCGGACAGGTCCGCAGCCTTGTGCCCATGCGTTTTCCACGCGGTGATCAAGTCATTGAGCGCGTTTACAACATCGGCGACAATCGGAAGATCGACGTCAACCGTCTTGTTGATCGAGCTGCGATCGATGTCGATGTGGATCTTTTTCGAATTGGGCGCGAAGGCATCGAGGCGACCAGTGACCCGGTCATCGAAACGCGCGCCGACGCAGATGATCAGATCCGCCTTGTTCATCGCCCAGTTGGCTTCATAGGTGCCGTGCATGCCCAGCATCCCCAGCCATTGCGGCCCGGATGCGGGATAGGCGCCCAGGCCCATGAGGGTCGAGGTGACGGGCGCGCCTGTCAGTTCCGCCAGTTCGCGCAGCAGGGCCGACGCCTTCGGCCCCGAATTGATGACGCCGCCGCCCGTGTAGAAGATCGGGCGCTCTGCCTTTGCCAGCATTTCGACAGCCGTGGCGATGGCGGAGGCATCCGCCTTCGTCTGCGGCTTGTAGCTTGCATGTTCAAAG
The DNA here is from genome assembly GCF_001563285.1 of Sphingobium sp. MI1205. Lineage (NCBI taxonomy): Bacteria > Pseudomonadati > Pseudomonadota > Alphaproteobacteria > Sphingomonadales > Sphingobiaceae > Sphingobium > Sphingobium sp. MI1205. The sequence continues at coordinate 1,459,176 of NZ_CP005188.1, forward strand.
CCGAGCGGCCGGTTATAGGGCGCGGTGGCGATCTGGACGTTTTTCGGGATGTCGATGACGACCGGGCCGGGGCGGCCGGTGGTGGCGATGTGGAAAGCCTCATGGACGACGCCAGCAAGCTTTGCCGGATCCTTGACCAGATAGTTGTGCTTGGAACAGTGGCGCGTGATGCCGACCGTGTCCGCTTCCTGGAACGCGTCGGTGCCGATCAACTGCGTTGGAACCTGACCGGTGATGACGACCATGGGAATGGAGTCCATCAGCGCGTCGGTAATGCCGGTGACGGCGTTGGTCGCGCCGGGGCCGGAGGTGACGAGCACGACGCCGGGTTTCCCGGTCGAGCGGGCGTAACCCTCCGCCATATGGGTTGCACCCTGTTCATGGCGGACAAGGACGTGGCGGATCTTCGGATGATTGAAAAGCGCGTCATAGATGGGCAGCACCGCGCCGCCCGGATAACCGAACACGACTTCGACCCCCAGGTCGATCAGGCTTTCAACCAAAATGTCCGCGCCGCTCTTTTCGGACACGCTAAATCCTTCCACTGGATGCAAGTTGCGCCCTCTGCCCCGGAAGCGGGGAGATGGCAAGGCGGGTGCCTCTAATAGACATAAAATGGCTAGTCAACCACTAACGACGTAATTTTATTATCAGTTCGTCGGTGATCTTGTCATCAATGGACTGTGTTTCGCGTGGCCAGTGGTCCGGCGGCTGGCGGGAAAACCAGGTATATTGGCGCTTGGCATATTGGCGCGTGGCGATCCTGCCCCGTTCCGCCATGGTTTCCCGGCTTATTTCGCCGCGCAGCCAGCTGGCAATCTCGGGAACGCCTATCGCGCGCATGACAGGCAGTTCGGGGGAGAGTGCTCGGTTGAGAAGGGCTTCAACCTCTTGCACCGCGCCGCCATCGAGCATCTGTTCGAACCGGCGGTCGCAGCGGGCGATGAGCCAGTCGCGAGGCGGAAGGAGGATCAGGGGAGAAAGGCTGATGCGATCGGCAATGCCGCCGCTCTTATGCTGTTGCCAATAGGTAAGCGGCTTGCCGGTCGAACGCACGACTTCCAGCGCGCGGGCGACGCGGGTGGTGTCGGCGGGGGCGAGGCGGGCGGCGGCTTCCGGGTCTTCCCGCGAAAGGGCGGCGTGGGCGTCCGCGACCGGCATGACGCGCACGGCGGCACGGACGTCGGAATCAATGTCGGGCACCGGGGCGATGCCGTCGAGCAGGGTGCGCAGATATAGCCCTGTGCCGCCGACCAATATGGGCAGCCGCCCTTCGCCATGCGCGCGGTCGATTTCGGTGCGGGCGTCGGCCGCCCAGTGCGCGGCGGTGCAGGCCTGCCCGCCGTCGATATGGCCAAAGAGGCGATGAGGAGCTTCCGCCATTTCCTGGGCGCTTGGCCGGGCGGAGAGGATTTGCAGGTCGGCATAGACCTGGCTGGCGTCGGCGTTGATGACGACGCCGTTGGCCACTTGCGCCAACCGAACTGCGAGCGCGCTCTTGCCGCTGGCGGTAGGCCCGGCAATAAGCGCCACGCGCGGGCGGGATTCGCCCTTGTCTGTTTCAGGCCAGTTTGTTTCGGGAGTATCCATGTTCGTCGCAACCTTAGTGGCAAGTGCGGCCTTGAGTGAGGGGGATATTGCAGAATCCGTCGCTCGATTGGCGACCGCAGGCTGTGCGCCGGTGGATAGCAAGTGGCTGGATGAGGGCAAGGCCGCCGACATCTTCTTCGGTAGCGATCCCGTGACGGCGCGCGCGGTGCTGTCGGACATCGGGGACAGGGTGGATGTGATCGTCCAGCCGGCGATGGGCCGCGAGAAGAAGTTGCTGATCGCTGACATGGATTCGACCATGATAACGGTCGAGTGCATTGACGAACTGGCCGGCTATGCGGGGATAAAGCCGCAGATTGCCGACATCACCGAGCGGGCGATGCGCGGCGAGCTGGATTTCGCAGGCGCGTTGCATGAGCGGGTGGCGTTGCTGAAAGGGCTGGCGGACGAGGCGATTGACCGGTGCCGGGCCGAGCGTGTGAAGATCATGCCCGGCGCGCGGGCGCTGGTGCGCACGATGAAAGCGCGGGGCGCGGCGACGCTGCTGGTGTCGGGCGGATTTACCCGCTTCACCGGGCCGGTCGCCGAAGAGATCGGTTTCGACCGCGCGGTCGCCAACGTGCTTGAGATTGCGGACGGCGCGCTGATCGGGACGGTAGAGCTGCCCATCGTGGACGCATCGCGCAAGCGCGCCGAGCTGGAAGCGGCGATCGAGGGCGGTATCGACCGTGCTTTGACGCTTGCGGTGGGTGACGGCGCGAACGACATTCCGATGATCCAGGGCGCGGGGCTGGGCGTGGCCTATCATGCGAAGCCGAAAACGCGCGAGGCGGCGGGGGCAGAGGTTGTCCATGGTGACCTGTCGGTGCTGCTTTATGCGCAGGGGATCGGCTCTGCCGAATGGGTGATAGACTAGGGATCGCCCGCGATTTGCCGAGCAAAACGGTTAGTCGCGCGTTAGGCACATTTCGCCGTCATTGCGATTGGGTAATGGCTTCGAAAGGCGAGGTCGATCGTTACACCCCCGCTGCGTTTTGCAGTGTCCACATCTAACCGGCGCACGGTCCTCGCCGCGCCAAGGGAGAGGTTATGAACATCAGGCTTTTGGGTCTCCTCGGCGGAGCCGCGCTCGGCCTGAGCGCATGCTCCACGACGAGAGATGAACCTGTCGCGCCCGCGCCGCCGGTCGGTCCCGGCGCGATTGCCGGCACTGTCGCGGCGGATCGCAACGGCGATGGCATTGTCGATGGCTATTATTCGGCTGACGGCATGTACCATGAGGTCATGGGGCCGCCCTGTCCGCCGCCACCGCCGCCGCCGCCGCCGTCCAGACGCGGAGAACGCGGCTGATCAGCAGAATTATAAGGGCGCGGCGTTTCCGCCGCGTCCGTTGCATTTATGGGCCGATGGTCTTGGGGCTTCTTGCCGTCGGGCTGGCCCCCGCATCGGCTTTTGCCCAGTCGGAAGCGCCGCCGGAAGCCGTGCAGGAGGGCGCGCGTTCGAGCGTTGGCGCGGAAATCCGTGCGTCTGTCGGTGGCAAGCTGCGCGACTTTTACGCGCCGCGCGGCTACTGGCCGCTTTGGGTCGATGAGACGGATATAGGGAAGCAGGCAGAGGTTCTGCTGGACCTGATCCGCTCGTCGCGGATCGATGGCCTTAATCCCAAAAATTACGACCTGCGTGACCTCGAAAATCTGGTTGAGGAGGCGAGGTCGAGTGGCGGCGATCCCCGTGCGTTGGCGCGCGCGGATCTGGCGCTGTCCAAATCCTTTGCCGCGCTGGTCCGCGACATGCGGCGGCCGTCGAAGCGGGTGAAGATGCGCTATCTCGACCCGGAGGTGGAACCACGCGACGATGAACCCGCGGAGATATTGCGCGCGGCGGCTGTCGCGGCTTCCTTCACCGACTATGTACGGCAGATCGGCTGGATGAGTCCATTCTACAAGGAACTGCGCGGCGCGCGGGCGGATTTTGCCGAACGCTGGGCTGAATTGCCCGAGGTCGTCATCCCAGTTGGGGCCAGGCTGCGGCCAGGGATGAAGGGGCAGGAGGCCGCGATGCTGCGCAGGCGGCTCGGTCTTGCAGGCGGGACCTCTTATGACAAGGCGCTCGTCGCCAGGGTTCGCGCGTTTCAGGCGGATCACGGCCTGAAAGCGGACGGCGTGGCGGGACCGCAGACAATCGAGGCGCTTAATCGGCCTTTTGAATGGTATGACCGGATGCTTGCGCTCAACCTTGATCGGGCGCGGTTGCTGCCGGGGCCGTGGGTGCGGCATGTCGTGGTCGATGCGGCATCGGCGCGGCTTTGGTACTATAGCGGCGGTCGGCAGGACGGCACGATGAAGGTCGTCGCGGGCGCCAGGGAAAGCCAGACGCCGATGATGGCGGGCATGATCCGCTATGCCACGCTCAATCCCTACTGGAATGTGCCGACCGATCTGGTCGAGCGCAGGCTGTCGCAACGTATTCTGGACGGCGCGTCGCTCAGCGAGCTGAATTATGAGGCGCTGTCCGACTGGAGCGCCAATGCGCGGCGGCTGAATGAGTCCGAGATCGACTGGCAGGCGGTGGCCGATGGTCGGCGGCAGTTGCGCGTCCGGCAGTTGCCGGGCGGCTCCAACGCCATGGGGAAGGTGAAGTTCATGTTCCCCAACGACCTTGGCATCTACCTGCACGACACGCCTTCACGCGACCTGCTGGCCAAACCGGCCCGGCATTTCAGCAATGGTTGCGTGCGGCTGGAGGATGCGGAGCGACTGGGGCGCTGGTTCTTTGGCAAGCCGTTGGAGGTGGAAAGCAGCGAGCCGGAACAACATGTCCCCCTGCCTCAGCCGGTGCCGGTTTATCTGACTTACCTGACAGCAGTGCCGAGCGGACGAGGCATCCAGTTCCTGCCCGATGTTTACGAGCGCGATGGCATGTGATGCGGCGCTGGCGGGCGATCAGCCGCCTGCCAGCATCCACAGCGCCATCGCGACCATCATGAGATTTTCAGTCAGCGACACGAAGCCGAGGGGCACGTTGCTGCCGCCGCCGACACAGGCGCATTTCAGTTCCCTCTTGTCGATATAGACCGCCTTGAACACGGACACCGCGCCGATGCCGCCGATGAAGAGGGCGACCGGGATGGAAAGCCAGTTGAGCAGCCCCGTCAGCATCAGCGCGCCTGCGCCGAGTTCCAGAAAGGGGTAGATCCGCCCATAGGGCACGAAGCGGCGTGCGAGCAGGTCATAGTTCAGGAACATGGTGGCGAAGCGATCCACGTCCTGCAGCTTCAGCATCGCGAGCAGCATCATGCTGATCGCGATGAAATGTTCGACCGTCATGATGCTGGCCAGCGGCATCGCGGTCAGCCAGCCCAGCGACAGCGCGAGCAGCGCCGCGACCGCGAATACCGCGAGGACCGGCGTGTAGCTGGTCGCGCCGGGATCGGCGACATGCAGGCCGAAATGGCGGCGCAGGTCGTCATGGCCGCCGATCCTTTCGCCGCCGATGAAGATTTGCGGTGTCGTCTTGACGTCATGCGCGGCCTTGAACGCGTCCGTCTGTTCGCGCGTGGTGAGCCAGTGATCCTCCACCACATAACCTTTCCGGCGGAGCAGCCAGCGCGCCTTGAGGCCATAGGGACAGATGTGGTCCGGCATCACCATGCGATAGAGTTGCGCGGTGGGGCGCGATACGGTGCTGGAGGCGGCGGAGGAAGTCATGGCTTGGCCTTTGTTCGTGATCCGATGCCACCTATATAGGGTGCGTACCATGGTACGGAGTCAAGCATGGCGATGACGATTTCTGGTCTGGCCCGCGCGGGAGGCGTCGGGGTCGAGACGGTGCGCTTTTACCAGCGGAGGGAATTGCTGGCTACGCCCACCAGGACGGGCACGGGTGGAGGCGTGCGGCGTTACGACGAAGAAGATGTCAGGCGGCTGCGCTTCATCCGGTCGGCGCAGGGGGCTGGCTTTACGTTGGAGCAGATTGGCGAACTGCTTCGGCTGGACGCGGGCGAGGACCGGGCGCGGGCGCGGGAGCTGGCGGCGGAGAGGCTGGCGGCGCTGGATGAAAAGATTGCGGAACTGGAAGCGGCGCGGGATTCGCTGCGGCGGCTGGCGAACGCCTGTCATGCGTCCGACGAAGGACCGTGTCCGATTATCTCGGCATTTGAGGCGTAAGGCGGGGGTTAAAATCCGGCCATCAGGCCGTCGATGGCGCCCTGCAAGATGTAGCTGGCGGCGAGCTTGTCCACGAGTTCGCCCCGGCGGGCGCGGCTGGCGTCGGCTTCCAGCAGGGTGCGGGTGACGGCCTGGGTCGACCAGCGTTCGTCCCAGAGGAAGATCGGGCGGCCCAGGTCCGCGATGTTGCGGGCAAAGGCGCGACTTGCCTGGCTGCGCGGGCTTTCGCTGCCGTCGAGGTTGAGGGGCAGGCCGATGACGACGCCCTTCACGTGCTGCTGTTCCATGAAGGCGGCGAGGGCGATCTTGTCCTTGCCGAACTTGCCGCGTGAGACGGTATGTGCAGGACTGGCGATCGACCAGCCCGCGTCGCAAAGCGCAAGACCGATCGTCTTTGTCCCGACGTCCATGCCCAGCAGGCGGCCGCCCTGGGGCAGCGCTTCACGGAAGGCGGCGCGATCCGCGGTGAGGAGCGTTGTCACGAGGCCAGGAATGCCGTGAGGCGCTGGCGGGCGTCTTCGCGCACATCGCCCCAGAAGAGGCTATAGTCATACACATGGTAGTTGTTGCCGGGCAGGGTGAATGGTCCCATGTCCACCGGCTCCCCTATCATCAAGATGCCGCTGGTGTCGCAGCGCGCGGGCACGACGCCGGTGAGCAGGCGCGGGGGCGTTGCTTCGTCGCGGCTGTCGAGGGTGCCGCGATTAGCGCTGGCCGGGGCGGCTCCGTTGAAGGCCCCGGTGATCGGGTTGGTGCAGAGCATGTGCGTGCCCTTGCGCGGCTTGCCGGTATAGCCGTTGCGCCGTTCGAAAGTTTCGATGATCGGTGATGGGTCGGCCGGTTCGGCATAGCTTTGCCAGCTGACGATGCAGTGCGATTGGTCGCGCCGGGCGCAGGCAGGCAGGCCGAGCGCGGGCAGATCCGCTTCGACCGACACAGGCCAGCCCACGGCATAGACTGCGGCGAGGCGGGCGGCGACGGGCTTGCCCGCTACCTGCTCACGCAGCAGTTGCAGCAGGTGGCGCGACCCCTGGCTGTGACCGGCGAGCATCAGGGGACCGGTGGGATTGGCTTTCAGGAAGGCGGCGAAGGCCTGGGCAACGTCGCGATAGGCGGCGGCGAGCGCCTGGTCCGAGGCAGGTTCCTGCGTCAGGAATGCGCCGTAATTGGCCTGGCGGTAGCGGGGAACCCAGATATTGCCGACCGCATTGAAGGCGCTGGCCTGCCCCTGAACGAAGCGGCGCGCGGTCGAGAGCGCGTCCTTGTCATCAAGGCGCATGTTCCAATGCGCGTCGCCCAGCGTGGTGATGTAGGATGTGGGATGGATGAAGAAGATGGCGGCCCTTTGCACAACCGGCGCATCCTTGACGCCTGCGGGTTTCCACAGGGCGGGATTGCCGCGGGTGATGTCCGGGCGAGCGATCCACATTTTGGGATCGTCATAGGCGTTGGCGGGCAGGGGCGTGAGAGGAGCAAAGGCTTCGCGCGGCACCATGACCGCGCGGATCAGTTGCATGCCCCAGATGCGGTAGACCAGCAGTGCCGCAAGAACCAGCACGATCAGGCCGGCGACGACATACAGGAATTTGCGGGCCAAGACTTTGCTCTCCGTCACTTCGGCGCGGCCCCGATCCGCGCCTCTGGCGGCGCTTGTCTGGCGCAGGTGCAGGGGACACGCAAGTGCGGACTTGAAGCGGGCATGTGCGGGTGCTAGCGGCGGCCCATGTCGATAGACCTTCAGACCGTAAAGAAGATCGCCAGCCTTTCGCGCATTTCGGTGACGGATGCCGAAGCCGAGGCGATGGTGCCCGAACTCAACAACATCCTTGGATGGGTGGAGCAATTGGGCGAGGTGGACGTGACCGGCGTCGAGCCGATGACCGCCGTCATCCCCAACCATCTGCGCCTGCGCGACGATGCCGTCACTGACGGCAATGTCCGCGAGAAGGTGCTGGCGAATGCCCCGCAGGCCGAACATGGCTTCTTCGCGGTGCCCAAGGTGATCGAATAATGAGCAATGTGACTGACCTGACGGTTGCTGAGATCCGCGACGGTTTTCGCGCGGGCGACTTTTCGGCGCGCGAAGTGGCGGAGGCGTTCAACGCCAATGTCGCGGCGGCCAAGGCGCTGAACGCCTTCATCGTCGAGACGCCGGAAAAAGCGCTGGAAGCCGCCGATGCCGCCGACAAGGCGAAGGCTGCTGGCGAGGCGCTGAAACCGCTTTCGGGCGTGCCGATCGGCATGAAGGACCTGTTCTGCACCGAAGGCGTGCAGACGACGGCGGCCAGCCATATGCTGGAAGGGTTCACGCCGACCTATGAGTCCACGGTGTCGAAGAAGCTGTGGGACGCGGGCGCGGGGATGCTGGGCAAGCTGAACCTTGACCAGTTCGCCATGGGATCGTCGAACGAGACGAGCTATTTCGGCAATGTGATTTCGCCCTGGCGGCGTGGCGGCGGCGACAATGCCGCGCTGGCGCCCGGTGGGTCGTCCGGCGGGTCTTCGGCGGCGATCGCTGCGCGGCTTTGCCCGGCGGCGACCGGGACCGATACGGGCGGTTCGATCCGACAGCCTGCGGCCTTCACCGGCATTTCGGGCATCAAGCCGACCTATGGCCGCTGCTCGCGCTGGGGCATCGTGGCGTTCGCTTCCTCGCTGGATCAGGCGGGATCGATGGCGCGGACGGTGCGGGACAATGCGATCCTGCTGGAAGCCATGGCGGGCTTTGATCCCAAGGATTCCACTTCGCTCGACCTGGCAGTGCCGCAGTGGGAAGCCAATTTGTCGAGCAACCTTCAGGGCAAGAAGGTCGGTATTCCCAAGGAATATCGGCCCGATGGCCTGAATGCCGAAATTTCCGCCATGTGGGATCGCGGGATCGAGTGGCTTAAGGATGCGGGCGCGGAGGTGGTCGAAGTATCGCTGCCGCATACGAAGTACGCGCTGCCGACCTATTATATCATCGCGCCTGCCGAGGCTTCGTCGAACCTCGCCCGCTATGATGGTGTGCGTTATGGCCAGCGCGACCTGCCTGATGGGGCGGGACTGCAGGACATGTATGCCGCGACCCGCGCCGCCGGTTTCGGGCCGGAGGTCAAGCGTCGCATCATGATCGGCACCTATGTGCTGTCCGCCGGCTTCTATGACGCTTATTATACGCAGGCGCAGAAGGTGCGGGCGCTGATCGCGCGCGATTTCGAACTGGCTTTCGAAAAGTGCGACCTGCTGCTGACGCCGACCGCGCCGAGCGCGTCCTTTGCGTTGGGCGAAAAGCAGGCCGATCCGCTGGCCATGTATCTGAACGACGTCTTCACGGTGCCTGCTTCGCTGGCGGGCCTGCCTGCGATGGCGGTGCCGGGCGGGTTGGACGCGCAAGGGTTGCCGCTTGGCTTGCAGATCATCGGCAAGGCGCTGGACGAGCAGACGGTGTTGAACGCGGGGCTTGCGATTGAAGAACGTGCGGGCTTCACGGCGCGGCCGGACAAGTGGTGGTAATTCGATCCGTCATGCCAGCAAAAGCTGGCATCTCAGGCGACGTGGCACGACATATGAGAAAGATCCCAGCCTTCGCTGGGATGACGGTGTGAGATATGACTGAATCAACCTATCGCATTCAGGGCGCAACCGGCGAGTGGGAGGTCGTTATCGGCCTGGAGGTCCATGCGCAGGTGACGAGCAAGGCGAAGCTGTTTTCCGGTGCGGCCACGGCTTTTGGCGCGGAGCCGAATACGCAGGTTAGCCTCGTCGATGCGGCCATGCCCGGCATGCTGCCCGTGCCGAACCGTGAGTGCATTCGTCAGGCGGTGCGTACCGGCATGGCGATTGAGGCCAAGATCAACAAATGGTCGCGCTTCGATCGCAAGAATTATTTCTACGCCGATCTGCCGCAGGGTTATCAGATCAGCCAGCTTTACCACCCGCTGGTGGGCGAGGGTGAGATTGAGATCAGCCTGGACGAGAAGAACCCGGACGCCGTGACCAAGCGGATCGGCATCGAGCGCATCCATGTCGAGCAGGATGCGGGCAAGTTGATGCACGACCAGCATCCCACCAGTAGCTATGTCGACCTGAACCGGTCGGGCGTCGCGCTGATGGAAATCGTGTCGAAGCCTGACATGCGTTCGCCAGCGGAAGCCGGGGCCTATCTGGCGAAGCTGCGGACGATCCTGCGCTATGTGGGGTCGTGTGACGGCAACATGGACCAGGGTTCGATGCGTGCCGACGTCAATGTCTCGGTCCGCAAGCCGGGCGAGGAATTCGGCACGCGTACCGAGACGAAGAACGTCAATTCGGTCCGTTTCGTCATGGCGGTGGTGGAGCATGAAGCCAGCCGTCAGGTCGATGTGCTGGAGGCCGGTGGCAAGATCGTGCAGGAAACGCGCCTGTACGATCCGGACAAGAATGAAACACGGTCGATGCGGTCGAAGGAAGACGCGCATGACTATCGCTATTTCCCTGACCCGGACCTGTTGCCGCTGGAACTGGACGACGCTTTCCTGGAGGAATGCCGCCAGTCGCTTCCCGAACTGCCGGACGCCAAGCGCCGCCGTTATGAGCAGCAGCTTGGCCTGTCGCCCTATAATGCGGCCACTTTGACGGCGGACGCGGATACTGCACGCTGGTTCGAGGCGCTGCTGGCCGAAGGCGCGCGCATCCAGAAGAAGAGCGAGGGCGAAGTTGCGAAGGCTTCGGCCAACTGGCTGCTGTCGGAACTCTATGGCGCGCTCAATCGCATCGGCAAGAGCCTGGAGGATAGCCCGGTCGGCCCTGAGGAGGGCGCGGAATTGCTGGCGCTGGTCGCCGATGGCACGATTTCGGGCACCATCGCCAAGCAGGTGTTCGAGATCATGCTGGAAACCGGCGGCCGCGCGCCCGCGATCGTCGAGGAAAGGGGCCTGAAGCAGACCAGCGACACCGGCGCGATCGAGGCGGCGGTGGCTGAGGTGCTTGCCCGGAATGGCGACAAGGTCGAACAGTATAAGGCGGGCAAGGAAGCCTTGTTTGGCTTCTTCGTCGGCCAGACCATGAAGGCCATGCAGGGCAAGGCCAATCCGCAGGTCGTCAACGAACTGGTCCGCAAGGCGCTTGCGTAAATCGGAACGGGCTGTCTAAACCCCGGACAAGGCTGGAAGCGGGGGCTTCCGGCAACCGGGGGATCAGACATGAAGGCACGCAAGGTTTTGGTGGCGCTGGCCATGATGGTGGCTGCGCTGCCCGTCGCGGCCAAGGCCGAAACGCTGACCAATGACATGGTCGTTACGCTGGTTCAGGCGGGGTTGGGCGATGATGCGGTCATCGCCAAGATACGGGCGTCGGCCGGCCATTATGCCTTGTCCACCGACGATCTGATCGCGCTCAAGAAGCGTGGCGTGCCGGGGCCGGTGATCGCGGCGATGATTGAGTCAGGATCGCAGGGAGCAGTTTCGGCAAAGGCGGTGTTCTCGGCGGATTCGCCCGACCCGCTGGTGCCGCATCCGTCGGGGCTTTACCTGCTGAGCGAATCCCGCATGGTGCGGATCGACCCGACGACGTCGAACCAGAGCAAGACCGGCGGGATATTGGGCTATGCCTTTACCGGCGGGATTGCGTCGCTCAGCATCAAGGCGGTGATTCCGAATGTCACGGCGAGGGTTCGGACCGGGCGGGGCCGACCGACATTCTATTTCTATTTCGACGAAGCAACGCGCGGCCTGTCACAGGCCGGGGCGCCTTCGCTGTGGCTGTCCGGGCCAGCGAGCGCGATCACGTCCCCCAACGAGTTCACCCTCATCCGTTTCGACGTCAAGAAGGACCGGCGTGAGACGCGGGTGGGCAGCATGAACCTGGCGGGCGCGAAGGCCGGGGTGATGGACAGGGATCGCATCGCTTTCGATTATGAACAGGTGACACCGGGCGTGTTCAAGGTAACGCCGAAAACTGACCTGGCGGCGGGCGAATATGGCTTTCTCTATTCGGTGAGCGCGGGGGCCGGCCCCGGCATGTGGGGCAATGGCACAGGATCGGCGCGCATCTTCGACTTCGCCGTCCATCCATAAGGAAAGGGGACGCCGCCTGAGGAGCAAACGGCGTCCCACCCACAAGGCGCATCCCGGGGGACGGGCGCGCCTCATGGCAGGGCTGGCGGACCAGGAGGGTCGTGGGGTGTGCCCGCCAGCTTTTCATCAGTCAGACGTCACAGGATGAAGTTAACCGTCGCCCTTAAAGCGAGAGCGACATGATCCTGCTGTTCTTCGGCGCTGAATTCGCCGCCGACCCGGAAGCTGTCGGTGCCGCCGATCAACCGGGCACGGCCGGTCCAGCCATTGGTCCGATCTTCCGCGACCAGGGTGAAGGCTTGCCCACCGGCAAAACGCGCGACCGTTGAACCCAGCGATCCGCCGATGATCTGACGGCGACCGCCCTCCAGTTCGACGCGCATCCAGCCTTCGCTGCGATCGAGGCTGCCGAGGTCATAGCCAAGGGACAGGGTGCCGTTCGCCGCCAGCTCGTCGCTCGTCCGCCCTTCGACCATCAGGTTGAAGCCGTCGCCGCCGCCGGTTTCGTCATAGCCGCCTTCCTTCAAACGGTAATAGTCGATCCCGACCGCAGGACGCAGGGAGAAGCGATTGAAGCGCATTTCATAGGATGCCCCCGCCGCTGCCGAGTAGAGCTTACCCGACCAGTCGCCATTTGCCGTGCGGGTGACGTCGCCGCTTTCAAACCGGCGCGTCCCCCCGAAGTCGATGTGCGCCGCCGAGACACGGGCAAAGCTTTGCAACGGTCCCCAGCTTCCCCGCCAGTGGGCGGCCAGTTCGAACTGGTCGGAATCGACGCTGTTGTTCGTGTCCTTCGGAGAATCGCTGCCATGGATATAGGCGAAGGATCCGCCGAACGCGCCCAGGCGGCTGAGATATTCCGCGCCCATGCTCGCGCCCCAACCGCTGATGTCGTAGGATGCGGTGTTGCCGATGCTCTTGGAACTGCCGAAGGCCACCTGCTGCAACCAGAAGCCCAGACGGCCGTCCGCGGTCCGGTATATGCCGCCGGGATCGGATAATATCCGTGCGGTTGCGCGCGATCCTGACGTCACTGCTTCGAACGCGCCACCGGCATGATCGGGCAGCATCTGCCGCAGGTTTGCGGTCAGCGCCTCTCCATTGGTGATTGCCAGAAAGCTGTCGGCAATCGCGCTGTCATTATCCAGCGCGTTGAAGATGGCGGAATAGGCGCTGGCGTTGGAGCCGGACAGGCCGAGTTCCTGCACGCTCTTGGCCGCGATCGACAGGCGGACTTCGCCGGTGGAGCTGTCTCCGGCCACTGTTCCCTTGAACATGTAGGGCAGCAACGCATCGGCCGACAGGGCGGGCGCGCCGTTTAGCGTTCCAGCGCGAAGGATGACATAGTCGCCTGCTGCGTCGCCCACGCTGGCAAGCGTCGCCTTCACTTGCGATCCGGCGGAAAAGGTCGCGGTGCCCGCTACATCGTAGACGGTATTGGTGCCCGCCGCTGCATCAATGGTGACGCCAAGGATGGAAGTGCCGCTCGCCGTCAGTGAGCCGAGGGCGATTGATCCGCTGTCGGTGGCGTCGAGCGTCCCGCCGTTCAGCGCCACGGCGGTCGCGCCCCCGTTCAGCAGTGCGCCGGTGAGGACGGCATTGTCGGAGAGGGTGAGCGTCAATGCGCCCCCGCCGAAATCGACGGAGCCCGTCAGGGTGGATGTGTTGGCAAGAGAAAGTGCCGACGCGGTGCTGCCCAGCTTCACGTCGCCGGTGAGGGCCGATGCGCCCGACAGGCTCAACTGGTTGCTGCCCGCGCCAAGATCGACTGCGCCGGTGATCTGTCCGGCGGAGACCGTCATGACGTCATTGCCCGATCCGAGGCGAACGTCGCCCGTGATCGATGGCGCGGTCGCGGTCGCCGAAGCGGCGGTCTGCGTCAGCGTGACGCCGCTGCTGTTGGCGGTCAGGTCGATGGCGGTGTTCGCCCCGGCCATGCCGCCGGTCGCGGAGATCTTGCCACTGTTGCTGACGGAAGTGACGGTGCCCGAAGAGTCGAGAAGGGCGATAGCCGTCCCCTCTTCGCTGCTGGCCGCCGTCGCGCTGAGCGAACCGCTGATCTTGATCGTGCTGCTGTTTGCCCCTGCATCGATCACCAGTGCGCGGGCGGAGGTGCCCGACAGGCTTGAGCCGCTGCTGCTGACCGTACCGGAAACCTCAATCGTGGGGGCGCTGCTTCCCGCACCCAGACGGACCGCCGTCGCGTTGCTGTCGGCAGAGATTGCCGCCACAGTGCCGCTGACCAGCAGACCTTTGGTCACGGACACATTGCCGCCAAGACCCCCGATCACGAGGCCATTGGCATCCACTCCGTCATAGATGCCGTAGCCGGCGATCGTGCCCTTGACGATGACGCCATATCCAGAGGTTTCGGCAGCAACCGCCCCGATGCTGGTGTTGGCGGTAGCGGAGCCGATCTGAACAGCCGCAGCCGAGCCATAGGTGGCGATGGCGGCGCTGCCTTCGCTGCTGTCGGTCAGGTCGTCATTATCGACGTCGCTATCGTCGCTGTCGAGCGTAGGGGGTATATCGAAAATAACGCCGCCTGCTACATTGCCGGCGATCGTGACGGCTGAGCCGCCTTGCAACAGGTCGTCCGCGTCCAGCTCGCTCGTATCGCTCGGCCTGCTGGTGGAACGGTAGCCGGTGCTGCTGATCGATCCCTGGATCTTGAGCGCTCCGCCAATGTCGCCCAGCAACGCTGCGCCGGTGCTGTTCGCGCCGGTCGCGGAGATTGATCCGCGCAGGGTCACATTGCCCGATATGTCGTTTGCGATGAGCCCGTAGCTATTATCGCCCACGACACTGATCGTGCCGCTATTGGACAGGTTGCCCGTCAGCGGCCCGGCAAGGCGGATGCCCGCCGACTGGTTGCCTTCGATCGAAATGGTGCCGCTATTGTCGATGTTGCCGACATGCGGCGCGCCTGCCTGAACGAAGATGCCGTTGCGGTTTGTCCCTTCTGCGAAGGAGCCGTCATTGTCGCCGTCGTCGTCACTGTCAGTGGGGGTGTAATCTTCGTCCAGCGTGATCGTGCCGCTATTGACGATGTCGCCGCTGGTGCCGGGCAGCGCCAGAATGCCCGTCGCATTGTCCGCTCCCGTGATCTCCAGCGTGCCAGCGTTTGTAACCTTGTTGTTGCTGTCGATCGTGACGGCTGTTCCGCTGGTGAGGGTAATGGAACCGCCGGTTCCGATCGACAGGTCGTCGGCGGCTCCGTTGGCGGCGGTTGACGTCCGGACCGGGGTGGTAGTGGATGAAGTGATGGTGGTTTCCGCTGCTGCGTCGGCGAGGGTGAGGGCCGCCAGAACGGGCGCGATGGCCGTACAGGCCAGAATATGTCGCATGATGTCTCCCTGTAGTCGCGGCTTTTTGATGAGCGCGCATGGTCGAGGGACGACACCGAACCGGCTGTTCCGTCAGCGAAAATGAACGGACGAGAGATCAGAAGGCGAAATCGATCCCCATCCGCACGGTCCGGGGACGAAGCGGCGTGACATAATCGCCGCGCAGGTCAAAGGGCGTGCCCAGCGAGAAGCGATTGCCCCCGCTGTCCAGCAGGTTCGTCAGGGTGAGCGAAAGCTGAAGCGGCCCGCGCGAGACGCTGGCGGTCATCGCGGTATCGACATAATCGCCCTGATTGCGGCCGAGAATTGGCCCCACGCCAAGGCGGGACGTGCCGACATAGCGCGCTGATCCGGTGAGGTGCAGGCTGATGTCGTCGCTGATCCAACGGCGGTAGTCGATCGCCAGCCTGCCGCCCAGATTGGCGACATTGGGCAGCGCCAGCGATTGATCCGCCGTGGTCAGCGCCCGAACGAAAGGCGTCGGCCGGTGAAGGCGGCTGTCATTATAGATGATGCTGCCGTCCAGGGTCAGCGCCGGCAGCGGCCGGACGGCGATGCGGCCTTCAACCGTGTAGATGCGCCCATCACCGATATTGGCTGTCGCTGGCAATCCGATTCGGTCGATCACATCCGCCTGAATGTCGCGCCAGTCGGTATAGGCAAAGCTGGCGCTGAGCGCGATCGGATCGCGCCCAGGCATTCCCTTGCGGAAACCGGCCTCCAGGGTCGAAATCCGGTCATTGCTGAAGCGTCGCACATGCTGGTCATCCACCGCCAACCCACCGGGACGGAAGCCCTGTTGAAAGCGGGCGTAGACGGTCAGTCCCTGCACGGCATCGCTGAGCAGCGAAAGCGAGGGAAGAAAGATCGTCTCATTGCGATCGGCCTGCGCCTCTGCCCGCGCAATGTCGGCGCTGGACAATAAGGGGATTGGATCGAGCGCCTGGCCGGAAAGCCTGCTGTTGGTCAGGCGGCCACCCGCCGTCACGACCAGTCCGGCCGCCAGCTCGAACGAGGCTTCCCCGAACATGGTGGCTTCGCGGATGCGGTTGCGAACGCCCGTGGTGGTCGCGGGCTGGCCGCTGCCATAGAGCGGGACGCCCGGTATCACCTGCGCCTGTACGGGCGCAGCGCCGAAGGAAGTCAGCGAACGGGTGATCGCGGATGTGCTTTCGAGGTAGGAAGCCCCGATTATCCATCCCAGGCCATTGTTGAGATCGCGCACCAGGCGGTTTTCGGTGGAGAAAATGGAAACGCGGTTCCGCTGCCGGAACAGGCTGGCGGGAGTGTAGGGCTGCGTCGCATCATAGCTTTCGGACAATATGTTGCGGACATACCCGGTCGAGGAAATGAAACGCAGGTCGTTCCATTGCCGCTCCACGCGCAGATTTACGAGCGCATAGTCGGATGAATAGGGCTGTGCGACGCTGGAGGCGCGGGACAGATCGCCTATCGTCCGGTCGGCATATTGCGCATCGTCACCCTTGATATGCTGGTAGACGCCGCCAAGGTCGATGGTCCAGTCTTCGTCCGGGGCGAAGCGCAGGTTCGCACGGCCGCCATAGGTGGCGGTGCGGTTGACGTCATCAAGTCCGCGCCCAACGTCGTCAATATATCCGCCCTCCCTGACGCCATAGCCGACAAGCCGCAGCGCCAGCCTTTCGGACACGATGGGGACATTGAGCGTCGCGGACAGGTCGCCGCCCGGATCGCCATTCTGGATTGCGCTGAGCCCAGCAGAGATATTGCCGCCATATCGGGCGAGGTTGGGCGGATTGGGGATCATGCGGATGATGCCGCCCAGCGAGCCTGCGCCATAGAGTGTGCCCTGCGGCCCTTCGAGCACTTCGACACCCTGCATGTCGTAGAGCCGCAGGTCGGGATCGGGCGCGGCGTAGTTGAGGCGCATGTCGCCCAGATATTGCCCGGTCGTCGCCTGGGTCGGCCCGGCAACGGCGGAATCGGCGATCGCGCGCAGGAAGAGCTTGTTGCGGCCGGACCCTGCATGCGTCGAACTGAGGCTGGCGACCCGGCTAAGCAGGCTGGCGGTGCCTGCAGCGGCCTCTCCACTGGGGAGCGCGTTAGAATCCACGACCTCGACCAAACCGGGATAGCGGGGCAGCGGCAGGTCGCGCTTCGACGCGGTGACGATGATTTCCGTCGGGGGCGGCGCAGCGATGGGCGCGGTTTGCGGCGGGACTGCTTTGGCATCGGGGCGATGCGGCGCTTTGCGGACGAGGCGCCATGTGTTTGCGTCGATCCGCTGGACGCTGGCGCCGAGGCCCCGCAGCAACCGTTTCAAAGCCGCTTCGGCTGTTAAGCGACCGTTGACCGCTGGCGTAGGAAGCGCCGCGAGCGACTGGTCGGAAATGCCGATGCTCGATCCCGTCTGACGGCCGAGCAGGATCACCGCCTCGCCCAGCCTTCCGGGGGCGATGCTGACCATCTGTCTGTCCGCCGCATGAGCAGGAACTGCGGCCGCGATTGCTAGGGCGGTGACGAAAATGATGTCAGCGTGCCGGTGCATCCCCTTCCTTCAACAGCCAGCCGTCGCCCTGCCGGACGGCGGAAAGGCCCATGAGAGGGGCGGCGGCGGCGAAAAAACGGGGCGCGTTACGATCGATCCGTATCGTGCCCGTGAAGCGGGACGCTCCTGCCACGGGAGTCGCAGTCACACGGACGCCCAGCGACCGGGCGATGTCCGCGCTGATCTGCGCCACAGGCATGTTGTCGTAGCTGAGCCGCCCCTGACGCCAACTGGCGACGGTGTCGGGGGCGACATTCATGACATGCAGCCCGCTGGCGTCCTGCGTCAGCCCGCGACCGGCGGGGAGGGAGATGGCCTGCGCCTGCGGGTTATAGATGACCTCGCCTTCCGACACGCCGATGCGCGTCACGCCCGCGCTATGGACGATATTGAAGACGGTGCCCGCATCCTCGAACACGGCTTCGCCGACCGTGACGCGGAAGGGATCGCTGGCGTCATGGCGCACGGTGAAGGCGGCTTCTCCGCTGTCCAGCGCGGCGAAGCGGCTGTCCTTATGATCCAGCCGCAGCGTCGTGCCGCCGTTCATGTCGATGCGCGTGCCGTCGTCCAGAGCGATGCTGCGCGTTTCGCCGGGGCGCGTGGTGACGGTGTAGATGTCGGAGCGGTTCCAGCTGGCGACCGAAAGCGCGGCGACCAGGGCGGCGGCCATCGCCCCGCCGCCGATCCAGCGCATCGGCCGCCATTGTCGCTGACCCGGATCATTGGCGGGCGTGGAGGGAAAGACCGGATCGGCCGGTACGATGTCCGCCAGGTCGGCGTCGGCTGCCATCAGTTCATCATAGGCAGACGCATGTGCAGGGTCAGCCTCCAGCCACAGGGTGAAGGCGTCCCAATCCATAAAATCCGGATCGCGCGTGCGGATGACCCATCCGAGCGCTTCCTCGTGCAACATCAGGTTGGCCCCTGTCATATACGCCCCCTTGCCGCGAGAGACGCCGCCAGCTTGCTCATTCCGTATCCAGCCTTTGCCGAAGGGCCATCAGCGCGCGATAGGCCTTTTGCAGATCCTTCTCCACCGTGGTCAGGCTGACGCCCAGTTCCTCCGCGATCATCCGCTGCCCGACCCCCTCGATCCGGAACCGGCGAAAGACAAGTTCGACGCGAGGGCCAAGGTCGCGCAGCACGGCTTCGGCCTCTTGCAGACGCTCGGCCAGGATCATTCGTTCATCGACGGCTATGTCCTCGCTGGGGTCGGCCATGACGCCGCCGGCGCCTTCCGCCCAGTCCTGCTCCCTTTTCCCCCGGCGCGTGGCGGAGCGATAGCGGTCGAGCATCAGATTGTTCGCGGTCCTGTACAGATAGGGCAGCGGATTTGCGATGGGGCCAAGATCCTTGGCCTCCAGCTTCATCCACATGTCCTGCAACAGATCCTCGGCGTCTTCGCCCGCGCCGCGCGCGCGCAGGAAGCGCAGCAACGCAGGGCGGTTCGCCAGAAATATCGATGATAGGCCAGTGGCCATGCCCGTTTGGGTCCTGTGCTGATGAGGCGGGTTGAGATAGAGGGCCGGACGGGGCTTTGGCAATGGACAAGCGAAGGTCGCAGCCGCCATTGTCCTCAAGGCGGGGCTGCTCTAGCCGGAGGAGGCAGGGCGCATGTGGAGGCAGAATGCAGGCGACGACCAGGGTTGACGTAGCGGCAGCGGAAGCGTGCGGGATGGACGCGGCGCGGTTGGAAGCGCTGGCTCACGCACTGCACGACAATTATGTCGCGACAGGCAAACTTCCCCATTTGCGGTTGCTGGTCTCGCGGGACGAGCGCGTGCTGTTGTCGCATGTCAGTGGCATGAGCCGGGCGACGGGCGAGTTGCTGACGGATGACTCGCTGTTTCGGATTGCGTCGATGACGAAGCCGGTCACATCGCTCGCCTTCATGATGCTGGTCGAGCAGGGGCTTGTCGCGCTGGGCGATCCGGTGACAAATGTCCTGCCGGAATTTTCAAGGCTGCGCGTCGGGGGAGACCGGCGGCCGCTGCGCCAGCCGATGCGGATGATCGACCTGATGGGGCATATGTCCGGCCTGACATACGGTCTGCAGCGCCAGACAGCGATCGACGCGCGCTATCGCGAACTGGGTCTGGATGAATTTCAGCAGAAGCGCAGCCCTGATGAATTTATCGAGACGCTGGCGGAGTTGCCGCTGGAGTTTTCGCCCGGCGAACGCTGGAATTATTCGGTTTCCACCGATGTGCTGGGCGTGTTGGTTGAACGGCTTAGCGGGCAGACGCTGGACGCCTTTTTCGCGGAGCGCATCTTCACCCCGCTCGGCATGCGGGATACATTTTTCGAACTGCCCGAGGAGAAGGTGGATCGAATGACGGACGCGTGGCAGCTCGGCCTGGACGGGCGGCGATCCCTCTACGATCGCGGTGCGCGGAGCGGCTGGCGACGACGGTTGCGCTTTCGTTCGGGTGGCGGCGGGCTGATATCGACAGCGGCGGATTATCACCGGTTTGCACGGATGCTGATGCGGGGTGGCGAACTGGATGGCGTGCGCCTTGTGAAGGGCGACACGGTCGCCGGCATGTACGCCAATCACTTGCCCGGCGGCGGAGACCTCGCTCGTCATTCGGCGTCCATGTTCAGCGAGGCGGATTATGCGGGCGTTGGATTTGGCCTGGGCGTTGCGACCGACCTGACCAGCGGCGAATATTTTTGGGGCGGCGTATTTTCGACCTTTTTCTTCGTCAACCCTCAGGAAAAGATCATCGGTTTGCTGATGACGCAGCATTTGCCTTCCAATGTCTATCCGGTGCGCCGGGAATTTCGCAAAGGCATTCGCCGGGCGATCAGCGACAGACGGTGCTGATCACCTTATAAAGATTATGCTGCGCTGCAAAATTTGCTGTTGGCGAGAATGAGCGGGCTGTGCAATCATCGGGTTCGAATTCAGCCAAGGGGACCCAATGCCATGAACCTCAAAGGCAACGCCACGCTTCCCAAGCCTGCGCCCCGGCAAGTCGATCCGCAGGCTCTTGCCCATGAGATCGTCGAACGGCTGACCTATCGCCTGGGCAAGAATGCCGAGGCGGCAAAGCCCCATGACTGGCTGCATGCGGTGATCCTGTCGATCCGCGACCGGGTGATCGACGCGTGGATCGCATCCACGCAGAAAACCTATGAGGAACAGGGACGGAGGGTCTATTATCTGAGCCTGGAGTTCCTGATCGGGCGGCTGATGCGCGATGCGGCGTCCAACATGGAAATGCTGGACGATGTGCAGGCGGCGCTTAGCTCGCTGGGCGTGGACATCGACATTATCGCGGCGCTGGAGCCGGACGCTGCGCTGGGCAATGGTGGCCTGGGGCGGCTGGCGGCCTGTTTCATGGAAAGCATGGCGACGGTCGATGTGCCTGCCTATGGCTATGGCATCCGCTATGTGAACGGCATGTTCCGGCAGGAGATTTCGGACGGATGGCAGGTGGAGCTACCCGAAACCTGGCTGACGCACGGCAACCCTTGGGAATTCGAGCGGCGCGAGGCGAGCTATGAGATCGGCTTTGGCGGCCGGGTCGATCCGGCGGATGGCGATGAAGCCAGCCCTCACCAGATGCATTGGCGGCCCAGCGAACGGGTGATCGCGACGCCCTATGATACGCCGATAGCAGGCTGGCGGGGCAAGCGCGTCAACACGCTGCGGCTGTGGGAAGCGCAGCCCATCGACCCTATCCTGCTCGACCGGTTCAATGCGGGCGACCATCTGGGCGCACTGGCGGAAAGCAACCGGGCAGAGTCGCTGACGCGGGTGCTGTATCCGGCGGATAGTTCGCCGGCGGGGCAGGAACTGCGGCTGAGGCAGGAATATTTCTTCTCGTCCGCTTCGTTGCAGGACATCGTGCGGCGGCATCAGCAATATTTTGGCGACATCAGGACGCTGGCGGACAAGGCCGCGATCCAGCTCAATGACACGCACCCCGCCGTCGCCGTGGCGGAGTTGATGCGTATATTGCTCGACGATCACGGGATCGATTTTGACGAGGCGTGGGACATCACACGGCGGACGTTCAGCTATACCAACCACACGCTGTTGCCCGAGGCATTGGAAAGCTGGCCCGTGCCGCTGTTCGAGCGGTTGCTGCCCCGGCACATGCAGATTGTCTATGCGGTGAACAGTCGCCTGCTGGGCGAAGCGCGGCGGTCGGGACATTTTGACGACAAGGCGATCGGTGCGATTTCGCTGATCGACGAGGGGGGCGAGCGGCGGGTGCGGATGGGCAACCTGGCCTTTGCGGGATCCCATAGCGTCAACGGCGTGTCGGCGCTGCATACCGAGCTGATGAAAGAGACGGTGTTCGCCGATTTCCACCGGCTGTATCCAGCGCGGATCAACAACAAGACCAACGGCGTCACTTTCCGCCGCTGGCTGATGCAATGCAATCCCGGCCTGTTCGGATTGGTCCGTGAAGCGATTGGCGACCGGTTCATGGATGATCCCGAAGCGCTGCGCGATCTCGATCGCTTTGCCGACGACAGCGCCTTTCAGGAGAAATTCCTGGCCGTGAAACGGGCGAACAAGGTTGCGCTGGCAGACCTGCTGCGGAGCCGCGTGAATGCGCGGATCAACCCGGACGCGCTGTTCGATATCCAGATAAAGCGCATTCACGAATATAAGCGCCAGCTGCTGAACATCATCGAGGCGGTGTCGCTCTATGATCAGATCCGTTCGCACCCGGAGCGGGACTGGGCGCCGCGCGTCAAGCTGTTTGGGGGCAAGGCCGCGCCCAGCTATCACAACGCCAAGCTGATCATAAAGCTGGCAGGCGATGTTGCGCGAGCTGTCAATCATGACCCGGCGGTGCAGGGCCTGCTGAAGGTGCAGTTCGTGCCTAACTACAACGTCTCTATGGCCGAGATGATGATACCTGCGGCGGACCTGTCGGAGCAGATTTCGACCGCTGGCATGGAGGCGTCGGGCACCGGCAACATGAAGTTCGCGGTCAACGGCGCGCTGACGATCGGCACGCTGGACGGCGCGAATGTCGAGATGCGCGACCATGTGGGCGACGACAATATCTTCATATTCGGCCTGACCGCGCAGGAAGTGAACGAACGGCGCGCGAGCGGCTATAATCCACGCGAGGTTATCGAGCAGAGCCGTGAGCTGGGGCAGGCGTTGCAGGCGATCGCCAGCGGTGTCTTTTCCCCCGACGATCCAGGCCGTTACCGCGACTTGATCCAGGGGCTATATGACCATGACTGGTTCATGGTGGCGGCGGATTTCGAAAGCTATTCGTCGGCGCAGCGAAATGTCGATGCGGTCTGGCGCGATCAGGCGCAATGGGCCAAACTGGCGATCCACAATGTCGCGCGGATGGGGTGGTTTTCATCGGATCGGACCATAAGGGAATATGCGACCGATATCTGGAAGGTGATGTGATGACGGGCTGCATGCCCCGGTGCTGACGCCGGAAAAGATCGCCCGGCTGCTGGAGGGACGGGAGGACGATCCTTTCGCCACGCTGGGCGTTCATCCGGCGGACAAGGGTTTTACGGCCTGTGTGCTGCTGCCTGAAGCGGTCGATGTCACGGCATATCGGCTTGACGGTAAGCAGGTCGGCACATTGGCGCAGGTCGATGCGCGGGGGCTTTTTTGCGGCAACGTCGCGGTGAAAAAACGCCAGCCGCTGCGTTACCGCGCGACCTATGCCGACGGCGGCGAATATCAGATGATCGACCCCTATGGCTTTGGCCCGGTGCTGGGGCCGCTGGACGATTATTATTTCGCGGAAGGGTCGCACGGGCGGCTGTTCGACAAGATGGGCGCGCATCTCATCCGGCATGAAGGCGTTGAAGGCACCCATTTCGCTGTATGGGCGCCCAATGCCAAACGTGTGTCGGTGGTCGGCGACTTCAACCGATGGGATGGACGTCGGGGCCTGATGCGGCGGCGGCAGGATGCGGGCGTGTGGGAGATATTCCTGCCCGAGGTTGGGCCGGGGAGCCCATATAAGTTCGAGATCATGGGCGCGGACGGCGCGCTGTTGCCGTTGAAGGCAGATCCTTTCGCTTTCCGGTCGGAATTGCGCCCATCCACGGCCTCGATCGTGGCGGACCATCCCGGTCATGTCTGGGGTGATGAACGGCACCGCGGCTATTGGGCGAAGGTCGATCCGCGCCGCGAGGCCATTTCAATCTATGAGGTTCATGCCGGGTCCTGGCAGAAAGACGGGCACGGGAATTTCCTGAGCTGGGACGAATTGGCGAACCGCCTGATCCCCTATGTGGTGGGGATGGGCTTTACCCATATCGAGTTCCTGCCGGTCAGCGAATATCCCTATGATCCAAGCTGGGGGTATCAGACGACCGGCCTCTATGCCCCGACAGCACGGTTCGGCGAGCCTGACGGCTTCGCCCGCTTCGTGGATGGCGCCCATCGTGCGGGAGTGGGCGTGATACTCGATTGGGTGCCTGCGCATTTCCCGACCGATGCGCATGGGCTGGCGCGCTTCGATGGCACGGCGCTCTATGAGCATGAAGACCCGCGCAAGGGCTTTCATCCCGACTGGAACACCGCGATCTACAATTTCGGGCGGCGGGAGGTTGCCCAGTTTCTGATCAACAATGCGCTGTTCTGGGCCGAGCGTTATCATGTCGACGGACTGCGGGTGGATGCGGTCGCGTCGATGCTGTACCTCGACTATTCGCGCAAGGCAGGCGAGTGGATCCCCAACGCGCAGGGCGGCCGAGAGAATGTCGAAGCGGTCGATTTCATCCAGCAGATGAACAAGGCGCTATATGGCACCCATCGCGGCGTCATGACGATTGCCGAGGAATCGACCAGCTGGCCGAAGGTGTCGCACCCGGTGCATGAAGGCGGCCTGGGATTCGGGTTCAAATGGAATATGGGTTTCATGCACGACACGCTACGCTATCTGGCGCGCGATCCGGTGCATCG
Source organism: Sphingobium sp. MI1205 (assembly GCF_001563285.1). Lineage (NCBI taxonomy): Bacteria > Pseudomonadati > Pseudomonadota > Alphaproteobacteria > Sphingomonadales > Sphingobiaceae > Sphingobium > Sphingobium sp. MI1205. Next base: position 1,483,715 of record NZ_CP005188.1, read on the forward strand.
CGGCCACCATCATGACGACATCACTTTCGGCCTGCTCTACGCCTTTACCGAGAATTTCGTCCTGCCGCTGAGCCATGACGAAGTGGTGCATGGCAAGGGATCGTTGCTGCACAAGATGGCGGGGGATGACTGGCAGAAGTTCGCCACGCTGCGCGCCTATTATGCGATGATGTGGGGATATCCCGGCAAGAAGCTGCTGTTCATGGGGCAGGAATTTGCCCAGCGCCAGGAATGGAGCGAGGCGCGGGCGCTGGACTGGCATCTGCTGGAGCATGGTCCGCATCAGGGGGTGCAGCATCTGGTGAGCGACCTCAACCGGCTCTACCGGTCCCGCCCCGCACTGCACGCGCGCGACTGCGAGGCGGACGGATTTGAATGGGTGCTGGTGGATGCGGCTGCGGATTCCGTTTTCGCATGGGCGCGGCGAGCGCCGGGTGAAGCGCCGATCGTCGTCATCAGCCATTATACGCCGATACTGCGGCAGAATTACCGCATCCGCCTGCCCGCTGCCGGACGGTGGCGCGAGATCATGAATAGCGATTCTGCGGATTATGACGGCAGCGGTGCGGGAAATCTGGGTTCCGTTTTCGCGGATGATGATGGGTGGGCAGAGATTGTCATTCCGCCGTTGGCAACCCTGATGCTGGAACTGGATTATTGAAACTGACGAACGCGCGAAGGCGGTCGCGAGCATGAAGGAGAGCAGCTCTATGCAACCGAGACATCAGCCGATCGCTCGTGACGCCATGGCCTATGTCCTGGCAGGCGGGCGTGGCAGCCGCCTTGCCGAGCTGACCGACCGGCGCGCCAAGCCCGCCGTGCACTTCGGCGGCAAGGCGCGGATTATCGACTTCGCCCTGTCCAACGCGCTCAACAGCGGCATCCGCCGCATGGGCGTGGCGACGCAGTACAAGGCGCATTCGTTGATCCGGCATTTGCAGCGCGGGTGGAATTTCCTGCGGCCGGAGCGGAATGAGAGCTTCGACATCCTGCCGGCCAGCCAGCGCGTTTCGGAAAGCCAATGGTATGAAGGCACGGCCGACGCCGTGTTCCAGAACATCGATATCATCGAAAGCTATGCGCCCGAATATATGGTCATCCTGGCGGGCGATCATGTGTACAAGATGGATTATGAGCTGATGCTTCAGCAGCATGTCGACAGTGGCGCTGACGTCACGGTCGGATGCCTGGAGGTGCCGTTGCGGGACGCAACCGGCTTTGGCGTCATGCATGTCGACGAACAGGACGTCATTACCGCCTTTGTCGAAAAGCCCAAGAAGCCGCCCAGCATCCCCGGCAATCCGGGCGTGGCGCTGGCGTCGATGGGTATTTATGTATTCCGCACCCGTTTTCTGATCGAGGAATTGCGGCGGGACGCCGACGATCCGAACAGCGGGCGCGATTTTGGCGGCGATATCATTCCGCATATCGTGAAACATGGAAAGGCGGTCGCGCACCGCTTTTCGAGCAGTTGCGTCCGCGCCGAAAGCGAGCCTGTGCCCTATTGGCGCGATGTGGGAACGCTGGACGCTTATTGGCAGGCGAATATCGACCTGACCGAAGTGGTGCCGTCACTGGACCTGTACGACCGAAACTGGCCGCTATGGACCTATTCCGAAGTCACGCCGCCCGCCAAGTTCGTTCATAATGAAGAGGGTCGGCGCGGGTCTGCGACGTCTTCGCTGATCGCGGGCGGGTGCATCGTGTCCGGGTCGGCGCTGCACCGCAGCCTGCTGTTTTCCGGTGTGCGTACGCATAGTTTCTCGTCCATAACGGAAAGCATCATCATGCCTGATTGCGTCATCGGGCGGGGCGCGCGGCTGCATAAATGCGTGCTGGATTCCGAAGTGGTGATCCCGCCGGGACTCGTCGTAGGCGAAGACCCGGATCATGACGCACTGCGGTTTCGCCGGACGGACAGCGGCGTGTGCCTGATAACGCAATATATGATCGACCGGCTGGCGGGCTGACGGGAGTTGAGCAAGACAGTGTCGATGCAAGTGCTTTCGGTCGCTTCCGAAATCTATCCGTTGATCAAGACAGGCGGGCTGGCCGATGTGACGGGCGCGTTGCCGGCCGCGCTGGCGGAACATGGCATCGCCGTGCGGACTCTTGTGCCGGGCTATCCCTCCCTGCTTTCGCGGCTGGGCAAGGTAAAGGCGGTGCGACGCTATGATGCGCTGTTCGGGGCGACCGCGTCAGTGTTGGCGGCGAAGGTCGGGGAACTGGACCTGCTGGTGCTCGACGCGCCCGAATTTTTCAATCGGGAAGGCGGGCCCTATGGCGACCTGACCGGGACCGACTGGAACGATAACTGGCGCCGTTTCGCCGCGCTATCGCAGGTTGGGGCGGATATCGCCGCTGACGGGATCAAGGGTTGGCGGCCCCGGCTGGTGCATGCCCATGACTGGCAGGCGGCGATGACGGCGGCTTATATGCGCTTTGGTCCCGCGCACACGGTGCCCAAGGTCGTGACGATCCACAACCTCGCCTTTCAGGGGAGGTTCGGGGCGGATGTGTTTGCCGGGCTGGGGATGCCGCCAGAGGCGTGGGGGGTCGATGGGGTCGAATATTATGGCGGCATCGGCTATCTGAAGGCCGGGCTGGTGTCGGCGGAAGCTATCACGACGGTCAGCCCAACCTATGCCGAGGAAATCCGATCGCCAGCGCAGGGCATGGGACTGGACGGGCTGATCAACGGCCGGGCCGACCGGCTGCATGGCATATTGAATGGTGTCGATACCGCGATCTGGGACCCGACAGCTGACGGCCTGATCGCGCGGCATTTTTCCGCGCGCGCCCTCGCCGGGCGGACGGCCAACCGGCGGGCGCTGGAAAAGCATTTCGGATTGGATCAGGACAATGCGCCGCTGTTCATCATCGTCAGCCGCCTGACATGGCAAAAGGGCATGGATCTGGTCGCCCAAGCTATCGATCATCTGGTGGGATTGGGCGGCAAGCTCGCGGTGCTGGGAGCGGGCGATCATCCGCTGGAGGGCGCTTTCCTGGCGGCGGCGGACCGGCATCGCGGGCGGGTGGGTGCGCATATCGGCTATGACGAGCCTTTGTCGCACCTGATGCAGGCGGGCGGTGACGCGATCCTGATCCCATCCCGCTTCGAGCCATGCGGGCTGACGCAGCTCTACGGCCTGCGCTATGGCTGCGTGCCCGTAGTCGCGCGTGCGGGCGGGTTGGCCGACACTGTGATCGACGCCAATGAGGCTGCGGTGGGCGCGGGCGCGGCGACGGGTGTCGTCTTTGCTCCGTCCGACGCGTTGGCGCTGCACGGGGCGATCGCGCGGACAATCCGGCTGCACGGCGACAAGGGGCAGTGGCAGGCGATGCAGCGGGCAGGGATGCGCGCCGATTTTTCCTGGAGCCACAGCGCAGCGCGCTATGCGGCGCTGTTCCGGTCGCTCATTCAGGGCGCGGCGTGACGGCGCTTGGAGCCGAGATAGGCTGGAATAGCGCGCGGTTCCGCGTCCGCGCGCCCGACGCTACGCAGCTCTGGCTTTGTCTTTTCGACGCTGGCGATAGCGAAACGCGCCTTCCCATGGCGCGCGATGAAGAGGGTTGTTGGACGCTTGAAGTCCCGGGGTTGAGCGAGGGGGCACGCTACGGATTGCGGGCCGACGGCCCTTATGAACCGGCGGCTGGGCTATGGTTTGATCCTGCAAAACTGTTGCTGGACCCCTATGCGCGCGCGATTGACCGGCCGTTCGTCTATGATCCGCTGCTGGCTGCGCCCAGGGGAGATGGCGTGGATACGGCGGCGATGATGCCCAAGGGCGTGGCCGCGAAGCCCTTGCCGCCTTGCCCCTCCGCGCCGCCATTGTTCAGGCGCGGCGGATTGATCTACGAATTGCAGGTGCGCGGCTTTACGATGTTGCACCCCGATGTGCCTGAGGCGCAGCGCGGGACGATTGCGGCGCTTGGACATCCGGCGATCATCGACCATCTGCGGCGGCTGAATGTCAGCGCGGTTGAATTGATGCCGATCACCGCATGGCTCGATGAGCGGCATCTGGGGCCGCTGGGGCTGCGCAACGCCTGGGGATACAATCCGGTCAGCTGGTTTGCATTGGACCCGCGCATCGCGCCCGGCGGCATGACCGAGTTGCGAGAAGCCGTGCAGGCGTTGCACGCGGCGGGCATCGGCGTGATCCTGGACATGGTCTATAATCATAACGGCGAAAGCGATGCGCTGGGGCCGACATTGTCGCTTCGTGGGCTGGATGCGCGAGGAGCGTTCCGGCATGACGCTGATGGGCGGCTGATCAACGATACGGGCACCGGCAACAGCATCGATTGCAATCATCCAGCGATGCAGGATTTGATCCTGGCGTCGCTGCGGCATTTCGTGACGCAAGCGGGCGTCGATGGATTCCGGTTCGATCTGGCGCCGGCGCTGGGGCGCTTGCCGCATGGGTTCGACCCGGACGCGCCCTTGTTGCGGGCGATGCGCGACGATCCGGTGCTGAACGATCGGGTGCTGATCGCCGAGCCTTGGGACATTGGTCCGGGCGGCTATCAGCTTGGTCGATTTGGACCGCCATGGATCGAATGGAACGACCGCTATCGCGATGATGTGCGGCGGTTCTGGCGCGGGGATGCTGGCATGCTCGGCGCATTCGCAACGCGCCTGGCGGGATCATCGGACTTTTTCGGCGGGGCGCGGAGCAGCCGGACGGTTAATTTCATCGCGGCGCATGACGGCTTTACGCTGGCCGACCTGACCGCATACGAACATCGGCATAACGAAGCGAATGGCGAGCAGAACCGCGACGGCCATGGTGAGAATTTCAGTTGGAATAACGGGGTTGAAGGGGGAAGTGATGACCCCGCCGTTGCTGAAGCCCGCCTGCGAGACGTCAAGGCGCTTCTCTCCACCCTGTTCTGCTCACGCGGGACCATCATGTTGACCGCCGGGGACGAATTTGGGCGCAGTCAGCAGGGTAACAACAACGCCTATGCGCAGGATAATGCGATAGGATGGGTCGATTGGACGGCGCGCGATCCAGCCATTGAAGCGCATAGCTTTGAAATGGCGGCGTTGCGTGCGGATCGGGCTGAGTTGGGCGATCCGTCGTTACTGACGGATGAGGATGTGGAGTGGTTGGATGAGAATGGGCAACCACTGACTTCCGCGCAATGGGAGGATGCCGGGCGCAGGCGCATGACGATACGCTATCGCAAGTCCGGCTTCTTCCTGTGCATCAATGGCGTGGATGAGGGCTGCATTTTCCGGGTTGCGGGACAGGATGTGCAGGTGGGGCCTCGGTCGATTACGCAGGGTGGTGTTGAAGTCCTGAACTGACCGGTCCCGATATTTGCATATCGGCGCAATTTGCTGAAAAGGGCTCTCGGAGCCGCTCCCAAGGCGCGACTATTGAAACAGGAGAGCATGTGTGACGCAGAATGAGCAGCTGGCGACAATCGCCGTACTAGGCGGGACCGGCAAGGAAGGCGGCGGATTGGCGCTGCGCTGGGCCAGCAAGGGGCATAAGGTGATCATCGGCAGCCGTACCGCCGAACGGGCGCAGGAATCTGCCGCGCAGATGAACGAGGTTCTGGGCCGTGGCGATGTGACGGGTGCCGCCAATGCCGATGCCGCAGCGCAGGCGGAGATCGTCGTCCTGGCCGTTCCCTACGCCGCGCAGCAATCGACGGTGAAGGACGTCGAAAGCGCACTAGCGGGCAAGATATTGATCGACGTTACTGTTCCCCTGGTGCCGCCCAAGGTCAGCCGTGTGCAGTTGCCCAACGGTGGTTCGGCCGTGGAAGCGGTGCAGAAGATGCTGGGCGACGGGGTGCGCGTCGTGTCCGCTTTCCAGAACATCAGCGCGCATCACCTGACCAAGCTGGACGCGGACCTTGAATGCGACGTTCTGGTTTGTGCCGATGACCCTGAAGCCGCCGACCTGGTAGTTGCGCTCGCCGAGGAGATAGGCCTGCGTGCATGGAATGCCGGACCGCTATGCAATTCCGTAGTGGCCGAAGGACTGACCTCTGTCCTTATCGCGCTCAACCGCAAATATAAGGTGCCCGGATCGGGCATCCGCATAACCGGCGTGTGAGCGCGCGTTCTGGCCATGCCTTAAGGAGAGGCATGGCCGACGCTCGCTTCGCCGGATCTGACGGGGGAATATGGTGAGCCCTGCTGGATTCGAACCAGCGACCTACTGATTAAAAGTCAGTTGCTCTACCGACTGAGCTAAGGGCCCTCACGGGTGAGGTCCGCACGCCCTAAAGGCCGAGATGCGGCTGGTCAACCTCTAGGACGTGGCAAAGGCGCGGCTTTTTGCAGACGCGCGCGCAGGTGGCGCACGGACAGGCCGGAAACAGGATCTCGCCACCTCGGTGCGATCGCGATGAGGGGGGAGAGCACGAAATCGCGGCTGCGAAATGCGGGGTGGGGAATATGGAGCGTGCGGCTGTTGAAGCGGCCCCCGGACCACAGGATGATGTCGATGTCGATGCTGCGCGCGCCCCAGCGGCGGTGACGTCGTCTACCGAGACTTCTCTCGATCTGCTGGAGCGCCGCCAGCATCGCCTTTGGGTGTAGCGGGCTTTCGATCAACAGGGCGGTGTTGGCGAATAGCCTGAGGGAAGGGCCGACCGGGGCCGTCATCATGGCGGGCGCGATGGCGGCGATCTTGCCCAGTTTCTTCAACTCACCTGTCGCATCCTGCAGCAGCCGGGAAGGCGCGCGTTCGGCCGAAAGCGGGCGATTGGACCCGAGGGCGAGCGCATAGAGATGGAGAATGCTTGTCTTGCGCATCGGATAGGGCGTAACCGCTGGGCATGACGCTGCAAAGCCCCATCGCGCATGCTGAAGCGCCGCTCGATTGCCCCCTGTGCCCGCGCCTCGCCACATTGCGGGAGGCATGCCGGGCGGAGCATCCAGATTGGTGGAACGCGCCAGTCCCGGCGTTCGGCGATCCACAGGCGCGGATCGTGGTGGTTGGGCTGGCACCGGGAAAGCAGGGCGCCAATCGCACCGGCCGCGCTTTTACTGGCGAATTTTCAGGGGATCTGCTTTTTGCGACGCTTGCAAAGTTCGGGCTGACAGAGGGGCGCTATGAAGCAAGAGCCGACGATGGTCTGGTGCTGAAGGATGTCGTTATCGTCAACGCGGTCAAATGCCTTCCGCCCGAAAACAAGCCGCTGCCGCAGGAAGCGCATAACTGCCGACTTTTCCTGAAATCCGCAGTCGCGGCTTTGCCTGACGCCCATATATTTGTCGCGCTGGGGGAGGTCGCCCACCAGTCGGTCGTGAAGGTGCTGGGGGGCAAGCTGCCAAAGGCGCGCTTTGCTCATCTGGCGGAACACAGGATGCCAAGCGGCAAGATCGTCATCGACAGCTATCATTGCTCCAGGCGAAACATGATGACGGGCCGTTTGACCGAAGAGATGTTCTCCGCCGTCTTTGAAAAGGCCACGGCGTTGCTGGATGAGGGCGCGGCGTCCGGTCAGCGCATCAGATAGTCGAGATAGGCGCTCTCTGGCGGTCCATCCAGCGCAGCTTCCATTCCCGCCTTGGCATGCATCACATAGCGCGCGCTATCGTCATCCTATCGCTTCCCGTCAGATGTCCTGTGCGATCCGGCCATAAAGTTCGGGCCGCCGGTCGCGGAAGAAGCCCATGCCAGCGCGGTGCTTTCGTGCCTGCGTGAGGTCAAGCGTGGCGACCAGCGCACCATGATCCTTTGCGTCAGCGTCCGCGGCGAAATCGCCCCATTCATCGGAGATGAAGCTGTGACCATAGAATTTCTGGCCATCCTCCTCCCCAATACGATTGGCGGCGATCACGGGCATGCAGTTGCTGACCGCGTGGCCGATCATGGCGCGGCGCCACATGCGGCTGGTGTCCAGATCCGCGTCATAAGGTTCGGATCCGATGGCGGTGGGGTAGAAAAGCATTTCAGCGCCCATCAACGCCATTACGCGCGCCGCTTCGGGATACCATTGGTCCCAGCAGATGCCGACGCCGATGGTGCCATAACGGGTTTCCCATACCTTGAAGCCGCTGTTTCCGGGACGGAAATAATATTTTTCCTCATAGCCGGGCCCGTCGGGAATATGGCTTTTGCGATAGACCCCCATGATCTCGCCTTCATCGTCGATCATCGCGAGGGAGTTATAATGATGCTGCCCATCGCGCTCGAAGAAGCTGGCAGGTATATAGACCCGCTCTGCTTTCGCTACCTTGCGCATCTCCTGTACGGCGGGATGCTCGCCCAGGGGCTGGGCCTTGGCGAACAGGGCCTCGTCCTCTACTTTGCAGAAATAGGGGCCTTCGAACAGTTCGGGCGGGAGGATGATCTTCGCGCCGCGCGCAGCGGCTTTCACCACGTGGTCCGCGACCATGGCGATATTATTGTCCATGTCCTCCGAAAAGGCGAGCTGGAGTGCGGCGACGGTGACTTTGGTCATATCCTCTGGAGTCCTAGAGACGAATGCCCATGCGAGCGACGATGGCGACGGTTGCGAGATAGAGAAGGATCGTCACTGCGCAACCTGCGATCAGCGCGGCTGGAAAGGAAATCCCCCGGCGCAACATAGCGGGGATCAACAGGAACATGGGCAGTGAGGGCAGGACATAATAGAATGTCGCCTCTGCATGCCGCGCCATATTTTCCGCGTCGGGGCGATCGTTCCACAGCCAGATCATGCCCAGCACCGAGATCAGCGGCAGGGATGCGATCAGCGCGCCCAGTGCCGGATAGCGGCGCGACACGACCGATATGATGGTGATGATGATACCCGACAGAAGCGCCCGCAGCGCCAGCATCCCGATCATGCTGCGGACGGCATCTGCTGGCTGCAACAGTGGAAGCTGCCGCCGCCCGAAAGAATGGCGTCGCTCCGCAGCCCGACAATCTCCCGGCCAGGGAAGAAGGCCCTGAGGGCATCAAGGGCGGCCTGGTCATTGGGCTGGCCATAGATGGGCACGATGACGGCGGCGTTGCCGATGTAGAAATTCATGTAGCTGGCCGGGATGACTTCGCCATCCACCACGACGCGGCCGGGGGAGGGGATCGACGCCACTTCCACCCCGAATGCTTGCGCCCGCGCGCGGGCGTCGGCGTAAATGGCGGCGTTGGGATCATCGTCCGTGCTGGCTTCGGGCAGCGCCAGTATGCCGGGCGCCACAAAACGCGCCAGATTATCGACATGGCCGTCCGTGTGATCGTTCAGCAGTCCCTCGCCAAGCCACAGCATGTCGGACAGTCCGAGCGATCCGGCCAAGAGCGTTTCGATCTTTCCGCGGTCCAGATCCGGATTGCGGTTTGGGTTGAGCAGGCACTGTTCGGTCGTCACGAAAAGGCCGGTGCCGTCGGTGTCGACCGCTCCCCCTTCGAATATCCAGTGCTGGGATGATGTGGGCAGCCCTGTCATGGCGGCGAGGCGCACACCGATGTCTTCATCGCCCGGCATCTGATATTTGCCGCCCCAGCCGTTGAAGCCGAAATCGACCAGCGCGCGCTCCTGGCCGCGCATTACGGCAATTGGGGCGGTATCGCGCAGCCAGACGTCACCCAGTTTTTGGACGACGATCTCGACGTCGGGCACGACCATGCCCTTTGCGACCTGGGCGTCAGGCGCGCTGGCGACGACCAGCCGCACCTGCTCGCCGCGTCCATCCGCATGAAGCGCATTGGCGAAGTCGGCGATCTGCTGGCGAGCGGCATCGAACGCGCCTGGCCATTCCTGCGGATTGGTCGGAAAGCCGATCCAGGTCCAGTCATGCGGCGCCCATTCGGCTGGCATACGGAATGTCATGAGCATTCTCCTGTAGAGCGCGATCCTTTTTCGCCCTCTACAGGATCAAAGCCCGCATGAAAGCGCCAAATTCAGTTTCCATCCCTACTCGCTATTTGGGCGGTCCATTGATCCAGCAGTTTGAAACCCAACGGCACTTCAAAGCTGAGGCCTGTATAGGGGGACTGGCGCCAGCGGACCGTGGCATCCCGCTTGCCAAGGCCGTCTATCGCCACCTGAACTTTCAGATTGTCCTGCAACTGTTCCAATTCGTCCAAGACCCTGATGCCGAACAAGGAAATGTCCTGCATCATGCTGACCTGAACGCCGGTCGAAGTGCTTATGGAAATGGGCATGGCAATCCTCAGCCGCACCGCTCCCCTTTCACTCCTTCCGTCGCGTTGCTCCGCCAATATGGTGGTGATGGAGACGAGGTCTTCAAACAGCAGCGACACAAGATCGCTCATGACAAGCCCGACGACGGCGGACACGGAAAAGCCGTTACGCAGGCCCAATGTAACACTTTCGCCTGCGCCGAGCGGCAGGCTGGTCCGGACAAGCGCTTGGCGCGACGAGAGCGAATGTACGACGCACAGGCATTCCCTGTCAGCTGTAACGAGCTTGCCAACGTGCAAGATTGTGACTGGGTTGTTGATCTCCAAGATCCCCCCTTTTTTGCGACCCCGATTCTTTCGGTGGCACGGTCATAAACGTTATGCATCCGTAACGTAACCCGCAGCTATGACGGACCGAGTCCGACAATGAGACGGGGCACGCGAAGAGGCGCTGTCCTGCGATCACTGAGAGCAGAGTGCGGCCGATCAGCTTACTCGGCTTGGGGATTACCCAGCGTCAGGACCGGCAGAGAGGGAACTGAGGGGCAGATTATTTATCTGCCCGGCTCTTGTCGCGGATCGCCCGAAATTCATCGCCCGGCGTCCAGTTGGGCCAGTCCGTCCCATTCGCCAACGCCCGCCCAACATCATAGTAAAGCCTCAGATCAGCTTTCACGCCGGTCCAATCCCAATTGGGATCATATTCGTCCTTCGGGGCATGATAGCGATGTTCTTCATAATCTCTGGCCGCTTTGGCGCCCGCCTCCGGGCCGCCTTTTTGCAAATCCTGACCGCCTTCGAAATAGAGCATCGGCACGCCGTGCTTGGCGAAGCTGAAATGGTCGGATCTGTAATAAAAGCCCTTTTCCGGCGTGGGCTCCAGGCTCGCCACCCGGTTCTGCGCAGCCAGTGCGCGATCGAGATAGGCGTCCAGCTGTGACTTGCCCTTGCCGATCACCACGACATTCCTGGCCGGTCCCGCCATGCTGAGCGCATCCATATTGACGCCGCCAACCGTCTGGTTCAGCGGGAAAACCGGGCGATTGCCATAATAGGCTGACCCCAGGAGGCCGGATTCTTCAGCGGTGACGGCAAGGAACACCTGGCTGCGTTCAGTGGGACCGGCTTTGACATTGGCCTCCGCCAGCGCGACGAGCGCCGCAGTCCCGGTCGCATTGTCGATTGCGCCGTTACAGATATCGTCCCCGTCGGGCGCTGCCTCGCACCGGCCAAGATGGTCCCAATGGGCAGTATAGAGCACATATTCACCAGGTCGTGCCTTGCCCGGCAGCAGCGCGACGACATTCCTGGAACTGTGCTTGCGGATCAGGTTATCGAAGGAGATGCTGGCCTTCACGCCCTTCAGTGGCACGGCCCTGAAGCCGCGTTTTTTCGCCGCAGCGCTCAGCGTGTCGAGATTGAGGCCCGCGCTGGCCATCAGCGCCGCCGCCTTGTCCTTTTGCATCCAGCCGATCGCAGCGGACTGGTTCGCATTGCCGTTGGCGCTGTCGGCCACATGTTGCGCGCCTGTCCAGCTCGACTGCACGACGTTCCAGCCATAGGCGGCGGGCGCCGTGTCATGCACGATGATCGCGGCAGCCGCGCCCTGCCGGGCTGCTTCCTCGAACTTGTAGGTCCACCGGCCATAATAGGTCATGGCTCGCCCGCCGAAGGGGCCGTGCAAGGCCGTCGCCTGATAGTCGGGATCGTTGACGAGAATGACGACCGTCTTGCCGCGGACATTCACCCCGGCATAATCGTTCCACTTTTTTTCCGGTGCGTTGATGCCGTAGCCCACGAATATGACGGGGCTGTCCTTCACCTCGATATGGGGCTGGGCCGTGCGGTATGTGGCGACGACCATCTGCGATCCATAGTCGAGCGAGAGCGGCGTCTTTCCGCCGGTGAAGCGCATCGGCGTGACGTTCTTCGCGGTGATTTCGACCAGCGGAACGTCCTGGAACCAGCTGTCCTTGTTACCCGGCTTCAGTCCCAGGGCTTCGAACCGCTGAACCAGATAGGCGAGCGTCTTTTCCTCACCCACCGTGCCGGGCGCACGGCCTTCATAGGCGTCGGACGAAATTTCCTTCACGACTTCTTTCATCGTGTCGATCGACGGGGTGACATCGGAAGGGGCCGCCAATGCCGCGCCCCCGGCGAGGAGAGCGATCAGGCCTGCAGATAGAGTGGATCGCATCGCAAAAGCCCCGGAAAAGGAAGGATGCGATTTTGTGCCAGCGCCACCCGCCATGGGCAAGGGGCTGTTGCACAAAAGAAAAGGGCGACCCCGAGAGGCCGCCCCTTCCAACATTCCAAAACCGGGAAACTGATCAGCGCGAATAGAATTCGACGACCAGATTGGGTTCCATCTTCACCGGATAGGGTACTTCGTCCAGCGAGGGAACGCGGACATAAGTCACCTTGCTGGCGCCATCGGGCGACACATAGTCGGGAATGTCACGCTCGGGCAGGCTCTGCGCTTCGAGAACCAGCGCCATTTCCTGCGCCTTCTTGCCCAGGGTGATTTCGTCACCCGGCTTCACCAGACGGCTGGCGATGTTGCACTTCACGCCGTTCACATAGATGTGGCCGTGCGAAACGATCTGACGGGCCGAGAAGATCGTCGGCGCGAACTTGGCGCGGTAGACGACGGCGTCCAGACGGCGCTCAAGCAGGCCGATCAGATTCTGGCCGGTGTCGCCCTTCATACGGGCGGCTTCGATATAGTTCTTCTTGAACTGCTTTTCGGTGATGTCGCCGTAATAGCCCTTCAGCTTCTGCTTCGCCTTGAGCTGGATGCCGTAGTCCGACATCTTGCCCTTGCGGCGCTGACCGTGCTGGCCGGGGCCATATTCGCGCTTGTTGACCGGGCTCTTGGGGCGGCCCCAGATATTCTCGCCCATACGGCGGTCGAGTTTATACTTGGCGCTGGAACGCTTCGACATGATAATTCCTTACAATCGCTAACAACGTTATTCCCGGTTATCGCCTGTTTCCATATTTCAGGGGCAGGGCCGCCGCTTCACCGGGATGCGGGACCAATCGCGAAGGCGCGCCTATGAAGAAGGGCGGGGTCGATGTCAACCCTCGACAGGGCGGCGCGAGCGGCCTAGTCAGCTTGCCCCATGAACCCCGAAAACTACACGACCATGGCGCAAGTCCGCGCCGGCGTAGATGAGATCGACCGCCAGCTTGTGGCGCTGTTCGAGCAGCGTTTCGCCCATATGCGCGCCGCCGCACGGATAAAGCCCGAACGGAGCGCTGTTCGCGATGAGGCGCGCAAGGCCGAAGTCATCCACAATATCAGGCAGGAGGCGGTTCGTCTGGGCGCCCCGGCCGACATTTTGGCTACGCTGTGGGATCAGTTGGTAGAGGCGTCGATCGCCTATGAGATGATCGAGTTCGACCGCCTTAGAGCCTAACGCTGCCGGGGGTTGCCCAAGGCCGAAAGGACGCCGCGCATCGTGCGAACTTCCAGATGGTTCCAGCCGGGCTTGGTCAGCAGGTTGCGCAAGGTGCGCTTGGTCGCAGGCGCGCGGTCGGGCGGGAAGAAATAGCCAGCGTTTTCAAGCAATGTTTCGAACTGGGCGATCATGCCGTCCAGTTCCGCTTGGGGCGCTGGTTCGCCCAAATCGACCAGCGTCGGCTGTTCAAGCCGGGCCCCTTTCGACCATTCATAGGCGCAAAGTATGACCGCCTGCGCCAGGTTCAGTGATCCGAATTCCGGGTTGATCGGCACGGTGACAATCTTGCGTGCGACGGCGACGTCTTCCGTTTCCAGGCCGGACCGTTCCGGGCCAAAGACATAGGCGGACCGCCCGGTGGCAGCATGGATTTCGCGGGCGGCCTCGTCCGGCGTTACTACTGGCTTGGTGACGCCACGTTTCCGCACGGTGGTGGCATAGACATGAGCGCAGTCAGCCACCGCATCGGCAAGGCTGTCGAACAATTCTGCCTTTTCGAGCACGATGTCGGCCCCGGCGGCTGACGGTCCCGCATCCGGGTTGGGCCAGCCATCGCGCGGCGAAACCAGGCGAAGCTCGGTGAGGCCGAAGTTCAGCATCGCCCTTGCGGCCTTGCCGATATTCTCACCGAGTTGAGGACGCACAAGGACGATGACAGGCTGGCCAGAAATCGGCCGCGCGTCACTCACTCCCGACCTCCTTCACGGTGCCTGCGAAATCCTCAAAGTCGCGCGCGTCTGTGAAATCCTTATAGACGCTGGCGAAGCGGATGTAGGCGACGCTGTCGAGCCGTTTCAGGCCCTCCATCACCATTTCCCCGATCGCGCGGGCGGGCACTTCGCCTTCACCGCTTGTTTCAAGCTGGCGCTGGATGCCGGAAATGAGCTTTTCGAGACGGCTTGGATCGATCTGGCGCTTGCGGCAGGCGATGTCGATGGATCGAGCGAGCTTGTCGCGGTCGAAGGCTTCCTTGCGCCCCTCGCTCTTTACCACCCAAATATCGCGAAGCTGGATGCGCTCGAAGGTAGTGAAGCGCGCTCCACAGGCCTCGCACTGCCGACGACGGCGGATGGCTGCGCCATCTTCGGTCGGACGGCTGTCTTTTACCTGGCTGTCGTCATGGGAACAGAAGGGGCAGCGCATTCAGTCAAATTCTCCGTTCGGTCGAGCGAGTCGAGACACGAAATGGCACAGATTGTGTGTCTCGACCATGCTCGACACGAGCGGTTGAGGATATCAGCCCTCGTAGATGGGGAAACGGGCGCACAAGGCCGAGACGCGTTCCCGCACCTCGGCTTCGACTGCGGCGTCGCCATGTTCACCATTGTCACGCAGTCCTTCGAGGACGTCGGCGATCATGTCGCCAATGGCTTCAAATTCCGCAACGCCAAAGCCACGCGTCGTGCCAGCGGGCGAACCCACGCGGATGCCGCTGGTCTTGGTCGGCGGAAGCGGGTCGCCCGGTACGCCATTCTTGTTGCAGGTGATGAAGCTGCGCTCCAGTGCCTCGTCCGCGTCCTTGCCGGAAATGCCATAGGGACGCAGGTCGATGAGCGCGAGGTGCGTGTCCGTGCCGCCCGACACCACGGCGAGGCCGCGCTGTTCGAGCTTGGCCGCCAGCGCCTTGGCATTGGTGACGATCGCCTGGGCGTAGGTCTGGAACTCGGGACGCAGCGCTTCGCCAAAGGCCACGGCCTTGGCGGCGATGACATGCATCAGCGGGCCGCCCTGAAGGCCGGGGAACACCGCCGAGTTGATCTTCTTGGCGATGGCTTCGTCATCGGTCAGGATCATGCCGCCGCGCGGACCGCGCAGGGTCTTGTGCGTGGTGGTGGTGACGACATGGGCATGGCCGAAGGGCGTGGGGTGCGCGCCGCCTGCGACGAGGCCGGCGAAGTGCGCCATATCGACCATCAGCAGCGCACCGACCTTGTCGGCAATCGCGCGGAAGCGGGCGAAGTCCAGGTGACGCGGATAGGCCGAACCGCCCGCGATGATCAGCGTCGGCTTCGCCTCGATCGCCTGCGCTTCGAGCGCGTCATAATCGATCATGTGCGTGTCTTCGCGCACGCCATATTGCACGGCATTATACCATTTGCCGGAAAGGGCGGGCTTGGCGCCGTGGGTCAGGTGACCACCGGCATCGAGCGACAGGCCCATGATGGTGTCGCCCGGCTTGGTCAGGGCCAGCATCACCGCGCCATTGGCCTGCGCGCCCGAGTGGGGTTGCACATTGACGAAGCCACAGTTGAAAATCTGCTTCGCGCGGTCGATGGCGAGCTGCTCGACCTCATCGGAAGGTGCGCAGCCCTGATAGTAGCGCTTGCCCGGATAGCCTTCGGCATATTTGTTGGTGAAGACCGAACCCTGCGCCTCCAGCACCGCCTTGGACACGATGTTTTCCGACGCGATCAGTTCGATCTGGTTCTGCTCGCGCTTCAATTCCTTGGTGACGCCAGCGAACACGGCCGGATCGGCGTCGGCCAGGCTGCGCGTGAAATAGCCTTCCGCGCGGATGTCGGACAGATCGGGCTGGGCGAGGGTTGCGGTGCTCATCGGGCAGGCTCCTTAAAGCGCGGGCTGGGAGAGTTTTTCGACGCGGCCGCCATGACGGCCCCCGCCAAATTCGGTGGAAAGAAAAGTGGCGACGCAGGCCTTGGCCATGTCAACTCCGGTCAGCCGCGCGCCGAGCGCCAGGACGTTTGCATCATTATGTTCGCGGGAAAGTGCGGCCGACAAGGGTTCGGACACAAGCGCGCAGCGGCAGGCCGGATTGCGATTGACCGCGATGGAAATGCCGATGCCCGAGCCACACAGCGCGATGCCACGCTCCGCAGCGCCGGAGGCCACCACCGATGCGAGCTTGTACCCATAGTCGGGATAGTCCACGCGGTCCGCGGTGGCCGGGCCGAGATCATCGACCTGATGCCCTTCGGCGCGCAGCCAGTCTGCGAGTTCCGCCTTCAGATCAACGGCGGCATGATCGGAAGCAATGGCGATTTTCACGGTGAAGTCGTCCTGTCACGCAATGAGTGATTCGTTCTCGCGCCTCTTAGGAGGGGCGGCGCGCAATTGCCACAGTCCAGCTGGCCGCTTATGGCCTGCTTCATGGCAGCAACGATATTATCCATCCTGATGCTGGCGGGTTTGTTCCTGACCGGCGGCGGCGTTTACGCAATCGTGAAAAAGGGGGACCGAAAGCGCGGGTTCCTGATGATCATAGCGGGCCTGGTGATGTTCGCCAACGTCGCAATCTCCGCCATTCCGGGCCCGGACGTCCCGATGCTGGAACAAGGGCGCGACTGATCAGGCCCGCAGGGCCAACGCCGCAAGAAGGTCCGTTTGCGTAACCAGTCCCTGCAAATTCCCCGCCCGGTCGACGACGATTGCCTCTCGCCGGAAGCCGCTGGTGAGGGGGCGGAGCAGTTGCGACACAGGCGTTTCGTTCGATACCAGCAAGGGTTTGGAGGCGATGTCGCCCGCATTCTTGCCGTCTCTGGCTAGATCGAGTGGGCCGACGAGCCCCCTGACGCGTCCAGCATCGTCCACGACGGGCAGCGACAGCAGGCGTCGGTCGTGGATCAATCGGCGGGCGTGCGCGACAGGCTCCCTTTGACGGACCGATATGACGTCGCGCGACATGATCTCGCCGCAGGTCAGCAGGGCGTGACTGCGCTCTGCCGCCCGGACTTCCGCGTCATGCAGAACGACCTGCAAGTCGGCGGCGTCCACGTCCAGCACATCGCCATAGGCTTGCAATGCTTCCTCGACATCCTGTTCCGACGGCGGCGTGCGTAGCAGAGGCGCAGGATCGTTCGTGCCATGGGCGGTGGGCGCCTTGGCCGCGATGTGGGGATAGCTATGCCCTGCGACTCGATGAAACAGGATCGCCACGGTCATCAGTAGCGCGGTGTTCAGGCCCACCGGCACCAGCGCGAACATATAGCTGGGATCGCCATTGGTTGCGCCCAGCACTGCCGAGAGCGCGACCGCGCCACCCGGCGGGTGAAGGCAACGCAGAAGAGACATGCCTGCGATTGCGCACCCTACTGCAAGGGCTGCGGCTATGGTCGGGTCGGGGATCAGCCGGGCGATCGTTATGCCGATGATCGCGGACACTATATTGCCGCCCAGGACCGGCCATGGTTGCGCCAGGGGGCTTGCCGGGACTGCAAACAGCAGCACGGCCGAGGCGCCCATGGGCGCGACCAGCAAGGGATGCGCAATGCCATTTCCGAGCATGAGACCGCATAGCAGGCCGGTGATGGCGATGCCGCCAATGGCGCCGCTGGCCGCCTTCAGCCGGTCGATGAAACCGGGGCCAGGCGGCGCAGGGATGAAGGCGCTGTAATAACGGCTCCATATCAGACGGTCTGGGGCATTCTTCTCATCGCTCATGGCCAGCGCCGCTAGGGGGCGTCCGCGGGCTGGCCAAGCAACAATTTCTTGGCCGCCTGGCGGTCCGGTGTTGGGAAAGGCCGTGAACGCATGCGCCATGCGTGCTCCGGCGACCTGCCGTGCGCCGGGCCGGAGCAAAAAAAGGGCCGCTTTGCGAGCGGCCCGTTCTTAAAATCGCGAAAATTCTCAGCGGATCGGAGAGTCCGGGGCCAGCCGCATATCGAGATAATTGTCGACCGACTTCATCAGCTGGTCGAGTTCATGTTCGAAAAAGTGGTTGGCTCCGCGAATCTCATCGTGATGGATTGTGATCCCTTTCTGCGTCCGTAGCTTGTCCACCAGTTTTTGCACGGCGCTGGCGGTGACGACCTCGTCAGCGGTGCCCTGCACGATGATCCCGGACGCCGGACAGGGCGCAAGGAAAGAGAAATCATACATGTTCGCCGGTGGGGCGACCGAGATGAAGCCGCGAATTTCCGGGCGGCGCATCAGCAATTGCATGCCGATCCATGCGCCAAAGGAAAAGCCCGCGATCCATGTGGTCTGCGCTTCGGGATGAAAGCTCTGCACCCAATCGAGCGCGGCGGCGGCGTCGCTCAGCTCGCCGATCCCGTTGTCGAACGTCCCCTGGCTGCGGCCTACGCCCCGGAAGTTGAAACGCAGCACGGCGAAACCGCGCTTCACGAAGGTCTTGTACAGCGCCTGGGTGATGCGGTCGTTCATCGTGCCGCCGCCTTGCGGATGCGGATGCAGGATCATCGCGACGGGGGCGCGAGGCCGGGGCGGGGGGCTGAAGCGGCCTTCTAGGCGGCCTTCGGGTCCAGGGAAGATTACGTCGGGCATGGCACCTGTTATGGTTCTGGCCGCCACCCGAAAAAAGGAGGCAGGCGGTTGGATGCGGGCGCGCGCAAGCCAGTGCTGGCGTTGCGCGGCAGACCGCCTATATAGAAGGCGCCGCCATTTCCGCAATCAATGAGTAACATCCCTTCGTGGCTGCCGATCGCCTTTATCTGGACCATGCAGCGACGACCCCGATGCTGGCGTCGGCAAAGGCTGCGATGGCGCAGGCCATGGATAGCTGGGCCAATCCGTCCAGTCCTCATGCGGAAGGCCGAGCCGCGCGGGCGGCACTGGAGGGTGCACGATCCCGTATCGCGGCGGCGCTGGGGTGGAAGGGGCATGTGCTGCTCACATCCGGCGCGAGCGAGGCGATAGCCATCGGCGTGACGCGCGCCAAGGCAAGCGAGATATGCACTTCGCCGGTCGAGCATGATTCGGTGCTGCGCGTTACGCCGGATGCCGCGCGCCTTGCGGTCACTACCGACGGATTGGTTGAGCTTCAATCCATGGCCTACCGCCCGAGCCAGCTAGTCGCCGTCCAGCACGTCAACAACGAGACAGGGGTGATCCAGCCGCTCGGCCAGATGCGTCGCGAAGGCGTGATCGTCTTCGCCGACTGTGCGCAAAGCGCGGGGAAGCTGCCGTTGCCCGATGCGGACATGATCGCGATCAGCGCGCATAAGTTTGGCGGGCCGCCGGGCGTCGGTGCGCTTCTCGTCCGGGATCTGTCGCTCGTCGAGCCCTGCGGCGGGCAAGAGCAGGGCTATCGGGCGGGCACTGAAAATCTGCCGGGCGTCCTCGCTATGGCGGCAGCACTGGAGCAGGGGGGCGATTGGTTGGCGTCAGCGGCGCAACTGCGTGGTCGTCTTGACGAGGCAATAGAGGCAGCAGGCGGCGAGATTGTCGCCCGCGCCGCGCCGCGCATCCCGACGATCGCAAGTTATCGCATGCCGGGCTTATCGGCCCGGTCCCAACTCATTCAGTTCGACCTTGCGGGCATTTCCGTTTCGGCGGGCAGCGCCTGCTCATCGGGTTCTCTAAAGACCAGCCATGTCCTGCGCGCGATGGGGTGGGACGAGACTGCCGCCAGCGAGGTTGTACGCGTCAGCTTCGGACCTTCGACCAGCGAGGCGGACATCGGCCGCTTCATTGATCAATGGGTCAAGATGGCGGAGCGACGGCGATGACCATCTACCTCGATTATCAGGCGACGACGCCGCTAGCGCCCGAAGCCTTTGACGCCATGGTCCCACTGCTTCGCGATCAGTTCGCCAATCCCCACAGCGCTCATAGGCTGGGCCGGGCTGCCGCGGCTCAGGTTGAGCGGGCGCGGGACGAGATCGGCAGAATCTTGCCGGATGGCGGCCGCCTGCTTTTCACATCGGGCGCGACCGAGGCGCTTAACCTGGCGATCCAGGGTGTTCCGGGCGGGGATGTCGTGACGCTGGCGACCGAGCATGCCGCGGTTCTGGATACGGTCGCAGCGCTTGAGGCGAAGGGGCGCAAAGTGACCATCCTTCCGGTCGGCGGCGACGGCCTGGTCGATATGGATGCGGCGCAGGCGGCCATCCAGCCGGGCGTCGGATTGGTCGCAGCGATGCTGGTCAACAATGAAATCGGCGTGATCCAGCCTGTCGAAAGGCTGGCGGACCTTGCCCATCGCGCGGGCGCGTTGTTCCTGTGCGACGCGGTGCAGGCTTATGGACGCGTCCAGATCCCTGACAATTGCGACATGGTGGCGATCAGTGCGCACAAGATCCACGGCCCCAAGGGCGTTGGCGCGTTGTGGTTGCGCGATGGTGTGGCGCTTAATCCTGTCATGCATGGCGGGGGGCAGGAGGGTGGCCTGCGATCGGGCACGCTGTCGCCGGCCCTGTGCGCCGGGTTTGGCGTTGCCGCACGGCTGATGCGCGAAAGGGGCGAGCAGGACCGTGCCCATGTCGAGGCGCTATGGCGGCGCGCACTCCAACTGTTTGAAGGATGGACAATCAATGGCAGCGTGGAGGCGCGCTATCATGGCAATCTGAATATCCGGCAAGAGGGTATGGATGGCGCCCGACTGTTGTCGGATTGCCGCGATGTCGCTTTTTCGCTGGGTAGTGCTTGCGCTAGTGGCTCCGGGCGGCCTAGCCATGTTCTACGCGCCATCGGACTTTCCGATCGGCAGGCGCGCGGATCGGTGCGGATCGGTTTTGGCCGGTACACGACACTGGCCGAACTGGAGAGTGCCGCAAAGACAATGAACGAGGCGGCAGCCGTACAAGCGGCGCCGTAGTCAAGGGAAGTCGCAATCATGATAAGGGTCACGTTCATCAGCGCGGATGGGGAAAACCGCCAGGAGGTCGATGCCGATGTCGGATCGGTATTGCTGGATGTCGCGCAGGCGGCCGGGCAGCCGCTGGAGGGCACGTGCGAGGGGCAGATGGCATGCTCCACCTGTCATGTCATTGTGGAAGCGCAGGATTTTCCGAGACTGAAGGCCGCGAGCGAGGCGGAGGAAGACATGCTGGACCTGGCGGCGGCGGCGACGCGGACCAGCCGCCTGTCCTGCCAGATCGTGCTGGATGACAAGCTGGACGGGTTGACGGTTCGTATTCCGAGCGAGTCCTGCAATATGCAGGGCATGTGAGCATGCGCCTGCGCTTGGTATTGCTGACAGCCGCGTTGACGTTAGGGCTTGGAAACGCAGCTCCGCAACAGGATGGCGCGCGCCAGTCGCTGCTGCCGCCACCGCCCCGCTACATGGTGAGCGAGTCGGTGATGAAGGCGATCCGCAATCCCCGGACTATCGAAGAGGAAACGGGAGGCCGCCTGGGTATCGCTTTGGTGGACAGCAAGGGCGCTTTGATTTTGGGCTTCAATCGGGATGAGCGCTTCGCGATGTGCTCGACTTTCAAGGCGCCGCTGGCGGCGGCGGTCCTGATGGGCGCGGATGCGGGGCGATTTGGGCTGGAAGGACAGGTGGCCTTCACCGACAAGGATCTTCTGGATTATGCGCCCGTGGTAAAGGCGAACCGCAAGCGGGGCCGCCTGTCCATGGAGGAACTGGCGAAAGCTGCGGTCGAGGTCAGCGATAACAGCGCCGCCAACCTCCTGCTGCCCATGATCGGCGGGCCGGAAGGGCTGACAGCATTCGTGCGGGCGCATGGTGATACGGTAACGCGGCTTGATCGCGTGGAACCCGCGCTGAACGAAAATGCGCAGGGCGATCCGCGCGACACGACGAGTCCCGCAGCGATGGCTGGACTGATAGGGCGATTGTTGTTTCGCGACATGCAGGCCGAAAGCGCAACCCGGCTGACAAGCTGGCTGAATGCCAGCAAGACAGGCGACAAGAGGATAAAAGCGGGCCTGCCGCCGGGATGGACTTCGGGCGGAAAGACGGGAAGTTGCGGCACCGCCTTCAACGACGTTGCGCTGGTAGAGGCGCCTTCGGGCGAGCGTTATATCCTGGCCATCTATCTCGACCGCCCAACCGTTGACGCCAAGGCGGCGGATGCGGCAATTGCCGAAGCAGCACGCGCGGCTCTCGATTTCGTTGGAAAGGCGCAGCCGACGGGGCTTTAGTGACCCGCCTCTTGCCATCGGCGCAGCCTTTCGCCATATGCCGCGCCGGGAGTCGGGCGGACGTGGTCGTCGCCAACCTGGTCAGGTCCTGACGGAAGCAGCCACAACGATTTCGCCGCGGGTCGTTCCGGCTCCCACCCTTATTCGGCTTTCCGGCTTCGACAGCCGCTCCTCAAGCCGCTAGATTGTTTCCATGTCCGATTCACCTCAACCCTATCGCGTTCTCGCGCGCAAATACCGGCCGCGCAATTTTCGCGAATTGATCGGGCAGGACGCCATGGTCCAGACGCTTGGCAACGCCATTCGGCGCGGCAGACTGGCGCATGCTTTCCTGATGACCGGGGTGCGCGGGGTCGGCAAGACATCCACCGCCCGCCTGATCGCAAAGGCTTTGAACTGCATCGGCGAGGATGGCCAGGGTGGCCCCACCATTGATCCTTGCGGTATTTGCGAACCGTGCCGTGCGATCGCGGAAGGCCGCCATATCGACGTTGTGGAAATGGACGCCGCCAGCCACACCGGCGTCGACGATGTCCGGGAGATCATCGAGGCGGTGCGCTATGCGGCCGTGTCCGCCCGTTACAAGATCTACATCATCGATGAAGTGCACATGCTGTCGAAGAATGCGTTCAACGCGCTTCTCAAGACACTGGAAGAGCCGCCAGCGCATGTGAAATTCCTGTTTGCCACGACCGAGGTGAACAAGGTGCCGGTAACGGTGCTTTCCCGCTGCCAGCGCTTCGATCTTCGCCGTATTCCCGCCGAACTGCTGGCGGCCCATTTCGCCCATGTCGTCGATGCCGAGCAAGTGGCGGCCGAAGAGGACGCTCTGGCGCTGATCGCGCAGGCGGCCGAAGGATCGGCCCGTGACGGGCTCTCCATCCTCGATCAGGCCATCGCCCATGCGGAAATGGGCGAGGGGGCTCCGATGGTCACCGCCGCCCAGGTACGGGAAATGCTGGGCCTGTCGGACCGGGGCGCTGTTCGTCGCCTGCTGGGCCTGTTGCTGGAGGGCGATACGGCGGCGCTGTTGGGCGCGGTTCGTGAGCAATATGCGCTGGGCGTCGAACCGCTGGCGCTGATGCGCGGCTTGCTGGAGCTGGTTCACGCGGTAACCCTGGTGAAGGCTGGGCGCGACATCGCTAATCCGGGGCAGTCGGCCGAGGAGCGTGAGGCGCTGGCTGAATGGGCTTCCGAAATGGGTTTCGCGCCGCTTCATCGCCTGTGGCAACTACTGCTCAAGGGGCATGAGGAAGTGGCGAGCGCCGCTTTCCCCATTGAAGCCTGCGAGATGGCGCTGCTGAGGGTCATGCACGCGGCGTCCATGCCGGATCCCGGCGAGATTGCGCGACTGCTGCGCCAAGGTGGCTCTGATGCGATCCCCAGCAAAACGACGACGCCGACATCGTCTTCCTCCGGCACTACATCGCTTCCCAAGGATGTGAAGGCCGTGGTCGACCTTTTATGGGAACAAAAAAAGGGTCGGCTCGCTGACTTCCTGCATGACTGCGTGCGAGTCGTCCGTTTCGATCCGCCCGAAATTGAATTGCAGTTTACACAGGATTGGAGCGAGGGCGACTTCTGCCGAACCCTGGGCATGGAGTTGCAGAAGGCGACGGGCTCTACCTGGCAGGTCAGGCGTAGCGAAGGGAGCGCCGCGCCCACTTTGCTAGAGCAGCAGCAGGAAAGCCAGGCGCGCGAACGCGCCGAGATATTCGATACCCCGGTGGTGAAGGCCGTGCTTGCGGCTTTTCCCGAAGCCGATCTCGATCGGACCGAACCATGGAGCGCAGAGCGATGAAAGATTTGAACGAGATATTGAACATGGCCAGCAAGGTGCAGGAGGAACTGCAGCGGGCGCAGGATAATCTCGACAAGATCGAAATTGAGGGCGCTGCTGGCGGCGGCCTGGTCAGGGTTCGGGCCTCGGCCAAGGGTCGGATCGTAAGCGTGTCGATCGACGACAGCCTGCTGGTTCCATCGGAAAAGCAGATGCTGGAAGATCTCGTCGCCGCCGCCTTTAACGATGCACGCAAGAAGGCGGACGAAGCAAGTTCGGAAGAAATGTCGAAGATGACCAGCGGTCTTTCCCTGCCGCCCGGTTTTAAGCTGCCCTTCTGATCGTCGGTGGCGATAACGGGTCGTTCATCCCCGCTTTATTAGGATGACGCGATTGAATGACGTGATGATTGTCCCCATAAAGCGATGAACCGCACGGCTAAGCCAAGATGGGGCGGCCTCCCGGAGATTGAATGACTACGCAATATCCTCTTCTTCCGTTGCGCGACATCGTGGTGTTTCCGCAGATGATCGTCCCCCTTTTCGTCGGCCGCGACAAGAGCGTTGCTGCGCTGGAATCCGCGATGGAAGGGGACAAGGAAATCTTTTTGGTGTCGCAGCTTGATCCGGCTGAAGACGATCCGGCCCGAGACTCGCTGTATGATACTGGCGTAATCGCAATCGTGCTGCAGCTTTTGAAGCTGCCCGACGGGACGGTTCGCGTGCTGGTGGAAGGCAAGCACCGGGCGCAGCTGCAGTCGATCAGCAGCGCGGACAATCACATGGTTGCTTCGGTCGATCCGATCGATGAAATCGTGGCGGAAGGCCCGGAAGCGGCGGCGCTCATGCGATCTGTGGCCGAGCAGTTCGAGAATTATGCCAAGCTCAACAAGAAGCTGCCCGCCGAAACGCCGGTACAACTGCGCGAGATTGAGGATGCCGGTCGGTTAGCCGATGCCGTCGCGGCCAACATCAATGTGAAGGTCGCAGACAAGCAATCGCTGCTGGTCGAGGCCGACCCCGTGAAGCGCCTGGAGATGGTTTTCGCCTTCATGGAGGGCGAGCTGGGCGTGCTTCAGGTCGAAAAGAAGATCCGTGGTCGCGTGAAGCGCCAGATGGAAAAGACCC
Organism: Sphingobium sp. MI1205; assembly: GCF_001563285.1. NCBI lineage: Bacteria > Pseudomonadati > Pseudomonadota > Alphaproteobacteria > Sphingomonadales > Sphingobiaceae > Sphingobium > Sphingobium sp. MI1205. The sequence continues at coordinate 1,508,991 of NZ_CP005188.1, forward strand.
AGCGGGAATATTATCTCAATGAGCAGTTGAAGGCCATTCAGCGCGAACTGGGCAACAGCGACGGTGAGGAAGGCGATGAGCTGGCCGAATTGGCCGAGAAGATCGCCAAGACCAAGCTGAGCAAGGAGGCCCGCGCCAAGGCTAATGCCGAGTTCAAGAAGCTAAAAGGCATGCAGCCGATGTCGGCTGAGGCCACGGTGGTCCGCAACTATCTCGATGTGCTTCTGGGCCTGCCCTGGGGCAAGCGAGGCAAGGTCAAGAACGATTTGGTGCGTGCGCAGGCGATCCTGGATGAGGATCATTTTGCGCTTGAGAAGGTCAAGGACCGGATCGTGGAGTATCTCGCGGTTCAGGCGCGCACCAACAAGCTCAAGGGGCCGATCCTGTGCCTTGTTGGGCCTCCGGGCGTTGGCAAGACATCGCTGGGCCGTTCGATCGCCAAGGCTACGGGCCGTGAATTCGTGCGCCAGTCGCTAGGCGGCGTTCGCGATGAAGCGGAGATTCGGGGGCATCGTCGCACCTATATCGGTTCGCTGCCCGGCAAGATCGTCACCAACCTCAAGAAGGCGGGAACAATGAACCCGCTCTTCCTGCTCGATGAGATCGACAAGCTGGGTCAGGACTTCCGCGGTGATCCGGCCTCGGCATTGCTGGAGGTGCTGGACCCTGAACAGAACAGCAAGTTCCAGGACCATTATCTGGAGATCGACGTCGATCTTTCAGACGTGATGTTCGTCACCACGGCGAACTCCCTGAACCTTCCACAACCGTTGCTGGATCGCATGGAGATCATCCGGCTTGAAGGCTATACCGAGGACGAGAAGGTTGAAATCGCCCAGCGCCACCTGCTGCCCAAGCAGATCGACGCTCACGGCCTGAAGGAAGGCGAACTGGACGTCACGGAAGCCGCTGTCCGCGATCTGATCCGCCATTATACGCGCGAGGCGGGCGTGCGTACGCTGGAGCGCGAACTGGCGCGCCTGGCGCGCAAGGCGCTGCGGAAAATCCTGGAAGGGGCCTACGAAAAGGTCACGATTACGCCTGAAAATCTGTCCGATTATGCTGGAGTCCGGAAATTCCGGCATGGCGTTGGTGAAGAGGAAAACCAGATCGGCGCCGTCACCGGACTTGCATGGACGGAGGTCGGTGGTGAGCTGCTGACGATCGAAGCTGTGACCGTACCCGGAAAGGGGGCGATACGGACCACCGGCAAGCTTGGCGAAGTGATGACCGAATCGGTGCAGGCGGCCTTTTCCTATGTGAAGGCGCGTTCGCCAGGTTACGGCATCAAGCCAAGCATTTTCACGCGCAAGGACATCCACATCCACCTTCCCGAAGGCGCAGTGCCCAAGGATGGCCCGTCCGCTGGCATTGGCATGGTCACGACCATCGTGTCGACGCTGACCGGCATCCCCGTCCACAAGGATGTGGCGATGACTGGTGAGGTGACGTTGCGAGGCCGGGTGCTGCCGATTGGCGGCCTGAAGGAGAAGTTGCTTGCGGCCCTGCGTGGCGGCATCAAAACGGTGTTGATCCCGGCGGAAAATGAGAAGGATCTGGCGGAAATACCCGCCAATATCCTCGAGGGCCTGGAAATTGTGCCGGTTTCCCACGTGGACGAGGTGCTTGCCAGGGCGCTTGTTTCTCTTCCCGAAGCGATTGCCTGGACCGAAGAGGACGACCTTGCCGCCCAGCCTAGCCCCGGACAGGGAAGGGATGGGGACGCGACGCTGCGCCACTGACAGGGGATCTGGCGGCGATTAACGCCATTTGCGGTGACGTGGTCCCATATCGGGAAAATCTCATCGATAGCGGCGGCTTCGTCGCTTTCCCTTTGACAGTCGTCTGAAGCTACGCCTTATTGCGCCGCCTATACCGCGATTCCTTAGGTATTCACAGAGCTAGAAGGGGGTTCCAAAGGTATGAACAAGCAGGATTTGATCAGTGCTGTTGCTGAAAGCAGCGGCCTTAGCAAGAGCGACGCCAGCAAGGCCGTTGAAGGTGTGTTTGATGCGATTTCCGCATCGCTGAAGAAGGGCGATGAAGTCCGCCTGGTTGGCTTTGGCACTTTCTCGGTCTCCCAGCGCAAGGCGTCTACCGGCCGCAATCCGCGTACGGGCGAAACGATGACGATCAAGGCTTCCACTCAGCCAAAGTTCAAGGCGGGCAAGGGCCTCAAGGATTCAGTGAACTAAAAGAGGCGTTGCGCCAGTTTGGCGCGATGACCCATAATGATCGCCAAAAAATGGTGATCAGATAATTTTAGGAGAGTAGTGCGACGGTAGGGCAGTGCCCGGCCGCTGCAGCATGTCGAAACGGAAAGAAGGGCGTGGACGAAGGGTCTGCGCCCTTTTTGTTTTTCGGCCGGGGCACGAAATTGTCGGCTTGACGACTTTCAAATGGCCGCATATGTGCCGCTTCTCTCCTGGGCCAAGCGGCCCTGTGGCGATCGTAGCTCAGTTGGTTAGAGCGCCGGTTTGTGGTACCGGAGGTCGCGGGTTCGGATCCCGTCGATCGCCCCATTATTTGCATTTTTCGGGTCCGTTCGGGGTTCGCAGGAGCCTCCGGCCCTTCTATAAGCCCGGCATGAATGACGCACGCGACAGGGGGCTGACCCTCAATCCCAAATATGACCGTGACGGACTGATCACGGCCGTCGTCACCGATGTTGAAAGCGGCGATGTGCTGATGGTCGCCCATATGAATGAAGAAGCGCTGGGGCTGACACTCCAGACAGGCTTTGCCCATTTCTGGTCGCGTAGCCGACAGTCGCTTTGGAAAAAGGGCGAGACGTCGGGCCATATGCTTCAGGTCCGCGATATTCGGATCGATTGCGACCAGGACGCCGTATGGGTGAAGGCTGTGCCCGCGGGCCCCACATGCCACACAGGCGCGCGGTCATGCTTTTTTCGCCGCATCCGGCCGGAGGGACTGACTGCTGTCGATGCGGGGGAATAGTGCGTTTGTATTGCTGCTGCTGCTTCCGACCGGATGTCAGGACGATGGCGGCCGCTCCTCAGCATCGTCCCGCGATATGCCCTCAGCGACCGGCCTGGAGCGCGCGGCGATCGAAAGCGGCGTGATTGCGGATACGGCCAAGATATCGCCCGTTGGCCTTTTCCAGCGCAGGCATGAGGCAGGCCACGACAGCTTCTGTGTAATCCCCGGACGCGCCGGCGATTTTCGCTTCGGCATTGAGGCCATTTTCGGGAAAGGGCAGCGCTGCCGAGGGAATGGAACCGCAAGACAGGCGGGTGACAAGCTGATCCTGAACTTCAAAGATGCAGGCGGTTGCATCATCATTGGCCAATATGACGGTGATCAGCTTTCCCTGCCCGGCGTGCTTGACGTAAAATGCGCTGACCTGTGCAATGGGCGCGGGTCATTGGAAGGTGTCAGCTTTCCCCGCTTTGGAAGTGATGCCAGAAGCGCCTTGAGGGCACAGGATCGTGGCGGGGGGCCGCTCTGCACCCTGGATTGAAATAGGTCATCCGTTGCTGCGAGCGTCGCTTATATCAAGCATCTTGCCGTTCGTGATGATGACCAGGTCGCCAAGTTTCACGGCGCCAAACAGATTCCGGGCGAAGGCCGTGGGCACTCCAATACAGCCATGGGTCGCGTTGCCCCATTTCACGTCGCTGCCATGGATGGCGACGCCGTCATTCGTCAGCCTCAACATATAGGGCATGGGTGCGTCATATAGGTTCGATACATGATCGGCGTCCTTCTGCGTGATCGGGAAGGCGCCCACCGGACTCGGTTTGTCATTGGCCCCGTACAAGATCACAGCCGCGCCGATTTCATGGCCAGCGCGAAAAGCGGACAATGTTTGCGCCTTCAGGTCCACCGTGATGATCACCGGGCCTGCCGCAGGAGCACGGCTCTCATCCCAGACATAATCGCCATGACGAAAGGGTTGAGGGACCGGCAGAACGCTCTTCACCACCAGTGCATGGGGGTCGATAGCCATCGGCTGCGTGCGGCTGCGCTCCACCGGAGGATTTGACGTCGTCGGCCTGGCCGGCGCAGCCTCTGCGGAGTCCGGGCGCAGATCGCGCCCTCGGTCGAGATGGCTGCTCACCAGCAAGGCGACCGCGCCGAGCGCGCCGCCAATGAGGAGCTTGGGACCCGCCGCCTTGGCCACGCCTTTGATCAATCGCGTCATGGCTGCCCTGTTGGACGAAAAAGGTTAAGGTCAGCCTTCGCGATCGACTTCGGCGGCAGCAATTGCGGTGAGATTCAGAATGCCGCGCGCGGTGACGCCGGGTGTCAGCACGTGGATGGGTTGCGCCAGACCCATCAGCATTGGCCCAACCGTGGGCGAGCTGGACGACGCCGCCAGGGCCGTCAAAGCGATATTGGCCGAATCCAGATTGGGCATGATCAGAAGATTGGCGGGCCCTTCAAACCGGGAATCAGGCACAAGCTTTTCGCGCAGCGACTGGCTCAGCGCCGCATCGGCGTGCATTTCGCCATCGATCAGCAGGTCAGGCGCCTGCTTCCTGGCGAGTTGCAGCGCTGTCCGCATCTTTCGGGCACTGGGGCTGTGTGATGCGCCGAAATTCGAGTGTGACAGCAGGGCTACGCGCGGCGTCAATCCGAAATGCCGAAGTTCGGTCGCTCCGGCGATAGCCATTTCCGCAACCTGTTCAGGCGTCGGGTCCGGCACCATATGAGTGTCCGCGATGAAAAGCGCGCCAGCGTCCAGGATGAGACCCGACAGGGCATAGACGCGGCTGTGTCCCGGCCGGCGGTCTGTGATCCGCAGGACATGTTCGACCTGGCCCCAATATTCGCTGTTGCCGCCGACGAGCGCGGCATCGACCCGCCGCGTGCGCAGCAGCATGGCAGCGGTGACCGTGGGCCGCCGATAGACATGGCGGAGCAGTTCAGCGGTTGGGACGCCTTTGCGCGCCGCGATGGCCCGATAGGCTTCGACCAGTTCGCCCATCAGCTCATGATCCGTCTCTGGATCGACGACCTCGACATCGCGGTCCAGTTCGAAGCGCAGGCCAAGGCTTGGCAGCTTGTCCTTGAGGATCCGTCGCCGGGCGACGACCACCGGGCGTACGATACCTTCATCGAGACCGTCCTGGATGGCGCGAAGCACGCGCTCATCCTCTCCTTCGCCATATGCGATCCGACGGCATGTTCCCCGCGCTGCCTCAAACACCGGAAGCATGAGCTGGCCCGAACGCGTGTTTTGCTGCGCGAGCGATCGGCGATAGGCGTCGATGTCCAGGGAACGCTTGGCCACGCCGCTATCCATCGCCGCTTTCGCCACCGCTGGGGCTATCTCTGCAATCAGTCGGGGGTCGAAAGGCGTGGGAATGATATAGTCAGGGCCAAACACCAATTTGCGGCCACCATAGGCCTGCGCGACGCTGTCATGGGCTGGCAAGCGGGCGAGCGCTGCGATTGCCTCCGCAGCGGCGGCCTTCATGGCTTCGTTGATTTCCGTTGCGCGGGCGTCCAGCGCGCCCCGGAAGATGTACGGGAAACACAGGACGTTGTTGACCTGGTTCGGGTAGTCGGACCGCCCCGTGGCGACGATCGCGTCGGGACGCGCTTCCCGCACCACTTCGGGCCGAATTTCGGGTTCAGGGTTGGCGAGCGCGAATATCAGGGGATTGGGCGCCAGCAAAGGCAGCCATTCCGGCTTCAACACGCCGGGTGCCGACAACCCAAGGAAGATGTTCGCCCCAGGCAGCACCTCCGGCAGGGTCCGCGCGTTCGTGTCCCGCGCATAGCGGGCCATATTGGGCAACATGCCCTCGCGCCCGGAATGAATGACGCCATCCTTGTCGGTAAGCGTGACCTGTTCGACCGGAAGCCCCATGGATACGAGCAGATCGACGCAGGCCAGCGCGGCTGCTCCCGCGCCGGACGTTACAAGTCGGGCTTCGGCGAGAGTTTTCCCTTGCAGCACGAGCGCGTTGCGCACTGCCGCTGCGACGACGATCGCGGTCCCATGCTGGTCGTCGTGGAAAACGGGGATGTTCATCCGCTTTTTGAGTTCGGCCTCTATGGCGAAACATTCCGGCGCCTTGATGTCTTCAAGGTTTATGCCGCCGAAGGTCGGTTCCAGAAGCGCAACGGCGTCGATGAATTTTTGCGGGTCGGTCGTATCGACCTCAATATCGAAGACGTCGATGTCGGCGAATTTCTTGAAAAGAACCGCCTTGCCCTCCATCACCGGCTTGGAGGCAAGCGCGCCGATCGATCCAAGGCCCAGCACCGCCGTGCCGTTCGATATGACCGCGACCAGGTTGCCGCGCGCAGTATATTCCATCGCCTTGTCGGGATCATCCGCGATTTCAAGACAGGGCGCGGCTACGCCCGGCGAGTAGGCCAGCGCCAGATCGCGTTGGTTGACCATTCGCTTGGTCGGTTCGATCCGCAGCTTCCCAGGCTGGGGAAAGCGATGATAATCCAAGGCTGCGCGGCGGGTATTGTCGTCCATAGCGCGGCCTTAGAATTGATTTGGGATAGGAGCAATGCCGCAAGGCTGCGGAGCGGCGGCATTTCATGCCAGATGCGCCGCCGATCCGATTAGATAACCCAATTGACCGTCGCGACGAAAAGCCCCGCTTGTGCGCCGGAGCGCTTCCAACTAAATCGCCCCCATGACTTCGACCAATGACATTCGCCGCTCCTTCCTCGACTATTTCGGGGCCAACGGCCACACCATCGTCCCATCAGCCCCGCTGGTGCCGCATAACGATCCGACGCTGATGTTCGTCAATGCGGGCATGGTGCCGTTCAAGAATGTCTTTACCGGATTGGAATCGCGGCCTTATTCCACTGCCACGAGCAGCCAGAAGTCGGTGCGCGCCGGGGGCAAGCATAACGATCTCGACAATGTCGGCTATACAGCGCGCCACCACACATTCTTTGAAATGCTGGGCAATTTCAGCTTCGGCGACTATTTCAAGGAACAGGCGATCACCCATGCCTGGACGCTGCTGACGAAGGAATGGGGCATTCCGGCGGAAAAGCTGACCGCCACCGTCTACCACACTGATGACGAAGCCTTCGACCTGTGGAAGAAGGTTGCCGGGCTGCCCGATCACAAGATCATTCGCATCCCGACGAAGGATAATTTCTGGGCGATGGGCGACAGCGGCCCTTGCGGTCCCTGCTCTGAAATCTTCTACGACCATGGCGACCATATCTGGGGTGGTCCTCCGGGAAGCCCTGAGGAAGACGGCGATCGGTTCGTGGAAATCTGGAACCTCGTCTTCATGCAGTATGAGCAGGAAGCGAATGAGATCGTTGGCGAACTGCCCAAGCCCAGCATCGACACTGGCATGGGGCTGGAGCGCATCGCGGCCGTGTTGCAGGGCGTACACGACAATTACGATACGGACACGTTCAAGGCGCTGATCGAGGAATCGGGCGCGCTGACCCGGACGGCCACGGATGGCGAGTTCAAGGCCAGCCATCGCGTCATCGCTGATCACCTGCGTTCGACCAGCTTCCTCATCGCGGATGGCGTGCTGCCCGCGAACGAAGGCCGAGGCTATGTCCTGCGCCGCATCATGCGCCGGGCGATGCGCCACGCACACATCATTGGCGCGAAGGAGCCGTTGATGCACCGTCTGGTCGGCAGCCTGGTCTCCGAAATGGGCGGCGCCTATCAGGAACTGGTCCGCGCCCAGCCGCTGATCGAAGAAACGCTGTTGCGTGAGGAAACCCGTTTCCGCCAGACGCTGGAAAAGGGCCTGAAGCTGCTCGACGAGGCGACGACCGGACTGTCGGACGGCGGCACACTGCCCGGCGAAACCGCGTTCAAGCTGTACGACACCTTTGGTTTTCCATATGACCTGACTGAGGACGCCCTGCGCTCTCGGGGGTTGGGCGTCGATCGCGCAGGTTTCGACGCCGCCATGGCCGAGCAAAAGGCTGCCGCTCGCGCTGCCTGGAAGGGTTCGGGCGAAAAGGCATCGGACGAAATCTGGTTCGACATCGCCGAAACCACCGGCAGCACCGAATTTATCGGCTACAACGGGATAGAGGGCGAGGGCGAAGTCCTTGCCCTGGTCAAGGATGGCGCGCGCATTGAAATCGCCAGCCCCGGCGATGAAGTCGTCATCATTACGAATCAGACGCCCTTTTATGGCGAAAGCGGCGGCCAGATGGGCGATGCCGGAACGATCAGTTCGCAAGGTGGCCTCGTCGCGGATGTGGAAGATACCGCCAAGCCGCTCGGTCGCCTTCACGCGCATAAGGCGAAAATTGGCGCGGGCAGCGTCAAGGTAGGCGATACAGTTCATCTGACGGTGGACGAAGGTCGCCGTGATCGTATCCGCGCCAACCACAGCGCTACCCATTTGCTGCATGCCGCGCTTCGCAATCAGTTGGGCGCACATGTCACGCAAAAGGGAAGTCTGGTTGCACCGGAACGCCTGCGCTTCGACTTTTCGCATCCCGAAGCACTGACCCACAGTCAGATCGCCGCCGTCGAGGCCGATGTTAATGAGCAGATCCGCCACAATGAAGCGGTGACGACGCGGCTGATGACGCCTGACGATGCCATTCAGGCAGGCGCCATGGCGCTGTTCGGCGAGAAATATGGCGATGAAGTCCGCGTCCTTTCCATGGGCAAGGGGGATGCGCACAGCTATTCGGTGGAATTGTGCGGCGGCACGCATGTCCGTGCGACCGGTGATATCGCGCTCTTCAAGATTATCGCGGAAAGCGCCGTTTCTTCGGGCGTTCGTCGCATAGAGGCACTGACGGGTGAAGCGGCCCGGCTCTGGCTTTCAGATCGTGAAGATCGGCTTCGCCAGTCAGCAGCAGCGCTGAAGACGACGCCAGAGGAAGTCCCCGCCCGGATTGCTGCGCTGGTCGAGCAGAGCCGCAAGCTCGAGCGTGAATTGGCTGAAGCGAAGAAGGCACTGGCGCTTGGTGGCGGCGGTTCCGCACAGGCTGCCGGCCCGGAAAAGGTCGGCAACGTCAACTTTATCGGGCAGGTCATTGAAGGACTGGATCCGAAGGAATTGCGCGGCGTCGTCGATCAGAACAAGAGCAGCCTGGGCAGTGGCGTGTCCGCCGTATTGGCAGTCGTCGATGGCCGGGCGAGCATCGCCGTGGGAGTTACCGACGATCTGGTCGCCACGATAAGCGCGGTGGACCTCGTGCGCGCGGGCGTTGAGGCGCTGGGTGGCAAGGGTGGCGGCGGGCGTGCCGACATGGCCCAAGGCGGTGGGCCGGACGGTGAAAAGTCGGCCATGTCCATTGATGCGGTTAAAGCGGCGCTGGCCAAGATTGCCGGATAACCTGTCGTTAAAGGGCATGTTTCAGGCAGTTTTCTTCCAACGGGTATAAGATTGTCATGTTCATGCTGTTGCCCATAATACTTCAGGCTGCATCGCCTCCGCCGCCGCCGGTTCTTCATACGGTGCGGACGCCGCCTAATTTCAATCACGTGGCGGTCGAATCCGAAAAGCTGCCCCCGGTTCCGGTCAAGGTGGCGCTTTACCTGGGGCGGGAAACGCTTTGGTCGGGGACATTGTCCGTCGGATCGACTCCGGCGCGCCTTTCGCTGAATGAGGCCGTCGATGTCGGAAGCGGCTGTCAGGAAACTAGCTATCGTGGAAAATCGCGGAATATCGAGCTGACCCTGAGTCGCCAGCCCCATCGGGACAGGGAGTCCTTTTCGTTGAATGCGCGCTACAGCCGTCCCGCGCAGGACGGGCTTTGTCCCACAGGAAGCCGCCAGGTATCGATCGACCAGCAACTATCCATCGCCACCGACAGCGTGACGATCGAGGGGGATGGCGGTTTCCGGGTCGTTCTGACGCGAGCGGTCCACTGATCGTCAAGGCACCTCGTCGGGCCGCAGCCTGCGCAATTTCGGTGCGGTGTCCATCTGAGCCGCGTCCTTGATACCCATGCGCAGATCCTCTCGGGTCTGGTGAATGGAGGCGATCACGGGCCCCATGGCGATACCGAGGTCGATGAGCGCCGTTTCGGCCAGTTGAAGGGAGCTTTCGAGCGTTTCAGGAACCGCGTCGCTGGCGCCTGCCCTGTATAGCTGAGCTGCGTGATCGGTATCGCGCGCGCGGGCGATGATCGGCAAATCCGGCACCCACCCGCGGACTCGCTTGGTCACGCGGACCGACAGGACCGGGTCGTCCATCGTCAGAATCAGCGCGCGGGCATGGCCCAGGCGAAGTTTATCAAGCATTTCTGCGCGAGACACATCGCCAAAGAGGATCGGATAGCCGTCACGGCGACCCTCTGCGACGACGTCGGGATCGGATTCAACGACCGTAAAGCGTTGATTGTGGACACGCAGCAGATCGCAGACCATGCGGCCGACTCGGCCGAAACCGATCACGACAGCAGCGGCTTCGGTACTTTCCTGCAGGGGTTCTGGCGCATCTTCTCCCAACGCCATTTCGAGCCTTCGCGCGATGTCGTGGCCGATGCGGGCGAGGAGGGGGGTGATGGTGAGGCCAATCGCGGTCACAATTTGCCAGAACGCGGCCGTGGACGGCAAAATGAGGTTCGCTGCCGCGGCGGTCGAAAGCACGATGAGCGTGGTCTCCGACGGGCTGGCCATAAGTACGCCCACCTCAAGGGCAACGCCCTTGCGAGCCCCGGAAAGATAGAGCAACGCCGCCGTGACGACGGTCTTCGCAAGGACAACGCCGAAGACCGCCAGCACGAGGCTGGGCCAGTTCGCCAGGATCACCCGCACATCCAAACTCATGCCCACGGTGATCAGGAACACGCCCAGGGCCAGACCCTTGAAGGGGGCAGTCATAACCTCCACTTCGCCATGATATTCGGTTTCGGCGATCAGCAGGCCGGCAAGCAACGCGCCCACGATTGGCGACAAGCCCGCGAGCGATGTCGCGAGGCTGGAGATGATCACGACGAGCAGGCTGGCCGCGAGAAAAACCTCAGGACTTTTGGTGCGTGCAGCCTGGCTGAAGATATGTGGCAGGAGAATGCGGCCGAGCACCAGCATGACAGCGATTGTGATCCCGCCTTTTAACAGCGTATCAGCAAGTGCGCCCCATGCGCCATCCGGGCTGGACGCTACTGACGGTGCGAGCGCACCGAGCATGAAGATGATGGGAACTAGCGCGAGGTCTTCGAACAGGAGCATCGCGAAAGCCGCGCGCCCCACCGCGCTCTGTGTTCCAACCATGGGCAGCACGACGGCCGTGGACGAAAGCGCAAGCGCCAGGCCAAGGCCGATTGCTCCTGCGAGCGGTTGGCCCAGCCAGTAAAGGCCCAGCGCGATCAGGGCAGCCCCCCCGACCAGTTCGGTCGCACCCACGCCAAAGACCTGCGTTCGCATGACCCATAGGCGGCGGAAGCTAAGTTCCAGACCTATCGAGAACAACAGTAGAATGACGCCGAGTTCAGCGAACGGCTCTATCGCCTCCCTGTTCGAAATGGTGATGTGGTAGAGCCAGGGATATTGTCCGACGAGCGCACCAAGACCCGATGGCCCGACCGCAAGGCCGACAAGGATGAAGCCGATCACAGGGCTGATGCGGAAGCGCGCAAAGCCTGGGATCACCAGACCGGCCGCTCCCAGGATAACCAGGGAATCGCTGAAACTTTGTGGATTGATTGCACCGGCCATGGTTCACCATCGCGGGAAGCGCGCAGAATTTCCAGTCCCGCGCGCAACTCGCTTGTCGATATGTGATGCAACCTGGTGCGGACGGCGGGACTTGAACCCGCATTCCCAGGGGGAGGCGGATTTTAAGTCCGCTGCGTCTACCGATTTCGCCACGTCCGCGTGGCGATCCCCCTGACGTTTCCGAGCGCGCAGGTCAAGACGCGCTGCTATTCAGTGCGCCTTGCTGTTCAGGCGCTCCCGCATTTCCTTGCCTGGTTTGAAATAAGGAACGCGCTTCGCGGACACCGGCACCTGCTCCCCCGTGCGCGGATTGCGTCCTGTGCGCGCATCGCGCGCGCGCGTGGTGAACGCGCCAAAACCGCGCAGTTCCACCCTGCCGCCGTTTGAAAGGCGGTCCACGATCTCCCTGAAGAAGAGATCAACAATCCTTTCGACCTCTTGAAGTCCGAGGTCCGGATTTTCCTCTGCCAGAGTCTGTATCAATTCCGAGCGTATCATTGGTCCTCCAGCTCCCCCTTCTGGTTCCCGCTTAATTTATAGTGAGTTCGTTACCTCATGACAATTATCCAATGTCGGTAGTTATGCTCTCATTTTGGGATAGAAAAAGCCCGCCGGAAGAACTTCCGGCGGGCTCTATTACTTTAGTTAGATCTCGAAGGAGATTAGCCTTCGCTCTTCGCCTTCAAGGCTTCGCCGAGGATGTCGCCCAGCGATGCGCCGCTGTCGGACGAACCATATTGAGCCACGGCCTGCTTTTCTTCGGCGATCTGCATCGCCTTGACGGAGAAGGTCGGCTTCTTGGCACGGTCGAAACCAGTGACCATCGCATCGAACTTCTGGCCGACCTGGAAACGTTCCGGACGCTGTTCGTCGCGGTCACGGCCAAGGTCGCTGCGCTTGATGAAGCCGGCAGCGCCGTCTTCGCCAGCCTGGACTTCCAGGCCGCCGTCGCGGACTTCCAGAACCGTAACGGTCACGATCGAGTTCTTGTTGAGGCCGGCAGCCGCGGCGGCGGTGCCACCAGCGGCCGGGCCGCCACGCTCAAGCTGCTTCATGCCAAGGCTGATGCGCTCCTTCTCGACATCGATGTCGAGAACGACAGCCTGAACCGTCTCGCCTTTGCGGTGCAGAGCCAGCGCGTCTTCGCCCGAAATGCCCCATGCGATGTCCGACATGTGGACCATGCCGTCCACGTCCCCGTCCAGTCCGATGAACAGGCCGAACTCGGTCGCGTTCTTGACTTCGCCCTCGACGGTCGAGCCGATCGGGTGACGTTCGGCAAAGCTGTCCCAGGGATTGTTCTGGGCCTGCTTGAGGCCGAGGCTGATGCGACGCTTCTCGGGATCGACTTCCAGAACCAGGACTTCGACTTCCTGGCTGGTCGAAACGATCTTGCCAGGGTGGACGTTCTTCTTGGTCCAGGACATTTCCGACACGTGGACCAGACCCTCGATGCCTGGCTCCAGTTCGACGAACGCACCATATTCGGTGATGTTCGTGACGCGGCCCGACAGCTTGGCGCCGATCGGGTACTTGGCGGCGGCGCCTTCCCACGGATCGCTTTCCAGTTGCTTCATGCCAAGGCTGATGCGCTGGGTGTCGCGGTTGATGCGGATGATCTGGACACGGACGGTGTCGCCGATGTTGATCATCTCGTTCGGGTGGTTGATCCGCTTGTAGCTGAGGTCGGTGACGTGCAGCAGGCCATCGATGCCGCCCAGATCAACGAACGCACCGTAATCGGTGATGTTCTTGACCACGCCTTCGATGATCTGACCTTCGGCCAGCGTCTGGATGAGGCCGCTGCGCTGTTCGGCGCGGGTTTCTTCCAGAATGGCGCGGCGCGACACGACGATGTTGCCGCGGCGGCGATCCATCTTCAGGATCTGGAACGGCTGCGGAATGTCCATCAACGGGGTTACGTCGCGGACGGGGCGAATATCGACCTGCGAACCGGGCAGGAACGCCACGGCGCCGTCGAGATCGACGGTGAAGCCACCCTTGACACGGCCAAAGATGACGCCTTCGACGCGGGCGTTTTCGGTAAATTCGCTTTCCAGCTTGTCCCAGGCGGCTTCACGGCGCGCGCGGTCGCGCGACAGCATGGCTTCGCCATGGGCATTTTCGACACGGTCGACATAGACTTCGACTTCGTCACCGACCTTCAGTTCGGCCTTCTGACCCGGTGCAGCGAATTCGCGCAGCGGCACGCGGCCTTCCGACTTCAGGCCGACGTCGATCAGCGCCATGTCGTTTTCGATGCCGGTAACGGTGCCCTTTACGACGCGGCCTTCGAAGCCGCCGTCCTCGCCACCGAGAGAATCATTGAGAAGCGCGGCGAAATCGTCGCGCGAGGGGAATGCCGTAGAGGCCATTGTAGTTTCCTTCACACATCATTGCTGGCCTACCGGTTGTATCCGGTGGTCTTTCAGGCCAAACCGCCCGCACGGCCGAATACCGTGCGAACATCCGTTCGGCCGTGACAAAGGACACCCCTTTGGGAAAAGCGAAAAGGGCGCCTGGGCATCCCAAGCGCCGCCACCGCGTCAGGCTCGCCGCCGACGTTCCAACTGGGCGTCCACCAGTGCAATGGCCTGCTGGACGGCGGCGTCTATAGTCAAATTGCTGGTGTCGAGCAAGTCCGCACCGTCTGCCATGCGCAGGGGAGCATGGTCGCGACTCATGTCGCGCGTGTCCCGTGCCTGAATGTCGGCGATCAAACTGTCCATGTCGGGATTGCCGCCATGGGACAGAGCGTCGTCATAGCGGCGCTGGGCGCGGACGTGAACGCTGGCGGTAACGAAGATCTTTGCATCCGCGTCAGGCGCGATGACGGTGGCGATGTCACGGCCGTCCAGTATCGCGCCGCCTGGCTGGGTAGCGAAGTCACGCTGGCGCTTGACCAATGCCTGACGAACGCTTTGGTGGATGGAGACGCGTGAAGCGAGCGAGCCAACGGCTTCGCTGCGCAGCGCCGGATCTGCCAGCACGGCGTCCTTGAACGTGCAAGCCGACAACGCGTCTGCTTCGTGATCGGGGTCTCCCCCGGTCTTCAGGACGGCCAGGCCCACCGCCCGGTAAAGGAGGCCGGTGTCGAGCACAGGGAGTCCGTAATGACGGCCCAGAGCCTTGGCGATCGTGCCCTTGCCCGAAGCGGCGGGGCCATCGACGGCGATTATCATGACGCTTTCCCCTTCCGCAGCGTTTTGGCGAGACCGATGAGCGCAATGAAGGCCCAGACGACTTCCAGCGCCATTGACGCCACGTTGAAATGAACCGTCAGCGAATAGATGAGCAGTAGCGCCCCGACCAGATTCAACAGGTTGAAAAGGATGAAATTCAAGACCTTCGCCATGTTGCTATAGGCATAGGCGATAACCATCAGGCCGCTCCCGATCAGACCAACGATACTGGCGAGGTCTAACGTCATGGAATAGCGCCGAGCGATTGCAGAAGGGCGGTGAAGCCGGGGAAGCTGGTTGCGACCGGACGCATATCGTCGATGGTGACGCCGTTCTTCGATACCAGACCAGCGACAGCGAAGCTCATGGCGATGCGATGATCGAGCTTGGTGGAGATAGGGCCGCCCCCGGGAAGCAGCGCGCCGCCGCTACCTTGGATAACGATGCCGTCCTCCAGTTCTTCGACTTCGACGCCGATCGCGCGCAGGCCTGCCGCCATGGTGGCGATGCGGTCGGATTCCTTGACGCGCAGTTCCTCAAGGCCCCGGAAAATGCTGCGCCCTTCGGCGAATGCGGCGGCGATGAAAGCGACGGGATATTCGTCGATCATTGATGGGGCGCGGGCGGGATCGGGTTCGACGGCCTTGAGCGGAGAGGCGGTAATGACGAGGTCGCCCACTGGTTCGCCGCCCACCTCACGCGGATTGTCGATCAGGATGTCGCCACCCATTTCGCGCAGCAGGTCGATCAGCCCGGCGCGGGTTGCATTGAGGCCGACATTGGCGATTGTCACCTTCGATCCAGGCACCAGCAGGGCGGCGACCATGGGGAAGGCGGCCGACGATGGGTCGCCCGGGACAGTGATCGATTGCGGGCGCAGTTCGGCTTCGCCCATCAGTGTGATGATGCGGGTGCCGTCAGATTCTACCTCTACGTTGAGATCGGCGCCGAAGCCCTTGAGCATGCGTTCGCTATGGTCACGGGTTGGGATAGGTTCGACGACGCGCGTCATGCCGGGTGTGTTGAGGCCAGCGAACAGGATGGCCGACTTTACCTGAGCGGAAGCGACGGGCAGGCGGTAGTCCAGCGGGACAGCAGGGCAGGCTCCGCGCATGGTGAGCGGCAGTCGATCGCCAGGGCTGGTCGTGAAGCTGGCGCCTGTGCGGGAGAGGGGCTCTGTAACCCGCGCCATGGGGCGCTTGCTGAGGGATGCGTCACCCACGAAGGTCGCGGTGATCGCATGACTGGCGACCAGGCCCATCAGCAGGCGCGTAGAGGTGCCGCTATTCCCCATGTCGAGCGCAGACTGCGGTTGCAACAAACCGCCAACGCCGACCCCGCGAATATGCCATATGCCGTCTTCGTTCCGGCTGATCTGCGCGCCCATTGCGCGCATGGCGGCGGCCGTGGCGAGCACATCTTCGCCCTCCAGCAGGCCTTCCACCCGGCTTTCCCCCACCGCAAGCGCCGAGAGCATGAGCGATCGATGCGAAATGCTCTTGTCGCCCGGCACCTTGATGCTTCCCGATAGGGAAGGGGCGCTGGAGAAGGTTATCGGAATGGGTTGATCGGAAGAAGATGTCACGGGGGGGGATCCGTTGTCGGGGAACTGAAAAATTGCGCCCGGCTTTTGACAGCGCGGTTCCGCTATGGCAAGGCGCGCGTCGCTTCGCGGGCGACATAGTCGTGCCGCGTGATTTCTGTTAGAGCACTCGTTAGAAGGACAAGGCCGGACATGGTCAAGGCTGAATGGGGCACGAAGCGTAGCTGCCCAAAATGTGCGACGCGCTTCTATGACCTGGGCAAGGATGACCCGGTAACCTGCATCAACTGCGGAACGGCCTGGGAACCTGAGCCTGTTTTGAAGTCGAAGCAGCCGCTGCCTTATGAGGAAGCGCCCAAGAAGGTCATCGAGACTGCCGACGGCGAACTGGAGACGGCAGACGACGATCTGGACCTGGATCTGGACGTCGATGACGACGGAGATTCGCCGGACAATGACGTCGATCTGGGCGGCGATGACGACCTGGGTGTCGATGCTGGCGGCAACGATGGCGACGACGACAATTAAGTAATTTTCTGCTTGCCAAGGAGGGAGCTGCCACCTAATGGCAGCGACCTCCACGGTGGCCGGACCCAAACGGCGCCGACACTGGAAATGGGGCCTTAGCTCAGCTGGGAGAGCGCCTGCATGGCATGCAGGAGGTCAGCGGTTCGATCCCGCTAGGCTCCACCAGTTTTTCGGATGAGATGATGGCCGAGAGGGCATTTTTCCGAAAAACACCCGAGTTCAAGTGAGGAAGCGGGTCGGGTCTTTAACAGCCCTGCCAGAAGTTCCGAGCATGCGAGGGAAGTCCAGACATATGGCCGACGGTCTTACCGATCATGGCCTGATCCATTGGGATGCGGTATCATGCCGCGCTACGATGGGGCCTTAGCTCAGCTGGGAGAGCGCCTGCATGGCATGCAGGAGGTCAGCGGTTCGATCCCGCTAGGCTCCACCAAGCTCCGCTCGGAAGCCACTGACAACACATCACTCTGGCTTTCACTATGATCCGTCGGTCTAGCGGGCAGCATGTAGCTATCGAAGTTTTCATATAGAGCATCCGGCGCGGTGACCGAATTGATGTCATTGTCGCAGCGAGAGTGACTGCCATCGGCCCTATGCCGATAGGAATAAACCTTCAGAATGAGCGCGACTGGCGGTCAAAGATGCTATCTCCGTTTCCTCAGCCAAAGGGGAAATAGCGATGGCCGAAAAAGCCACCACCGATGACCGACGCCGCTTTCTGCAATCATGCGGGCGCTTTGCCGTGACTGTTCCGCCCGCGATCACGATCATGCTGTCCACATCCCTTTTGTCCGACGCCATTGCCGCATCTTCAGGCGGCGGTGGCGGTGGTGACATTAAGAGGGAAATCGGACCGCGCCGGGTGAAAAAGCCCGATAACGTCCAGACCCTGACGACCCCGATAATCGATACGAATGGACCGGTTGAAAACTGACGCTCAGTGGGCGCTCACGCAGGTTGGACGAAACTGTCCATCACCCGCTTACGTCCCGCGGTTTCAAAGTCGATCTCCAGCTTGTTGCCTTCGATCTCCGCCACGATGCCATAGCCGAATTTCTGGTGGAAGATGCGCAGGCCGACGCTCATGTCATCGCGCCCCTTGTTGCCCAGAGAGACGGCTGAGGCGCGGGCCTCGACGATCCGGACCGGCTCCCGCGTAAACTGGCCACCTTGTTGTGCGCGCTGCCAGCCCGGGCCGCGCCCCGTGCCGCGGTGGACATTGGCGAAGGGGTCCGCGCGCTCCGACCAGTTGGCGCGCCAGAGCGAAGCGCCCCCGGACATGCTGCTTTCTTCCTCGACATGTTCTGGTGGCAATTCGCCAACGAATCTCGATGGGATGGAGCTTGTCCACTGCCCATAAATCCGGCGGTTGGCGGCATGAAGAATGACGCACAGTCTGCGCGCCCGCGTGATTGCGACATAGGCCAGACGGCGTTCTTCCTCGAGGCTGTTGAGGCCGCCTTCGTCAAGGGCACGCTGGGACGGAAAAATGCCCTCTTCCCAACCGGCGAGAAAAACATTGTCGAACTCCAGCCCCTTTGCAGCATGGATGGTCATGATCGTGACCTTGCGCTCCTCGGCCTGAGCGTCATTGTCCATAACCAGCGACACATGTTCCAGGAAAGCGCCGAGCGTTTCATATTCCTCCATGGCGCGGGTCAGTTCATTGAGATTTTCCAGCCGACCCGCGCTTTCGGCGGTGCGCTCCGCTTGAAGCATTGCGGTGTAGCCGCTTTCATCCAGTATCTGGCGGGCCAGTTCCGCATGGGGCAATTGAGCCGCGCGATCGCGCCAGCGGGCAAGGTCGCCGATGAACGCGCCAAGGCTGCGGCGCGCCTGCGGGGTCATTTCGTCTGTGTCGAGGATACGGGCAGCCGCGAGCGCAAGCGGAATACCCTCGGCGCGTGCAAGGCGGTGGAGCTTTTCAACGGCCTTGCCACCCAGTCCTCTTTTGGGGACGTTGACGATCCGCTCGAAAGCAAGGTCGTCTGCAGGTTGGTTGACGAGGCGAAGATAGGCGAGGGCGTCGCGGATCTCGGCGCGCTCATAGAAACGGAATCCGCCAACGATCCGGTAAGGCAGCCCGATCTGGATGAATCGGTCTTCGAACTCGCGTGTCTGGTGCTGTGCCCGGACAAGGATCGCGATCTCTTCCAGGGATTGTCCAGACCGCTGAATGGTCTCTATTTCGTCGCCGACCCGGCGTGCCTCTTCTGGCCCATCCCATACGCCGATGACGCGCACCTTCTCGCCAACGTCGATATCGGTCCAGAGCGTCTTGCCCAGGCGGTTGCCATTTTCGGCGATGACCCCTGAAGCCGCGCCAAGGATGTGCGGAGTCGAACGGTAATTCTGTTCCAAACGGACAATCTTCGCGCCCGGAAAATCCTTTTCAAAGCGCAGGATGTTAGCGACTTCGGCGCCGCGCCAAGAGTAGATGGATTGATCGTCATCGCCTACGCAGCAGATATTCTTGCGCTGTTGAGCGAGCAGGCGGAGCCAGAGATATTGGCTGCTGTTGGTATCCTGATATTCGTCCACCATGACGTAGCGAAAGCGCTGCTGGTAGCTTTCCAACACATCGCGATGACGCTTCAATATGGTCAGGACATGGAGCAGGAGGTCGCCGAAGTCGCAGGCATTTACGTCACGCAGCCGCGCCTGATAGGCGGCATACAGTTTCTGGCCGCGTCCGTTGGCATAGGCTTCGCTTTCTCCCGCACCGATCTCGTCTGGTGTCAGCCCTTTATTCTTCCATTGGTCGATCAGGCCGCCAAGCTGGCGCGCGGGCCAGCGCTTCTCGTCAATCCCTTCGGCCTGGATCAACTGCTTCATCAATCGAAGCTGATCGTCGGTATCGAGGATGGTGAAATTGGATTGCAGTCCAACCAGTTCGGCATGACGGCGTAGCATCTTGGCCGCGATGGCGTGAAAGGTTCCGAGCCATGGCATGCCCTCAACCGCTGGTCCGATCATCCGGCCGACCCGCTCACGCATCTCGCGCGCGGCCTTGTTGGTGAATGTGACGGCGAGCATTTCGGAAGGGTAGGCACGGCGGGTGGCAATAAGATGGGCAAGGCGAGCTGTGAGCGCAGCCGTCTTGCCTGTGCCTGCGCCCGCGAGCACCAGTACCGGGCCTTCGGTCGTCAGCACCGCCTCTCTCTGCGGGGCGTTGAGACCCTTGAGATAGTCGGGATCGTTCGGCGAAGGAGCGGGCAGGGTCATGGTCAACAACTAGGGAGCGGGGAAGGAGGGAGCAAGAGCGATACCCTTGAAGCGCAGCCTCTTCTATGAGAACAAAAGGGGAATCATGCAAGGAGAAAGGCCATGGCGACTGGGCGGTGTCAATGTGGAGCGATCCGTTATGAGGTGCGGGGTGAGCCGGTGTACAGCGTGCTATGCCATTGTTCGGATTGCCGCCGAAGCGCTGGTGCGCCGATGGTGGGATGGGCGCTTTTCTCCGAGGATGACGTCAAGATGACCGGTGAGGCCAAGGCCTACCGATCCTCGCCGAATGCTACCCGGCATTTCTGCGCGACCTGCGGCACAGGGCTATTCTATCGCAATGCCATCAGCTTTCCCGGAATGGTCGATATTCAAACGGCCACCCTGGACGATCAGTCGGTATTTCCTCCCGCAATCCACATCCAGTGGGCGGAGGCGGCACCGTGGATGGGCAGAATGCAAGAACTGCCCCGGCCCGATCGATATCCCGACCAGTAAGGGCATGGGCTGGTCGCTTGGCGGCGGGTACGCAACGGTTCGTCGCCAGTATCGGAACGCCTGCATTACTGGCCCGGTTCTTGCCAAGCCAAAAGGCAGAACGGGGTGAAGAACAGGAAAGGATAACCCGATGAAATCGATCATGCTTGCAGGTGCGGCCATGCTGGCCTTGGGTACAGGCGCTACTGGCATTGCGATCGCTCAGGGTGTGCCGAACAGTGCGGCCCAGCCCCCCGAAACTGGCTCGGTGCCGCCCAATGATCCGGCTGTTCCAGCAACCCCGGCTACGCCTGCAACACCTGGGATGACGGGTGAAGCGGCGACGCCCGCAACTCCTGCGACGCCGGCCACGCCAGCGGATCCCAACGCCGGTCAACCGACGGGCGCTGTGCCGGACGAAACCGGCATGGTTCCTGCTCCGGCGGGCGCTCCCACTGACCCGGCAGCGCCTGTGGGCAGTTCTGCCAATCCCGTCACCGTGGGCGGGAATATGACCCCGCCCCCACCTGCGGCGGCGAAGGATTATCCGTTATGCAGCCGGACTGTGCAGGATAGTTGCATCAATCCGGGAGAAGCGCGACGGGCCAAGAGGGGCCGCTAACAGCCGTCGCTGATTGACGCGGCGGGGCCGGGCAAGGCAGCGATCAGTGCTGCGAGCCCGGCCTTGTCGCGTGCGGCGTCGGCGAGACTATGTTGATCGAGTACGGCAAGGAAAGCATTGGTCGCAGCCCTCAATATGCCTGACAGACCGCAGGCGGGACGAAGGGCGCACCTGCCACAATCGGCCAGGTTCATATCCGTTTCGGTGTGGCGGATCACTTCGCCCAGCATGATCTGTTCGGGCGGGCGAGCGAGGCTGAAGCCGCCGCCCCGCCCGCGCTGGGTTATGATGAAATTACCTTGGCCGAGGTGGTGGACGACCTTCATCAGATGGTTGCGCGATAGCGTATAGGCATCGGCTATGTCGGCGATGGTTGCGCGGCCAGTGGGTGACACCGCGAGGTGAATGAGGACGCGAAGGGCGTAGTCGGTGTGGCGGGTCAATTGCATGGATGAATGCGTTAGAAGAACGTGCTTGTGAAATAAAACATGTATCCTATTTACATATTAAAAGATGCAACGTAAATGCACCTTTATCGAGTCTCAAAAAGGGGTGCATTCCATGAGCCAGCTTACTGCGGAAACCATCGCGATCGTCAAAGCCACAGCGCCCGCCCTGCGCAGCCATGGGGTGGAGATCACCACGGCCATGTATGCCCGGCTGTTCCAGGATGCGTCGATCAAGGACATGTTTGACCAGGCCGCGCAGGAAAGCGGCGAGCAGCCCAAGCGGTTGGCGGCGGCGATCCTTGGCTATGCGGAGAATATCGACAAGTTGCAGGCGCTGGAGGGCGCGGTCGCCCGCATGGTGCAGCGGCACGTGGAAACCGGGGTCAAGCCGGAACATTATCCCAAGGTTGCCGCGGCGCTGCTGCCCGCCATCCGCGACGTACTGGGCGAGGAAGTGGCCACCGACGCAGTGCTTGACGCCTGGGGCAAGGCCTATTGGTTCCTGGCCGAGATATTGATCGGCAAAGAAGCGCAGGCCTATGAGGATGCTGAGGCTGCTTGAATTGTGAGCGGGGGCGTGCCCGCCCCCGGCCCTTCAAACGAGTCACGCGCCTCGTTTGAACGCTTGCGGGAGGGGCGTTTCAAGGTTCGGCCCGGAGCAACGTCAACCGAGCCTTCCCGACATCACGGGTGGCTTCGACAGAGAAGCCCTTGACCGCCACATCTTCGCGGCGGTCGGTTTCGATGCTGATCCACGTTGCGGGACCGGTCCAGCCCAGACGGCCGAGCTTGTCGAGGGCCACCGCGCCCGCGCCGCTATTATAGGGCGGGTCCATCAGGATGAGGTCGAGCGGCTTTGCCGCAGGGCCGAGCGAAAGGACGCTGCTCTGGCGGATGTCGGGGCGGAGGCCGAGCTTTTCGCCATTGGCGCGGATCGCGTCCAGCGCGGCCCGGTCCTGCTCGACGAAGAGGCAAGTGGCCGCGCCGCGCGACAGGGCTTCAAAACCCAACGCGCCCGACCCGGCGAAAAAGTCGCCGACGGCCAGCCCTTCGAAAGAACCCACCCGGCTGAGCAGCATCGAAAAGAGCGTTTCGCGGGTGCGGTCGGCTGTGGGGCGGGTGGCGTCGCCCTTGGGGGCGACCAGCGGGCGGCCACGCCATTGGCCTGCGATTATTCTCATGGCTTCGTCCGGCTTTGTGCGTTGTTGGATTGACGGATATGGGGCGAGCGGGATTGAGGCCCTAGGACTTGAGTGGTTTCAGCGTCTTGCGAAACAGGATCAGGTCATGCTGGCGCACCTCTTCAACCGCGCCGGAGGCAAGCTCGCCGAGATGGAAGGGGCCATAGCTGGTGCGGATCAGGCGGCTCACCTGAAGCCCCAGATGTTCCAGCACGCGGCGCACTTCGCGGTTCTTGCCTTCGGTCAGGGTCATTTCGATCCACTGGTTGCGGCCCGTCCGCCGCTCCAGATTTGCTTCAATCTGGCCATAGCGAATGCCGTCAATCTCTATGCCGTCGATCAGATCCTCAAGCTGCGCCTGGCTGATTTCACCAAAGGCGCGGGCGCGGTAGGTGCGCGGGACGCCGGTGGCGGGCAGCTCCATCTGACGTTTGAATTCGCCGTCTGTGGTCATGAGCAGAAGGCCCTCGGTCGTCATGTCAAGCCGACCGATGGGCATGAGGCGGGGCAGATCGGCGGGCAGCCGGTCGTAAATGGTCGGACGGCCACGCGGGTCACGCTCCGCCGTGAGATAGCCCGAAGGCTTGTGAAAAAGGAACAGGCGCGTGGGCGCAGGCTGGGCGACGGGGTTGCCATCCACGGCGATGCCGTTGAGCGAGGTCAGCAGCGTGGCGGGCGTCGTCACCGCTTCCCCGTCCAGCGTGATCCGGCCATCCTCGATCATCCGCTCAATCTCGCGACGGGATGCGACCCCCGCGCGGGCCAGCAGCTTGGCGATACGCTGCGGCTCATTGTTGCCGCTGGCGACGGCGGCGGCGCGGGCGGGATGAGGATTGGCGGGCGTTGCGGGCGCGGTCTTCGCCTTCCGAAACGGCGGGCGCGCGGGGCGGGAGCCGATCGCGGGCCTGCCCTCACCAGGGCGCTGGGGACCGCCGGGTCCTGCCCGGCGGGGCGGTCCAGATTTTTTCGGCGGCTCCACGCGGCGGTTCCTTTTAACGAAGTAAGACCATTCCCATATCAGGATAGCCGTGAAAATGACGAATAGTGCCGTCCCGTCGCTCATGCGAGGGGGAAGGCCGCAACTCCCAGCAGGCGCTGCGCGTTTGATCGGCTGCATGGCGTAAATGGGGCGGATCGGCAAATGTTTTTCGGGCTGGTTAAAGGGGACGCGAAGTCAGGACAGGAGGTTCAGGCGATCCGCAGCGTGCTGGTGGTCGAGGATGAGCCGCTGGTCGCATTCGACAATGAACATGTGCTGGAACAGGCCGGCTATCGCGTCGCCGCGACGGTCGAGGATTATGACCATGCGGTTCGCGTGATCGATGAGGATGAGGTCGATCTGGTGATCGCCGACATCACTCTGCATGGCGACAAGACGGGCATCGATGTGGCGCGCTTTGCCCATGGCAAGGGGCTGGCGGTGTTGTTCGTGACGGGCGCTTGTCCGATCGACGCGCATGAGATGGCGGTTGGATGCCTGGCGAAGCCTTATCTGCCTCGTGATCTGTTGGGATCTATTGCGGTGATCGAAGCGGTGATGCGCGGCGATGAACCAGGGCGTGTGCCGCAGGGGTTGCGGCTGTTTTAGGATTGGGTGCGTTTTGGGACTGCGCTTCGCAGGGGGGGCAGGTATGTCTGCTTGCGACTATATTTCGTCCCGAAAGCCAATTGTTGAAAAACGGACATTAGCGGGACTTGCAGTCGGGATGAACGTTCAGTCGTCAAATGCGTGAGTGGCCGTGTAAGGCATCTGAAAATAATCAAGACCTGTCCCAATTGCCCGGCCAACGAAGGAACGACTATTTTTGAAGAAAATTTCCTTCAGGTTGAGAGCGACGCCGAAGAAAATGTCCCGATCGGGCTTGATGCCCCTTGCGCGCTCGCTGTTTGAAAAGTTCTTGCCGCGATAGCCCACTTGTAATTCCACAAATCGCAGGGGACTGTTTTCAAACCTTTTGAAGCCCGCCAGCTCCAGTGAAAGCAGGAAGCGCTGCTGCTGATAGTGCTCTTTGCCACTGCGAGAATACAGCTTGTCATTGGGCATGAGCATCAGGCGGAAGTCGATTTTATTCGCGAGACCAGGCACGACATGCCGCGCCGCCGACAGGCCGGCGCCCAAGCCGTTGAAAACGACGTCCTGAATAGAAAAGCCGCTATCGCTTTTGAAGGCGTCGAACATCTCACCGTAAAGCTGGAGTCCGAAACCCATCATCGCTGCGGGAACAGCGGCACGGGCGCGATCGCCGGTCTTGCGCGTTATGCGCCATCCAAGAAATTCTGAAAACAGGTAGCCGTTGAACGCGTGTGTCAACTTATCGATGCCCAGATTAGCCGTGTTCTTGCCAAACCATCCTTCGTCATGGAAGTGAAAGCCGGTGTCGAGATCAAGCCTGCTTTGCAACGTGGTCGTGTAGGCCATGATCCCGACCATTTCCCACTTGGCTGCACCCATACGGCTGCCTAGCGATCGATATTTCCGTTGCAGTAAAGGAGCGCTTCCACCTTGCTCGACGTTCCCAGCGAACGCCCCCGTTGGCAATGCGGGCGCTAACGCGAGTGATACTGGCACAGCCTCGGGGAACGCCTGTTGCAGTTGTCGAGCGTCGACCGGATCTGAAGTGGTCGGATCTGCGATCAATGCTGGTTGCGGCTTTAGATGGTATGCGGCCACCTGAGAAAGCGGGTCATCTACATCCAGTACATCGGCAGAGTTGATAAGCGCCGGTAGAGGCGGATCATCGGAAGCAGCATGCGCTGATGACAAGCTCGCAAGTAGGGCCACACCCGACAAGGCTATCACGGTGGACATGATTTCCCGCCCCCCAGCAATCTAAAGCTAGTCGTGACATCAGTCATATCTTAGAGCAACGCAAGAGCGCTGAAGAGACAGAATGCGGCAATTTAGATGTGCGGTTGGGTCTGCTTACCCAAATAGCGTCATTCGAAAGCCGCTCCGCAATCCACCCTTTTCCGACATGTGAGCGAGACGGGGATCTCAAGACCAAATGTACGACCAGAAACTCCAGATCCCAGCGTTCGCTGGGATGACGTCGTTGGAGGGCGGCGTACATCTCCGATCCTCTTTAAGACGAATCTGCGTTGGTTGATGTCTCTCCCTTTGAAGAGACAAGCATGGGGAGGTCGGGACGAGCGGAGGTTGCGGGGCTGCTCAACAGCCGCCTGTTTCGCTTGTTTCTCCGCTATTTGGTCATATGGTGAGGCCTCGACACGCATATCCGGGGGCCAAGCATACATGACCGACATCGCCATGGGCGCCAGAAGCTGGGTCGATGCCGTTAAGCCTTATGTGGAGAAGGCGCCGCTGGCCGCGCTGTTTCTGGGGATTTCGTCCGGTTTCCCTTTTGCGATGATCGGTGCGAACCTGGCGTCGCGTCTGGCGCAGGACGGCATCGACAAGAAAAGCGTGACGGCGTTCAGCCTGGTCCTGCTGGCCTATAATCTCAAATGGTTGTGGGCGTGGGTGGTCGAGGGCGTGAAGTTGCCGTTGCTGCACAGGCTGGGCCAGCGTGTGTCGTGGATGCTGCTGGCGGGCGTGCTGGTGATGGCGGCGGTGGTCAACCTGGCGGTGGTCGATCCGGCAGCGGACCTGATGGCGACGGTGCGTGCGGCCATCCTGCTGGGGATTGCTGGCGCGACATTCGATATCATCATCGACGGTTATCGTATTGAAATCCTTAGGCCTGACCAGCTGGGCATAGGCGCCGGCATGTCGCAATATGGGTGGCGCATCGGGGCTGCGGCGGCGGGCGCGGTGGGGTTGGTTGTCGCGCAATATTGGGATTGGACGGCGGCCTACATCATATGTTCGCTGTTCGCATTGCCCGCGATGCTGGCGGCCCTGATCGTCGGCGAGCCGAAGCGGCACCACGAAATCGCTTCGCGCAAGAGCGGCGGCGAGCTGGTGCAGGCGATCATCGGGCCGTTCGTGGACTTCTTCAAGCGCAAGGGCGCGCTGCTCGTGCTGCTGTTCATCATCGTGCACAAGATCGGCGATACGCTGGCGAACCTGACGTTCCGGCTGCTTTTCAACGACCTTGGTTACACCAATGAAGAGATTGCGATCTATGACGTCGGCATTGGTTTCTGGGCGTTGCTGGCCGGGATATTCGTCGGCGGCGTGCTGTATGCGCGGTTGGGGTTGAAGCGGTCGGTGCTGATCAGCCTGGTGCTGATGGCGGTGTCCAATTTCAGCTTCGCGGCGCTGGCGGCGGCGGGGAAGAGCAACATCGGCATGGCGGGCGCGATCGGCTTTGAGAATTTCGCGAGCGGGATCGGCGGCGTGGCCGTGGTCGCCTATTTTTCCGCACTGTGCGACCTGCGCTTTACCGCCGCGCAATATGCGATGATTTCCGCGGCGGCCAGCATCGTGGGCCGGTTCCTGACCGGGACGACGGCGGGGGCGATGATCGAACGGTTCGGCTATGTCGACTTCTACCTGCTGACCACGGTCCTGGCGCTGCCGGGCATCATCCTGTTCTGGCTGATGATGCGCAGTGGGCTGGTGGATTCGAGCGTCGGCAGCGCGGCGACGGAAGAGGGCGATCAGGCCCCCGCG
The DNA here is from genome assembly GCF_001563285.1 of Sphingobium sp. MI1205. Classification (NCBI taxonomy): domain Bacteria; kingdom Pseudomonadati; phylum Pseudomonadota; class Alphaproteobacteria; order Sphingomonadales; family Sphingobiaceae; genus Sphingobium; species Sphingobium sp. MI1205. Next base: position 1,536,382 of record NZ_CP005188.1, read on the forward strand.
TAAAGATCGAGCGGGCGGCCGAGGTCCGCATGCGCTTGCGAGACGGCTTGCAGGCAGGTGAGTGCGCCGAGGACGTCGTGTGAACCAAGCAGCTTGGAGAGCTGGTCATAGGCGGATGGCGGATCCTGCAACGCGGTGCCGATGGACTGCATGAGCATCGCTTCGTCGGCGGTCATGCGGGCGCAGCAGCAGGGCGCGACCAATATCCGGCGCGTGGCACAGCGGGCAAGCTCCAGCATCATGGCGCGCATCAGGACCAGCGGGCGTCGATAGCTGCGGCCGAATGCGCCGAGCATGGCGTTGGCGGCGTGAGCGTCGTCCACCCCGGCGCTGGCCATGCGGCGCATCACATAGAGGAAGAGCCGATTGCCGTAGCCGCCGGGGAGCGGGCGGGGCAGTTCGAGGGGGCTGGTCTCTCCGTAGGCCATGGGCGTACACCTTCTTATCCGTTGCGTGACGGAAGGCAGATTACGCTATTGCGAGTCAATCGCAAGTATAATCAGTCGGGATGTTGCTCGTTTAACCGCAAAATTTCGCCTGCCAGATAGAGCGACCCCGCGATGAGGATGAGTGGGGGGCCAGGTTGAGGGTTGGCGGCGATGGCGGCGATGGCCTGCGCAGGATCGGAATGCGCGGTGCAGCCTATGCCCCAACGGGTCGCGATGGCGGAGAAGCGGTCGGCGGGATGATGGTCGTGGCCGGGCACGGGGAGCGCGTGGATATGGGCGACGCTTCCGGCGAAGGGCGCGAGATAGGCGTCGACATCCTTGTTCGCGAGCATGCCGATGACGAGGTGCAGCCTTCGCCCCGCGAGGCGGTCAGTGGTGAAGAAGGCGCTGATGGCTTCCCCGGCGCCGGCGTTATGCCCGCCGTCCAGCCAGGCTTCGCTGTCGTCCGGCAGGGCGGTGAGAAGCGGGCCGTGGTCAAGCCGCTGGAGGCGGGCGGGCCAGTGGGCCCAGAGCGGCGCGGCCTTTAGCGAGGCCTCGCTTACCGGCGCGGCGCTTTGGTGGCGCAGCATGGCGAAGGCGAGGGCGGCGTTCTGCACCTGATGCGCGCCGGGCAAGCGAGGGAGCGGGGCATCGACGCGGCCCTGACTGTCGCGATAATGGAGCCGACCCCGATAGCTGGCGGCGTCCCAGCTTTCGCCCATCGGCAGCCAGACAGTGCGGGCGCGGGCGGCGGCATCACGCATGACCGCGCTCAGCGCCTCCGGGTAGCGTTGCGTCACCAGCGGCGCGCCCGGCTTGGCGATGCCTGCTTTTTCCGTGGCGATGGCGCGCAGGCTGTTGCCGAGGAACGATTGATGATCGATCCCCAGCTGGGCGATGCCGCAGACGACTGGATCGTCGATGATGTTTGTGGCGTCGAGCCGTCCGCCCAAACCCACTTCGATGATGCAGGCGTCGGCCGGATGCTCGGCAAAGGCGAGGAACGCGGCGGCGGTCGTGACCTCGAAAAAGCTGGCGCCGACGCCTTCGGCCACATCGAGGACGCGGGACAGATAGCCCGCAAGCGCTTCGTCCGCGATCAATTGGCCGTTGATGCGGATGCGTTCATTGAAGCGCACGAGGTGGGGGGATGTGAAGACATGAACGCTCTTGCCGTCAGCTTCGAGCGCGGCGCGCAGAAAGGCGCAGGTCGATCCCTTTCCGTTGGTGCCCGCTACATGAAAGACAGGCGGCAGGGCACGGTGGGGATCGCGCAGGCGATCCAGCAGGCGGGTTACGCGGTCGAGGCCCAATATGTCGGCGCCGGGCGACAGGCTCGCCAGACGGTCCAGTTGAGCCTGAACCCCCGGATCATCGGAGACGGCGTGGTCGGGCATGGCCCTGTCCTTCGCGCTGGGGCGTCAAGCCGCCACGCGAGGGGTCAGATAGCCGATCACCCGCGCCAGCGTGTCGCGCAGTTCGCTGCGGTGGACAACCATGTCGATCATGCCATGTTCCAGCAGATATTCGGCGCGCTGGAACCCATCGGGCAGCTTTTCGCGGATCGTGCTTTCAATGACGCGCTGGCCAGCGAAACCGATCAGGGCGTTGGGTTCCGCGATCTGAATGTCGCCCAGCATCGCATAGCTTGCGGTGACGCCGCCGGTGGTCGGATCGGTCAGGACGACGATATAGGGCAGGCCCGCCGCGTGCAGTTTCTGGATCGCGACGGTGGACCGGGGCATCTGCATGAGGGAAAGAATACCCTCCTGCATGCGCGCGCCCCCCGCTGCGGTGAAGATGACATAGGGGCATCTATGGCCGATGGCTTCGTTGACGCCCTGAATGAAGGCCGCGCCGACGCCCATGCCCATGGAACCGCCCATGAAAGCGAAATTCTGAACGCCCATGACCAGCGGCACATCGTCGATAGCGCCGCGCGCGTTGATCAGCGCGTCCTGATCGCCGGTCTGTGCGCGAGCAGCCCTTATGCGGTCGGGATAGCGCTTGGAATCGCGGAATTTGAGCGGGTCTTCCTGAACCGGCGGGGTCGGCAGCAGGATGAAGCCGGGGTCGAGAATATGCTCGAAGCGTTCGGAAGGCCCGATGCGGCCATGATGATCGCAGCGCGGGCAGACGGAAAGATTGTCCTCCCACTCCTTGATGAAGATCATTTCCGTGCAGGACGGGCATTTATGCCAGAGCGTTTCGGCGGTCGTTTCCTTTTTGGCGAGGAAAGGGACGGCCTTGCGGACGCGGTTGATCCAGCTCATGCGGCGGTCTCCCGAAAATGGGGGCTGTTGGCGTTGAGCGCGCCGCGCAGAGTCGCGACGAACTCCTGAACGAAGGGGGCGGCGGCGTCGCCATGCGAACCGACGATATCGACGATGGCGGAACCAACCACCACGCCATCGGCAACGCGGCCGATCGCGGCGGCCTGTTCAGCCGAACGAACACCGAAACCGACCGCAATCGGCAGATCAGTGGCGCTGCGGAGCTTTTCAACGGCGAGTTCGACGGACGCCTGCGCGGCCTGCTGCTTGCCGGTGATGCCCGCGACGGCGACATGATAGAGGAAGCCGCTTGCGCCATCGAGAACAGCGGGCAGGCGAGCGGCGTCGGTCGTCGGCGTGGCGAGGCGGATGAGGTGGATGCCAGCGGCACGGAGAGCCGGGCCAAGCTCTGCATCCTCCTCTGGGGGCACATCGACGCAGATGACGCCATCGACGCCCGCGTCACGGCACTGCGCGGCGAACCATTCCGATCCGCGGATCAGCATGGGATTGGCATAGCCCATGAGGATCAGCGGAATGCGCGGATGGCGTGCGCGGAAGGTTGTCGCGAGATGGAAGATGTCTTTTGTCCGCGTGCCCGAGCCGAGGCTGCGCAGGTTCGCCAGCTCGATGGCCGGGCCGTCCGCCATCGGATCGGTGAAGGGCATGCCCAGTTCGATGATGTCCGCGCCACCAGCCACGAGCGCGTCCAGAATGGCCGGGGTAGCGGCAACGGACGGGTCGCCCGCGGTCACGAAGGTGATGAGGGCGGCGCGGCCCTCTGCCTTGCAGGTTTCAAAGCGGGCTGCGAGACGATCAGCGGTCATATTTCGACACCAAGGGCCTGGGCGACAGTGAAGATGTCCTTGTCACCACGGCCAGAGAGATTGACGATGAGGATCTGGTCCGCGTCCAGCGTGGGCGCGATCTTTTCGGCGCTTGCAATGGCATGGGCGGATTCAAGCGCGGGGATGATGCCTTCGAGCGCTGAGAGCTTCTGGAAGCTGGCAAGCGCCTCATCATCGGTGATGGGCATATATTCGACGCGGCCGATTTCGTGCAGCCAGCTATGTTCAGGGCCAATGCCGGGATAGTCGAGGCCCGCCGAAATGCTGTGCGCTTCGGTGATCTGGCCGTCTTCATCCTGAAGCAGGTAGGTGCGGTTGCCGTGGAGGATGCCCGAGGCCCCGCCGGCCAGCGACGCCGCATGCTTGCCTTGAAGCCCCTCACCAGCCGCTTCGACGCCGATCATCTTGACTTCCGCATCGTCGAGGAAAGGGTGGAACAGGCCGATGGCGTTCGATCCGCCGCCGACGGGAGCGATCAGCATGTCGGGCAGGCGGCCTTCGATCTCCAATATCTGCTCGCGTGCTTCCCGGCCGATAACGGACTGAAAATCGCGGACCAGTTCAGGGTAGGGGTGTGGGCCTGCCGCCGTGCCGATGATGTAGAATGTGTCGTGGACGTTCGACACCCAGTGGCGCAGGGCATCGTTCATCGCGTCCTTCAGCGTCTGCGATCCCGATATGACCGGGATCACCTCTGCACCGAGCAGCTTCATGCGAAAGACGTTGGGCTTTTGCCGCTCCACATCCTTTGCGCCCATGAAGATCTTGCATTCCAGGCCGAACAGGGCGGCGACGGTGGCGGTGGCCACGCCATGCTGGCCAGCGCCGGTTTCGGCGATGACCTTCTTCTTGCCCATGCGGCGGGCGAGCAGGGCCTGGCCGATGCAATTGTTGATCTTGTGCGCGCCGGTGTGGTTCAGTTCCTCGCGCTTCAGGTAGATTTTCGCGCCCTTGCCCTGCGGCGCGTCGGCGCGGAGGGATTCAGTCAGGCGACCTGCATAATAAAGCGGGTTGGGACGGCCGACATAGTTGCGCAGCAGGTCGGTGAACTCCGCGTCAAATTCGGGGTCCTGCCTGGCTTCCCTGTAGACCTTCTCCAGCTCAAGAATGAGCGGCATCAGTGTTTCCGCGACGTAGCGGCCGCCGAATGAACCGAAATGGCCGGACGCATCGGGCTGTGAGCGGAGGGAGTTTTTGATGGTCATGATTGCTGTGCCGCTTTGCAGAAGGCCATGATCTTGTCCACACTCTTGATGCCCGGCGCGCTTTCCACGCCGGAGGATACGTCGATCATCGGCGCGCCGGTGATGCGAATTGCTTCGGCGACATTGTCGATGCCAAGGCCCCCGGACAGACCCCAGGGCAGGGATATGGGGACGCCCCGCAGCAGCGTCCAGTCAAACCGCAGGCCCATGCCGCCGGGCAGCGCCGCGCCTTCCGGTGTCTTGGCATCGAACAGCAGACGGTCGGCTGCGCCGCTATAGGCTTTGGCAGCGTCAAGGTCGGCGCGGGTCTTGACGGCGATGGCCTTCCAGACAGGGAGGTTGAAGCGCGCGCGGATGGCGGCGGCGCGCTGGGGGCTTTCCTTGCCATGAAGTTGGAGCGCTGTGAGGGCGCCTGTGCCGACCAGTTCGGCGAGAATGTCGTCGGTCGGATCAACGACTACGGCGACCCGGTCGATATGGGTGGGCACCTGTGCGGTGAGTGCGCGCAACTGGTCCGCTTCGACATGGCGGGGGCTTTTGGGGAAGTGGACGAAGCCCAGATGGGTGGCGTCCGCTCGCATGGCTGCGCCGACAGTGTCAGGGGTCGAAAGACCGCAAATCTTGATGGCGAGTCGGGACATGATGGCGCTTTAGGCGGTCGGGGCGGTCAGGTCCATGTCGTGCAGGGCGAGCCATTGATCGGCGTGGTCGATGCAGGCCTTTCCAAGGAAGGCGTCGATGGTCTCCAGCATGGCTTCTTCGTCCATCTCCCCGGGGTCGAGCGGTGCGTGCCAGTCCAGGTGGAAATGGGCGCCTTTGGTGCGAGCGAGAGTGAAGGGAAGGAAGCGGGCGCCGCTCCGCCTGGCGAGACGCAAGGCTACGGAAAGATTGCCGGAGGGCGCAAGATCGCGGCCGAAGCGCGGAAACCGGACCTGCCGATCGCGCCGTTCGTCGACCAATATGTAGAGCATCGCGCGATCCTTATCCAACAGATGACGCAGGATCGCGCGGGCCGCGTTGCTGCTGCCCGTGATGGCTTCGCCCATATAGCTTTGGCGCGCGCGTTTCAGCATGGCCGCCTGAGCAGGGTCATCGGGCGGATCATAGACGCCGAGCGGAGGGCGGTCGGTCGATGCCTTCAGATGTGCGGCAAGCAGGTCCCAGTTGCCGACATGGGTTGTCAGGAAAATCATGGGCCGAGGCGAGGCGAGAGCTTCCCTATAGGCGGCCTCATTGGCGATGGTCACATGCCGATCGTTCACGAGCCGGTCGACATTGGCGAGTTCGGCCATGGTGCGGCCAAGGTTGACCCAGCGACGGGTGAGCATGACCTCGCGCGCTGCTTCGGAAAGGTCGGGGCGCAAGATGGCGAGGTTCGTGCGAGCGCGCTGGTCGCGCAGCTTCATCTGCCGCCGCGCCACATTCGCCGACAGCCAGCCACCCAGCCATGAGGCCAGCGAGGCAGGGAGGATGCGGAGGAGGGTGAAGAGAAAGGGGTTGGAGAGCATCGCGCCTGCCGTCATACAGCAGCGGTCGGGGCGGTAAAGGGCTTGGATTACGCATGAATTGGGCCTTGGGGCTGTGGATGCTGTTGCAGGGGCTGAGCCTTGCGGGCGTGCTGAATTATTGGCGGCATCTGCCTGTGGACCGCCAGGAGGAAGCACCCGATGGCGTCGTGGTGCTACTGTCGGTGCGGGATGACTGGGACGGCGGTGCGGAACTGATTGCGCGGTTGAAGGCGCAGACGGCGCGGTTCCGGCTGGTGATTGCGACTTCGGGCGCGTGTGCGGCGGCGGAGGTTCTGGCGGCGCGAGAGGGGGGCTGGGTGCAGATCGTTCGCGCTGGCGTCGCGAGCGATGAGGGGCAGAAGGTTCATAAACTGCGTGCGGCCTTGCGGGCTTTGCGGGAGGGGGACCGCTATCTGGTGTTCGTGGACGCGGACATTGCGCCCCCGCCTCGGCTGGTGGGGCGGTTGCTCTTTCCTCTGGTGCGGGGAAAGGCGGATATCGTGACGGGATACCGGCTGTTGTTGCCGGAGCGGAGTGCGGTGGCGGCGCTGGTGGGCGCGGTGGAGATGCAGCTTGCGACCCTGCCGCGTGCGGCCAGCGCGACGATGCCGTGGGGCGGGGCGATGGCGTTGACGCGGAAGCAAGCGGAGCGGCTGGATCTGGATGTGGCTTTGGCGGGGCGGTTGTCCGATGACATGGCGATCGGGCTGGCCGGGTGGCGCGCGAAACTGCGGTTGCGGCCGGTGCGGGATTTGCTGGTGGCTTCGCCGCTGGAGGGGCGCGGGGCCTTCGGCTTTGGGGTGCGGCAGTATCGGCATATTTTCACCAACAGCTGGCGCATGTGGCTGGCGGCCTTTGCGGTGGTGAGTTGCCATGGCTTGGGCTGGATATGGGCGCTTGGTTGGGGCGGCTGGAGCGCGGTGGCCGTGGGTTATGCGGCGGCGATCGGGCGGGCGCTAGTGCGGCAGCGGATCATCGCGGGTGTGGCGGAGCCGGGTCAGGCGCGGGCGGCGCGGCGGTCGCTCTGGTGCGATGTGCTCGCGCCCTTTGCGGTGTCCTGGGCGCATGTGGCGATGCAGTTGGCGGCGGCTTATTCGCGGCGGATCAGGTGGGGTGGGTTTGATTATTGGGTGAAGGGTGGGAAGGTAGTGCGGATGGTCGAGCGTTGAGGCTTCGCAGCGCCGCCCTACCCCGCTTCCCGATTACGGGGTGGGCGGCATAAAGGCGGCCATGGGGCGCGATGCTCCTGGCGAACCGGCAAGAAGCATCTGGGTCAAGCTGACGCCCAGCGGGCTATAGGCGACGATGTCAGCAATGACCTGCGTCACAAGGACTGCTCCCACACCCCAGAACCATGCCGGGTGAATACGCCCGTGCCGACGCTTGTCCGCGATCATGCCGATGACGGGGAACAGCAGAGTGACGACCGTCATGATGCGCCAGGCATGCGGCATCAGGAGCGGCATCGGAAGAAGGCGACCAAGGCCCGGCCCAGTCAATATGCTCATGGCTGTCAGCATCAACCTCCGGTGCCAGCCGGAATAGCGGCGCTGGCGAAGCGCCGCGAAGACCAAGGCGCAGAAGAGGACGAGCATCAAAGCGTTGCTGAACAGAAACTCGTTCTGATCGAAGAAGAAGGGGCCGCCTGATCTTCGAAGCGACGTGATCATGATCGCAAAGCCCATGACCAGCATCAATGGCGCCCAGCAGTATGCGATTTTGCCCAAGCGGACGTGCAGCTTCACATTGTTGGTCGCGATCAGCCAGTTTTGCGCAACATAGAGCGCGACCCAGCCGAAGAATATGAAGGCGTGGATGTGATAGACCGGCGGCACAGCAAAGGTGGACCTGCCCATGGCGAGGTTTACCGAGAAACCGGCGACAATGATGGCGGCCATGATGATCGCCATGATTTTGAAGAAGTTACGTTCCGATTGTTGAGCGTCAAGCTCTGGCGTGATGTGATTGCTGAGCGTGGCCATTTGAGCACCTCCCCCACAGAGACTCAAGTTGGTGGCAATTATATTAGGCGCAAGTGCATGGCTGCTACAAGCATGGCCCCTATTTTCTTCAGAATCGGGCGTTCCAGGGACAATTACTTTGGGCGCGCTGACTAAAATCCCGCTGGAAACAAATGCTTGCCCTGCTCATCCAGCCGCAACACCACTTTCCCAGCAACCGCACTCAACGGCAGTTCGCCATAGAGGTGCGGAAACAGCGCGCCGCCGCGTGATTCTTCCCATTTCACCGCTTCACCAAATGGCGCCAGGTCCACCATCACCATCACCAGATTGTCCTGGCCCGCGAAATGTTTGGCGGCGGTTTCGGCGGCCTGGTCGCGGGTGGACATGTGGATGTAGCCGTCGGCCAGATCGACGGGCGCGCCTTTGAACACGCCGTCGGTCTTTAGCTGGTCATACTGATCCTTTGTCAGGATCTTGTAGGCGAAGAGGTCGCTCACTCTTCGGTGAGGTCCGGGTCGGCTTCGGGGCTGACTTCGGGCGAGACTTCCATGCCCGCTGGGGTGCTGATTTCGGTTTCTTCGTCGCTTTCCTCGATCTTCGCGGCGCTGACGACATGTTCGTCGTCGGAGACGTTGAAGAGGCGCACGCCCGCCGAATTGCGGCCGATGATCCGAAGGGTTTCCAGGCCCATGCGGATCAGCTTGGCCTGATCGGTGACGAGCATCAGATGATCGCCGTGACGCGCCGGGAAGCTTGCCACCACCGGGCCGTTCCGGCCGATATTGTCGATATTCGTGATGCCCTGACCGCCACGGCCGGTGCGGCGATAGTCATAGGCCGACGACAGCTTGCCGTAGCCGTTGGAGCAGACGGTGAGGATGAACTGCTCCTTCGCCTGTAGCTCAGCGAAACGCTCCTCGCTCATTTGCGGTGAGCCTTCCTTTTCCGGCTTCCACGGGGCGAAACGGAGATAGTCTTCGCGCTCCTCCTGCGTCGTGCCAGCGCGGTGGAGGATGGAGAGCGAGATGACTTCATCGTCGCCCTTCAGCGTCATGCCGCGCACGCCGGTCGAGGTGCGGCTCTGAAACTCGCGCACATCGGTCGCCTGGAAACGGATCGCCTTGCCCTGACGCGTGGCGAGCAGGACGTCGTCGTCTTCGGTCAGCAGCGCGACGCCGATCAGGCGATCATCGCTGTCATCGTCGAAACGCATGGCGATCTTGCCGTTGCTGGGCACGTTGGCGAAGGCGTCCATGCTGTTGCGGCGGACAGTGCCGTTCGCGGTCGCGAACATGACGTGCAGATCCTTCCAGCTATCCTCATCCTCGGGCAGAGGCAGGACGGTCTGGATCGTTTCTCCGGGGCCGAGCGGCAGCAGGTTGACCATCGGACGCCCGCGCGTGGCCGGCCCGCCTTCGGGCAGGCGCCAGACCTTCATGCGATAGACCTTGCCCGCGGTCGAGAAGAAGAGGACCGGCGTGTGCGTGGACGTCACGAACAATTCGGTGATCGCGTCTTCATCCTTCGTCGCCATGCCCGAACGGCCCTTGCCGCCGCGTGCCTGGGCGCGGAAACTTTCGAGCGGCGTGCGCTTGATATAGCCCTGCACGGTGACGGTGACGACCATCTCCTCGCGCTCGATCAGGTCTTCATCGTCGATGCCATCGGCGGCGGCGGTGATTTCCGAAATGCGGGGTGTGGCGAAGTCGCGCTCGATCGCCTCGAACTCTTCGCGCATGACCGCATAGAGTTTCACGCGGTCGCCGAGGATGGCGAGATATTCGGCGATCGCTTCGGCCAGTTCGGCCAGTTCCTTGCCGATTTCGTCGCGGCCCAGCGCGGTCAGGCGATGCAGGCGAAGGTCCAGGATGGCGCGGACCTGCGTGTCGCTGAGGCGATAGGTGTCGCCGCTGACTTCCGTTTCGATCGCTTCGACCAAGCGCAGATAGGATGCGATTTCGGCAACCGGCCAGTCACGGGCAAGCAGGGTTTCGCGCGCTTCGGCCGGGCTGGACGAACCCCGAATGATGCGGACGACTTCATCGAGATTGGTGACCGCGATGACGAGACCCAGCAAGATATGCGCGCGGTCGCGAGCCTTGTTGAGTTCATATTTGGTGCGGCGGGTAATGACCTCTTCGCGGAACTGGACGAACGCCTGGATGATGTCGCGGATGTTGAGCAATTCCGGGCGACCGCCGCGAATGGCGAGCATGTTGGCCGGGAAGCTCGACTGGGCCGGGGTGTTGCGCCAGAGCTGGTTCAGGACGACTTCGGGCGTGGCGTCGCGCTTCAGGTCCATGACGATGCGCACGCCTTCGCGGTTCGATTCGTCGCGAATGTCGCTGATGCCTTCGATCCGCTTGTCCTTGGCGGCTTCGGCGATCTTTTCAACCAGACCGTTCTTGCCGACCTGATAGGGGATGGCGGTCAGGACGATCGACTGGCGGTCGCCGCGTCCTTCCTCGACCACATGGCGCGAGCGCATCATGATCGAGCCACGGCCAGTGTGATAGGCGCTGCGCGCGCCCGACTGGCCCAGGATCAGCGGGGCGGTGGGGAAGTCGGGACCGGGGACGATCTGGATCAGTTCGTCGATGGTGATCGCGGGATTTTCGATATAGGCGAGGCAGGCGCGGATCACTTCGCCAAGGTTGTGCGGAGGGATGTTGGTGGCCATGCCGACCGCGATGCCGCCCGCGCCGTTGACCAGCAGGTTGGGGAAGCGGGCGGGCAGAACCTGCGGCTCGCTTTCCGAGGCGTCATAGTTGGGCTGGAAATCGACCGTATCCTTGTCGAGATCGTCGAGCAGGGCGGTCGTCACCTTGGCAAGGCGCGCTTCGGTGTAACGCATGGCCGCCGGCGGATCGGGGTCCATCGAACCGAAGTTGCCCTGACCATCGATCAACGGCACGCGCATCGACCAGTCCTGCGTCATGCGCGCCAACGCGTCATAGATCGCGCTGTCGCCATGCGGGTGATATTTACCGATCACATCACCGACGATGCGCGCCGACTTGCGATAGGGTTTGTTATGCTGAAAGCCCGATTCATGGGCGGAAAAGAGAATGCGGCGGTGTACGGGCTTCAACCCGTCTCGGACGTCAGGCAGCGCGCGCGACACGATCACCGACATGGCATAATCGAGATAGCTCGCCTTCATCTCATCGACGATGGAGATGGGGCTGATGTCCGAAGGGTCGGCGAGGGCAATCTCGTCGGTCAATGCGATTCTCTTTTAGGTGGATGGGTTTCGTTGCTCATCCACTAGCGGAGCGAAACAATTCTGTCACCCCTCGCGCGCGCACGCGCTCGCGGCAAATCAAGCTGCAAGAAGGGGCTGACATGCGGGAAAGTGGTGCATATACGGTGTTCAAACGTCATTCACGCGCCGCCCCCTATTCGGCGCTTAATGAAGGGCGCCCTTCCCCCGGGCGCGCAAAGGAGAAGATGATCATGCGTTTTGTTACCCCCGTTGCGCTGGTGCTGGCTCTTGCGCTGACTGGCGGTGCCGTCTCGGCTCCGGCAGTGGCTGCGAAGAAGGAAAGCAAGAAGGGCGGCGCGCCGAAGCTGAACGTCTCGCCTGACGTCCTCAAGGCGTTGCAGACGGCGCAGGCGGCGGCGCAGAAGAATGATTTTGCTGCTGCCAAGGCGGCGCTGGCCGAAGCGGACGCAAAGGCGCAGTCGAACGACGACAAATATCAGATCGGTGCGATCAAGCTGAACACATCGATTTCAGCGAAGGACAGCGCGCTGCAGGGCGAGGCGCTGACCCAGATGCTCGACAGCGGCCTTACGCCGCCCGACCAGGTCGGTCAGTTCAACGCCGTCGCCGCCGAACAGGCGTTGCAGGCGAAGAATTACGACCTGGCCATTCGCCGGGCGCAGGCGGCTGCGCAGGCGAATTACAAGGCCGAAGCGGTCAACGTGACCCTGGCCCAGGCCTATTTCGGAAAGGCCGGTACGGCCAATGCGGCGGCGGAGCCTGCGCGCGGCCTTAATCAACAGGGGCTGACGGCGCTGAAGGCGGCTGTCGACGCGACGAAGGCGGCTGGCGGCCAGGTGCCGGCGCAATGGTATCAGATCGGCGTCGGCCGGGCGGCTGCCTCGCGCCTGCCCGAAGTCACCGAATGGGCGACGTCCGCCTATCAGGCGCAGCCGAGCGGCGAGAATCTCCGCACGCTGATCCGCCTGTTCCAGCAGTCGAACCCGAATATCACCAACCGCGAGAATCTGGACGTGCTGCGCCTGATGGCGGCGTCTGGCGGTCTGGTCGTGGCGGGCGACTTCCTGGAATATGGCGAGATGGCGTCGAAGACCGGCATCTATGGCGAAGTGAAGTCGGCGATCGATCAGGGCCGGGCCAAGGGCGTGCTGAAGGGCAACGCTGGCGCTGACCTCTACCAGACGGCTACGCCCAAGATCGCAGGCGACAAGGCGTCGCTGGCTTCGGCGGAAGCGGATGCGCGCAAGGCTGCGACCGGCAAGATCGCGGCCGCGACCGCCGACGCCTACATGGGCTATGGCGACTATGCCAAGGCGGCGGCGATGTTCGAACTGGCGAAGCAGAAGGGCGGCGTCGATGCGGACGAGGTGAACACGCGCCTGGGCATTGCAAAGGCGCTGGGCGGCGATGTCGCATCCGCCAAGGCTGCTCTTCAGTCGGTGCAGGCCGGGACGCGCAGGAAGATCGCCGATCTCTGGCTGGCCTATCTCGCCACAAAGGCCTGATCCTCTATATAGGGCGCGCCAGTCAGAGAGGCTGGCGCGCCTTTTTCCACGCCATGAAATAACAGGGGCCGGCGTGATGCGTCGGCACACCATAAAAGGGGGACGGCCGACATGGTCAGGCTGCGACATTCCATGCTTAAATCAGGGCTTTTCGCCATCGCGGCCGTTGCGGCGGCTTCAGGGCCAGCCATGGCGAAGAAATCGGCGGCGAGCGGCCCTGTCATCGTCATGTCGGAAACATTCCGGGCAGCGGCGCAGGCTGCCGACAGCGCGATCAAGGCAGGCGATGCCAACACCGCTCAGGCGCATATAAGCGGGCTGATGCCGGTCAGCGATTTCGAAGCCTATGCGGCGGCGGCGCTGCGGTTCGAACTGGCCGTGTTGAAGCGGAATTTCCAGGCTCAGCGCGTCGCGCTGACCGACATGTTCAAGACCGTATCGGTACCCAAGAAGGATGCGCCCCGGCTGCGCTATGTCGCGGGTTACCTGTCCTATGTCGTAGGCAATTATGACGACGCGCTGGCCCAGCTCGATTACGCCAAGACGCTTGGCTATGATGCGACCGACGCGACGATGCTGCGGGCCGACATCTATCTGCGAAAGAACAAGGCGCGCGAGGCGCGTCCGTTCGTGCAGGATGCGCTTGCCCGGCAGCGGGCATCGGGGCAGCCGGTTCCTGCGTCCTGGTATGACCGGGCTATCTCCATGGCATATGGGGCCGGTGACTGGACCGAAGTGGGCGCGCTCTATCGTGAACGTCTTGGCCGCTATGGTTCTGCCGGGGAATGGCGGTCGGCGCTTGCCAATTATCTGAACGCTCCCGGTATGGATACGCAAGTGCAACTGGATCTCTACCGCTTGCAGGCGGCGAATGGCGCCATGGCCAGCGAGCGCGATTATCAGGCCTATGCGCAACTCGCCGAAAAGGCGGGCAATCATGCCGAAGCGAAGGCGATCATCGAAGCGGGACGGTCGGCAGGCAAGCTGACGGCGACGCAGGCGGCGACCGCCAGCCTGATGAAAAGCGTGACGCCCAAGGCAGCGAAGGAAATCGCCGCGATGCCGGCCGCCGCGAAAAAGGCTGCGTCCGCAAAGGACGGTTCCGCCGCGCTGTCGGTGGCCGATGGCTATTTTTCGCTCAGCCAGTTTCCACAGGCGGCCGAACATTATCGGTTGGCACTGAGCAAGGGCGGTGTCGATCAGGGCAGGGCCAACACACGCCTGGGCATCGCCCTCGCGCGGTCGGGCGATATGGCGGGAGCGAAGGCGGCGCTGGCGCAGGTCACGGGCAACTGGGCGAATGTTGCGGGTTTCTGGAGCGTGTGGGTCGATCAGCAGAGCCGCAAGACGGCGTTTCAGCCGGTCGGGGTCTCCCCAGCGAGCTAACATGATTTCGGGGAAAGTCGGCTGGCTGCGGTAACGATCCGTAGTGAGCCGACCCCCGGTTTTACGCCGCGCTCGAAACGCTGGCGGTCATCGCCATGCTCTCGTCAGAGCGGGAGTGGAACGCCCGGCAGGTTCTTCGACATGCGGATGGTGAGGGACGTCTTGACGCTGGCCACATTGGGAGCGGGCGTCAGCTTCGACGTCAGGAACTGCTGAAAGCTTTGCAGATCCTTGGCGACGACCTTGAGAATGAAGTCGATTTCGCCGTTAAGCATATAGCATTCGCGCACCTCTGGCAGGGTAGCGACATGGTCCTCGAACGCCTTCAGGTCGGCTTCGGCCTGGCTTTTGAGGCTGACCATGGCGAATACCGTGATGGTATAACCCAGCATGGCGGGGTTCACCACGGCGTGATAGGAGGTGATGGCCCCGTTTTCCTCCAGCGCGCGCACGCGGCGAAGGCAGGGCGGCGCGGTCAATCCAACCTTTCGCGCAAGCTCCACATTGGTCATCCGACCATCCTGTTGCAGCTCGCCCAGAATGTGCAGATCGATATCGTCGATGTTGGGGCCAGCCATTATCCCGATTATTTCCTTTCTCATATCTTGCCCGTCACCATAATAATATTTCAGGGCAATGCAATTGTCCCACTATGCGACGGTCCCAAATGAGCAGTCTGTGCCCCTTCCACTTTCCGCCGCGAAGGCTTATCCCGGACCGGTAATTTCCTTCCGCGATCAAGTGCCGCATGTCGCCGGAAGTCCTCAAGGGGATCAGGGTGCGCTTCAACGATCTGATGCAGACAGTTCTTGCCGCAGAGAACAGGAGCGGGCTGGGCGCAGTCACGCTGTGGCGGCAATGCGTCGATCTGCTTGCGCAGAATGATCGCGCCGATCGCGGGACATTGCCCGATGAAGAGCGGCTGGCGCTGCTGGACCGGCTTTCCGCCTTGCAATCCCAACTGTCCGAAACGCAAAGGATCGCGACGGTGGTCGAATTGGGCGGCCGTCTGCGGTCCCCTGCGCTGGTTGAATTTTTCGCCAACGACCGGCCGGCGATCGCCGCCGCCGCCATGTCGCGCGCGCGGCTGCCCGATGACATCTGGGTCGAATTGCTTCCGCGGCTGAACCCTACGGCGCGTGGTATTTTGCGCGGGCGCCGGGATCTGGGACCGGGAACGCAGCAGGCGCTTGGGGCATTTGGCCTGACGGACCTGGTACTGACAACCGATCGTGATGACGTGCCCGGCGCAGATGCCGGGGACATGTTGCTGACCGCCGAAATGATGGAGCCGGTGGAGCATCCCGCGCCGCCCGCGCAAGCCGACGACGCAATGGTCGAGGATGGGTCCGAATTTCCCCCGGCCGACGTTGCAGCAGGCGACGATCAGATCCGCAACCTTGTGGACCGTATCGCCCGTTTCACCAGCACGCGACGGGCGCCCGATATGGCGGCACCCCGAACCGATCCGGGAGAAGCGACGATCGTTCGGTCGTTCGCATTCGAAACCGATGCAACGGGCATGGTCATCTGGATCGATCAGGGACCACGCGCGGCGTTGATCGGGCTGTCGCTGGGCGAAGTGGCGGTTGCCGGGGCGAGTGGTCCGGACGGCAGCGTTGCAGGGGCCTTCATGCGGCGCAGCGGTTTTCAGAACGGGCGCTATACCATCGTCGGTGGGGCAATGGCCGGTGAATGGCGACTGTCGGCGACCCCGTTCTTCGATCCGCGTTCGGGGCGTTTCCAGGGCTATCGTGGCCAGGCGCGGCGGCCCTATTTGCATGAGGTTGCCGCGCCGCCCCAGGCCGAGCCTGTTTCGGTGGCTGGCCTGTCGGCGGATTCGCTGCGGCAGCTGGTGCATGAATTGCGCACGCCGCTCAACGCGATACTGGGCTTTGCCGACATCATCGAACAGGAGCTGTTCGGGCCGAGCGGGCCGGAATATCGGGAGATGGCGGGCAAGATCGCGCTGGATGCCCGGCATCTGCTGGCGGCGTTCGACGATCTGGATCTTGCGGCGCGCGTTTCGCGTGGGGAGGGGGCGGAAGCGCCCAGCGCGGTCGATCCGGCGCTGCTGATCGCGCAGGTGTCGGCCCGTTTTCGCGAGCAGCGCGAAGGCGACGGCGCGCAGATCGACATCAACATGGCCCGCGCGCTGCCGATGGTGCGGATCGACCCCGTTCAGGGCGAACGGATGGTGCAGCATCTGATGCGCACGGTCATATCCGTCGGCGCGCCGGGAGAGGCGTTGAGCGGGGCATGCTGGTTCCAGCCTGATGGCGGGCATGGCTGCGTCATGCTGGCGGTCGATCGCCCGGCAAGCCTGGAGGGGATGGACGAGGAACAGTTGCTGGACCCCGGCTATACGGCAGAAGGCGACTGGGCGGACGGGCCGCTGCTGGGGCTGGGCTTTTCACTGCGGCTGATCCGCAGCCTGGCGGCGGGTTGCGGCGGCAGCCTGCAGATCGAACCGGACCGCTTCCTGCTATCCATGCCAGCCATGACGGTGGCGGAGGATGCGGCGGGCAGCTTCTGAGGCAAGAGAAACCCTATCGCAACGATTGAGCGATAGGGATGGCGCATGAACGCCCCCCTCCATGATGGCAGCCTGCTCCGCGCGCCGATGCCGGAAGACGGGATAACGCTGGCTCCCGATTTCGGGACGCGCTTCATGCTGTTTGTCGATACCGAGGAAGAGTTCGACTGGAACGCGCCTTTCAGCCGGGCCGCCACCAGCGTTACGGCATTGGCCGGAATGGCGCGGGGGCAGGCCTATTTCGCGGCGGCGGGCGTCAAACCCATTTATGTGACGGATTATTCGGTCGTCGACAGCGATGCGGCGGCCGCGATGATGGGGCAGTGGCTGGCCGATGAGGCGGCGGACGTCGGCGCGCATCTGCATCCATGGGTGAACCCTCCACATCTGGAGGAGGTGACGGCCGCCAACAGCTATGCCGGATCGCTCCCGGAGGCTTTGGAGCGAGCCAAGCTGGAGACGCTGTGCGAGCGGATTGCGGGCCGCTTTGGGCGGCGACCGATCGTCTATCGCGCGGGGCGCTATGGGGTAGGGCCCAATAGCGCGCGACTGCTGGAGGAAACGGGCTTTCGCCTGGATAGTTCGGTGCGTAGCCGCTTCGATTATAGCGGGCAGCATGGCCCGGACTTTAGGGGCATGCCACTGAACCCATATTGGGCCGGCCCCGGCAGGCAGCTTGTGGAATTGCCGCTTTCCACCGCCTTTGTCGGCATGTTGCGTGGCGGTGGCGAGCGGCTTTATCGGGCGGCGCAGAGCATGGGACCGCTGGCGGGGGCCATGGCGAGGGCCGGGATGTTGAGCCGTGTTCCGCTGACGCCTGAGGGCGTTCCGGTAGCGGATGCGATCCGGGCGATCGACGCGCTGATCGACGAAGGCGCACGGGTGCTGAACTTCAGTTTCCATTCGCCGACGCTGGAGCCGGGCCACACGCCCTATGTGCGGGATGAAGCGGACCGGGTGGCGTTCTACCGCTGGTGGGACAAGGTGCTGAACCATCTTGCCCGCCGCAGTGTCCGACCCGCAACGCTGGATCAGTTGCTTCAAGCGGTTCCAGAGCGGCGACGGGCTTGCAAAGCGGCCTGAGCCTGCTTATCCGGGCGTCAGGTGGGGCCTGTAGCTCAACGGTTAGAGCTGGCCGCTCATAACGGCTAGGTTGCGGGTTCGAGTCCTGCCGGGCCCACCATTACCCCACATATGCGTTTCACCCGCATACGAACCGGTTCCTCAACGCTGCGATCCCCGAATTTGCATCATTGTTGCGGATGTGTTCAACAAACGGCAGTTGCAAATTGTGCAATGCAAAATTTTTGCTTGCGACTCGGGCGAATCAGTGACAGCTTCATGACTGTCGAAGCAGGGTCGCTTCGAAACATTTGCTGGATCCGCCGCTGAAGGCAGGAGCCAGCTTCGGTCCCGCAGGATCGAAATCGGCAATGACGCCGCCCGGACAGGTCTGAACAGACCTTGGTCCTGGCGGCTTTTTTTATTTGTTTTTTCAACGCGGTCGCAAGTGCGCGCCGCGAACCGTGAACATCATCTTTCACACGCCGGACGGTGGTTCGGCGAATGGCTGGCTGCGTGCCTTTCGCAGCGCGGACGATCTGACTGAGAAGGAAATTGGGGAATGGCAGAGGGGGACAATCCACAAGGCGTGAGCCGCCGCAGCGCGCTAAAGACCAGTGGCACCGCAGCGCTTATTGCTGCGGCGCATCAGGCGTTGCCTTCGGGAGCGTTGGCCGCCGGAGCGGGGCCGGAGGTTACAGGAGCGAAGCTGGGCTTTATCGCGCTGACCGATGCAGCGCCCCTGATCATCGCCAAGGAACTGGGCTTTTTCGCCAAACATGGCATGCCCGATGTGCAGGTCGTCAAACAGGCCAGCTGGGGCGCGACGCGTGACAATCTGGTGCTGGGCACTGCCGGCGGCGGCATTGACGGTGCGCATATATTGACGCCCATGCCCTACATGCTGACGCTGGGTACGATCGGCAAGGCAACGCCGATGAGCATCCTGGCCCGGCTGAACGTCAACGGGCAGGGTATATCGGTTTCCAAGGATTATCTGGCCGCGAAAGCCGATATCAACGCGGGGAAGATGAAGGGCGTGATCGCCCAGCGCAAAGGCGCGGGCAAGAAGATCACCATGGCCATGACCTTCCCCGGCGGTACGCATGACCTGTGGATCCGCTACTGGCTGGCGGCCGGCGGCATTGATCCTGACAAGGACGTCGAACTGATCACGATCCCACCGGCGCAGATGGTGGCGAACATGAAGGCGGACGCCATGGACGCTTTTTGCGTCGGCGAACCGTGGAATGACCAGCTGGTCGCACAAGGGCTGGGCTACTCGGCGGTTTCGACCGGTCAGCTGTGGATGAACCATCCCGAAAAAAGCTTTGCCATGCGGTCCGACTGGGTAGCGAAGAACCCGCGCGCCGCCGTGGCGATCACCGCCGCCGTCATCGAGGCGCAGCGTTGGGCCGACAATCCGGCCAATAACGCCAAGTTGGCGAGCACCATTGCAGGCCGCGATTATCTGAAATGCCCGGTTACCGATATCGCCGACCGTTTGCAGGGCAATTTCAACATGGGCGACGGGCGCAAATTCCCAAACGCAGCCTTCAAGATGAAGTTTTTCAACGGCTACGCGTCCTTCCCTTACAAGAGCCATGACCTGTGGTTCATCACGGAGGATCAGCGCTGGGGCAAGTTGCCCATGTCGCTCGACACCAAGGCCGTGATCGCAAAGGTCAACCGCTCCGACATCTGGCGCAAGGCGGCAGCGATGCTGGGTGGCAAGGGCCCGGCCAGCGACAGCCGCGGCGTCGAGAAATTCTTCGACGGCAAGACGTTCGATCCGCGCAATCCGAAGGCCTATCTGGCCAGCCTGGCAATCAAGCGCGTTTGATGAGGAAGGAAAAAGCCATGTCTTCGCCATCGCCAAGCAGCAGGAATGGAGGGCCGCCGGTATCTTCCGGCGGCGGCTCCTCCGAATTGGGAGTTATCTTGCCCTATCCCGAACAGGCCATTGCACGGCGGAGTTTCGAGCCGGTCAGCGTGCCGGTCCATCCGCTGATCCGCAAGGCGCGCGCAGTGGCGGCCTCCGTCCTGCCGACCATGGTCCTGATCGGCGCACTGCTGCTCTTCTGGCAGCTTTTGTGCGCATCCCCAGACGCGAATTTCCCCAGCCCCGTCAAGGTGTGGGAGGAAAGCCATGACGTCATCATGCATCCTTTCAAGGGCGTGGAGATGGGACTTACCCACTTCAGCATACAGGATGGCGGGGATGTCGGTATCGCGGGCCATGTGCTGACAAGCCTTAGCCGCGTTCTCATCGGCTACAGCATTGCCTCCGTCTTCGGCGTCGCGCTGGGTATCCTGATCGGGCAGAGCGTTTTGGCCTTCCGCGCGCTCGATCCCTTGTTCCAGGTGCTGCGGACGGTGCCGCCGCTTGCCTGGTTGCCGATCAGCCTGGCGATTTTCCAGCAGGCGCAGCCTTCCGCGATATTCCTGATCTTCATCACCGCGATCTGGCCGGTGATCCTGAACACCGCCGCAGGGGTGCAGACCATTCCGCCCGCCTATCGCAACGTGGCCAAGGTGCTGGCGCTCAACCCGATCGAATATTTCGTCAGGATCATGCTGCCCGCAACCGTGCCGCACATGTTCACCGGCCTGCGGATCGGCGTCGGCATGAGCTGGCTGGCGATCGTGGCGGCCGAGATGGTGCAGGGCGGCACCGGCGTCGGCTTCTTCATCTGGGACAGCTACAACAGTTCGCTGCTTACCGACACGATCGTCGCGCTGGTCTGGATCGGCATGGTCGGCTTCACGCTGGACCGCATCGTCGCTTTTGCTGGCCGCATCATCGGCCGCGAAGGCTGAAAGGGGAGACAGGCTCATGAAACAACGTAGCTATCTCGCGCTCGAAGGGATCACCGTCGAGTTTCCGACCAAGGCAGGTGCCTTTTGCGCCCTGGACACCATCGACCTGGAAGTGAGCAAGGGAGAGTTCGTCGCGCTGATCGGTCATTCGGGCTGTGGCAAATCGACTCTGCTGAATGCGGTGGCCGGGCTGGTCAAGCCGACGCGGGGCGCCATCTTCCTGGACGGTGATCTGGTCGATGCGCCGGGCCCGGACCGTGCCGTGGTGTTCCAGGACCATTCGCTGCTGCCCTGGCTGACGGTCGAAGAGAATGTACGGCTGGCGGTCGACAAGACGGCGGGCGGCAAGAACAAGGCCGAGCGCAAGGATTGGGTGATGCACAATCTGGAGCTGGTGCAGATGACCCATGCAGCCGCCAAACGGCCCGGTGAATTGTCTGGCGGCATGAAGCAGCGCGTCGGCATTGCCCGCGCCATTGCGATGAACCCGCGCGTGCTGTTGATGGACGAACCGTTCGGCGCGCTCGACGCGCTGACGCGAGCGGCGTTGCAGGATGTGGTCATGGATCTGCAGGCGCGGCTCAACAACACGGTGCTGATGATTACGCATGACGTGGATGAGGCCGTGCTGCTGGCCGATCGCGTCGTCATGATGACCAACGGCCCGGCCGCACGGATCGGTGAGGACCGTCCGGTGGCGCTGGCGCGGCCGCGCAACCGGATCGAGGCGATCGACATGCCCGAATATGCAGAGGCGCGGTCGGCCGTCATCCACTTCCTGCACGAGCGCTACCGCAATCCGGCAACGCTTGCTGCGTGATGGGTAAGCCGCCCGGCGAGGCGGCTCCAACAAGATTGAGAGAGGATGCCCTGAAAGACTGCAAAAGCCATCGGGAGCACAAGAGGGGGAATTTATGCGTGGATTGAAAATGTTGCTGTCGGCATCAGCCGTGGCGACGACTGCAACGCCAGCCTTGGCGCAGGATATTACGTTCAAGCCGATCATCGAGGGGCGGTTGCGGTATGAGACGGTGGATCAGGACGGCCCCTTGCCCCTGACCAGCAGCCGGGATGCCGACGCGGTCACGATGCGGATGCGTGCGGGCGGAGAATTGTCGAGCGGTCCCTTTTCCTTTCTGGCCGAAGCCGAAGGGACGCTGGCCCTCGACGAGAGCTATAATAGTGGCGTCAACGGGAAGACGCTTTATCCGATCGTACCCGACCCTGAAACTGTCGAAGTGAACCGGGTCCAGTTGCAATACAAGACCAAGCCGTTGGTCGTCACCGTGGGACGCCAGCGGATCAACCTGGACGACCAGCGTTTCGCCGGGTCGGTCGCCTGGCGGCAGAATGAGCAGACGTTCGATGCGCTGCGCGCCGAATATATGGGCGTCAAGAACCTGAAGATCGACCTGACCTATGCCATTTCAGCCCGGACGATCTGGGGCATTGATGGCGGCAAGTTCGGTTCGGCGAACCGGCCTACCCATATCGACGGCGACAACATCTTCGCCAACGTCTCTTACAAGACCAAGTTGGGGACATTGACGGGCTTCGCCTATCTGGTCGATCAGGATGAGCCGGTTGCGGCGCTGCTTCGCAACAGCAGCCAGACCTATGGTTTCCGCTTTGCCGGGGCCATGCCGTTGGCCAAGAAGGTGAAGCTCAGCTATCTCGGCAGCTACGCCCGGCAGAGCGATTATGCGAAGAGCCCGGTCAGCTATAAGGCCGATTTCGTCACGGCCGAGCTTGGCCTGGAGGTTGCGGCCTTCAAGCTGACCGGCGGTTATGAGCTGTTGGGGTCCGATGGCGGCGCAACGGGCATCGCGGGTGGCTTTGCGTTTCAGACGCCCTTCGCCACGCTCCACAAGTTCAACGGCTGGGCGGACAAGTTCCTGAGCACGCCGGGGACCGGCCTTCAGGATTATTATGGCGGCATTGCCTATACCGTGCCGAAGCTGGGGAAGATGGGGCCGCTGGTCGCGTCCTTCATCTACCACCGGTTCAGCAGCGACCGCCTGTCGATCCACTATGGCGACGAATATAACGCCCAGGTGACGTTGAAGATCGACAAGCATCTGAGCGCGCTCGTCAAATATGCCGATTATGATCGCAAGGGCATAGCAAGCTTCACAGGCGACGCCGACACCAAGAAGTTCTGGGCGCAGATCGATTACGCCCTCTGACAATTGGTTGAAATGACAGACGCCGCTGCGGGGCATCATGCTTCGCGGCGGCGTTTTGTTTCAAGCGGAATGATCGCGAAGACTGATCCGATTGCGCGACGTGCGGTGAGGGGAAGGCGGGCAAGGGCCATTCTGCGTTCCCGATAAGCAATGCCGTGCCTGTGATCGCCATTCTGGTTGCTGTCGCGATGATGGCCGATTGACGGGACGCCTCCTTCACCGCTAAGGCCCCCTCAAGTCGGGGAGTAGCGCAGCCTGGTAGCGCATCTGCTTTGGGAGCAGAGGGTCGCAGGTTCGAATCCTGTCTCCCCGACCAATTTCATGAAATTGCGCTGATTAGCCTTACACGCTTCAAAACCGTCTTTCTGCGGAGCAGCTTTGTGTGGTTGGTCTGATGGTACAGATCTGAAAATCTGAAAGCTCGACTCTCGCGCTTGGCTTGTCCTAAATATCTCCCGATAAAGACGCGACGATGGAGAACCGATGACGGCAGAAGCGATCTACGCTCAGTTGCGGGAATTGGCCGACAGTGAACCTAACTTCGAACAGCCATCCGCCGAGCTTTCTCGTGGGCTAGGGCGTCTACATAATGCTGTGCTCGCAACCGGCGGAGGAACGGAAAGGTGACGCCGCCACATGGGTGAACTTGAAAATGTGTCCGGTGCGCTGATCCCGGAATTGGATGAAATCGCGACGCGGGTTGCCGATGCTACGGAAGGCACGAGTGATGCGGCACGG
Organism: Sphingobium sp. MI1205; assembly: GCF_001563285.1. Lineage (NCBI taxonomy): Bacteria > Pseudomonadati > Pseudomonadota > Alphaproteobacteria > Sphingomonadales > Sphingobiaceae > Sphingobium > Sphingobium sp. MI1205. The sequence continues at coordinate 1,560,067 of NZ_CP005188.1, forward strand.
CTGCTGCGCCAGAAGTTGGACGCGATCAGGAGCATCAGCGCTATTATCCGCAGCGTTGCGGCTCAGTCCAAACTTCTCGCACTCAATGCCGCGATCGAGGCAGCGCGCGCGGGTAACGAAGGACGAGGCTTTGGCGTGGTCGCCTCTGAAATGCGGGCGCTCGCGACCCAGGCCGAAAAAGGCGCGCATGAAATTGATGCCTGTATCGATGACGCTCTCGCCGCCGCCACACAAAGCGACGATGCTATCGCCGCGCTTGGCAATGCCGTTGAACGGGGTCTCGTCGTCGTTGGCCAACTTGTCGCGGCCAACGCCTCCGACACATAAGTTGAGGCCAATCTGTTGAAGCGGCTGAAGGAGAAGGGCGGCTGGTGATGTCTTTGAGGCGCTAACGGTGATGGCTTCCGCTCTGGAATCCGCAAAGCAGCGGGTCCTATTTGTCGATCCCTATGCGGGACTGAAATCCTTTCAAACTATGCCATTATGATCCCCGAAGGGGTGCAAGTGGATTTGCTGGCCGCTGAGGGTCGCATGAAAGAAGAACTCAGGCCCGCCACAGAAGCTTCGGTGCAGCAGTATGGCAGCAAGCGCCCCTTGCGAGTCCGTCAAGTTGCAAAGTCCTTACTCCATGACCGGCTACTTGTCGTCGATGGCAAGGAAGCGTGGGATATCAGCCAATCGCTCAACGCTTCCGCAAAGGGTTCACCGGCCACCATCACGAAATCCAGGGCCGATCGTGCAGAGTTGAAGGTTGCCACGTATGAGCCGCTCTTTGACGAAGCAATCTCGCTAGTAAGATGCTCACAAAAAGAGTGGCGTACGCCCAGGGATGATCGAAACCACTTAACGGAGCGCAATCTTTGCATTGCGCCGATGCTAGCTGTGTACTGATGGCCAATTTTGAATATGCATCCGCCCCCAAACCACGCAATGCACCGCAGGCATAGAAAAAGGGCGGACCGTTAGACGGCCCGCCCTTTCGAAAATCTCGCTGACGCGAAGATTATTCGGCGTTCGCGGCGTTGTCGGCAGCGTTCGCAGCGTTGTCGGCGGCGTTCGCAGCATTCGCGGCGTTGTCGGCAGCGTTAGCGGCGTCTTCAACAACGTTCTCGACAACAGCGTTCGAAGCGTTCGCGGTCTCGTTGGCCGGCTTCTCACCGCAAGCGGCGAGGGCCATCAGGCCGGCCGAAGCGAAAACAACAGCGATCTTCTTCATTGTGTACGGCTCCCATAGCATATTGCCGCGTCAGACATATTCGTAACACGCCCAACGCGAGCGACCCGCATTAACGTGTGCGGTGCACAAATCAATGCTTTTCTGCGTCGGTGAAGCGGCAGAATCACGCGACAGACGGTTGTCTACTATAAAAGTTCACTTAACATCCAGCTTTTCCGGCGCATTCGCGATTTCATAAATTGCAACTGCCCATGCGCTCACATTCTGCTGCAATTGCTCCCGATCCACTTTGTCCAGGGTGTCGTCCGGGGTGTGGTGAATATCGAAGTAGCGCGTGCCGTCCTGTTGCAGGTCAATGACGGGGACGCCTGCCTTGACCAAGGGCTGGATGTCCGCTCCACCGCCAGCCAAGGCGCTGCTTTGGGCTATGCCTAGCGGAGCCAGTCCGGCAGAAATGCGGCTGGCAAGCCCCTCATGCCCCACGGGCAACTTGTAATCCACGCGCCAGACGCGATCGGCCCCAAAGTCGGACTCCATGACCATTGCGTGCGGCTCCGCCCCGTGCGCCGCGAAATAGGCTCGGCCGCCGTCGCCGCCCACTTCCTCTGCACCAGCCATGAATATGCGGATCGTGCGGCGGAGCGGGCCGGCCTTGGCCGCGTGGAGAGCCGCCGCAGTTACAATGCCGCACCCCGATGCGTCATCGATCGCTCCTGTGCCTTGGTCCCAACTGTCGAGATGACAGGCCGCCAGCACGACACCCGCCGCCGGATCAGTGCCGGGGATTTCGGCGATCACATTGCCGGACGGCTGGTCCTTCAGCATTTTGGAAGTGAGCGTGAGATGAAGGCGAACAGGCCGCCCGCGCGATATGATCCGCCCCAGCTGATCCGCATCAGGAATGCTGAGAGCGGCGGCTGGAATGGGCTTTGCGCCATCGGCCCACATCTGAACGCCGCTATGGGCCTGGCGATGATGGTCCGTTCCGATCGATCGGATCAATATGGCGGCGGCGCCCTTTCTGGACGCGATGCTCGGCCCCTGACGACGCGTGTCGCCGAAATAGCCGTAGGAACTGCCATCCTGAGTCGCGGTCATGGCGTGGCTGACAAAGGCGATCTTGCCTTTCAGGCTGCCGGCGGGCGCGGCTTCAAGATCGGCGAGCGTAGGAAAATAGACGACTTCGCCCTCAATCCCCTTTGCTGGAGTTGAGCCGCTGTTGCCCAGGGCAGCCAGAACCAACTGCTGGGGGAAGGGTGAGAGGATATGCGCCTCGTCCCGCCCGCGCAGCCATACGGGCATAGTAAAGGGCTCTGCGCGCACGTTGGCGAAGCCGAGGCTCTTCAGCTTTGCGACCGTCCAGTCACGCGCCCGTGCCTCCTGCTGTGTGCCAGCCGGACGCGGTCCCACTTCTGTCGTCAGCCCTTCGACAAAGTCCCATGCGACGCTGTCCTGCATGGCGGTTGTCCGAACCGCGGCAATGGGCGAGGGGGCGGCGGCCAGGGGGAGGGGAAGGATGATGCCGCCGAGAAGGAACGCGGCAACGGTGCCCGATCGGATTTTCTGCATGGATGAAGGCTTAGCCAGCCATCACCCATTTGCCAATGGCGTCGGGCTCCGCTAACTCCCGCGGGATTTTTCACGTTCAGTCTTTCGGAGCAGCCACAAGCCATGTCCGCCTCCTCGCAATACGCCTTCGTCATGAAGAACATGACCAAGAGCTTCCCCGGCGCCGCAAAGCCGGTGCTCAACGGTATCAACCTGCAATTTTATCGCGGCGCCAAGATCGGCATTGTCGGACCGAACGGTGCGGGTAAGTCAACGCTGATCAAGATCATGGCCGGCATCGACACGGACTACAGCGGCGAGGCATGGCCGGGCGAGAATATCAGTGTCGGTTATCTGGCGCAGGAGCCGCAGCTCGACCCGACCAAAAATGTCCTTGAGAATGTGAAGGACGGCGCGCGGGAAACCGCGGACAAGCTGGATCGCTTCAACGAGATCAGCAACATCATGGCTGACCCGCCGGAAGACGCCGATTTCGACGCGCTGATGGAAGAAATGGGCACGTTGCAGGAGCAGATCGACGCCGTCGATGGCTGGACGCTGGACAACCAGCTGGAAATCGCGATGGAAGCGCTGCGCTGCCCGCCTTCGGACTGGTCGGTGGACAGCCTGTCGGGTGGTGAAAAGCGCCGGATCGCGCTGACCCGCCTGCTGATCCAGAAGCCGGACATCCTGCTGCTCGACGAACCGACCAACCATCTGGATGCCGAAAGCGTCGAGTGGCTGGAAAATCACCTGAAGGAATATGCCGGTGCGGTGCTGATGATCACCCACGACCGCTACTTCCTGGACAATGTCGTCGGTTGGATCCTGGAGCTCGATCGCGGAAAATATTTCCCCTATGAGGGCAATTATTCCACCTATCTTGAAAAGAAGGCCCAGCGTCTGGAGCAGGAGTCTCGCGAAGAATCCGGCCGCCAGAAGGCGATCAAGGACGAGCTGGAATGGATCAGGCAAGGCCCCAAGGGCCGCCAGACCAAGTCCAAGGCGCGTATCTCAAAGTTCGAGCAGCTGGTCGCGAGCCAGGAAAACCGCACCCCCGGCAAGGCGCAGATCGTCATCCAGGTGCCCGAGCGCCTTGGCGGCAAGGTGATCGAAGCGAAGAACATCACCAAGTCCTACGGTGACAAGCTGCTGTTCGAAAACCTGTCCTTCATGCTGCCGCCGGGCGGCATCGTGGGCGTGATCGGGCCGAACGGCGCGGGTAAATCGACGCTGTTCAAGATCATCACCGGCCAGGAAACCCCGGATTCAGGTGAAATCGACATCGGATCGACCGTACGTCTGGGCTATGTCGACCAAAGCCGCGACCACCTCGACCCATCAAAGAATGTCTGGGAAGAAGTGTCCGATGGCCTCGACTATGTGAAGGTCAATGGGCACGACATGTCGACGCGCGCCTATGTCGGCGCCTTCAACTTCAAGGGTCAGGACCAGCAGAAGAATGTCGGAAAGCTGTCTGGCGGTGAACGTAACCGCGTCCACATCGCCAAGATGCTGAAGAAGGGCGGCAACGTGCTGCTGCTCGACGAACCGACCAACGACCTTGACGTCGAAACGCTGGCGGCGCTGGAAGAGGCGATCGAGAATTTCGCGGGCTGCGCCGTCGTCATCAGCCATGACCGTTTCTTCCTCGACCGGTTGGCCACGCACATTCTCGCCTTTGAGGGCGACAGCCATGTCGAATGGTTCGAAGGCAATTTCGGGATGTATGAGGAGGACAAGCGCCGCCGCCTGGGCGACGCGGCGGATCGTCCGACGCGCCTGGCTTACAAGAAGCTCACGCGCTGATCTTTTCTGTTTCCTGAACGGCAGGTTGCAAATCTTGCAATCGATGGTCAGCATTTCGCACTTGCGAGATTTTATGCTGCGCTGCACATAGGGGGTGCCTTTCAGGCATCCTCTCCTAAAACTTTCAAGGCCGGCCCCCAGGGGTCGGCCATTTTTTTGCGGCCTCGGATTATGCCCGCTTCACCATATCCGGCTCGTGCTAAAGCAAATGTCCAACCGCCAAGCGGCGGGAAATTAGCCCGTCGTCCGTTTTTGGAAGGATGTCATGCCTTCGACTCCGGCAGGGCGAATGTCGATCGCTGAAACACGGGCCGCAGGTGGCCCCTGCCGGGCCAGGGCAATGAATTGCTCGACCGCTTCCTCGTCACCTTCCACAACCGCTTCCACGCTGCCGTCCACGCGGTTGCGTACCCAGCCGGTCAGGCCAAGAGCGCTTGCCGTCTGGACCGTCCAGTTGCGATAGAATACGCCTTGCACGCGACCAGTTATAACCAGATGCCGGGCGATCACCGCCATCAGTGCACCCGTTTGATCCAGGTCTGACCGTCGCGCACCTCAACCTTGAAATTCTTGATGGAGCTGATGAGGTCGGACAGCCGCTTGAACCCATAATTGCGCGTGTCGAAACTGGAGCGGTTGCCGGCAAGCTGACCAACTTCGCTCAGTCGGGCATAGCCCTGCTCATCGCGCTTTACCGCGTTATAGGCGTCGATCAGCAGCTTGAGCAATTCAGGCGACACTTCCGTGCCATCACCATTTTCCCCGGTCTCTGAATAGATCACCGGCTGGGGCTGCTGTTCACGGATCAGCGCGCCGACGTCGATGAAGCGTGTGCAAGCGCTGCGGAAGGCGTCAGTGGTCTTGTCCGATCCGAAGCCATAGACGGGAATGCCCTGCTGCCGGATGCGCGTGACGAGCGGCGTGAAATCGCTGTCGCTGGACATCAGGCCAAAGCCCGTGACGCGTCCGCCCGCCATCAGGTCCATGGCATCGATCGTCATTTTCATGTCGGTTGCATTCTTCCCCTTTGTAAGGTCGAATTGCTGCTGTGTTTCGATCGCCTGGGTGACAGCCTGCCGCGCCCATCCCTTGAGCGCGGGCTTGCTCCAATTGCCGTAGGCCCGACGGATGTTGACCGTGCCCAGTTCGGCAAGAACCGTCAGCACCGGATCGAAATGATCCGAGGAAGCATTGTCGGCGTCGATCAACAGGGCGACATTGCCGCCGCTGGGGATCGGCGAGGACATCAGGCGGCGTCCTGCGCAGCCGGATGGAATTGCCCGCTCGCCTCGTCCAGCAGATGAAGCTGGCCGTCGGCGATCGCGAAGAATGCGCCCACCAGCTTCAGTTCGCCGCTCCGTTCCTTGGCGCGAACGCAAGGGAATGTGCGCAGATTGGCGAGGCTGACCTTCACGCCTTCCTGCTCCATGGCGCGATGGGCGTCCCGTCCCCGATCGTTGCCGAAGCGGCTGATCACCGTTTCACGCGCGCCATCGAGCATGTCGATCCAGTTGTGAATGAAGCCGCCTTCACCAGGAGGCGCATCCTTCAATTCCTGGCTGAGCGCGGCCTTGCAGCCGCCGCATTTGCCATGCCCCATCACGACGATCTCGCCGACTTTCAGCACCTGCACGGCGAATTCCAGCGCCGCCGACACGCCATGATGGCCTGGATTGGTTTCGAAAGGCGGCACCAGCGCCGCCACATTGCGGACCACAAAGATCTCGCCCGGACTGGTGTCGAATATCTGCGCAGGATCAACGCGGCTGTCGGAGCAGGCGATGATCATGACGCGTGGGTTCTGGCCCTCGCTCAGTTCATCCCATCTTTCGCGCTGCTGCGTCCATCCGGTGGTGCGGAAGCGGCGATAGCCTTCGAGCATGTCGGAAAAGTCGGTCATGGGCCAAGTCTGTGCCGAACAATCTGGGGGCTGGCAAGAGCGTGCTTGCCTCGCTATCTGGAGCAAATGACCGATAGTGCACCCATCCCCGTTCAGAGCCAGCCGCAGCGGACTCGCAAGCCCGACTGGATCCGCGTCAAGGCACCGACCAGTCCCGGCTATCATGAGACGCGCAAGCTGATGCGCGAAAAGGGGCTGGCGACGGTGTGCGAAGAGGCGGCCTGTCCCAATATCGGCGAATGCTGGACCAAGAAGCACGCGACGGTCATGATCCTGGGCGACGTTTGCACGCGCGCCTGCGCCTTCTGCAACGTCAAGACCGGCATGCCGCGCAAGGTCGATCCCAATGAGCCGCAAAATCTGGCGGATGCTTGCGCGGAGATGGGGCTGGAGCATATCGTCATCACCTCTGTCGACCGGGACGACCTGCCCGATGGCGGTGCGTCACAATTTGTGAAGGTGATAGAGGCGCTGCGCCGCACGACGCCTGACACAACGATCGAGATATTGACCCCCGATTTCCGCAACAAGCATAGCCAAGCCGTCGAGGCCATCGTGGCGGCGCGGCCGGACGTCTATAATCATAATCTGGAAACGGTGCCCCGGCTGTACCCGACCATCCGGCCGGGCGCGCGCTATTATGCATCGCTGCGCCTGCTGGAATCGGTCAAGAAGCTCGATCCGTCGATCTTCACCAAGTCGGGCATCATGCTGGGCCTTGGCGAGGAGCGGTTGGAGGTTCACCAGGTCATGGATGACATGCGGTCAGCCGACATCGATTTCCTGACGATGGGCCAATATCTGCAACCGACCCCCAAACATGCCAAAGTCATGGAGTTCGTGACACCTGCTGCGTTCAACGCCTATGCGGCGATCGCGCGGGCCAAGGGTTTCTTGCAGGTCGCGTCCAGCCCGCTGACCCGGTCGAGCTATCATGCGGGCAAGGATTTCGCGGAAATGCGTGCGACGCGCGAGGCGAAACTGGCAAAGGCTGCGCGCTGACGTATGCCCAAGCATCACGAGACAAGGCCGCTTCCCTATACCCCGGACCAGATGTTCAACCTGGTGTCCAACGTGGCCGCCTATCCCGAATTTCTGCCCTGGGTCAGCGCGATCCGGGTCCGATCAGACAGCGACTCCGAAATGGTGGCGGACATGATCGTCGGGTTCAAGGGGATCAAGGAGAGCTTCACCAGCCGGGTGCATAAGCATCGGCCCGACTTCGTAAGGGTCGATTATCTCGAAGGACCGCTGAAACATCTGCACAATGAGTGGCGCTTTCGCGACGATGGGCAGGGCGGCGTGCTGGTCGATTTCGAGGTGGAGTTCGAATTCAGGAACCGGCTGTTCGAAATGCTGGCCGGGCAGGTGTTCGACAAGGCGCTACGCAAGATGATCGGCGCATTCGAAACGCGGGCGGACGAGCTTTACGGCGAGTCGGGCAAAAACAGTTCCAGCGCGCAGAGCGCCGCCTGAAGGCGGACGCCGCCGCGACCGCTATCCTCGAAATGGCGCATGTCGGCGACGATCTTGTCAGGGTTGCCGCCGCGTTCGGCGCGGGCGAACACCACGGTCCCGACCGGCTTCTGTTCTGAACCGCCGCCGGGGCCGGCGATACCCGTTATGGCAACCGCGACATTGGCATGGCTTTTGGCGAGCGCGCCCTGCGCCATCGCCCAGGCGGTTGCGATCGATACGGCGCCAAAGGTCTCCAGCACGTCCTGAGACACTTTCAGCAGTTCGTTCTTCATATCGTTGGAATAGGTGACGAATCCTGCTTCGAACACCTCGGACGATCCCGCGATCTCGGTCAGGGCCGCGGATACGAGGCCGCCGGTGCAGCTTTCCGCCACGGCAATGGTGCGGCCAGCGCGGCGGTTGGCGATGATGACCCGTTCGGCGAGTTCGACCAAGGGGCGGGGGAGAATGCTGTCGGGCATGGCCTAGAATAGCGCGGGGAGGGAGATGGTTGCAACCGCCTGTGCCGCAATGCCTTCCCGACGGCCCGCGAAGCCTAGCCCCTCGGTAGTCGTCGCCTTCACGCTGACCCGATCGATCGGGATGGCGAGGATCTCGCTGATCCTCGTCCGCATCGGTTCGCGATGCGGACCGACCTTGGGCGCTTCGCAGATGATGGTGAGATCGATATGGTCGATGCGGCCGCCGCGATCGACCACCCGCGCAGCGGCATATTCCAGGAAGCGTGAAGAAGCGGCCCCGCGCCACTGCGGGTCCGATGGCGGAAAATGGCTGCCGATATCGCCATCCGCCAGTGCGCCAAGCAGCGCATCGACGATGGCGTGGATGGCAACGTCCGCGTCGCTGTGGCCCGCAAGACCGCGCTCATGCGCGATCTGCACACCGCCAAGCCATAGCTCCTCGCCCGCTGCCAGGCGATGGACGTCATAGCCCATGCCGATGCGGGTCGTCCGCTGACCCGCGAGCCATGCTTCGGCGCGGTCGAAATCCTGCGGATAGGTCAATTTCTCCAACCTTTCATCTCCGGGGACAAGGATGACGTCATGGTCCCCCGCGCGCAGCATCTGGGCATCGTCGGTGGCCTCCAGCGCCTCGTCCCAATCACGATGGGCTGCAAGAATGGTGTCGAAATGAAAAGCCTGGGGTGTTTGCACCCTGAAAAGGCCGGATCGATCCATGACCTCGCCGATGCGATCGCCGACGCCACGAACAAGCGTGTCAGCCACGGGCAGAACCGGGATGGCGCCCGCCGCCGCGTCGAGGGCCGCGAGCAGCCGATCCACCACCTCGGCCGGAAGAAAGGGGCGCGCAGCATCATGGATCAGCACCCAATCGGCGCCTCCGGCTGCGGCGATCGCCTCAAGACCAGCGCGAACCGATCCCCGGCGGCTATCCGCACCTTGCGCGATCGCCGCAACCTTTCGCGGGGAAATAAGGGCGGACACGGTATCTTCCTGACCAGCGCCGACCACCAGGACAAGCGTGTCGATCCGGGGATGGCTCGCCAGCGCATCGACGGCATGGGTAATCACTGCTTTGCCAGCAATGCTACGGAACTGCTTGGGCGAGTCCCCGCCTGCGCGGCTGCCTTGCCCCGCGGCAACGACCAGTGCGACGACCCTGTGCTTGTTCGCTGTCATGGCGCGCCTGTAGACGAGGGCGATGCGCTTCGCCAGACCCGCTTGCTTGCTGCGCGGCTGCTTTTCGGCTAAGGGCTGCCTGTTTTTTAGGCAAAGTTGGTGATGCGTATTCTTCCCCCCATCTCTGTCGGTCCGGTGACGATCGATATGCCCGTGATTCTGGCGCCCATGACCGGCGTCACCGACATGCCGTTCCGCACTCTGGTGCGTCGATACGGATCGGGCCTGAACGTGACCGAGATGATCGCCACCGCCGCGATGATCCGCGAGACGCGGCAGTCTTTGCAGAAAGCGGCCTGGCATCCCGTTGAAGAGCCTGTGTCGATGCAGCTTGCCGGATGTTCGCCGCGCGAGATGGCGGAAGCCGCCAAGCTCAACGCCGATCGTGGCGCCGCCATCATCGACATCAACATGGGCTGTCCGGTGAAGAAAGTCGTGAACGGCGACGCCGGCAGCGCGCTGATGCGCGATCTGCCGCTGGCGGCCGCGCTGATCGAGGCGACGGTCAAGGCGGTGGACGTTCCCGTGACCGTAAAGATGCGGATGGGCTGGGACCATTCAAGCCTGAACGCGCCCGAACTGGCCCGGATCGCGCAGGATCTTGGCGCGAAGATGATCACCGTCCATGGCCGCACCCGTTGCCAGATGTACAAGGGCAGCGCCGACTGGGGCTTTGTACGGAGCGTGAAGGAGGCAGTCTCGCTGCCGGTGATTGTCAATGGCGACATCTGTTCGATCGAGGATGCCGAGACGGCGCTGGAGCAAAGCGGGGCCGACGGCGTCATGATCGGGCGCGGCGCCTATGGCCGCCCCTGGCTGATTGGGCAGGTGATGCACTGGTTCCGCACAGGGCAGCGGCTTGCCGACCCCTCGATCGAGGAACAATATACCCTTATTACAGATCATTACCGCGCGATGCTGGACCATTATGACGGCGTGACCGGGGTCAATATGGCCCGCAAGCATATCGGCTGGTACACCAAGGGGCTCCCCGGATCGGCGGAGTTCCGCAACGCCGTGAACCAGGAGCCGGAAGGCGCGGTGGTCCTCGACATGCTCGCCCGCTACTACGAGCCGCTGATCGCGCAGCAAGAGGCGATCGAACCGCGCAAGGCCGCATGACCATGGCGCTGACCACCGTCCCGCCGCTTCGTGCGCAGCAGGACGGCCCTTCGCTTTCGGAACTGATGACCGCATTGCCGGTGGCCACGTTGGTCGTTGCGCCGGACAATCGCATCGCCGAAGCCAATGTCCGGGCGGAAACATTGCTCAACATGGCCCGATCGGCCATCGTCGGCAGCGATGTGGCGCGTACGATCCGCATGGCGGAAATGGGCGCGCGTTTCGATATCTGGCATAGCAACAAGCCGATAGCGGCCTATGATGTGAAGGTGCATGCTGGCCGGACGGCGGAGATGGAAGTAGACCTGATGATCGCGCCGATCATCGATCATGAAGGATGGCGCATAGTGTCGCTCCATACGCAAAGCCAGGCGCGGAAGATCGGTCATCGCGGCACTGCGGGTGGCGCCCGGTCAGCGATGGGCGCGGCCGCGATCCTGGCCCATGAGATAAAGAATCCATTGTCCGGCATTCGGGGCGCGGCGCAGCTGCTGGAATCCGGAAATGGCGGGCGGGACACTGCATTGACGCAATTGATCTGCAATGAGGTGGATCGGATTGCGGCCCTTATCGACAGGATGCAGGACTTCACGACCGATCGGACGCTGGAGTGCCATCCGGGCAATATCTATCCGCTGATCGATCGGGCAGCCAATATCGCGGCGGCAGGGTTCGCAAGTAACATAAAGATTATAAGACGTTATGACCCTTCCTTGCCGTTCGCCATCATTAATGACGACGCGCTCGTGCAGGTGATGATCAACCTGCTGAAGAATGCAGCAGAGGCGCTGGAGGAAAGCGACGAGCCACGCATCCGGGTCGAGACCGCGTTCCGTCATGGCGTGTCGGTCGTGGTTGGAGGGGGGAAGGGCAGTGCCGTGCTCCCCATAGAGATATTGGTGATCGACAACGGCCCTGGCGTACCGGAGCACATACTCGACCACCTGTTCAACCCCTTCATCACCGGAAGGCGGGACGGGCAGGGGCTGGGGCTTGCGCTTGTCGACAAGTTGGTTCGCGACATGAATGGTTTTGTTCAATATTCGCGCGATCAGGAAGCGGGGGAATCCACCTTCCGTATCCTCCTGCCAATGGGGATGCCGTGATGACGGTCACGGGGTCCATTCTTGTCGTCGATGACGATCCCGCAATCTGCCTGGTCGTGGGCGAGGCGCTGCGACGGCTGGGCCATAAGGTAAAGACGGCATCATCCATCCGCGAGCGCGGCCTGCTGATCGACAGCTTCAATCCTGACGTACTGATTACCGACGTCATGCTGCCTGATGGCGACGGGTTGGACGGCGTGGCTGGGATTTTGGAGCGGAAGCCGGGGTTGAGCGTCATCGTCCTGTCGGCGCAGAACACGTTGAATACGGCTATCCGCGCGACGGAAAAGGGCGCGTTCGAATATCTGCCCAAGCCCTTTGACCTGAACGAACTTGCTCGCGCCGTCAGTGATGCGCTGGGCGCTGGCGACGCCGAGGAAGGTGAGCAGGAGGACGGTGGGTTGCCGCATGACGGCCTGCCACTGGTCGGGCGCTCGCCTGCGATGCAGGAGGTTTATCGGACGATCGCGCGCGTGCTGTCGAACGACCTTTCGATCCTTGTGCTGGGCGAATCGGGCACCGGCAAGGAATTGGTGGCCGAAGCGATCCACAGCCTTGGTCAGCGCCGGACGAAGCCATTTGTCGCCATCAACATGGCGGCTATTCCACGCGAATTGATCGAAGCAGAACTGTTTGGTTATGAAAAGGGCGCCTTCACGGGCGCCAGTGTTCGAACGGCCGGAAAGTTCGAGCAGGCGCAAGGCGGCACGCTCTTTCTCGACGAGATCGGGGATATGCCGATGGAGGCGCAGACGCGGCTGCTGCGCGTGCTTCAGTCGGGCGAAGTGACGACTGTGGGCGGATCGAAGCCGGTACGAGTCAATGTGCGCATCATCGCGGCGACGAACAAGGATCTGCCGACGTTAATTGAAGAAAACCGGTTCCGCCAGGATCTCTACTATCGACTGAACGTCGTGCCCATTTCACTTCCTGCGTTGAGGGAACGGCGCGAGGATGTCATTTTGCTGGCGAGGCATTTCCTCGACCGGGCGGCGCAGGACGGGCTGCCCCGCAAGACGCTGTCCGACGACGCGGCGCAGCTGTTGATGGCCTATCACTGGCCCGGCAATGTCCGCGAACTGCAAAACCTGATGCAGCGCCTCGCAGTGCTTAGTCGCGAAAATGTGATCGCCGCGGACATGCTTCGCAACAGCCTGCCTCTGGACATGGTGCCGCCAGACTATGCAGCGCCAGCGGACCAGTTGGGTCAGGCGGTGCGCGAATGGGCGAGGCGGCAACTGGGAATCGGTCTGGGGCAGTCGAACCGGAACCTGCACGATGATCTGCTGGCGGTGGTTGAACCCATTCTGCTGCAGGAGACGCTGGCAAGCGTCGATGGCAATCAGATTCGCGCGGCGGGCCTGCTGGGCATCAATCGCAACACGCTGCGGAAAAAGCTGACCGACTATGGGCTTGACCCCCTTCAGCTGCGGGTAGCGGAATGAATGCGGGACGAGGCGACAGCGGCGTCCGGCAAAGGGATTGGCGCACCAAACAACTGTGTTGGATCAAGCACGGTGTTGTTGTAAGAAAGCCACTATGGAAGGTGCAGTGACTCTCTCCACGCGAGGCCGGGCATGGAAGAGATATTTTCCGCCTTTCCTTAGGCGTCGCCTCGCCCCCCTGGTCGAAACGGTCACCCTTCTGCTTTTCGTTGGCACGGCGGGCCTCACCTATTTCCTGCTGTCAGGACAGGGGCAGTCCTACACCCTGCTGACGCCGCCGATCGTCGCCCTGCTGTTGGTCGGCAACCTCGTCCCCGCGATTGCGCTGCTCGTGCTGCTGGGACGGCGGGTCGCAAAACGGCGCGCGGCGCAGTCGGCGATAGGCAGCGATGGGCAGCTTCATGTCAGGCTGGTCGCCATGTTCTCGATCGTCGCCAGCGTGCCGATGCTGCTGGTGGTGATTTTCGCATCGCTGCTGTTTCAATATGGCGTGCAGTTCTGGTTTTCCGACAGCGCGCGCGGGATGCTGCAAAATGCGAGCGACCTTGCGCGCGGCTATTATGAGCAGAATTTGCGGGAGGTCGGCGACGAAACCGTAACGATGGCCAGCGATCTGCGCGACTATCTGTCCCAGTCGAAAGTATCCAGTCCGCGCTTTGCAGAAGGCTATATCTATCAGGTCGTAACGCGAAAGCTGAACCGGTCGGCGATCATCGAAGTCGGCCAGGATGGAGTCGCCCGCACCGCCGCCACGGTCGATCCTGACAGCAGGCCAGCTTCCGAGATGCTGTCAGAAGAAGCGATCAAGCGACTGGAAAAAGGCGAAAATGTCGTCGTCGCCGCGAAACCAAACCAGATCGAAGCCGTCACACTGCTCTATCCCGGCGCGAAAATATATCTCTATGCGACGCGCGATTCCGGTTCGACGGCTTTCAGCAATGTCGAGCGAGCGCAGAAGGTGCTGTCAGACTACGACATATTCGCGGCGCAGTCCCGCGCGTTGCAGTTGCGGTTCAATATGGCGCTGTTCGTCGGCTCGCTGCTGCTCGTCGGCATTGCGGTCTACATCGCCTTGGCGGTTGCCGACTGGATGGTCCGGCCGGTCAACGAACTGGTGACGGCGGCGCGTAGAATCACGGCGGGTGACCTGTCGGCGCGCGTCACCAATCCGCAGGCGCGCGACGAAATCGGCACCCTCGCGTCAGCGTTCAATCGGATGACCCAGCGGCTGGAGGCTCAGACCGGCGCGCTGGTGGCGGCAAACAGCCAACTCGACGAACGTCGCGCCTTCATCGAGGCGATCCTGTCAGGCGTTTCCGCAGGGGTGCTGTCTGTCGATCGGGAGGGCATCATTCTCCTCCTGAACAGTTCCGCCGCCGCCATTCTGGTCAGGGAAGGGGATGACCCGGTCGGACGGCCGTTGACGGCTGTTTCGCCGGAGCTGGCGGCGCTCATCGCGTCGGAGGAGGGGGCCGGTATCGTCCAGGCGCGCGCCAATGGCGAAGTTCGGACGCTGGCAGTCAAGGTTTCGGAAGACGCGTCGCGGCATATCCTGACTTTTGACGATATCACACAGCAATTGTCCGATCAGCGCCGCGCGGCATGGTCAGACGTCGCACGCCGCATTGCGCACGAGATCAAGAACCCGCTAACCCCCATCCAGCTGGCCGCCGAACGCTTGCAGCGACGCTATGCCCAGGAGATCACGAGCGACAAGGCCACCTTCACGCGGCTCACCGGGACGATCGTCCGTCAGGTAGGGGATTTGCGGCGTATCGTTGACGAATTTTCATCATTCGCGCGCATGCCCAAGCCGGTGTTCCGCCGCGAGGCGGTCGCCGACATCGCTCGCCACGCACTTTTCCTCCATGAGGTTGCGCATTCCGATATCCGGTTTGAATTTCGCGATGAAGCCTCCGATATTGAACTGGTCTGCGACCGGCGGCAACTGGGACAGGCGCTGACCAATATCGTCAAGAATGCGGTGGAGGCGATCGAGCCGAAGCCTGAACCTGCCGATGGTCGCGCGCGCGGGCATGTCAGCATGACGCTGGGGCAGGACGATGGCAATCTGCTCATCGAAGTCCGGGACGACGGCATCGGCCTGCCGCCGGAACGGGAGCGGGTGCTGGAACCCTATATGACGACGCGCAGCAAGGGGACCGGTCTGGGGCTCGCCATCGTCAAGAAGATCGTTGAAGAACATATGGGCGAAATTCGCCTGGGCGATGCGGACGGCGGGGGGACGAGGGTGACGTTGCGTTTTCCTGTCGCCGCGCTTGAAAAATTGGAAGAGGGGCAGGTTCTCGCCTTGCCCAAGGGAAAAATGACAGCCAATGGCGCTTGATATTCTGGTAGTCGATGACGAAGAGGACATTCGCGACCTGGTCGCGGGCGTGCTTGAGGATGAAGGCTTTTCCACCCGCACGGCCGCCAACAGCGACAGCGCGATCGAAGCGTTGGACGCCCGGCGGCCGTCGCTGGTCCTGCTGGACGTGTGGTTGCAGGGATCCAGGCTCGATGGGCTGGAGCTGCTCGACGAGATCAAGCGGCGCGACCCCAGCATTCCGGTGCTGATGATTTCGGGTCATGGCAATATCGACACGGCCGTGGCTGCAATTCGCAAGGGCGCGGCGGACTTTATCGAAAAGCCGTTTGAGGCGGACCGCTTGCTGCACCTCGTTTCTCGCGCGACCGAAACCGAAAGACTGCGTCGCGAAAACCAGGTGTTGCGTGCCCGTTTTGGCCAGGACGACGAACTTACCGGAACATCGACCGCCATCAACGCCGTGCGGGCGACGATCAAGAAGGTCGCAGGAACGGGAAGCCGGGTTCTGATTTCCGGCCCTGCCGGTGTTGGCAAGGAAATAGCAGCGCGAATGCTCCATAGCTGGAGCGGCAGGGCCGATGCGCCCTTCGTCATAGTCGCTGCCGCGCGCATGGACCCCGACCGCGTCGAAGAGGAGCTGTTTGGCGTGGAGGACCCCAGCGGCCTCGTCCGCCCCGGCTATCTTGAGCAGGCGCACGGCGGCACGCTGTATCTGGACGAGATAGCCGACATGCCGCTGACAACGCAGGGCAAGATATTGCGCGTCCTGACCGACCAGAGCTTTACCCGCGTAAGCGGGCAACGGCAGGTCAAGGTGGATGTGCGCGTAATCTCCTCTACCGCGCGCGACCTGAGCGTGGAGATCGAAGAACGCCGGTTCCGCGAGGACCTGTTCTATCGTCTCAATGTCGTGCCACTGATAATCCCGCCACTGTCGGAACGGCGCGATGACATTCCGCCGCTGGTCGAACATTATCTGGCGCGCTTTGCGGCCGACCGCCGCGTACCATCGCCGGAAATCGCAAGTGACGCCATGGCCGCGCTTCAGGCCAATGAGTGGCCCGGCAATGTTCGCCAGTTGCGTAACGTCATCGAGCGGACGATGATTCTGGCTCCGGGCGAGCGGATCGGACGGATCGAACTGGACATGCTGCCCAGCGAACTGACCAGCAACGGTTCCGGCGAGGGAATGGGTCAGTCCGCCATCATGGGCGCCCCGCTGCGCGAGGCCAGGGAGAGTTTCGAACGCGAATATCTCCGCATCCAGATCAGGCGCTTTTCAGGGAATATTTCGCGGACGGCGACCTTCATCGGGATGGAGCGGTCAGCGCTGCATCGCAAGCTCAAGCTGCTGGGCATCACCGACGGAAAGGATAACTGACCAAGTTGGTGAAGCAATACCGCATCTGGGGAATGGACGGCCCTTCGCAATTGCGGTAGCTTCTCCATCGCTTCCGGCAGGCGGGAGCAGGCAAGACACCCTGCCCAGGGGTGCGAGAGCGGGTAACGTCCCGCCAATAAGGCGAAGACCATGGCAGAAAAACTCAATAATCTTCAGGACATATTCCTGAACAACCTGCGCAAGAGCAAAACGCCGGTGACCATGTTTCTGGTCAAGGGCGTGAAGCTGCAGGGCATCATCACCTGGTTTGACAACTTTTCCGTCCTGTTGCGGCGCGATGGCCAGTCGCAGCTGGTATACAAGCATGCGATCTCTACCGTCATGCCCGCCCAGTCCATGGACCTGACCGATCTGCGCAAGGCGAGCGAGGGCAATGGGAAACCGAAATTGCTGCAGGAAATCTTCCTGAGCGCCGTTCGCAAGTCGGGCAGCCCGGTGACGATGTTCCTGGTGAACGGCGTGATGCTTCAGGGGGAGATCGCCGCGTTCGACCTGTTCTGCATGCTGCTGGAACGCGACGGCATGGTCCAGCTCGTCTACAAGCATGCTATCTCGACGGTTCAACCCCTCCACGCGCTCGACCTGAGCGGCGAAGGCGAGGGCGAGGATTGATCCATTCCTGGTCGTTCGGCCCGCTTTCTGATGAAGCGGGCCGGCGCCTGATGCGTTAGGCGCTTATGGCGGTATTCAATCGCGATTCTGATGATGAAGTATCGCGTGGCGCGCGCGCCATCGTCGTGCGCGCCGAAACGCATGGCATCGAGCGCCGCGACAGCGACGCCCGACTTGAAGAGGCAAAGGGCCTTGCGCTGGCGATCGGCATTGATGTGCGCGCGGCGCAAGCCTTTCGCGTGCGTGATCGCAAGCCCGCAACGCTGTTCGGCAGCGGTCAGGTTGACCAGATCGCCACGTTGGCGCGGGCCGAGCAGGCCGAGTTGGTCATCATCGACAATGCCCTCAGTCCTGTTCAGCAGAGCAATCTGGAAAAGGCGACCGAAGCCAAGGTGATCGACCGGACTGGCCTCATCCTGGAAATTTTCGGCGAGCGCGCCGCCACCAATGAAGGGCGACTTCAGGTCGAATTGGCCCATCTGGATTATCAGGCAGGCCGGCTGGTCCGCAGCTGGACTCACCTGGAACGGCAGCGAGGCGGTTTTGGCTTCCTGGGCGGGCCGGGCGAGACCCAGATCGAAGCGGACCGTCGCATGATTCGCGACCGGATGGCGAAGATTCGTCGCGAGCTGGACCAGGTCACGCGCACGCGGAGCCTGCATCGGGCGCGGCGGCAACGCGCGCCTTGGCCGGTGATCGCATTGGTCGGCTACACCAATGCTGGCAAATCGACCCTCTTTAACCGGATGACGGGCGCGCATGTGATGGCGGAGGATCTGCTATTCGCCACGCTGGACCCCACGATGCGCCAGATTGCGCTGCCCGGATTGGACAAGGCGATCCTTTCCGACACCGTGGGGTTTGTGTCCGACCTGCCGACTCAACTGATCGCGGCATTCCGGGCGACATTGGAGGAGGTGCTGTCCGCCGACCTCATCATCCATGTTCGCGACATCGCACATCCCGACAGCGATGCGCAGAGGGATGATGTGATCGACGTACTGAGCGAACTCGGCCTGGCGGGTGAGGGCGCACTCGAAGGTGGGGAAGAAGCCGTCGAACCTCCGCCAATCATCGAAGCGTGGAACAAGCTCGATCTGTTGGATGATGATGCGGCTGCCCTGGTGCGGGAAATGGCTGCCCGACGCGATGATGTCGTGATTCTCTCCGCCCTCACGGGTGAAGGGGTGGACGACCTGCAGCGCAAGATCAGCAGCCGACTGACTGCCGGGGCGCAGGTGCATCAGCTTCATGTGTCGCTGTCGGATGGAGCAGCTCTCGCATGGCTGCATGAACATGGTGAGGTGATCCACAGCCACGCCTCGGAGGGCGATATGGTCGTCGATGTTCGGCTATCGGAGTCAGCGCTTGCCCGTTTTCGGAAACGGGCCGATGATTAGCTGACAGGCGATTGCTGGGCGAGGCGATGCTTGGCGCGCTGCCAAAGCTGTTCTTTTTCATCCAGCGACAGAGCAGCAAACTCTTCGCGGGCGATATCTTCCATGATGCGAAAGCGCGCTTCAAATTTGGCATTGGCCGAACGCAGGGCGGTTTCTGCATCGACCTTCAGGTGGCGGGCCAGGTTGACGACAGCAAACAATAGGTCGCCGATTTCCTCATGATGTTCTTCGGGAGACGCGGCGTCGTGGACCTCCTGCAACTCTTCCTCGATTTTCGCGATCACGCCCTGCGTGTCAGGCCAATCGAAGCCTGCCCGGGCCGCGCGCTTCTGGATCTTTTCAGCGCGAAGCAGGGCGGGCAGAGCCTTCGCGACGCCTGCAAGGGCGCTGCCATCAGTGTCGCGCTCGGCGCGTTCAGCCGCCTTGATCGTTTCCCATTGGGTATGGCCATGCTCGCGAGGAATGGCATCGCCGAAAATGTGCGGGTGGCGGCGGATCATCTTTTCGGTGACACCGTCGATGACATCCTGAATCGTGAAGTGGCCCGCCTGTTCGGCCATCCGGCTATGGAAGGCGACCTGGAGTAACAGATCGCCCAACTCATCCTTGAGCGCTGGCATATCGTTACGCTCTATGGCGTCGGCGACTTCGTAGGCTTCTTCGATCGTATAAGGCGCGATGCTGGCGAAGTCCTGTCGGATGTCCCACGGGCAGCCAATCTCCGGGTCGCGCAGCCGGGCCATGACGTTCACCAGCGGCATGATGTCGGCGGGGCTCGCCTTTGCATTGGAGGTCATGTGTGTCCTGATCTATCGAGCGATCTCAGAGGATAATAGCTGACGGGAGAGAGGGCCAGCCTGCGATGAATCTTAATTGTCCGATAATAAGGATTATGTTAAATTCAATATCCCGCCACGGTCTCGTCAGTCCTCTCGGATAAGGCTGTGCTGTCGGGTATCTCGCATACGGATGTACACGATCAGCGAGATCCCGATCATCACCGTGACATAAACATAGAAGGCTTCCTCAATCCCGATCTGTTTGAAATACAGCGCGACAAACTCCGCCGTGCCGCCGAACAGCGTGTTGGCCAACGCATATGGCAGCGACACGCCAAGAGCACGAATATGGGCCGGAAAAAGCTCTGCTTTGACCACCGCATTGATCGATGTGTAACCGGTAACGATGATGAGTCCCGCCATCACCAGCAGCCCGGCGACCAACGGGTTGCGCGTCTCAGCCAGCGTAGCAAAGATCGGATAGGTGAATAGCAAGCCGAAGACGCCAAAAGCGATCATCAGTGGCTTGCGACCGATACGGTCAGACAATGCCCCTGCGATGGGCTGCAACAGCATGAAAACAAACAATGTTATACCATTGATTTGCGACGCAGATTCGCGGCTGAGCCCGCTGGTGTTCACCAGAAACTTCTGCATGTAGATCGAATAGGCATAAAAGGCGATCGTTCCGCCTGCGGTGAGGAGCATCACCGTCAGCGTTTCCCTTGGATGCTTCGTTATGAGTTCGATAAAACCGGAGCGTGGCGCTCCCTCCGCCTTCGCAATTTTGAAACTCTGTGTCTCGTCCAGGCCCCGGCGCAACCAAAAGACAACAACCGCCAGACCACCCCCGATCAGGAACGGTATGCGCCAGCCCCAATCGTCCAGCTGCTGATCGCTAAGCACGGCCTGGAGAACAAGCAGCACACAGATTGCGGCAAGTTGGCCAGAAATCAAAGTAACATATTGAAAGCTTGAGTAAAATCCGCGCCTGTCGCGCCCGGCCATTTCAGACAGGTAGGTCGCGCTGGCGCCATATTCGCCACCAATCGACAGGCCTTGGATAAGACGCGCGACGACAAGGAGTATTGGCGCGCCAACACCGATGACTTCATAGCCCGGCGTCACCGCGATGAGCAGTGAGCCAGCGCACATCAGCGCGACGGACAGCGTAAGGCCGCTCTTTCGCCCGTGCCGATCCGCGTAGACGCCCATCGCCCAAGCGCCGATCGGCCGCATCAGAAAACCAACCGCAAAAATGCCCGCCGCGCTTAGAAGCTGCGCGGTGCGATCCTCGCTAGGGAAGAAATGCGGGGCGAAGTAGAGGGTGAAGGCAGCGTAGGCATACCAGTCATACCATTCCACCAGATTGCCGGTCGATCCGCCGACGATCGCCTTCAGTCGTTCCCGCTGCGTGGGCGGGCGATGGGGCAACGTGGCCGTCATGGTGTCAGCACCATTTCGCCGTCCTGCACGCCCCAGCTTTTCAACCGCGACAGCAAATTCATGCCAATGACATTGACCTCTCCAAACGCGGGCGAGATGACGACCGGCAAGTCGCTCGACCGTATCGGACCAATGGACAGCGTGGAAATGGATGACCGCTTGGCGTCAATCTTTCCGTTGGCCGTGAGCATCGGCACGCCCGGCGCGGCCAGGTCGAAATTAAGACCGGCGGCGCGTGCGGATGTGACCGACAGGGCGGTGATGCTGGCGCCGCTATCGATAAGAAAGCGCGTGGGCGTTCCGTTTACGCTGCCTTCCACCCAAAAATGGCCATCGGGCGCCATCGGGATACGCAGGGCCTGTCCCTCGGCCCTTACCGGCGGCAAGGGTGCATCAGTCCCGACATTGGCGGCGAGGTTTCCGCCCTTATCGTCTATCCTGCTGGAAAAGAGACCTGCCCCTTCCCCCATCTTGAAAAGAGCAAGCAGGAGCGCGAAGATAACGACCCAAAGCAGCGCCATACGGATCATGCCATGCCGAGGCCCGCGACGGGCAACAAGGGCCGATCCGACGAGCACGAGCGCCAGCACATACCAGAGGCTGGACATCGCTTGGTCGCCGTTCATGCCGTCAGCTCCCCTCCCCTTTGAGTTGGACCATCATACCGTCATAACCCGGTTCGACGCCATCGGGCAGGCTATCGCGCAACGCCGCATAATCCATGCTTTGATCCATATGGGTCAGGATGGCGCGGCGGGGCCGGACGGCAGCGATGCCGTCGAGCGTGAGGGCCAGATGGGGATGGGTGGGATGCGGCTTTTCCCTGAGCGCATCGACCACCCAAATGTCCAGATCGTCATATAGCGCAATCATCTCGGGCGTTAACGCATGGAAATCAGTAGCATATCCGATGGAATTGCCGTTGTGCGTAAACCGGAATCCAGTGGAGAATATCTCGCCATGAGGTTGGTCGGTGCAGGCGATGTCGATATCGCCAATGCGCAGGCCATCGGGCAGCACATGCGGTTCGATCGTCGGGCGATAACCCTGTCGCCCTTCAAAGGCATATGCGAAACGCTCTTTCAGCAACTTCAGCGTCTGGCGGCGAGCGTAGCTCGGCACGGGTGCACGGCGGTGATGGAAAAGCTGGCGCACATCATCAATGCCGTGGCTGTGATCAGCATGATCATGGGTCCATAAAATGGCGTCTATATGGATGACGTCCGCACCCAATAGCTGAGCACGCATGTCCGGGGACGTATCGACCAGAATGCGCGTCGTCGGGCTTTCCACCAGGATCGAGACCCGAGTGCGCCGGTTCTTCGGTTCGTCAGGATCGCATGCTCCCCAATCATTGCCTATCCGGGGCACGCCCGACGAAGTGCCGCAGCCCAGGATGGTCAGCTTGAGGCTCATGCGTGTTGCGAGGCCCCGATCTTGCTGAACAGCGCTCGGAAATTGGCGGAAGTCGCGTCGGCCAATTCCTCGACGCTTTGTCCGCGAAGGTTGGCAAGGAAGTTGGCAGTATCAGCGACGAAGGCTGGTTCGCAGGGCTTGCCGCGATGGGGCACAGGCGCGAGGAACGGCGAGTCCGTCTCGATAAGCAGTCTGTCGAGCGGCAAGCGGGCCGCCGTTTGCTGGAGATCCTTCGCGTTCTTGAAGGTCACTATGCCGGAAATGCTGATGTAAAAGCCAAGGTCCAGCGCCGCGTCGGCGAACGCGTCGCTTGCGGTAAAACAGTGAATGACGCCGGGATAGGCCCCCTTTCCCATTTCATCGCCCAGAATCTCGAGCGTGTCCTCTTCCGCGTCGCGGGTATGGACGATCAGCGGCAGACCGGTTTCGCGAGATGCCGAGATATGGGCGCGGAAGCTGTTCTGCTGACGCTGGCGGTCGCTGTGATCATAATAATAATCCAGCCCGGTTTCGCCGATGCCGATCACGCGCGGGTGAGCGGCGCGCTCCACCAGCTTGGCGGTATCTACATGCGGATGTTCGTCGGCCTCGTGCGGGTGGATGCCCACAGTCGCCCATACGTCCGGTTCGCGTTCGGCCGTCGCAATGACGGCATCCCACTCGCTTTCCCGGGTGGCGATGTTGAGCATCACATCGACGCCAGTGAGCCGCGCGCGTTCAAGCACATTCCGCTGATCTTCTACCAAGCCTTTGTAATTCAAGTGACAATGGCTATCAATGAACATGACTTCAGGCGTCCGCTTCATTCAATTCAAGGCGGGGAAAAAGAGGCTTGGGCGGAGTGAGGATAAAGCCGGTGGCACACAGTTGGGCATAGAAATCGGAACCGATCGCGCCGTAAGTCCGCCCTTCCCCGCCTATCCCCATCTGGTCCAGCAGCGCCTTCGCGCTGGCCGGGATGACAGGCTGGATGATGATGGCAAGTCCGGCAATGGCTTCGTACAGCGTCGCCAGCACGGCTTCCATACGGGCGGGGTCGGTCTTGCGGAGCGCCCAGGGCGCCTGGACATCGATGTAGGCGTTGCAGGCGAAGACAGCCCGCATCCATGCCTCTATCGCTACCGATGGCGCCAGATCGGACATTGCTGCCTGAAAGCTCTTAGCCGCGCCCGCGATGGTTGTGAGCAGGTCGCTATCGACATCCTGAAGCGCAGGCTGCGGCAGGCGACCTTCGAGATTCTTTGCGATGAAGCTCAAGGTCCGTTGCGCGAGGTTGCCGAAGCTGTTCGCCAGATCGCTGTTGGAGCGCGCCACAATGGCTTCGGCGCTATAGCTGCCGTCATTGCCGAACGTGACTTCGGACAGCAGGAAATAACGCAGCTGATCGACGCCGAAACGATCGGCCAGTTCCATCGGGTCAGCGACATTGCCGACCGATTTCGACATCTTCTCGCCCCGATTGAGCAGGAAGCCGTGGCCAAAGACCTGCTTGGGCAGCGGTAGCTTTGCACTCATCAGGAACGCTGGCCAGTAAACGGCATGAAAACGCACAATATCCTTGCCGATAATATGCGTGATATCGCCGCCTTCCGACCAGTAGCGCGCCATGCGATTAGCATCGTCGGGATATCCGCAGCCGGTCAGGTAATTTGTGAGCGCATCGACCCATACATACATGACATGACCGTCATTGCCCGGCACCTTAACGCCCCAGTCGAAGCTGGTGCGCGAAACGCTGAGATCCGAGAGGCCACCTTCCACAAAGCGCATGATTTCATTGCGGCGGCTGTCGGGCTGGATGAAATCGGGTTGGCTGTTGTAAAGGTCGAGCAGCCTTTGCTGATAAGCGGACAGGCGGAAAAACCAGCTTTCCTCGACGGTCCATTCGACCGGGGTGCCCTGTGGCGACAGCTTTTCGCCGCCGTCCCCGTCAACCAGTTCCTTTTCGTCGTAGAAGGCTTCGTCGCGGATCGAGTACCAGCCCTCATAGCGCCCCAGATAAAGGTCGCCATTCGCCTCCATCGCCTGCCATATGGCCTGAGACGCGCGATGGTGATCAGGCTCG
This sequence comes from Sphingobium sp. MI1205, assembly GCF_001563285.1. Lineage (NCBI taxonomy): Bacteria > Pseudomonadati > Pseudomonadota > Alphaproteobacteria > Sphingomonadales > Sphingobiaceae > Sphingobium > Sphingobium sp. MI1205. The sequence goes on from NZ_CP005188.1 coordinate 1,584,742, forward strand.
CTGGTGCGGATAAACCGATCATAGCTGATATTCAGCCTGTCGTTCATATCCTTGAAATACCCGGACATTTCATCGGCTAGCGCATGCGGTTCGATGCCTCGGTTGCGGGCGGCCTGGGCCATTTTCAGGCCATGCTCATCCGTGCCGGTCTGGAAGAATACATCACGACCCGTCATCCGCTGGAACCGCGCGATCGCATCAGTGGCGATTACCTCATAGGCATGGCCGATATGCGGGCGGCCGTTGGGATAGCTGATGGCGGTGGTGATCGTGAAAGGCTGCGACATGGGCCTTCCCTAGCGGCTGTTGCTGCTCTCGCAAAGCCCGCTTTTCAGCGCGGATCAGGGGCGAGCGCGGCGACATGGCCGGCAAGTTCGAACGCGACGGCGGCAGGATCAAGCGAAAGAATGATCGCGCCGCCTGCCAGTTGGCGGGCCGCTTCCCACCGTTCAAGCGCAGTGCCGAGGGCGGGGCCGCTGCGTTGGCGGGCGGCATCGGCGATGAATGCGGGCACGCGTTCCAGAAAAGCCTCGTAGCGCGGGCGAGCCGCTTTGCCCGACAGCGCTTTGGCCAGGATCAGGCGGTGGCGATTGCCAGGGTCGCCTTCCGTCGAGATGACGCGAAGCATGCGGTCAATGTCGGTTATGTCGAGGCCCGCATAACGCAGCGCCTTGCCCGGCGCGCCTTCGCCCAGAGCGGCCAGCGCATTGATTTCGTCGGGCGGCAGGTCTGGCTGATCACGACGCAGGACGGTGCGCATCGCCTCCTCACCCAGCGGATCGAAGCGAAGGGTGCGGCAGCGGGAGCGGATGGTCGGCAACAGGCGGCCGGGCGCATGGCTGACGAGCAGGAAGAGCATGTCCGTCGGCGGCTCCTCCAGGGTCTTGAGCAGTGCGTTGGCCGCGCCGCGTTCAAGATCGTCGGCGCTGTCGATCATAACGATGCGGCGGGACGAGAGTGACGGAGCAGACTGGATCAACCGCTGGAGACCGCGCACCTGATCCACCGAAATGTTGCGCGCGGTGCCGCTTTCCTTTTCCAGGCAGTAAAGTTCGGCATAGTCTGGATGGGCATCCGCTTCGACCAACTTGCGGATCGGGTGATCGGTGGCGACCGTAAGACCCGCCCCTTCGGGCGCGGGGCCAGCGGCTTCGGCGAGCAGGCGCATGGCCAGGGCGCGCGCAAAACTCGCTTTACCGATCCCGCGAGGGCCAGCCAGTATCCAGCCATGATGCATGCGACCGCTGCGCGCGGCGGCGAGCAGCATGTCGGCTTGTGCGTCGTGGCCGAGAATGATGGTCATGGAATGAGGTCGCTTAGCGCAGCCATGAGGCGCGAGGTCACGGCTTCAGGATGACCCGCTGCGTCGATGGTGCGTATGCGGCCAGGCTCCTGCGCGGCGAACTTGGCGAAGGCGCTTGCAACGCGGGCGTGAAAGGCAGCGTCACGACCGCCGATGCGATCCGTCGCCTCCCCGTCCCTCGACCATGCGCGCTGCTGTGCTTCGGCTTTCGACAGTGTGAGGAAAAATGTGCGGTCAGGCAGAAAGTCTCCGCTGCCGATGCGGTGAAGTTCCAATATGTCGGCGTCACTGAGGTCACCCATACCCTGATAAGCGCGGCTGCTGTCCAGGAAGCGATCGGACAGAACCCACGCGCCTCGCTCCAGCGCTGGGCGGATGGTTTTTTCGACATGGTCCGCTCGGGCAGCTGCGAAAAGCAGCGCTTCGGCGCGAGGGCTCCAGCGATCCGCATGTCCAGTAAGGAGCAACGCGCGGATCGCTTCTGCGCCAGCGCTGCCGCCGGGTTCGCGGGTTGCCACCACCTCTATGCCCCGTCCGCGCAAAGCATCTGCCAGCGCGCGCAACTGCGTTGATTTGCCCGCGCCCTCCCCGCCTTCCAAGCTGATGAAACGGCCCCGAGTCACCCGAAGAAAGACTTCAGGCCGTTCCAGAGCCGCCCGAATATACCAGCCTCGGCCACATCCTCGCCAGCGACCAGCGGCAGCACCTGCGGCGGCGTGTCGGGCGTGGAAACGATAAGCTCGGCGACCTTCTGCCCCTTGGCAATGGGCGCTTTGATCGGGCCGGTATAAGCGACCTTAACGGAAATATTGCCGGAAGCGGTGCGGGGCAGCGTCACCGCCATATCCCGCGGTGCAACCAGCGGCACACTGGTGGCGCTGCCGAGCTGAACCTCCGCCGTTTCGACGGTCTGGCCCTTCTTGAAAAGCGGCTGGGCTTTCCATGCCTTGAAGCCCCAATCCATGAAGCGCACCGATTCGGCGATGCGGCCGTTGAAACTGGTCAGGCCCGCGACGACCATCACCAGGCGCCGCCCATCCTGCTCGGCAGAGCCAGTAAAGCCATAGCCTGCTTCTGTGGTATGACCGGTCTTCAGCCCGTCGGCGCCCGCGATCTTGCCCAGGATCGGATTACGGTTGCCCTGCGCGATGTCGGCTCCGCCCATCGTCTTGCCCCAAGTGAAGGAGCGCGTGGCGTAGAAGCGTTTGTAGAGATCCGGCGTTTCTTCAATCGTCGCCTCCGCCAGAAGGGCCAGATCCTCTGCGGTGACATAGGTAACGCCTTCATCCGGCCATCCGTTGCTGGTGCCGAAATGGCTGTTTTTCAGGCCGAGCCGCTCCGCTTCGTCATTCATCAGCGCGACGAACGCCTGCTCCGTTCCGGCGATGCCCTCGGCCAGCACGACGCAAGCATCATTGCCCGAAAGCGTGACGATGCCGTGCAGCAGGTTCTCCACCGAGACCTGCTCCCCGGCTGACAGGAACATCGTCGATCCCGCAGCAGGGCCGTGCCACTGCTTCCACGTTTCGGGGCGCACGGTGAATTTCGTGTCGAGCTTCAAATCCCCCTTCTGGATCAGGCGGAATGCGACATGGGCCGTCATCATCTTCGCCATGGACGCAGGGGGAATGCGCGTCTCGCCACCCTTGTCGTACAGCACCGCGCCTGAGGAAAGGTCCTTCATATATGCGATGGGCGCTTCGCTCGTATAAGGTGGAGCGGCGGCCGTGAGCGGCTGCGCCAGCAATCCGACAAAGAGGATGGCGGCTACGGACTTTTTCATGAGGACTGCCTTCGCACTGATGGATTCGGGATGAAAGAATGCCTGCCCCAGTCATTAGCCATGACAGACACATTCTCAAGAGGCCTGGCACAGGAGGAAGCCCCCTTGCGCTGCTATTGCCTGACCGCGTCAGCCAGAAGCCCCACCGACAGCGCATAGAAATTCGAGCAGTTATAATCGAGGATCGCCCGGTAATTGCTGGTGAGCAGATAGGCCGTCTTGCCAGGACCATCGGGTTCCAGCAGCGTCGCCATCACGCTGTCCGCAGGCCAGCCTCCGCCTGTCGGCACGATCCCACGGCTACGCCATTCGGCCATGGTCAGCCATCGGCTGTGACGGTTGAAAACGCGCGGGCATCGGGCGGGCGCGGTCCGTGCAGTTACGCTCCCCCGGTCGAATCCCGCTGGCACCGACACGGCGACCCCCCACGGCTGACCCCGCCGCCATCCGGCCTTCACGAAATAATTGGCGATGGAGGCCAGTGCATCGGCTTCGCTGTTCCAGATATCGACCCGCCCGTCGCCGTCGCCGTCTTTCCCCAGGCGCAGATAGACGCTGGGAAGAAACTGCGGATACCCTGTCGCCCCTGCCCAGCTGCCCACGAGCCGGCTGCGCGGCACGCCATTGTCGAGCATCTTGAGCGTGGCGAGCAGTTCAGGTTCGAACAGGCTGCGGCGACGGCCTTCATAGGACAGCGTCGCCAAAGATCGGATGAGGTCGAAATCACCCGTATAGGAACCATAGTTGGTTTCATGGCCATAGATGGCGACCATGATCTCTTCAGGAACGCCTGTCTCTGCCTCTATCCGGGAAAGCCGGGCGCGGTTGGCAAGATAGGCTGTCCTCCCCCGGCTGATGCGGGCGGCATCGACATGCTTGCGTCGATAGGGTTCAAAATCGGGAATGGGAGAATAGGCCCCTCCCCCCGGCTGGCTCTGGTCAAGTTGAACGACGCGAGGATTGGGCGTGAGCGTCGGAAACACGGAATCGAGGGTCGCCGGCCGAATCCCCATGGCGCTGGCCTTCGGGCGCAGGGCTTCAAGATAGCTGCGAAACCCGGCGTCCTGTCCCATGTCCTGCGCCATGCCAGGCCCCGCCATCAGGCTTCCCACCGAAACCACGGCGAAACGCAGCAGAAGCGAATGAATGGTTGAACGCATTAGAGAATCTCCCTTGCCCCTTTGTGGCACAGCGACATGGGGCGGTGAAATCCTCTCGTGGCCAACATTCTGCAAGAACGCGCTGAAATGACATTTCGGTCATTTTGCGCTTGGCTTACCCGGATGCTTCGCTAGGAAGCTTCGCACGGACAGGTGGCCGAGTGGTTTAAGGCAGCGGTCTTGAAAACCGCCGTGGGTTTACGCTCACCGTGGGTTCGAATCCCACCCTGTCCGCCACACCATATCGCGCACCACATCTCCGCCTCAACTTGATGCGCATCAAGGATGCTTATTTACCATCATGCTATGAAGCAGTCTCTCAAGCGGAGGTTGCGATGTCAGGCGATATGGACGCACCTTATTTTTTCCGGCGTGCGCGGGAGGAAGCCGCCAAGGCAAACAATGCCTTGGCCCGACATGCGCCTGCTGAAGAAGTTGCCGCTCATCGGGAACTTGCACTGCGCTATAAGGTGAGGGCGTTGGCCGCGGCCTCATCACCTGACCAAGTTCTGCACGACGCCATGGAAAATTTTGAAATACCCGGTGACCCCGGCACTGAAAAACGGGCGCATTGAACCGCGACCGCCAGTGAAAGAGCGCCCCCGGGCAAGGGATGCCGGGGGCGCGATCTGTATGCTGTCGGGCATCCAAATCGGCCCGGCGTCTAGCAAAATAAGTCGACGCGGGCAATCCAGAGATTGGCATATCTCCCCAGTGACGTAGCGTCATTTCGGGGCAAGTACTTGAACGCCGTTTAAAGTCGATGGGTGAGACAAAAAGGCCAATTGCATTAGGCAATCTTTTCATCACATGGCAGCATGCGACACGGGGGCCAGATGATGAACAAAGGGAAAAAGCACATGGTTGAGCCCGTCAGCAACTGGCCGCGCCGTTCGGCGATTGAAACCGGCGCGCTGGGCCGATGCCCGAGATGTGGCGATGGTCACATATTCCGCGGATTCCTGACGGTGCGCGATCATTGCGAGGTGTGTGGGCTGGATTATTCCTTCGCCGACCCCGCAGACGGGCCAGCGGTGTTCGTGCAATTATTCGCCTGTGTCCCCGGCGTCATCTTCATCGTGATGCTGGAAATAATGGCCCGTCCGCCGCTTTGGGTACACATTGCCGTTGGCATTCCCGTACTGATCCTCACCACGATACTTCCCCTGCGGCCGATCAAGGGATGGCTGGTCGCGGCGCAATATGTGACGAAGGCGCAGGAAGCGGGCACTGCTGATCTTTGGGCAAAGCTCCATAAAAATGATGGAGACAAACGCGCCGAGTAAAGCATGGTCCAGCTTATGCAGCAGCTGAACCAGGCGAGGGCCGGAGGGAGCATGTGATCTTGCATAGCGCAGATCGCTGTCTCCGCCTGCCAGGACAAGCGAGCGCTCGCTTGTCCTGCCTATTTTGCATCTGAAAGGATATGCGAGACGCTCACTAATCTTGATGCCTGCTCTCGCATGTCAGACTGATTCAGATTGATCAAATCACCCCAGCTCAGGCCAGCGCGCCATGGCAATGCTTGTATTTCTGACCTGACCCGCAGGGACATGGCGCATTTCGGCTGATGTCGAGATTGGCGAACTCGCCGGGCTGCGCATTGCCGACAGGCGGGCGCGGAAGGGTCGTCGTGATGCTGCCCAATTGGCCAGCGTCGATGTCGCCGCTGTTATCCTCTCCCGAGAAGGGATCGATATGGGTGGTGATGAAGTCCGGCAACACCGGCAGATCGAATTCCGGCAGCGGCTCTTCCATGCGGAACTGAACGCGCGCGATCGAGCCAGTCACGTCCTCGCGGATATTGCCGAGCATGCGTTCGAACAGGGCGAAGGCTTCCTGTTTATATTCGTTGATCGGCGTCTTTTGAGCATAAGCGCGCAGATGGACGACCTGACGAAGCGCGTCGAGGGTGGAAAGATGCTCCTTCCAGTGATGATCCAGGCTCTGGAGCAGAATCGACTTTTCGATCATGTGCCAGTTTTCCGGATCGATCTCCTTCACCTTCTCGGCAACGGCTTCATCGGCAAGAGCGTTCAGGCGCTCCTCGATCATTTCGGGATCCACGGCGTCTTCCGCCATCCAAGCATCGAAATCCGGCTCCAGCCCGAGAATTTCGGCAGCGCGATCCTTGAGCCGATCAATATCCCATTGTTCAGGATAGGTGCCGGGCGGGCAGGATGCGCCGACCAGGTCGTTGACGGTTTCGCGGCGCATGTCCGTCACGACATCATCGACTGTGTCAGCGTCCATGATGTCGCTGCGCTGTTCGTAAATGACCTTCCGCTGGTCGTTCATGACGTCATCATATTCGACGACCTGCTTGCGGATGTCGTAGTTGCGCGCCTCGACCTTCCTCTGGGCGGTCTCGATCGCCTTGCTGAGCCATTTGGACGGGGGCAGCGCCTCGCCATCCTCCAGGTTCGAGCGGATCATCTTGGCGAACATCGTGTCCGGGCCAAAGATGCGCATCAGGTCATCGTCGAGGCTGAGGTAAAAGCGCGACAGGCCAGGGTCGCCCTGACGCCCTGAACGGCCGCGCAGCTGATTGTCGATGCGACGGCTTTCATGGCGTTCGGTGGCCAGCACGAACAGGCCGCCAGCCGCGAGCACTTCCGCCTTCTCGGCTTCGATCTCGGCCTCGATGCGGGCGATGGCGGCTTCGCGCTCTGGCCCTTCGGGCATGTCGCGCAGTTCGTCCTCTACGCGCATCTCCAGGTTGCCGCCCAATTTGATGTCGGTGCCGCGACCGGCCATGTTCGTGGCGATAGTCACCGCGCCCTTGCGGCCCGCCTGCGCCACGATATGCGCTTCGCTTTCATGGAAGCGGGCGTTGAGGACGGCGTGCTTCACCCCTTCCTGATTCAGGAATTCGGACAGCATTTCCGACTTTTCGATCGATACCGTGCCGACAAGGACCGGCTGGCCCTTTTCCTGATGCTCACGGATCGTGCGGGCGATGCCGCGGAACTTGTCTTCCAGATTCTTGTAGAAGCTGTCTTCCTCATCAACACGCTGCACCGGGCGGTTGGTCGGGATGGTGACGACGTTCATCTTGTAGATTTCGTAGAATTCCGTCGCTTCGGTCGCCGCCGTGCCGGTCATGCCGCCCAGCTTGGGATACATGCGGAAGAAATTCTGGAAAGTGATCGATGCCAGCGTCTGGTTTTCCGGCTCGATCTGGACCGCTTCCTTGGCCTCGACCGCCTGGTGCAGGCCGTCCGACCAGCGACGGCCTTCCATCATACGGCCAGTGAACTCGTCGATGATGATGATCTTGCCATCTTTGACGATGTAATCAATGTCGCGGCGGAACATGACGTTCGCACGCAGCGCCTGATTGACATGATGGACGACAGCGGTGTTCTCGAAATCATAGAGGTTGGCGCCCTCAAGCAGGCCCGCATCCTCGAGCATGCGCTCGATCTTTTCGGTGCCATCCTCGGTCAGGGTGACGGTGCGCTGCTTTTCGTCCTTCTCGTAGTCAGCATCATCAAGCCGCTTCACGATCGCATCGACAGCGACATAAAGCTCCGACTTGTCGTCGGTAGGACCGGAGATGATCAGCGGGGTACGCGCTTCATCGATCAGGATCGAGTCCACCTCATCGACGATCGCGAAATTGAAGGGCCGCTGCACCATCGATGCGCGGTCATATTTCATGTTGTCGCGCAGATAGTCGAACCCGAGTTCGTTGTTCGTCGCGTAGGTGATGTCGGCGCTATAGGCCTCCCGGCGCTGATCTTCAGACAGGTTGGGGACGATAACCCCGGTTGTGAGGCCCAGGAAGCGATAGACCTGCCCCATCCAGTCGCAGTCACGGCTGGCGAGATAGTCGTTCACGGTAACAACGTGGACGCCCTTCCCCTCCAGCGCGTTCAGGTAAGTGGCGAGCGTCGCGACGAGCGTCTTGCCCTCGCCCGTGCGCATTTCAGCGATCTCACCTCGGTGAAGGACGATGCCGCCGACCATCTGCACATCATAGTGGCGCTGCCCCAGCGTCCGCTTGGCGGCTTCGCGAACGGTGGCGAACGCTTCGGGAAGCAGGTCGTCCAGGGTCTCGCCTTGCGCCAGGCGGTCGCGAAAACGGACGGTCTGAGCCGACAGATCCTCGTCGCTCATGGCGGAAATGGCGGGTTCGAAGGAGGCAATGCGCTCGACGATCTTGCCCAGCGACTTGACGTAGCGGTCGTTGGACGATCCGAAGACTGACTTGGCGAGTGCGCCGAACATGCAAGTTCCTGACAAAAGGGGGGCGCAAGACTTTTCAGGTCAAGCGCACGGATATGCGCGGCGATTTAGGGTTTGGGCGTGGGATAGTCAATTAAGAGCAGTTGATGCCTTTGCATAGCCGGAGTGATTGACGGACAGGCATTATACGCTAATCGGCCGTCATGACACAGCGCTCTCCCCTCGCCCCCGCAGCTTTTCCTGACCTTCCCGCCATCGCCGGGGTGACTACGCGGGTGGCGCGGGCGCGGTACAAAAATTGGGATCGTTGCGACCTGACCTATGTGGAACTGACGGAAGGCACGGCGGTCGCGGGCGTCACGACGCAGAGCAAGTGCCCCTCGCCCGAGGTCGAATGGTGTCGCGACGCAATTCCACTTGGCTCCGCGCGGGCATTGGTGGTGAATGCGGGCAATGCCAACGCCTTTACCGGTCATCGGGGGCGGGCGGCAGTGGAGGCGATCGCGGCGAAGGTCGCTAATCATGTAGGTTGCCTGCCATCGGACGTATTCATTTCCTCAACCGGCGTGATCGGCGTGCCGCTGCCTGTCGACAAGGCAGAGGCGGGGCTGGAAGCAGCCTTTTCCGCAGAAGCCTGTGGCTGGGAAGAAGCAGCAAACACCATCGGGACGACCGATACCTATGCAAAGGGCGCGCGGACAAGCGCGATGATCGGCGGTACGCGAGTAGAGTTGGTGGGGATCATCAAGGGGTCGGGCATGATCGCGCCGGACATGGCGACGATGCTTGGCTATATCTTCACCGATGCAGCGATTGAGCCCAAACTGTTGCAGCAGATGCTATCATCAGCGAACCGGCGGACTTTCTCCTGCATCACGGTAGATAGCGACACTTCGACAAGCGACACGGTGCTGGCCTTCGCTACGGGCAAGGCGGGCAATGCGCGGCTAACGTCGATGGACGATGCGGGTGCCGACGCATTCTACGCCGCGCTTGCCGACCTATGCCTGCAACTGGCGCATCTGGTGGTGCGTGACGGCGAAGGCGCGTCAAAGTTCATCGAGATTTGCGTGGAGGGAGCGGAAAGCGACGCGAGCGCGCATCGTATTGCGCTGTCCATCGCCAATTCACCATTGGTCAAAACGGCCATCGCCGGGGAGGATGCCAATTGGGGGCGTGTGGTGATGGCGGTGGGCAAGGCGGGTGAGCCTGCGGACCGCGACAAGCTGTCCATCCGTTTCGGCGCGACGCAGGTGGCGTCGGGCGGCTTGGCGGTCGAAGGCTATGACGAGGCGCCGGTCGCCGCGCATCTTAAAGGCCAGGATATCCAGATCGGCGTCGATCTGGGCCTTGGCGAAGGCCGCGCCACGGTTTGGACATGCGACCTGACGCACGGATACATCTCGATCAACGCGGATTATCGCAGCTGATGCCGATCGAACTGCATGAGCCGGTCATCGCCCTGATGCGCGACGTTGCGCGCGACGTCATCATGCCGCGCTACCAGAATCTGCGCGCGCACGAAATCAGTGAGAAGGCGGCCGACGACCTTGTCACCATCGCGGACAAGGAAAGCGAGGTCCGGCTTGCGGACGGGCTGATCAACATCCTGCCCGAAGCGGGCGTCATCGGCGAGGAAGCCTGCGCCGCCGATCCCGCGATTCTGGAGCGCGCAGGCAAGGGGCTGAACTGGATCGTCGATCCGATCGATGGCACTGGCAATTTCGCGGCTGGACGGCCACCTTTCGGCATCATGATCGCGTTGGCCGATGAGGGTGCCACGCTGGCCGGATGGATACTGGACCCGCTGACGGGGCGCCTGTGCCACGCCATACTGGGCGCTGGCAGTCATATCGATGGCGAGCGGGTGCAGGCGCGCGAGAGCGATGACGCTCTGCCGGTGGCGGCGCTGGCCGTTTACTTCATGACGCCTGAAGAGCGCGCCGACATTCAGCGGCGGGCCGAGGGCAATTTCTCGCTGGTGGACATTCCCCGGTGCGCGGCGGAGCAATATCCGCGGCTGGTGCTGGGGCAGAACGATGTGTCGGTCTTTGCCCGCACCCTTCCTTGGGATCATGCGGCGGGGACGCTGTTTCTCAACGAAGCGGGAGGATGCTGCCAGCGGCTCGATGGATCGCCCTATATGGTAGGGGATCTGCGAAGAGGCTTGCTGGGCGCTTCATCGCCACGATTGTGGAATGTGGCGGCGGATACATTATTTCGCTGATCGGACGATCGCCGTCCTCCCGCCCAACTGACACAATCCGGCGCAAGGAACGGAGCCGCGACGCGCGCGGCCCCGTATCGACTTAAAGGACGCTTTCGATCCAGCCCTTGAGCGCGCTCTTGGGAGCTGCGCCGACCTTCGTCGCCGCTGCTTCGCCGTTTTTGAACAGGATCATCGTCGGAATGCCGCGCACGCCATATTTACCCGGCGCCTCGGGATTTTCGTCAATGTTGATCTTGGCAATGGTGACCTTGTCGGCCAGTTCTTCCGAAATCTCTTCCAAGGCGGGGCCGATCATCTTGCACGGACCACACCATTCCGCCCAGAAATCGACGAGCACGGGCTTGTCGGCGTCGATTACGTCCGCCTGAAAGCTGAGGTCGGTGACTGCCTTGGTAGCCATATCAATATTCTCCTTCAATTGGCGGATATCTAGGATGGTGACGCATCCGTCTCAACGGGTGAAGGCGGCAAATTCTCCTGCGCGGGGTAGAAGCCCGGCTTGTGTGCGGCGAGAAGATCGTCTGGAAGCGCGATCAGCCGGGGCGCACTCGTATAAAGCAGCCCTGCCTCAATCCGGCGTCCGGGGAAAATGACCTGAAGTGCAGCAGTGTAGGCGGCCATTTGCCGTATGTGGGCGACCGGCACGTCATCGACCGTAAGCGGCGCGATGCGCCCGGTCTTGAAGTCGATCACCCGCACATGGTCCGGCGAAACACATAGCCGGTCCACCGTTCCTGCCACCACCACTTCTCCAACGACCGCTGCGACGGGGGCTTCAGCCAAAGCCCCCGGCGCGAACAGAGGCGCAAAATGGCTGTCCTCTATCACGCGCAGCGCCTGTACGATGACGTCATGGCGCACCGATGCATCCACTGCGCCCTGTTGTTCAAGCCAGCGATCCGCGCGCTCCCGCCGCTGGTCTGGTGGCACATCCGGCAGTCGTTCGAACAAGGCGTGGAGCCAGCGCCCCCGCTCGCTGGCCGCGCGCATCGCGGGCGTAGGCGGCGGATAGGGCACATCATCCTCCACCGGCGCGGATGGTGCGAGAGGTCTAGGCGGCCGTGCTTCCTCGGGCGCGGGTTGGCGCAGCCAGACCGGTTCGGAAAAGTCCGCTTTTTCACCAGCAGTGACGGTCTCGGGCGGGCGCGCAGTCAACTCTTCGCTGCCACGCCAGCATCGCCGTGCACCCCAGAGCGGGTCATCCTCCCACTCCGCGCCCAGCGCGATGAGCGCATTTTCGACCGCGCTGAACCAGCTTTCGGGCTGCGGCATGCCCCTGGCGCGGGGACCGAGAGAACCGGTGACGATCAGCCTTTCCTCGGCGCGGGTCAGCGCGACGTAGAGCAACCGCCAATGCTCCTCCCGCTCGGCGGCCCGGGCTTCCTCCAGAACGCGGCCGATCGGGCCAAGCCGTTCGGTCTTGCGCGGTGCGGGGATCGGCAGGCCATTCCATTCGAGCGAGTCGGCGCGCGTTCCGGCGTCGGGATCAAGACAGGCGTCGGCCAGGATGACGACCGGCGCCTGCAAACCCTTTGCGCCATGAACCGTCAGCAGCCGAAGCGAATCACCCTGGGCCGCGGCGTCGCGAACTATTTCCACCTCACCTCGATCGAACCAATCGACGAAGCGCTGCAAGGAGGGATGATCGTCCGTTTCGAATGCCAGCGCCGCATTCAGCAACTCCTCGATCGGGTCCGCAGCCTCTATGCCCAGCCGCTCGATCAAATGGCGGCGTCCGTCCATGGGACCAGACAGGATCGCTTCGAGATAGCGATACGGTGTCGTCAGGTCCGCGCGGCCCAGCAATGTCCGCAGCGGGGCAAGCAGATCATCGTTCAGCGTACGGGTGAGATGCTGCCACAGCCCTGTGCGGCGGCCCATGGCGCGCATCATCAGATCGTCCTGTGACCATCCGATCAGGGGCGAAACCAGCAGCGAGGCGAGGTTCAGATCATCTTCCGGCTGCACAGCAAAGCGCAAAGCGGCGAGCAGGTCGCGCACTGCGAGTGGCGCATTCAGCCGCAGGCGGTCGATCCCGGCGACGGCCACCCCCTCTTCATAGAGACGCGCGACGATCAGCCGTGCGAGTTCGCTGCGGCGGCGCACCAGGATCATGATGTCACCGGCAGTGATCGAACGACCCCGGCTTTCGAGCATCATGCCGTCGTCGATCCACTGGCGGATCTGACGGGCGATATTCTGCGCAAGCAGCCGCTCCTGATCTGCGGCCCAATCCTCCTCCCCTTCCGCATCGTCCGACAGGCCGGCGATGGCGGGCTTCCACAGCAGAACTTCGCCGGGAAAGCGATTGGCGCTGATATGCCGGACCGCGCCTTGAGGAAGGCCCAGCCGCTCGGCGTTAAGGGTCGCGATAGTATGATCGACCACATCGAGTACGGCAGGGGTTGAGCGAAAGCTGCGTTCCAGCGAAAGGTCGTGAAAGGGATGGTCTGCATCCTGTGCGTGGCGCTGGAACAGGATCTGCGCAGCGGCGAAGGCTTGCGGGCTGGTGCCCTGAAAGCCGAAGATGGCCTGCTTGAAATCACCGACGGTGAAAATCGTGCGGACGCGATCGCCCTTTGCACCTTCACCCGCGAAGAATTCGGCGGCCAGCGCCCCTACGATCTGCCACTGGCTGACATTGGTGTCCTGCGCTTCATCGACCATGATGTGATCGATCCGCTGATCGAGCTTGTAGCGAATCCAGTCGGCGATGCCCGGCTGCGACAAAAGCTCTGCGGTACGGGCGATAAGGTCGTTGAAGTCCACCGCGCCAGCGAGTTGTTTCGCTTCGCCATTGGCCCTTGCATAAGCGCGCCCTGCATGGAGCGCCTGTCCGAGAAGGTCGGCATAGGCGGCAAGCGACTTGAGGCTCAACAGTTCGGCGCAGCGGGCATGAAGCCTGGCGCTTGCTTCGCCATAGCCATCGACAGGCGGAACATAGCCCTTGGCGGAGATGATGTCGCCGTCCGCCTTCTTCGCCCATGCGGCGTGCAAATCCTCCAACGTCTCCGCCCGCCCGGAGCCGTCTAGCGCGCCCCACCGGGCAATGCGGTCGCAGCGTTCGAGCGCCCTGCTCGTGCCCCAATCCGCGTTTGCCTGCGCGATCCAGGCCAGCGTCCGCATGTCGAAGAGGGCGTCATCGCACTGACTGGCGATATGGGCGCTGATGTCGCCTTCGGGCAGGTCAAGTTCGCGGTAGAGCCAGATGGCGATGTCGTCAGGCAGTTGTTCAAGCGCCGGGAGGTGCGATGCGCAGCGCAACAGGAATTGCTCCGCTCCGCCTTCGCCCAGGCGCAGGCTGATCGCCTGAAGCGCCTCCATCAGACGCTCGTCGCCCTGTTCCTGCGCACGCACGACCAAGTCGGCGAGCGTCTGGCGAGCCAGCGTCGCCTGCTCGCGCTGGTCGAGGGGGCGAAAGCCGGGCGGCAGGTCGGCTTCCAGCGGGAAAGCGGTCAGCAGTTGCTGGCAAAAGCCATGGATGGTCTGGATACGCAGCCCGCCACCTGTGGATTCCAGCACCTCGGCAAAGAGACGGCGAGCGCGATTGCGGGCTTCGGGCCCCGACTCCTCGTGAAGCGCCTCCAAGTCGTTGAAGAGTTCGGCCTCCTCCATCTGGACCCAGGCAGCAAGACGATCGTGGATTCGGTCGGCCATTTCCGCCGCCCCGGCCTTGGTGAAGGTGAGGCAGAGGATATTTTCCGGCCGCACACCCTGAAGCAGTAGGCGAAACACGCGCGCGGTGAGCACATGGGTCTTGCCCGTCCCGGCGGACGCCGACAACCAGACATGGGCGTCTGGCGCCGCGGCAAGCGCCTGCGCACCGGCAAGCGGCTGCAGGGCGTTGGATTTCCTAGCCATCGTCGCGCCCATACCATTCTTCCAGCCGCATGAGCTGGTCATAATCCCCATAGCTGGCGACTTCGGGGTTCACTTGGGCGTCAAACGGCGCCTGACCGGTCAGATAGGCCGCTGCTACCTCCTCAAACCGGGCGTGAACGAAAGAGGTGAAGTCCGCCGTGACGATCTTGTCTCGCTTGCCCATCGGATCGACGGGGCTGTCACGATAGCCGAAAGCGTCATTCTTTTTGGCGAGCGACCAATATTCGAAACATCCCGCCCTTCTGTCGCCATCGACCGCTGCGAATCCTCCCTGTTCGGCGATCAGGCCAAGCAGTCCCAGCTGTAAGGAATAGCCTGCCCTCACCTGCTTCGCGCTGGGCGGTTTACCGGTCTTGTAATCGACGATGGCGAGGGAACCGTCCGGCATACGGTCTATCCGGTCGGCCTTGCCGGTCAGGGTGACGCCCGCGATATCCGCCCTGCCGTCACTTTCAACTGCCAATATCGTGCGGCCCGCAGCCTGATCGGCTGCGACCTCTGCGGCGATCCAGCGGATCGCTTCGATCAGGCGGGGCTGCCACAAAGCCTTGAGCAGCGGGTGGACATCGGGCCGGTCGAACATGGCGCGGGCACGGGCTTCCAAGTCGGCAGGATCGCGTCCCGCCTCCGCCCAATGCTGGAGGATTTCATGCACAGCCGTACCACGCCAGGCCGGGCCCGCGTCGGCGTCGATCGGATCAAGCCGGTTCAGCCGCAGGATGCGCTTGGCGTAGAAAGCATAAGGGTCAGCCTTCAAGCGATCGACATCCGTAACCGGGATCAGCTTTGGCCGGACGGAGGCGGGTGGCACTGGCGCGGGACGTCGGCTGGGCTTGTGAACGGCCGGGCGATCCAGCGCATGCGCGAGAGCGGCATAGCGATCAGCGCTTTTCCATTGTGGTCCAGCCATGGCCTTCAACCGCAGCCAGAAGCGGGATGCGACAGCAGGACCGCTGGCCCCTCTTTTTGCCCGCGTGATAAGAACGTGCGGCGCTCCCAGAGCGCTCGCAAAGTCATGGGCCGCCCGACCGATGCGGCTTTCCAATCCGGGAAGGCCAAGCTCACGCCTTATGCGCGGAGCCAACCACGGGTCGGGCGACGGCAGGCCGGGCCATGTGCCCTCGTTAAGGCCGCCCAGAATCATGACGTCAGCCTGCACCAGTTGCGCCTCGATCAGGCCCAATATCGCAATGCGGGGATGGCCACCCTGCACCGGGCGGACAGACACGCCACCGAGCAGATGGTCGAGAAGCACGGGGAGCGAGCGGATATCAGCCTGCTGCGGTCCTTCCGCGACGGCTTGCTCCATTTCCGCAAACAGATCTGCCGCCGCGCGGCCCTGCGCGCCGGCCCAGACCGCATCGCCGGTCAATGCCCCGGCCCGATCCCGGATTGTTGCCAACTGCGTGAGAAAATTCGGAGCTGACGTCAATATCTGCTCCAGGGGAAGGAGCAATGTGCGCGCAGTCTGCCACCATTGCAGCACTGCGGCGCGCAGATTGCGCTGACGATCCTCACCCTCCCGCTCAGCCAACAGCATATCGATGCCCTGAAGGCCTGCCGGAGGACGCGGGCCGCGTAGCAACAGGTCCAGCCCGCGCACGCCCTCCAGCCAGGGCAAACGCTCCTCACCGCGCATGACCAGCGGATGTTTCAGCAGGGTGAGCAGCGCGACCGGCGCGAAGCGCTCTGCAACCGCTTCAGCAAGCGCAATCAGCAAGGTGCCGGGCGGCAGGCGAGATAAGGGCACGCCCGCGGAATCATCGGCAGCTATCCCCCATCGAGCGAGATGAGCAGAAACGCGGGTAGCGAGTTGACGGTCCGGCGTCACCAGAGCAGCGGTGCGCCCCGGTGTCTCGATAGCTTCGCGCAGGGCAATCGCAATCGCCTGCGCTTCTTCGCCGGGTGTGGCCACCTCCAACGCTTCGACACCGCCCAGCGAGCGGTCGGCGGTCTTGAGGTCACGCCATCTGCTCGTGAGGCGAGGAGGCAGCATCGCATTGGAAATATTGCGGCCACGAACGGCGCGAGCGTCATGCTCGCTGCCCCAGCGCCAGAGTGCGACATCTTCGCGGGTCGCGCTCATTCGGTCGAGCAGGCGCTTCAAGGCATATTGGGGATGTGTTTCATGTCCCGCAGGGGCGCGACCGGTGATCGGGTCAGCGGGGAATGGGCCAATGGCATCCCATGCATCCTCGCCCATTTCCTGATCCAGCCCGGCGAACACGACATTGCCGCGCGGCAGTGTGGCGATGCGTCGCAGCAGGCTGGCAACGGCGGGCGCGGTGGTGGCGATACCAGCGGCGATGACGAAGCCCGACGGAGGCTCGATACCCCAGCGCGCCGCCAACCGATCGAACAGGCGGTTGCGGCGATCGGCGAGGTCGATAAGGCCAAGCCGAGCCAGTTCCTCTGGCCAGCGGCGAATGAGGATGGAGAACAGGTCGAGCGACCTTTGCCAATGGCCGGAAAGCTCATCAGAAAGAGATAGATCGGCAAGCGCGGTAATCGCCACCCTCTCAACCTGCATCTGGTCCAGCACCGCCCCTAGCGCTTGGCCGAGCTTGATCGCCTGCGCCGCGTCGATCGGTTGACCGGACGCCTGTTGGACCATCCGCGCCAGGATCATCTGCCGCCGCATTGGTGTAATCGCAGGCGGGATCGCGTCCCCCTCGCCCAACGGGTCCAGCGCACCGCCAGCCTGTTCGCCAAGGTCCGGATCGCCGATCGCCACCAGCCGCGGCAGCAATAGCCCACCGCCAGACCGACGGACGAAGGCGTCGCTAACGGCGCGAATGGCGCGGTTGGTGGGCAGCAGGATCATCCCCTGCGCCAGTGCCATGGCGTCGCCACCATGCTGGGCGATGATCCCGGCGGCCAACGCATCGGAAAAAGCGCGATGCGCGGGAATGTTGAACAAGGCTGGCCGGGTGCGATCACCCATGAGCAAGCATAGACTCCACGACCGGGATCGCGCGTGGCGTGCCGACATCGAACCAGAGGCCCTGATGTGAAACGCCATACAGGCGCCCCGCCTCTATAGCCCGGTTCCAGAAAATGTTGGTCGAAAATACATCAGATGGCGGATCGACCAGCAGGCTGGGCGAGAGGATCTGTACGCCCGTGAATACGAAGGGCGCAATATGCGCGGGCTTTCGGCGGCTAAGCCGTCCCGACGCGTCCATGTGAAAATCGCCGGGGCCTGTGTGGCAATGCGCCCTGGCGAGCGGCACGAGCAACAACAGCGCATCCATTCTGTCGGGATTCCAAAGACGCTGCATCATGCCCAGGGTCTCCTGCGGCCCGTCAATCCACAGATTGTCGCTGTTAGCGCAGAAGAATGGCTTGTCACCCAGCAGTTCACGGGCATGTATCAGGCCACCGCCGGTTTCCAGCAGCTTGGCTCGCTCGTCGGATATCAGGACCCGCATACCGTCGCGCTGGGCGTGTAAATGCGCCTCCACCGTGTCAGCCAGATAATGGACGTTCACCACGACTTTCTGGATGCCCCCGGCGGCCAGCCGGGCGAGCGCATGATCCATCAAGGGCTTGCCCGCGACCTTGACCAGCGGCTTTGGCCGGGTAGCCGTGAGTGGACGCATCCGCTTGCCCAGGCCTGCCGCCATCAACATTGCCGTGTCGATCATGCCGGAGCCTGATCCTTAAGGGCTGCATGCCGCATCTCTGCCGGGATATAGGCGTCGAACCAGTCAGCTACCGGTGCAAGGGCAGGATGCGCCAGGTCCCGCTCCAACAATCCCCACATGCGGGGCAGGTAGGACAGGTAACGGGGCTTTCCGTCCCTCTTCCAAAGGCGAGTGAAAATCCCGATGATCTTCGCATTGCGTTGCGCGCCCAGCACCGCATAGGCGGCGTCAAAGTCGGCTGGCGGATTGGCCAGCGTGCGATAATGGTCGAGCATTGCGGCTTCCACGGCGGGTGAGACATCACGCCGTGCGTCCTGAAGCAATGACACGAGATCATAGGCGGGATGGCCTGCCAATGCGTCCTGAAAATCAAGGAGGCCGAGCCCTCGCGCCTGAGGCCGGTCAATCAGCATGACATTTTCAGCGTGGTAATCGCGTAGCACTGTGACAACGGGACTGGCGGAATGCTCGACGATCGGCAGCACGGCGTCCCAAGCGCGAATATAAGACTCCGCATCCACTGGCAGACCAACGACCGGGCAATACCATTCGGTGAGCAGGCCAGCCTCTCGCTGATAAACCTCCCGGTCATAAGGCGGCACATCAGCGGCAGGCATTCGATGAAGATCGGCGAGCAACGCGACGGCGCGCGTATAGACCTCAACTTCTTCGGCAGGGTTTTCGTCGAGATGCTCCTTGAGCCGCAGATCACCGAAATCCTCGATCAGCACCAGTCCCTGATCGAGATCACGGGCCAGGATGGTCGGCGCTGCAAACCCCTGTCCGACCAGATGCTCGGCAACGGCGATGAAGGGGCGCGGATCCTCATGCGGTGGCGGCGCGTCCATCAGCACTGCGCGGCGGTGGCCATCGACAACGCGGAAATAGCGGCGGAAAGAGGCGTCACCCGCCAGCGGAACAACCGCAGCACTGCCCCACCCCGCTTGCGCGAGGAAAGCGGGAGCAGCGGCGGGCGGGATCATATCTGCGACCATCGATCCGTCCAAGCGTCAGGCACGCGCGCTGTCAAGCGGCGTGCGCCATCGGGTTCGATGTCGATGTGGAGCCGCAGCGCATCCGGCCAGGCATCCGGTCCCATGCGCTCGGGCCATTCGACGATCAGCAGGCTATCCATGAGATAATAGTCAAGCGCGAGTTCTTCTGCCTCTTCCGCATGGTTCAACCGATAGAGGTCCACATGGGCGACCGGCAGCTTCACCTCCGGTATGTCATAGGGTTGTACGATGGCGAAACTGGGACTCGGCGCTTCGCCCTCCAGGCCCAACCCTTCCAATATACCGCGCGCCAGAGTCGTCTTGCCCGCGCCCAGTCCGCCTTCGAGCGCGATGACGTCCCCGATGCGCGCCGTATCCGCAAGGCGACGGCCAAACGCCAGCATGGCCGCTTCATCCGCCAAAACCAGCGCAGGTTCAGCCACGGGGAAGCTCGATCACCGCCATCGTGCCCTGCCCCGGTTCGGATACCAGTTGCAGGCTGCCGCCATGCGCTTCGGCGAGCTGCTTGGCGAGCGGCAGGCCGATCCCCGCCTTCTCGCCGCTGCGCGCCTGCTCCGCCCGCGCGGCTGCGTCGAAAATCGTCGCCTGGCGCTGAACGCTGATGCCGGGCCCGTTGTCCGACACCACCAGTCGGGCACTTTCGCCGCTGCCGTCACCGTGCAGCAGCACGCGTGCCCCGCGGCCGCTGTAGCAAACCGCATTTTCCAGCAGATGATCCAACGCCTGGCCAATCCTGCGCCTGTCGCCTTCAACCTGACCGAGCGTGTCATGCAGGGATAGAGCAAGATCGATCCCCTTGGCCTCGGCGTCGCCCTTGATGCGCGCGACGCTGTCTTTCGCCAACTGGGCAAGATCAACCGGCGCACGGTCGATCGGCAGGGTTCCCGCTTCGCCCTGGGTCATGTCCAACACATTGTCGATCAGCATGGAAAGTCGACTGGTGCTTTGCAGGATGCCATCGACATATTCCTTTGCCGACTCGCTCATCTCGCCCGCATAGCCCGCGCTCATCATTTCGGCGAAGCCTGCGATGGTCGTCAGCGGGGTACGCAGCTCATAGCTCATATTGGTCACGAAGGCTGTCTTGACCCGATCAGCCTGCTCCAGTGCTTCGTTGCGATCGCGCAGCACCTGCTCCACGCGCCGGCTGTCGGTGACGTCCAGCATGGTAAAAAGGGCATTGCCATCGGGAAGTGGAATGGCGGCAAATTCAAAGATACGACCGTCAGCGAACCCGACATGGCCGACGCGCTGCTTGCGCTCTACCGTAGCTGCACGGACCAGTTCCCGGACCAGGTTGGCTTGTTGCGGCTTGGCAAGGCGCGACTGAACAGCGCGCATCAATTCGTCGATGCGCGGATGCTGTGCCAGCAGATCTTCGGAAATATCCCAGATCGTGCGGAAACGGCTGTTCCACAGGGACAGGCGGCCATCGGACGAAAAGACACCGATCGATTCGAACAGATTGTCGAACGTCGCGGTACGGACGCGCAGCAAAGTGTCGCGCGCGCTGGAAAGCTGAACCTGTTCGGTTCGATCCTCGAATATGAGGAGCAGGCCGCCGTCGGGCAGCGGCTGAGCATAGACCCGCAAATGGGTGCCATCGGCGAGAAGCCAGTTCTCCTCACGCGGATCAGGGGAAAGAAACCAGTCGCGCCGCTCCGCTCGCCAGGCAGGAAAATCGCGATGTTCGGGCAATCGGCGCGCCTCGCGCATGCGGTCGAGTACGCGCTCGAAGACCGGCTGATCGGCTAAATGGTCCTGGTCGAGACCAAACAGGCTCATGAACGGCTGATTCCAGAAACTCAGCGCTCGATCGGGTCCAAAGCGCGCCACGCCAGCGGACAGGCGATCGAGCAGGTCGCGCTGCGCCGCCTCCAGACGGCGATGCTCCACGCGCGCCTGTTCGAGTTCGTTCTGATCCATTGCGAAGCCTGCGACGCCGGCATCGCCAAGAGGCACATCGACGACGCGCATCGTGCGCCTTTCGCCATCGATCGTGGCTGGCACGATGCGCTCCACCGCGCAGCTTTCCGAGAGCGCCTGTTTCGCGGCTGCTTCCGGGGTAAGACCACTTACGGTCTCAACCAGTTCCGTCCCCTGCGCGATGACTTCAGCCGCGCTATCGCCATCGACCGCGCGGACATAGGCGGCGTTGACCAAGCTAAGCCGCATGTCCGGCGTGCGATGCCACATCGGAAAAGGCGCGGCTTCAACAAGCCCCGCCAACGCCTCCAGCGCGTCGCGCAATTGCTCGACCTTGCTCTTCAATGCCTGGATTTCCGACTGGCTGTCGGTTGCGTCGAAGATCCAGAGGACGACGCTGCCACTCTCCGCCAGCGCCGGGCCTGCTGGCGCACCCCGCACCAGTAGCAGGCGCGTTGAGCCCTCGCCCCGCACGGGCAAAGCAAAGCTGCGGCCCGCCCGCTGCGCCGCCGCGATTTCCTGCGCGAGAACGGCTGCATCCTGCGGCTCCAGCCCCCCGTCAGCCGCCGTCAGGTCGGACACGAAAGCGGGGACCCGGTCTTTGCCCAACCACTTCGCCAGGCGGTCCACGGCTTCGATCCGACCATCGGCATGTATGATGATAGGGGCTGCGGGCGCGGATGCGAGCAGGCTGGACAGGCGATCGAACTTGCCCTGTGCCTGCATCCCTTCGCCCCGCATGCGCTGGCCGGTGGACAAGGCCCAGACGGCGGCTGCAAGCCATCCGGCGAGCACGATCCCCAATATGACGGCTGCGAACGGGGTCAATGACGTCATTGCGCCTGCTTACCCCCCATCACAACCTGCCAGCCCCCTTTTCATGATTATCAGGGGACTAACCCAAGTCGCTGGCAGCGTGAAGCGCTTCGTGGAGAGCACCAGCAAAAAAGGGGAGGCTTTCGCCTCCCCTTCCCGGTTCGCTTAGTAGCGGTAGTGGTCCGGTTTGAACGGCCCTTCCTGCGTCACGCCGATATAGGCCGCCTGCTTGGGGGTCAGCTTGGATAGCTTCACGCCCAGCTTTTCTAGGTGAAGCGCAGCGACCTTTTCATCCAGATGCTTGGGAAGGACATAGACGTCGTTCTTATACTCATCCGACTTGGTCCACAGTTCGATCTGCGCCAGCACCTGATTGGTAAAGCTCGACGACATGACGAAGCTGGGGTGGCCGGTGGCGCAGCCCAGATTGACCAGGCGGCCCTTCGCCAGCACGATGATCTTCTTGCCATCGGCGAATTCAACCTCATCGACCTGCGGCTTGATCTCGGTCCACTTCATATTGTTGAGACCAGCGATCTGGATCTCGCTGTCGAAGTGGCCGATGTTGCAGACGATCGCCATGTTCTTCATCGCGCGCATGTGATCGACGGTGATGACGTCTTCATTGCCGGTCGCGGTGACGAAGATGTCAGCCCGGGTGGCGGCCTCTTCCATCGTCACGACTTCATAGCCTTCCATCGCCGCCTGCAGCGCGCAGATCGGATCGACTTCGGTCACCAGAACGCGCGCCCCGCCGTTGCGGAGCGATGCGGCCGAGCCCTTGCCAACGTCGCCGAAGCCCGCAACGCAAGCGACCTTGCCAGCCAGCATGACGTCGGTGGCGCGACGGATGGCGTCGACCAGCGATTCCTTGCAGCCATAGAGATTGTCGAACTTCGACTTGGTGACGCTGTCGTTGACGTTGATCGCCGGGAAGGGAAGCTTGCCCTTCTTGGCAAGCTCATACAGGCGGTGAACGCCGGTCGTGGTTTCTTCCGACACGCCCTTGATCGCCGCGACGGTCCTGGTCAGGTAGCCCGGACGCTCGGCCAGGAAGCGCTTGAGCGTCGCGACGAAGATTTCTTCTTCCTCGTTACCAGGCGTGAACAGTTCTTCCCCGGCCTCGACGCGCGCGCCCCACAGCGCGAACATGGTGGCGTCGCCGCCATCGTCAAGGATCATGTTGCAGGTCATGTCACCCCAATCGAAGATGCGGATGACATAGTCCCAATATTCTTCCAGCGTTTCGCCCTTCACGGCGAAGACGGGAATGCCGCGCGCGGCGATGGCGGCGGCGGCATGGTCCTGCGTGGAGAAAATGTTGCACGAGGCCCAGCGGATTTCAGCGCCCAGTTCGGCCAGCGTTTCAATCAGCACGGCGGTCTGGATCGTCATGTGCAGCGATCCGGTGATGCGCGCGCCTTTCAGCGGCTTGGCAGCGCCAAATTCCTGGCGCAGAGCCATGAGGCCGGGCATTTCGGTCTCGGCGATCTCGATTTCCTTGCGGCCGAAAGCGGCAAGGCTGATGTCGGCGATCACATAATCCTGCGCCTGAGCGGCGGGTGCGGTGGCCACGAGCGGGTCTCCATTGGTCTAGAATGTGCCGGAGCCGCTCGACGAACGAGACGGCGGCGATGGGCTGCGCTTTACCAATCGCAGCCCATGATGGCAACTCAATATAAAGTTTTCTTTATGTCGATCCGGCGAGCCCGCTTGGCAACTCCCGGTGGAGATCAATCCAGCAAATTCAGCGGCCCTGTCAGGCCGAACCGGCGCCACTGACCAGATGAGAGGCATCGACTCCGGCTGCTGCATAGGCGGCTGCCCATTTCTTCCCGGCCGGAACGTCGAACAGCATATCCGCAGTGCATTGAACCGGGAACCAGCTTTCCCCAGTCATCTCGCGGTCCAGTTGGCTCGCGCCCCAGCCTGCATAGCCGAGCGCGACGATGTAGCGGCTGGGACCGGTGCCCTCCGCGATCGCCTTCAATATCTCGAGAGATCCGGACAGGCCCCAATCGGGTCCGACTTCCACCATGTCCTGCCCCTTCCAATCGAGCGAATGGAGCACAAAGCCGCGGCGCGGTTCGACAGGCCCGCCTCGCAACACCGGCATGTCAGGCACATTGCGTGCGTCGATATCGAAGCTGTCGAGCAGGTCGTGCAGCCCCACCCCGTCAATCTCATCGCTCACGGCGATCCCCAAGGCGCCGTTTTCGTCATGGACGCATATCGCCACCACGGAATGGTCGAAACGCATGTCCTCCATGCCCGGCAAGGCAAGCAGGAACTGACCGGCATAAGAGGGTGACTGGTTCATAGGTCGAATATACGCTGCATTGCGCCTTTGCCAATGGCGGGCTGTCGTTCGCAGGAGGCAATGCGGCACATTCGGAGGCCTTGACAGATGGAGGTGCAAGGCCGACTTCCCCGGCGCAACGGCAGGAGACAGCATATGACCATCGCCAACGGGGATCGCATTCCCTCCGCTACCTTCACCAAGATGACCGAAAATGGGCCGGAGCAGGTGTCTTCCGAAGAGTTTTTTGCAGGCCGGACCATCGCCCTCTTTTCCGTACCAGGCGCATTCACCCCAACCTGTTCCGCCAAGCACTTGCCCGGTTTCGTCGAAAAAGCGGAAGCGCTGAAGGAAAAGGGCGTCGATGAAATCGCCTGCACCGCCGTCAACGACGCGTTCGTCATGGGCGCCTGGGGCAAGTCGGCAGGAGCGGATGATAAGGTCACCATGCTGGCGGACGGCAATGGCGATTTTGCCAAGGCGGTCGGCCTCACCATGGATGGAAGCAAGTTCGGCATGGGGACGCGGGGACAGCGCTTCTCGATGATCGTCAAGGACGGCACGGTTGCCGAACTGAATGTCGAGGAACCGGGCAGCTTCAGCGTCTCTTCGGCAGACCATCTTCTAAGCCAACTCTGACCCGGCAGGGCCGCGCGGCATTTTCATTGCCGCGCGGCGTTCACTTCCTTCCGCAACATATCTGCGGTAGCAAGGGTCGATGACCAA
Source organism: Sphingobium sp. MI1205 (assembly GCF_001563285.1). Classification (NCBI taxonomy): domain Bacteria; kingdom Pseudomonadati; phylum Pseudomonadota; class Alphaproteobacteria; order Sphingomonadales; family Sphingobiaceae; genus Sphingobium; species Sphingobium sp. MI1205. The sequence goes on from NZ_CP005188.1 coordinate 1,609,721, forward strand.
AAGCATCGGCAGCGCGGCGGTCGCGCAACTTGAACGGATTTATCAGGCCTCTATTGGAAATCTCCGCGAGGCCATGCAGGCTTATGGTCGCGATGGAAGCGTGCCTCCACCGGAGGCAAAATCAGACCGCAGATATTGCTATCCAGAACTGCGCATCATCCATCATGCGGAAACGGACGCGCCGCCGCCGGGCAGATCCTTTGCCCGCCTTTCCAAGCCAGGCCTTTATGTCACTACGGTAACGCGGCCGGACATGTTTGCCGACTATCTGGCTGAACAGATCGACCTCCTCGTCCGGGATTATGGCGTGGAGGTTGAAACGGGGATCAGCGACCAACAAATCCCCTTCCCTTATGTGTTGGACGGCCTGGACATAAGCGCTCTCGACGGCATACCGCCGACCGAACTCGCACGGCACTTCCCGGCGACCGAACTGTCGCAGATCGGTGACGAGATCGCCGATGGCCTCTTCATGCCCAATGCCGCAGGGCAAAGACCCCTTGCGCTGTTCGACGGGCTGCGTACCGACTTCTCGCTGGCCCGGCTGAAACATTATACGGGCACCCCTGCAGAACATGTGCAGCGCTATATCCTCTTCACCAACTATCATCGCTATGTCGATGAATTCGTGGACTGGGCGTGCGCTGAATTAAAGCGGGAAGACACGCCCTACACCGCGCTGTCGGGCGCAGGCGGCGTATATGTGACGCGCGAAACGGCCGACCCGGCGCGGATGATCGCGGATAGCGCATGGCGCCGTCACCAGATGCCCGCCTATCATCTGATCGCCCCCAATCGCAGCGGGATAACATTGGTCAACATCGGTGTCGGCCCGGCCAACGCGAAGACGATTTGCGACCATCTTGCCGTGTTGCGCCCCGAAGCGTGGCTGATGATCGGCCATTGTGGCGGCCTTCGTCCCAGCCAGCGTATCGGCGACTATGTGCTGGCCCATGCCTATCTGCGGGATGACAAGGTGCTGGACGACATGCTGCCGCCTGAAATACCCGTACCGGCCATTGCCGAGGTACAGGTAGCGCTGGCCAAGGCCGCCGAAGCGGTGCTGGGCGGCAACGACAGCGAAGATTTCAAGCGGCGGCTGCGCACGGGTACGGTCGTGACCACCGACGACCGCAACTGGGAACTGCGCTATTCCAGTTCCGCCCTGCGTTTCAGCCTGTCCCGCGCAGTCGGCATCGACATGGAGTCGGCAACCATCGCGGCGCAGGGCTATCGGTTTCGTGTGCCCTATGGAACGCTACTCTGCGTTTCGGACAAGCCGATCCACGGCGAACTGAAACTGCCGGGGCAGGCAAACCGCTTCTATGAAGAAGCGATTGCCGGGCATCTGCGCGTGGGACTGATGACTTGTGAACTGCTGCGGCAGGAAGGTCCGCAGTTGCATAGCCGGAAGCTGAGGGCGTTCAATGAGCCGCCGTTCCGCTGAATAGAGCTCAGATTCGTTTAAACCCGTTCTTCCGTCAGAAACCTCCCAATCGCCTCGCCCAACTCCTTGCGGGTGACCGCGTTCATGTGATTTCCGGGTATCTCCACATAACGCCCGTTGGGCAATGTGTCGGCCAACTCCTGCGCTATCCCATTATCCTGATCGTCGGCGCCGCAGATGACCTCCGTGGGCTGCGCAAATTTTGCGATCGTCTCGGCAGGCGTATCCACAAAGGTGTTCAGGATGTGCAACATCGCTACCGGATCACCCTTGGTAGTTTTGAGAAAGGCTTCGGTCATCCATTCCGACGTACCGCGTTCGAACGTGCCCAGATTGGTGAGGACGTTCTTATAATAGCCGCCCCTGTCCAGCGTCTGGACAAGCCCCCGCAACCCCATGCCAGCCAATATGACCCGACGAGGCGTCGCTCCTTGAGCGAGCATCCGTACGGTTGTGCGAGCGCCCAGCGAGTATCCGCCGAGGTCATAATCCGTCAGGCCCAGCTGATCGATGACCGCAAGATTATCATCGGTCAGGGCGTCCGGCGGATAAGCGTCGATGTGATGCGGTTTGCCACTCTCCCCATGACCGCGCAGGTCGGGCATGATCAGGCGGAACCCCGCTTCCACCAGGCGGGCGGCATGGCCGTAGCGCACCCAATTGGTCCAGGCGTTGGAAAAATAGCCATGGATCAGCACCAGGTCACGCCCCTGTCCCGCTACATGCACGGCGATCGGCAGGCCGCCCAGGCCCTTGATCTCCAGCTTTTCCATTGCAAGGTCGGTCATGGTCACTCCTTGGGCGTATCAGCCGCGTCCGATATGGCCTCCACCACAGCTTGTCGAGAGCCGCGCGAGCAAAGAAATAGCAGCGCGATCAAGGCGCCTACCTGCGCGCAGGCCAAGTCCTTCTGGGGATCCCACACATCGCCCTGCTGTCCATTATACCACTCGGCGGTTTCCCCCTCCGCCATAAGCGTCAGAAGCCATTCGAACACTTCGTACAGCGCGCCGACGAAGCCGATCACGACAAAGCCGAACAGCATGCTCCAGCGAAACGACATGCCGCCCCAGCGCCGGGCGATCTCTGCGAGCGGAGCAATTAGGAGCAGCCCAAAGGCGAAATGGACGATGCGATCATAACCGTTGCGCGCCCACCCAAAGGCGGAGGAAAGATCATGGCCGGTAAGCGCGCGCGTCCATTCATCATATGGCACATATGAATAGATGTAGCGGCCGCCCAGCGTATGCAGCAGCAGGAAGGCGAAGATACACGCGACCGCGCTGCTCGTCAGCGGCCAGCGACGAAGCATCCACGGGGCGGCAATCGCCAAGGCCAGCGTCGGTCCATGCTGAAGCGGCGCGAGTTCGGGAAAGGGCTGGTCGATCTGCGAAGCGGCAATGGCGGCGACCAGCAGCAGGATCATCCAGCGCTGCGCTATCGGAAGGCTTTTCCAGACAGCAGCAGCGCCAGGGATCATATGGAAGGCTCAGCCCTTCTTAAGGTGACGGCGGCCCAGCAGCTCGGCGATCTGCACGGCATTCAGAGCCGCGCCCTTGCGAAGGTTATCGCTGACGCACCAGAGCGACAGGCCGTTATCAACGGTCGAATCTTCGCGAACGCGGCTGATGAAAGTCGCATAGTCGCCCACGCATTCGACGGGGGTGACGTAGCCGCCATCCTCACGCTTGTCGACCAACATCACGCCCGGCGCTTCACGCAGGATATCCTGAGCCTTCTTGGCCGAAATCTCGTTCTCGAACTCGATGTTCAGCGCTTCGGAATGGCCGACGAACACGGGCACGCGAACGCAGGTCGCCGTGATCTTCACCTTGGGATCGAGGATCTTCTTGGTTTCCGCCACCATCTTCCATTCTTCCTTGGTCGAGCCATCGTCCAGGAAAACGTCGATGTGCGGGATCACGTTGAAGGCGATCTGCTTCGTGAACTTCTTGGGTTCGGCTGGATCGCCGACGAAGATATTGCGCGACTGTTCGAACAGTTCGTCCATGCCCGCCTTGCCCGCGCCGGAAACCGACTGGTAAGTGGCGACGACGACGCGCTTGATCTTTGCTGCGTCATGCAGCGGCTTCAACGCCACCACCATCTGCGCGGTTGAGCAGTTGGGGTTCGCGATGATGTTCTTCTTCTTATAGCCGTCGATCGCGTCCGGGTTCACTTCGGGCACGATCAGCGGCACATCGGGGTCCATGCGGTAAAGCGACGAATTGTCGATCACCACGCAACCCGCCGCTGCCGCCTTGGGCGCATATTCAGCCGTCGGGCCAGAGCCAGCGGCGAACAGTGCAATATCCCATCCGGTAAAATCGAAATGCTCGATATTCTGGCATTTGATGGTCTTGCCGGTGTCGCCGAAATCGACGGACAGGCCCTGCGACCGGGGCGAAGCGACCGCCGCGATCTCGTCAATAGGAAACTCCCGCTCGGCGAGAATGGTCAACATTTCGCGGCCCACATTGCCCGTGGCACCAACGACGACGACCTTGTAACCCATGACTAAAGACTCCACTCCATGCGAAATTGCGGAGTGCGCGCCATAGCGCCGTCGCGCAAATTGTCCAGCAGGAAGCGGTTTGCCGGCGGAAAGCGAGCCTTTGCTATCTGGCAGGCGATCGAGGCGCCGTCCCATGCCTGGCGAGGAAATCTTCGATCGTACGCCACAGGTGAACGCTGATCCGCGGCCCGCCTACCCGATGGGCCTGTCCCGGATAGACCATCATTTCGAATGGGACCGCAGTCGCCTGCATCCTTGCCATCAACGCCGTGCTATTGTCGAATACGACATTGTCATCCGACATACCGTGAATGAGTAGCAGCGGGTCTCTTATCTTCACGGCTTCGTCGATCGCCCCGGATGCCGGGTAGGCGCTTGGCTTGTCCTGTGGCTTGCCCAGATAGCGTTCAGTGTAATGCGTGTCGTACAGCTCCCACCGCGTGACCGGCGCACCGGCGATTGCGGCGGAAAAGACGCCGGGCGCCTTCTCCAACATCTTCACCGACATATAGCCGCCATAGGACCAGCCATAGGTGGCGACCCTCTGCGGATCGACAAAGGCCTGGGCCTTCAGCCATTCGACGCCCTGCAATTGGTCATCCACCTCCACGGTGCCCATCGCGCGATAGAGATGATCCTCGAACACTTTGCCCCGATCGGGCGTGCCGCGATTATCGACGGCAAAGACGATCCAGCCCTGCTGGACCAGATATTGATATAGTGGCGAATTCCACTGATTTGTCACGACACGCCCGCCGCCCGGACCGCCATAATGAAGCATGAACACCGGGTATCGCTTACCTGGCTCAAGCGGGGGGGTAAGGATGCGGGTATATAGCGTGGTTCCGTCAGCAGCCTTGATCGTGCCGAACTTCGTTTTCACATGATTGGCAAGATAAGGCGCGTAGGGATGGTCGCCGGCCAGCATATTTTCAGACAGCCATTGCAATCGCTGACCTCCCTGGTCAGCAAGATAGACCTGCTTTGGCTGATCCACATTGCTGCGGGATATGACGAGGCGCGTCGCCGCGCCATCCATCACCGCATCATTCCACCAGCCATTGCTAGTCAGCTGGCGAAGCGCGCCCTTGGCCGATAGCGGCGCTGCATAGAGCTGCTGCTCCAGCGGCGTCTCACGATTGCCGGTGAAGTAGACGATGCCCTGCTTCTCATCGACAGCGACGACGTCGCGTACTTCCCACGGCCCGCTCGTCAGCGCGGTCCATTTGCTGCCACGCACATGATAGAGATGGCCGTGACCGCTGCGCTCGGACCACCATAGGAAGCTGCCATCGCCCAGCGGCGTGAAATTGTTGCTCAGGTTGACCCAACTTTTGGCCCTTTCGGTCAGCACAATCTTCGCCTTGCCGCTCGCGGGATCGACGGCGAGCAGGTCCAGCGTCTTCTGATCGCGGCTCTGGCGCTGGACATAAAGCAGCGCGCTGTCTTTCGACCAATTGACGCGCGCCAGATAGATGTCTGGGTCCGGCCCTAGATCAACCTCCACCTGGCCCGATCCGTCGGGCTTCATCACGTAAAGTTCAACCAGAGCATTGGGTGTGCCGGCGGCGGGATAACGCTGCTGATAAACTTTGGTCCCTTCGCCGCCGATCGCCGTGCGGGTTACAACGCCGACAGGTTCCTCATCGACCCTTGCCACCGCGATCAGCCGGTCATCCGGGGACCACCAATAGCCGGTGCGCCGATCCATTTCCTCCTGCGCGACGAACTCGGCAACACCCCAACTTACCGTGTCGCTTGCGCCCTGCGTCACTTGCCGTTCTTCGCCGCCGATCGGCTGAACAAACAGGTTGCCGCCACGCACAAAGGAAACGTAGCCGCCCCTGGGGCTGACGACTCCGTTCAGTTCACCATCGGGCGTATTTGTCAGGCGGGTGACATCGCCATCCAGCGCCGCGAGGTACAGGTCGCCGTCGATAGGCACCAGAATGCTTTTGCCATCGGGCGCCCAATCATAGCTGACGATACCCGTATTCCCCGCAACCGAGCGGTCCCGCTCTCGCTGCATCTTTTCCGCTTCGGAAAGCTCCGCGCCGCTACCGGTCTTTTTTGAATCGACCAGCATTCGTTCGGCTCCGGTCGAACTGTCGATCGCCCAAAGGTCGAGCCGCTCCTTTTCATCCACGCGCGGCTTGAGCAGGGTAACCAGCTTGCCATCAGGCGAGAGCTTGAGCGCACGGGGCTGCGGACCCGACAGGTCTGGACTGGCAAAGACCCGCTCAAGCGTCAGCTTCTGCTGCGCGACAGCCGGATCGGCGGCGCTCGCCAGCAGCGCGCCGATAGCCGCGCCACCCTTAAGGAATGAGGACATTCTTATCCTTTCGTCTCGACCGCCCAAGAGCCAGATCGAGCGACAGAATTAACGCCGCGCAGACGAAAAGATCAATGTAGGGAAATAATATTTCCTGCCACAGCCTTGGAGGCCGTGGTGGGCGCGACAGGGATTGAACCTGTGACCCCACCCGTGTGAAGGGTGTGCTCTACCGCTGAGCTACGCGCCCCCTGAAAGGAGGATGCGGCCATTGGCACCCGACACGGTTGCTGTCAAGAAGCCGCGAAATGGAAATTGCAAAATGGGCTTATTGCCTTTTTACGTGGCCGCGATAGGGAACAGGTCCAACCGGGAGTTAGCGTCGATGCGTCCAACCATTGCCCTTGTGATTACTGGCTTGCTTCTCACCACATTAGCCGCGTGCAACACCGTGAAGGGCGTTGGCCGGGATATTGAATCGGTTGGCCGGGCTGGCGAGAGGGCGATGTAAGCTCGCCTGCGCGTGAGCTGATCGGATTATTGCAGCACGCGGTTGAGCATGGCCGCGTCTTTTTCCAGCCGGACGCCATCGCAATCCGGCTCACCGCAGTTGCACGCGGCGATGGTATAGCGCACGCCGCACATGACAAGGACGTCATGGTCGAAGGAATAGTTCGAAATGCCTGCGCGCTCGACCTTTTCGCGAGCTCTCGCCTTCAAAGACATCGGCATTTCCTCCAATCTACAGGCGCTCATGATCCGTGCTGCTGTGCACAAAGTCAATTAACCGGCATTGGTTCCTGAACGGATTGTCATAATTCTGTCCAGAAAATGACACGCTCCAACGCCCTTAGCCACTATGCTTGCGCGGTAGCCCATTCGCTCCCATATGCCGCCCCATGAATGACCAACGCTCCAGCACCATGCCTACCTGGCATGGCACCACCATCATGTCGGTACGTAAGAACGGGAAGGTAATCGTGGCCGGCGATGGCCAGGTTTCCATGGGCCAGACGGTGATGAAGCCCAATGCCCGCAAGGTCCGGCGGCTTCATGACGGCTCGGTTATCGGCGGCTTTGCGGGCGCAACGGCCGACGCGTTCACGCTGTTTGAACGTCTTGAGGCGAAGCTTGAGCGCCACAACGGCCAACTCATGCGGGCGGCTGTTGAACTGGCCAAGGATTGGCGCACCGACAAATATCTGCGCAACCTGGAAGCGATGATGATTGTGGCGGACAAGGATGTCACCTTGATCCTGACCGGCAATGGCGACGTACTTGAGCCGGTGGGCGGAGTCGCAGCAATCGGCTCTGGCGGCAATTTCGCGCTCGCCGCCGCACGCGCCCTGGTTGAATATGAGGAAGACGCCGAAACGCTGGCCCGCAAGGCCATGGCCGTTGCGGCGGACATCTGCGTCTACACCAACGACCAGCTCACAATCGAAGAACTGAAAAGCGCTTCCTGATCGGGGAAGGCTCGCAATCCTGCTCCGACAAGCCCATCCCCCACCCCTCCGTCGAGAAGGAGGGGAGAAGGACAGAAATGAACGACAATCTGACCCCCAAAGCCATTGTTTCCGCGCTGGACGCACATATCATAGGGCAGGCGGATGCAAAGCGCGCCGTTGCTGTCGCCCTGCGCAACCGCTGGCGTCGCCAGCGCCTGTCGCCCGATCTGCGCGATGAGGTGACGCCCAAGAATATCCTGATGATTGGGCCCACAGGCTGCGGCAAGACCGAGATCAGCCGCCGTCTGGCGAAGCTGGCCGACGCGCCCTTCGTGAAGGTGGAAGCGACCAAGTTCACCGAAGTCGGCTATGTCGGCCGCGACGTCGAGCAGATCGTCCGCGATCTGGTCGAGGAAGCCGTGCGTCTTGAAAAAGACCGCCGCCGGGAAGCCGTGCGCGAGGCCGCCTCGGAAGCCGCAATGGCGCGCCTGCTCGATGCGCTCACCGGCAAGGAAGCGAGCGAGGCCACCCGCCTTTCCTTTCGGCAGCGGATCGAAAATAACCAGATGAACGATGTCGAGGTTGAGGTGGAAGTCGCCGACAGCCCTTCCATGCCGATGGAGATCCCCGGCATGGGCGGACAGATTGGCATGATCAACCTGTCGGACATGATGTCGAAGGCGTTTGGCCAGACGCAGAAGAAGCGCCGCAAGCTGCGCGTCGCGGAAGCCTGGGACAAGCTGGTCGAGGAAGAGCAGGACAAGCGGCTCGATCAGGACGACGTCGCTCGCGTCGCCATCACCAGCGCCGAGCAGAACGGCATCGTTTTCCTGGACGAGATCGACAAGATCGCAGTCAGCGATGTGCGGGGCGGCTCCGTCAGCCGGGAAGGCGTGCAGCGCGACCTCTTGCCATTGATCGAAGGGACCACCGTCTCGACCAAATATGGCCCGCTCAAAACCGACCATATCCTGTTCATCGCGTCCGGCGCATTTCATGTCGCCAAGCCGAGCGACCTGTTGCCCGAGCTTCAGGGCCGCCTTCCCATCCGCGTTGAGCTAAAGGCGCTGACCGAGGATGATTTCGTCTCCATCCTGTCGGACACCAAAGCCAGTCTTGTTGCGCAATATCGCGCGCTGTTGGCGACCGAAGGCGTTACGATCGACCTGACGCCGGACGGCATCCGCGCTGTCGCGAAAATCGCGGCGGAAGTGAATGGTGAGATCGAGAATATCGGCGCCCGTCGCCTTCAGACGGTCATGGAAAAGCTGCTGGAGGATGTGAGCTTTGATGCCGAGGACCGCAAAGGCGAAACGCTCGTGATAGACGCTGCCTATGTTGAAAAGCAGTTGAGCGAAGTCGCGCGGAACACCGACCTCAGCAAATATGTGCTCTGACCAACGTGCATAGTGTCGAGCGAAGTCGGGAAGCGCCTGCGTCGCCCATCTCGACTACGCTCGATACGAACAGGCTAGAGCATGATCCAATCATATTGAATCGGATCATGCTCCATGTCCTTGGTTTTACGCATTTTCCGAGCCAGCAGGTGATGCCACCTACTTCGAAAATGCTCTAGCAGTTTAGTAGCTACGCCCAACCAGCACCCGCTCGACAGCCTTCTCTCCGGTGAAGATGCAGCTGCCATCGGCCGCATCGGCGTCCAGCGGCACGTTGCGGAGAGTCAGCTTTTCGCCCTTTAGCCATTCGATCACCTTGTCCAATGCGGGACCGGTTGGCTTGGCCCACTCGACCAGCGCCCAGCCCGGTTTCTTGCTAGCGCCGAAATATGCTTTCAACGCATCAAGCGAGGTGATCGACTTGTCGATATTCCCAATCAGGCGCGCCTGTGCCTCGCTGAACAACCCCTGCTGGATTTCCGCCAATATGCCCGTCGCAGCGTCCAGGAAATCTCCCTTAGCGACGATCTGGCTGTCGAGCTTTCCATCCTCCCGGTAAAGCCGATCGCGGCGCAGCACGGACACATTGCCGCCCGCAACGTCGCGGCCGCCGACCTCGACCACGATTGGTGCGCCCTTCTTCACCCAGCCCCAACGCTTGTTGGCCGCCTTGGCGGGCCGCTTGTCCAGCATCGCGCGAACGGGCTCCCGAAACGCATCCTGCTTGTTCAACTGTGCGACGATCTCGCCGCAATAATCCAGGATCGCCGCATCCTCGTCATTGTCGCGCAGCATCGGCACGACGACGATCTGATAAGGCGCAAGCCGCGGCGGCACGCGCAGGCCATCATCGTCGCCATGCACCATGATCAGCCCACCGATCATTCGCGTGGACATGCCCCAACTGGTCGTCTGCGCCAGTTCCTGTTGACCTTCGGCATTCTGGAACTTGATGCTCTGAGCCTGGCTGAACGTCGTCCCGAGGAAATGCGAGGTTCCGGCCTGAAGCGCCTTGCCGTCCTGCATCATCGCTTCGATCGAATAGGTCGCGACCGCGCCGGGGAAGCGTTCATTCTCCGGCTTCTCTCCCGCCACCACGGGTAGCGCGACGCATTCTTCGGCGAAGCTACGGTAGACCTCGAGCATCTTCATCGTCTCTTCCATCGCCTCTTCGACGGTGGCGTGAGCCGTATGCCCTTCCTGCCACAGGAATTCGGCGGTGCGCAGAAACATGCGCGTGCGCATTTCCCAGCGGACGACATTGGCCCACTGGTTGATCAGCACGGGCAGGTCGCGCCAGCTTTGTACCCAACGCGAAAATGCTGCACCGATCACCGTTTCGGAAGTCGGGCGAACCACAAGAGGCTCTTCCAGCTTTGCGTCGGGATCTGGCACCAGCTTGCCGTCCTTCTGGATCAGGCGATGGTGCGTGACGACCGCCATTTCCTTGGCGAAGCCGTCCACATGCTCAGCTTCCTTCTCGAAGTAGGAAAGCGGAATGAAGAGCGGGAAATAGCAGTTTTCATGGCCGGTCGCCTTGATGCGCTCGTCCAGCAGCTTCTGGATGCGTTCCCAGATGCCATAGCCCCATGGCCGGATGACCATGCTGCCGCGCACGCCGCTTTCCTCGGCCATGTCTGCTTCGGAAACGACTGCCTGATACCAGGCGGCAAAATCCTGTTCACGGGTAACGGAAAGGGCATGCTTCACGGGGTCAGGCCTTGCTCATCTATCTGAAGGAACGCGCGCCATAGGCCAAGCGCGCGGCCCCGTCGACCCTGAACGCGATGCCTCAGCTCAGCTTGTCGATCTTCGCGTTGAGCGCGGCCAGTTGTGCTTTCAAATCGGCAATCTCGTCATCCTTGTCGTCGCCGGATGCTGCGGCCGCTGCCGGCTGGGCCGGCGACACGCCAGGCATTCCAGGCATCCCCGGCATGCCTGGCACTCCGCCAAAGGCGCTGGCTGCCGCTTCGAACATCTGCATGTTGCGCTTCGCGATCTGGGCCAGCGGCCCGCCCCCGAACGCGCCCTTCATGGCTTCCTGAAACTGCATCTGGTTCTTGCGGAACGCTTCCATCGACGCTTCCAGATATTGCGGAACCATGGATTGCATGGAATCGCCGTACATGGCGATCAGCTGGCGCAGGAAGTTTACCGGCAGCATATTCTCGCCCCGCTGCTCTTCTTCCATGATGATCTGCGTCAGGACATTATGAGTAATGTCCTCTCCGGTCTTGGCATCGACAACCACGAAGTCGCGTCCCTCGCGGGTCATTTGCGACAGCAGATCAAGCGTGATGTAACTCGACGTTTCCGTGTTATAGAGACGCCTGTTCGCATATTTCTTGATAATGACCGTCTGTGATTCATTGGCGGTCTTGGTTTTGGCCATGAAATCCTCTCCCACACCTGCACATTCCGCGTTAGCACAAAGGGTTGCCGCACCGCAACATGGGCCGCGGCCTTTGCCCCTGTTTCTCAGCATTTTGTGGCGGGAAACAGAAGGCAGTCCTGAACTTCGGCGGCTCGCCTTCCAAGGTTTACGCAAATATCAGGATGCCGTGCGTCCAACTCCTCCGCCAAGTCCGGCGGTTTTCGCAACCGCAGGCAGTGCAAAATTGCTGCGCTACGGCACGGAAAACGGCCGCGCGCCGGTGATTTTCATTCCTTCGCTCATCAACCCGCCGCAGGTTCTTGACCTGTCCGAGGGCCGATCCATGCTGCGTCACATGGCCGCAGCAGGACATGATGCGTATCTGATTGATTGGGGGCACCCTTCCGCGACAGATGCGAGCCTGGGTCTCGATCATCATGTCACGCAGCGGCTCCTGCCGATGCTGCAGTCTCTTCCCCGGCCGCCGATCCTGGTGGGCTATTGCCTGGGTGGTAGCCTCGCCCTTGGCGCAGCGGCTGTCGCGAAAGTGGCAGCTGTCGCCACCCTTGCCGCGCCCTGGCAGTTCGACGGCTTTCCCGATGAAGACCGCGAGCTTATCGCTTCACTCTGGCACGGCGCGAGGGCGACCAGCGAACGGCTGGGCTATATTCCGATGGAGGTGTTGCAATCCGGCTTCTGGGCGATTGATCCGGCCCGGACGATCCGCAAATATGCGGCCTTCGCGGAAATGGAGCCGGGTTCGCTGGCCGAGCGCGCTTTTTTGGCGGTTGAGGATTGGGCCAATGGCGGCCCTCCGCTAACCTTTGCGGTTGGCAGGGAATTGTTTGAAACCTTCTATGGCGCCAATGTGACCGGGCGTTCCGAATGGCGTATTGATGGGACGAGGATCGATCTGGCGGCGCTGCGCTGCCCGACATTTTCGGTGCGATCCGCCACGGACCGAATCGTTCCGGCAAATGCCGCACCTGAGCTCTCGGACGGCTTCACGTTGCAACTCGGCCATGTCGGAATGATCGTGGGTAGCCGCGCTGCGGAATTGCTCTGGAATCCCCTGTCTCTTTGGCTTTCAACCCATGGGGGATGATGATATTGGGTCCGCCAACTGCCCATCAATCAAGGACCAGTATATTGTCAGACATCGTCATCACCGCTGCCAAGCGCACTGCTGTCGGTAGCTTCATGGGTGCATTCGGGTCTACCCCGGCGCACGAACTCGGCCGCACCGCCATCGTGGCGGCATTGACTCAAGCCGGTGTCGCGCCGGACGAGGTCGATGAAGTTATACTCGGCCAGATTCTGACTGCGGCACAGGGGCAGAATCCTGCCCGTCAGGCAGCTGTCAACGCTGGCATCCCCGTGGAACGCACGGCAATCAGCCTCAACCAGTTGTGCGGATCGGGTCTGCGCGCCGTAGCTCTTGCCGCTCAGGCGATCCGGGCCGGCGATGCGCGCATCATGGTAGCGGGTGGACAAGAGAATATGTCGCTCGCCCCGCATGCCCAGTATTTGCGCGGCGGCGCGAAGATGGGGCCGATCTCGCTGATCGACACGATGACGCATGACGGGCTGACCGACGCATTCCATAATTACCATATGGGCGTGACCGCGGAAAATCTGGCGGAAAAATATCAGATCAGCCGCGATGCGCAGGACCAGTTCGCCGTCGCCAGCCAGAACAAGGCCGAGGCCGCACGTGCAGCCGGCCGCTTCAATGATGAGATCGTCCCCGTGACGGTCAAGGGTCGCAAGGGCGACACCATCGTCGATGCCGACGAGTATATCCGCGCAGGCGCGACACTCGAAGCAATGCAGAACCTGCGTCCGGCATTCAAGAAGGACGGGACGGTGACCGCCGGCAACGCCAGCGGCATCAACGACGGCGCGGCAGCTCTGGTCATCATGACCGCTGCGGACGCCGCACAGCGCAACGCGCCGATCCTGGGACGTATCGCCAGCTTTGCTACCTGCGGCGTCGATCCGGCCATCATGGGCATCGGTCCCGCGCCCGCTTCCCGCAATGCTCTGGCCAAGGCTGGCTGGTCCCTCGCGGACCTCGACCTTATCGAAGCCAATGAAGCATTCGCCGCGCAGGCGCTGGCCGTGGGGCAGGAACTGGGCTGGGATCCTGAAAAGGTCAATGTGAACGGCGGCGCCATCGCAATCGGCCATCCGCTCGGCGCATCGGGCGCTCGCGTGCTTACCACACTGCTCTATGAAATGCAGAAGCGGGACGCGAAGAAGGGTCTTGTCACTCTGTGCATCGGTGGCGGCATGGGCGTCGCCATGTGCATCGAGCGCTGATCTACGTTCAGGTTAAGAGCGGGGCCGCCGGTGCGAAAGCGCGGCGGCCTTTTTTATATCCTCAACTCCAAAGACGATCGAAGCGCGCGCCAAGGCCCGTCAACAGCTCATATTGCGACAGGCCAGAAAGCGCTGCGGCGTCTGGCAGTGCATAGTCGATATCCAGCCAGTCGCCTTCAGCGACCGAAGGGCAGGTCGTGACATCCACGGCGATCAAATCCATCGACACACGCCCGACGACCGGCAGACGTACATCCCCGGCCTTCACCATCCCCCGGTTCGAAAATCCCCGCAAATAGCCGTCAGCATAGCCGATATTCAACACGGCGATCTCCATGTCGCGCTCAGCAACATAGATAGCGTTATAGCCGATACTGTCGCCCGCAGGCACACGCCGCCGTTGCAATAGCTGAGCCTGTGGAAAGACCACCTGCGCTATGCCCCCCTGCGCCTCCGCCCGAGGAACCCCGCCGTAAAGGGCAAGTCCCGGTCGCGTGAGGTCGAACGCATAGGCCTGCCCAAGGCAAATGCCTGCGCTGTTCGCAAGGCTGTATCGCGGCGCGCTGATGCTGGCCTTAAGCGCCCCAAAGCGATCTAGCTGAATTTGGCTAAGTCTGGCATCCTCATCTGCTGACGCCAGATGACTGAGCAGCGTATCGATATGTAAACCTTCGATTTCAGCCGCGACGTCACCGCGCCAATCTAGTCCCAACCGGTTCATCCCGGTATCCACCATCACATCGCAAACACCACCACCCGCCGCCCTCCAACGCCCGATCTGGCTGGGCGTGGACAAGACCGGCCGCGCTTTCGATGTTAACGCGACATCCATGTCCTCGCTCCGCACGCCATGCAGCACCGAGAGCGAAACTCCATCTTCCAAGAGCGGTTCGAGCAGCACCGCTTCTGCCCAGTTGGACACGAAAAAATCGCGGCATCCAGCATTCATCAAACGCCGCATGACCTCAATCGCGCCAGTGCCGTAGCCATCCGCCTTGATCGCAGCACCGCACGCGGCCGCGCCGCTGCTTCTTTGAAGCCAGCGCCAATTATTCACAAGTGCGCCACCATCGAGGCGCAGTCGCAGGGGAGCGGTAAATGCGGTCATCGGCCTCGCGATAGCGGCATACACCGCAAGCGTCGAGGCCGTCACGCTTCCAGCTTTGCGTCGCGCGTTTCCGGTAACGCCACCAGACAGGTCACCAAGGCGACCGCCACCACGACGATCGTGTACCACAGCCCCGCATAAGGATCGCCTGTCCGCGCGATGATATATTGGCTGACGAGCGGCAGGAAACCGCCAAAATAGCCCGTACCGATATGATAGGGGATCGAAAGCGAGCTATAGCGGATTCGTGCCGGGAAATATTCCGACAGCAGCGCCGCCACGGGACCATAGGTCGCGCCCGACAGCGTCCAGAGCAGCAGCAATGCGAGGAAGAGCAGCATGGCACGCGGCCAGTCGGGCTTCACCACGCCGAAATCATATCCCCGCGCAATAAGGGCGTTGTCCAGTCCTTCATCACTTAGGTCCTCGACCGTCGTACCACCGATGGTCACCGCTGTCCGTTCAGCCGCGACCTTGTCATAGGGAATGCCACGCTTCGAAAAATGGTCGAGCAACTTGCCGCAGGCGCTGGGCTGGACCTTGGCGAAGGGATCGAAGCTGCAATCGGGGCCGGTCACGACGACGGGCGCACGGTCGGCCGCCCGATAGAGCGTGGGATTCGCAACGCTGCCCATGAACTGATAAAGCGGCATGAGCAGCAACAGGATGAGCACATAGCCGATGATGATCGGCTTCCTGCGGCCGACTCGATCGGATAGCCACCCAAAGAAAACGAATGCCCCCATCCCCGCGAAGGCGCTTCCACCAACCAGCAGTTGAGCTATGCCGGACGACACGTGCAGGCCACTCTGCAGAAAATAGAGGGCCTGGAACATGACTGTGTAGGCGATGACGGTGAAACCCGCCGCGATCCCGATCATCGCGACCAGCATTCGCCGCGTGTTGCCGGGATAGGTGAACGCTTCCTTGAGCGGATTTCGCGACCGCTCACCCGCATTCTTCATCGCTGTGAACACCGGGCTTTCGCGCAACATGAGCCGCATCCACAGCGAGATTGCGAGCAACGCCAGCGAGAAGATGAATGGCAGACGCCAGCCCCAATCGTCCCACACAGCCTTGCCGACGATCCATTGCGTGCCGACGACGACGACCAGCGACAGAATGAATCCGCCGATCACGCCAGCCTGGATGAAGCTGGTGTAGAACCCGCGCTTTCCCGGAGGCGCATGCTCAGCCACGTAGATGGCGGCCCCGCCATATTCACCACCCAGCGCGAGACCCTGCGCGATCCGCAGCAAAATGAGGATGACGGGCGCGGCCAGCCCGATGCTTGCCGCGGACGGCGTAAGGCCCACGCCCGCAGTCGCCCCGCCCATCAGGACGATAGTGGCTAGAAACGTATATTTGCGCCCCCACCGGTCTCCCAAAAAGCCGAAAAGCGCCGCTCCTAACGGCCTGAACCCGAAGCCGATGGCAAAGCCTGCCAGCGAATAGAGCAATTCGACGGTCGGATTGTCGGTGGGAAAGAATGTCCGCCCGATAATCGGGGCGAGGACGCCGTAGATGTAGAAATCATACCATTCGAACACAGTGCCCAACGCAGACGCCGTAATGACCAGACGGTCGCGTTTTACATCTATCACATGGCCGTCGTTGACCCCCGTCCCGCTCATTACGCCCCCCCCTTCGGACTGCCGTCAGGCAATCTTTAGAGAAGCAGGAGCCGGGGGCAAGCATTGCTGCCGTGAATATCGCAAGTGCTACAAACTGTCAGTGATCGGTCGGGGACCCAAATGATCAGCAATTTGCCAGAGGCACCGCAATGGGAACTGTAGCACGCGCGAGCGATGATGTGCTCGGTGCGAGACGGGATCATGGCAAAACATGACCCCGTCATCATGCGGATGTCAGGCGAACCGAAAGATGCTGGTGTACCTCAAGCAGCCCGCTCCACCCGATACCATCATTCCATTTCCAGAATAATCGCATCGACCGGCAGGCTTTCGCCCTGGGCCGCAGACACGCTCTTCACAACGCCCGCCTTTTGCGCGCGCAGGATGTTTTCCATCTTCATCGCCTCGATTACGGCGAGGGGCTGGCCTGCTTCGACCTTGTCACCTTCCTCGACATGCAACGCAACCAGCAAGCCGGGCATCGGGCAGATCAGGAAGCGCGACAGATCCGGCGGGATCTTTTCAATCATATGCTTTGCATGCGGTGCCGCATGGGCAGGCAGGATGCGCAGCTTGTGGCTGGCGCCGTGCGCGGTCAGGACAAATCCCGAACGGACGGGCGTGATTTTCACCGCCAGTTCCTCTTCGCCGAACTCCGCCTCGATCAGACGATCGCCGGGCGTATATTCCAGCGCCATGTCGATCGCATCGCCATCGACCGTGACGTCATCGCCGTTGATGATAACGTCATGCACTGTGTCGCCGATCTTCACCTGCCAATCGGTAGGCGCCTTCAGCCTCTTGCCAAGCTGTCCGTCGATGCGACGCGCACGGTCGGCCTGGGCCATCGCGGCAAAGGCTCCGACCGCCGACAGACGCTTCAGCAATGTCTCGGACGCCGGAGCGCCGGTAAAGCCATCAGGATATTCCTCGGCGATGAAGCCGGTGGTGATGTTGCCCGAACGGAACCGCTCATGCTGCATCAGTGCGGACACGAAATCGATATTGTGGCCCGGGCCTTCGATCTCGAACTTGTCGAGCGCCTCGATCTGCTTGTCGATCGCTTCGAGACGGGTCGGTGCCCAGGTAATCAGCTTGGCGATCATCGGGTCGTAGAACATGCTGACTTCGCCGCCTTCGATCACGCCGTCATCAACGCGGATCTTCGCGCCAGCCGCATTCGTACCCACTTCGGGCGGATTGTAGCGGATCAGGCGACCCGTCGATGGCAGAAATCCCCGATAGGGATCTTCGGCATAGACCCGGTTCTCGATCGACCAGCCGTTGATCTTCACATCTTCCTGGCGGAAGCCCAGCTCCTCGCCATTCGCGACGCGGATCATCTGCTCGACCAGATCGAGACCTGTGATCTCTTCCGTGACAGGATGCTCCACCTGCAAGCGAGTGTTCATTTCCAGGAAGTAGAAGCCATCGCCAGTCTTGTCCGCACCCGACACGATGAGTTCGACGGTGCCCGCGCTGAAATAACCGACCGCGCGCGCCAGGGCGACGCATTGCTCGCCCATCTTCTTACGCATTTCGGGGGAAACGAAGGGCGACGGCGCTTCCTCGACCACCTTCTGGTGGCGGCGCTGGATCGAACATTCGCGCTCGTTCAGATAGACGATGTTGCCATGCTGGTCGCCCAGGATCTGGATTTCGATGTGGCGCGGGCTTTCGATGAACTTCTCGATGAACACGCGGTCATCGCCAAAGCTGTTCAGCCCCTCGCGCTTGGTCGCCTCGAAGCCTTCGCGAACGTCCTGCTCGGAATAGGCGAGGCGCATGCCCTTGCCGCCACCTCCGGCCGAAGCCTTCATCATCACCGGATAGCCGATCTCGTTTGAGATGCGCACTGCATGTTCGGTGTCCTCGATCACGCCGACATAGCCGGGCACGACATTGACGCCTGCTTCCTTGGCAAGCTTTTTGGATTCAATCTTGTCGCCCATGGCGGCAATGGCGTTGGCGGGCGGACCGACGAAGATGATGCCCTCGGCATCCAGCGCCTTACGAAAGCTCTCGCGCTCCGACAGGAAGCCATAGCCCGGATGCACGGCATCAGCGCCTGTGTCCTTGCACGCCTGGATGATCTTGTCGGCAATCAGATAGGACTGCGCAGCAGGGGACGGGCCGATATGGACGGCTTCATCGGCCATCAGAACATGCGGCGCGCGGGCATCGGCATCGGAATAGACCGCCACGGTCTTGATGCCCATCTTCTTGGCCGTGCGCATGACACGACAAGCAATTTCGCCACGGTTCGCGATCAGGATCTTGGTGATTGCCATTATCTGTCCTTGCCCCAGTCCTTATTCAGTTCCTCTCACCCCGTTCGGGCTGAGCTTGTCGAAGCCCCGTCCTTCCCCTTCGAAGAATTGCAGCTCTTCGACAAACTCAGGGCGAACGGAGATTGTGGTTCGGTCCAATCGCCGTGCATGAAAGCGCCCGATGCGAATAAACCCCAGAAGATCTAGGCCAGAACGACGGCGATCACAGCCATCATTCGGCCGAATTTCATTCAGCCGCCTCCAGATGCCCGTGCGGCTGGGCCTGCATTGCGATCATACCCAGCTTCGCCAGCAGCGCGGCGTCCTTATCGTCCCCTGCATTCGCCGCCGTCAGCAGCTTGTCTCCGGTGAAGATGCTATTCGCGCCTGCCATAAAGCAGAGTGCCTGGCACGCCTCGCTCATGCTTTCGCGACCCGCCGAGAGGCGTACCATTGACTGCGGCATGACGATCCGCGCCACTGCGACGGTGCGAACGAACTCCACCTCGTCGATACGGCCAAGCGGCGTGTCCTTGAGCATGTCGCCCAGCACGGTGCCTTCAACCGGCACCAGCGCGTTGATCGGCACACTTTCAGGATGCGGCATGGTAGCGAGCGCATGCAGGAAACCGATGCGATCCGAGCGCGTCTCACCCATCCCGACGATCCCGCCGCAACACACATTGATCCCGGCGCCGCGGACATTTTCCAGCGTCTCGATCCGGTCTTCAAAGGTCCGGGTGGTGATGACTTTGGCGTAATTTTCCGGCGAAGTGTCGATGTTGTGATTGTAATAATCCAGCCCCGCATCCGCGAGTTGCTTCGCCTGGTCGGCCGACAGCATGCCCAGCGTCATGCAGGTTTCCATGCCCATCTGGCGCACGCCCTTCACCATTTCGATGAGCTTGGGCATGTCCCTTTCCTTGGGATTGCGCCACGCCGCACCCATGCAGAAGCGGCCCGAGCCATGATCCTTTGCCTGCGCCGCCGCCTGAAGCACGGCCTGAACGTCCATCAGCTTGGTGGCTTTCAGGCCGCTTTCCGCCTCCGTGGATTGACTGCAATAGCCGCAATCCTCTGGACAGCCGCCGGTCTTGATCGACACCAGCGTCGAAAGCTGCACCTCATTGCGCGGGAAATTCGCACGATGAAGCGACTGCGCCTCGAACATTAGGTCGTTGAAGGGCAAGTCGAACAGCGCGGCGATCTCGTCACGGGTCCAGTCAGTGCGGGGGGCAGTATGGATGGTCAAGCGGCTTCCTCCAGCCCCGCCGGGGGCATGTTATGGCCGAGCAGGCGCAACACATCGGCGGCGCACTCCACGACATTGGAGCCGGGTCCATAAATGCCCTGCACGCCCGCGTCACGAAGGAAGTCATAATCCTGCGGTGGAATAACCCCGCCCGCGATCACCTTGATGTCGCCGCGCCCCTTCTCCCGCAGCTGCTTGATAAGTTCGGGAATGAGCGTCTTGTGCCCCGCCGCAAGGCTGGACGCGCCGACGACATCAACGCCACTATCAAGCGCCAGCACCACCGTTTCCTCGGGTGTCTGGAACAACGGACCCGACACCACGTCGAAACCCATATCGCCAAAAGCGGATGCAATGACATTGGCGCCCCGGTCGTGGCCGTCCTGCCCCATCTTGGCGATGAGCAATTTCGGTTTGCGGCCGAGGCGCCGCTCGACGGCCTGCACGCCGTCAAGAACCTGTTTCCAGCGGCTGTCCTGCGCATAAGGCTCCGCATAGACGCCCTTCACCGGCGTCGGCACCGTGCCATAGCGATCGAAGCTGGCCTCCATCGCGGAGGAGATTTCGCCCAGCGTCGCCCGCGCGCGCGCAGCTTCAACTGCATGGGCAAGCAGATTATTCTCGATCGACTGCGGACCGGCAGCGGCCTTGCGCAGCGCTTCCAAGGCGGCCTGACACGCTTCCTCGTCCCGCTCCGCCTTGACCCGGTTGATACGGGTGATCTGCGATTCACGAACCTTGCTGTTATCGACTTCCAGCGTTTCCAGCAGGTCTTCGTTGGCAAGCCGGTATTTGTTGACGCCGACAATGACGTCCTCGCCCCGATCGACGCGCGCCTGACGAGCAGCCGCCGCTGTCTCGATCATCGCCTTGGGCCATCCCGCCGCTACAGCCTTAGCCATGCCGCCTTCTGCCTGGACCCGGTCGATGATTTCCTGCGCCGCATCGACCAGCTGCTGGGTCAGCGCCTCGACATAGTAGGAGCCGCCGAGCGGGTCGACCACCTTGGTCATGCCCGTCTCTTCCTGGATGACGATCTGCGTGTTGCGCGCGATACGAGCAGAGAAGTCGGTCGGAAGGGCAATCGCCTCGTCCAGCGCGTTGGTGTGCAGAGACTGCGTGCCACCCAGCATCGCGGCCATCGCTTCGATCGTCGTGCGCATGACATTGTTGTACGGATCCTGCTCCGTCAGCGACACGCCCGAAGTCTGGCAGTGCGTCCGCAGCATCTTGGATCGTTCGTCCTGTGCGCCCAGCTTCGTCATCGCCCGATGCCACAGCACGCGGGCCGCGCGCAGCTTTGCAATCTCCATGAAGAAATTCATGCCGATCGCGAAAAAGAAGCTGAGGCGGCCGGCGAATTTGTCGATGTCCAGGCCCGACGCTACGCCGTACTTCACATATTCCATGCCGTCGGCGATGGTGAAGGCCAATTCCTGCACCTGCGTCGCACCGGCTTCCTGCATATGGTAGCCGGAAATGGAGATGCTGTTGAACTTGGGCATCTCGCGGCTGGTATAGCCGAATATGTCCGAAATGATCCGCATGCTCGGTTCAGGCGGGTAAATGTAGGTGTTACGGACCATGAACTCCTTCAGAATGTCGTTCTGAATGGTCCCGTCGAGCAGCTTGCGATCAACCCCCTGCTCTTCGCCCGCCACGATGAAGAAGGCGAGGATGGGAATGACCGCGCCGTTCATGGTCATGGAAACAGACATCTGGTCGAGCGGAATGCCGTCGAACAGGATCTTCATGTCCTCGATCGTGTCGATCGCCACGCCCGCCTTGCCGACATCGCCCACAACGCGCGGATGGTCGCTGTCATAGCCGCGATGCGTAGCAAGATCGAAAGCGACGCTGAGCCCCTTTTGCCCCGCCGCCAGGTTCCGGCGGTAAAAGGCGTTCGACTCTTCGGCGGTGGAGAAACCTGCATATTGGCGGATGGTCCAGGGACGCCCCGCATACATGGAGGCCTTCACACCGCGCGTGAAAGGCGCGAAACCCGGCAGGCCGGGATCGACGGTCACATCCTCGGCCGTATATAGCGGCTTGACCGTAATCCCCTCTGGGGTTTCCCAGTTGAGGTCCTTACCCTTCACTTCCTTGGCGGCAGCGGTGGCCCACTGGTCCAGTGTCGGCTTGTCGGTCATATCAATGTGCGCCCTCTTTCGGCGTTTCCATGATTTCGGTGAGCACCCCATTCATATCCTTGGGATGCACGAAGAAGATCAACGTGCCATGCGCCCCGATACGCGGTTCGCCGAGCACCTTCTTGCCCAGACCTTCGAACCATGCCTTGGCCTCATGAATATCGGGCACTTCATAACACATATGATGCTGCCCGCCGGCCGGGTTCTTGGCGATGAAGCCGTGGATTGGACTGTTCTCGCCCAAAGGCTCGATCAGTTCGATCTGCGTACCCGCCGTGCCATTTTCACCGGGAGTATCGACGAAGCACACCTTCACGCCCTGCGCAGGCAGGTCGAAAGGCTGATGCGTAATCGTCGCGCCCATGACGTCGCGATAATAGGCGATGCTGGAGTCCAGCGAAGGCGTCGCGACGCCGATATGGTTGAGACGGCCGAGTTTCATGGCTGCCTTCTCCTTAAAGCGGGATGTTGTCGTGCTTCTTCCACGGATTCTCCAGCGCCTTGTTGCGCAGCTTGCGCAGGCCCAGGGCAATCCGCTTGCGGGTCGAATGCGGCTGGATCACTTCGTCGATGAAGCCCTTGCTCGCCGCCACGAACGGGTTGGCGAAGCGGTTCTCATATTCCTTCGTCCGATCCGCGATCTCTTCGGGCGTCTTGCCGCGGAAGATGATCTCGACCGCGCCTTTGGCGCCCATCACCGCGATTTCCGCGGTGGGCCAGGCATAGTTGAGGTCACCCCGCAAATGCTTGGAGCTCATAACGTCATAAGCGCCCCCATAGGCCTTGCGCGTGATGACGGTGATCTTCGGCACGGTCGCTTCGGCATAAGCGAAGAGCAGCTTGGCGCCATGCTTGATGATGCCCGAATGCTCCTGCGCGGTGCCCGGCAGGAAGCCCGGCACATCGACGAAGGTAACGATCGGGATTTCGAACGCATCGCAAAAGCGGACGAAGCGCCCGGCTTTCTTCGATGAGTTGATGTCCAGCACACCCGCCAGCACCATCGGCTGATTGGCGATGATGCCGACGGTCTTACCCTCGATCCGGCCGAAACCGCAGATGATGTTGCCCGCATGCGCCGGCTGCACCTCGAAGAAGTCGCCTTCGTCGATCACCTTTCGGATCAATTCATGCATGTCGTAAGGCTGGTTGGCATTTGCAGGAACCAACGTGTCCAGGCTCTCTTCAATCCTGTCCCAAGCGTCCGCGCTCGGACGCTCTGGCACCGGCTCCTTGTTCGACGCAGGCAGGAAATCAACGAAGTCGCGGACCGCCAACAGCGCCTCAATGTCATTTTCGAAAGCCAGGTCAGCAACGCCCGACTTGGTGGTGTGCGTGATCGCCCCGCCAAGCTCTTCCTGTGTGACGATCTCGTTCGTCACGGTCTTCACCACGTCCGGCCCGGTAACGAACATGAAGCTTGAGTCCTTCACCATGAAGATGAAGTCGGTCATTGCTGGCGAGTAGACTGCACCGCCCGCGCACGGACCCATGATGACGCTGATTTGCGGCACCACGCCCGACGCCAGCACATTGCGCTGGAAGATTTCGGCATAGCCTGCGAGCGAGGCGACGCCTTCCTGGATGCGGGCGCCGCCCGAATCGTTGAGACCGATCACGGGAGCACCGACCTTCATCGCCATGTCCATGATCTTGCAGATCTTCATCGCGTGCCGTTCCGACACCGCGCCGCCATAGACGGTGAAGTCCTGGCTGAACACGAAGACCAGGCGACCGTTGATCGTGCCCGACCCGGTGACCACGCCATCGCCCGGAATATGCTGCTCGTCCATGCCGAAGTCGATGCAGTTATGCTCGACATACATATCGACTTCTTCGAAGCTGTCCTCATCGAGCAGCACTTCGAGCCGCTCCCGCGCCGTCAGCTTGCCCTTGGCATGCTGCGCGTCAATGCGGCGCTGGCCACCGCCCAGGCGCGCGGCTTCCCGCTTGGCTTCCAGCTGTTCGATAATGGCGAGCTTCGACATACTAATATCTCTCCGGGAACGACGCGGATGGCTATATCTGCCCCTTTCCCTTCTTTGCTTCTTTTCGCAAATGCAAATTTGCTAATTTGCAAATCACCATTTCGCAAATTATGGGCAAAGCATGGCACGAGGCAATCGCATTTTCGCAGGTCAGCGGCTCCGGCAACTCCGTCTGGACCACCGGATGGATCAGGCAACGATGGCGCAGGCGCTTGGCATTTCCGTCTCCTATCTCAGTCAGCTTGAGAATGACGACCGTCCGTTGACCGCCAAGGTGAAGGCTGCCGTGGCCAGCGCCTTTCCAACCGACTGGGCAAGTTTCGACAGCCGGGAAGAGGAGCAGCTTCTCGGAGCCTTTACCTTCGCCCTCGCCCATCCGGAACTGCCCGGCGCGCCGATGGAGCCGGAGCGGATTGAAAAGCTGCATCTTCAATTCCCCGAATTCGCAGCCCGCTACATCGATCTCTATAACGCCCATATGCGTGCCAACGAGCGCATCAACATGATCGAGGAAGCGATTGCCAACGATCATGAGGTGCAGGCCCGTCTTCCCTGGGAAGCGGCGCGCGACTGGTTTCATGAGGCGGGCAATTATGTCCACGCGCTCGATTGCCTGGCCGAGGATATGGCGAAGAGCTTTAGCGCAGGACAGGCGCTGGACGAAGGCATGCTGGTCGAAGCGCTGGCGCGGCGGCATGGCATCGAAACGCTGATCGCCGACACGCCGGACTCCGCCCTGCGCGCTTATTCGTCAACCGACCGCAGATTGTTCATCAACGCCGCGCTTCCGACCGAAAGCCGCAAATTCATGTTGTCCCACCAACTGATGATGCTGGAGGGGCAGGCGGTCATCGCCGATGTCGTCAATCGGGCCGCCATGCCGGTCGAGGGTGCAGACCGCCTCCTGACCATCGGGCTTGGCAATTATGCCGCGGGCGCGCTGCTGATGCCCTATGCCGAATTTCGCGAGGCCGCCCGCGCGGTGCGGCACGATATAGACCGTCTCGCCCGCCGTTTCGGGGTCAGCTTCGAACAGGCCTGCCATCGCCTGTCCACTCTTCAACGGCCAGGGCTGCGCGGCATTCCCTTCTTCTTCTGCCGCGTCGATATGGCGGGTAACATCACCAAGCGGCACAGCGCCACGCGCCTGCAATTTGCGCGCTTCGGCGGCGCATGCCCCTTGTGGAACGTGCATGAAGCAGTGGCCATTCCCGATCGGATCAATGTCCAACTCGGGGAGACGCCCGACGGCGTACGCTATGTCTCCATGGCAAAGGGACTGGTAAAGCCCTCTGGCAGCTATTCACGCACCCCGCGCCGTTATGCTGTCGTACTGGGTTGTGAAGTCGCCCATGCCGCGAACTTCGTCTATGCCGACGGGCTACAACTGGAAATGGAGGGCGCGGCCACGCCGATCGGCATCACCTGCCGCCTCTGTTCACGGCAGGGATGTGACCAGCGCGCCTTCCCACCCGCCGACCGCCCGATCCGCGTCGATCCGGATAATCGGCAGATTGTCCCCTACTGGATAGGATGAACCGCAGGCGGCCAGTCCCAGCTTGCGGAAACTGGCCCTGTTGCTCGTTTGACCGAGGGCTTAGGCTGAATAGATGGGTAGTGGCATTTTTCTCGATACGGGCATTTCCGCAGACCTCGCGCGTGGCGGATTCGCGCGCGTTGGTGGAAATGAGATGCGCGATATTCTCGGTGTCGATGACGCGGCGTGGGATCTTTTTTCGAACAGCTGGGATGATCTCGGCCCCGACCTTTATATGGCGGATGGGGGACGCTATCGGCGGCGGCGACATGCTGCCTTCCACTGCGAGCAGGGCCATTTTGCGCGTAAACCACACCAGCCCCATTATCAGAGCCGCGACTATAATCCCCTGAACGGAGACGTGCAGCGCTGGTTCGATCCCGTGCATCAGCAGGTGATCGATAACCCGGTGATGCAGGCGATCTTTACCTTTTGCGCACAAATCTTCGACGCAGCCGGCGCGCGGCCATGGCATGTAGAGATGCACCAGTTCCGCATCGAAACGCAGCAGGACCATGTGGGCCGCCCTACCCCGGAGGGCCTACACCGCGACGGCGTGGATTGGGTGTTCGTAATGCTGGTCGAGCGCCGCAACGTACGCGAGGGCGTAACCCGCATCGGGTCACCCGATGGCGAACCGCTTGGCGAATTCACCCTTGTCCGGCCGGGCGATGCGGTGCTGATTGACGACCACCGCATTCTGCACGGCGTCACCGAAATCCACGCGGTCGATCCAGACCATCCTGCCTGGCGCGATGCGCTGGTGGTCACTTTTGCCAAGGGTAGATAGCGGGCAACCCCAGCACGCCCACACTTATTTCAGCAAGACCAGCTCTTCCGCCATGCTCGGATGGAGTGCGACCGTATCGTCGAACTGTTGCTTGGTAAGCCCGGCCTTCACTGCGATCGCCGCCGCCTGCAAAATCTCCGGTGCGTCAGGCCCGATCATGTGCAGCCCAACCACCCGATTGGTCGTCGCATCCACCACCATCTTGTAGAGCGCCCGCTCATCGCGTCCGGCCAGCACATTCTTCATGGGCCGGAAGTCGGACGTATAGACCTTTACCGTACCCAACGTGTTTTTCGCCTGCGCCTCTGTCAGGCCGACGCCAGCGAGCGGCGGATGGCTGAACACAGCGGAAGGCACGCAGTCATAATCCACCGTCCGGGGATTGCCGCCAAATATCGTGTCGGCAAAGGCATGCCCTTCGCGGATCGCGACCGGCGTCAGTTGCAACCGGTCGGTGACATCGCCCACCGCATAGATGCTCTCACAGCTGGTCCGGCTATAGTCATCGACCTTGATGGCGCCCTGTTCGTCCAGTTCCACGCCCGCGCTCTCCAGGCCAAGCCCTTCGACATGCGGCCGGCGGCCCGTAGCGAACATCACCGTGTCGCAAGGAACCGGATCGCCATCGGCAAAATGCACGCACAGCGTCCCGTCCTCATTCTTTTCGATGCGGTCCATCTTCGCGTTGAAGCGGAAGACAATGCCTTTCATCGTTGAAATCTGCATCAGCCGATCACGAATCTGCTCATCATAACCGCGCAGCAGCGTGCCCGATCGGTTGACGATCGTCACATGGCTGCCGAACTCGTTGAAGATGCCCGCAAATTCATTGGCGATATAGCCACCCCCTACGATGACGATCCGCCTGGGCCGATCCTCCAGATGAAAGGCTTCGTTCGACGTGATGCCATGCTCCGCGCCCTCGATTTCGGGGATGACGGGCCAGGCGCCGGTCGCAATCAGGATATATTTCGCGCTGACCTCCCGCCCGCTCGCCAGCTTCACCTTATGCGGGCCGATAACGGTCGCCCGTTCGGGGATCAGCTCAACCTTATGACTGGACAGCGTATTTCGGTAGAGGCCCTCCAGCCGGTCCACATCCGCCAGCACATTGTCGCGCAGCACCTTCCATTCGAAATCGCAATCCGGGACGTTCCAGCCGAACCGTCGAGCATCCTTCAGATCCTCGGCAAAATGCGCGCCGTAGATCAGCAGTTTCTTGGGCACGCACCCGCGAATGACGCAGGTGCCGCCGACCCGATATTCTTCAGCCACCGCGACCCTTGCACCATGCGCGGCGGCGACGCGCGATGCACGAACGCCGCCGGAACCTGCGCCGATGACGAAAAGGTCGAAATCATAATCGCTCATGCTGCCTCCGCTGGGATGAACCGGGATATGGCCTCAGACTGGCGGAGTTACAAACGGGAAAGCGATCGAGCACCAAGTTCACGCAAAGGCCGACCTAATCCGCACCAATGATGCTCAGACAGCGCCCAACGCTAACTCGATCAAGGCCATGGTTGAAGGATCAAAGCCTTTCGCACCCTCGGTCTCGATCGACTTCGCGATCTCCTTGCCCAACTCCACACCGAACTGGTCGAAAGGATTGATCCCCATCAGCACGGCATTGGCAAAGGTCCGATGTTCGTAAAAGGCGATCAGCGCCCCCAGGGCGTCGGGCGTCACATCATCCAGCAGGATCGTCGTGGAAGGCCGGTTGCCGGGATAGGCGCGAGCAGGGTCGGCATCATTGTCCTTCCCTTGCATCAACGCCGCGCCCTGCGCGAAGCAGTTTACCAGCAATGCCCGGTGATGCGCGGGGTCAAGGGCGTGCCCCGGTTCGATCGACGCAATGAACTCGACAGGCGCCAGGACCGTGCCCTGATGCAGCAACTGGAACACGGCGTGCTGGGCATCCGTTCCCACCCCACCCCAGGTGATCGGGGCGGTCGGCCCATCAACCGGCGTTCCATCGCGCGTCACGCTCTTGCCGTTGCTCTCCATCTCCAGCTGCTGGAGATAGGATGGGAGCAGCCTCAACCGCTCATCATAAGCGAACAGCGCGCGCGTCTGGCAACCCAGCATCCGCGCATAATATTGATCGACGAAGGCAGCGATCAGCGGCGCGTTCTGTGCGGGGGCAGACAGACGGAAGTGCCGGTCCATTGCCGCCGCGCCCTCCAGCAGGCTCTCGAAAGCGTCCCATCCCAGCGCGAGGGCGGCCGGAAAACCGATCGAGGACCACAGCGAATATCGGCCGCCCACGCTTTCGGCGAAGGGCAGGATGCGCGTCTCATCCACGCCCCATTCGATCGCCTTTTCAGGGCTGGCCGTCAGCGCGATGACCTTGCCATAGGGATCCTCCACACCCGCCTCGACCAGCCAGTTG
The DNA here is from genome assembly GCF_001563285.1 of Sphingobium sp. MI1205. Lineage (NCBI taxonomy): Bacteria > Pseudomonadati > Pseudomonadota > Alphaproteobacteria > Sphingomonadales > Sphingobiaceae > Sphingobium > Sphingobium sp. MI1205. Next base: position 1,638,617 of record NZ_CP005188.1, read on the forward strand.
ATGGCGCTAGCCGCGTTCAGCATTGTTTCCGTTGTCGTAAATGTCTTGGACGCAACAGCGATCAGGGTTGCTTCGGGGTCGAAGCGCGCCATGGCTCGTTCCAGGGCAGTGCCATCGACATTGGACACGATCGCAACGTCATAGCGCCCGCCGTCCCCTCCAAGCGCATCGATGATCAGGTTCGGGCCAAGCGCTGAACCACCGATGCCGATATGCAATATGTGCCGGATCGGCCCCAGCGCCTCTCCCTCGATCGCATCGATCAGCGCACGCATCCGCGCGTGCAGCATCTTGACGCGCGACACGCTTTCCGCATTGCCTTGCCCACGTTCGGCGGGATGCTCGGCAGCACGGCCTTCACTGCTGTTGATCGGCTCGCCCGCGAAGAACGCATCGCGCCACCTGGCAAAGTCCATCTCTTCCGCCAGTTTCAGAAATCCGTCCAGCATCGCGCTCGTCAGATGCGTCTTGGACCAGTCGAAACGCAGCGGTCCCTGGGTCAGCGTAAACTTGCTCAGCCGGCTTGGGTCGGCCGCGAAGGCAGACTTCAATTCGATCTGTGGGATGGCGGCGATCGCCTCCAGTGCAGGGCTGGACATGAAAAGGTAGATCCTCTTTTTTCCGTTGATGGACATCGGCGCTGCACTTGCCGATTCTTCCCTCTCTTACTCAAGCGTAACGGCCAATGCACCGTTGCACGCGCTTGACGGCAGGTTTCCAACACAGCAAAAGCCGCAGCGGCCTGTTTTCAAGGCAAATCGAAGGACTGACGAGCAGGCATGAGCGCAAAATCCGAAACGCGGGACTTCATCTGGTTTCTCGCAAAGCTGGCGGTCTTCGTCTTTATTTTGCGAAGCTTCATCGTGTCCCCGTTCAATATTCCGTCTGAATCGATGCAGCCGCGCCTGCTGATCGGGGACTATCTGCTGGTTGCGAAATGGCCCTATGGCTATTCGCGCTACTCGCTGCCCTTCAACCTGCCGCTCATTCCGGGCCGTATCCTGGCATCGACGCCGCAACGCGGCGACGTCGTGGTGTTCAAAGCGCCGCCGAGCCAGAAGAATGACTACATCAAACGCGTTATCGGCCTGCCCGGTGACATGATCTCTGTTCGCGGTGGCACCGTGTATCTGAACGGCCAGGCAATCCCCAAACAAAAGGTCGCCGACCTGGTCATCCCGGTCACGCCCAACATGCTGGATGCCGCCGCGAAGGAAGGCAGCCCTTCCCCCTGCTACCGCACTGAATTTGAGGAAGATGCGCCCGGCGGTGGCCGTCAGTGCCGCTATCCGCAATATCGGGAAACCCTTCCGGGCGGCAAAAGCTACAATGTCCTCGACCTCGTGCCCGACGGCGCAGCCGATGACCGCGACACGATGCTGGTGCCCGAAGGTCATCTTTTCATGATGGGCGACAATCGCGACCGCAGCGCCGACAGCCGCTTCCCCGCCGTCGAAGGCGGCGGCATTGGCCTCGTGCCCGAAGAAAATCTGGTGGGCAAGGCGATGATCTCGGTATTCTCGACCGATGGCAGCGCAAACTGGCTGCTGCCCTGGACATGGTTCACCGCCGCGCGCTGGAACCGCATCGGGGAAGGCTTTTGACGAAGCCCGACACATCTGGCTGGCTCGCCGGATTGATCGGGCGCGCGCCGAAGGACTCTGCGCCCTTCCATCAGGCGCTGACCCATGGCAGCGCAAATGCCGCCAATTATGAACGGCTCGAATTTCTGGGTGACCGTGTCCTCGGGCTGATTATGGCCGAGTGGGTCTATGAACGCTTCGCCGGAGAACCGGAAGGCAAGCTTTCCCGCCGCTTCAATGCGCTGGTTTCGGGCGAGACCTGCGCCGAAATAGCGCGCTCGGCGGGCGTTCCGACACATGTCATCCTTGGCAAGCAGGCCCGCGACGATGGCGCAACTGACAGCGATAATGTGCTGGGCGACGTCATGGAGGCGCTGATCGGCGCACTTTATCTGGAAGCCGGGCTGGACGAGGCACGCGCCCTCGTCCGACGACTATGGGACAGCCGCGTCGATACGCAGGAAAGCGCACCCAAGCATCCCAAATCGACTCTGCAGGAATGGGCGGCGGCCAACCGTCGCAAGCCTCCCGAATATGTACTGACGGACCGTTCCGGCCCCCACCACGCATTGCGCTTCACGGTGACGGTATCGATCAAGGGTGCCGGGGAAGCGAGTGCATCGGGCGGGTCAAAGCAGGAAGCTGAAACGGCGGCGGCCAAGGCGCTGCTGGACAAGCTGGACAGCTGAGCCTGTCCCAACGACCCATTTTGCATTAAGAAGAAAATCCCTGCGACAGAGGCGGGGCTGAACGGAGTTTTGTTTGACGATTGATCCTGAATCCCAACGCTGTGGCGTCGTCGCCATCGTCGGCGCGCCCAATGCGGGCAAGTCGACCCTGGTAAATGCGCTTGTCGGCCAAAAGGTAGCCATTACCAGTCCCAAGGCGCAGACCACCCGCACCCGGGTCATGGGCGTGGCGATCGAGGGCGACACGCAGATGGTGTTGGTCGACACCCCCGGCATCTTCGCGCCCAAACGGCGGCTGGACCGCGCGATGGTGCAGGCAGCTTGGGGCGGCGCGCAGGGCGCGGACCTGATCGCGCTGATCGTCGATGGAAAGGCTGGCCTGGGCCCGAAGATGGAGCCAATCATCTCCGCACTGGCGTCCCGCCCGGAGAAGAAATGGCTGGTCCTCAACAAGGTCGATATCGCCATCAAGGAAAAGCTGCTGGTCCATACCGAGCGGCTTTATGAGCGACTGGACATTGCCGAGACCTTCTTCGTCAGCGCCGCGACCGGCGACGGCCTGCCCGAACTCAAGACCGCCTTCGCCCACGCCATGCCGGAAGGTCCGTGGCATTTTCCCGAGGATCAGGTTTCCGATGCCACCGACCGGATGCTGGCGGCCGAAATCACGCGCGAACAGCTTTATCATCAGCTACACGCCGAACTGCCCTACGCCACCGCCGTCGATACCGAACAATATAAGGAACGTGAGGACGGATCTGTGGAAATCCACCAGCAGATTCTCGTCGGCCGTCCAACCCAGCGTGCGATCGTGCTGGGCAAGGGCGGGCAGCGCCTTAAGGAAATCGGTTCAAAGGCGCGCGCTGAACTGGCGAGCCTGCTCGGCGTAAAGGTCCATCTCTACCTCCACGTGAAGGTGAAGGAAGATTGGGAGGATGATCGGTTCATCTACCGCGATATCGGCCTGGACTGGGTGGAGTAGCCTCACCCAGCCTTCGTTCGTTTCAAGCGAAGTTGAGAAGCGCGTCGAACGCGCTCCCCAGTTCTCGACCATACTAGAAATCACCGGCAGGCGGACTACTCCGCCGCTGCTTTCTTCTTTGCGGGCGCCTTCTTCGCAGCCTTCGCTGCGGGCTTCTTGGCAGCGGCCTTTTTCGCAGGCGCCTTCTTCCCCTTCTTCGCCGGGGCGGCAGCCGCGCGCGCGTCAATCAACTGCGCAGCCTCCTCCAGCGTCAACGCATCCTGCTCGATCGTCTTGGGCAAAGTCGCGTTGGTCGTCCCGTCAGTGACATAAGGCCCATAACGCCCGGCCATCAGCTTGATCTCGGCTTCGGTCCGCGGATGCTGGCCCAACACCTTGAGCGGTTCGCGTGACGCACCGCCGCGCGGGCCCTTGTTGGCGGCTTCCGCCAGCTTCACGACGGCGCTATTCATGCCCACCTCGAAAATCTCGGCGGTGGAGGACAGCCGACCATATTTGCCATCATGCAGCAAATACGGCCCGAAGCGCCCGATATTCGCCACGATGGGCTTGCCCGTTTCCGGATGCAACCCGACCTCGCGCGGCAGGCTCAGCAGCTTCACCGCCCAGTCCAGCGTCAACTCGCCATCCGGCAGGTCCTTGGGAATCGAGCCGCGCTTCGCCTCCTTGCCCTCCCCCATTTCGATATAGGGGCCGAAGCGACCCGATTTTTTCGTGATGTCCAGCCCGGTTTCGGGATGCTGCCCCAGCACTTCGGGGCCTGTATCCTCGCCGTCCTTGACACCGGGCTGGCCGAACTTCCGGGTAAATTTGCACTCGGGATAGTTGGAGCAGGCGATAAACGCACCGAACCGGCCACCACGCAGCGACAATTGCCCGTCGCCGCACAAGGGGCAGGCACGCGGATTGCTGCCGTCCGCCTTGGGCGGAAAGAGCATCGGTTCCAGGAACTTGTCCAGCTCGGCGGTGATGTCCGAAGGCTTCTGCTCCATGACTTCGGCCGTCTTCGGTTTGAAGTCTCGCCAAAAGGCTTCCAGCACCGCCTGCCATTGCGCGCGGCCACCGGAAATCTCATCCAGCTCATCTTCCAGCCCGGCGGTAAAGTCGTAGGACACATATCGCTCGAAAAAGCGCTCGAGGAACGCAGTCACCAGCCGCCCGCTCTCCTCAGCGAAGAAGCGGTTCTTCTCGATCCGCACATAGTCGCGGTCCTTCAGCACCTGCAATGTGGAAGCATAGGTGGACGGACGTCCGATCCCCAATTCCTCCAGCTTCTTGACGAGGCTCGCTTCCGAATAGCGCGGCGGTGGTTGGGTGAAGTGCTGCTCCGCCATCACCTTTTTCTTCGCCGGGGCGTCGCCTGCGCTCATACGCGGCAGCAGTTTGCTGTCATCATCCTCGGCGTCATCGCGACCCTCTTCGTAGAGAGCCAGGAATCCCGCGAAAATCACCACCTGCCCGGTGGCGCGCAGCGCATGCTGGCCGGTGCCATCGACCAGATCCACGGTCGTCCGCTCCAGCCGCGCAGAAGCCATCTGGCTCGCCAGCGCGCGCTTGAAAATCAGGTCGTAAAGCCGGGCATGGTCGCCGCTGCCGACCTTGTCCCGCGAAAATTCGGTGGGACGGATCGCTTCATGCGCTTCCTGCGCATTCTTGGCCTTGGTCTGATACTGTCGCGGCTTTTCGGGCAGATAGCCACCGTCATAGCGCTCCGCGATCGCCTTTCGCGCGGCGGAGATGGCGCTGCCGTCCATCTGCACGCCGTCGGTACGCATGTAGGTGATCGCGCCATCCTCATAGAGCTGCTGCGCCACACGCATCGTATGGCTGGCCGAAAAGCCCAGCTTGCGCGCTGCCTCCTGCTGAAGCGTCGAAGTCGTGAAAGGCGGCGGGGGATTGCGCGAAACCGGCTTGGTTTCGACCTTCTCGACGGTGAAGCGCCCAGCCTCCACGTCCGCCTTCGCGGCCATGGCGTCGCCTTCCTTGCCGATGGTCAGGCGTTCGATCTTCTCGCCCTTCCAACGGATGAGACGCGCGGTGAAGCCCTGCCCACCCTGCTCCATCTCGGCCGTGACCGACCAATATTCCTGGGGCACGAAACTTTCGATCTCGCGCTCACGCTCCACCACCAGGCGCAACGCAACCGATTGGACGCGGCCCGCTGACTTTGCGCCCGGAAGCTTGCGCCACAGCACCGGCGACAGGGTGAAGCCCACCAGATAGTCAAGCGCCCGCCGCGCCCGATAGGCATCGATCAGATCCTCGTCCAGCGAACGCGGCTTGGCCATGGCCTCCAGCACGGCGGCCTTGGTGATCGCGTTGAACGTCACCCGATCGACCGTCTGCGGCAGCGCCTTCTTCGCGCGCAGCACTTCCTGCACATGCCAACTGATCGCCTCGCCCTCGCGATCAGGGTCAGTCGCCAGGATCAGGCGCGTGGCCTTCTTGGCCTCATCCGCGATGGCCTTGAGCTGCTTGCCCTTGTCGCCATAATTCTCCCAGCTCATGGCAAAGCCATTGTCGGGGTCCACTGAACCGTCCTTGGCCGGCAGGTCGCGGATGTGACCATAGCTGGCAAGAACGTGGAAATCCCCACCCAGATATTTCTCGATGGTCTTCGCCTTTGCCGGCGATTCAACGATGACAAGCTGCATTCATGCCCCGGTTATTTGAGTGCTCTCACGTACACGCGCGAGTCTGGAAGGCGTTTGCGGTCCGCGTCAAGGCCATCATGACAGGCTCACCCTACCGCCCGCATGGCGTTCCAGGCGGCCCGCCAGCTCCAGCTCCAGCAACACCGTCTGCACGATCGCCGGGCTCAGCATGGAAAGACGGATGATCTCGTCTACGGGCACAGCGGAATGGCCGAGCAGGTCCGACACGATGTCCCGGTCCGCGCCTGCCACATCCGACGAGACGGGTTCTCCGTCAAAGCCCGAACGCCCTTGCCGGACCATTCGGCCGCCTATCCCGCCAATGGCCTCGATCACATCCGCGCCATTCTGCACCAGCGTGGCGCCGTCGCGGATCAACTGATTACAGCCCTGCGCCCTGGGATCGGCGGGCGAGCCGGGCACTGCCATCACCTCACGCCCCGCGTCCGCCGCCAGGCGAGCGGTGATCAGCGATCCAGACCGCGGCGCGGCCTCAACCACCACCGTGCCAGCGGCCAGCCCAGCGATGATCCTGTTCCGCGCCGGAAAATGCCTCGCCAGCGGCTGTGTACCCGGAGGATGTTCGGTCACCAACAGACCTTCCGCCGCGACCTGTTCCTGCAACGCCTCATTCTCTGGCGGAAAAACGATATCGATGCCGCAGGCTATGACGGCGATGGTTCCGGTGGCTACCGACCCCTGATGCGCCGCCGTATCGATGCCGCGCGCCAGACCAGAGACAACGACTGCGCCCTGCTGGCCAAGCTCCTGCGATAGCGTGCGGGCGAAGCGGCAGGCCGCAGCCGAGGCGTTGCGCGCCCCCACCAGCGCAACGCATGGCCGCGCCGCCAGACCAACGTCTCCACGCACGATCAGCGCGGGGGGAGCCGCCTCCATCTGGTCCAGCAGAAATGGATAGTCCTTGTCGCCCATCAGCAGATAGCGCGCGCCCAGCGACCGGCTCCGCGCGATCTCCTTCTCAACCACGCCTGCATCCGCAACACTCGCCTTCCCGCCGCCTCGCGCGGCAAGTTCCGGCACGGCCCGCAATGCCTCGCCCGCCTTGCCGAAACGCGCGATCAGGTGCCGGAAAGTGACCGGCCCGATACGGGGCGAACGGATCAGACGGAGGCGATCGAATCGCTCCTGTTCGCTCACCCTTTGGCCGCCCCGATCTTTGGCTCCTCGCCCCTGACCAGCCGGGCGATGTTCGCCCGGTGCCGCCAAAGCAGGATCAGCGCCAGTCCCAGGGTCACCGGCACCAGGTCGATCCGCCCCATGAACCACAGCGCCACCGGCGCGCTGATCCCTGCTGCCATGCCACCGACCGAGGACCATTTCGTGCCGAACAGCGCGCCCAGCCAGACCAGAGCGAAGACGATGCCCGCAGGCCAGTACAGCGCGCTCACAACGCCCATCATGGTCGCAACACCCTTGCCGCCTGCAAAACGCAACCAGACCGGATAGCAGTGGCCGATAAACGCCATCGCTCCCGCCATCGGCCCTCCGCCATCGATCAGCGCCGCGCCGATCAGCACCGCCGCCACGCCCTTGAGCAGGTCAAGCAGCAGCGTCGCGGCAGCCAGCCCCTTTCGCCCGGTTCGCAACACGTTGGTGGCGCCAATATTCCCCGATCCAATCTTGCGCAGATCCCCGGCCCCAGTGACGCGCGTCAGCACTAAGCCGAAGGGGATGGAACCCAGCAGATAGGATATCAGCAGGACGAAAGCGGGAAGTAGCCAGGCAGGTGTCATGATCTCGCCGAATTGATTGCGCGCGGACCATAGCGTTCCGGCGGTGATGGGCAATGCCAAAGGCGAAATCCGGCGTTGCGAGCGCCCGCGAACTCTTGCCTGTTGCCGCGCGTCCCTCCACGGGTATAGTCTGGGTCAAAATGGTCGCCCCCGCACATGCCTCAGAAAATGCACGTGGATAAAAATTCCGCCAATGAGCAAAAGCGCTCGAGCGAACGCCACCGCAGGCTGCTCAAGGCGCAGATGATTCACCCCCGCCATGGCAAGATCGACATTGTCGTCCGTGACGTTTCGGCCCAGGGGATCGGCGGCAAATGCCAGCTTGATCTTATAGCCGGAGAAGCCGTCACCATCTGCCTGCCCACACATGATCCGATTGCAGGCCGGATTGCATGGTGCACAAAGCGGTCTTTCGGGGTCAAGTTGGACGATGGCGTCGATCCCGCCAAGGTACGGATTTCGTCGGATTCCGGAGCGGAACCTTATCAAGCGCCTGAACGCGCTCAACCTGCGGGCGACTTCAAACGGCCCGGATTTGGACGGAACAGGGGTCGCTGAACCAGCATGGCCCGGCCCAAGGCCCCTGTTGACAGCCCTTCCTCCTGCCGCGACATGTGCGCCACAATGAAAGTCGCATCATCCGCACCGTTGCTCTTTTTCGATTCCGGGGTCGGCGGCCTCTCCATTCTCGGTCCGGCCCGTGCGGCCCTGCCCAACGCCCCGGTCGTCTACGCTGCCGACAGTGCCGGATTCCCCTATGGGACAAAGAGCGAGGCGGAGATCGCGGCCCGCGTGCCCGCCCTGCTCGGGCGCCTGGTCGAACGGTTCCGGCCGCGGCTGGCGGTAATCGCCTGCAACACAGCCTCGACCATCGCTCTCTCGGCCGTCCGCGCCGCGCTCGACATTCCGGTGGTCGGCACCGTGCCCGCCATCAAGCCCGCTGCCCTGTTGTCCAAAAGCCGGGTGTTCGGCGTCCTTGGCACCGACGCGACGGTGCGCCAGCCCTATGTGGATCGCCTCACGGCAGAGTTCGGAGCTGACTGCACGGTCCTGCGCCATGGTTCGGCTGCGCTCGTTCAACTCGCCGAATCCAAGTTGCGCGGCGAAGCGCTCGACCCGAACATCGCCCGCGACGCGCTGGCCGGTCTGATTGACCAGTCCGGCGGGGACCGCATGGATACAGTCGTCCTTGCCTGCACGCATTTCCCGCTGGTGGAAGAAGAACTGATGGCCGCCGCTCCCCAGCCGCTCAAATTCGTCCATGGCGGCGATGGAATTGCCCGCCGCATCGCGTACCTCACGCAGGGTCAGAATTGGCCTGCGTCCAGTCCTCCAGGAAAGGCGGTCTTTACCCGCCTTGACAACAGCGTGGCGACGCTCGCCCCGGCGCTCGCCGACTTCGGTCTCACACAGATGGAAGCGCTGTGAAGAGGTGGGACCTTTAGTCCAGTCCCAATTTCCTCTATCATCATGATAGGTATTTCTCCCTAGCGCTGCGAACGGTTATCGCTGGTAAAAGGCGGCCGTAGCAGGTAAATGCCCCGAAATAAGGGGATGCGGGTCACAAGGGATTGGGCGTTAAGTGAACTACAAGCATATCTTCGCGCAGGCGATTGATCGGCTCCACAGCGAAGGCCGGTATCGCGTGTTCATCGATATATTGCGGAACAAGGGCGCTTTTCCGAACGCGCGCTGCTTCCACGGCCACAATGGCCCCAAGCCGATCACGGTCTGGTGCTCCAACGACTATCTCGCCATGGGCCAGCATCCCAAGGTGGTGGCCGCGATGGAAGAAGCGCTCCATGACGTCGGCGCAGGTTCCGGCGGCACCCGCAACATCGGCGGCAACACCCATTATCATGTCGATCTGGAGGCTGAACTTGCCGATCTGCATGGCAAGGAAGCGGCGCTGCTCTTCACCTCGGGCTATGTCTCGAACGAAGCGACGCTCTCGACTCTGGCAAAGCTGCTGCCCGGCTGCATCGTCTTTTCCGATGAACTCAATCACGCCTCGATGATTGCGGGCATCCGCAATTCGGGCTGCGAAAAGCGCGTGTTCCGTCACAATGACGTCGATCACCTGCGCGAGCTGCTCGCCGCCGAAGATCCCGAAACGCCCAAGCTGATCGCCTTTGAAAGTGTCTATTCGATGGACGGCGACATCGCCCCCATTGCCGCGATCTGCGACCTGGCGGATGAATTCAACGCGCTCACCTATCTGGACGAAGTCCATGCGGTCGGCATGTATGGCCCGCGCGGCGGCGGCATTTCGGAACGGGACGAGGTCGCCGATCGGCTGACCATAGTTGAAGGCACGCTGGGCAAGGCATTCGGCGTCATGGGCGGCTATATCGCGGCCGACCAGATGATAGTCGATGTGATCCGCAGCTATGCGCCCGGCTTCATCTTCACCACATCGCTTTCGCCCGTGCTGGTCGCAGGCGTGCTGGCGAGCGTGCGCCACCTCAAGGGCTCCAGCGAGGAACGCGAGGGCCAGCAGGTCGCTGCCGCGACCCTCAAGCAGCTGATGGCCGATGCCGGTCTGCCGGTCATGCCATCGGTCACACACATCGTCCCGCTGATGGTCGGCGACCCGGTCAAGGCCAAGCGGATCAGCGACATCCTGCTCGCTGAATATGGCGCCTATGTGCAGCCCATCAACTATCCCACCGTGCCGCGCGGCACCGAACGCCTGCGCTTCACGCCCGGACCGGCACATAGCGAGGACATGATGCGCGACCTCGTCCAGGCGCTCGTCGAAATATGGGATCGGCTTGAACTGGAAATCAGAAAAGCCGCTTGATGCGCCTTTGAGGGCAGGCGGGCGCTGTCTACTCAAATTCGCTGACTTGACTGCTTTCCGAATGCCGGCCTCGCTCCATCGGGGACCGGCGCGATCCTTTGGCGCTTACGAACAACTCAGCCATGGCGGGCATTTCCGCCACAGGCTTTATGGACAGCGCATGTGCTGATCCATCCGCCGCTGGCAACGGCATTGTCGCACCGGGACGCGGCACAGCGGTGCGCATTGCGCGATCGTTGCGGAACCAACCGGTCGCAATCCCTTTCTTAGCCCATGCCTCATTGGATCGAACCGCACCCCACCGGCATCTATGTCCGCCCTGCCGATGCCTGGATCGATCCATCCATTCCGCAGGAGCGCGCGCTCGTAACCCACGGCCACGCCGATCATGCGCGGGGCGGCCATGGCCATGTGTGGGCCACGCAAGAAACGCTGGCCATCATGGCGCTGCGCTACGGCACTGCGTCGGGGACCGCCGTCCCCTACGGTGACGAAATCCGCATGAACGGAGTCAGGATCAGCTACGTCCCCGCTGGCCATGTCCTGGGCTCCGCGCAGATCGTCCTGGACCACGCAGGGGAACGCGTCGTCATCACCGGCGACTACAAGCGCCGCCCGGACCCCACCTGCAAGGCATTCGAGCCGGTCCCCTGCGACATCTTCGTCACCGAAGCGACCTTTGGCCTGCCAGTCTTCCGCCACCCCGACACGGGCAGCGAAGTCGATCGCCTGCTCGCGGCGCTCCATGCCAATCCCGACCGCTGCCTATTGGTCGGCGCCTACGCTCTGGGGAAGGCGCAGCGGCTCATCTGCGAAGTACGCGCCAGGGGCCATCACGACCCTATCTACATTCACGGCGCGATGGAACGCATGTGTGCGCTGTACCAGCGGTTCGGCATCGACATGGGCGAACTGCGCCCCGCAACCGGCATCCCGGCAAAAGACTTGCGAGGCCACATCGTCGTTTCGCCTCCTTCCGCCCTCAACGATCGGTGGAGCCGCCGCCTGCCCGATCCCGTCACCGCCATGGCGTCAGGCTGGATGCGCGTCCGCCAGCGCGCCCGGCAAAAGAATGTCGAACTACCGCTGGTGATTTCCGACCATGCCGATTGGGACGAGTTGACCGACACGATCCGGGAAGTCGCCCCAACCGAAACCTGGATCACCCACGGCCGGGAAGAAGCCCTGCTCCATTGGTGCATGACCCACCAGATAGGCGCGCGGGCCCTGGCGCTTGTGGGCCGCGAGGATGAGGACGAGGGCTGATGCGCACTTTCTCCCAGCTTCTGGACGGCCTCGTCTACACCCGCTCGCGCAACGGCAAGCTGGATCTCATCGCGTCATATATGGCGCAAACGCCTGATCCGGACCGAGGCTGGGCGCTCGCGGCGCTTACCGGCAATCTCGACATCAAGGCGGTGAAGGCATCCACGATCGCGGAAATGACCCGCACGCGCGTCGATCCGGTCCTGTTCGAAATGAGCCGGGACTATGTCGGCGACCTTGCGGAAACCGTCGCCCTTCTATGGCCCAAGGCCGAAGACCAGCCGCCGGAAATGGACGATGGCTCTCTCACCCTGTCCACCATTATCGACCGGCTCCACGCCACCAGCAGAGCCGCTGCGCCCGCCGTCCTTGCGCAGATGATGGACCATCTCGATGCGTCGGGGCGCTTCGCCCTGCTCAAGCTCGCCACGGGAGGCCTGCGCGTCGGCATATCGGCCCGCCTTGCCAAAACCGGCTTCGCGCAAGCCTTCAACCTCGACGTGGACGATGTAGAGGAATGCTGGCACGCCCTCTCCCCTCCCTACGCCGCCCTGTTCGACTGGGCGGAAGGCCGATCCGACCGGCCCGACCCCGCAGGCACCCCCTTCTTCCGCCCCTTCATGCTCGCCCATCCGCTGGAGGCCGATAGCGTCGATCTCACCCACTATGCCGCCGAATGGAAATGGGACGGCATTCGCATCCAGATCGTCGGCACCGGCGAGCAAACCCGCCTCTACAGCCGCGCCGGGGACGACATCACGGGCAGCTTCCCCGAAATCGCGGAGGCTTTCACCACCCACGCAGTCCTCGACGGCGAACTGCTCGTCAAAGGCGAGTTTCAGGGCGGGGAAGCCGCCAGTTTCAACGCCCTCCAGCAACGCCTGGGCCGCAAGGCTGTGACGGCAAAGATGATGGCCGACTACCCCGCCTTCGTCCGCCTCTACGACATATTGCTCCACGCCGACGAAGACCTCCGCGCCCTCCCGTGGGAACAACGCCGCCCCCGTCTCGAAACCATCGTCCCGACGCTCGACGCCGACCGCTTCGACATCTCCGCGCTGATCGAAGCCCCCGACTTCGAAACCCTCGCCGACATTCGCGCAGGCGCCCGCGACGCCGCCATCGAAGGCGTCATGCTCAAGCGCCGCGACAGCCCCTATGTCGCCGGACGCAAGGCGGCGCTCTGGTACAAATGGAAACGCGATCCCCTCACCGCCGACTGCGTGATGATGTACGCCCAGCGCGGCCACGGCAAACGCTCATCATTTTATTCGGATTACACCTTCGGCTGCTGGACAGAGGAAGGCGAACTGCACCCCGTAGGCAAAGCCTATAGCGGCTTCACCGACGAGGAACTCAAATGGCTCGACCGCTTCGTCCGCACGAACACGGTGAACCGCTTCGGGCCAGTACGGGAGGTGGAGAAATCACTGGTGCTGGAAGTGGCGTTCGACAGCATTCATGAGAGCAAGCGGCATAAGTCCGGGCTGGCGATGCGCTTCCCCCGCATCGCGCGGATACGGCGCGACAAGCCTGCCGGGGAGGCGGATACGGTCGAAGGGTTGAAGCGGTTGGTGAGTTAAACCTGAGATCTTGCTTTGTATTCACCGGCCAACTTGCGGATCATATCGCGCACCTCTGCGGGTGTATTTCCGCTTACGACCTCAACATAACCGATGCCAGCCCGACGCAGCGCCTCCTTCTTGATTGCGTCGCGCGCGGCGGTCTCGGGACTGCCATGATGGCCGGTTCCCTGAAATTCTACAGCATGAAGAGGGCGGCAATCTCGATCGACGATGAGCAAATCAACGCGCTTCGCATTGATGGCCCAGAAGGCATCCTTATCACGGCTATAAAGAATTTCTCCTAACGAGACCTGCCCCATGGCCCGCCAACCTGGACATTCCTCTGCCAGCACTTGGTCGATGCAGCTCAAGAGGCGGCGTTCCGGCTTGTTTAGCAGAGCCCGCCAATGAAAATCAGCCTTCATGACGACCTTCAACTGATCAGCTGCCATCTCCGTCGAATCCCTTTTCTGAGCGGATTCTATCGACGCCAGCGATGTGAGTTCGCGATTGGCTCGGGGCTTGTTGGCATTTCTTTCACGCCAATAAGCACGTCGCTTATCACGATCTATTGCCGCGAATGTCTTCTCGAATACTACGCCAATAAACGCACCCACCGCCAGAACGCCGAAAAGCGTCAACGGCATATCCAGCATAGTATCGAGTTCCTGGAGCATGCTCGCCTGATACAGAAAATTGAGTAATAATGTCGTTAAGATGTAAGATGATGCCTCAATCGGCGTCAATGTTCACCTTCTATTGAACCCGCGAGGAGATGAGCCTCCCATGCCCTACACCGGAAGCTGCCACTGCGGCGCTGTCACCTTCACCGTCTCCGCCGACGCGCCGACCGAAGCGATGTCCTGCAACTGCTCCCATTGCAGCCGCAAAGGCTTTGTCCTCACCTTCGTCCCCGCTGAACAGTTCACCCTCGACAGCGGCGATGACAAGCTGACCGACTATCAATTCTACAAGCACAACATCACGCACCGCTTCTGCGCCATCTGCGGCACGCAGTCCTTCGCGGAAGGCAAATCACCCGACGGGCCGGTTCGCGCCATCAATCTGCGCTGCGTTCCCTCCGTCGATCTCGACGCGCTCAAGATCAACAAAGTCGACGGCGCGAGCTTCTGACAGACTGACTTTGCGCTGTCACGCGCAGCCCCTATATGGGCGCTTTCGCGCGTCCGGCGCGGCTTGAGATATGGAGCAGTGGAATTGAGCAAGGTTCTGGTCATCGGCGCGGGCGGCGTCGGGTCTGTCGCGGTTCACAAGATGGCGATGAACCCTGATATTTTCAGCCACATCACGCTCGCCAGCCGCCGCATCATCAGCTGTGAAAAGGTCGCCGAATCGGTGAAGGCGCGCACCGGCGTCACCATCGACGTGGCGCAGGTCGATGCCGACAATGTCGCCGAAACCATCGCGCTGATCGAAAGGGTCCAGCCCAAACTGGTCGTCAATCTGGCCCTGCCCTATCAGGACCTGGCGATCATGGACGCCTGCCTCGCTACGAAAACCGACTATCTCGACACCGCCAACTACGAACCGCGCGACACGCCGAAATTCGAATATGGCTGGCAATGGGCCTATCAGGACCGTTTCAAGGAAGCCGGCATCATGGCTCTGCTGGGCTCCGGTTTCGACCCCGGCGTCACCAGCGTTTTCGCCAGCTACATCAAGAAGCATCTGCTCGACCGGATCGACACGCTCGACATTCTCGACTGCAATGGCGGCGACCATGGCCAGCATTTCGCGACCAACTTCAACCCGGAAATCAACATCCGCGAAGTCACCGCGCCCTCGCGCCACTGGGAAGGCGGCAAGTGGGTCGAAGGCCCGGCCCTGAAGCACAAGCAGACGTTCAATTTCGATCAGGTCGGCGAAAAGAACATGTACCTCATGTATCATGAGGAACTGGAAAGCCTTGCCAAATTCTACCCGGAAATCAAACGTATCCGTTTCTGGATGACCTTCGGCGACGCCTATTTGAAGCATTTGGAAGTGCTCCAGAATGTCGGCATGACCCGGATCGACCCGGTGATTTACGAGGGCAAGGAGATCATCCCGCTCCAGTTCCTCAAGGCCGTCCTGCCCGAACCGTCCAGCCTGGGCTCCACGACCAAGGGCAAGACCAACATCGGCGACATCGCGACCGGCGAAAAGGACGGGAAGCAGAAGACGGTCTACGTCTACAATGTCTGCGACCATGAAGATGCCTATGCCGAAACCGGCAACCAGGCGGTCAGCTACACCACCGGCGTCCCCGCGATGATCGGCGCCGCACTTATGCTCACTGGCGCATGGAAGGGCGAAGGCGTGTTCAACATCGAACAGTTCGATCCCGATCCCTTCATGGACATGCTGAACAAGCACGGCCTGCCCTGGCAGGTAAAGGAACTGGACAAGCCGCTGGACTTTTAATCGCAGAACCATGTCATCCCGGCGAAGGCTGGGATCTCGTGCCTCCACGCCGCGCCTTGTCGCCTGAGATGCCGGCTTCCGCTGGCATGACGGAGAATTATCGATGGAAACCAAAGCCGGCGACCCCGCCACCTTCGCGCATTTCGACCTCCACCGCGTGCCTTCGCCCGCCTTCGTGGTGGACGAGGCCGCAATACGTCGCAACCTGTCGATCCTGCGTGACATAGGCGACCGCGCAGGCATCAAGGTGCTCGGCGCGCTCAAGGCCTTTTCCATGTGGTCGCTCGGCCCCGTCGTCACGGAATATCTCGACGGCGTCTGCGCCTCGGGCATCTATGAAGCGCGCCTTGGCCGCGAAGAATATGGCGGCGAAGTCGCAACCTATTGCGCGGCCTACAAACCAGACGATCTGGCCGAAATCCTCAAAATCTCCGACCATGTCATCTTCAACAGCCCCGGCCAGATCGCGCGGATGCAACCCGTCATCGACGATGCACGCATGAACGGTGTGAACTTCGACATCGGCCTGCGCATCAACCCGCTTCACGCGGAGGGTGAAGTGCCCAAATATGACCCGTCGCAGCCGCACAGCCGCCTCGGTTTCCCCATCGACCAATTGCGGCCGGAGCATCTCGACGGCGTCGATGGCCTCCATGTTCACAATCTGTGCGAGCAGGACTTCCTGCCGCTGGAACGCACCTGGGCCGCGATCGAATCGCGTGTGATGCCGCATGTCGCGGGGCTCAAATGGCTGAACTTCGGCGGCGGCCATCACGTCACGCGCGCTGACTATCAGATCGACGACCTCATCGCCTTCCTCCAGCGGATCAAGGCCGACACCGGCCTTGATCTCTATATCGAACCCGGCGAAGCCATGGCACTCGATGCGGGCATCCTGATCGGCGAAATTCTCGACGTCATCGACAACGGAATGCCGGTAGCCATCACCGACATTTCCGCCACCTGCCACATGCCCGACGTCATCGAGGCACCCTATCGCCCGGCCATGTTGCATGAGGAAGCTGACGGGCAACCGACGCGACTCGGCGGCCCCTCATGCCTCGCGGGCGACATCATCGGCGACTATCGAGTCCCCGGCGGCGCGACTCCGGGCCGGCGCATCGCCTTCCTCGATCAGGCCCATTATTCGATGGTAAAGACCAACACATTCAACGGCGTGCCACTGCCCGCCATCTGGCTGTGGAATTCGAAAACCGACGAACTCAAGCAAATCCGCCAGTTTTCCTACGAAGATTTCAAGTCCCGTCTTTCATGACGCACATTTCATAGCTGGGCGCGCAACAAAATTTGCACGCGCGCTTTACAGGGGGGACCCCTCAGCATATATCGCCCTTCCGCTGCCCCATGGGACTTCCACCGCAAGGCAGCTTGATTGCCATGAACTACACTGGAGGTCCCTTGAATTGCACAAGCACCATAGCGCGCTGGGGGTAGCGACCACCCTCACACCGGCAGCACCGGTAACGCTGATCCGCCCGCAGGCTGCGGCCCGCGCCGCCCGATTCTTCACTGAGAAGTTTCCGGGGCGCTCGCTCTACGCTGTAAAGGCAAACCCGTCTCCGGATCTGCTCCGGACGCTTTGGGCAAGCGGAATCACGCATTATGACGTAGCCTCTATCGCTGAGGTACGCCTTGTTGCCGAAACGCTGCCGGAAGCGAAATTGTGCTTCATGCATCCGGTCAAGGCCGAAGAAGCGATTGTCGAGGCCTATCATGTGCACGGCGTGCGCACCTTCTCGCTCGACACGCTGGACGAACTGGCGAAGATCATGCGCGCCACGAACGACGCGGCAGACCTTGAGCTGTGCGTGCGACTGCGCGTCTCGTCGGAACATTCGGAACTCAGCCTGGCGTCCAAGTTCGGCGTCGAATTGGGCGAGACCCGCGAACTGCTGATGGCCACGCGCCAGGCGGCTGACGCGCTCGGCATCTGCTTCCATGTCGGTAGCCAGGCCATGAGCCCGCAGGCCTATAGCGACGCGATCGAACGCGTTCGCGCAGCCATCGTCGATGCGGCCGTCACGGTCGATATCATTGATGTCGGCGGCGGCTTTCCGTCCGTCTATCCGGGCATGGAACCGCCAGCTCTGGAAGCCTATTTCGACGCCATCTATCGCGGCTTCGAAAGCCTGCCGATCAGCTATTCGGCGGAGCTATGGTGTGAGCCGGGCCGCGCCCTGTCCGCGGAGTATAGCTCCATCATCGTCCGGGTTGAGCGCCGTCGCGGCACCGAACTTTACATCAATGACGGCGCCTATGGCGCGCTGTTCGACGCGGCGCATATCGGCTGGCGCTTTCCGGTTGCGCTGCTGCGGGATGACGAAAGCGAAGCGGAACTGACCGGCTTCTCCTTCTACGGCCCGACATGCGATGACATGGACCATATGGTCGGTCCCTTCATGCTTCCCGACGACGTAGCTGCGGGCGACTATATCGAAATCGGCATGCTGGGTGCCTATGGCGCGGCGATGCGTACCGGTTTCAACGGCTTCACCTCGGAAGCGATCATCGAAGTCGAGGACGAGCCAATGGCCAGCCTCTATGCCGATCCAATGCCCGCACGCCGTCGCGCGACTGTCATCAAGCTGCGCTAAAAAAGCGCAAGCTCCCCTTTGGAGAGGGTGCCTGCCCCTCGCCGCAAACATGCGGCGGGGGACAAATTTTATGGGCGACGGAAGATGGCGGCCAGTTCCACATGCGTTGACCAGCGGAACTGCCCGACCGGCTTCACGCTTTCCAGCATATAGCCGCCAGCAACCAGATGCGCCGCATCCCGCGCAAAGCTCGCCGGGTTGCAAGACACATAGGCGATCACGGACACCCTTGACGCCGCCAACTGCATAACCTGTTCGCGCGCGCCCGCCCGGGGCGGGTCGATCACCACGGCGGCAAAGCGGTTCAGTTCTTCTGGCGTCAGCGGCCGACGGAACAGGTCGCGATGATCCACCACCATCCGCCGTTGCACCCGGTTCGCCGCCAGTTTGAGTGACAGGACCAAGTCACGGGCGCCTTCGGCCGCGTAGACCGGCCGCCCTTCCCCTATCGCCAGCGCAAAGGTGCCAAGCCCACAAAAGAGGTCAGCTACAGCCCCCTGCGCAGGCAAGGCCCGACGGACGAACTCTACCAGCGCTGCCTCGCCATCCGGCGTGGCCTGAAGGAAGGCGAAGGGCGGAAAACCGACTGCGACGCCGCCAAAACTCGCCGTCACTGGTTCAGGCTCCCAGCGCAGTTGCTGGCCGTCACCCTCGTCGATCGTCAGCCGGGCCAGCTTCCAGGCCGCCGCGAAATCCCGCAGCGCTTCGTCCGCCGCCAGCCCCTCCACGCGGACGCCTTCCAACAAAAGGTCGATGCCCTGGTCGATCACCGACATGCGCACATGCGCCGCACGCTTGTCCGGCAGGATCAGCGGCAGCATCGTGCGGAGAGGCTCCAGCAAGGCGAAGATGCGCGCGTCCAGAATTTCGCACATGGCCAGATCGATCAGCTTGTGGCTACCCGCCTCTGCGAATCCGATGGTGACACGCCGCCCCTCACGCGCAGCCCTCAGCGACGCCCGCCTTCGAGTTCGCGGCGGTGAGATGTGAGTTAGCGAGACTGTCCGAGGCTTCACGCCCTGTCCCGCAAGAGGGCCAGTAACACGCGCGGTGACGAACGCTGAAAGGCTCTCCTCATCGACATGCTGAAGTTCGCATCCACCGCAAGACGAGAAGTGAATGCAGGGCGGCTCGACATGATGGGGGCCAGGCAGAAGGTCACCGTTCGCCGTCAGCCGATCCCCCGGCGCGGCAAGATGCACATGCCGGCCGTCGGCGGTCACGCCATCGCCCTTCGCGGCGATGCGGACGACGAGATCAGTGTCGATAAGAGTCACAGGCGAGAGCCGATAGACGCAGGCAACTGCGCAATCAAATCATCCGCGACGAAGGCTGCTCCGGCCCGTCTAGCCGCTTCACCATGCAGCCAGACCGCCTCGCATGCGGCGCGGAACGGATCACCAGCCACCGCCAATCTGCCCGCGGCCAACCCCGCCAGCACATCACCGGTCCCGGCGGTGGACAACCATGGCGATGCGCCGGTCGCTACAGCGATCCGGCCGTCCGGCGCCGCTATGACGCTATCAGCGCCCTTGAGCACGACCACGGACGATGCGCGCTGAGCCGCATCAACTGTGCGGGCGATCTTGCTGCCCTGCAGATCACCGAAAAGGGCTGCGAATTCCCCTTCATGCGGCGTCAGAATGGACCCGTGTGGGATGCTTTCCATCCCCGCACCTCCCAACAAGGTCAAGGCGTCGGCATCCAGGACAAGCGGATGCCCGCAAGGAAGCACCGCAGCCAAGCGATCTTGCGCATCACCGCCACGGCCCAGCCCCGGCCCGACGACCACCGCGGCTAGCCTGACGTCGCCGAGACGCGCCTTTATCTCGTCCACCGCCCGCACCTGCGTGGTGATGACAGCATCCAGCGCCGCTGCACCATCCAGGCTGGTCAGGTGGCGCACCATGCCTGCACCCGAACGAGCAGCCGCACGCGCGGCAAGCCGCCCGGCCCCTGCCATCTCACCGCCCACGACGGCGACCAATCCCCGGCTGTACTTGTGATCCGAGGCAAGGGGGCAGGCCAAACTGGGCGGAGACAAATGATGGATCGTGCCCGAGGCAGCGATACCGATATCAGCGCAAACCAACCGTCGGCATAGACCAGCAGCGGGATGCAGGACATGAGCCGGCTTCAGCGCGCCCAAAGCGATGCAGATGCCGAAGCCTGGCACAGGCGAAAGCAATGCGCCGCTGTCCGTATCCACCCCGCTCGGCAAATCGACCGCATAGCTGAAGGTAGCCCCACCGGTGAGATCGCAGAGCCGTTCCGCAACAACCGCGTCGAGCCCACGGGAAAGACCAGTGCCGAACAGCGCGTCGATGATCTGCGTTGCCGGGCCTGCCTGATCGAACGGCTCGATCGGCCCATTCCATGCAGCGCGAGCCTTCCGCGCTGACTCCGTCCGGCTCTCACCGAGGGCTGCGACACGCACCGGCACACCGCGCGACCGCAGCTGTCGGGCGATCACGAACCCATCCCCACCATTATTGCCCGGACCGCAAAGTACCAGAGCGTCGCGCTTGGCTCCGGCACGCCAGATGATCTCGGCCGCCGCTGCGCCTGCCCGCTCCATCAACTCATATTCCGGAATGCCAGTGGCGAACACTGCCTGCTCGGCCTCCCGCATCTGGGCGGCAGTCAGGATGGGCGTTCCGGTCAAGGTTTCAACGCTCGGCGATCGTGGCGGGCAGCCGATAACGATCCTCGCCAGCGCTGACTTCGATCTGCCCCTGATCCAGGATAGCGATGCTTGCAGGCTCCGCGCCATCAGCCGACGCAAGCCCGCGCCCATCTTTCAGAATTGTGAACCGCCGAAATCCACCATCCGCGTGACGAAAGGTCAGGATCGCGCCCGCCTGCTCGACCAGGCAAGTCCGCCCCCACGCTGACCGGAGTCCGATAGCGCAATCCGCCACCGCCGCACCGCCAGATTCGCTATCAGCCCCCCTAAGGAAGGCCTGCGTAGATCCATTTTCATTGCAGCCCGCCAGGGCGAGGCACAACAGCCCCACCCCGGCGATCTTGTCAGATGTCCGCATAGACATGGGTTTCGGCCTTTGCTCCGGGATGCGTCACCGCACCCTTGTAGGCCGGACCCACATTCTGTGCATAGCGCCACAGTGCGCCCGCCTGATAATCATTCTGGCGGGGCTGCCAGTTCTTACGCCGCTCCGCCAAAACGGCATCGTCCACCTTCAGGTCGATCGTGCCCGCTTCGGCATCAATGGAGATGATGTCGCCATTCTCGATCAGCGCGATAGGACCGCCATCAGCGGCTTCCGGTCCCACATGGCCGATGCAGAAGCCACGCGTCGCACCCGAGAAGCGACCATCGGTGATCAAAGCAACCTTCTCACCCATGCCCTGCCCATAAAGCGCAGCCGTGGTGGACAGCATCTCGCGCATGCCGGGACCACCCTTGGGACCCTCATAGCGAATGACGATCACGCAACCCTCGGTGATATCGCGCGCCTCGACCGCAGCGAAAGCATCCTCTTCACAGTCAAAGACCCGCGCAGGCCCTTCGAACTGCAACCGGTGCATGCCCGCAACCTTCACAATGGCGCCTTCGGGAGCCAGCGTACCCTTCAGGCCCACAACCCCGCCGGTCGGGGTGATCGGCGACTTGACGTCAAAGATTACCTTCTGGTCGGGGTTCCAGGTCACTTCCTCGATATTCTCGGCGATCGTCTTGCCGGTGACGGTCATGCAGTCACCATGCAACAGCCCGTTGTCGAAGAGGGTCTTCATCAACATGTAGATGCCGCCCGCATCATACATATCCTTGGCGACATATTTCCCGCCGGGCTTCAGGTCAGCGATATAGGGTGTCGACTTGAATATCTCCGCCACATCGAACAGGTCGAAATCGATGCCGCACTCGTTCGCCATCGCAGGCAAATGAAGCGCGCCATTGGTCGAACCGCCAGTTGCCGCGACGATGCGCGCCGCATTCTCAAACGCTTCGCGCGTGCAGATGTCGCGCGGGCGGATATTCTTCGCCAGCAGTTCCATCACCTGCCGCCCAGCGGCGACCGCGATTTGCTCGCGGCTTTTGTAGGGAGCGGGCGCCATGTTGCTGTTGGGCAGAGACAGGCCGATCGCCTCGCCGACGCAGGCCATGGTGTTGGCGGTATACTGCCCACCGCACGCGCCATGGCCGGGACACGCAACCTTCTCAAGGGCAATGACATCCTTCAACGGACATGCGCCCGCCGCATATTTGCCGACCACCTCAAACACATCGACGACCGTGACGTCGCGATCCTCGAACCGGCCCGGCAGGATCGATCCGCCATAGACGAAGATCGACGGTACGTTGAGACGCAGCATCGCCATCATCATGCCCGGCAGCGACTTGTCGCACCCGGCAAAAGTCACCAGCGCGTCATAGCAATGGCCCCGCACCGACAACTCGACGGAGTCCGCGATAACTTCACGGCTTGCGAGCGAGCTTTTCATGCCCTGATGGCCCATCGCGATGCCGTCAGTCACCGTGATCGTGTTAAAACGACGCGGCATGCCGCCAGCTTCATTCACGCCCTGACGGCACCAGTCTGCCTGCAGGTCGAGCGTGGTGTTGCAGGGGGCGCTGTCGTTACCTGCCGAAGCAATACCTACGAAGGGCCGGGCAATCTCCTCCTCGGTCAGACCCATCGCATAATAATAGCTGCGATGCGGGGCCCGCTCAGGACCAACCGAGACATGACGGCTCGGCAGTTTCGACTTGTCGAACGTGTGAGACATAAAACCTACCCTTCTTGCGCGCGCCTCCTTTCCAAAAAGGTGCGAGTCACGCAAGGCTATTGCGGCATTGTAGCACGATCGGGCCGATTATACTGGCGAAGCGACGCTGTCCCTCCGCGTCCCCAACCAGGTCCTGCCGCATTTCGATGCCCAGATATGGAATGCCGTTTGCTTCGGCATGACGGTTCATCGTCGCATTCAGCAGCTTGCCGGAATAGGGAAGCTGGTCTCCGACCAGCAGGCCCACCTCCATCAGCAGCGGAATGGCGATCCGCGCCGCACGGTCGTCCTCATTATATAGTACACCTATATCCCAGGGCCGCTGAGCATCGGGATCACTCGCCAAGCTGGGCGTAAAGCTATGCACAGAAAGGATGAATGGCGATGTCATGCCGTCCAGCAGCCGGGCGATCTGATGATGATAGGGATGATGAAAACGGATCATCCGCTGGCCTAGATCTGCTTGGCGATTACCGGGGATCACATGGCCGTCACTCATGACCGGCAACAGGCCGGGTGCTTCTTCTTCGCGGTTGAGATCGATCACCAGCCGCGACACGCCGCCCAATATGGCCGTGCATGCCAACTGCTCCGCCAGCAGGCGACTGACTTCCGCCACGCCGATATCGACCGCGATGTGATCGGTCAGCAACGCCTCATCTAATCCCAGATCGATATCATCGGGGACATGGGCCGAAGCATGGTCCGCGACGATCAACAGGTCGATCGCGCCGCCGTCGATCAATGTGAAAGCCTCGCTCACGCTTACCTTATCTCCGTTTCCATGATCCACCAATCGCGGCTTTGCGACTGCAAGGCCTTGGCCGCCGCGCTTCTGTCGCAGGCATTGTCGAACAGAGCGAAGCAAGTCGCGCCAGAACCCGACATCCGCGCCAGTCGCACGCCCCTTTGGTGTTTCAGCAATCCCAGTATCTGGGCGATTACGGGCGCCACCTCTATTGCCGAGGCTTCCAGGTCGTTGCGTCCGCCGTCGATGACATCTTCGAGGCCCTGGGCATCCAGCGGGCCGCGATCCTGTCGATCCCAGCCCTCGAAAACCCGTGCCGTCGATAGTGGTACGCCCGGATTCACCAGTAGCATCGGCATGCCCACCAAAGCCTGCACATACCGCTGCTCAAGTATCTCTCCCCGCCCGCGCACCATCTGCGTAACGCTGCTTATGCAAGCGGGAACGTCGGAGCCGAGCGCCAACCCGAGCTGTTCCAACTCTACGGCGGGAAGCCGCGCATCCCACAGCCTGTTGAGCAGCCGCAACGCCGCCGCAGCATCCGCCGATCCGCCGCCGATACCCGAAGCGATGGGCAGGTTCTTCGTCAACGTGATGACAGCGCCTCGCTCTTCCCGCGAATGTGCCTGCAGAAGGCGGGCCGCCCTCGTCACCAGATTATCTGGCCCCGCATCCAGCACCGCCCCGAATGGCCCATCCAGTTCCAGGCGGACTTCTCCATCGTCGGTCAGTTCTGCAACCAGCAGATCGCCATCGCGCGCGAACACAAACAGGCTTTCCAGCGCATGATAGCCATCGGCCCGCCTCTCCCGCACATGAAGGGCCAGGTTCACCTTAGCATAGGCCGTCTCCACCAGCGTCCTCGCATCAGGGAGCGGCATATTCAGGCTTCATCCCTTCTTTCACCTTCCCGTTCAGACGGATCGCGGCTTCACCTTCGGCAAAGACGGACGCGGCGCGCCAGGCATAGCGCGCCTCATAACGACGGCCCGCCGCCCACAATGCATCGCCCAGATGCTCGTTGATCGTCACATCGGCCGGCGCGCCTTGGGCGGCCCGCTCCAGCACCGGCACAGCGGATTCCACATCGCCCGTCACAAACTGCGCCCAACCCAGCGAGTCCGTGATGGAGGCATCTTCGGGTTTCAGGCTGTTGGCCTTCTTCAGCAGTTCCAGCGCGGTGGCGACATTCTGCCTCCGTTCCACCTGAGCATAACCGAGATAGTTGAGTACCACCGGCTCCTCCGGCGCGAGTTTGGCTGCCCGCTCCAGCACCACGCGTGCTTCATCCCAACGCTCCGCCTGTTCCAGAGCGCTGCCCTGAAACAGCAGCAGTGCCCAGGGCACAGCATCGGCTGGGTAACGCTCCTCCGCGGTTCGGAAAGCGTCCGCCGCGCCGCCGAAATCCTTCGCCTGCGCCAGCAACTGCCCCAAGCGGACAAGCCTTTCGGTATCCGCATTTTCTGCACTGGCAAGGGAGCGGGCGAGCGCTGTCGCGCCAGCGATGTCGCCTGACGCCGCCAGCGCATCGACGAGCGCCGCCTGCCCCAGCGAGCCGAACCAGCCATCGGAAGCGACTTTGCGCGCCTCAACCGCAGCATGATCGGCATAGCCTGCCTCAGTCAGCAATTGCGCCAATGCCAGCGTGCTATCGCTTCCTCCGGGATTGGCGAAGCTCGCGATCCGTGCCAGCCTGATCCCCAGCATGCGCGTGCTCTCGTCAGAGGATATATCCGCCGCCAACCGTGCCAGCAGCCGCCCAAAGCCCTGGGCAGGCGTCAAGGCGCTGCCCACCGCCCCGCCTTTCCGGCTGCGCGCTACGTCAGCACGGGCACGCGCATAGGTGGCCTGACCCTCGGGAAGCAGCGCCAGAGCCTGCGCCTTCGCGCCTCGCCCTGCCAGCAGAGCGGCGAAGGTGAGCCGGAGTTCCGCCAGGTCCACGGTCCGCAGCGCGAGCGCGCGGCTGATCGCCGGTTCAGCCTCCGCCAGGTCGCCACGGCCAAGCGCCTGAAGCGCGACATGTTCGTCGATATAGCGCCGCGCTAGGGAAGCATAGCGATCCGCTGGATCTATTTCCGGCGGTGCAACCTTGCCCTCGCCCACAGCTATCCAACTGCGGACTATGGGAGCAAGGAAACCGAAATTCCCTTCGCCAACCATGCGGTCTGCGACCTGCCGCGCCTCGCCCCAATCCCTGCGCGCCATCGCATCGCAAAGGAACAGCAGTGTCCCGTCGCGAGGCAACATGCCATTGCTGTCGAGCAGCTTTGCCGATCGCATTGCCAGCGCCATGTCGCCGCTGATAAGGCCCTGGAGATAGGAGCGACGCGCCACCTCAATGCTCGCGGGGTCGCTGGCGAGCGCATCACGATAGTTGCGCAGCGCTATCGCCGGCGCGCCGTTACTGTCAGCCAGCCTTCCTCGCGCGTAAGCATGTAGTGCGCTCGTCCGATCGACCGACGCGCCGGCCGGAAATACCGGCAGCATCGGTAGCATCATGATCAGCAGCAGGCGCCTACATGTTAGGATAGTTGGGGCCTCCACCGCCTTCGGGCACGACCCAGTTGATGTTCTGCGTCGGATCCTTGATATCGCACGTTTTGCAGTGAACGCAGTTCTGCGCATTGATCTGAAAACGCGGATTACCCTCGTCCTGCCCGACCACTTCATAAACGCCAGCCGGACAATAGCGCTGCGCCGGTTCGTCATAAAGGGGCAGGTTGTAGCTGATGGGAATCGACGGATCCTTCAGCTGAAGGTGAACCGGCTGGTCCTCCTCATGATTGGTGTTCGACAAGAACACTGACGACAGCCGGTCAAAACTGATGACGCCATCCGGCTTGGGATAGTCGATCTTGTGCGCGACGTCCTTGCGCCACAGCTTTTCGTTATCCGGCTTGTGCTTCATCGTGAACGGCAGCCCGATCTTCAGCGTGCGCATCC
The DNA here is from genome assembly GCF_001563285.1 of Sphingobium sp. MI1205. Taxonomy (NCBI): domain Bacteria; kingdom Pseudomonadati; phylum Pseudomonadota; class Alphaproteobacteria; order Sphingomonadales; family Sphingobiaceae; genus Sphingobium; species Sphingobium sp. MI1205. Next base: position 1,665,395 of record NZ_CP005188.1, read on the forward strand.
ACATGTCGATGCCCGCCAACAAGGTGCCGATCGTGTTGCCGAACTTGGCCAGCAGCGGCTCGGCGTTCTTGACCAGTTTCAGTTCCTCCGCGACCCAGCTGGAACGGAGGCGGACCTCGTAATCATCCAGCACGTCACGCGCGCGTTCGTTCTGGATCGCTTCAAAAGCTGCCTCGGCGGCCAGCATGCCCGACTTCATGGCGGTATGCGTGCCCTTGATGCGCGGTACGTTAACGAACCCGGCCGAGCAGCCGATCAGCGCGCCGCCGGGGAACACCAATTTGGGCACCGACTGCCAACCGCCTTCGTTGATGGCGCGCGCGCCATAGGAAACGCGGCGTCCCCCCTCCAGATATTCGCGGATCGCGGGATGCTGCTTCCAGCGCTGAAATTCCTCGAACGGATAAAGATAGGGGTTGCGGTAACCAAGACCCACGACGAAGCCCAGCGCCACCTGCCCATTGGCCTGATGATAGAGGAAACCGCCGCCATAGGCATCCGACAGCGGCCAGCCCTGTGTGTGAATCACCAGTCCAGGCTTGTGCTTGGCGGGATCGATGTCCCACAATTCCTTCATGCCAAGGCCATAGACCTGCGGCTCACAGTCCCTGTCCAACTCGAACTGGCGCTTCAAAATCTTGGTCAGGTGGCCGCGCGCGCCTTCCGCGAAGAAGGTATATTTCGCATGCAGTTCCAGACCTGGCTGATAGTCACCCTTGCGATTGCCTTCACGGTCAATGCCCATGTCCCCGGTCGCGACACCCCGCACCGATCCGTCATCATGGTAGAGGATTTCCGCGGCGGCGAAGCCCGGAAAGATTTCAACACCCAGCCCTTCGGCCTGCTCGGCAAGCCAGCGACAAAGGTTGCCCAGCGATCCGGTATAGGTGCCCTTGTTGTGCATCCAGCGCGGCGTCGCAATATGCGGCACAGGCAATTTGCCGCGCCTCGTCAGCATCCAGTGCTGATTATCGCGCACCGGCACGTCCGCCAGCGAACATCCCATGTCGCGCCAATCGGGCAGCAACTCATCCAGCGCCTTGGGATCGATCACCGCGCCCGACAGAATATGGGCGCCGATTTCCGAACCCTTTTCGAGCACGCACACGGCCAGTTCCTGACCCGTTTCATTGGCCAGTTGCTTCAACCTGATCGCCGCGGACAGCCCCGCCGGTCCCCCGCCGACGATGACGATGTCATAGGGCATCGATTCCCGTTCGCTCATAATCCCTCCATCGTGGCGCACCGGCCGGTTTCCCACTGCTGTCCGGTGGCCGCATTACTCAAACGATTTACCACTCGTTGCCGATGAAGATTCTTGACCTCGGCGTCAACCTCTGGCCCTAGAAGATTGATGCGGGGAATAATGCAGGAAGACATGGCGGCCGCCGCCAGCGCCTATCTGGCCTGGTGGGATAGGGCGGGCGTCGATTGCGCCACCGGCGAGCAGCCGGTGAACTGGCTACGGCCGGCTGCCGCCAGCGCTCCGCCTGCCGCATTGCCTGATCCGGCCCCATCGGCAAAGCCTGCCACGCTCGACGCGTTCAAGGCCTGGCTGGCTGATGATCCAGCGCAACCGGAACGCCGCTGGCCCGGCGCGCCGATCCTACCGCAAGGGGAAGCCAAATCCCGGCTGATGGTCATCACCGACATGCCGGACCCTGCGGATATGGAGGCGGGCTCATTGCTGGCCGACCGCGCAGGGCGGCTGTTCGACGCCATGCTTTCCGCCATCGGGCTTTCGCGCAACGATATCTACGTGGCGTCGCTTTTTTCCTCGCGGCCACCCGGCGGCATGGTGGAAGCGACCGATCTCAATACAGCGGCCGACCGCATGCGTACCCACATTTCCTTGGCCATGCCCGACAGGCTGTTGATCATGGGCGACCGGACGATCCGTGCCTTCCTTCCTGTACAAGACAGCGCCGGTGTGGATAGTTTACACTTTTTTAACCATGATGGCGGCATAGTGCCTGCCTTTGCCACTTTCCATCCGCGGCTGCTGCTGGGGCAGCCGGCAGCGAAGGCGGAAAGCTGGCGGACACTGCAACGCCTGGTCGAGGAAATGCATAAGTGATTTGCGCCGTTATCCGATCATCCTGCCTGGCCGTGGCAGCCATCAGCGCGACTGCCGCGACGCCCGCGCAAGCGGACAGCGTCACCTCGGTCCCAGCGACTTTCGCGACCGGAGCGCAGTCGCCGCTGCAGATCAACGACGGGGAGAAGGCGCGATATAACGCTATCTTCGCCGCCCTTTCCGATCAGAAATGGACGGAAGCCAAGGCGATGATCCTATCCCTGGACGGGCAGGATCCAGTCCGGCCAGTCGCACTTTCCGAACTTTATCTGGCGAAAGATTCGCCTCGCGTGGAATTGTTCGACCTGCTCGAACTCATCAACAAATCGTCCTGGCTACCCAGCGCCGACCAGCTGTCCCGGCTGGCGCAAAAGCGCGGCGCGACGATTTTGCCTGCCCTGCCCCAGGTGCAGAAAATGGTATGGCTCGGTTCCGCGCCCCGGCGGGAATATGTTCCCACCACCAGGACTGACCCGCTTGCACAGGCGCTCGTCGGGCAGATCACCGGCTTCATAAAGAATGACGACCCAGCGGGAGCCGAATCTCTGCTGGCGACGGGAGAGATAGGCCTTACGCCAGAAGGCCTGACCGAAGTGCGCCAGCGCGTCGCATGGGCCTATTATATCGAAAGCGACGATGCCAACGCACGCCGCATGGCTGCCAGGGCGCTGGATACGCGTACTGGCGGCGACTGGACGGCGCAGGCGCACTGGACTCTCGGCCTTGCATCCTGGCGTCAGAATGATTGCGTCGCGGCCGCGCCTGCCTTCGCCAATGTCGCGGCGCTGGCCGGCAATGCCGACATGCGCGCTGCGGGCGCTTACTGGGCTGCGCGCGCCTACATGGTCTGCGGTCAGGCGGAGAAGGTTCAAAATCTGTTGAAGACCGCCGCGCGTTCGGAAGAAACCTTCTACGGCCTCCTCGCCCGCGAAACGCTCGGCCTGCCCGTCGGCGGTGCAAAGGTCGCGCCCCGTTTGGGCGCGGCGGACTGGCAACAGCTGAAGAACAGCCCCAACGTCCAGGCCGCCATAGCCCTTGCCGCCATTGGCCAGACCGCCAAGGCCGACGAACTCGTTCGCTATCAAGCTCGCATCGGCGGAAGCGGCCAATATGACGCGCTTCTACGACTCGCGAGTGCGCTCAACCTGCCCGCAACGCAGCTCTGGCTCGCGCATAACGGCCCAGCAGGGAAGCAACCCGACAGCTTTGCCCGTTTTCCCGCGCCCGATTGGCGACCGGACGGCGGCTGGCGCGTCGATCCCGCGCTGATCTACGCCCATACGCTTCAGGAATCGGGTTTCCGCAGCGATGTCATCAGCAGCGCGGGCGCGCGCGGCCTGATGCAGGTGTTGCCCGGAACCGGCAGCGACATGGGACTGTCCTCGCCTGCGCAGCTCTTCGTGCCATCGACCAACATGGAATATGGCCAGCGCTATCTGGAAAATCTCCGCAATATGAGCGCGACGGGCGGGCTGCTGCCCAAGGTCATGGCCGCCTATAATGCTGGGCCGGCGCCGGTCGAGCGGTGGAACAGCGAAGTGAAGGACAATGGCGACCCGCTGCTGTTCATGGAATCGCTGCCCTATTATGAAACCCGCGCCTATGTGAACATCGTCATGCGCAACTACTGGATGTACCAGATCCAGGCAAAGGGCAGCGCAGACTGTCTTACCGGCATGGCACAGGGCATGTGGCCGACCTTCCCCACCGCAAAAGGTACGCGCATGGTTCGCCTGACCCAGAGGAGCCATTTGACCGCGCCCAGCATTGCGGGCGGCTCCGATTGATGCCGATAGATGAAGACCGGACATTTCTGCCGGTTCGTATCGCGCTGCTGACAGTTTCCGACACGCGCGGCCTGGCGGAAGACCGATCGGGCGACATATTGGCGGAACGGATCACGGGCGCAGGTCATATATTGGCGGCGCGGCACATCGAACGGGACGACCGCTCCGCCATCGTGGCGCGCCTGCATGCATGGATCGACGACCCGCAGATCGACTGCATTATCACCACAGGTGGCACTGGCGTAACTGGCCGCGACGTCACGCCCGAAGCGCTCGCGCAAGTGCAGGACAAGGAGATACCGGGCTTCGGCGAACTGTTCCGCTGGCTGAGCTATCAGACGATCGGAACCTCAACCATCCAGTCCCGCGCGACGGCCTGCGTGGCCCGTGGCACTTATATCTTCGCGCTTCCTGGATCGACCGGAGCAGTCAGAGACGCCTGGGACGGCATCCTCGCAAGCCAGCTGGACAGCCGCTTCCGGCCCTGCAATTTCGTCGAACTGATGCCCCGCCTGATGGAACGCTGAACCCGCCCCCTTGCACCTACGTTCTCTTTATGTTCTAGTTCGGCATGGCTGCGGAAAAAGGACGAGGGGCGACCGAGAATGGCGTAAGCCGTCGGTTCAACCTCGCTGAACATATTGACGACGGGGACTGGCTCGACGCCATGCATCTCGTCGATGGCGCAACGCCCCGCCGTCGAACCGAAGTGACGGTCGAGCATCCCCGCACGATCATCACCCGCAACAAATCGCCAGACATTTCCTTTACCCAGTCCATCAACGCTTATCGAGGCTGCGAGCACGGCTGCATCTATTGCTTCGCCCGGCCCACGCACGCATATCATGACCTGTCACCGGGTCTGGATTTTGAAACCCGCTTGTTTGCCAAGCCGGATGCGCCGGACCTGCTAAGGACGGAACTGTCGAAACCGTCACATAGCGTCTCGCCCATCGCCATGGGAACCAATACCGATCCTTATCAGCCGATCGAACGCGATTGGAAGATCACCAGGCAATGCATTGAAATATTGATGGAATGTCGTCACCCATTGTTCATCACAACAAAGTCGGACCGGATTTTACGAGACATCGACCTTCTCACCCAAATGGCCAAGGATGGCCTTGTCGCAATCATGATATCCGTCACCACGCTCGACCCGAAAGTCGCCCGCACGCTTGAACCGCGTGCCGCTCACCCCCTCCGCCGGGTCGAAGCCATCCGGCATTTGGCGGCGGCAGGCATACCCGTCGTCGCCAGCGTCTCCCCGATAATTCCAGCGATTACCGATCATGAGATCGAAGCCATAATCGAAACCGTCGCCTCGGCAGGCGCCCGCGACGCCACCTTCATCCCTGTCCGCCTTCCCCATGAAGTCGCGCCGCTCTTCCGGGCCTGGCTCCAGGAACATTACCCCGATCGATCGAAAAAGGTCATGCGTATCATTCATGAAATCAGGGGAGGCCGCGATAATGATCCAGACTTTGGCACCAGGATGCGAGGCCAGGGAGTGTGGGCTGACCTTATCAGGGCCCGTTTTATCAAAGCCCGAAAACGGGCGGGCTTTTCAGGAGAGCGGCTGACGCTGCGGACCGACCTGTTCCGGCCGCCGCCCGGCCCGCAGCTTCAACTCTTCTGATTAAGCGGTAGCCGCGACCAACCTGAAACCCGATCGCCGGGTTCGGGCCCGATAGCCGTCTGCCTTGGGTTCCACCCGTTCAAAGCTGTGAATTGCCAATCCGGGGATCGACGCGATCGCATCCACTTGATCAGCGCCAATGAGATAATCATCGCCCAGGAACAGGCGCGCCGCCTTTTCTCCAGCAATCGGGGCTCGCAGAAATACTTCACTCCGACCACCCCTGGCACACGACAGCACCTCCGCCAGCGCCTTGACGCCGACCGGATCCTGAGCATCGATGACCAGTTCCATGCGAGACGCGCTCGCAAGCTGATGAAACTGCTCGACGCCGCGAATGGTCACTCTGGGCGTCTCTTCGCCCGGCATACGGTCCAATTCGACCATCAAAAGCGCGCAATCGCCTTCCCGAGCCATGGCCTCGATTGCCTTGCAGGCATCTTCTTCAAAACAGCTCGCCTGAAACTGCCCGCTATTATCGGAGAAGGTCGCGGCGGCGTACCGTGCGCCGCGCCGGGTTTCGCGCCAGCGCACATCCTCGACCATGGCGGCCATGACTGCATTGACGCGCCCGCCTTCGCCGACCGGTTCGGCACAAATCGCCCCGTAGCTTTTCGCGCCCCGCGCTTCGGCCAGATGCCGGAAGCGATCTACGGGATGTGCGGAGAAGTAGAATCCGAACGCTTCCTTCTCCTGCGCCATACGATCTGCCGTCGACCAGGTCTGGTGCGGTGGAATGCGCACGTCGGCATGAGGGGTTTCCACGTCACCGAACAATCCGCCCTGGCCGCTTTCCCGCGCCTCCGCAGCGCTGGCCGCCACGCTCAGGACAGTATCGGCGGCCGCATGAACCCCTGCCCGGTCAGCGTGAATGCCGTCAAATGCACCGGCGGCTGCCAGGCTTTCCAGTTGCCGACGGTTGAGAAGGCGCGGTTCGATGCGGTCGGCGAAATCGTCGAGCGACTTGAACGGGCCGCCTGCTTCCCGCTCTGCGACAAGCTGCTCCATCGCTTTTTCGCCAACGCCCTTAAGGCCGCCTAGAGCGTAGCGCACGGCAAAGCCCAGACGAGCGTCCTCTCCATCATGCTCGACAGGTTCAACGGAAAAATCGGCGAGGCTGCGGTTGATGTCTGGCGCGAGGCAAGTAAGGCCCATGCGCCGCATATCATCAACAAAGACCGTCAGCTTGTCCGTCAGATGGATGTCGAAAGCCATCGACGCAGCATAGAATTCAGCCGGATAATGCGCCTTTAGCCACGCGGTCTGGTACGCGAGCAAGGCGTAGGCGGCCGCGTGCGACTTGTTAAAGCCATAGCCGGCAAACTTGTCGATCAAATCGAACAGTTCATTTGCCTTGCTCGCCGGAATTTCGCTCTTGGCACAGCCATCGACGAACCTTGCGCGCTGCGCGTCCATTTCCGCCTTGATCTTCTTGCCCATCGCGCGACGGAGAAGGTCCGCATCGCCCAAGGAGTAGCCGGCCAAGATTTGCGCAGCCTGCATCACCTGTTCCTGATAGACGAAAATGCCGTACGTTTCTTCAAGGATCGGTTTCAGCAATATGTGGGGATATTCGATTTCTTCCTGACCGTTCTTGCGGCGGCCGAACATCGGAATATTGTCCATCGGACCCGGGCGATACAACGAAACAAGTGCTATGATGTCGCCGAAATTGGTCGGACGAACGGCGGCAAGCGTTTTACGCATGCCTTCCGATTCCAACTGGAACACGCCGACCGTGTCACCGCGCTGGAGTAGTTCATAGACGGCCGCATCATCCCAGCCGAGGCCATTGAGATCGACTTCCACACCCCGCCCGGCGAGCAACTGCACCGCCTTTTGCAATACGGACAAGGTTTTGAGACCAAGAAAGTCGAACTTCACGAGGCCCGCGCCCTCGACATATTTCATGTCGAACTGCGTCACCGGCATGTCCGAGCGGGGATCCCGATAGAGGGGGACAAGCTGCGATAGCGGCCTATCACCGATCACCACGCCTGCGGCATGGGTCGAACTGTGACGCGGGAAGCCTTCCAGCTTCATCGCATAGTCGATCAGCCGCTTCACCTGCGCATCATTGTCATATTCCGCCCGGAATTCAGCGACACCATTCAACGAGCGCTCCAGGGTCCAGGGGTCTGTCGGGTGATTGGGAACCAGCTTCGCCAGACGATCGATCTGACCATAACTCATCTGCAGGACGCGACCCGTATCCTTGAGCACCGCGCGCGCCTTCAGCTTTCCAAACGTAATGATCTGAGCAACATGGTCGGCGCCATATTTTTGCTGCACGTAACGGATAACCTCGCCCCGCCGCGTTTCGCAGAAATCGATATCGAAATCGGGCATCGACACGCGTTCGGGATTGAGAAAGCGTTCGAACAGAAGCCCCAGTTGAAGGGGATCGAGATCGGTGATGGTCAGTGCCCAGGCGACGACCGAACCAGCGCCAGAACCACGACCCGGTCCAACGGGAATGTCATGTTCTTTCGCCCATTTGATGAAGTCGGCGACGATCAGGAAATAGCCGGGGAAACCCATCTGTATGATGATGTCGGTCTCGAACTTGAGCCGGTCGAAATAAGGCTGGCGGGCTTCTGCGCTCGTGATTTCCGCCTTGGCCAGCCGCGCTTCGAGTCCCTCGACCGCCTGTTCACGCAACATCTTGGCCTCGCCTTCGATATCGCCGGCGAGACTTGGCAGGATCGGCTTGCGCTTCGGCGCGGCGACAGCACAACGCTGGGCTACGACAAGCGTATTCGCCAGCGCCTCTGGCAGGTCGTCGAACAGACGCCTCATCTCTGCCGCAGGCTTCATCCATGCGTCGGGAGAACTGGTCCGGCGGTCTGGCGTTTCAACATAGGCGCCGTCCGCTATGCACAGCATCACGTCATGCGCCTCATGGAAATGAGGCTCGGCAAAGCAAGTGGGATTGGTGGCTATCAATGGCAAATTACGACCGTAGGCGAGGTCCAGCAGATCGGCTTCTGCCTTACCCTCGACAGGGTCCAGCCTGCGGCAAATCTCCACATAGAGGCGTTCAGGAAAAAGCGCCTCCAGCCTCCGGCCATAGTCTAGTGCAGCCTCCGGTTGATCCTCGGCGAACAATCGCGCGAGCGCTCCTTCCGCGCCGGCGGTCAAGGCGATCAGGCCATCAGTACGCCCATCGAGCATGTCGAACGTGACATGAGGCACTTCCTCGACAGGGCGATCGAGGTGGGCGCGCGAAACAAGCGCGCAGAGATTGTCGTATCCCGTCTCGTCCTGGGCATAGAGCGTAAGCCAGTCATGGACAGGGGCCGCATTTGCCGGTCGCCCAGGCCGCAGAACGCCGACCATCGCGCCAATAATCGGCTGCACCCCTTCGCTCTTGCAGGCGTCTGAAAACGCCATCGAGCCATATAGGCCGTTGCGATCAGTGATGGCCGCTGCCGGAAAGCCCAAAACCCGCGCCTGCTTCGCAATCTTCTTGGGCTCGATCGCGCCTTCCAACATGGTGAAAGAGGAAAATATGCGGAGAGGAACGAAACCGGCATGAGGCATGATGCAGTGATAGGCCGCACAAGCGATTCGATGCCAGCCCTTCCTTCCAAATGCTGTGGATAAACACAAGCCAGCAACAAGGCTTTCAGCTGGCTTCCGACCGATATGGCCATCACATCGCGATCATGCCGAGCGCGGCTGCCCTGACAGACGCGGTCACAATCCGTTCGCTGCCGCCGCCTTCTCGAAAGGGAATGTCTCAGGGCAGCTTTGGCGCTTCCTCTAGCAACCCTTCGTGGAGTCGTACGACCCGATCCATTTTTTCGGCAAGACGCTCATTGTGGGTCGCCACAAGAGCCGCGGACCCCTCTTCCCGCACCAACCTCAGGAATTCGGCAAGGACGATATCGGCAGTCCGCTCGTCAAGATTGCCCGTTGGCTCGTCGGCCAGGATGAGGGCGGGCCGGTTGGCCAGCGCCCGCGCAACCGCTACCCGTTGCTGCTCGCCGCCGGAAAGTTGGCTAGGCCGGTGATCCAGCCGATGACCAAGACCAAGCGACGTGAGCAGCGATTCCGCACGCAGGCGCGCGGAAGCCATGTCCTTGTCTCGGATGACTTGCGGCAGAATGACATTCTCCGCTGCATTGAAGTCTGGCAGCAGATGATGAAATTGATAGACGAAACCCAAGGCGTCCCGGCGCAACCGTGTACGGCCATCATTGTCGAGCTTGGCGGCCTCTTCACCATCGATCTGGATTGATCCATCAAAGCCACCCTCAAGCAATCCAACCGCCTGGAGCAGGGTCGATTTGCCTGATCCCGACGGGCCGAGTAGAGCCACAATCTCTCCCTCGCCCACCGACAGATCGACGCCGCGCAGAACCTGGATCGTGACGCCCCCTTGGGTGAAGCTGCGCGTTAGGCCGGTGACCTTGAGAATGTCATTCATAACGCAGTACCTGCACTGGATCGGTATTGGCCGCCTTGAAGGCGGGGTAGAGGGTCGCAAGGAAGCTGAATATCAACGCCATGAGACAGATGATCGTGATTTCGACTGGGTCCGGCTTGGCTGGCAACTCGGTAAGAAAGCGGATCGACGGATCCCAGAGATTTTGGCCGGTAACGAACTGAATGGCATTCACCACGCTCTGGCGGAAAAAGAGGAAAGTGAAGCCTAGTACCATACCTGCCGCCATGCCGAGCGAACCGATTGTGACACCCACCGTCATGAATATCTTGACGAGACCCACACGGCTTGCCCCCATGGTCCGCAATATCGCAATATCGCGCGTCTTCGCCCGGACCAGCATGATAAGCGAGGAAAGGATATTGAACACGGCCACCAAAACGATGATCGACAGCACCACGAACATCGCGACGCGTTCGACTGCCAGCGCTTCGAAGAGGGAAGCATTCATCTGACGCCAGTCCGTGACGACGGCGCGGCCAGCCACCTTTCCGGCCAGCGGCTGCAGGATCGCGCCGACCCGATCAGCATCGACCGTCTCCACCTCGATCATACCAACGACGTCGCCCAACAGCAGCAATGTTTGCGCGTCCTCCATCGGCATTACGACGAAGGCCTTGTCGTAGTCATACACGCCTACCTCAAAGATAGCCGCTACCTGATAGGATACCTGACGAGGCATCGTGCCGAAGGGCGTGGATCGTCCCGCCGGATTGATGATGGTTATGCTGTCACCCAGCTGAATCCCGAGATTTTCCGCAAGCCGTGAACCTATTCCAACTTTGCTGCCATTTGCGGTCAGTTCATCCAGACTACCGGCAAGCACCTTTGCCTTCAGGGTCGCGTTGTCGCGGATGTCCTTCACCATCATGCCGCGAACGAGGACGGCTTCGACCCGCCCCTGGAAACTGCCGAGAAGCGGCTGCTCGATCAGCGGCGTTGCACTGGTGACGCCAGGCGTCGATTGCGCTTCCTTCAGGATGGATCGCCAATCAGGCAGCCGTCCGCCATAGCCCTGGACCACGGCATGACCATTCAGCCCCACAATCTTGTCGAACAGTTCAGCCCGAAATCCGTTCATGACGCTCATCACGATGATGAGCGCCGCGACACCAAGCATCACCGCAGCCAAGCTGATTCCTGCAACGAGAAAGATGAACCCTTCTCCCTTGCCGGGCAGCAGATAGCGCCTGGCGATCATGCGTTCATAGCGAGATAAGATCATGATGGCGCGGATGGCCTTTTACGTGAGACTAGATCCTGCCCGTCTAGCAGGGTCTTCACCAACGGCAAGCGCTCCGCATTGTTGCACGACAGCCACAGGGCTGGAGGTAAAATCTCCCAGCACGGAAATAGCCCGTGACAGCCGCCTGCTGGAGCCATAGCAAAGTCATCGAAGCACAGGTTAATGGCCGTGGTTCAGGGATACTGCATCCTACTTCGAGCTTAGGGGGCTAAGAAGTGGTTGAGGCAGGCCAAAGGGGGAGACGAGCAATCGTCCATCAGTGCCCGGATTGTGGAAACACGGTCCGGGCACTTTTGATTCTGTCGTTTTACCCCTCCAATCCCCCACTTGAATCCCAAATCGGTCAAACCATATCCACGATGCTCGGCCGCCATTTGGGGTCGAGCATCGTATCGCCGGACGCCTTTTGGGTTCGGCATGTTCATTCTGCTCTGATGGAGATTATGACATGCGTGGTTTTGACCTTACCCCCTATCGCCGTTCGACCGTTGGCTTTGATCGGCTGTTCGACCTGATCGAGAATAATGCGCGGTTGCAGCAAGGCGACAATTATCCGCCCTTTAATATCGAGCGGCTTTCAGACGACCGCTATCGGGTCACTCTGGCCGTTGCCGGTTTCCGACCGGACGAAATCGATATTACCGCTCAGCAGAACCTGCTCCAGGTGATCGGACGCAAGGACGACAGCGCCAGTTCCGACCGATCAAAGTTCCTGCACGTTGGCATCGCCAACCGCAGCTTTGAACGTCGTTTCGAACTGGCCGACTTCGTGCGAGTGGAGAAGGCCGACCTAGCAGACGGCCTGCTTACTGTCGATCTTGTCCGCGAGATCCCGGAAGCCATGAAGCCGAAAAAGATCGCCATCAATGGCGGTCAGCTTGTTGAGATCGGAAACGATCGAGACGCTGCATAAACGGCTGATATGAAAAAAGGGGTGCGGCTTGATGGTCGCGCCCCTATTTCCTTTCAGATTTCGACCTGGCTACCCAGCTCCACTACGCGGTTGGTTGGGAGGCGGAAAAATTCCATCGCGCTTTCCGCGTTACGGAGCATCCAGGCGAAAATCTTTTCCCGCCACAACGGCATCCCTGGATTGGCGGAGGGTAATAAAGTCTGCCGCGCCAGGAAGAAGCTTGTTTCCATCATCTTGAAGGCCTGGCCGCAGCCGGTCACGTTCTTGAGCGCGGCGGGAACGTCAGGCTCCTGCATGAAGCCATATTGCAGGATAAGGCGGAAGAAACCCATCCCCAAGTCCTCCAGCTTACATCGCGCCTCATCCTCCACCACCGGAACGTCGCGGATTTTCACGGTCAACAAAATGACGCGCTCATGCAGCACCTTATTGTGCTTGAGATTGTGGAGCAAAGCGTGCGGTACGCCATTTGACGTGGAGGTCATAAACACCGCCGTCCCCGGCACGCGAACGGCACTGTTGGCGGCGGAGGCCACAAAAACGGGTATCGGCATTGCAGCCTCACGCAGCCGATCCTGCACCAGCCGGCGCCCTCGTGACCATGTAGTCAGCAGGGTGAAAATTACGAAGCCAATCAGCAATGGGAACCAGCCACCGTCGGGGACTTTAGTCAAATTGGCGGCTAAATAGGCGCCATCGACAATGAAAAACACTGCCAGCAAGGGCGCTGAATAATACCAGCGCCATTTCCACAAGCGATAGAGCAACACGGCCAAAAGCAGATTGTCGATAAACATCGCCCCGGTTACCGCGATGCCGTATGCGGCGGTAAGATTGGATGATGTCTGGAAAACCAATACCAGCAGGATCACCATCACCATCAGCCCCCAGTTTATAAGGGGGATGTAGATCTGACCGGCGGTTGACGCACTGGTATGCGCGATGCGCAGACGGGGCATGAAGCCTAGCTGGATCGCCTGCTGCGTAACTGAAAAGGCGCCGGATATTACGGCTTGGCTAGCGATGATTGCCGCCATGGTTGCTAACCCTATCAGGGGCAACTGCGCCCATTGCGGCGCCAAATTATAAAAAGGGCTGTCAAGCGCTGCGGCACCCTCACGGAACAATAAAGCGCCCTGACCCATGTAATTCATCATCAGGGCGGGGAGCACGAAGCAAAGCCAAGACACGCGTATTGGATTGCGGCCGAAATGCCCCATGTCAGCATAAAGCGCTTCAGCCCCGGTGACAGCCAGCACGACCGCACCCAACGCAAGGAAAGCCGGCAGGGGGTCTGTGACGAAGAACATGACCGCCCAATAAGGATTTAAGGCGTAAAGGATGCCTGGCGTCTGGGCTATGCTGATAACGCCGAGGGCCGCAATCGTGACAAAATAAGTCAACATGATCGGGCCAAAGAGGGACGCTACACGGTTCGTCCCCCAGCCCTGTATCCAGAACAAGCCCAGAAGGATAATGACTGCCGCTGGCAAGATGACTGGCGCCAGATTTGGATTATAGACCGCCAGACCTTCCACAGCGGACAAAACCGATACCGCTGGGGTAATCATCGAGTCGCCGTAAAAGAGCGCGGTCGCGAAAACCCCCAACAATATGATCCCGCGAGACCAGCGCTGTGTCTTCGTCTGACCGTTAATCAACGCAAGGAGCGCAAGACTTCCACCCTCACCCTTGTTGTCAGCGCGCATGATGATGGTGACGTATTTAACCGTCACGACGAGCATCATCGACCAGAACATCAGGCTGATGACGCCCAGAATATGGTCGGGATCCAAGGAAAGGTGATGATGCCCCGCGAAGGTTTCGCGAAAAGCGTACAGAGGACTAGTGCCAATGTCCCCGAATACGATTCCGACCGCGCCGACTACGAGCTTGAGAGTCGCCTTCTGGGCCGCATGGCCACCCCCTTGGCCCGCTTCCTCATCGGTATGCGCCGCGCCGCCCGCCACGTGGTCAGTCATGAAGGAAAAGCCGAATGGTCATGATCGTCCGACACCCGAACCAAGGCAATCTGCAGGATTTCCCGCTCGCCCCCGAAAGCGTCGCGCCCTATCATGCCTGTTTGAGCAGCGCAATTGATCCCACGCGCCTCACGAAGCCGGTTGCGGACCGGCAGCCAGCATCGCGTCGATACGCGCGATGTTGAGTTCCAATTCCGCTTTGATCTCCGACCCCGCCGGCGCGCGCGCCGCCAAAGGGCCCCAAAGCTCTCTTGCCGCTTGCAACTGCCCTGCCCGCGCCAGTGCCAAACCGTAAAAATAGCTGGGCGCAGGGGCATCCGGATCAACCGTCATGGCCCGCCGATAGGCAAAATCGGCTCCCGGCGACACGACGCCGTCGGCATGAGCAACCAGTGCATTGCCCAGGCCAAGCCAGAGGTTGGCATCATCAGGCGACTGCCTCAACCCGGAGAGCAGGACATTGGCTGCTTCCTTGGTCTTGCCTTGCCTGCCGAGTCCATCGGAGAGCAGGAGCCACTGCCCGGCTTTTCCGTAGCGTTCCGCCATGCCGCGACGCTGCTCCGCCAATTGCTCATCAAACTGCCCCGCTTTGCCAGTCCCCGCCACTTTCGGCGCGCCGCCTAAAGCAGGATTTCCTTGCCAAGCATAGCCGGCAAGCCCCAGCAACAGCGCCGCCGCCGTGATTTCCCTGGCCGCGCGAGGAATATGGCCGAGAGCCACCAAAGCCGTCATCAGCACGATCGCTAGTCCCGCTGCGATGATCCAGCCAGTCATTGCCGCCCTCTCCGTTTGATACGACCGCGCAGCAGTAGCAGGCCAAGGCCCATCAACAACAAAGGCGCGCCCCATAGAGGCCAAAGGACGGGGTCCGCCGTGGGCTCATAGCTCACCCAATCACCATAGCGTTCGATCAACCAGGCCCGTATATGCTCTGGTTCTTCACCAGCCATGATCCGCTCCCTTATCTGGGACCGCATGTCGCCCGCCATGCTTGCATTGCTGTCTGCGATCGACTGGCTTTGACAGGTCAGGCAACGGATGGTTTCCATCAGCGCCTTCGCCTTGCGCTCGAGCGCTGGGTCGCTGATCTGCCGATCGGCATAGGGCGCTGGGGGCAAGGCGGACTGCGCCAATATGGGCGTGCTCAATATCAGAGCGAGGAAGGCGAGCAATCTCCTCATCGAACGTCATTCAGGCGTTGGAGGATAATAGGAACGTCATCCGCACGTATGTCGCCGATATGCTGATAGGCGATCCGCCCCTGCCCATCGATAACGAATGTTTCCGGGACACCTGACGAACCGATCGCGATCTGAACGCTGCTGCGGGCGTCCAGTCCAATGCGAGAATAGGGATTCCCATAACGCTGGAGAAAGCGATCGACATCTACCCTCGCATCGCGGATCGCGATGGCATCGATTTCCACACCGGCGTCCTTCAACGCCATGAGCTGCGGCGCCTCAGCAGCACAAGGCACACACCAACTGGCGAAGATATTGAGCAGCCGAGGTTTGCCTGTCGCCAGCTCCTGACTCGCCAAGGGAGGCCGATCGCTTGCCGCCGTAGGAAGAGTGAAGGAAGGCAATGCCTTGCCGACCAGCTTTGATGTGATGACACGATCGTCGGGTTTGAGAAGTCCGCTGGCGAACAATGCGAAAAATCCAGCGAAAAGCCCCAAAGGTAGCCAGATCAGCAACTTCTTCATGCGGCGAGTGCCCTTGCCCGCCATTTGAGAAGCCACCCTCTCCGCTCACGACCCAACAACGCCAGCAATCCGCCGAGCGCAATCAAAGCGCCGCCAAACCAAATCAAGGTGACAAATGGCTTCCACCAAACTCGTAGTTGCCAGCGCCCGTCGTTCCCTTCCTGGCCCAGCACAACATAGAGCTGGCCATTCCAGCGCGTAAGCAGGGCCGCTTCGGTCGTGGTGGTTGGCGGGGACGCGAAGAAACGCGACTGCGGATGCAGGCTCACAGGGGAACCTCCGCCACGACTTACCTCCATGTCGGCCTGCAGCGCCGTCCAATTATCTCCTGCTACTGGCGCAATCTGTATCAGACGCAGCTTCCAATCCGCCGCTTCGACAATGTCTCCCGGCCGCACCGCCGCAAGTTTTTCAACGGTGAAGGCCGAATCGCATGCCATGCCCGCCAAGCTGACGGCGCATCCCAGATGGGCAATAACCATTCCCCAGGTAAAAAGCGGAGTACGTCGCAGATTGCGCTTCCACAGCGGTGCGACACTGGCAGCGCCAACCGCTAAGGCAATGGTCAGCCCAAAGAAGGGAAGAACGCCTATCCGGCCCCAGGCGATCGTCGCGAGAGTTGCGGCCACGACCAAAGCGATGACCGCCGGAATAGCCAGACGAGGAGATACATCCACCAACCGGTCCCGGCGCCAGCGGGTGAGCGGCCCCACCGCCATGACTATCATCAGTATAAGGGCGATCGGCCCGGCGATCCTGTCGAAGTACGGCGCACCCACCGAAACCTTATGGCCGAACGCCTCTGTCATCAGAGGATAGAGCGTGCCGATCAGCACCAGCCCAAGGATAACCGACAACAGAAGGTTATTGACCACCAGCATAGTTTCGCGGCTGACAAGCTCAAACGGCGCGCCCTCACGAACCGCGCCCACCCGCCAGCCGAACAGTGCAAACGCGCCGCCGATGTAGAGCCCTAGCAGCACAAGGATGAAGGTGCCGCGCTCAGGATCCACGGCAAACGCGTGAACGCTGGTCAATATACCGGAACGGACGAGGAAAGTACCGACCATCGACATGGAAAAGGCGATGACGGCCAGCATGACCGTCCAGGCCCTCAGCGCGTCACGAGTGGCGAGCACTGTCACGCTATGCAGCAGCGCAGTTGCAGCGAGCCACGGCATCAGCGAAGCGTTTTCCACTGGATCCCAGAACCACCAGCCGCCCCAGCCCAGCTCATAATAAGCCCAATAACTTCCCGCAGTGATCCCGAGGGTCAGGAATATCCATGCCGCCAGAACCCAAGGGCGCATCGCACCGGCGAAAGCAGCATCGACTTGCCGCGTCAGCAGCGCGCCCACGGCGAACGAGAAGGCAACCGAGAGGCCTACATAGCCCAGATAAAGCGTAGGCGGGTGGAAAGCGAGACCGGGGTCCTGCAGCAGCGGATTGAGCCCCTGCCCGTCCGCTGCCGGAGGATCGACACGGGTGAATGGATTGGAAGCGAACAACAAAAAGGCATAGAAACCGAGGCTAATCGCCGCCTGCCCACCTAGCGTCGCCATATGCGTGTCACGCCGCAGCGCTCGTTCGAACAAGGCGACCGCTGCGCCCGCGGCACCCATTACCGCGACCCACAGCAGCATCGAGCCTTCGTGATTGCCCCAGGTTCCGGCAAATTTGTAAAGCCAGGGTTTCATGGAGTGGCTGTTGGTGGCAACCAGTAGCACCGACATATCCGACCGGATGAAGAGTGTGATCAGCGATATGAACGCGGTTACGACCAGTAAACCCTGCGCAACGGCAACCGGGCGTACAGCGCCCAATAGTTCGGACCTCTGCCCCGCGAGCCCGATTCCCACCAATATCAATTGAAGCAGCGCCAGCGCGGCAGCAAGCCAAAGCGCGGCAAGCCCTGCCTCCGCGATCATGCCTTATTCTCCTGATTAGACCGCGTTTCAGCCGATTGCTTCATTTCACCGCTCAGCCTTCATCTCGCGCGTCTCTTCGTCATAGCGCAAGCCTTCCAGTTCGCGGGGCATGTAGCGCTCATCATGCTTGGCTAGCAGATTCGTCGCGACGAACGTACCCATGGAATCGAACGCCCCCTCCGCCACCACGCCCGATCCTTCCTTGAACAGGTCCGGCGCAATGCCTTTGAAAACCGCCGGGACGGTCGCTTTTCCGTCAGTCACTTCAAAATGAATCGTGACGCCATCAGCCGCGCGCGTCAGGCTTCCCTTGACGACCATGCCCCCCAGGCGAATAGCCTTGCCGGCCTCGAACCCTTTGGCTCGAACGTCTGCGGGTGCGTAGAAATAGGCGGCTTCGTCGCGCAACGCGGATGCTGCCAGTAACCCTGCGCCGACCAGGGCAAGAACGGCTACCAGTGCCAGTATCAGTCGTTGGTGCTTCGCCTTCATGACTTGTCCGACAATTTCTGCGCAGCCGTCTCCGCGCGTCGCATGGAGCGCCAGCAGCCAAAGCACAGCGCCGCCGTTCCCAAAAAGGTCAGCGCATAAGCACCGACGACAAAGGCCCATTGGTTCATGCTGTTATCCCCGCGCGAGCCGCTGCATGCGCGCTTCAACCTTGTTGCGCGCCAGGATCGTTCGCATCCGCATCAGGACGATAGCCGCGAACAGCAAGGAAAATCCCGTCAACGTCAAGCCGAGGGGCCAAAGCAGGGACCCGTCTATGCTGGATCCTCGCAAAGTGATGCTGGGGCCCTGATGCAGGCTGTTCCACCATACCACCGAACGATTGATGATCGGTATGTTGACCGCGCCGACAAGCCCGAAAATAGCTGTGACCGGGCTGACCCCGCCTCGATCTTGGCTCGAACTTGCATTGCCGAGCGCTACATAACCCAGATAGAGGAAAAAGAGCACCAGCATCGATGTCATCCGGCCATCCCATTCCCACCATGTTCCCCAGGTGGGTCGGCCCCATATCGATCCAGTAACAAGGCAAATGGCCGTAAACAGCGCTCCCGGTATTGCGATTGCGCGCCCGGCAACGGCGGCGAGCGGGTGTCGCCAGACCAGTTGCATGAGCGCTGCGATTGCGATGCCCATCCAGCCTCCCATGCCCAGCCATGCCGCTGGCACATGAATGTAGAGAATCCGAACGGTCTCTCCCTGCAGATAATCGGCCGGCGTGACGAACAGGCCACAACCCGCCCCAACCAGAAGCAGAGCAAGGCCCGGCCAGAAAAGCCAGACGGTGAGCGGCCGCGCGATCTTCAAAAATCGGGTGGGATTGGCGAAGCGATGCATTTGGGAAGGCTCTTTAGCTGCGCCCCGTCCGCAAAGCCAGCACCGCTTTTCGCGCTCGATCACAGGAAAAATCCTGTTGAACGAACGGCTGAGCCGGCTTTTTTGTTACAGGCAGGCGACAAATCATATTCGAAACACTATATGCGCGCAAAGCAGCCCTCTGAGGCGTACAGCATCGGCTATGGACCCGCTCGCACCCATGTTTACAACAAATCCGTTCGACGACGACAAGCTGCGTGAAGAATGCGGCATTTTCGGGGTCATTCAGGCCGAGACCGCTTCGGCGATCGTTGCTCTTGGCCTTCATGCGCTCCAACACCGCGGTCAGGAAGCGGCAGGCATCACCAGTTGGGACGGCCATGATTTCCACACTCATCGCGCAATGGGTCACGTCGCTGGAAATTTCGACCGCGACGAAGTGATTCGCGGGCTTCCCGGCAACTCTGCATGCGGCCATGTCCGCTATTCAACGACCGGTGAAACATCCCTTCGCAACGTGCAGCCGCTTTATGCCGAACTTAACTCGGGCGGTTTTGCGATCGCGCACAATGGCAATATCTCAAACGCGATGAAGCTCCGCCGCGAGCTTATACGGCGCGGTTCCATCTTCCAGTCCACGTCAGACACCGAAGTCATCATTCATCTGGTGGCGACATCCACATATCGGACACTACTCGACAAATTCATCGATGCCCTGAAGCAGATCGAGGGCGCCTATTCGCTGATCGTAACAACGCCAGAGGGCATGATCGCATGCCGCGACCCACTAGGCATCCGTCCCTTGGTCATGGGCCAGTTGGGAGAATCCACGATGTTTGCCTCCGAAACGGTGGCTTTCGATGTGGTGGGCGCAGAACATGTGCGTTCGATAGAACCCGGTGAATTGGTCATTGTGACGCATGATGGTCAGATTCGCAGCCATCGGCCCTTTGGCGAAGTTCATCCACGTCCATGCATTTTCGAACATGTCTATTTCAGTCGCCCTGATTCGATCGTGGATGGCTCCAGCGTATATTCCGTCCGCAAGGCAATCGGCGCCCAGTTGGCTGTCGAAAATCCGGTCGATGCGGATCTGGTCATTCCCGTACCGGACAGCGGCGTGCCCGCCGCGATCGGTTATGCTCAACAATCGGGTATTCCCTTTGAGCTAGGGATCATCCGGTCGCACTATATCGGCCGCACCTTTATCCAGCCCGGTGACAAGGTTCGCCATCTCGGCGTGAAGCTCAAGCACAATGCCAACCGTGCGCTTATTGATGGGCAGCGTGTCGTCCTGATCGACGATTCGATTGTGCGCGGAACGACCAGTCTCAAGATCGTCCAAATGATGCGCGAGGCCGGAGCCAAGGAAGTGCACATGCGGATCGCAAGCCCGCCTACCAAGCACAGTTGCTTCTACGGCGTGGACACCCCGGAACGCACCAAGTTGCTAGCACATCGCCTCGATGTTGGCGGGATGCAGGATTTCATTCACGCTGACAGCCTGTCCTTCATCTCAATTGACGGCCTCTACAAGGCGCTTGGAGAAGCAAAGCGCGCCGACATCCGGCCGCAATATTGTGACGCCTGCTTTACCGGTGACTATCCCACGACGCTCACCGACCAGGATGACGTCGTCGTGCAAAACCAGCTTGAACTACTGGCTGAACGCGTCGTCTAATTCCAGATTGATCAGGGCTGGCCGCTCGTCCTGAGCAGCCGCCATCCCTTCCACCGAACGAGCCCTCTTGTTTTGGAAGGGCAAACAGGATCCGTTATGTCCAACCTTCCCCTCTCCGGTAAACTCGCCCTGGTAACCGGCGCCAGTCGAGGTATCGGCGCCGCTACTGCCGAAGCCCTGGGCGCTGCGGGCGCACATGTCATCCTGACGGCCAGGACCGTGGGCGGTCTGGAGGAAGTCGAAGAACGGGTCCACAGTGCAGGCGGGACCGCCACCATCGCTCCGCTCGACCTTATCGATGGCGAAAGCATCGGGCGGCTGGCGCAGGCGGTTTCGGGCCGCTGGCAGGCATTGGACGTCCTTGTTCTGAACGCGGCGACGCTCGGCAGCCTGGCGTCGGTGCCCGCAATCGATGCCAAGGAATTTGCCAGACTGCTGACACTGAATATCGCTGCGCCCCAGGCGCTGATCGCCGCATTCGATTCAATGCTGCGCGCCAGCGCAAGCGCTCGCGTCATAGCCGTAACGTCGTCGGTCGCCACCGCCCCTCGGGCATATTGGGGCGCTTACGGCGCATCCAAGGCTGCTTTGGAAACGCTTATCAGCGCTTATGGGGAAGAAGTGAAAAACATCTCCTCAATCCGCACACATATAGTGGATCCCGGCGCGACCCGCACGGCAATGCGCGCGCGCGCTTTCCCCGGCGAAGATCCCGCGACGCTCAAGGATCCCAAAGTTGTTGGGAAGGCTATGGTCGATCTCATCCTGTCCGACCGGCCCGATGGCTACCACCATAGGGTAGACTAATTCCTATCTCGGCGGCTTGACCAGCGTCACTTGCGCGACGTTGATCGCGCCGCCCGAAAAGCCTCCCTCACAATACATGAGGTAATAGCGCCAGAGCGCCACGAAATGCTGATCGAAACTTGAGGGCAATAACCCGCGATCGACGATCTGGTCAAACTGCGCCCGCCATCGCCGCAGTGTTTCCGCATAGTGCAGGCCGAAATAACGGACATCATGCCATTCCAGCCCCTGTGCGTGCGCCAACGCGCGAAAGCGGCTCTCGGAAATCAACATACCTCCCGGGAAAATATAGGTCTGGATAAAATCAGTCCCGCGAGCATATTTCTCGAATATCGCATCGTCTATTAGGATATATTGTATAGCGGCCCGACCACCCGGCTTCAGCAGCCTTTCGATCGCAGCGAGATACGCAGGCCAATATTTCAGACCCACGGCCTCAACCATCTCGACGCTTACAATAGCGTCATATTGACCTTGCGCATCGCGATAGTCAGTCAGCAAGATATTCGCACCGGCCCCAAGCCGCTCGCGCGCATAGGATGCCTGTTCTGCGGAAAGCGTCAGACCGTCATAGCTGATATGACATCGCTGCATCGCCTGTTCGGCCAGCCCGCCCCAACCACAGCCGATTTCCAGCAAGCAACTGCCGTCCTTAAGCT
The DNA here is from genome assembly GCF_001563285.1 of Sphingobium sp. MI1205. Taxonomy (NCBI): domain Bacteria; kingdom Pseudomonadati; phylum Pseudomonadota; class Alphaproteobacteria; order Sphingomonadales; family Sphingobiaceae; genus Sphingobium; species Sphingobium sp. MI1205. The sequence continues at coordinate 1,687,595 of NZ_CP005188.1, forward strand.
CCAACCGGTCTAATATCGCATCGACCTTTCGTTGCTGGGCGCTCTCCAGACTTTCCTTGCCATCAGACGGGTCGCAGAACAGCGCGCTGGAATAATGCATGTTCTGATCAAGCCACAGGCTGTAGAAGTCATTCCCCAGATCATAATGATAGGCGATGTTGCGGCGCGATCCCTTACGGTCGTTTCGGCGCGCCCAATGGAAAAGCCGGCCCAGCCACCGCTCCGGTCCGTTCGGCCTCGCAACATTGCCCAATGTGACCGCGTTCGCTGTGAAGAGCGCGAACAGCGGAACCGGGTCTGGACTAGTCCACTCCCCTGCCGCCCAAGCTCGATACCATCCAGCCGACCCACCGGCGACCAAGCGCAGCAAAGCGCGCCAACGCACCAACTGAACCTCGCAGGCTGGACCAGCGGCGCGCCCACCCAATATCCGAACCGTGCCATCGGGCAGAACAGCCTCAAGGATTCCCTTATCAAGGCCCGCGTCTATTAGATCCAGCAGGCGGTGAAACTGCGGGCCGATCAGCCGGGAAGTCCAACCGGCGGAGCGGGCAACTGCCGGTCGCCGCACGGTGGATGCCCGAGGACGTCGGGAATCGATAGCATTCATGCGCTCACCTCTGACCTCGATCGTTCATTCCGCCATCACCCCCTGCTTTGCTGGTATGCGGCCAATGCCCGCTCGCGCGCTTTACGATGGCCAATGCGCTTTGGTGGATAGGCGGAAGGCCGCGCGTCATACGAGTCCGGGTCGTGGATCACCTTATCGTCAAGATGCGCCAGTTCGGGCACCCATTGTCTTATATAGTCAGCGGCCTCGAATTTTGGAGACTGTGTAAGCGGGGCCATGATGCGCGAGAACATATTCGCATCGACGCCACTTCCCGCCACCCACTGCCAGTTTACACTGTTATTGGCATAGTCCGCATCGACCAGCGTATCCCAAAACCATTGCGCGCCATGACGCCAATCGATCAGCAGATGCTTGATGAGGAAACTCGCCACGATCATGCGCACGCGGTTATGCATCCAACCGGTCGCCCAAAGCTGTCGCATCCCGGCATCAACGATCGGATAGCCGGTACGCCCCTTCTTCCACGCAATGAAATCCCCTTTCGCCTCGCGTAAATCGCGCCACGGCATCTGGTCGAAACCGGATCGCGCATTTTTTGACCCATAAGTGGGCAACGCCCATATCTGGGTATGTGCATAGTCTCGCCAGATCAATTCCTTGAGAAAGGTTGTCGGATTGCCCGGTGCCCCGCTAATCCGATGCCACACATAGGCTGGCGAAACTTCGCCGAAATGCAGATGAGGCGATAGTCGCGACGTACCCTCTACGGACGGCAGATTACGCGCCGCATCATAATCCCCTGCCTCGTCCAGGAATGATGATACGCGGTCGCGAGCCCCCGCCTCGCCTGGCGTCCAATCGCTGGCGAACGCTTCAGCCCAGTCGGGACGGGAGGGAAGCAGATTCCATTCGTCCAACGAATCGCTGTCAGGCCATCGAGAAGGCGAATCGATCCGCGATGGCGCCGGCGATGGCTTGGGCGGTGGCATGTGAAGCATCGTCGCCCGCAAGAATGGCGTGTATATTTGATACGGGTCGCCGCCCGACGTACGGACGCAGCCAGGCGGCAAAAGAAACCCCCCATCGTGAAGCTGGAGGTCAATCGCCCGGCACACGGCCTTCTCGACATTGCGCCACCAAGGTTCGTAGTGAGCGAGCGCATGTACCCGCTGACTGCCGGTCTCGCGGGCCAGTTGCTGCAACTCCTCCGCGCAATCGCCGCGTCGCAGGATAAGGCGGGATCCCTTTTCACGAAGATTTTTATCCAGTGATTTCAAACTATAGTGCAGCCACCAGCGCTGCGCGGCGCCCATCTTCCACTGGCGCGGGGCGGCGTCGTCCAGAATATAGACTGGAATCACCGGCCCTTCACCTAACGCCGCCGCGAGGGCGGCCTGGTCGGACAAGCGAAGGTCCTGACGGAACCAGAGAATTATGGGATCGGCCATATGTCAGCCTTGCCACCGGTTGGCGATTGTTCCAATCTCCTCTCCCCATTCAACGCAAAAACCCGTCCCAATATAGCGGCCTGCCTTTTCGCAGATGGACGCAGCACCTTTCCCCAATTATCATTGCAGCGCACAAATTCGCCAGTCCGAAGGGCTCCGGCGGGAACAATGATCAGGGGACGTCATGGCGTCAGTGCCAAATGATTCGGAATTTGGGTATCGGCCGTGCGTCGGTGTGATGCTCGTCAATATGGATGGCAAGGTCTTCGTCGGCCAACGCATCGACAGTCAGGTCGAGGCCTGGCAAATGCCGCAGGGCGGTATCGACGACGGCGAGGAAGAGAAGGTTGCGGCCTTACGCGAATTGGGCGAAGAGACTGGCATCGGCCATCATCATGTCGAAATCATCGCAAAGGCGCGGGATGAGCACTTCTACGACCTGCCGCCTGAACTGATCGGGAAGCTGTGGGGCGGAAGATTTCGCGGACAGCGCCAAGTCTGGTTCCTCGCCCGTTTCCTTGGAAGCGACGAGGATATCGATATCGCTACGGATGAACCGGAATTTTCCGAGTGGAAATGGATAAGCCCGGAAGCGCTGCCTGATGTCATCGTGCCATTCAAGCGGAAGCTGTACCGCGACATACTTCAGGAATTCAAAGCGCTGATCTGAATACGGCTCGCTGGGGTGGAGCGCGCGCGTTCCCTCTGGTAAGCTACAAAGGATGAACGGCCTTTCGTCGTCAGACCTTGCGCTAATGGAATGCGCCGCGGCCGCCCCGATGCTGGATCAGGTGCGGAGATGGGCTGCGGTCAACAGCGGATCTCGTAATCTGGCGGGATTGGCGACCGTGGCGGCCATGCTAGCCGACGCTTTCTCGGTGCTTCCAGGGGATGTGCGACTGATAGATCCTGAAGAAGTTGTCACCGTCAACTCAGAGGGGCAGCCAGAGCTTCTACCGCATGGGAAGCACCTGTTGCTGTCGGTACGACGTGATGCTCCTGTCCGGCTGCTTCTCACCGGCCATATGGATACTGTTTTCCCATCCGATCATGCCTTTCAGACGGTTCGGTGGGCCGACGACGGCACATTGAATGGCCCCGGTGTTGCCGACATGAAAGGGGGCCTTGCCGTCATGCTGGCTGCGTTGCAGGCCGTTGAAACGTCCGCAATTTTCGCGCCTGTCGGCTATGATGTAGTTATCAACAGTGACGAAGAATTGGGCAGCGCCTCCTCAGCCGGGCTACTTCGCGAAGCTGCGCGCGGCAAGATCGCGGCGCTTACCTACGAGCCGGCGCTTCCGGATGGCACATTAGCTGGCGCACGGGCGGGTAGCGGCAATTTCTCCATCGTCGTGACGGGGCGTAGCGCTCATGCTGGACGCAATCCTGATGAAGGCCGGAATGCCCTGTTGGCTGCGGCAGATATCGCGCTGCGATTAAAGGCTGGCGGCGGTCCAGCACTGGCCTGCAATCCAGCGCGGATAGACGGTGGCGGTCCCAATAACGTCGTGCCCGACAAGGCCATACTACGCGTCAACTTCCGGCCTCAAACGACAGGCGCCGAGGAGTTGGCACATCAACTCATCACGCGATCGGTCGCAGATGTGTCACGGCTTCATGATGTCAAGGTGACGGTGCATGGCGGCTTTGGCCGCCCACCCAAACCCATGGATACCAAGGCAATGCCTCTTTTCAACCTCGTCAAGCAATGTGGCGCGGACTTGGGCCTGCCGATCGAATGGCGCGATACTGGAGGCGTATGCGATGGAAATAACATCGCGGCGTGTGGCGTGCCCGTAGTGGACACGATGGGCGTACGCGGCGGCGCCATTCACAGTGGCGGCGAGTACCTGATTGTCGAGAGCCTCGCAGAACGGGCCCAGCTTTCTGCGCTCACGATGCTGCGTATCGCTCAGGGCCGATTGTAAGGGAGACCAGGCTTGAGTTTCGTGATGCGCACAGCACGCTCGGATGATCTGCAAAGCCTGTATGAGCTGGCGAAATTGACAGGAGGAGGCTTCACCAATCTTCCCGCGGATCGGCAGGCGTTGGAGCAGAAGCTGGAAAGGACTGAACTGGCCCTTTCGCGGCAATCAGGGGGCATTGAGGACGAATTGATCCTCCTGGTGCTGGAAAATTGCGAAACAGGCCAGGTCCGCGGAACCTGCCAGATATTTAGTAAAGTGGGGCAGAACTGGCCCTTTTATTCCTACCGGCTAGGCGTATTGACCCAGCATTGCCGGGAACTATCGCGCACCTTTCGAGCGGAAATGCTCTCGCTCGTTACGGATCTGGAAGGCTCTGTCGAAGTCGGCGGCCTCTTCCTGCACCCGCGGGAACGCGCCGAGGGGCTGGGCCTGCTGCTCGCCCGCAGCCGCTATCTCTACATTCGCAACCATCGCGCGCGATTCGGGGACCAGGTGATCGCCGAATTGCGCGGCGTGATCGACGAAGCAGGAGGCTCCCCCTTTTGGGATGGGCTTGCAGGGCGGTTCTTTGGAATGAGTTTTCAGGAGGCCGACGATTTCAATGCCGTTCATGGCAATCAGTTCATCGCCGACCTGATGCCCAAGACACCGATTTATACGGCCATGTTGAACGACAGTGCCCGGGCGGTTATCGGACTGCCCCATCCTAACGGCCGGGCCGCGATGCGGATGCTGGAGACCGAGGGATTCACCAATCCCGGCTACATCGACATTTTTGATGGCGGCCCAACCATGATCGGCCAGATCAACTCGCTCCAGACCGTGGCGCATGCCCAGGACGTCACATTGGCGGCGATCCATGACAGCGGTGGAGATAAGCAGCTTGTCGCGACGGGGCATCTTGCAAATTATCGCTGCACTTATGGCTTTGTCCGACCGCAGGAGGGCGAATCCCTATCGCTTGACAGGGCAAGTGCCCAACGCCTTCAGGTGGAACCCGGCCAGCAAGTCACGATCGTGGCGCGGGCATGACCGTTCGCGAGATTAATTTCGATGGGCTGATCGGTCCCAGTCACAATTACGCCGGGCTGAGCCTTGGCAACTTGGCCTCGGCTCGAAATGCAGGAACCGTATCCCATCCGCGCGCCGCCGCCCTGCAGGGTATCGAGAAAATGCGTACAAACCTGCGACTCGACATTGCTCAGGGCATCTTCCTTCCTCAATGGCGTCCCGATGGCCGCTGGCTGAACGCTCTGGGGACCAATATCAGCGACGCAGAACCTGCTATCCGAGCGGCTGCCATGTCCGCATCCTCCATGTGGGCTGCCAATGCCGCGACGGTCTCGCCTGCCGCAGACACCGCAGATGGTCGCACCCATCTGACAGTAGCCAACCTCGTCACCATGCCCCATCGCAGCCACGAATGGCCGCAGACGCTTGCGCAGCTGAAGATTGCCTTTTCCGATCGAGACGCTTTCGTCGTCCATCCGCCCGTTCCCGCGCCGTTCGGCGACGAAGGCGCCGCCAACCATATGCGATTAAGTGAAAATCATGCGTGTCGCGGCGTCGAGATATTCGTCTATGGCGAGGCTGGAGGGCCTTATCCCGCGCGGCAACATCTCGAGGCGAGCAAGGCGGTGGCGCGGTTACACTGCCTGGACCCCACCCGAACGCTATTCGCCATGCAGTCGGAAGAAGCGATCGCCGCTGGTGCTTTTCACAATGATGTCGTCGCGGTCGCCAATGAAAATGTGCTTTTCGCGCATGAAAAGGCTTTTGCAGATAAGGAGCGCCTCTACACAAACCTGCAAGCCTTACTGCCTTCGATACAGATTATTGAAGTGCCGGACAGTGCCGTGAGTTTGGCCGACGCCATCCGAAGCTATCTTTTCAACGCGCAACTGGTGACCCTGGCGGAGGGTGGCATGGCGCTCATCCTGCCAACGGAAGCAAGAAGTGTAGCTAGCGTATGGGACTGGCTGAAACGAATGACTTCCAGCAATGGTCCAATCCGGCAACTCGTTTCGGTCGATATACGGCAATCGATGGCGAATGGCGGGGGGCCCGCGTGTCTGCGATTGCGGGTCGTGGCAGACCCCGCGAACATAGACCCTCGGTTTCTGGTGAATGAAGCGAAGCTTGATGACATATCCGACATTGTAAGCCGCTATTGGCCCGTAGAGATCACGCCTGATGAACTGGCAGATACCCGCCTGATTGCCCAGGTCGAACAATCATGGTTAACCCTTGTTGACCATTTGCAGCTTTCGGGCGACTTAATTCCATAGAGCAAATCTCTGCTCGAGTGGGACCAATGGAACGGATCAAGCGCCTTTTCACGATCAAGACGAAATTCGAGGCGTTTCTGGTCATCTATGCGCTTGCCCTCGGCGCTACTGAGCGTGGCATCGTCTATATGCAGCAATATCCCGGAACTGGCGGACAAATTTTGGCGCTTGCCTGCACCGGAGCCGTATTCATGGCAGGCGGCAAGATACTGGACGCGGTCGATCTGCAACGCCATCTGACCGGCTGAACCTTCGTTCGCAGCAGAGCAGCAGGTTGACCTGCGCCAAAAGGCCATGCAGGAGCCGCGCAATGGCTGCGATCATGCTTCAGGGAACAGGGTCCGACGTCGGAAAATCGGTGCTGGTCGCAGGCCTGTGTCGCGCACTGGTCCATCGCGGATATCGTGTGCGTCCCTTCAAGCCGCAAAATATGTCGAACAATGCAGCCGTCACCATCGACGGTGGCGAGATCGGTCGCGCACAGGCGCTGCAGGCGCTGGCGGCAGGCGCCGAACCGCATAGCGATATGAACCCGGTGTTGTTGAAACCGCAGGCTGACCGGACTTCGCAGCTCGTCGTGCATGGGCAGGTCCGCGGTTCGCTGCACGCAGGCAACTTCCGCACGGCGCGCAGGCAGTTGCTCGACGCAGTTATTGAAAGCTACGAGCGCTTGCGACAGCAATGCGACATCGTTGTCGTCGAAGGCGCAGGATCGCCGGCTGAAATCAATCTGCGGGCTGGTGACATCGCGAACATGGGCTTCGCACGGGCTGCTGATGTACCAGTGATACTGGTTGGGGACATCGACCGGGGCGGCGTCATTGCCGCGATCGCGGGCACCAAGGCTGTCGTCGATGCGGCTGACGCAGCCATGATCCATGGATTTTTGATCAACAAGTTCCGCGGCGATCCGGCCTTGTTTGAAGATGGCTACCGCCAGATCGAACATCTGTCGGGATGGCGCGGTCTAGGCGTGATCCCCTGGCTGGACGCAACGGCCCGATTGCCGAGTGAAGACGCCGTGGTGCTGGAACACCGGCCCAACGAAAGCGGCGGACGCCTGATAATCGCCTGCCCGATTTTGCCGCGCATTTCCAATTTCGACGATCTAGACCCGTTCAAGCTGGAGCCTGCGATAGACCTCGTCATGGTGCCGCCCGGTCGCCCGATTCCTGCCGAGGCCAGCCTGATCATATTACCTGGATCAAAGGCTACCATAGCGGATCTGCGCGTCCTAAAGCGGGAGGGATGGGACATTGACATTCTGGCTCACCATCGCCGCGGAAAGCCTGTTTTCGGTATATGCGGGGGCTATCAGATGCTTGGGCGCAGCATCGCTGACCCGGAGGGAATTGAGGGGACGCCGGAAACCATCAAGGGTCTCGGACTCCTGGATGTGGAGACTCGGCTAACCCCGGCCAAATCCTTGGTGAGGGTGAGTGGTTCGGCTCATGGGCAAGCCGTTGGCGGATATGAAATGCATGTGGGGATTACCACAGGCGCGGATTGTGCCCGCCCGTTTTCGGAACTGACGGATGGCCGCATGGATGGAGCAATCAGCGCGGACGGACGGATTTCGGGAACCTATGTCCACGGACTATTCGCCAGCGCCAAGCTGCGCGCGGCCTTGATCGCAACAATCGGAGGCCGGTCCACGGGACAGGATTATAATCTCTCCGTCGATCGTGCACTCGATGAGATCGCGGTGCAATTGGAGCAGCATGCAGATATAGACGCAATATTAGCTATCGCTACCAGCCACTAAACATCACCGATTTGGCAGTCTCTGCATCCCGGTGCCTACTCCATGCGAATTTTGGAGGATCGAAGTAAGAGGGGCGGACTTCCCTTAGAAGAGCGGGAGGTAAAAGACTATGTCATCGGGATGTCCACGCGAGCGCGGGGCTATGGCTAAGCCACTCTGGACAGATTGCCGATTTGAACTTCAATCAGATGCCAACAACTGCGGGACAATTGGACCGATCTGCGGGACATCGAAGCATACAGTACGATCCTCCAGGATCGCCTTATAAGCTACTCATTTTCCCAAGAAAGAAAAATGGTGCGCCCGGAACGATTCGAACGTCCGACCCTCAGATTCGTAGTCTGATGCTCTATCCAGCTGAGCTACGGGCGCGTTGTGGAGCGGCAGATAGAGGGGGGCGGTTGATTGGGCAAGCCCCTTTTTTACCTTTTTTTCCGAGCCGGGGTGAGCCCACCGGAAACGGCAACCTTTGCATCGGTCTACTCGTTCCCGCATAGGGGCAAGGAGGCGATGAATGACGTTCACTCTTAACTATATCGCGCTGATCCTCATCGCCTTGGTTGCAGGTCTCCTGCTAGGATTGATGGCCAGTGGACGGGGCAAGTACAAAAGATTATGGCGCGATGAGCAGTTAGCGCACCGCCGGACGATCAAGGAGCGCGACGCGCGCATCAATGCCCCAGCCAGCAGTAGGGCCTCCCCCGTACGGGCGCATGGAGAAGGGCACGACGATCTCACGCGGATTTGTTCGATCTCAGCCCAAGAGGCCGCCATCCTGAATGAAGCGGGCTATCACAACTATGCGCAAATGAGCAGCATGAGCGATGAGCAGCAGGCCACACTAGAGGGCCGACTTGGACGAGCGCCTGGGACGATCGAGCACGAAGAGTGGATGACACAGGCGAAATTGCTCGAGACCGGGAAGGTTCGCGAGCATGAACGACGCTATATAGAGAGGTGATTGGTAGCAAGTTGCCCGCCTGCCCTTCTTTCGAGGGACAGGCGGGCCGAAAGGTTACTTGCTTGCCAGTGCTGCCTGCGCGGCAGCTAAACGGGCGATAGGAACGCGATAGGGTGAAGCCGACACATAATCGAGACCTGTCCGCTCGCAGAAGGCGATGGACGCCGGATCGCCTCCATGCTCACCGCAAATGCCAAGCTTGATGCCAGGACGGCTCGCACGACCACGCTCGGCAGCTAACTCAATGAGTTCGCCCACACCCTCCACATCGATGCTGACGAATGGATCGCGGGCGAAGATGCCCTTATCGACATATTGTGTCAGGAAGCGGCCGGCGTCATCGCGACTGATCCCGATCGTCGTTTGCGTCAGGTCATTCGTGCCGAAGGAGAAGAATTCACCCACCTGAGCGATCTCGCCAGCCTTAAGCGCAGCCCGCGGCAGCTCGATCATGGTGCCCACCAGATATTCAACCGAAGCGCCCTGTTCCGCGAAAACCTCGCTGGCGACGCGATCGACGATCGCCTTCATCAACTCAAGTTCCTTTTTCGTCGCGACCAGCGGGATCATGATTTCGGGGATAGGCGCTTCACCGCTGCGCTGCTTAACGATCAGGGCAGCTTCAAAAATGGCGCGCGCCTGCATCTCGTAGATTTCGGGGTAGGTGACGCCGAGACGGCAACCACGATGACCGAGCATCGGATTGAATTCATGCAACTCGGCAGCCCGCCGCTTGAGGGCTTCGACACCAACTCCAGCAGCCTTGGCGACCTCCTCGAACTCAGCTTCGCCATGGGGAAGGAATTCGTGCAGCGGCGGATCGAGCAGGCGGATAGTGACCGGCAGGCCCGCCATCACCATGAAGATTTGCGCGAAATCGTCGCGCTGTTCGGGCAGCAGTTTGTCGAGCGCTACGCGACGGCCCTTCTCGCTGTCAGCCAGGATCATCTCACGCACGGCGGTTATACGCGCCGCATCGAAGAACATATGTTCGGTGCGGCACAGGCCCACGCCTTCCGCGCCAAAATCGCGAGCGGTCTGACAATCCAGCGGTGTTTCGGCATTGGCGCGGACTTTGAGACGACGCACCTTGTCCGCCCACCCCATCAGCACGCCGAAGTCGCCCGCAAGTTCAGGCTGCACAGTCGGCACTTCACCCGCCATCACCTCGCCGGTCGAACCGTCGATCGTAAGGATATCGCCTTCCTTGAGCGTGCGCCCTTCAATCCGCAGCGTTTTTGCAGCATTGTCGATGGACAGGCTGCCTGCGCCAGATACGCAGGGCCGGCCCATACCGCGCGCCACCACGGCCGCATGTGACGTCATGCCGCCACGCGCGGTCAGGATGCCCTTGGCCGCATGCATACCATGAATATCTTCCGGAGAAGTTTCGACCCGGACGAGGATAACCGAATCGCCCAGCTCGTTGCGGCGCTCAGCAGTGTCGGCGTCAAACACGATCGCGCCTGACGCCGCTCCCGGCGAAGCAGGCAGACCCTTGGTTAGCACATCGCGGTGCGCTTTGGGGTCAAGAGTTGGGTGGAGAAGCTGGTCGAGCGCGGCAGGATCAACGCGGGCAACGGCTTCTTCCTCCGTGATGACGCCCTCAGTCGCCATGTCGACCGCAATCTTGAGTGCTGCCTTGGCTGTCCGTTTGCCCGAACGGGTCTGCAGCATCCAGAGCTTGCCCTGCTGCACCGTGAATTCGATATCCTGCATGTCGCGATAATGCTGTTCGAGGATCTCGAACACCCGCGCCAGTTCGGCATAGGTTTCCGGCATCGCCTCTTCCATCGACAGCGGCTTTGCCCCGGCCCGCTCGCGCGCCTGACGCGTCAAATATTGCGGCGTGCGGATGCCCGCCACCACGTCCTCGCCCTGGGCGTTGATCAGATATTCGCCATAATAGGCATTCTCGCCGGTCGCCGGATCGCGGGTAAATGCAACGCCAGTTGCCGAGGTATCGCCCATATTCCCGAACACCATCGCCTGCACGTTGACGGCGGTGCCCCAATCATGCGGGATCGAGTTCAGGCGGCGATAAACCTTGGCCCGGTCAGCCTGCCAGCTGCCGAACACCGCACTGATCGCGCCCCACAGCTGATCGTTCACATCCTGCGGAAAAGGCTTGTTCCAAAGCTTTGAAACCAGCGCCTTATATTCACCTACCAGCACCTTCCAGTCATCAGCTGTCATTTCCGTGTCGAGCGTATAGCCCTGGTCTTCCTTGGCGATCTCAAGGGCTTCCTCGAAGGCGCCATGATCGAGTTCCAGGACGACATCGGAATACATCTGGATGAAGCGACGATAGCTGTCCCAAGCGAAACGCTCATCACCCGAGGCAGAGGCCAGACCAAGAACGGTTTCGTCATTGAGGCCAAGGTTGAGGACGGTGTCCATCATGCCGGGCATCGAAATACGCGCACCGGACCGGACCGACACCAACAACGGATCCGCAGCGTCTCCGAACTTCTTGCCGGTCACGCCTTCGATATGGGCGATGCCATTCGCGACTTCCGCCGTCAGGCTTTCAGGATAAACGCCACCGTCCTGATAATAGCGGGTGCACATTTCGGTCGTGATCGTGAAACCCGGCGGGACCGGCAAGCCAATGGCAGCCATTCCATCCAGATTGGCGCCCTTGCCGCCGAGGAGGTTTTTGTCCCCCTTGCCGCCATCATCTACACCGCCTCCGAAACGATAAACATAACGCGTCGCGGTCGTGCTCATGCTGGCTCTTTCCCTTGTCAACATAGTCGCGGCTCTCCTGCACTGATCGCCGTATATTTGTGCGCTGCAACAATTTCAAAACAACAGGCGGGCGACAAACGCACCCGCTTTTACGACAATTGCTCTCTCACTTCATTCGTTTTCCCGATTTCGCCGGCATCTTTCGTAATCAGCCTGAAATCTTCGAGAAATCCGCCACGGCGTGAACGGCATCGCGAACTCGCGCCAAAAGAGCGAGGCGCGTAGCGCGCTTCGTGGGATCGGTATCGTTCACCGTGACCTTGTCGAAAAACAGGTCGATCGGCGCCCGCAATGTTGCAAGCGCGGCCATGGCGCCTTCAAAATCCTCCGCGCTCACGGCTGCCGCAGCCCTCGGCTCAGCGGCATTGAGCGCTGCGATCAGGTCAGCTTCGGCCTGTTCAGGCGCATAGTTAGGCTCGACCTTCTCGGCGCTTTCCACGCCTTCCTTCTTCAGGATGTTGGCAGCACGTTTATATCCGGCGAGCAGGTTCGCGCCGTCGTCGGTGGCAATGAAGGATTGAAGCGCGTGAACGCGAGCGAGCAGGCGCACGAGATCGTCCTCGCCACCGAGCGCGAACACCGCGTCAATCAGGTCGTGGCGGACGCCTGCTTCCTTTTGCTGGACCTTGAGGCGGTCGGCGAAAAATGATCCGATTTCTCGCTGGACAGCTAACGGCTCGATGGCAAATCGAATTTCTTCCTTGATCGATTTGTTTTCCAAATCACCCAAGGTGAAATTTTCTACTCGAGTCTTTATTCTAATCCAGTTCCCGCTCTCCTGCAGGTCGCCTACCGTCAGTATCCGGTCATTTTCACCGTTGAAGCAGCGTTCGGTCGGCCTCTGTATTCCCATCCACGTGGCCAGCGTCAGTTCTAGCATCCGCCTGTTCGACAGATTGACGCGGTTAACCTGGTTCAAGGCCAAAATGGAAAGAGCGGCTCTCCGCAAAGCATACGGATCTTTTGATCCTGTGGGTTTCTCGCCCAAAAACCAAAAGGAAAATAGAGTGTCCAATTTATCCGCAAGCGCAACGGCAACCGTCACCGGCGCAGTCGGCACCGCATCTCCCTGCCCGACCGGCTTGTAATGGTCGCGGATGGCATCCGCTACGGCATCGGGCAAACCTTCGGCGCGGGCATAATAGCCACCCATGACACCCTGCAATTCAGGAAATTCGCCGACCATTTCGGTGACGAGATCGGCCTTGGCGAGGCGGGCGGCCTGTTCCGCTAGGCCGGCCAGTTCCTCTTTCGTCATGCCGACGTAGGCTGGCATCTCTTGCGTTGGCGTATTGCCGCTTGAGACCCCATCCTTCGCTGGGGTGACGGTTGGAGAGGGGGTGACGATTCCTTCCTCCATCAGCCAGCGGGCGAGCTTCGCTACACGCTCCACCTTGTCGGCCACGGTGCCCAGCTTTTCGTGGAAGGTAATGCGTTCCAATTTCTTCGCATGGTCCGCGAGGCGCGTCTTGCGATCCTGCTCCCAGAAGAAGCGGGCGTCGGACAGGCGTGCCGCGAGGACCTTGCGGTTGCCTGAGATAATCGCCTCACCGCCATCTTTCGCCTCGATATTGGCGGTGCAAATGAAAGCCGGAGCAAGTTTGCCCTGCCCGTCGCGCAGGACGAAATATTTCTGGTTTATACGCAGGGTTAGCTGAATGACTTCAGGTGGAACCTCAAGGAAGGCGGGATCAAAATCCCCAAGCAACGGCACTGGCCATTCGGTGAGCCCAGCATTTTCCGCAACGAGGCCCTTGTCCTCGATCACGGAATAGCCCCTCGCGGCGGCGGCTTCCTTCGCCTTCGCTTCGATGATCGCTTGGCGCTCCTGATGACTGACGATCACATGGCAGGCGCGCAGCTTTTCGACATAGTCATGGGCACTGCCGATGGTGATCTCGCCCGGATGATGGAATCGATGGCCGAGCGTGGCATAGCCCGACCGGATGCCTTCGATCTCGATTTCGACCAAGTCTTCGCCAAGGATTGCGACGATGCCTTGCAGCGGCCGGACCCAGCGCAGGCTCTCCGTGGTCTGCGACGCAGCACCCCAGCGCATGGATTTGGGCCATGGGAAGGCGCGGATGACGGTGGGGACAGCTTCGGCCAGCACTTGGCGCGTGGCGCGGCCCGGCTTGTTGACCACGGCAAACCAGACGCCGTCGCGGTCCTCAAGCTGGTCCTGAGTGAGGCCAGTCTTGCGCAGGAAGCCTTCGAGCGCCTGCGCAGGCGCGGACGTGCGAGGACCCTTGAACTCCTCGCTGACAGCGGCGGTTTCGAGCGGCAGGTTGCGGGCGACCAGCGCCAGACGGCGCGGCGTGACGAAGCTGTCGGTGCTTTCCGGCTTGAGGCCAGCTTTCGCCAATTCCTCAGTAAAAAGCCGGGCGAGGTCTTCCGACGCCTTCAATTGCATCCGCGCCGGAATTTCTTCACAGCGCAGTTCCAGGAGGAAGTCGGTCATCACGCAGCCCACCCGTTCACTTCCATCCACTTCTCGCAAGCGCCCTTGGCAAGGTCGCGGACACGGCCGATATAACTGGCGCGTTCCTGCACCGAAATCACGCCCCGTGCCTGAAGCAGGTTGAACACATGGCTCGCCTTGATAACCTGATCATAAGCGGCCAGCGGAACCCCTGCCTCCAACGAAGCCTTGCATTCGGCTTCGGCATCCTTGAACCAGCGGAACAGCTTCTCAGTGTCGGCGATCTCGAAATTCCATTTCGACATCTGCTGTTCGTTTGCCAAGAAGACGTCGCCATAGGTGACGCCCGCGTCGTTGAATTTAAGATCGTAAACGCTATCGACGCCCTGAATATACATGGCGAGGCGTTCCAGGCCGTAGGTCAGTTCACCCGCGACCGGCTTGCAATCAAAGCCGCCCATCTGCTGGAAATAGGTGAACTGGGTGACTTCCATCCCATCGCACCACACTTCCCAGCCAAGGCCCCATGCGCCCAGTGTCGGGCTTTCCCAGTCGTCTTCAACGAAGCGGATGTCGTGGACCAGCGGATCAATGCCGATTTCAGCCAGCGACCCCAGGTAAAGTTCCTGAAGGTTCGCCGGGCTCGGCTTCATGATCACCTGATATTGATAATAATGCTGGAGTCGGTTCGGATTCTCGCCATAGCGTCCGTCTGTCGGGCGGCGGCTTGGCTGGACATAGGCCGCGTTCCAGACGTCCGGTCCAAGGCTGCGCAGGGTCGTCGCCGGGTGAAAGGTGCCAGCGCCCACTTCCATGTCATAGGGTTGCAGGATAACGCAGCCCTGCTTTCCCCAATAGGCGTGCAGGGTCAGGATCAAGTCCTGAAAGGAGAGCACTTTGCCTGTCGCCACGGACGGTCCTTGCGAAAATGACGGTTTGATCGCGCGCGCCTTGGCGCAGGAGGGCTTTAGGGTCAAGGAAAAGAGGCGGG
The DNA here is from genome assembly GCF_001563285.1 of Sphingobium sp. MI1205. Lineage (NCBI taxonomy): Bacteria > Pseudomonadati > Pseudomonadota > Alphaproteobacteria > Sphingomonadales > Sphingobiaceae > Sphingobium > Sphingobium sp. MI1205. The sequence continues at coordinate 1,702,723 of NZ_CP005188.1, forward strand.
AAGGCGGATAACTCACTTGCCCCGGAGGTCCCCGCCCCGCATGGATAAGCCCGAAACCCTGTGGGAATGGATAGATGCCCAACATGAAATGGCCCCTTTCGCGATTGCTGGCCGCCAGCCTACTGTTGCTGACCGGCTGTACGCAGGAGCAGCCTGCCTTGGCGCGGACTGCTGCGACGAAGGCCGCCTATGTGACGCCTGCGCTATGGCAGGTGAAGGACGAAGATACGACGATCTATCTTTTTGGCACTGTTCATGTGCTGAAGCCAGGAACGGACTGGTTCAAAGGGGGCATCAAGCGTTCGTTCGACGAAGCGGATGAACTGGTGTTGGAGATTGTCGAGCCGGATGATCCGCAGGCGATGGCTGCGTCCATGGCCCATACTGCTCTGGCGCACGACGGGATCAAGCTATCCGACCGACTGAGCGCAGAAATGAAGGGCAGATATCAGGCGGCAATGACTGCCAACGGCCTGCCCTGGCAGATGTTCGAGGCGTTCAATCCCTGGATGGCGGGGATGGCGCTATCGGTGCAACCCTTGGAAAAGCTGGGATACAAGGCGGACCTTGGAGCAGAAAAAACGCTGACCGCCGCGGCGAAGGCGGCAGGAAAACGTATCGGCGCGCTGGAAACCATTGAGCAGCAACTTGGCTATTTCGCCGGACTACCGATGGACAGCCAGGTCCAGTTCCTGAACGCCACGGTTGAGGGGCTGCCTGACATGGAGAGCGAGTTCGCCCGCCTGATCAAGCATTGGCGTGAGGGGGAGCCGGAAAAGCTCGCGGCCGAGATGAACGAATCGCTGGAGACCACGCCTGAACTGGCGCAGGTCCTACTTATCCAGAGGAACGCCAATTGGGCCAAGTGGATAAGGGAACGGCTGGCACAACCGGGCACTGTTTTCGTGGCGGTAGGTGCCGGCCATCTGGCCGGGAAGGGCAGCGTGCAGGATCAGTTGCATACGCTTGGCTTGGCATCGAACAGGGTTGTTGAGTGAACCTCCTGCGCTGGCTGGGGCTGTGCATACTGCTGCTGCTGACGGCGTGCGAACGCGAGCAACCTGCTCCGCCACCCGATGGCGGCCCGGCGCTTTGGCGGGTACAGGGACATGAGCTTGACGGATGGCTGTTCGGGACGATCCATGTATTGCCTAGGGGCATCGCCTGGCGGACGAAAAACATCCGCGAGGCGATCGATCGTGCCGACAAGCTCGTGCTGGAGTCAGCCGAGATAGAGAATCAGGCGCGGACCAGGGCGTTATTCGAGCGGATGGGACGCAGTCCCCGCCTGCCGCCGCTAGAAGACCGCGTGCCAGCGAGCGAACGCGACGAGCTTCGACGGATCGTCGGCGAGGGGGGTGCGGATGTGCAAATGCTTTCGGCCTATGAAAGCTGGGCGGCGGCAATGTTGTTGTCGGCGACGACCGCGCAGCAGTCCCTGAATGTCAGCACCGACACAGGTACCGAGCCGGTTCTGATCGCCGCCTTTCGTGCGGCTGGCAAGCCTGTCGCCGGTCTGGAAACGGTGGAGCGACAGTTCGGCGCTTTCGATACGCTGCCGGAAGCTGCACAGCGGCGACTGCTCGTTCAAACGGTTGAGGGCGCGAGGAAGATGAAGGCGCTGTATAACCGCGTCCTGCAAGCCTGGCTAAGAGGGGACATGGACGCCATCGCACGGGAGGATCAGGCGGGAGAGTCACCGGGCCCGGTCGTAGAGCAAGCGGTGCTGGTCGCCAGAAATCGGGACTGGAGCGAGTCGATCGGAAAGCTCAAGGGGCGGCCGTTCATTGCCGTGGGAACAAGGCATTTGACCGGGCGAGATAATCTGATCCAACTATTGGAGACGCACGGCTACAAGCTGACACGGGTTCAATAGCCGGATTCAGCGCTCTGGGCCCGCTGCCTGCTTGCCTTATCGCGCTTTTCTGCTATTGGGCCGCGGTCCCGGCATGGTCATCCCTGGAGGCGTGACGGGCGCTTACATCAATTTTGCTTTTGGAGACACGTAATGAGCGAGCAGCTTACGCTGTCGGCCGAGGCACGCGATCGGGCAGGCAAGGGAGCCTCCCGCGCTCTCCGCCGCGAGGGCCGCGTACCAGCCGTCATCTATGGTAACAATGAAGAACCGCAGTCGATTCATGTCGAGGAAAAGCTCCTCAACAAGCTGCTCGGCACGGGCCACTTCTTCAACTCGGTCGTCATGGTCGAGGTTGGCGGCAAGCAGGTTCGCACCCTGCCCAAGGACGTTGCCTTCCATCCCGTAACCGATCGTCCGCTGCACGCCGACTTCCTGCGCGTTTCGGAACATGCCACGGTCCATGTCAATGTGCCGGTGCGCTTCGACAATGAAGATGCTTCACCGGGCCTCAAGAAGGGCGGCGTGCTTAATATCGTTGCACATGAGATCGAACTCATCGTCGATGCGGCAGAAATCCCCGACGATGTCGTGGTCGATCTGACCGGCCTGGATGTCGGCGAATCGATTCACATCAGCGCGGTGAAGTTGCCCAAGGGCGCAAAAGCCGCCCATGACGAGCAGGACTTCACCGTTGCCACCGTGGTCGCTCCGTCTGCGCTTAAGAGTGCTGAAGGCGACAACGAAACCCCCGCAGAAGGCGAATAAGCCTTTCGACATTCACCTTCGGGGTGGAAATTCAGATCCCGTCCGCCTACTCGGCGGGCGGGATTTTTATTGGGAGTGGATGCGCGATGCAAATCTGGGTGGGCCTAGGCAATCCGGGCACCCAATATGCGATGCACCGGCATAATGTCGGCTTCATGGCGGCCGATGTGATCGCCGACATGTATCGCTTCTCAGCGCCCAGGAAGCAGTTTCAAGGATGGGTGCAGGAAGGCCGGATCGGGCCGGAGAAAATCATCCTGCTGAAACCAGCAACCTTCATGAATGAAAGCGGGCGTTCTGTCGGTGAAGCGATGCGCTTTTACAAGCTGACGCCACAGGATGTGACCGTCTTTCATGATGAGTTGGACCTTGCGCCGATGAAGGTGAAGGTGAAGTGCGGTGGCGGCAATGCAGGACATAATGGCTTGCGATCGACAGATGCTCATATAGGCGCCGATTTCCGCCGCGTGCGCATAGGCATCGGTCATCCGGGCCATAAGGACCGCGTTCATGGTTATGTGCTCGGCAATTATCACAAGAGCGAGATGGACGCGCTTTCCGACATGCTGGGGGCTATCGGGGCGGAAGCGGAATGGCTCGCCAAGGGAGACGACGCGCGGTTCATGAATGAGGTAGCGCTGCGGCTGGCGGAATGAGCGCCATTCCCGGCAGGCAGGCGTGATTGGCGACTGAGCGTCGCGCCTGCACGACAAAACGCTAACGATGGATTGCCCAGGATCGCTTTGGCAGGCCATAGAGGGGATCTGACTTTCCATTTTCCCAAGGGGACGCGGGTGATCAAGACCGTTGCGACGACGCCTTTCACCGACCAGAAGCCGGGCACGTCCGGCCTCCGCAAAAAGGTCCGCATTTTCCAGCAGCCCCATTATGCAGAGAATTTCGTCCAATCGGTGTTCGACAGCCTGGAGGGATTTGAAGGACAGACGCTGGTCGTCGGGGGCGATGGACGCTATCTGAACCGCGAAGTCATCCAGGTTGTGCTGAAGATGGCGGCAGCCAACGGTTTTGGCCGGGTATTGGTAGGGCAAGGCGGCATCCTGTCTACCCCTGCGGCTTCACATCTCATTCGCGCGTCGGGAGCCTTTGGTGGGCTGATACTGTCCGCAAGTCACAATCCCGGCGGCCCGGACGAAGATTTCGGTATCAAATATAACGTCGCCAATGGCGGCCCCGCGCCTGAAAAGGTGACCGACGCCATTCATGCCAGGACGCTATCCATCGAGAGTTATCGCATACTGGATGCGGAGGATGTCGATATCGACACGCGCGGCCCCAGTCGGCTGGGAGATATGACCGTCGAGATCGTCGATCCGGTTGCGAGCTATGCCGATCTGATGGAGCAGTTGTTCGATTTCTCCGCCATTCGGACCATGATCGCGGACGGCTTTACCCTCTCCTTCGACGCCATGAGTGCCGTCACTGGCCCCTATGCGGTTGAGATATTCGAAAAGCGGCTTGGCGCGCCTGCCGGAACGGTGCGGAACGCGACTCCCCTGCCCGACTTCGGCCATCATCACCCCGATCCCAATCTGGTGCATGCCAAGGCATTGTACGACCAGATGATGGCGGCCGACGCGCCTGACTTTGGAGCGGCTTCGGACGGTGATGGCGACCGCAACCTCATCATTGGACGGCATTGTTATGTCACGCCGTCAGACTCGCTGGCTGTTCTGGCAGCCAATGCCCACCTGACGCCCGGCTATGCGAAAGGGCTCAAGGGCATCGCCCGGTCGATGCCAACCAGCGGCGCGGCGGACCGGGTAGCCCAAAAGCTGGGCGTTCCACTCTTTGAGACCCCTACCGGTTGGAAATTCTTCGGTAACCTGCTGGATGCGGGCATGGCGACGATCTGCGGAGAAGAAAGCGCGGGCACCGGGTCGGACCATGTCCGCGAGAAAGATGGCGTATGGGCCGTCTTGCTCTGGCTAAACATATTGGCGGTGCGACGGCAGAGCGTTGCGCAGATCATGGCGGAGCATTGGGCAACCTATGGCCGCAACTATTATGCAAGACATGATTATGAAGCGATCGCGAAGGATCGCGCCGACGCACTAATGGCGGCGCTACAAGATCAAACTGCAACCCTGCCGGGAAGCGTCAATAGCGGCGGGACCATCAAAAGCGCCGATGATTTTGCCTATACCGATCCCACAGACCAGTCAGTCAGCCGCAATCAGGGCATACGCCTGCTGTTCGAAGATGGATCACGTATCGTATTCCGCCTGTCGGGCACCGGTACTGAGGGGGCAACCTTGCGCGTCTATATCGAGCGTTACGTTGACCAGACCGGCGAGTTGGGCCTGGAAACGGCCGACGCGCTGCAGCCGCTTGTCCGCGCAGCGCAGGAATTGGCCGATATCCAAGGCTTTACCGGGATGAAACGGCCAAGCGTCATCACATGACCGTTACGAAAAGTTACGCGGTGGACATCGGATGGAAAAGGCTCGCACCTAAGGGCGCGTCATGCACAGCTTTCGATTATGCCGCGCCTTCGTTGTCGCCTGCACACTTGCCTGGACTACGGGGGTATTGTTTGCCCTGAAGCCGGCTCCGGCAGCCGCAGCGACCACCGAGGATGAACAGTTCTGGATGAACCTGACCGCGATGGGGCCGGTATCGCGCGACCTCATCTACTTCGCGGAAGTCCAACCGCGCATTGGGCAGGGCGTTTCCCAAGCTGACCAGACCCTGCTTAGAGGAGCGATCGGCTGGAAAATCTCCTCAAATCTCTCGATCTATCAAGGATATGCCCATGTGATACTGCCGACAAAGGACGGACGCGACATCAATGAAGAACGAAGTTTCCAGCAGGTCAACTGGACCATCGGCAAGCCGTGGAAGGGCGAACTGTCATCACGAACGCGGCTTGAGCAACGCTGGCGATCCGACGGCAGCGACATGGGATGGCGGCTTCGTGAGATGCTGCGGTATGAAAAGGCGCTGACGGCCAAGAGCAGCACAGTCAATGCGCTTGTCTATGCTGAAGGATTCATCGCGCTCAACCGTACCGATTGGGGGCAAAAGGCGCGATTTGACCAGCTACGCAGCTTCATCGGCACGGAAATCAAGCTGATGGGCACATCGACGGCCGAAATCGGCTATCTAAACCAATATATCGACCAAGGCAGCGGCGCCAAGCGGATGAACCATATCGCGGCGGTCACGCTCTTCTTCCGACACTGAGCGCAGGCTGGCCTTCGAACGCGGAACAGGCTATCGGCGCGCCCATCATAATGACGTGAAGGCTGATCCATGGGTTTTCGTTGCGGTATCGTCGGGCTTCCAAATGTGGGCAAGTCCACCCTGTTCAATGCACTGACCGAAACGCAGGCAGCGCAGGCGGCGAACTATCCCTTCTGCACGATCGAGCCCAATGTCGGCCAGGTCGCAGTGCCAGACGAGCGGCTTCAGACCATCGCGAAAATCGGCGGATCGGCGAAGATCATCGAAACACAGTTGGCCTTTGTCGATATCGCGGGGTTGGTCCGGGGCGCGTCAAAAGGCGAAGGGCTGGGCAACCAGTTCCTGGCCAACATCCGTGAAGTCGATGCTATAGTCCACGTGCTGCGCTGTTTCGAGGATGACGACATCACCCATGTCGAGGGCAAGGTAGATCCGATCGCCGATGCCGAGACGGTCGAAACCGAATTGATGCTGGCAGACCTGGAAAGTCTTGAAAAGCGGGTTCCGAACTTTGCGAAGAAGGCCGCGCAGGGCGACAAGGAGGCGAAAGCCGCCGCGTCAGTGCTGGGCAAGGCGCTGGACCTGCTGCGTGACGGCAAGCCTGCCCGATTGACGCAGCCCGGCGATGATGAAGAAGAACGGATCTTCCGTCAGGCTCAGCTACTGACGGCCAAGCCCGTCCTCTACGTGTGCAATGTCGAGGAAGATGCAGCGGCAGAGGGCAATGCTCATTCGGCGCGTGTGTTCGAAAAGGCTGCAACGGAAGGAGCCAAGGCTGTAATCGTATCGGCCGCGATCGAGGCGGAACTCATCACCATGCCGGTCGAGGAACGCGCTGAATATCTGGAGGCGCTGGGTCTGAAGGAAGCGGGTCTGGCGCGGATCATCCGGGCCGGGTACGAGTTGCTGGGCCTGATTACCTTCTTCACCGTTGGCCCCAAGGAGGCCCGGGCTTGGACGGTGACCAAGGGATCGAAGGCACCGCAGGCGGCGGGCGCGATTCACACCGATTTCGAGAAGGGCTTCATCCGAGCCGAAACCATGGCATATGCCGACTATGTCCAATTCAGTGGCGAGGCAGGTGCCAAGGAAGCCGGGAAATGGCGGTCCGAAGGCAAGGATTACGTGACTCAGGACGGCGATATCATGCTGTTCCGATTCAACGTCTGATCCATGGCGCTGCGCCCCGGCCAAATACCTGCGCAGCGCAAGGCCGCCTTTCCCCCTAGTGTTGATGAAGGCACCCGGCTGCTGATCCTTGGCAGCCTGCCCGGCGATGCGTCGATACGTCAGGGCGAATATTACGCGCATCGTGGGAACGCCTTCTGGTCACTAATGGGCGATGTTCTGGACGAAGATCTGCGCGCCCTGCCCTATGCTCTACGACTGAAGCGGTTGAGGGCGCGGGCCATCGGGCTATGGGATGTTATCGAGAGCGCCGATCGGGAAGGCAGTCTCGACAGTGCCATACGCGGCGCCGAATTACGGGACCTTACGGCATTTGTAAGCCGCTTGCCGAAATTGGAAGCAGTTGCATTCAACGGCAAAACCGCGGCACTTCATGGTCGTCGTCAAATCGGGCTATCGCAGGGCCTGGCCCTCATCGACCTGCCCTCCTCCAGTGGCGCTTACGCGATGCTGTCGCGCGAGAAGAAGGCGCAAGCCTGGCGAGCACTGCGTCAATGGGTCGATACGCACGGTTGACGTAAACGTAAAGCAATCCTAAGGCTGGGCCTGTTTAAGGGAGCCGCTATTATGAGCGATGTCGTCTATTTCGAAGATGTTGCCGTGGGCGACACGATCCATTTCAGCCCGCTCACGATCAGCCGTGAAGAAATCATCGCCTTTGCTGCCGAATATGATCCGCAACCCTTCCACTTATCCGACGATGAAGCTGCAGCGACCCATTTCGGCAGCCTTTCCGCGAGTGGCTGGCAAACCACCGCACTGTTCATGAAGATGTTCGTCGCCGAAATGCAAAGAGTGCCGGGGCGTCAGGAAGCGAGCCTCGGCGCGATCGGCGTCGATGAGCTTCGCTGGCTAAAGCCGGTTCGACCGGGCGATACGCTGCGCGGAACGTCCGAAGTGATCGAGACCAAGGCGTCGCGCACCCGGCCGGAGATGGGCGTAGTGCGTTCCCGAGTCACGATGGTCAATCAGAGAGATCAACCGGTGATGACGATGATACCGATCACCCTGTTCCGGACGCGCCCCAACTGAGATCATTTGTGGTGGTTGGCATCTGTCTGCGCCAGCGGCTGGTTGGCCTGTGCGTCGGCAGCCATGATACGAATGGCGCGCGCGCTGGCATTTGCGATCTGGATAATGTGCAGCCCCGGCGACAGATCGAACCATAGAATCTTCGCAATGCTCGAACATTCCGGGCCTTGGCCATGATCGACCGATGACTGGACTGTTCGCTCGGTAACCAGGTCAACCCATGCCGGCTCGGACAGCCCAATCCCGATGCGGGCAGGCACCTTCACCGATAACGAGAAGAGACCACCATAACCTTTCCCCTCCTTCCGGGCTGGAGGTGCGGCGAACTGGACCTGAGACATAGGGCGAAGTGTTGCGACCGACGGCTTGCCCAGAATCAATCGCGGTGCCGATGCCGCTTCGCCGCCTGCAATCGCCCTCCCACTCTGCATCCAACTGGTCCATGGCTCGGGTAGTGGCGGCGCTTCCTGGCACTGTACAGGGGTTTGCGGTTGCGCATGGGCTGGAGCTATGGTCAGGCAAAGCGCGAGCAGGCAGGCGGTTACGCGCATCGTCACTTCCTTCCGAAAAGCTTTTCTATGTCGCCGTGGCCAAGCTTTACCCAAGTTGGACGGCCATGATTGCATTGGCCACTGCGAGGCGTGATTTCCATTTCCCGCAGCAATGCATTCATCTCGGCCACGCTGAGTACGCGTCCAGCGCGCACGGAGCCGTGACACGCCATGGTGGCGGCGACCAAGTCCAGCCTTTCCTTGAGCGACAGGGCGCTATCATAGGCGACAAGGTCGTCAGCAAGGTCAGAGACGAGGCCTTGTACATCGCCCTGCCCCAGGATCGCAGGGGTCGCGCGGACCAGTATCGCCGCAGGACCGAATCTTTCCAGTTCCAGGCCGAAGTCGCGCAATTCATCGATCCGTGCTTCCAGACGGTCGCAGGCGGGCTCGTCAAGTTCGACGACTTCGGGCAGCAGCAGCGCCTGAGCGGCGACTCCCTGCCCGTCCATGGCCCGGCGCATACGTTCGAGCGTCAGCCTCTCATGCGCAGCGTGTTGATCGACGATCACGAGCCCATCCTCCGCCTCGGCGACGATATAGGTGCGGGCGACCTGTCCGCGCGCCACCCCCAGGGGGTAGCTGGCGCTTTCCGGCGCCGAAGCTGCGGCGGGCTCGGCGCGGGCTTGGGGCGGTGGCGCAGCAAAAGTGGGGCGGCGGTCGGCAAGGGAAGCCAACGGCGACGCATAGGACGATGTGGTCGAGAAGGCCGATTCGAAAATAGGGAGCGGGCCAATTGGCGTTGGGGAGACCGGTTCAGCCTTCCACGCTGAAAGTCCGGCGGGGTCAGCCTGCTGCACTGAACGAAAGCCTTCGGCATCCAACGCGCGACGCAAGCCGGAAACAATCATGCCGCGGATCAGAGCAGGATCGCGGAACCGCACTTCGGTTTTGGCTGGATGGACATTCACATCCACCTCCAGCGGCGGGACGTCGATAAACAGCGCCACCACCGGATGGCGATCACGCGCGAGCATGTCGGCATAAGCCCCCCGCACGGCGCCCACCAGTAGACGGTCTCGGACGGGGCGGCCGTTCACGAAGAGAAACTGATGATCGCCCACCCCACGATTATAGGTGGGGAGCGAAGCTACGCCGGAAAGGCGAATGCCCTCCCGCTCCAATGAAATGATTACGTGGTTCTCGGCGAGCGCTCGGTCGGTAAGTGCGGCCACGCGGTCCTCACGCGCGTCGTCCGCCTGGACCCCCAGCGCGCGACGCCCATCATGTTCCAGCGAGAAAGCGACCGACGGATGCGCCATGGCAAGGCGACGCACAATATCGAGACAGGCCGCATATTCCGCTTTCGCCGAGCGGAGGAATTTGCGGCGGGCGGGCACCCGAGCGAAAAGCTGCTCGACTGTGACGCGCGTACCGGGCGGCAGTGCGGCAGGACCTTCGGAGAGCAGCGCACCATTATCGATCGTACGATTCCAGCCGTCCTGCCCTGGGAGCCTGCTGTCGATGGAAAGCCGGGCCACGCTAGCGATGGACGGCAAGGCCTCGCCTCGAAAACCAAGAGTCGTTACGTTCTCGATTGCATCATCGGGCAATTTCGAGGTCGCGTGCCTTTCAAGGGCCAGGGCGATTTCCGCCGGAGCCATCCCGCAGCCATCATCGCTCACCTCGATCCGGTCGAGCCCGCCATTGCCCAAGCGTATGGAAATACGCGAAGCTCCGGCATCCAACGCATTTTCCACGATTTCCTTGAGCGCGCTGGCGGGTCTTTCAACCACTTCGCCCGCTGCGATGCGGTTGACCAGATGTTCAGGCAGGCGGCGTATTGACATTGATTAGTGACTAGCCCAAGCGAGCGCTTTCCGCGAGCCGTTGTCCCCGAAAATTTTTACTTCCTGACAGGGGAGGATGACAGGGACGCCGGAACGTGGCACGGACATCCGAACGCCCCGGTTCGCGTCGCCGGGACGGGCGGGCTGAACAGGAATGCGCATGTCGATCTTTTCGCGACTTTTCAAACTTTCCTCCCAAGATATGGCTATCGACCTCGGCACGGCAAACACCGTCGTCTACGTGCGCGGCCGAGGGATCGTCCTGAATGAGCCGTCCGTAGTGGCAGTGGAGACGCTGAATGGCGTCAAGCGGGTCAAGGCTGTGGGCGATGACGCCAAGCTCATGATGGGTAAGACCCCTGATTCGATTGAGGCCATTCGCCCCTTGCGCGACGGCGTTATCGCGGACATCGATGTCGCCGAGCAGATGATCAAGCACTTCATCACCAAGGTGCATGGCGGCAAATCTCGTCCTTGGCGCTTCCCCGAAATCGTCATCTGCGTACCGTCAGGTTCCACAAGTGTCGAACGCCGCGCGATTCGCGATGCAGCGAGCAACGCTGGCGCCAGCCAGGTTTTCCTGATTGAGGAACCCATGGCAGCCGCGATCGGCGCCGACATGCCAGTAACGGAGCCGATTGGTTCCATGGTCGTCGATATCGGGGGCGGCACGACCGAAGTCGCCGTACTGTCGCTGCGGGGGCTGGCCTATACCACCTCGGTCCGGGTGGGCGGCGACAAAATGGACGAAGCGATCGTGTCCTTCGTTCGTCGCCACCACAACCTCCTCATCGGAGAAGCAACCGCCGAACGCATCAAGAAGCAATTCGGGGTGGCTCAACCGCCCGAGGACGGCGTAGGCGAGACGATTCACATCAAAGGCCGCGACCTGGTGAACGGCGTTCCGAAGGAAATCTCCATCAATCAGGGCCAGATTGCCGACGCGCTGGCCGAGCCAATCAGCACCATCGTCGAAGGCGTGCGCATCGCACTGGAAAACACCGCTCCAGAACTGGCCGCCGATATCGTCGATCAAGGCATCGTCCTGACCGGTGGCGGCGCACTGCTCAAGGGCTTGGACGACGAACTGCGCGACGAGACCGGCCTGCCCGTTACTATCGCCGAAGATCCGTTGACCTGCGTTGCGATCGGCACGGGCCGGGCAATGGAGGATCCGATCTTCCGAGGCGTTCTGCAGACCGCTTAAGGTCGGGGAGACCACCACATGGCGCGGCCACCCAGCCGGCGTCCCGGCTACAACCGCAAAGCGCAGTATAGCCTGTTCGCCAGCTATGTCGTGGCGATCACGGGGGCTGCCGTTGGTCTCCTCTTGGTGGCCGTCGCGATTTTCGATCCTACCGGCTTTGCGGCAATCAGGACTGCGACGTCTGAAATCTCGCGTCCAGCTTCACTTGGCCTGCGCAATATGGTGAGCGGCATCAGCTCGCTCGACGAGGTGCTGACCGCATATTGGCGTGCAGGATCTCAAAATATCGCACTTCGCCGTCAAGTCGAAGCGGATCGCAACCTCATCATCGAGGCAAAGGCGATTTCGCAGGAGAATCTGCGCCTCAAAAAATTACTGAAGCTGGTTGACGAGGATGACAGCAGCTTGCTGACAGCGCGATTGATTTCCTCATCCTCCTCAAGCCCTCGCCGCTTTGCGCGCTTGAACGCCGGGCGTTGGCAAGGAGTGCGAACGGGAATGCCTGTCCGCGCATCCGAAGGACTGATTGGACGCATCCACAGCGTAACCCCCAATACCGCCGAAGTACTGCTGCTGACCGATAGCAGCAACATCGTGCCAATCCGCAGGGCAACCGACAGCGTCCCCGCCATATCTACCGGGCTGGGCGACGGAACGCTGGAAATCCGTTCGCTGGCAGCGGGTCGCAATCCCTTCAGTCCTGGCGACATTCTGGTGACTTCAGGCGTCGGCGGCATCTACCAGCCAAACATTCCCGTGGCGGTTGTCGTGCGGGTGGCGGGCGAGATCGCCTATGGCGTACCGCTGGCCAACCCGTCCAAGGTCGATGCAGTAGTCGTCGAACGCTCGTTCGAGGAAGCTGTCACACGCAATGAACCGGCCGCGGCGGAAAGCGCCCCGGAGCCGGTGACAAACGCCACTGTCCAATGATTGATCCGCATCTCCAGCATGTTCCCCGGCTCGGCCGCCATCCTTCACGCTTTCGGCTGGCCGGAACCCCGGTGATCGCGGTCATGCTGGGATCGGCGTTCAGTGTATTGCCCCTGATCGCCCAAGCACCGGTCATGCCGCCCTTCGGCCTTCTTCTGCTGCTGTCGTGGAGGCTGCTACGTCCAGAACTGTGGCGTGCCTGGATCGGCCTGCCGCTGGGACTGTTCGATGACATTCTGAGCGGTCAGCCCATAGGTTCTGCGATGTTTCTGTGGACCATGACGCTGATAGGTATCGATGCCATCGAACACCGCATCGTATGGCGCAGCTACCGGCAGGACTGGTTAATTGCGGCGGCCGCAATTATCTTCTGCATTGCCGGCGGAGTGTTCTTCGCACGGATCACAGGCGGAGGGGACATCAAACTGAAACTGGTCGCGCCGCAAATGCTTTGGACGATCCTGCTCTTTCCCTTCGTGGTGCGGCAATGCGCCCGGATCGATCGCTGGCGCGTAATGGCATGAAGCTGACGACCCTCCCGCGGAAAGCCGTAACCGAAGCATCCTTGTCCTTTACCTTCACGCGCCGGGCCATGGTGATCGGAGGATTGCAGGCCGGGATCGGCGCGATGCTGATCGGCAGAATGGGATGGATCAGCGTTGCAGAGAACGAGAAGTACAACGTCCTGGCGGAGAGCAATCGCGTCAACCTGACACTTATCCCCCCGCGGCGCGGATGGATACTGGACCGTAACGGCAAGCCTCTGGCAAACAACCGCACTGATTTTCGCGTCGATCTTATCCCGGAACGCGTTACCGACCCCGAAGCGACCATCAGTAGCCTGACCCGATTGCTGACCTTGGCTCCAGAAGATGTGGACCGAATCAAGACCGAACTGGACAAATCAGCCGGGTTCCGCCCCGTACAGGTCGCCGAAAAGCTGACCTACGACCAATTCGCGGCCGTCAGCGTGCGTTTACCCGACTTGCCAGGCGTGGCGCCGAGCCAGGGTTTTTCCCGCTATTATCCGGCCGGGGCAACTGTCGGCCATCTGCTGGGCTATGTAGGCGCGGCATCCGCCAAGGATTTCGAAGAGCGCAAGGACCCGCTCCTGATTACTCCCGGCTTCAAGGTCGGCAAGGACGGACTGGAGAAGTCCTTTGACCGGGAACTGACGGGCAAGCCGGGCGCAAAACGGGTCGAGGTGACTGCGCGCGGCAAGATCGTGCGGGAATTGACAACCCGGCCCGATACACCGGGCAATGCCATCAAGCTGACGATCGATGCTGGTTTGCAGGAATATGCAGGCCGGCGGCTAGCGACGCAGAGCGGATCGGTCGTGGTTATCGATTGCCGCAATGGTGACGTCCTGGCGATGGCCTCAATGCCAAGCTTCGATCCCAACAGCTTTTCTGACGGCATCAGCCATCTTGAATGGGAAATGCTGTCGAAAGACGATCATGTCCCGCTGCGCAACAAGACACTGCAGGGCTTGTATCCCCCGGGTTCGACAGTGAAGCCGATGGTTGCGCTGGCGCTGCTGGAAGCTGGAATTTCAGCTGCGGATCGCGTCAACTGCCCCGGCGCCATTCGGGTCGGCAACACTTTGTTCCACTGCCACAAGAGACGGGGGCATGGCTCGCTCGACATGCGGGGCGCCATCGCACAGAGCTGCGACATTTACTTCTATCAGATGGCTCAGCGCATCGGCATGGACCGCATCGCCAGCATGGCCCGGCGCGTGGGCATGGGACAGAAATTCCCCCTGCCCTTCCCCAGTCAAAGCTATGGCACAGTGCCCGATCCAGCGTGGAAACTTAAAAAATATGGCCAGAAATGGCAGGTCTACGACACGGTGAACGCGACCATCGGCCAAGGCTATATGCTGATCAATCCGCTGCAGATGGCGGTCATGGCGGCGCGTCTGGCCACCGGTCGCCAATTGATGCCTAATTTCCTTTTCGGCGCCGAGAGGGCGCAACCCGATCCCGTGGGAGTTCCGGAAGAGCATCTGGTGACCATCCGCGACGCGATGAGCGCGGTCGTGAATGGCGGGGGGACCGGTGGCGCGGCGCGGATGAGTATCCCGGGCGTCCTGATAGCGGGCAAAACGGGTACGGCGCAGGTACGCCGCATCACCATGGCGGAGCGTGCAGGCGGTGTGCGTGGTAACGCATCGCTACCCTTCAAACTGCGTGACCACGCCTTGTTTCAAGGCTTCGCACCCTTCGACAACCCGCACTACGCGATCGCCTGCATCATCGAACATGGCGGCCATACCAACCGTATCGAAGACGCGCCCATGATCGCCAGTGATACGATGTCCTTCCTGTTCGACCAAGCCAAGGCGATGGAAAAGCTGGAGGCACTGGAAAAAGATTGGGGCGGCCCGCCCGCAGAGAGACTTGCGCGGCAAATGGGCGCATTCCGGCTCGCCAAGGCTATCGAGCGGGGAGAGGAACCAGCCGAAACGAGCAGTCCGAGCATTGCACCCAATGCGGCAGACAATGTGGCAACGCCCTCCGATAGCCCTGACGAAGCCCCTTCTCCAACCGCTCCAGCCGTCAGCCCCTGACTATCGCCCCGCACCCCAGTTGGTGCGTGCATAGCATATAGCCGACGTTGGAGTTCGTTGTTACGACACATTCAGGTGAACATCCAGGCCGCAGGCCGCCCGAGCGATAGCGACACCCCAACACCGACGGCTCTTGCCCTGAAGCCTGAACGCCTGAACTCGCGGCTGAACTTCTTCTGTATTTCTGTTCCCAAACGAGTAAAAAGACTGGCTTCAGTATCTAGCTGACCGTGAGCAGCGAGTAATCGTCCATCGCGGCAGTTGCCGTGGATCGTCATGGCCATTGGTCGATACAGCCCAGAGTCAGATGTGACGAAATCGAGGCTCAGAAAGCGCCTCGCCCATATTTTTGTGCAGTGAGGCAATTTCCTGTTTGCAAAGCTAAAGGACAATGCTAACTGCCCGCCCACGCCACGGCGAGCCCCTAGCGGGATCATCCGGAAGCGAGTGTGGACGCATAGCTCAGTTGGTAGAGCAGCTGACTCTTAATCAGCGGGTCCTTGGTTCGAGCCCAAGTGCGTCCACCAAATTCTCTAGTGAAATCAATAGTATGCAAGGAAATCGCCGCAAGGTGATTTTCTCTTTTTGCGTTTTGCGCTACAAACTGCGCTACAGATTCCATGTGATGCGCGGCTCCAGGATGTTCAAAAAAGTGCCGGCACAGCTGATGCCCGGGGGCCGCATCCCGTCACGACATGACTGGCACCCGCATGGATGCACCGCGGGTACGGGCGATTCGCGTGTTCAGATAACGCGCGGAGTTCAGCCAGAGGCTGTTCTACACCGTTGGCGATGGGCGAATTGCCCCTGCGGTCCTAGGCGCGTGCCTCACGCGCTTTCAATAATGCGTCGCGATCGGCTTTACGCAGATCGATCCAGTCGTCGATTTCGGACGATATCCAGCGGTTTGTCCCGACGCCCAACTTTATCGGCGCGGGAAACCGCCCTTGCTTGATCAGGCGTGCTACATGCTGCCGGGTGAAAGGAATGCCCTTCGCCTTCAGGTCGGAGAACGCGAGCAGGTCAGGCATGGTAACATCCAATCTGACCGTCTGCTGACTCCAGAGGCGCGATTGGGGAAATGGAGCTACCGGCAGCGATCTCTCCACGGCTTGCGCTTTCTCCCTTCCCCCTCCTCTTCCGATAACTCTGAGATGATCGGACGATGCAGCGACCACAGGGTGCAAAAGGGCGCCACACTCGGCCAGAAGCATTCTGATTGAAATAGTGCATGGATCGCTGACCCGTCGGGCAGCGCGGGGAGACCACAACGCAATGTCAGGTTAGCATTTCACGGAAAGTCCCCAAAGGGGCCAAGATCGCATTTTTGGGCAATCCAGTGCCTACTTGTCGGCTCTCGGTGCTTTATAGCCTTACACGAGGCTAGGACGCCAAGGCTACCGCGCCAATACCACGCCGATCCTGAGGCGTGTCGCATTGCGGTCATAGTCGAACAGATTCTCGCCATAGCCGACGAAGAACTGCCTTCAGAAGGAAGACGAAGCCAAAGACAAATGCGGCTGTCCGCCCGGATTGGCGCGGATGAATGTCAGGCTGGCAATTGGGCATTGTCTTCCTCATGGCGCGCGCGATAGTCCTGCCCGGCAGCGTTCAGGCCCGCGAGCGCGAAACGATGCAAATGGTCCGCCAGCGCCCGGCGATCGATCCGCAATATGTCCCTGCCCGGTGCGGGCAGGTTATCGCCGGCGATCAGCAGCATGGCGCATGGCGCGGCCACGCTGATCAGGCAGCAGAGCAGTTCCGGCGCGCCGATGGGTATCCCGCTCACGTCGCTCAATATCCGCAGCGCGACGCGAAGCTTGGGCGGCGCTTCCTCGTCGCGCAGGACGGCAAAATGCGCGGACGGCGCCGCAAGTTCCCGAACCAGCACGGCAGTACTCCAATGCGAGGGCCCGGCGAGGCGGCCGACGATGGCATCGAGCAGCGTGCCAAGCTTTTCTTCGGGCATCACCTGGCTTGCAGATATCCGCTCGAGTTCCTCAAGCCGTACAAACCGTCGATGCGCCTCGACCAGCACGGCCCGGTAGAGGCCATCGCGATTGCCGAAATGATAGTTGATCGAGGCAAGGTCGACTTCCGCCTTCGCGGCGATCGCCTTGCTCGTGGTAGAGGCCAGCCCCTGCGACGCGAACAATGTGCCAGCGCTTTCCAATATGCGCGCGCGGGTCGCCGCACCGTCCGACCGGGGGCCTCGGAGGGGTTTGCCATTCATGATTTGCTCTTGAACCGGATCAGATTGTAGGACAAGTCGAACATTAAATCCGATTTAGACTAACATTCTTTTCGCCGCAGTCCTCACCGTCCGGAGTCGTCACATGCACAATCGCACCCTTAGTATCCTCGGCATGGCCGGACTGGCGCTGAGTGGGTGTGGCGGGAAAGATGCCGGCAAGACCGAACTTGTCCTTCAGGGCAATGTCGATGTGCGGCAGGTTTCGCTCGCGTTCGAGGACAGCGGCCGCATCGCACAAGTGCGGGCGGAGGAAGGTGACAGCGTGAAGGCGGGAAGCATCCTGGCCACGCTCGATACCGTGTCGCTCAACCTGCAGGCCGAGGAAGCCAAAGCCCAGGGCGAGGTGCAGCGGCAGAATCTGCTGCGCCTGCGCAATGGCTCCCGGCCGGAGGAAATCGCCCAGGCCCAGGCGCGCCTGACGTCGGTGGAAGCCGAGGCGGCGCGCGCGGAAGGTGATCTCGCGCGTCTTCGCGGCATTGCCGCCTCGACCCAGGGGCGCGGGGTCAGCGCGCAGGATGTCGATCATGCCAGCAAGACGGCAGTGGCGGCGCGGGCAAGGGCGCGCGAACAGGCCGAAGCGCTCCGCCTTGCCCGGCGTGGCCCGCGGGCGGAAGATGTCGCGGGTGGTGAAGCCCAGGTGAAGGCGGCGCAGGCGCAGGTCGCGCTGCTCCAGCACCGGATCGACCAGGGCGTGCTGCGCGCGCCGGTCGATGGGGTGGTGCGCTCGCGCCTGCTCGAACCGGGCGACATGGCCTCGCCGCAGAAGGCGGTGTTCGCCATCGCCCTCGCTGATCCCAAATGGGTGCGGGTCTATGTGAACCAGCCCGACCTTGGCCGCATCAAGCCGGGCATGGCGGCGAGCGTGGTCAGCGACAGCATGCCCGATCAACCGGTGCCCGGCAGGATCGGCTATATCTCGTCGGTCGCCGAATTCACGCCCAAGTCGGTCGAAACCGAGGAACTGCGGACCAGCCTCGTCTATGAGGTCCGGGTGCAGGTCGAGGACAAGGCCAACCGCCTGCGGCTTGGGCAGCCGGTGACGGTGCGGATCAATACCGGCAATGGCGGCGCGGCGCGGTGAGCGAGCCCGACATAACGGTCGCGATCGAGGGCTTGCGAAAACGCTTCGATGCGCCCGACGGCAAGCCGTTCGATGCGATCGACGACATCTCGCTGACCGTCCGCGCGGGCGAGCTGACCGCCTTCGTCGGTCCCGACGGCGCGGGCAAGACCACGCTCATGCGAATGATGGCGGGGCTGCTGCGCCCCGACGAGGGCAGCCTCAATGTGCTGGGCATCGACGTGCGCGCCGATCCGCAATCGGTGCAGAACCGCATCAGCTATATGCCTCAGCGCTTCGGCCTCTACGAGGATCTGAGCGTCCAGGAAAATCTCGATCTCTACGCCGACCTCCACGGCGTGCCGCAGGAGGTGCGCCGCGAGCGCTTCGGCCGGATGCTCGAGATGACCGACATGGCGCGCTTCACCGACCGGCCGGCGGGCAAGCTGTCGGGCGGCATGAAGCAGAAGCTGGGGCTAGCCTGCACGCTGGTGCGCTCGCCCGACCTGCTGCTGCTCGACGAGCCGAGCGTCGGGGTCGATCCGCTCTCGCGCCGGGACCTGTGGAAGATCATCGACCAGCTCATCGCCGACGAGCAATTGAGCGTCATCGTCAGCACCGCTTACATGGACGAAGCCGAGCGCTGCGGGCAGATTTTCGTTTTCCATCACGGCAGGATACTGGCCGACGGCCCGCCGGATGCGCTGCGAAAGAGGGCCGAAGGCCTCGGTTATGTGGCCGACGCCTTGCCGGATCGGCCCGCGCGGGTTCTCCAGGCCCGCCTGATCGATGCACCGGACCGGATCATCGATGCGGTTCCCAAGGGCGGCGACGTTCATTTCATTCGCAGGCCGCAATGCGACGAAGCAGCGCTGGCCGACCTGCTGTCCGACACAAGGGTCCAGCCACGCGACGCCGAACTCGAAGACGCCTTCATGCTGCTGTTGCGCGAGCATGAGAACGAGCCGGCACAAGCAGCCGATGATGCGAACACGAACAAGGAAGACGGGGATCGGTACGGTACGGCCGAAACCGCGTCGCCATCTGCCGGGGAACGGGACGGGCCAGTGATCGTCGTGCGGGATCTCGTCCGCAAGTTCGGCGATTTCACTGCCGTTGCCAGCACGTCCTTCGACGTGCAGCGCGGTGAGATCTTCGGGCTGCTCGGCCCCAATGGCGCGGGCAAGACCACCACATTTCGCATGCTGTGCGGCCTGCTCCCGGCGACCAGCGGTCATCTCGAGGTGGCGGGTGTCGATCTGCGCACGGCACGCGCCAAGGCGCGGGCACGGATCGGCTATGTCAGCCAAAAGTTCGCGCTCTACGGCAACCTCTCGGTCAGGGAGAATCTCGAATTCTTCGCCGGCGCTTATGGTCTGCGCGGCGAGCGGAAACGCGAGCGGGTCAAGGCGGTGATCGCGCAGTTCGATCTTGATGCGTCGGCGCAGAGCGGCATCCTGCCGGTCGGTTACAAGCAGCGGCTCGCCATGGCGGCGGGGCTGCTGCACGAGCCCGACATCCTCTTCCTCGACGAGCCGACCAGCGGCATCGACCCGCTCGCGCGCCGCGCCTTCTGGCGCACGATCACCAGCCTGGCGCAGGGCGGCGTCACGATCATCATCACCACCCATTTCATGGAAGAAGCGGAATATTGTGACCGCATCGCCATCCAGGATGCCGGCGAACTGCTCGCGCTCGGAACGCCTGCCGAGGTGCGCGAACAGGCCGGCGACGACGCAAGCGACATGAACGAGGCTTTCATCGCCATCGTCGAACAGAACCGTGCCCGCCAAACCAATGAGAAGGTGGCCGCATGAGCAGCGCCTCAGGCTTCCACAGGCGGCTGATCGCGCTGACCCGCAAGGAAGTGCGCCAGCTCCTGCGCGACAAGAGCAACCTGTTCGTCGGTCTGCTGCTGCCGCTCGCGCTCATCTTGCTGTTCGGCTACGGCCTGTCCTTCGACGTGAAGGATGCGCCGGTCGCGATCGTGCTGGAGGATCGCTCCCCCGCCGCTCAGGAAGCGGTCGCGGGGATCGGCGGCTCACCCTATCTCGTGCCCGTCGCAGCCGCGAGCATGGACGAGGCCGTCAGGCTGATCCGCGCGCATAAGGTCGAGGGCATCGTGCGTGTGCCGGTCGATTTCTCCCAGCGCCGAGCCGCGGGCGATGCGCGGATACAGCTTATCGTCAACGGCGCGGATTCGACGACAGCGTCCGCAATCGAAGGCTATGTGAACGGCGGGATCCAGACAGCCTCTCGCCATATAATGGATCGATCCGGTAGCGGATCGGGAGGCGGTATCACGCTGGTGCAGCGCACCTGGTTCAACGAGGCGGGCGTCAGCACCTGGTATCTGGTGCCCGGCCTCCTCGTGCTGGTGATGACCCTGATCGGCGCGTTCCTCACCTCGCTGCTGATTGCGCGGGAATGGGAGCGCGGCACGTTGGAATCGCTGTTCGTGACCCCGGTTCGCCCGCTGGAGCTCGTGCTCTCCAAGCTTGCGCCCTATGTGGTGATCGGCGCGATCGATATGGGCGTCTGCCTGATATCAGCGCGCTTCCTGTTCGAGGTGCCGATCCGCGGCTCGCTCCTCGTCATCATTGTCGCCTCGCTGCTCTACCTGATCGTCGCGCTGCTGCTCGGCCTGTTCATCTCGGGAACGACCCGTAACCAGTTCGCCGCCAGCCAGATGGCGCTGCTGGCGAGCTTCATGCCGGCGATGATGCTGTCGGGCTTTGTCTTCGACCTGCGCAATGTGCCGCTGGTGATCCAGATCGTCAGCCAGCTTCTGCCCGCAACGCACTTCATGGAGCTGGTGAAATCGCTGTTCCTCGCCGGGACGATCTGGCCAATGGTCCTCAAGAATTGCGCGATTCTCGCCGCCTACGGCGTCCTGCTGGCCTTCGTCACCGGGCGCACCTTGCGCAAGAGGCTGGACTGATGCGCGTTGCTGGACTGACACTCGGCGCCGACTTCATCGCCTGGCTCGCCCAGACCTTCGCGCTCGTCCGCAAGGAGATACTGGCGCTGGTCAAGGATCCCGCCAACCGCACGATCCTGTTCGCCCCGGCCCTCATGCAGGCCCTGCTGTTCGGTTATGGCGCGACCTACGACCTGACCCATGTGCCCTATGCGGTGGTCGACCAGAGCCGTAGCGCCGCCTCCACCGAATTGCTTGCGCGGCTCGACGGCACCGGCGTGTTCCGGCGCGAGGCGGCGCTCGCGTCCAACGCGCAGATCGGCGACCTCATCGACAGCGGCAAGGTGCTGCTCGCGATCAGCATCCCGTCCGACTTCGAGCATCGGTTGACCGTGGGCGATACCGCGCCGATCCAGATCATCCTTGATGGCCGCAACAGTTCGACGGCGGGGGCGGCGGCAGGCCAGATCGGCGCGATCGTTGCCGATTATGGCCGCTCGTTGGGCGGCAGCCCGCCGATCACCGTCGAGCGGCGGGCCTGGTATAATCCGAACCTGGAATCGCGCTGGACGCTGATGCCCGCAATGATCGCGGCGCTGAGCTTTTTGCAGACCCTGCTGCTGTCGGCGCTGTCCGTCGCGCGCGAGCGCGAACAGGGAACGTTCGACCAGCTGCTGGTGACGCCGCTGGGTCTGATGCAGATCCTGATCGGCAAGGCTATTCCCTCGATCCTCGTCGGCCTCATCCAGTCGACCATCATCCTGCTCATCATCCGCTTCTGGTTCGAGATTCCGATGAACGGTTCCTACTGGCTGCTCTATCTGGGGCTCGTCACGTTCACGGCCGCGGGTGTCGGCATCGGCATGTCGATCTCGGCCCTGTCGCTCACCATGCAGCAGGCGATGCTCTATACCTTCCTGCTGGTGATGCCGTTGATGCTGTTGTCGGGCATGCTGACGCCGGTGCGCAACATGCCGCAGATCCTCCAACTCATCACCTACGTCAATCCGCTGCGCTTCGGCATCGATATGGTGCGCCGCATCTATCTTGAGGGCGCGGTCTTCGCCGATGTCGCCCTCGACTTCGTGCCGATGCTGGTGGTGGCAGCCATTACCCTGCCGCTCGCCGCATGGCTCTTCCGCAACCGCCTCGCCTGATGAACTGGACTTTCGCCATGCCCTTCATTCCGCCCGCATCTAGCATCCCGATCCGGCAGGCAATTGCTTCTTCCCTGATGGCACTTGCCCTGGCCGGCTGCACCATGGGACCGAACTTCACGAAGCCGGCGCCCTCCGCGCCCGCCGACTGGACGAGTTGGCGCAGCGGCGACGCCAGCCTGCATGGGGCCATCGGCACGGACGCCACATTGCCTGCCGATTGGTGGCGGGCGTTCAATGATCCCGTGCTGGATGAACTGGTGCGCCGCGGTTTCGCCGCGAGCCCGGACCTCCAGACCGCCGCGCTGCACGTCGCGCAGGCGCGCGTCCAGCGTGGTAGCGCGGCGGTGCAGGGCTTGCCGCAGATCAATGCCAGCGGGCAGGTGTCGCGCCAGCGCCAGAGCGAACATGGCGCCAGTACGCGGCTGCTCAACGTGGTATCGAGCTCCTCGTCAGGTTCTGATCGGGATGCCCTGGTCAAGCTATTGAGCGAGCCGTTCACGCTCTACCAGACCGGGCTCGACGCCTCCTGGGAGCTCGACCTTTGGGGCAAGGTCCGGCGGTCGCTCGAGGCGGCCGATGCGGGCGTCGCGCAGCAGGCCGCGCTGCTCGATCATGCCCGGCTCAGCCTTGCCAGCGACGTCGCGCGCAATTATTTCGATCTGCGCGCGACCCAGCGCAAGATTGCGCTCGCGCGGGAGGACATCACGGCGCTCAAGGAACGCACCGATCTTCTCTCGGCCCGCACCACGGGTGGGATTAACAATCACTTCGATCTCGAACGCCAGCGTAGCGAATTGCAGGGGATCGAGGCGCAACTGCCCGCGCTGCTCGCCCAGGAAGCCGCGCAGGCCAACCAGATCGCCCTGCTGCTGGGGGAACGGCCCGGCGCCCTAGGCGATCTGCTGAAGCCGGTGGCCGATGCCGGCAAGCCCGCGCTGCCCGATCTGGCGCTCGGCCTTCCCTCCGAGATCGCGTTGTGCCGGCCTGATATCCGCGCGGCAGAAGCCCGGTTGCACAGCGTCACTGCCAATATCGGTGTCGCCAAAGCGGACATGTATCCGAGCATCCGCCTCGGCGGTGGGTTCAACCTCGAATCCTATCGAGCCGAGAACCTGTTCGACTGGGCGAGCCGCGCCTGGTCGATCGGGCCGAGCGTCAGCCTGCCGCTGTTCGATGGCGGGCGGCGCAAGCGCGTCGTCCAGCTTCGCGAGCTGGAGCAGAAGGAAGCGGCGGTCTCCTACCAGCAGACCGTGCTTCAGGCCTGGCAAGAGATCGACGATGCGCTCAATGGCTATACCGCCGAGCAGCAGCAGAACGCGATGCTGGCCGCGCGGCTCGACAGCGCGCGGGCCGCGTTCGATCTGGCATCCGCGCGCTATCGGGGCGGGGTCATCACCTGGCTGGACGTCATCGACAGCCAGCGGACGATGCTGCAGGCGTCGCGCGATCTGGCGGACAGCAATGGGCGCCTCGCAACCCGCTATGCCGCGCTCAACAAGGCGATCGGGAACGCATCGGAATCGACGGCAGCTAAAGCGAATTGAGTGCGGCGCCAGAAGCGGCGATGAGCAAAGCCACCGATGTTCATCAACGTAAGGTGTTGTCAGGATGTTTGCCGGGCGCGCGCCGCGATGCGCTTGCGGGCCACGCCGATATGCGCAACCGGTGCCGCCTTAATGCCACGTTCTTCATTGGATCGATGATCGACGCGGACATCATATCCCAGCGCCGCGAACTTATCGTTCAGGACCCTCGCCCAAGCGGCACGGATGTCGAGCAGCTTCCCGCGACTGTTCCATTCGCGCGGTTTCTGGCCAAACAGCCCGTCAACGATCGGACGGGTCGGTATCAGCAGATAGCCATGGTGGCGCTTGCCCCTGGGCGTGTCGCCCATCTCGATCAGCGTCAGGTCGGCGGCAAAACCCGCGACGCAAAATATCTCGCTGGCGAAACGCCGCAGGACCGCGATCGACGCCGGCAGGTCCAGTTCATCGGGCAGCGCGACGTCGAACTGCCTGGCGAGCTGCGCGTCCTTGCGGATTTCGGCTGCTGCCAATGCGTTCCAGAAACACTCGCGATCCTCCCACTGCGCGGGGGCCCCGGACGGCAGTATCAGCGCCGACCAGGCGACCGCCCGCTTGTTCGCGAAATTGGAAAACCGGCCGTAGCGCTCATCGTACAGCCGGCAGCTGTTTTGCCAGGCCGCGGCCGCGACGATGCTGCGTCCAGCGCCGCGGCTGATGATATTCACATGGAAATGAAAGATCGCCATCTTTTCCTCCTGTCCCAGCGTCACGCCCGAACCGGACCGTCAATTTTCATGACCGGTCCTTCCCGTCGTTCCGCGACCATTCCGGCAAGAGGTCCTGTTTCAACCCGGTGATCACCGCGTCCGAGATCGCCTCGATGCACTTGCGCTCGATGTAGGCGAGGTCGCCGTGGATCAGTTGCCGCGGGAACCGCATGCGTTGGCCCGCATAGAGGACAGGCAGCGCGATATGCGCGGTCGATGCACCGAGCCGGAGCAGTGCGATCAGATGATCCTCCAGCCTTATCCCCGGATCGCCGGACTCGATCGCGCGATACCAGCGCAGGCTTCCGCCCATTTCGGTGGCGACCTCCAGCTGCGTCAAACCGAGCGCCTTTCGCGCCTGCCTGATCTTCTCGCCGGAGAGCTTCTTGAGTTCCTTGAAGATCGACAGGTCGACGTCGGCGAATTTTCCATCGGATGCCATATGTCCTTCCTCCCCGGTTCGGCCCGTCGGGCTCTGTGGGTTATCCGGCGAAGGTAGAATCGCGAAGCGGTCGGCATCAAGAATAGATGCCGATGATTTTAGAGGAATATTTCTGCTCATTTGCAACGGATGCGCGAGCATATTTATTTTCTGACGCGCAATGGGCAGATAATTTCCCGTTTCCTCCACATCGGATCATTCAGGAACTTCATTGTCGAACCGGCACCGGATCAGGCCATGTGATCCCGAAAGCGAGTTTATAAGGCTAAGTTCGCATATTTACGGCTAATATCGCCATTTCAGGCACTACGCTGCCGGGTCCTGTTGCAATCCTCTTCGTTTCAAATCACTCAGATCGTGTTCCGAGGGTTCAAGTCGAATCGGACCTGATACTTCGGACCATTAAGTATTCATCAACCATGGCGCGGGGCGCCAGCATGGAGTCGTGCATGATGCCGATTGCCAAAGCGATGACGGCTGCCCTGGGCGCACTGATCGTCACGACGACGGCCTGTGCCGGACCCGGCGGACATGGCCGACAGACAGTTGTCGCGCCGGTGGCCGAGCAGCCGCGCATCGTGGTGGCGACGGTCGATGGGTTCGTTCTGCGCGCCGCCGCGACGAACCGGACGGAGCCGATGCCCGCAACCGTCACCGCCGATCACATCCCGGTGGGAACGGGCACGCATATCGATGCGCGCCTGCTCTCCCGCCCCGCCAGCACTCTTCAGGAGACTTCGCATGCGCATCCGTAAGTTGGGGGCCACAACCCTCGCTCTCCCCCTGTTGGTTGCCGCTCAAGGCGCGGCGTTCGCGCAAGCCGCCGATCCGCTTACCGCCGCCGCGCGCGACGCGGAAAGCGAATTGCGGCAGACATTCGTCAATCTGCAATTCGAGGATTTCGGGCCGGCGCCCGTCAAGGGCCCGATCTATCAGGCGACGGCAGGCGGCCGCATCATCTATTATGCGCCTGACAGCGAACATCTGCTGTTCGCGGAAATCTACGACCGCAACGGCCAGAACCTCACCGCGCTGGCGCAGAACACCGCTTCAGCGAAGAAACTCGCCGGGATCGACACCGGCATGGCTCTCGCCATCGGTCCGGCGGGCGCGCCCACGGTTGTCGAATTCACCGATCCCGATTGTCCCTATTGCCGCGCGCTCGAGCGCTTCTGGGCGGCGAAGGCCGCCGAAGGCAAGCCGGTACGGCGCCTGATCTTCTTCGTCTCCGGCATCCACGCCGAGGCCGCCGCCAAGGCCGAGCATGTCCTTTGCTCCCCGGACAAGGAAGCGGCGTTCAAGGCGATCTACGCCGGAGCCGCGCCCACGCCTTTGCGCACATGCGCGGAAGGTAAGGCCAGGGTCGAGGCGCATGCAGGAATCGTCGGCAAGACCGGCATCACCGGCACGCCAACCCTGATCGCGGACGGACAGATGATTTCCGGTTTCCGGCAGGCCGAGATCGAGGCGTTCCTCGACGGTAAGAAGGCGCTCGCCAATGCCGGCCGCTGATCGCCTTCCGGCTCCTCACATCGCGAACGCGCGGTGCATCGGCCCTGCCGCTGCCGCGCAAATCCCAATGCCGGCGGCGGGACCCGAACCGGGCCGTCCAGCCTCGCCGTCGGCCGACAGCGATCCTCATCGATGCCGGCAAGCAGTCCCCGGAGCGGCCCATCTTCCCTGGAGCAAGTGCATGTTGAAAACACTCGGCAGACAATCCGCCTCAATCGCCAATGTCGGCATTCCCGTAACCCTGCTCGCGCTGCTCGGGGCCGGTGGGGCTCACGCCTTCTCGGCGCCGGCGGCCGGCGACCTCGGCTACGACATCTACGATATCGTGGTCAATCAAGGGGTCAAAGGCCCGCTCGGCTTCGTCGGCGGCGTCGCGGCCTTCCTGTTCGGCGTGAGCAGGCTCTTCTCGAACATCATGATCGGCATCCCGACCATCGTGGCGGCCGTCTGCCTGATCAAGGCGGACTCGATCCTCCAGACATTCGGAATGGTCATCTGACGGATTGGTCCGCCGCCGCGCCTGGGCGCGGTCGGCGGACCTCAACGGGCCAGGGCGCATGAGGCGCACTGGCGGGACAACCCCCGAAGTTCAACCAGCTTCGCAGGGAGGTCACGACGCAAGGAGGAGAAGGCTCGTGGACGAGCGGCTACCCCAATATCTGCACAAACCTGTCCAGATCCTGTGGTTTGGATCGGACGAGTTCGTGCTCGTGATCACGGTGATCTTCGTCGCCGTGATCGTGGGCGGGATGCTCGGTTGGGCGCTCGTCGCGGGTCTTCTCCTTTTCGTTCCCTGGCTCCGCACCAAGCCGCGCGGCTTCATCCCGCACATGGCCTGGCGCTGGGGGCTTGTCCGCTGGTCCAACTATCCGGGTCCGACCCAGACCCGGTTCTACGAGTGAGGCGGGCCATGTTCGGACGCAAATCCCCCGACACACCCCCACGCGATCCGCTGATCGGCAAGCCCGGCAGCTATGGCATCCACCGCTACCTGCAGGGAGCGAGCAACCTGTTCGAGGAGAACCGACTGCTGAAGCTCGCCGTCATCGGCCTGTTCGGTATCACGGCGGTGCTGGGCATGGTGATCTACACCTCCAACCAGAACACCCGGACGGTCATCGTCCCCTTCGGCGCGGGCGGCGACCTCTATGTCACGGGCGGCGAGCCGTCCGAGGCCTATCTGCGCTCGATGACTCGCAATGTCGTGTCGCTTTCGGGAACCTATTCAGCCTACTCGGCCGACCGGCAGTTCCAGGAACTGCTGAGCATCACGCATCCGTCCACCTACAACAGCCTGCGCGACAGCCTCAACCGGCTGCTCGACGAACTGGCCAACAACCCCACGCTCTCGATCGCGACCTACATCCGTCCCGATCAGCCCGTGACCTGGACCCGGACCGAGATACTCGTGCCGGTCGAGAAGGTCCGGGTGATCGGCGGCGTGATCCGCAAATTCCGGGGCAATCTGCGGATTCGCTACGTGATCGACAATGGCCGTTTCTGGCTGACCGCCCTTACCGAGGAAAATTTCGATGCGAACCCCCGTTAAGCGGGCGTTGGCGCTCGCCCTCCTGGCCACGCCATTGCCCTCAATGGCGCAGACCGTCACCGCGCTGCCCGATCAAACCAGCACCATTCGCCTGTCCAATCGCGACATCAACCATGTCGTCTGCGCGGGCGGCGAAATCGAGGACGTCAGGTTTTCGGCCGAAAAGGCGATCGCCGTCGAGCGTGCCGGATCGGACGCCTGGATCAAGTTCCTCGTTCGCGAGATCGACGATGCCGGGATGGTGACGCGCAGCTTCGTCACCGTACCGTCCGAATTCTTCATCACCTGCAACGGCGCGGTCTATGCGCTCTATGCCGAGCCGTCGGACATTCCGGCGCAGACGGTGTTGCTCCAGCCCGGTGCTCCCCAGCGCGCCCGCGCCAATGAGGAACTGCTAGGGCCCCTGGTCGAAGAAGAACGGGCGGTCTCGATCACGCTCTCGATGCTCCAGGACCGGATCCCGGCGAGCTTCACCAGCGTCGCGCCGCGATCAGGTCCGATCCGGCTCCGGGCGCTGCCGGGCGCCACGCTGGAGGAACGACGCCGGATCGAGATCGACGGGTCCGGCCTCTCGGCATCGGAATATCTGGTCTCTGCCGCTGGCGGCGCGCAGCTCGACGAACGCGGTTTTCTCGACGGCGCGCTCGGCGCCAACATCTTCGCGATCACGCTCGACCGGGGCAATATCGAGGCCGGGGAAGCCGCGCGGCTGATCGTCGTTCGCCGGGGAGCCGGGCAATGAGCGGCGGGGACTCTCGCGGCGGTCGCGGGCCCCGCGGGCGCGGTCCTGACGATCGCGCGGAGGAACTCGACCTCGACGGC
Organism: Sphingobium sp. MI1205; assembly: GCF_001563285.1. NCBI lineage: Bacteria > Pseudomonadati > Pseudomonadota > Alphaproteobacteria > Sphingomonadales > Sphingobiaceae > Sphingobium > Sphingobium sp. MI1205. Next base: position 1,731,835 of record NZ_CP005188.1, read on the forward strand.
TATGAGGCGGACCGCCCTCGTTCTGGCGAGAATACGCGCGGCCCCGCGCTGCTCGATCTCAAGACGCGGTGGCAAACGCTGACCGCACGCCAGCAGCTGCGCTTAAGGCAGCTTGGCGTCGCCGGCGCGATCGGCGTGCTGGGGCTCGGCCTCTATACGGCGAGCGGCAACAAGACCGAGCAGGCCGCGCCATCGCCCAGCTCGAAGCTCGACATGGGCGCGGGGCTTCGCGGCGACAGCCTCGAGGTCAAGCTGCGCGGCGACCTCCAGAAGATCCTCGACGGACAGCAATTGCTCGGCGATCGCGTCACCGCCATCGAGGAAGGCAAGGTCGTGCCCGGCGCCGGCACGCCGCCCCATGCGCTCGACGGCGATCTGCCTCCGGCAATACCCGGCTCGGTTCCCGATTTTCCCGAACCGCCCGCGACCGGTGACATCGATCCGTCCGTCGCGAAGCCGCCCTCACCGCCTGCCGCGCCGCCCGCGCCTCCGGCCCCGCCGGTCGAGAAGACCGTGGGCGCGATCGGCGCCGCGACCAGCCCGGTCGCGGCCGCCGATGGGGCACAGGCCGCTAAAAAAAAGACGCGGACCATCTATTTGCCACCTGGTTTCATGAAGGCGCGGCTCCTCACCGGGATCGATGCGCTGGCGAGCCGGGATGCGACCAACAATCCCGAACCATTGATCGCGCGGGTGCAAGCCCCCGCCGTCCTGCCCAATGACGTCAAAGCCAACCTCGCCGGCTGCTTCGTCATCGGCAACGCCACCGGGTCGCTCGCGAAGGAACGGGTCGAGGTCCAGTTGGTCAGCCTCTCCTGCGTCGATTTCGACGAACGCTCGGTCGTCGACCAGCCCATCAAGGGCTTCTTCGTCGACGCCGACGGCAAGAAGGGCCTCTCCGGCAAGGTCGTCACCCGCGCCGGGGCTGCGCTCGCCCGCGCGTTCATCGCCGGCACCATCACCGGGGTCGCCGATACGGTCCAGAACACCGTCGGTGACGTCTCGACCTCGGCGCTGGGTTCGGTGCGCACGCTCGATGCGGGCGACGCCGCACAGGCCGGCATCGCCGGCGGCCTGTCGCGATCGTCCGAGAAGCTCACGGATTTCTATCTCGATCTCGCGCGTCAGGCGGGGCCGATCGTCGAGGTCGGCGCGGCGAAGGACGTCGTGGTCGTGATTCAGGAGGGCGTCACCCTCGAAATCAAGCCGACCGCCGGGAGCAAATTCTGATGCGCCGGCTCCTCATCCAACAGGGAGTATCGCCCATGCGGCCTCTATCGCCCGCGCGCCGATCGCGCGCCCTCTCCCGGCTTCTTCCGGTCTGCGCCGCCTTCATGCTGAGCGGCTGCGCCACGCTGGGTTCGGTCATGTCGCCCTATAGCGAGAAGTTCAGCTGCAAGAACGACGATCATGGCCAATGCATCCATCCTGAGAAAGCCTATGCCGATGCCGTTGCGGGCGTCGCATCGAAGTCCGATCCGGCGGTCACCAGGGACAGGAAACTGCTCAAGGACGGCAAGTCCGCACGCAGTTCGGGCGGATCAGGCTCTGGCAAAGCGGCATCGGGCGCCTTCGCCGGTTATCGCGACAGCGTCTATCGCGAGCTGCAGGGGCTGATCGAGCAGCCGGTCACGCCGATGCTCAAGCCCCCGCGTTCGGTCCGCACGCTGATCCTGCCCTATGCCGACCGGCAGCGTCCCGACCGGCTCTACATGCCGCGCTATGTCTATTCGCTGGTCGAGCGCCCGCAATGGGTGGTCGGCGACTATCTTGTCGCCCCGGTTTCGCCCGCGTCCCGCGTGAACGTGCTCGAACAGGTCCGGGACCACCTCGACGATGGCCAGAATGAAGTGGGCCCCCGGCCATGACCAGCTATCAATCGGGCATGACGCTGGCGCGGCTGCGCCGCAGCGTCGAGCGCGACAGCTATTCCGACTTCCTGCCGCTCGCTGCCTGGGTCGAGGAAGAACAGGCATTCCTCACCATCGACGACGGCTGGGGATATAGCTGGGAGCTGGTCCCCTCCCCCTATATGTTCGCCCATGTCCATGAGGCGCTGCTGGGGCTGCTCAACGTCAATTTTCCCGAAGGCACGATCCTCCAGCTCCAGAGTTTCGCCGACCCGCTGATCGACGATGCGCTCGACGCCTTTCTCGACCTCAAGACACGGCCCGATCCGCTCATCCAGGCCTCGGCCCGGCGCACCTTCGACTATCTGCGCGCCGGCACCATGGGCTTGAAGGCCCTGCATGGCATCCCGATCCGCGATTTCCGCGCATTCCTGTCGGTCAAGACGCGCGCGCCGATGGACAGCGACCTGCGCCGCCAGATCGAGGAGCAGCTCGCCAAGCTCGGCATCCGCCCGATGGCGCCGAGCGAGATCATCTCGCTCTACCGGCGCATTTTCAACGGCGTTCATGCGCCCGCGCCCGGCGTCTTCACCCAGACCGCCGACGTGCCGCTGCGCCGCCAGATCATCGATGCCGGGCCGGCGCTCCGCTTCGACGGGCCGGAAGTATATCTGGGCAACCAGGTGGCGCGCTGTCTGACGCCCAAGTCGCCGCCGCGGCGGATCACCGCCGAACGTGCCAATCGTCTCACCGGCGGCATGCGCGGGTCGTCCGAGGACAGCGACCAGATCGGCGGGCCGTTCCTCTATACGCTCAATGTCCTCTTCGATCACTCGGCCTTCGAGATCCACAAGCGCGCGCAGATTCTCTCGGCGCAGAAGGCGGCGGGGTCCTTCGCGGTCGAGGTCGGCAAGCAGATCGAAGAGATCGGGTGGATCCTGGACGAGGCCGGAAACACCCGGTTCGTCTCGGTAATCCCCACCATGTGGGTGTTTGGCCGCGACCGCCATCAGGCCCGCGAGATGGCGGCGCGCGCCAAGCGGCTGTGGGAGAGCGAACCGCTGCCGTGGATGGTCCAGGAGGAATCCTACCTCAACCCGATCCTGCTGGCGGCAAGCCTGCCCTTCGGCCTGTACCCCGAGCGACGCACGATCGGTATGCTGCAGCGCGATTTCCGCGTGCCGGTGCGCGCGGGCGTGCTGATGTCGCCGATCCAAACCGATTTCCGGGGCGGCGGGCGGCCGGCGCTGCTCTATACGGGCCGCAAGGGGCAGCTCATCACGCTCGACCTCTTCGATCCGCGTATCAACAACTACAACTTCATCGTCTCGGCGGAATCGGGCGCGGGCAAGAGCTTCCTGCTCAATAACCTGTGCCAGCAGTATTTCGCGCAGAACGCGCTCATCCGCATCATCGACATCGGCGGCAGCTACAAGAAACTCTGCACGCTCTGCTCGGGCCGTTACATCGATCTGGGCGAAGAGCATCTCGTCCTCAATCCGTTCGACCTGGGGCTCGCTCTCGACGGCGACGATCGAGAGTCCGCGATCTCGATGGCGGTGTCGATCGTCGCGGAGATGGCCAACGCCGGGACGCGCAAGCCCGTCACGACGTCCGAATGGAACCTGCTCAAGTCCGCCGTGCAATGGGCGATCGAGAGCGGCCGCGCGGAAGCCGGGATCGATGCGGTGCGCGAATGGCTCGGCTCCTATCCGGCCAACACCGTCTCCGATCTCGACCGGGTCGACCACCTCGTGCCCACGGCGCGCGAATTGGCCTTCAACCTGCGTGATTTCGGGTCGGACGGAGCCTACGGCCATTATTTCAACGGTCCCAGCACGTTCGACATCTCGAACGATGAATTCGTGGTGCTCGAACTCGAGCGCCTGAAGGCCATGCCTGACCTGTTCAACGTGGTCGTCATGGTGGTGATCAACGCGGTAACGCAGGAACTCTACCTGTCCGCCCGTGATCGCCCCCGCTTCGTGCTGTGCGATGAAGCCGCGCAGTTCATGACCCGCGAAGAGGGCCAGGACCTGTCGCGCCTCGCCGAGGCGATCAGCCAGGGCTATCGCCGCGCCCGAAAATATCGCGGCAGCTTCGGCATCATTCTCCAGAGCATGAACGATCTGCTGCTGTTCGGCGGCACGGGACAGGTGATCCTGGAAAATGCCGCGACGCGCTTCCTCCTGCAGGGATCGACCTATGACAAGGCGGTCGAAAACAAGATCCTCGACTATTCGGGTTTCGTCCTCGACCTCCTGAAATCGGTCCGCAACAACAAACCGAACTATTCGGAAGTCTTCATCGACAGCCCGCTTGGCCTCGGCATCGCCCGGCTCGTCGTCGATCCGTTCAGCTACTGGATCAACACCTCCGCGCCCGAAGACGTGGCCGCGTTCGAGGCGCTGGTCCGCGCCGGACGCTCGCCGCTCGAAGCGGTGTGCGATCTCGCCGGCGTCGATCCCGCCGGGATAATCGGCACGTCCTTCGATGACGCAGCGCCGCTGAAGCGGAGTGCGCTGTCATGACGCGGCGCTCCCCCTCCCCCGACCAGTTGCCACTCCGGCTCGTGGAGAGCCCGGATGAGGATATCGAGCGGATCATCGAGGCGCGCGTCGCCGCACGGGCGGAAGCCGACGCATTGCGCTGGCGCTTCCGCCTGGTGGTCATCGAATCCGTGATGATCGCATCGCTCGTGCTCGCGGCCGGGCTGGTGCTCGAACAGCCCGCCGGCATCGTTCTTCGCGGCGCGGCGATCGTTGGCGGCGGCTGTTTCCTGACCGGGCTCATCCTCATCGGCCTGACCGGGGCCGCGGGCCGCTTGCTCGCAAAACTCAGGAGGAAAAGATGATGCTGGACATACTCCCGCCCAGTGGCGGCAATGAGCGCCTGACCCTCGTCGTGCGCAGGCCGGACGAATCCCTTCACGACTACCTGGTCCGCTGCCAGTGGGAACTGGGCGACCGGGTCCGGTTCCTCGCGTCCGTTCGCGATGCGCAATGGACCATCCTGGAAAGCGAGCGCCAGCGCTGGCGGCGGCATGCTCTCCTGCTGACCTTCACCGGGCCGGTCATCGCCGCCCTGGCCTATGCCGGCCTAGGGTTGTGCGGGGCCGCAGACAGCGTGCCCGTGCCGCTCGTGGCCGGGCTGATCGCCTGTGCCGGACTCACCGGCGCCGCGCTGGCGATCGGCATCGCCCGCATCATCGACAGCATCCCGAATTGGCTGGTCACGCGGAGGGCACGCAGATGGGCATGAACGGCAGCTTCTCCGGATCGCCCGACCCGTCGTCGATCCGCCCGCTGGTCGGCGACATGATCCGCTGGCTTGCCCGGCAGATCGACGGCGGGATCGACGAAATCCCTCCTCGTCCCGGAAAACGGCCGGAGGATCTTTTGGTCCGTCCAGGGATGGCGCCGCGCCTGCCGGGCGAGACGCAGGAAGCCTATGTCGAACGCCTGCATCGCTCGAATGAAGCCGTGCTCCTGATCATGGCCCGCGCCGCGCTTGCCATGGAATATACGTCCGGTCGGGACGAGAGGATCGCGGCTCTGCGCTTTCGGCAGATCGTGGGCCTCGAAGCGGCGGCGGCCTCGATCATCGTCGGCCTGTTCCTGCTCGTCCCGGAAATGCCCCTGTTCATGCGGGCGGCCATTATTGTCCTGACGCCGATCGCGCTTGTGCGGGGAGGACTTTGGTTCCTGCACCGCGCGTCGAGGATGGCAAATGCCCTCGCCCGACATGCCGAAAGGTGGGGCCGATGAACGGCATCTTCTCCGGCGCGCCTTGTCCGTCATCCATTCGCCTGCTGGTCGGCACGCATCTGCTGATGATCCTCCAGTCTTCGCTGGTGCTCTGGTCGGCCCCCGACCTCGGCGGCAGCCAGGCGCTGATCTGGCTCACGCTGTTCCTGGGCGTCACCGCGTTCATCTGCGCGGTCTGCGGCGAGAGTCGCACGCCTGCCGTTCCCTGGAGGGAGCGCCGCCGTGGTCGATAGACGTGTCCCCCAAGGCTGGCATGTCGTCGCCATCCAGTCCACGCTCATCGCCGGGTGTCTGGCCGGCGCGCTGATCGTCGCGGGGGTGGCCCACGCCGAGACATCGACCATCGGGCGCACCTGGCTGATCGCCGAGCCCGACGCGATGGCCGAGATCGAGGCGCGCGCCGCAAAGCAGCCGCCCAATATGGCGGAAAAGTTCGGACCGCGTTCGGGCTGGAGCGCATTGAAAGGCGCGACGCTCGGTGTCGCGCGCCAGACCCAGGTTCGCAGCGTTGTGCCGTTCTACACGCTCGATCAGGAAATCCGGCTGCCGGACGGCAAGCTGCTCTATCCGGCGGGCTTCACCTTCAACCCGCTGACCTATGTGTCGCTGCCGCAGAAGCTGGTGGTCGTGCATCCCCGCGATCTGGGCTGGGCGCTGAAGACCGCCGCGCTCACCGACTGGATCATCCTCACCGGCGGTGGGGACGCAAAGGACGATGCGCTCTCGCTTGGCGAGAAGCACGGCCGCGCCCTCTTCATTCTCGAGGAGCGCGTGAAGGAGCGGTTGGGCCTCACCGTCGCGCCCGTGATCGTCCGGCAGGTCGGCCAGAAGCTGGAGCTGACAGAGGTGCGCGCCGATCGCACTCCCGTACGAAAGGCCATCCCATGAGTCGGCTCATCTCGATGCTGCGCACCGGCGCGGCGGCCCTCGCTCTGGCGCTCGTCGCGCCCGCCACGCCTGCGCATGCCTCCAAATGCGAGGCGGGCACGGTGTTCAATCCGATCACCAAGGTGCGCTGGAACTGCATCTTCCCGATCACGATCGGGGGCGTGCGGGTGGGCTCCTACGATAAGCTCGACAAGGAACTGGACGCCCAGTCGGCCTCCAAACCGCTCTGCGCCTGCCGCAAGGGTGCGACCTTCTGGTTCGGGGTCAAGGTTTCGTTCTGGAGCCCGAACCGCATGATCGATGTCGTGACCGAGCCGGGCTGCATGATGGCGCTCGGCGTCGATCTCATGCCGACCGGCGGCAAGCTCCAGGGCAGCCAGTCGTCGATCTCCGACGGCACCAACACCCGCAAGATGTTCGCGCAGGCGCACTACTACATCAGCCCGGTCTGGAAGATGCTCGACATGTTCACCGACCTGCCGTGCATCGAAGATGACGGGTTCGACGTCGCGATGATCACCGAGGTTCTGCCGACCTGGCAGTCGGGGACGCTCGGCGCGATCATCCAGCCCGAAGGCATATTGTTCGGCAATCCGGCGGCGGGTCTTGCCTGCATGGCCGACAGCGCCGCGGCGGCCGCTGGCAAGGTCATTGACCCTCTATTCTGGTGCATGGGGTCCTGGGGCGCGACCTATCCGGTCGCCGGCGATATTCATTTTGGCGATAGCGTCGAGGCCTGGGCCGGGCTCGCCGCGCGCTCGACCTTCATGATGGGCAGGCTGGGCGCTCTCACGATCCATTCGGCGGACGGCTGCTCGTTCAAGGCGCAGCCGATCTGGACCAAGTCCCGCTACAAGCTCCAGATCATGGAGCCGGTCAAGGGCGGTAAGTGCGTCAATATCGGGCGGCCCGGCGCGCTCTGGACATCGGGCAAGCACGCGCCGGGCAAGGACAATGCCCAATTCATGTTGTTCGAGAAGGCGATCTGCTGCGCGGGGATTTCCACGCCATGAGCAGATCGCTTCCCCCAAACCGTGCGTCTCGCGCGGGTAGCTGCCCCGCTCGTCACGGAACGCTCCCCACCGTGAGCGGGCGCGCGGAAGGAGCGGCGGTGTGCCTTTCAACCGCCGCTCCCCCCTCGGTCAGCGCGGCCGAAAGCCCCCCGCCGGGGCCGGCAATGCCCCCTCCCGCCGTATCTCCGGTGGCGGCCGCGCTGACCATTTTTGAGGGACAGGCCGTCTTCAGGATACTCTCGCCCGGATCCAGCGCGTTCCGGGCGGGAGACATGCTGCGCTTCGCCCATGGCTCGCGAACCACCCGCGCGAGGACGCCATGGTGAAGCGCGGCATCCTCCTCCTCGCGGCCAGCGCTCTGGCGCCGGCGCCGCTCTCGGCCCAGACGGTCGAGGACCGCGCCCGCGCCGCCGCCGAAGCATCCCGCGCGAAGACCTCGGACAGCGATGCGATCCAGCAGAATTATCTGACGCCGGGGCTTGCCGGACAACCGATCTCGACAGTCGACAACAGCCGGACGTTCAACCCCAATATAGCGTGCCAGAAGACGGCGACGCTGCTCGAACTGATCGCGCAGCCGGCGGCGACCGGCGATATCGGCACGCTGCGGATATCGCGCGACAAGGATCTCGACGGCACGGTCGACCAGACATTGACCCTGCCGGTGCCGGTATCGGGCATTTGCGCCAATGGCGTCGTCTCCTGTCAGCCGGGCACCTGGAACCAGTGCAAGAGCTTCAAATGGGATGTTGCGTCAGGCGGCGATCTCAAGCTCGCGCAAGTCGACCTGACCGATCTCGCCGGTTGCTACTGCATCAACAACAGCTGCGGCAGCAACCTCGTCTGGGGCAATATGGCCTCGGTGCTGAAGGACCTAGGCGGCGGCGTCATCGGCGCGCTCACCACGGCCGATCCGCGCGTCGGCGTCGCGCAGGCGGTGATCGACGGCCCGGCCATCCGTTACACTGGCGCCCAAAGCACGGCCTGCTCGCCCAACCCCGCGCTCCCGCAGACGGCCTATCGCGCCAGTCCCGCCACGATCCAGGGCGATGCCGCGAGCGTCGCCGCATCGAACAGCATCTTCCAGGCGCTCAAGGGCTCGCCCGCCGGCGTCGGCAAGGCCGAGCAGATCCGGTCCTGCACGATCACGCGGGAGGTGTCGTTGAACGCCGTCAAGGCGGACGATGTGATCGCGCATCTCGGCGGCGCCTATGCGATCTATGCGCCCGCACCCGATCAGCTCACATTGCAGATGGGCTCGCCGCGCGACGACAGCCTGCGAGGCGGGAGCTGCCGCATCTTCGAGTTTTCCATGCGGCTGCGGATCGATGATCCCGATCGCCTCGCGCAGTTCCGGCTCTCGCACTATTTCTTCGACGACTGGCTCCAGCTTCGCATCGACGGCGAGCTCGTGCTGTCCAATCCGGCGAACTGGACCGGGACCGGCCTGCCGCCCGGCAAGTGCGAGCGGAAACGGACCTGGCATGCCTATCCCAATCTCGACCTCAAGCCGTGGCTGACCCGCGGCGAGCATGTCATTTCCATGCGCATCGCGGTCGGCGGTGAAGGAGAGGCCTTCGCGCAGTTCGATGCAATGCTCGATCTCAGTTGCAACCCGACCGAGCGGATCGTCGACCTGTGCGCGGGCTATGCCGGCGACGTCAATTGCGCGCTTCATGACGAAAGCGTCGATGGCGTCGAGACGTTCCGCAACGGCGTCGGCACCGGCCTTACGCCCCTCCCCCAGGCACGCCTGTTCGAGAGCGGCGCCTGCTCGCTCCGTCTCGCGCGGCCATGGTTCGAGCGTCAGCGCCGTTATCGTTGTACCGTCGATACCGGATCGATGCCGGAACCTGATCTGAGCCGCGGCGCCTATATCATCGACCATTCGACCGAGACCATGCTGGCCGACCGGACGAGGACCTCGGACGGGGGTTATGCCACCGCGTCACGGCCCTTCGCGCTGCCCGATCGCGGTTCGGTTCCGGCCTGCGAGCCGGTCTGCAAGACCCGCGCGCCCGCGCGCAATACGGCGGCTACCCTCGACGGAGTGGTCGGCACGAAACAGAATGCGCCTGTCGGGTGGGACACCTTCTACCATGCCTGCACGGCGGCAGGCGGCGGCGATGTCTGCCCTGTGGGTCCGGGCGAGGAAATCGTCTCGGCCTGCGGCTGCCTCGACGATTTTCCCGAAGCCGTCGTCATGATGCAGACCGTCCGCCTCGGTGGGGCCGACATGGTCTGCACGGGGGAAGTGCGATGATCGGGCGCCTCCTTCCCTGGCGGAAGCGCGCACAGCTGCTTGCGCTCGGCCTGTCCGGCTTGCTGCTCGCGGGGCATGTCACGCCAGCGCAAGCGCAAACGCTCCCGGTCTGCGCGGTCGATCTCGATGGCAACGGCGATGCCGGTGATCCTGGCGAGGTCGCGAACTGCACAATCATGGCGGATGAAGAATGGCTCTGCCCGATCCAGCAAGTGATGTGCGTGGCCGATGCCGAGGGCGCGTATAGCTGCCCGCTCGGCAGCCAGCACTCATGCCTGACGCCGGTCGGCGGCGGCACGCCGATGTGCTCGCCCAATGCCTGCACCGGCAGCGACGGCACCGGAATTGAGGACGATCCCATCGTCGACGATCCCGGCGCGCCTGCCGATGGCGAAGTCGACGCCGAAGGGCATTGCCTTGGCAATATCGAGATATTCGCGGGACGCGCGGTGCGCTGCCGCCCGGCGGGCCTCAAGACCACCTTTTCGAACTGCTGCAAGGACAAGGGCAAGATCGTCAAGGACGGGATGGGCTCATCCATCTCGTCGATCGGCACGAAGATCGCGGTGGCGAAAGGCGTCTTCACCGGCATGAAGGCCGCCTATGGTGCGTTTAAGGCGGGCGCGACCGCTGGCCAGGCCGCAAGCTCCGGCGCGAACGCGATCATCGCCGGGATCGATCCGACCTCGATCGCCATCAGTCTCGCCATCAACTTCATGATGGATTTCCTCCTGTCCGGCTGTGACAGCCAAGACATGGAAGTGGGCATGCTCCGGGGCTCGGGCATGTGCCACGAAGTCGGGACCTATTGCAGTTCGAAGATCCTCGGCATCTGCGTGCAGAAATCCAAGGGCCACTGCTGCTTCAACACCAAGCTTGGCCGCATCATCCAGGAACAGGGTCGCCCGCAGCTCAAGAGCTTCAACGGCTTGGGCTGGGGCACGCCGAAGAACCCCTACTGCCGCGGATTCACCCCCGAGGAATTCCAGGCGCTGGATTTCTCCAAAATGGACCTTTCCGAATATTATTCCGAGATCGAGGCCCGCGCCCAGGCCGACATCCAGATCGACATGAAGGACAAGATCGATGCGTATATGCGTGCGGTCACGCCATAGGCTGCGCGGTCTCTCCGCGCTCACCCTCCTCCTCGCCGCCTCCGCGCCCTCCCACGCGCAGGATGCCGCGCCACCGGTGAACGCCAGGGAACGCGCGCAGGCGCAAGGCGACGCGGCGATGGACCGGCTCGAACGCGCCACCGCCGCGCGAAAGGCCGAAGCGGAAACACGAGGTCCGACCGCGCTGCCCGCGCCATCGGAAGAGACCCGCCGCCGCGCCTTCGAGGGACTGCGCAAACGCGCCCCGTCGCCAGCGATGGACGCGCGGGCGCGCACCGCGCTCGACAAAGGGAGGCAAGCGATGGCCGCCGAGCGCGACGCCATGGCCAGACGGCTCGGCCAGGCGCTCGGTCTCGATGCGCCCGACATGGAGGCGGTCGCGGGCGCCACCGTACCGCCCGAGGCCAAAGGCTGGGTGCCGGTCCTGTTCGTCTCGTCCTCGATGCCGCTGACGACATTGCGCACCTATGCCGGGCAGCTCGAACGGGTCGGCGGCGTGCTGGCGTTCCGGGGAATGCCCGGCGGGCTGACGAAGGTCGCGCCGATGGCGAAGCTCTCGGCGGAAATCCTGCGCCATGATCCCGGCTGCGAAGGCCCGGCCTGCGCGATGCGCGACGTGCAGTTGATCGTCGATCCGCTCATTTTCCGCCAGCACGGCGTCACCCGCGTCCCCGCGCTCGCCATGGTGCCCGGCGATCCGGCGCTCCCCTATTGCGAGCGCGAGGATGATGCCCCGCGTGCCGCCCATGTCATCTACGGCGACGCGGCGCTTTCCGGACTTCTCGAAGAATATGCCCGCCTCGGCGGCAAGCAGGAGGTCAGCGATGCTCAGACTCGCCTTCAGGGCCGCTAGATCCGGCTGGGCCGAACTGAAGCTGCTGCCGCTGAAAGCCGCGGTCGCGCTCGGCAGTTCCGGCCTCGGCCAGCCACCCCGCCCCAAACAGCTCTGGAAGGCGTTCGGCATAGTCCTGCCGGTCGGCCTCCTGACCTGGTGGGCGATTCCCCAGGCAACCATCGTGATGAGTCCCTCGATCGACGCCTGGCTCGTCCGCAAGGCGCCGGGGCCGATCCACCGCGGCGATTTCGTATCGTTCACCCTGTCGCATCCGCTCGCCGGCCCCAGGCCGGTCGATGTCACCAAGATGGCTCTGTGCCTGCCGGGTGACCGCATCGACTGGATCGAGAAGCCGTCGTCTGCATCTGGCCCCATGCATCCCGGCGAATGGGATGGCTGGTACTATTGCAACGGCAAGCTGCTCGGCATCAGCAAGCCCTATGGGCACAATGGGCAGAAGCTCGACCATTGGCGGCCGTTCTATCCGACGATCCCCGCGGGCATGATCTATGTCGGCTCGTCACACGCCAGCGGGTTCGACAGCCGCTACTACGGCCCGGTCGAGATCGAGCGGCTGAAGCGCATGGAGAAGCTGCTGTGATCCGCGCCGCCCTCCTCATCGCGGCGGTGCTCCTGCCGATCCTGCCTGTCCATGCGCAGACCGTCGATCAACGCACCGGCTACTGGTGGTATCAGGCGCCGCCCAAACCCGCCGACGATGAACCCGATCCCGACGCGCTCGTCAAACCCCGCATTCCACCGATGGTCGAGCTGGCGACATGGACGCCGCCCAAGATCAGGAAGCTTATCGAGGAGCAACGGGATTACGCGGCGACCGTGCTGACGGTCGATGCGGTGGCGGATTTCTGGCGCCTGCAGGACTTCGCCCGGCGCAAGGCCCGCGCCTTCGCCGGCGTCACCCAGATCGCCATGCTGCAAAATCCCGAACTCAACGCCAAATCGGCGAACCCTATGGTCGGCGAGGCGCGCGATCAGCTTTCCGCGCAGAAGGATCAGGTCCGCCGCCAGTATCTGCGCAGCCGGTCCAATGAATTCGCGCTGGTCATGTTCTCGCGTTCGACCTGCGGCTATTGCCGTGTCCAGTGGCCGATCGTCCAGCGCTTCCAGGACGAGATGGGCTGGCAGGTCACGCTGCAGGACATCGATCGCAAGCCCGAACTCGCGCAGCGCTTCGGGGTCGAGGTCACGCCCACGACGATGGTGATCCGGCGAGGCAGCCAGCAGCGCATGGTGATCGCGAGCGGAGTCGAGGCCTATCCCAACCTCATCCAGATGGCCTACCAGGCAGTCCGGTTGCTAGCGGGCGATATCCGGCCCGAACAGTTCCTGACCGGTGCGGGCGAGGAAGACGGGTTCTTCGACGCGCTCGCCAACGGCCCGGTGTCGGCCACCGATCCGCGCGTGCTGGGGGGCGATCTGGTGGACGTTCGGATGGAGCCCCGGCCATGATCCGCTTCGCCCCCATCCTGCTTGTGGCGCTGGTCATGGCGAGTGCACCTGTTCAAGCGCAGGCGCCGACGCACGAACAGGCGATGCGCGCGGCGATCCACCCTGTCGCCACCGACCCGGAGATGCGCCAGTGGCTCGCCCGCGTTCCGGTGACGCGCGACTGGCCGCCCGACTTCGCCGAAACCATGAAAGGCCAGGCCCCCGCGTTCATCGTCGAGATGAGCACGGCGCCCGGTTGCATCCCCTGCGCCGATCTCTGGGCGCGGCTTGGAACCCTGGGGCAACGCTATGGCTGGAAGGTCCGCACGATCGGCAGCCAGGAAGCGATGCTGCGCTCCGGGCGTCTCGGCCTGCCCTGGGTCGGGCACCCTGTCGCCTGGGTCCGGCCCGTCTCCGACTCCAATCGCGTCATTCCCGTCGCGATCGGCACCGATCATGCGCCCAACCTCGCGCGCAATCTCTACCTCGCCGCCAAGATGCTGACCGGGGTGAAGCCCGCTGTCGGCGTGCGCGGCATGGCCAAGTTCACCGGAATCGTGGCCGCACCCACGCGTCCCTCCTCCAACAGGGCAAGGAACTGACATGGGGAGCCAGCCCCTTGCCCGCGTAAACGAAAGCTGCCCGCCATGGCAAACCCGCGCCGCCGCCTGACCCTGCTCGCCCTTCCCCTGCTGGCTTGTCTGTCCTTCGCCTCGCCCGCGTCCGCGCAAAGCTGGGCCGAAAGCTGGTTCGACAATGTGACCTACACCAGCCCCGGCTCCTTCGAGGACCAGACCCGCGGCTATATCACCGCGGGCGGCATGTCGGGCCGGATCGATGTCCATAACGACTATCTCATGTCGGTCACGCTGCCCAAGGTCCGCGCGGGCTGCGGGGGAATCGACATGTTTTTGGGCGGCATGTCGTTCCTCGATCCCGACTATCTCGTCCAGAAGCTCGAAAGCATCCTTCAGGCTGCCCCGGCTGTCGCTTTCCAGTATCTGTTGGAAACCCTCGATGAAAAAATGGGTAACATCATCTCGAAGATGGAGGCGGCGACCAATTTCCTGAACTCGATCCAGGTCAACGATTGCCGGCTCGCCAACCGCATGGTCCAGATCGCCCGGGGCGACGACAATATGTCGGGCATCATCGAGGAGATGACCGGCTACAAGAGCGTCCGCGAGGGCTTCTCCAAGAGCTATCAGCAGAGCCGCGAGAAGATCCAGGCGAACCAGGGCAATCCGACCGAGGATTTGCGCGATGCGCTGGAAAACTGCCCGGCGGAAGTCACGGAAATCTTCAAGACGGGCTCGCTGCTAGCCCATGCCGCCGCGCGTGTCGGCGCGTCCGACTGGGCCGGCGTCATGCGCGCCCGCGTTGGCGACGTCTATATGCGCTGGGACCCGGCGGACAAGGTTCCGCTGTTCACGGCCATCCCCGCCTGCGCACGGCAGGACACCGAGAGTGTCGACGATTTCCTGACCGGCAAGGTTCAGACCCGCGCGATCGCGGTGCCGCCGACCGCCGCCGACTGCTCGACCGACGGCAGCGGTAAGGGCGCGCTGGTGCTCGCACGCGGCCGGATGGAGTCGATCGCGGTCAAGATCCGCACGCGCGCCACTCTGACGACGGAGGAACGCCAGTTCGTCGCCAATGTGCGGACCCTGCCGGTCTATCGCCTGCTCGAATGGGGCGTGCGCCAGGGGCTGGTCGAGAGCGTGATCGGCGATACCGACGAGCTGGTTGCGCTGACGCTCGCCTATCAGATGCTCAACGACCTCACGCGCAGCATAGATTTTGCCGTGTCGAATGCCGAACGCGGCGTGACCGCCGCCGGTGCGGCCGATGCAGGCAGCGCCAGGATCTGCCAGACCCGCATCCTCGCCAAGGGCATCGAGCAATTGAGCGGGCTGCGCGACGAGGTGCTGCGCCAGCGCGCGCAGATGCGCCAGTCCTACATGGCTGCGCTGAACCAGGCGAACCTCTCGGCCAACTATGCCGGGGTCGTGCGCCAGCGCGACCGTGATGCGCGCGACGCCGCCGGCGCCGCCGCCAACCGCAACCGCTGACGGAGGGCCGCGTCATGCACCGCTTAGTTCGCGCGATCTCGGTCCTGATCGCTCTCTTCTCGGCCAGTCCCGCGCTGGCGATCGATGCGAGTTTCCACACCTATGACGGCTTTGCGGAGACGGTGGACGCCTTCCGCCTCGTCTCGATGATCTTCGGGGATTCGCGTTACGAGACATTGGTGCTGATCGTCGCGGTGGTGGGCATCGCGCTCGGCGTGCTGCTCGCGAGCATCCGCGGGCAAGGCATGGGGCTGGTCGCCTTCGGGTTCCAGATGCTGATCGGGGTCGGGCTGTTCGTCGGCCTGGTCGCGACGACGGGCACGGTCCACGTCTACGACCGCGTCCGCAACGCCTATCAGCCGGTCGGCGATGTGCCGAACCTGATCGTGCTGGTCGCGGGCATGACCAACATGATGGAACGCGCGCTGGCCGAAGTGATCGACGACAACACCACCGATCCCCATGCGAAGCTGGAGTTCGGCGCGGGCGGGCACAGCTTCGATCTGTTCCTCAATGCCGCATCCCCGCGCGGGCCGATGACGGACACCTTCCTCGACGCAACGATCAAGGACTATGTCCGCCAATGCTATCCGGTCGCGCGCGTCTCGCCCGCCTATGGCGTCGACGACGATCAGCTGTTCCGCACGGCGACCGATCTTCCTGCCGCCTTTGCCGCGATGGCGGGGCCGGCGACCTTCAGCACGGTGTTCACGTCCACCGACAAGGGCGGCACGACGGTGAGCTGCAACGAGGCGTGGGAACATATCTCGACACGCCTCTCCGAACCTGCGCTGTTCGACAATTATGTCGCGCAGGTCTGCACCCGCACCGGCTACGACATCGGCAACGCGACACAGCTTCAGCGCTGCCGGTCCAACATCGGCGAACTCGGCCAGATGATGATGGATACGCCGCTCTCGCTCCAGCAGTTCCTGACCAATGTGATGCTCGGCAGCACGGTGGGCGACGTATTGTTCGAGGATAGTCCGGCGACGGCGGCGCGCGTCATGGCCAATCGCGCCGTCGTCTCGTCTGGCCTCGCCACCATGTCGACCGCGAACGAGTGGATGCCGACGATCCGGGCGACCGTGTTCGGGATCATGCTGTTCATGATGCCCGTCGCGCTGCTTTTCATCCTGACCCCGATCAACCTGCGCGTCGCCAGCTTCGCCCTCGGCCTGTTCGTCTTCGTGGCGCTCTGGGGCGTGATCGACGCCGGCATCTATCAGCTGACGCTGGGCCGCGCGACCGATGTGCTGGCCGAGATGCGCGCCAACCATGTCGCGGCGAATGCCTGGATGCTGGCGCCGTCGTCCGCGATGAAGGCGCTTGCGATCTTCGGGAGTTTCCGCACCGCGTCCGCGGGCCTCGCCGGGGCCTTCGTGTTCACGGTTTTCCGGTTCTCCGGCAATGTGTTCACCTCGTTCACATCCGGCGCGCTCGGTGTGCAGGGTCAGGGCACGGCGGCGGCCGCGCCGCTTGCCACCAGCGAAGGCTATGCCGGCGCGCTCGAGGCGCAGGCGGGGGCCGCGGGCACGATGGCGCGCCGGGGCGCGGCCTCGAACTTCGGGGACTTCGGCGAACGCTCGACCTTCGGCGCCAACCGGGCGTTCGGTGCGGCGAGCAGCGTGCTCGGCGAACATGGCGGCGGCGCCAGCGGAACGGCCGCATTCGGCATGGGCAAGCTCGATGCGGCGCGCGAACTGGGCGGGCTCTCCCCTGCCCTCACCGGCCGCAGCCTCACCGATCCCGCGACCGTGCGCGCCGTGCGCGACAATGCCGCGACCAGCGCGATCCACAATTTCGCGGAGAAGGATGCGCTCCGCAGCCTTGGCACCGGCTATTTTGGAGAGGGACAGTCCGGGGAGCGTTCGTTCGCGGCCTTCACGCAGAAGATGGTCCAGTGGAAGGCGTTCGGGGATACGCGCGCCTATGACATGATGCTGTCCGGCGCGCAGCGGCATTTCGAGAGGAGCGGCTACGACCAGCAGGATGCCGCGCTCAAAGCCTCGACGGTGATCGCGCAGGCGTCGGCCGATCCGACCTTCGCCAAGCTGATCGCTAATACCTTCGACCAGGAGCAGATGCTGAGGAACGATCTGACCGGCGCGCAGATCCAGGTCGGCGCGATGGAAGGCAGGCGCGATTTTGCTGGCGACAATGTAAGGCGGATCGAGCGCGGCAATGTCGCGACCGAGCAGGCGCATAGGACCGGCAGCAATGAGGGCCAGCGCAACGCTTCCTCCATGCTCGGCCTCTCCGTTCAGGAAACCTCCCGACGCGTCGCCTTTATCAACGCGCTATCCGGAGAGGCTCGCTCCACCGCCATTTCCCAACTGTCGCGCGCAACGGGCAGAAATGAAGCGCAGGTCATGCGGGCGCTCGAAACCTACAATGCCGCCGTGCAGGTCGGCACCGCCGACGGTGCGACCGCCGAGGCCGCGCGCGAGGGCACCAGCGTCTATGGGCGCACCCGCGAGGCAGCGGGCTTCGATTTTGCCGAACGGTCGGGCAAGCTCGACGCGCAGCGTGAGGTCGGTCACGACGGGACACGGTCCGCCGCCCGGATCGGTGAGCAGCGGCGGCAGGCCGACAACGCCGGGTTCGCGGAAGGCGCGGCCGCGGCGGGCATGTCGGTGCGACAGGCCGCACATCTCGACAGCTTCATCCGCACGCTCAGCCAGGGTGCCGGCAATCAGGTCGATATGGCCGAAGGCGGCGCGGCAGGCATCGCTGATCGCGCCCGCAACGAACGGTTGACGCGGATCATCGACAATGAGCGCTTGACCCGCATGCAGAAGTTGCTGGCCGATCATGGGGTGGACATGTCGAAGCGCGAGATCGCCATGGCGCAGAATGGCGATCTGAGCCTCAATCTTACCCCGGAGACGGCGGCGCAGATGTGGCGTGGCGGGCTCATCAACGAAAGCCAGCTCGGCGCGGTCGCCAATGGCGGGCGGGCAAGGTTCTCGTTCGCCGACAACGATCTTCTCGTCTCCAGCTCGGTCGGGTTCCAGCAATCGGCACGCAACGACACCTCCACGCGGTTCGAGGCGGGCAAGCAGGCAGGCCCTGACACCATTGAACACTTCCTCAGCAGCGGCGAACAGGGCCAGGCGATGATGCAGAACTGGCTGCGCGGCGGGTTCGAGATGGATCGGCATGGCAACTGGCGGCTTAACCCGCAGGTGGCCGATACGCTTACGCGCGACGTCCAGGCGATCATCGCGCAGACCGGATGGCAGCGCGGGCTCTCACGATCCGCGCAGGACCAGACCACGATGGGGACCACTATCGGCGCTCATGTTGGCGGCACTATCAGTGCCAATGAGTCGGAAGCGACGGGCGGTCGCGGACAACCTAGCGGCAAAGGGCAACAATCGAACCAAAGCCCGATCACCCAAAAGGGACGCTCCACATCGGGGCGTGTCGGTGGGAGTCTTGGGTTTGAGAGCCGTGACGTTGGCACCACGAGCGAGACGGCGCAGTCAGCGATTGATATCGTGAACTACGACGTCCGCAATGCAATAGCAGCGGCTGAACGGGCGGCTGCCCGCTCCGGCAGCCCGGAAGCGGCCTTCTCGCGCGAACTATCGGAACGCATTCTTGGCCCGAACGGGATGCGCAATCGCTACCTGCAGGATGCGGATTCCGGGCGAGCTACGTTCGATATCACCGGTCCGCTCACCTCAATCGAACAGAATTCCGTCCTGAAAAGTGGTCGGTTCTCGACCGATCTCGATAACAGCCCCGGCGACGGGGACAGTAGCTTCAAGAAGCGTTAAAGTCGTTTGTGAGGCCAGTGAGAGCTCAAAGGATTTCCGATCCACAATGCACCAGACCTCGGATCGAGAATATCGGAGCTGGCATGGAGATCCTCCATTGCCCGATCATGCTCCTCCCATACATCGGCGATTCTAGCTACCGTTTCATCGGACAGCGAAGTTCCGTCACCCTGCTTTGGAAACTGCGCGAGCCAATGCTGTGCATAGCCGATTCCGAGCACCATAAGCGCCATCATCGGGAAGAACAGGACGTTGAGAAAACCGGCCGCCGCGCTGTCGTAGAACGCCTCAAGCGGCGCGATCCTGGTCGATGCAGCCATGCCGATCCACCAGACCGGAATTGCCGACCACCACAGCTTCGCGTACCACGGACGCCAAAGCCAATCGGCCGGTTTCAGCCGAGGCGATGCCGGTTCGGGCGCTTGAATATGGGCGGCGTTGTTCATCGCTATATCCTCACTGGAGGACTATAGCAGAATTCTGTCGGTGTTCCATCATTTGTGAATCGGCTCGATCTGGAAACCGATTGGGAACAACGCTTCTAATCTATCGGCATTGACCCATCTTTGCGAACAGGGATCGATGTGGCGGCGTCAATTCCAGAGAGAGGGTATTGGCGCCGCCGCAATAACCGTCACCAATGTCAATGCATGACGGTCGTTCTTGCCAGTTCCGGTAAATGTCGCGGTTGGGACAGCTTTTGCGGTGTCCAACACGGACTGCGTCTCAGCCGCTTCTGCTGGGCATATGACTTACAAGGTCGGCACGAGACCGTGCATTTTCCATATCTCGAGCATCTCCATCCCCGGGCAACCCCCTTCTCGGCACCTCCGCTGATGCGAGCGGCGGCGCGACCTGTAAGGCTGGCAGTCATGATGTTTTCAAAATCTGAAGTCCGGCTAACGGCTCGGAAACCATAAAATAGCGCATGGCACCTTCGCGCAAAGAGCCAGCGCACAACAATATCCAAGTTGGGGGTTGTTGTTGATGAAAATCCCGCGATTTCTGTCATGCTCCTCTGCAACTAAGAAGGAGGTGAGAGCATGGGGAGCGGTAACGAGCCGGGCAACGACGAATTAAAAGAACAAGCGCTGGAAATGATGGAGCAGTCCTTGGCGATCCTATACGCCTTGCAGGAACCCGCTGCTGCCGATCTCCACGATGTGATTGAGAGGGTCATGGGGTCGTCGGGCAAGATGGGGGAAGAAGGCGAGGTATGGGATTCTGTTTTTACCGATCTACCGCACCTGACCATGCGGGCCTTGTTCCTTCATCGCAATGACGGCTTTACCGTTGGCCAGATCGCACGCCGCCTCCGCATCAGCGAGGCCGACGCGGCGGAGCGCCTCGACCACGCTGTGCGCTATGTTCGCGCGCCTGCATCACCAAGAATATAGCCAGCGCTGGCGGAAAGACATTGCCCGGCCATTCCGCCAAAATCCATGTCGAACCGTAAGCCTTCAATGTACCTGCTGGTCCCAAACGCGAGCGGCTCCCTCTCCCATCACCTCCACCCTTTCCTCGCTGCTCCCGCACTTCACCTAACCACCACCCTTCCGCGCTGCTCGCCGCAAACAGGCTGACCTGCAGGCGTCGGAGGGGCGCCTGACCTATCCCGGCAGCAATTGCTTCTCCAACGCGGCAACAAGCTCCTGCCTCTTGCCAGGGTCCAACCGGTCCAGGTTACGTTGCTTCCACAAAACCGCGGGCAGTCGCCTCGCCTCATCAATGCCCGCAAGCGCCCAGTCCGGTTCACCACGCTTGAAGCCGACAAGGAATTGCCGATGAGTGTCAGGCATCCCGGCAACCATGCACGCGATGATGTCTTCACGCGCTGATTCCAGTTCCGCCAGAGTGATCGGCTGGTGAGTCATTCCGACGAAACCGCGCTCGAACTCCTCGGCGAGCGGTTTACGGGCGGGAGCGAGAACCTCGGCCATCGGGCGATTATGGCTGGCGAGGTAGACGAGAAATGCACGTCGCAAATCGTCTGTGACGCCTTCGTTCGCCAGCAAGTCGCGGACGTCGAAGAGGTCGCGAGGGTGCTGCCGGTCGAGCGCCGCCACGATTTTTCCCGCATAGAGATCGGCGAAGGACACCACCTGAATCTCAGCAAAACCAAAGGCGTCCTCGACTGCGGGAACGACACCCATAACGACGGGATCATAGACCGTCCCGCGCAACACTGGCGTGACCTCGATCTTGATCTGCACATCATCCGCACGAACGATGAGCTTGGTGACGATTTTTTCGTCAGCGGAACGCGACGCATGAATCCTGGCTCCGACCAGTCCTTCCTCGATGCGTTCCTTGATCCGCAGCATCGCCGCATCGATCGTGGCGAGCGAGGTCGCGCGGTCCTCGATCGGCAGATAGGTGAGGTCGATGTCCACCGAAAGTCGCGGCAGGTCACGCACGAACAGATTGATCGCTGTTCCGCCTTTCAGCGCGAAGATATCCTCCTTCGCGACGTGAGGCATAACACGCAGAAGAAGAGCGACCTGTCTCCGGTAGCCGTCGAGAAACGCCATACAGCTATTCTCCCGCCAGGTCGGAGGGCACGGTGATGTTGTAGCGCCGGTCGAGCTTCCCTCCTTTGACCAGGACGCGTTTGCCCGATCCGAGATCCAGGCGGGAAACATCGAGCTTCGAACGCCAGGCATGGCCATGGCGATCCGCGAAGAAGAGGAAGAGACGCTTCACTTTTACGCTCGCGCACGCCTCAAGAAGTGTCTGAAGGCGACGTGGGCTGAGGTCGCTCATTCCTTCCATCAGCATGTCGACCTGATGGAAGCTCTCATGGGGAAGCTCATCGAGCAGTTCGAGAACGGCGCGTTCCTTGCTCGAACAGCGGATCGGCAAGGTCGTGCCGGCGGTGCTGGACATCCGGGGCGCAGGCTCGGGAGGAATCTCGCCGTCGACTGGAAACAGCCGGAGGCTGTTATGCCAGCGGAACGAGACATCGAGTGGCAGGCTGTCGAGCCATGTCGGCGGCCGGCTTGGCCCATAGAGATGGACTTCGCGCACCGTTATGGAGAGATAATGAGCGTAGCCCTGCTGTTCGAGCGCTGTGCGCCCGCCAACTGTCAAAGGCAGGTCCAACAGGGATTGCAGTGAGATAACGGCCTGTTCCCAGGTGAGCGGTCCACGCGAGCGGCGATAGACGCGCCGGGTCGGGCTATCGAGCCATCCCGCGCGAACATATTGGCTCCGCAGCGATGATGAGTAACCATGGGCTTCCATCCATGCCGCGTCGACCAGCAGGCTCTCTGGGAGATCCCGTTGCAGCCGGTTTAATTTTCCTAATGTTTGCGAAGCCATGCTATGCATTTTGACAGATTGGGAAACTACTGTCGAGTTTATTAATTTCGAAATTAGCTAAGCCTTGCTTGGCATTATCAGAGCTCGGCAAACTGGATCGTGCGACCGTAGGTCAATACACTTATCCGCCCTAGGCATGGCGGTTCGCGGGCCAATTGACGGGATGCGCAACACGGCGACACCGACAGGACTGTCAAGGACTGCGCCGTTTCGCCCTGTGGCGCGGGCGGCGGGGTCCAGCCTCAATGATCCCTTGGTCGTTTCGAAGGATCTGCGCGTCGATGAGCGCCCTGGCGACAAGCTCTGAGCGCTTGTAGACGCCGTAACGCTGCTTTGCGTGGGAGACGAAATAGCGCACCGAGGTCTCGCTCAGACCGAGTATCTGGCTGATCTCCCAATCGCTCTTGCCGACGGCGACCAATGCCGTGCATTGAGCTTCGCGGCGCGTGAGCCTGGGTACGTCATGTCCGCGCGAGGCATGATGTAGTCTGAGGCCCGCCTTGAACCCGAAGGCAGCGACGATGTGGAGCGTCGTCAGTAGCGATGGCGAAGCCATGATCGGCTCCGCGCGTGCGAAAGTGCAAGACGCATGGGATTCGCTCGGTATGTGGAGCGGCACGGTGACACCGTGGACGAGACCATGCAGCCGCGCTTCTTCGAACAGGGCTGATTGTGTGCCTGTGAGATCGACATAACCGGGAATCTCGTCCCAGCTGAACGGGCGGTCCAGCAACTGGCTCACCTCATAGACTGGATCGATGACGTACGCGTGGCTCTCGGTGTAGAAACGCACGAACTCCGCCGGATAGTTGGTAATAACCAGCGCCCGTTCGACCAAGCGTGGGAGGCCGCCATGTTGGATCATCGCGACATAGGGGAAGCCCATTTTCGTGGCGGCATCAGCTAAGGCGGCGAGCAGCGCTTCCATTGAAGAAGCGACATTGAAGCGTGAGAGTGTCTCACGCAGTCTGGCATTGACATACATGGCATCCTCCTTGGGTTGTGTTGGCCGTGCACCGGCAAACGTGCCAGAAGAAGCCGTTGTGATACCTATGGGAGATAGGGGGCATTCACAGCCGTCAGCCAGCGCTATGGCTGACGCGTGAGGCTGCTAGGGCAATCGTGGATTCGCTGTTTCGAAAACCTGGCTCAGGATCCGTGACACCGCCGCCGGTATTATTCTCCTGCGAAACCTGCGCGGAACCGTTCGGCAATCGTTAGTCTGAAGCATCGTTACGATGCCCCACGCAATTTGGTGTTCTGACATTCGACTGCCTCCTCACGCCATCGTGCCGATGGTTCGCCGGAACCTCGCCAACGCAATGGCGAAGAAGATCGCGCCGATAGCAATGATAGCCAGGAACTGGGGCCAGACCACGTCAAAGCCCGCGCCCCGGTAAAGGATGGCCTGCGCCATCTTCACGAAATGGGTGGTGGGCGCGGCCAACATGACCGTCTGGACGAACTCAGGCATGCTTTCGCGCGGCGTCGAACCGCCGGACAACATCTGCAACGGCAGCAGCACCAGCATCAGCAACAAGCCGAACTGCGGCATGGAGCGCGCGATCGTCCCCATGAAGATGCCGATGGAGGTCGTGGCGAACAGGTGCAGCCCCGCTCCGGCGAGGAACAGCGCGATCGACCCTTCGACGGGAACGGACAGTACCCCTTCCACCATCGCGAAAAGCGCGAAAGCGCAGGCGACCAGGACAACGAGCCCCATGGCCCAGACCTTGCTGGCCATGATCTCGAATGGCGTCACCGGCATCACCAGCAAATGTTCGATCGTGCCGTGCTCGCGCTCGCGGATCAGGGCCGCGCCCGTCAGCACGATCGACAGCATGGTGACGCTGTTGATGATTTCCATGACCGCGCCGAACCAGCTTTGCGCCAGCGTAGGATTGAACCGCACGCGCAGCGCCAGCTCGACCGGGACCGGCGTGCTCGCACGCGTGCCTTTCATGAATTCGGCAACTTCGCCCTGCACGATCTGCTGGATGTAGCCGCCGCCCGTGAAAGCCTGGCTCATCCGCGTAGCGTCAACGTTGAGCTGCAAGCCGGGTTGGCGTCCCGCAAGTACGTCTCGCTGAAAATCGGGCGGGATGTCGAGAGCGAACGTATAGCGCCCGGCATCCAGCCCCTTGTCCACTTCGTTCAGTCCCACGATCGAAGGGGGCGTGAAGTGCGGCGGATAAAAGGCGCCGGTTATCCGGCTGGAAAGCTGCGACTGGTCTTCATCGACGATCGCGATAGGCGCCTTGTGCAGCGTTTCCGGCATGGCGGTTGCCGCGACGTAGATCCCCACCGAGAACGAATAGAGGATCAGGAACAGCATCATCGGATCGCGCCACAGGCTGCGCAGTTCCTTGATGCCGAGCCGGTAGATGTTGGCCGCGTGGCGCATATCAGCTCTCCTGCTTGCGCAGCAACGCGACACACAGCGCCAGGATGACGGGAAACGTCGCGAACAGCACGAGAAGGTCGGGCCAGAGGTCGGCGAACCCCAGCCCCTTGGAAAAGACGCCGCGGCAGATGGTGACGAACCAGGTCGCGGGATATATCGATCCGATCACCGCGCCCGCCCCCTCGAGCGAGGACACCGGGTTGATCAGGCCGGAAAACTGCACGGCGGGCAGGATCGTGCCGATGGCGGTGGCGAACATCGCGGCAATCTGGCTGCGCATGAAGATGGAGAACAGCAGGCCGATGGCCGTCGCCGACAGCGTATAGAAGAGAGCGCCCAGCGTCATCGCGAGGAAACTGCCCGTCAACGGCACGCCGAACATCGTGACGGCGAGGAACACCAGCAGGACATAGTTCAGCATGGCGAGCGCGACATAGGGAAGCTGCTTGCCCAGCAGGAATTCCACCTTGCTGATCGGCGTCACGTAGAAATTGACGATGGATCCCAGCTCCTTTTCCCGCACCACGCTCAAAGCCGTCAGCATCGCCGGGAACAAGAGCAGCATCATCGGAATCACGGCCGGCGCGATGGCCACAAGGCTTTTCACGTCCGGATTGTAACGATAGCGCAGCTCGATATTGACGAGACCCATCGATGGCCGCGCACCTGTTTCCTGCACGGCCATTTCACTGAGCCAGTGGGCATGCAGGGCCTGGACATAGCCTTGCACGGTCTCAGCCCGCTGCGGCATGGCGCCATCGACCCATACACCGATCTGCACCGGCACGCCCCGGCGCAGGTCGCGCGCGAAATTGGGCGGAATCTCCAGGGCCACGCTCAGTTCGCCCGAGCGCATCCGCCGGTCCAACTGGCTATAGTCGGTGATCGGCGGCCGTTCGATGAAATAGCGCGATCCGGCCAGGTTGAGGACGTAGTTCTCGCTGGTGGTCGTGCCGTCGCGGTCCAGCACGGCGAACGGCAAGTCCTCCACGTCCATGCTGATGCCATAGCCCATGATGAACATCAGGATGACGCTGCCGAGCAGAGCCAGAGTGGCGCGGATGGGATCACGGCGCAATTCCAGCCCTTCGCGCCGGGCATAGCTCATCATCCGGCGCCGCATGAACCATGGGGAGCGGGCCGGTGCAGCCGAAATGTCCTGATCGGCCGCGGCAGGCGCGCCCGCAGGAACCGGATCGTCCCTCTTTTCTGTCGGCGTCTCGCCGCTCGCATCCTGAAGATAGGCGATGAACGCTTCTTCCAGGTCCGCCGCGCCGCGGTTCTCGACAATGGCGGCGGGAGTGTCGCTGACCAGCACCTTGCCCGCATGCATCAGCGATATGCGGTCGCACCGCTCCGCTTCGTTCATGAAGTGCGTGGAAATGAAGATCGTCACCTTGTCGCGCCGGGACAGGTCGATCATCATCTGCCAGAACTGGTCCCGCGCGATCGGATCGACGCCGGACGTCGGTTCATCGAGGATCAGCATTTCCGGCTTGTGGATCATGGCGACGGCTAGGCTGAGCCGCTGGCGCTGGCCCAGCGGCAAGGCGCCGGGCAACGCATCCATGATGCCATCCAGGCCGAACCGCCGCGCCATTTCCCTCACGCGGGCCGGCACGTCTTCGGCGGGAACATGGAAGAGCTGGGCATGCAGCTCGAGGTTCTGCCGGACCGTCAGTTCCGAGTAGAGCGAGAAGGCCTGGCTCATATAGCCGACGCGCCGGCGCGTCGCCATGTCGTCATTCTCGACCTCGCGGCCGAACAGCCAGGCCTGGCCTTCGCTGGCTTTCAGCAGGCCGGTCAGCATCTTCATGGTGGTTGACTTGCCGCAGCCGTTGGAGCCGAGGAATCCAAAGATCTCGCCGCGCTCGATGCGAAAATCGACATGATCGACTGCCGTGAAATCGCCGAAACGCATGGTGAGCCCCTGCGCCTCGATGGCGATCTCGGCCTCGCCGCCGTCGCTGCGCGGCGGAATTTCCACCGGCTTGTGCCCGCGGCGGCGCTCCTCGGGAAGCATCGAGATAAACGCCTGTTCCAGCGACTGTTCGCCGGTGCGTGCATAGAAGTCGGCTGCGGTGCCGGTGGCCAGCACCTTTCCCGCGTCCATCGCGATCAGCCAGTCGAAGCGTTCGGCCTCTTCCATATAGGCCGTGGCGACCAGCACGCTCATGTGCGGGCGGTTCGCGCGGATGCGGTCGATCAGATCCCAGAATTGCGCGCGCGACATGGGATCGACGCCGGTTGTCGGCTCATCCAGCAGCAGGAAATCGGGATCGTGGATGAGCGCGCAGCACAAGCCGAGCTTCTGCTTCATGCCGCCCGAAAGCTTGCCCGCCGGGCGCTTGCGGAACGGCGCGAGGCCCGTGCTTTCGGTGAGGTCGGCAATGCGGCGCTCGCGTTCGGCCGCGTCCTGCCCGAACAACCGCCCGAAGAATTCGAGATTTTCGTCGATGGAGAGCGTAGGATAGAGGTTCTTGCCCAGCCCCTGCGGCATATAGGCGATGCGCGGACACACGGCGTTGCGGTGGCGGGCCTCGGCCATGTCGCCGCCCAGCACCTCGACCCGGCCCTCCTGGATGGCTCGCGCGCCCGCGATCAGGGAAAACAGGCTGGACTTGCCGACGCCGTCCGGGCCGATCATCGCCACCATGCGCCCGGCGGGGATTTCAAGATTCACATCATCGAGCGCCAGCACCTTGCCGTAATGCAGGCTCACGCCCGAAACGCGGGCGACAGCTTCCGTCATTGCGGCACGTTGACGGTCAGTTTCGCGGGCCATTCGGATTTCGGATCGATCCGCACATAGGCCATGCCCGGAAGGCCGGTCTTGACCTGGGTGATATAGCGATCGAGCAACTTGCGATCGATCTGCGCCTTCACGCGGAACATCAGTTTCTGGCGCTCGCTTTGCGTCTCCACCGTCTTGGGCGTGAACTGGGCCACATCGGCAACGAAGCTGACTTTCGCAGGGATCGCACGATCCGGAAGCGCATCGAGCACGATGCGTACATCGCTGCCCAGCGCCACCTTGCCCGCGACCGTTTCCGGCAGGAAGAAGGTCATGTAGACGTCGCCCAGATTGACCAGGTTGAGCACGCGCCCGCCGCCACCCACGACTTCGCCCGGCTGGGCGACGCGATATTGCACGCGGCCGGCCGTCGGCGCCTTGAGGTCGCTGTCGCGGATATCGGCCTCGATCCGCTGGATGGTGGCGCGCACGGCATCGACCTGCGAACGCGCGCCGATCACCTGGTTGCGCGCCGTCGTGATCGCCGCGTCGACGGCCGCGAGTTGGGCGCGAGCGGCCTCCACTGCCGCCGCCGCGCCTTCGACGCGGGCCTGATCGTCATCCCGTTCCTGCACGGCGGTCGCACCTTCTCGCGCCAGCGTTTCCGATCGCGCCAGCCGCTTGCGCGCCGCGTTCAGCTCCGCCTCACGCTGGCGGACGCCGGCGAGAGCCGCCGCCCGGTTGCTCTGCTGCTGCGCGACCTGGCTGGTCGCGATCTGGATGCCGTTCAGCGCCTGCGCCAGTTGCGCTTCGGCTTCGGCCCTCTGGGCACTCAGCACGTCCGTATCCATATGGGCGACGACTTGCCCCGCCTGCACGAACGCGCCTTCGTCGACCAGGATTTCGCGGATGCGGCCGGGCGATTTGGCGGAAACGTCGATTTCAACCGCTTCGATCCGGCCGTTACCGCCGACGATGCCTTCGGGCAAATCGCCGGGCTTGAGCACCTGCCAAAGGAGCAGAGCTACAACGACGAGCGCCGCCGCGATGCCGCCCCTGATGAGCCATGTCTTCCGGGACGCCGTCATCACCTGTGTTCTCCGCCTTGATCGTTGCTGTCGTGGACGACTTCGGCGGGACCCCCGCCAAGCGCCGCGTAGAGGGCTATGCCGCTCGCCAGATGAGCGCGGCGCAACTGGATCAGCGCCTGTTCGGTGTCGAAAAGGTCGCGTTGCGCGTCCAGCACTTCCAGATAGGCCGAACGCCCGTTGTCGAACCGCAACCCGGCCAGCCGAGCCCGTTCGCGCAAGGCGTCCAGCGAGCTGCGCGCGGTGTCGATCCGCAACGCCAGTTGCCGGCGCCGGACCAGCGCGTCGGAAACATCACGAAACGCGCCCTGCACGGTCTTTTCATAGCTGGCCACGGCTTCGACCTGCCGCGCTTTCGCCAGATCGAGGTTGCCGGAAAGGCGGCCCGCATTGAACAGCGGCAGGGCGATCGTCGGGGTGAAGCTCCACGCGCGGCTCCCGTCGCCGAACAGCCCGTCGAGATCGGAACTCGCCGTGCCGAAGGCACCCGTCAGGCTGATATTGGGAAAGAACGCCGCCCGCGCCGCGCCGATATCGGCGTTGGCCGCCCGCAATTGATATTCCGCCGCCACGATATCAGGCCGGTTGACCAGAAGGTCGGAGGGCAAGCCCGGCGGAAGGGCGATATCCGGTCCGGTTTCGGCAAGACCGAGGGGCCCAGGCACGATCTCCACGGGCCGCCCGACCAGCAGCGCCAGCGCGTTGCGGTTCACGTCGCGGTCCTGCTCAAGCGCTTGCAGCGCATCCTGCGCCTGCGCCAGCAGCAACTGCGCCTGGGTCATTTCCAGTTTGGAACCTGAACCAACTTCATAGCGGCGACGCATGATCCGCAGCGAGTCCTCGCGCGTGACGATCGTCCGCCGGGCAAGCGCGAGGCGTTCCTCATATTCGCGCTCCAGCAGATAGCCATTGGCGACCTGCGCGATCAGGCCGGTGGCAACGGCGCGCTTCGCCTCTTCCGTCGCCAGATAACGATTGCGCGCGGCGTCGTTCAGGTTGCGCAGACGGCCCCAGAAATCGATTTCCCAGCTCGCGCTCACCTGCGCGGTGACCTGCTTGATGTCATAGCTCTGCGTGCCTGCGCCCGGCAGGCTGATGATGGAACGACCCCGCGTGCCGGTGCCGACGGCGTTGAGTTCGGGATAGAGCGCCGATCCCTCGATACGCCAGGCCGCGCGCGCCTGATCGACGCGGGCCGCGGCGATACGGATATCGCGGTTGTTCTCCAGCGCGGCCGCGATCAGCGCACGCAGATGCTCTTCCCGGAAGAAATCATGCCAACCGATCCGCGCGATGGACGCGCCCAGCGCGGCTGGCGCGGGATAGTCCTGCGGCACCGGCTGGGCCGGCCGGACATTGGGCGGCGCGAAGGAACAGCCGGACAGGAAAGATGGCACGATCATCGCCGCCATGACGGCCCGGAACCCGCATAAACGGCCAGTAATATGAGCGCGGCGAGCCATCTAGTCCGGTTCCATTCTGGTTCAAACAGGCGGTACGCCTATGGGCAAGCACCTCTCCGGACTATTAGTATCTACACTTAGTGGTTTTGATATTGCCCGGTATCACTTGCCGATCAAGCGCGAAAGCTGGAATGAAGCAGCGATGGGCCGCGAGCGATTCATGAAAGATGACGGCGCCGCATCGGGAACCGGCTCGCGTCTGCCTGCCCGCGATCCCAGGGGAGGAAGGCCGCCACAGGAGGTCGCAGCCCGGCTTGGACATCATATCCTCGAGACGGCGCTTGCCCAATTCATCGCCGGCGGCGTCGAGGGTACGAGTATGGAAGCTATCGCCGCCGCCGCACAGACATCGAAGCGAACGCTCTATTCCCGCTTCGGCTCAAAGCTCGCCCTGCTCGTCGCCGCCATGGAACACGGCCTTGCCCGCTATCTCGATCCGATCGCGGCATCGGTCCCTCGAGGAAGCACCCGCAAAAAAATCGCCTATATCGCTCGCAGGATGCTCGACCTGTCGCTTCAAGGCGATGTCGTGGGCATCGAAGCGCTCATCATCTGGCTGGCAAACCACAATCCGGGCATGATGCGGGCACAGCCCGCGATCGGCACCCAGTTCGGCATCGATCTGATGCAGACGATCCTTGCCGAGGCGAGCGAACCGAACAGCGAGGAAGCAGGCGATCTTCCGTTCCTCGCTGCTTTTCTCTTCGACGCGCTGGTCACCGTGCCGCGCCAGCGCATCCTGCAGCGCCATGATCTGCACAACACCACCCGGACAAAGGCTGCCTATATCGAGCGAGCGCTCGACCTCATGGCAAAGGCCATTCCGTTCCTGAACGAAGGGCGCGGTAACCGCCTCACATCCTGAAGCCCTCGCCAAGATAGCGATGCCGGACTTCGGGGTTGTCGAGTACCGCTTCTGGGCCGCCCTCGAACAGCATCCTGCCCTGATCGATGATATAGGCCCGCTCGACCAGTTCGAGCATCTCATGCACATTGTGGTCGGTCAGAAGGATCGCCACGCCTTCTCGCTTGAGCTTTCGCACCATCGCCTTGACGTCGGCGATCGACATGGGATCGATGCCCGCGAACGGTTCATCGAGCAGGATGACCGAGGGCGCTGCCGCCATGGCCCTGGCGATCTCGCAGCGCCTGCGTTCCCCGCCGGACAACCGCTGTGCGGGAACGTCGCGAATGTGGGCGATATTGAACTCGGCAAGAAGTTCATCGAGCCGCGCGGCAGCTACATCGCGATCGGCGATATGCAGTTCGAGCACGGCCGCGATATTCTCCGCAGCCGTCATGCCGCGGAAGATCGATCCTTCCTGGGGAAGATAGCCGAGGCCCAGCTTCGCTCTTCGATCCATGGGAAGCGCGGTGACATCCTGACCGCCAATCTCGATCCTGCCGGCATCCACGCTCATCAGGCCGGCAATCGCATAGAAGCAGAGCGTCTTGCCGGCCCCGTTTGGCCCCAGAAGCCCCACGATTTCGCCTGCCCGCACTTCGAGCGCGACATCGTCAAGCACCTTCCGCTTGCCAAAGGACTTCTCGATCCCGGCGATCGAAAGAACCGTCGGCGCGCGCTCGACTGCGACCGGTCCGATTGACGCGGGCGCAAGCGGCTCGCTCTCCGAACGCGCGGCCGGCGATACGAGTTGGGCATCATGCCCGAGATTTCCGCCAAGGTCCCTCAAAAGCCGGGTCAGTACGCGTCTCCATCCCGGCCGGCCAGCACCAGCGCAACCGCTGCCATCATGGCGATCTCGCGGATCATCCATTCTCCTTCAATTTCCCGCAAAATTGCCCGGGATGACGACCGCCGTACACTGTATCTCCAGGCAATGCATCGCCATCGTGAACTATACCTAGTGGCTTTACGCTCAATGATTGAGGCTCCTTTTTCTCCAGCAGGCCATGGCCGAATATCCCCGCGCCCGCGGTTGCGACTGGCCGTCAGACAGCCGTCCGGTCGCAACCAAGCTCCGTGCGGCTTGCATTCTATCTTACCTATGCAGTACCGTTCGGCATAAGAAGAACCGGGAGGGGCGGCCCAAACATCTGCTGTGGAATCCTGTCGGAGAGACGAGGCACCTTCCAGCGGAACTCGGAGTATATAGTCATGGCCACGTCCCCTCCGCCTTCCGACGATCCGCTGGACGGAATCAGCGAAACGCTCGACCGCACGGCATCGGCGGCCATCGCGCAGACGACTTTCGGCCTTTCGCCGGCCACGCTCCTGCTTGCCATGGCCGATTGGGGGATTCATCTCGCCACGTCGCCGGGCAAACAAATGCAGCTTGGCGCCAAGGCCATCCGCAAGCATGCCCGGCTTTTCGACTATCTGCAGCGCCGCATGGAAGACAGCGAGGCCGAACCGGCCATCGAACCATTGCCGCAGGACCGGCGCTTCGCCGATCCCGCCTGGAAAGAATTACCTTTCAATCTCGTCGCTCAGGCCTTCCTGCTCAACCAGCAATGGTGGCACGCCGCGACGACAGGCATTGGCGGTGTCTCGAAACATCATGAAGACATGGTGGAATTCGCCGCACGGCAGATGCTGGACATGCTCGCGCCGACCAACTTTCTCGCCACCAATCCCGTTCTCCAACACAAGATCGCGGAAACAGGTGGCCAATGCCTGGTCGACGGCTTCCGGCACCTGGTCGAGGACATGCAGCACATGGCGCGCGGCCTGCCGCCGGTCGGCGCCGAAGCCTTTCGCGTGGGCGAAAACGTCGCCACTGCCAAAGGCAAGGTCGTCTACCGCAACAAGCTGATCGAACTGATCCAGTATGAACCGACCACGGACACCGTGCGGCCCGAGCCAATCCTGATCGTGCCCGCGTGGATCATGAAATACTATATTCTCGACCTGTCGCCCGAGAACTCGCTGGTCCGCTGGCTGACGGCGCAAGGCTTCACCGTGTTCATGATTTCGTGGCACAATCCCGGCAGTGCCGACCGTGACCTCGACATGGACGCCTACCGGCACCTCGGACCGATGGCGGCGCTCGATGCGGTGACGGCGATCACCGGCGCGACGGGCATCCATGCCATGGGCTATTGCCTTGGCGGCACGCTGCTTTCCATCGCGGCCGCGGCCATGGCGCGCGACGGAGATGACAGGCTCGCCAGCGTCACACTGCTGGCCGCACAGACGGAATTCAGCGAGCCGGGGGAATTGGGCCTGTTTATCGACGAAGGCCAGCTCAACCTGCTGGAGAACATGATGTGGAGCCGGGGCTATCTGGACAGCAGCCAGATGGGCGGCGCCTTCCAGGTCTTGCGTTCCAACGACCTGGTCTGGTCGCGTGTGCTCGCCACCTACCTGATGGGCGAGCGCGAACCGATGAACGACCTCATGGCCTGGAACGCCGACGGCACACGGATGCCCTATGCCATGCACAGCCAGTATCTGCGCCGCCTGTTCCTCGACGACGACCTGGCCGAAGGAAAATACCGGGTGGATGGGCGAACCATCAACCTTGCCTCCATCCGCAAACCGCTGTTCGTGGTCGGAACCGAGCGCGATCATGTCGCGCCGTGGCATTCCGTCCACAAGATCCACCTGCTGACCGGGGCCGAGATCACTTTCGTCCTGACCAGCGGCGGGCACAATGCCGGCATCGTTTCGGAACCGGGCCACAAGGGCCGCCGCTACCGCGTGTTGACCCGCGAGGTCGACGGCACCTCCTACGATCCCGAAGAATGGGCAAGCCGCGCCGAGCAAAAGCAAGGCTCATGGTGGACGGCGTGGGGAGAATGGCTGGCCGCGCGTTCGGGAGAACCTGGTGCGCCGCCGCCCATGGGCGCAGCGGACAAGGGCTATGCGGCGATCGCCGATGCTCCCGGCCATTATGTGCTGGAGCATTGAGCAATGACTGACGGAACCATGATCGAGAACCGCACCTTCGACGAGATAAAAGTGGGCGATACCGCCAGTATCTCGCGCACGCTGACCGAAGAGGACATCCAGCTTTTCGCGCTCGTGTCCGGCGACGTGAACCCGGCGCATATGGACGCCGACTATGCCGCGACCGACATGTTCCGCCGCGTCATCGCGCACGGACTATGGGGCGGCGGTCTCATCTCCGCCGTGCTGGGCACCGAACTGCCCGGCCCCGGCGCGATCTATCTCAGCCAGTCGCTGCAGTTCACGCGGCCGGTAGGCCTTGGCGACACGATCACGGCGTCGGTGACGGTGGCGGAAAAACGCGCGCACCATGATATCCTGTTCGATTGCCGCTGCGTCAACCAGGACGGCGAGGAAGTCATCAGCGGCCAGGCCGAAGTCAAGGCGCCGGCCGAGAAGGTCCGCCGCCCCCGTGCGGCGCTGCCGGAGGTCAGCCTGCGCGACCATGACGGCTACCGCAAGCTGATCGAGATGACCGCCAATGGCGTGCCGGAACCGACGGCGGTGGCTCATCCCTGCAGCGCGGCCGCCATGCTGGCCGCGATTGAAGCCGCCGAAGCCAATCTCATCATGCCGATCCTGGTCGGGCCGGAAGCGAAGATCCGCAAGGCGGCCGAAGACGCCGGCAAGGACATTTCGCCTTTCCGCATCGTATCCGCCGCCCATAGCCACGAAGCGGCGGCAAAGGCCGTGGACCTGGTGCGCGGCGGCGAAGCGAAGCTGTTGATGAAAGGCTCGCTCCATACCGACGAACTGATGGGCGCCATCGTGCGCTCCGCCACGGGCCTGCGGACCGAACGGCGGATCAGCCATGCCTATATCATGGACGTGCCGGGCCATCCGACGCCGCTCATCATCACGGATGCCGCGATCAACATCGCCCCGACGCTCGATGAAAAGGCGGACATCATCCGCAACGCCATCGACCTTGCCCATGTCATCGGCATCGAGAAGCCGAAAGTGGCGATCCTTTCCGCCGTGGAGACGGTCAATCCCGCGATGCAATCCACGCTGGACGCTGCCGCCCTGTGCAAGATGGCGGATCGCGGGCAGATCACGGGCGGCATTCTGGACGGGCCCCTGGCTTTCGACAACGCGATCAGCGAAGCCGCCGCCAAGGAGAAAGGCATCGTCTCGCTGGTGGCGGGCAAGGCCGAAATCCTCGTCGTGCCCAACCTGGAAGCGGGCAATATGCTGGCCAAGCAGTTGACGTTCCTGGGCGGCGCGGACGCGGCGGGCATCGTGATGGGCGCGCGCGTGCCGATCATCCTCACCAGCCGGGCCGACAGCCTGCGCACCCGCCTCGCCTCCTGCGCGGTCGCGGTGCTGATGGCGCGCGCCGCCACCAAGGCCGCGCCCGGCCTGCCGGGAGCGGCGAGCGCATGAAAGCCGTCGTCGCCATCAACTCCGGTTCGTCCAGCATCAAGTTCTCGCTGTTCACGCTCGATGGCCGGGACGGGCTGACGCTCTCGGCAGGCGGCAAGATCGAGAAGATCGGCATCGCGCCCAGCCTGCGGGCCCGCTCCGCGACGGGGGAAACGCTCATCGAGCGGGACTGGCCGGACGGCGCCGCGCTCAGCCATGCCGACCTGCTTATGGACCTCTTCGCCTGGGCAGGAGACCATCCGCTGGAAGGGCGGGACGTGATCGCCATCGGCCATCGCGTGGTGCATGGCGGCCTGGACTTCGTCACGCCCCGCCTGGTCGATGCCGACCTGCTGGACAGGCTGGAAACGCTGTGCCCCCTCGCCCCGCTGCATCAGCCGCACAACCTCGCGGCGATCCGCGCGATCGCGAAGCTGAAACCCGACCTGCCGCAGGTCGCCTGCTTCGATACGGCCTTCCACCACGACAAGCCGGACGTCGCCTCGCGCCTGGCCATCCCGCGCAAGTTCCACGATCAGGGCATCCGCCGCTACGGCTTTCACGGCCTGTCCTATGAATATGTCGCAATGCGTCTCGCGGAGATCGACCCGGCGCTGGCCGCGGGCCGCGTGGTCGCGGCGCACCTGGGCAACGGGGCCAGCCTCTGCGCCATGCGGGACTGCAGGAGCGTCGATACGACCATGGGCTTCACTGCGCTCGACGGCCTGGTGATGGGCACGCGCTGCGGCACTATCGATCCCGGCGTGATCCTGCACTTTCAGCTCCGCATGGGCATGAGCGCGGCCGATGTGGAGGACATGCTTTACCGGCAGTCCGGCCTGCTCGGCGTGTCCGGCCTGTCGAGCGACATGCGGGCGCTCGCGGCCAGCGATGCGCCGGAAGCGGAAGAAGCCATGGCGCTGTTCGCCTGGCGCGCCGCGCGCGAGACGGCCGCGCTCGCCTCGTCGATGGGCGGGCTGGACGGCATCGTCTTCACCGCCGGGATCGGAGAGAACGACGCCGCGATGCGCCAGCGTATCTGCGCACGCCTCGCATGGCTGGGCGTGGAACTCGACGAACAGGCGAACGCTGCCGGCGCCCCGCTTGTCAGCACGCCCGGCAGCCATGTCGCGGTGCGCGTCATTCCCACCGACGAGGAACGGATGATCGCGCTCCACACCTTGCACGTGCTGGGGGAGAATCCATCATGAGGCGCGCGATAAGCCTTGCCACCATCGCGCTTGCCGTCCCTGCCGCGGCTCATGCCGCATCGCCCGTCGAAATCCTGATCAGCGATGCCGGGCAGGAGGACGAAACCGGCGCTGTCCTAGTCGATCTGCGCCTGCTCAATGACAGCGGCGATCCGCAGGGCATGGCCCTTCCGGACCGCATCGAAGCGCAGGTGGAGCAGAGCGGCGTCTCTCGCACCGCCTGGCTGGAGCGCATGGCGACGACGCCTCCAAACCCGATCATTCCACCTGGCGGTTTCACGCGCGCGACCTACCGGCTTGCGCGGAGGACCAATCTGTCGCTGGAAGGCGCCGCGATCTCCGTTCCCGCATGGGGCACGCGGCAGATCACGCTGGCATTGCGGCCCGCGGACCGAGGGGCGCAAATAGCCACGAACACCTCCGCGCAATCCGGGCCTCCCAACGCGCCGGGGTTGGAAAACAAGGCTGTGCCGCCTCCCTCGGACCGGTCGGCGGGCAACGCCTTTTTCGCCAACCTGTCGGCCTATGAACCGATCTATGCTGTCTATGGTCCGGGCACCGACAGCGCCGCACGCATCCAGATCAGCTTCAAATATCAGATTTTCGGAACGAGACGCGCCCAGGGCTTGCCACTTTCCTGGCGCGACGGACTGCATTTTGCCTATACCCAGCGCATGTTCTGGGATCTTGGCGCGGATTCCTCGCCGTTTCGTAACATCGACTATCAGCCGGAACTCTTCTACCTGACCCCTTCAGCTACGTTGACACGCGGCATCTCGCTGAGCGCACAGGGCGGCTTTCGCCATGAATCCAACGGTCGCTCCGGTCTCGATTCCCGCAGCCTCAACACGCTCTATGTGGCGCCGATGGCCGCCTTCCCGCTCGGCGGCGGCTATCGCCTGTCGGTAGCTCCGCGCTTCTCCCTCCTTGTCGGCGACAAATCCGACAATCCCGATATCCGCCGCTACAGAGGCAATAGCTCGCTCTTCCTGGAAGTCGGGAAAGATGACGGCCTACGCCTTACGACATCCACGCGGTTCAGCGTCTCCAGCGGCAAAGGCGCACTCGCCGCCGATTTTTCCTATCCGCTCTCGCGGCTATTGGGCGGGGGACCCGACTTCTATCTCTTCGGCCAGAGCTTCATCGGCTATGGCGAGAATCTGCTCGACTATGATCGCCATACGACCCGTTTTCGTCTGGGCGTGGCACTGGTGCGTTGAAACCCGCCTTCATGCACATCACGCACTTGAGCGACGCCTCCTGCGACATCAGCGCTTCCTGCTCGACTTGAGGTTGCACTCTGGCAATAGTCGACACGCTCACAGCAAAAGTTCCGAGTCACCAAGAAGGAGCCCTTCACATGCCGTCACAATCGAGGCGCTATTCCAGCCCCTATGGTATGGCCGACCCGGCATTGGAGACCAGTTGGGGCTGGGTCCTGGCTTATGGGCTGCTCGTGATCCTGATCGGCGTTTTTGCGCTCCTCAACCCAATCGCGACGGGCTTCGCGACAGGTGTTTTCCTTGCCGTGGCGCTCCTCATATACGGAATACTGGCTATCGCGGCCGGGTTGTCCTCGCTCTCCCGGCGCGCACGCTGGATCGAGATCCTCCTCGGCGTGCTGAGCCTCGTCGCGGCCGCCATCACTTTCTTCAATCCCTTCGCCGGGGCCTTGACGCTCGTCGCGCTGATCGGCGCCTGGTTGCTCATCATCGGCGTTTTCGAAATCGTCGGCGCATTCCAGTCTGCGCATGACCGGGGCTGGCGCCTGCTACTCGGCGTTCTCGACACTGTTCTGGGCGGTCTCCTCCTGTTCAGCGATCCCGCGACCGGACTTGCCTTCCTGGCATTGGCGGTCGGCCTGAGCTTCCTGCTGCGAGGAACCTTCCTCATCATCCTCGCCATGGGTCTGCGCCGCATCGGTAAGCTATAGACTTAGTGCGGCAAGGGTGCCCTGCCCCGAACAACAAAGGAAACGCCAGGATGATCGGAGGATACAAACCGCTTTCGGTCTTGCTCATCCTGGCGGCAACGGTCGGAAATGCTCCGGCATCGAGCATTTCCGGGACTATCTGGCGCAACCCTGCAAACAGTGTGCATATCCGCGCGCAACCGTGCGACGACAGGATGTGCGGTGTCGTCGTCTGGGCTAACGACAAGGCGAAAGCCGATGCGCGCAAGGGCAGCCCGGATCCTCTGGTGGGCGCACAGCTGTTTCGTGATTTCGAGCAGGAGCAGCCCGGCGTGTGGCGCGGCCGCGTT
Source organism: Sphingobium sp. MI1205 (assembly GCF_001563285.1). Taxonomy (NCBI): domain Bacteria; kingdom Pseudomonadati; phylum Pseudomonadota; class Alphaproteobacteria; order Sphingomonadales; family Sphingobiaceae; genus Sphingobium; species Sphingobium sp. MI1205. Next base: position 1,770,633 of record NZ_CP005188.1, read on the forward strand.
TTCGTGCCCGATATCGGCCGGACCTTCACCGGGCGCGTCACGGTACTCGACAGCAACAGGCTCGAGGCGAACGGCTGCCTCGTCGGGCGCATCGGGTGCCGGTCGCAGATCTGGACGCGCGTCGAGAAGTAGACGCATGGATTGACAGGCTGAAAGACACCTCTCCCATCCGGCTCGCTGACCCTGCGCAAATGCGATAACGCCGAAGGCGAAATGACCGCGTGCCTGATTCTCTTCCTGATCGTCCTTGGTATCAACCTGTTGCCCGCGTTCGGTCCCCCGACATGGTCGATCATCGTTCTCTATGGCCTGACGACCGATCTGCCTGTCGCCTTGATCGTGTTCATTGGCGCGCTCGCGGCCGCTCTTGGACGTTTGCTGCTTGCCTGGGGCTTTCGATTTCTCAAGGACTATTTGCCCGCGAAACAAAAGCGCAACCTCGAAGCAGCGAAAAAAGTCGTCGAGGACCGACCGAAAAGCGCGATTTTCGGGCTCGCGTTGTTCGCGCTCTCTCCGCTTCCCTCGGCGCAACTGTTCGAAGCGGCCGGCCTTGCGGGTATCAGGCTGGGGAAGTTCACAGCAGCGTTTTTCGTCGGGCGTCTCGTCTCCTATTCGATCTATGCCGCGACAGCAGGCGTGATCCGCAAATCGAGCCTGGGTGACGTCTTTACCGAGCGCCTCACCAGTCCGTGGGGCATCGCGATGCAGATCGGCATGATCATCCTGCTTGCTGCGCTCGCCCAGATCGACTGGAGCAGATTTCTGCGCTCCGACAACGATCCGCGCTCAAGCGCATGATCTCAAGGAAACAGGTCCCCGTCGCAGACGGTCCATTCGTCGGCAACACGCAAAATTGAAGACGGCGCCGAAAGCCTGCTTGGGTCAAAGCTGCGATTCCAGCGGCAGAAGGCCAATGGCCTGTGCGGTTAGTCTGCGCCAGAACGAGGCTTCCGGTTCCCGGTCGTATCGGACGGGCACGCCGTTCCGGCTCCCGGCCCATGCCACGTCGCCATCCGACGTCAGACAGACCTCATAGCTGCGGGAGGGCGCGGTATCGCGCTGCCAGATGGCAGCCATCTTCCGGGCCAGGGCCTCGGACTCGAAGAGGACGCCCATTTCCGTGTTGAGGGAAGCCGAACGAGGATCCAGGTTCATCGAGCCGATGAACCCCATATGCCCGTCGGCAGTGAAAGCCTTGGTGTGCAGGCTTGCCCGGCTCGATCCTCGCAGGGAAAAGTCCCGCTCCTGATGCTCGGGGCGCAATTCCCAGAGCTTGATCCCTGCCTCGAGCAGCGGAACACGGTAGCGCGCATAACCGCCATGGACCGCGGCGACATCGGTTGCCGCAAGAGAATTGGTCAGGACCGAGACCGAAACCCCCTTTGCCGCAATCGCGGCGAGCGCCGCCGTGCCTTCCTCGCCGGGGATGAAATAGGGCGAAGTGATTTCAAGCCTTTCCCGCGCCGCATCGAAGACCGGCAGCAGGTCGTGCATCAGCCAGTTCTTGCCCTCCTTGCCCAGCACCTTGCGCGGCGGATCGGCGATCACGCGGGCGGCGCGAGTCCAGTCGGGCCGCGTGGTCTCGGGATCGAGAAGCGAGAGCCGTTTGGCGATGCGCTCCAGATAGGGGCGCGCGGCAGCCTCATTGGCAGCGTTGCTCAATTCGGCGGCGATCCGCGTCAGCGCCGCGCCAGGATCTTTCAAGGGCGAAAGCCTATCGACCGGCAACGCCAGGCCGCTGTTCCAGTAATCGTCGAAGATCTTCTCCGTCTGGGCGACGGCTGGCCCCATCACCAGCACGTCCATGTCGCGGAAATTGGTTTGCGTCGCGGCATCGAAATAGGCGTCGCCGATATTGCGCCCGCCAAGGATGGCAACGCGGCCATCAGCGATCCAGGCCTTGTTGTGCATGCGCCGGGTCACGCTGAAGGCGCGCAGCATCATTTCGATGCCGCGCCGCAAGCCGCCCTGCCGCGCCCGGGTCGGGTTGAAGATACGGATCTCGATATGCGGATGATGCGCCATGGCGATCATCGCATCAGATGTATGGCTGGTGCCGATGTCGTCGATCAGGATCCGCACCCTGACGCCGCGATCGGCCGCGGACAGGGCCTCGGCCAGAAGAAGGCGGCCGGTCAGATCGTCGTGCCAGATGTAATACATCAGATCGAGCGAGCGCTCGACCTTGCGCGCCGACAATCCACGTGCCGCGAAGGCGTCGAGATTCTCGTCCAGCAAAAGCAGGCCGCTCTCACCGGGGTGCGCATCCGTCGTGGCGCCGATACGCTGATCGAGCGGCGTCCGGCCGCGTTCGATCGACAGTGCGTAGGAAGGCTCCCCCTGCGCGCGACTGGCGAACAGGCCGTAGACCCAAGTCGCGAGCATCGACGCCGCGACGAAGCCCAGGCAGGCAAGGATGACGATCCGGATCAGACGGCAGCATCCGCCTGCGGCTGCTGGCGCACGAGCAGGACATCGCAATCGAGACGGCTGAGCAGCGCCCGCGCCGTGCTGCCGAGCACCGCCACCGTCAGGGCCGATCGACCGTGCGTTCCGATCACGGCCAGGTCGGTTTCGCTCAGCTTCACATGATTGCGGACAACCTCGCAAACCTCGCCATAGTCGACATTGATATCCAGCCTGTCGCGTGCGTCGGCGGGCAGATCGGTCCTGTCCAGAAAGGCATCCAGATCATAGGCTATCCTGGCCTGCAGCGCAGCTGCCGGCCCTTCCCGGCCCCGAAGTGCCTCCAGCGGCACGTGATAGGCGTGAACGAGAGTGATCTCGGCAGCGGGGAATGCGGCCATGGCCGTGCGAAGCGCCTGGGCCGAGCAGCCGGAGAAATCGGTTGCGACCAAGACCCGGCGATAGTGGTGCTGGGTCTTTTCCTTCACGATAAGCACCGGCGCATGAGCATGGCGTATCATGCGCTCCACGGTCGTGCCGATCAGGAAATCCCCGATATCGTCATGGCGCGAGATGCCGGTCACGATGAGATCCGCCCCGCATGCGGTTGACGCTTCCAGCACCGCCTGCGAGACGGCGCCGGTGGCGAGGCGTGTCTCGACCGGAATATCCGGGTCCGCCACCTCCGCCCGCAAGCGGGCATGAAGGCGACTCTCGGCGGCCTGCAGTCCGTCGAGCATGTCTGCGGGATCGGGATCCCTCTGAACGTGGAGAAGAACCAGATGTGCGCGCCACTCGCTCGCCAGCTGTATCGCGCGGTCGCGGGCTCGGTCGCAGCGACCGCTAAAATCGGTTGGAAACAGAATCGTTCGCGGGGTCATATCGACGCAACATATCAGCAGTGGTCCGCCAACCAAGGAACGTGTCGCCGTGTATTTGCAGGACGGACAGAAATGTTCTTCGGCAAGGATTCGCTGGCCGTCGCGAAGCAGACCGATATTATGGCCTGATCAGAAGAGGATGGATAAAATCACAACACCAGACATCATATTGCGAACCCCGACGCTCACTGCCGTGGCAACGGCCGGCGCATCCCACGCACCATCGACACGCTTCTCGCGCCGAACGCTTCTTGCCGGCACCATGACTGCCGCGCTCTGCCTGACCGCCGCTCCGATCCGCGCTATGGCGCTTGATCCAGGATCGATCGCGGCGAGCGTGGAAGCGTTACGGCCAGGAGAGTTCCTGTGGGCGCCCGAAGCGGCTCCCGATGGTCCGGTGGTCATCATCGTCAGCCTCGCCAGGCAGCGGGCCTATGTCTATCGCAACGGCGTCCTGATCGGCATCTCGACCGTTTCCACCGGCGCAGCCGGCCACGAAACGCCGACCGGGGTTTTCACCATCCTCCAAAAGAAAGTCGCGCACAGATCGAACCTCTACAATGACGCGCCGATGCCCTACATGCAGCGCCTCACCTGGGACGGGATTGCCATGCACGCCGGCAATCTTCCGGGCTATCCCGCCTCGCACGGATGCATCCGGTTTCCCCTGACGTTCGCCGAGCACCTCTATGATGTCACGCAGCTTGGCCTGACGGTCATCATCACGCAGGCAAGCGAGATTCCGCGCTTTGCCCCAGCTCCCCGTATCCTGCAGGATACGGCCCGGCGCTCGTCGTTCGGGAATGCCTTTTTGACGGTCTGGCAGCCAGAGAAAGCACTCACAGGGCCGATCTCCATAATCGTCAGCGCGGCGGACCAGCGCGCCGTGGTGTTGCGAAACGGCATCGAAATCGGTTCGGCGCCTGTCGCCATCCGCGGCAAGATCTCCGGCCTTCAGGCCTTCAACCTCGCCTCCATCGACGAACACGGGACGCATTGGATGTTCCTCCCTGTATTTGGCGGTGCACAGACGGGGGAAGTCTCGCGGCAGGACCGGGAGCGGCTAATCCTTCCCGAGGACTTCAGACGGGGCCTGCTGTCGGTGCTCAAACCGGGAAGCACGCTGATCGTCACGGCCGATACCCTCGAAAGCGGGAGTACAGGCACATCCCTGACCGTGCTCACGGGCGAGGATGCCCAAGCGGATACAAACGAACGATGACGTTGCGCAATCCCGACTTCGCGTCCATCGCAGCGTCTTACCGCCTGATTCCAAACAGCCCCCTGCCATAATTGCGAAGACCGGCCTAATTACGACATACTCACCAGAGGATTTGACTTCGATGTCCCGATCATTGCGCGTTCCAGTTTCCCTTGCCGCCGCCATCCTGCTGGGGCTGTCCTCGGCGGCTCCGTCACTGGCTGAAACCGCGCCCGCTGCGCCGCCTTCGGCCGACGCCACGGCAATCGCGGTACCCGACGGATTTGAGTTGGCGCCGGACGGCACAACTCTTGTCCACGTGGCCAGCGGCCTGCGCTTCCCGGAGGAATTCGAGGGCTTTACCCGCCTCAGGGAACGGGCATTCGATCCGGGCGGCGAGTATATCGCCATCGGCTACGACCGGCCACTCGGCACCGGCGACGATCGCATCGTGGTGCGGATGGCGGTGGTCCATATCGACCAGATGTCGCCACGCGACCACTATATGATCATGCGTCAGGCTACGATGTCCCATTTTGCCGCGCCGACCATCGTGTCGGAAGGACCGGCGACGATCCCAACCAATCGCCGCCTCAAGGCCTATCGCGGAACTTTCACCGGCTATCGCGACGGCAAACCATGGCGTTCCAGCCTGACGACAGTCGACTATGGCTATTGGAGCGGACGCATGACGGCCGCCTATCCCGAAAGCGAAGCTGCCGAAGCTGAGAAATATCTTGGCGTGCTGCTGGCGGAAATCCGCGCGCAGCGCCCAAAGGCGCCGAAACGGTAGACTGGGGACGATGCCCGCGCGAAACCGCTCACTTTGACGGAGCAAGCAGCGAGAGGAGGCGCCGCCAATCTTGTTCGATCATCCGCCAGCGAAAAACGGCAAGCATGTGGGTCAGCAATCGGGAAAGATAATTCCTTTCCCGTGATCGGGCTACGATTTCGTGGACCTCCCTTTCGGTCCACGGCTTCCATTGTCCAGCGACGGCGATCATGTTCGAGCGGAAGGCCGTATCACTTCATCTCGCAATATACGCTCGGTTTCCGTTATCCGAATGGGGATTGCCGCAGTTATTGAGCGACGCAGTGCAAGTTATCCTTGCCCAGTTCGGCTCCCGTTCCGCTATTTCCTGGGCTGGAAGCTGATGCGGCTTGTAAGCCCCTCTAACGCGCCTCTCACTCATACGCGACGTTCCGCAGCGATCAAAGCGGCCTGATAGGCCGCATCCTCACCCATAATCGCACGCGCTGTCGCGATTAGTTCAGGACTCGCATTACGTGGACGACCCGTATCGAACGGGGGGCTGGATCATATTCGATCGCGAGTTACGTAATTTTTGCAGTCTCTTCACCCCGAAGTTTCGCAAGAAGACGGATTCCGAAATCGATCCCCGCGGTCATGCGAAGGCCAAAGCTGTGAACATAGCCGTCATGCACGTCGAAACCATATTGGAGGCAGCCGTCGAACCGGATGATCTGGAATTGGCGCTGCCTCTCATGAGCCGCCTGCAGGAGGCCATGATCACATGAACTAGGCCGGGTCTCTCCAATCTCTATGGATTCAAGCGTGACGGCCCCTTCACCGAGTGCCGATTTCAGCGTGGTGCGACAAATGTAGACCGATTCAAGTAGGGATTGCTGAGCTATGCCGGCTACCAATCATCGTCAGGGTTTCGTCAGGAAAGACTGTTGAACTTTTTCACGGCATTTTACGAAGGACACCATGAGCCGACTAAGATCCCATCCCGAACGCCATGCGGTGTCACGCATCGGCTGGCTACGCGCGGCAGTGCTGGGAGCCAATGATGGGATCGTTTCGACCGCGAGCCTCATCGTCGGCGTCGCAGCCTCCGGCGCGGGCAAGGCCAATATCCTGGTCGCAGGGATGGCGGCGCTGGTGGCAGGCGCCATGTCGATGGCCGCCGGCGAATATGTCTCGGTCAGCTCTCAGGCGGACACGGAGAATGCCGACCTCGCCCGGGAAAGAGGTGAACTCGCCGTTCAACCGGTGCTCGAGCATCAGGAACTGGCGGACATCTATGTCAAACGCGGTCTGAATGAGGAACTGGCCCGGCAGGTAGCCGACGAACTAATGGCAAAGGATGCGCTGGCCGCGCATGCCCGCGACGAACTCGGCATTTCCGAAGTCGTGACCGCCCGCCCTATCCAGGCCGCGCTCACATCCGCCGCAACTTTCAGCACAGGCGCCCTCATGCCCCTGTTGTTGGTCGCCGTCGTTCCGCATGATAGCCTCGTCGCAATCGAGGTCGCGGCAACCCTGTTGTTTCTCGCACTGCTGGGCGCGCTTGGCGCCTGGGCCGGGGGCGCCCGCCCCATGAAATCAATCCTACGGGTCACATTCTGGGGCGCGCTGGCCCTGGCTGCGACCGCGGGCATCGGGAGGCTGTTCGGAACAGTGGTTTGAACCACGCTGCTCACATCGTCAGGATTCGGTCAGTGAACACCCGTAGCCCTTCCAGCTGGAAAGGCGAACGTGATGACAAATTCTGAATATACAAGGACATTCAAGGTTTGGGACACGCCGCTACGGCTATTCCATTGGCTGCTGGTCCTAGCGATCTCGATCGCGTTTCTCTCTTCCGACGACGATAGTCCGATCGCATCGTGGCATATGGTCGCAGGATGGTCTGCTGCTGCCTTGCTTGCGTTCCGTCTGATCTGGGGCTTCGTCGGAGGCGAGCATGCCCGGTTCGTGAATTTCATTCGGCCAACAGCAATCGCCACCCATGCACGCGACCTTCTAGCTGGCCATCCTCGACGTTCCGTGGGTCATAATCCACTGGGCGCGATCGCAGTCGTGGCGCTGATCGGATTGACCGGAATCGTCATCTGGAGCGGCAGCAGCGTTGCGGCAGGCGGCATGGACAAAGACCTTCATGAAACCCTCGCCTACAGCCTGCTTGCTTTGATCGGGCTTCATGTCGGCGCCGTGCTGTTGATGTCGCTGCTCACCGGCGAAAACCTTGTTCGCGCGATGATCAGCGGCCGCAAGAAGAACAGCCTCTATCCGAATGTGCGTGAGGCTCGGGGACCAGGCTTGTTTGCGGCTCTACTTGGTGCCGCAGCGATCGTTCTGGCAATCATCGCCATTGTCATGGTGGATCCGACCGCCTTCGCGCCGCAGCAACGCCATTCCCATCACGGTTCGCACGAGGAAAGGGATTGAAAACATCGGTTGATGGTCTGGTAGAAAGCTTCGGCGATTATGCACTTGACGACACCAATCGGTGCGGCTAGTAAAATGGCATGGCACACGAAAACGACCTTACGCTCCTTGAAATTATGCGCCGCTACTCGACGGACGAGGCGGCGCGGGCTTATTTTGAGCGGATGCGCTGGCCGAACGGTGCCGTCTGCCCCCATTGCGGTAGCAGCGATAAAATCTATGCGCTGACCCCCAACAAAAAGGCGCGCATTCGCGAGGGTCTATACAAGTGCGGAACGTGCGATGACCGTTTCAGCGTGACCGTTGGGACGGTTATGGAAGCGTCGAAAATCCCGCTTCATAAATGGCTGATCGCTTTCTACATTATGTGCGCCAGCAAGACCCAAGTGTCGGCATTGCAGTTGCAACGCCAGCTTGAACTTGGCTCCTATCACACCGCGCTGTTCCTCTGCCATCGCATCCGCTTTGCCCTCAAGGATGTCAGCACCGGCGGCAAGCTGGTTGGCGAGGTCGAGGCTGACGAAACTTACATCGGGGGCAAGGCTCGCGGCAAAGGCCGCGGCTACACCGGTAACAAGGTCGCGCTCGTTTCTGTCGTGGAGCGCGGCGGGGACGTTCGCTCGACCGTCGTAAAGCAGCGTGTGAACAGCATGGTCATCGACACCCTGCTCAAGCGCCACGTTGCAGACGAAGCCCATCTGAACACCGACGAATCCCCGCTCTATAATAAGGCAGGTAAGCGTTTTGCCTCGCACGCGCGGGTCAATCACTCGGCGGAAGAATATGGCTATTACGATTATCGTTCGGGCCGCACCGTCACGACAAACACCGTTGAAGGCTTTTTCGGCAACAGCAAGCGCAGCCTTGACGGCACCCATCATCACGTCAGCCGCCAGCACCTCGACCTCTACGCAGCCGAACTCGATTTCAAATATAACACTCGCAAGGAAAGCGACGGCGAACGCACCTCACAGGGCATTCGCCGCATTGAAGGGAAACGCCTCATGTATCGCCCCAAGGTGTCTTCCTAATGGCGCGCGCCCGCGTTTCAGAGGTCCGTGCCGAACATTTGTTGACTGAATTGCTGACTGCGCAAGGGTGGGACGTCCGGCGTCCCCCGAACGGGGAAATGCTGCGCCAGCAAGAATACAAAGACCACTCGCACCTTCGTGACGTCTTCCTGAAACGCAGCAAGGTCGCGATGATCGGGCAGGGCTTGCCAGAGGCGGTCGTTGTCGATCGCCTGACTATGCAGCCGCTTTTGGTTATCGAGGCCAAGGCCCGTGTCGATGATCTGGATAAGGCCGTCCGCGAAGTCACGGAGGTGTATGGCCGCGCTTGCGTCGATGCTGGCTACAGTCCGTTGGCCGTTGCGATTGCGGGTACGAGCGAGGACGATTTTGCTGTTCGCGTATTCAAGTGGGATGGCGCGACTTGGCTTCCGGCCACCTACGAGGGCAAGCCGATCGGCTGGATTCCCAATCGCGCCGACGCTGACCGCCTTCGCAAACCGTCGACGGTCGCCGAACTCCGTCCGTCGGTCCCCAGCCCCGAAGTGCTTGCCGACCGCGCCGAAGAGATTAACCGGCTGTTGCGGGAATCTAGTGTCAACGATCGCGAGCGCCCCACCGTGGTGGGCGCCTGTATGCTGGCCCTGTGGCAGTCAAAAGGGCAAATCAGAAAAGACCCTGAATATATCCTCGGCGACATCAATCAGGCTTGCACGCAAGCCTTTTGGGACGCGAAGAAAGCCGTTCTAGCCAAAAGTCTCAAGGTTGAAGAGGCCAACCAAAAACTGGCGGTAAAAGCGCGCCGGATCATCAACATTCTGGAACGCTTAAACGTCTCGGTCCTAACCGCCGAGCATGACTATCTCGGGCAGCTTTACGAGACGTTTTTCCGCTACGCTGGCGGCAACACGATCGGGCAGTATTTCACCCCGCGCCATGTCGCCAATTTCTGCGCCGACATGGTGGACGTCACGCGCGAAGACGTGGTGCTCGACCCGACATGCGGAACCGGCGGATTTTTGATTGCAGCAATGGACCGGATGGCACGCGAAGCGAACCTCTCAAGGTCCGAAGTCGTCAAGTTGGTGGCCACTCGCCTTATCGGTTTCGACGATGAGCCGGTGACCGCCGCGCTGTGTGTAACGAACATGATTTTGCGCGGCGACGGGTCGTCGAGCGTTCAGCGCGGCGACGCTTTCAGCGCGCCGGAATATCCTATCGGCACGGCCTCTGTCGTGCTTATGAACCCCCCCTATCCGCACAAGAAGACCGACAACCCAACCGAGGCCTTTGTTGATCGCGCCCTTGAGGGTTTGAGCCAAGGCGGGCGGCTTGCCGCCGTCATCCCGCAATCGCTGCTCGTTAAGGGCGGCAAGGCAAAAAAATGGCGCACGGCGATGCTGGCAAAGCACACGCTTGAGGCCGTCGTCCAAATGCCGGATTATCTTTTCCAGCCCTACGCAAGCGCAACCACGGCGGTTCTTGTGCTGCGCAAGGGCATCCCGCATCCGAAGAACAAGCACGTTTTTTTCGCTCGGGTGGATAACGACGGTTTCCGGCTCAAGAAGGGCGTCAGGATCGTATGCGAAGGTGACGAACTGCCCAAGGCGCTTGAGCATTTCCAGAGCGCAAAATCGGAAGCGGGATTTTCCGGCTGGTCGCGCCTCGACGCAGAAGTGACGTTTGCGCCAGGCGCTTACATTCCGGCGCGTGAAATGACCGATTCCGAAGTGGACGCCGACGTTCGCGAGGTCATCCGGTGCCGGACGGCGTTCACTGCTTTGCACGCCGCTGATCTGGTCACTCTGAACACCGAAAACCCAATCGACTTTCGCAAGGCCCGCCGCGCAACGCCCTTGGCGTCAGTGACGCAAGGGACCGTCGGGGACTATTTCGAAATTCGTTACGGGCAACGTGCGCTCCATAGCAAAGAGGGGCTTTCGACTGGCAAGTCTCTGGTCATTTCGTCGAGCGGCATGGACAACGGCTGCTACGGGTTTTTCGATTTCGACGGCATTCTTGCGCCGCCCTTTGTCACTGTTCCGAGCACGGGGTCGATCGCCATTGCGCATGTTCAAGAATGGCCGTGCGGTGTCACCGATGACTGCCTGATCCTGATTGCGAAAGAGAACGTCCCCCATGCGATGCTCTACATTGCAGCGGCGGCGATCCGAAAGGAGCGGTGGCGTTTCAGCTACGGGCGCAAGGCGACGCCCGCCCGTATCGCCGATTTCCCATTGCCTCACACCGCCGAACAGTTGGAGCGGGTCGAAGATTACTTGACGCGCGCCACTAAGGTCGAAGACCGGTTGGTCGAAGACGCGGAAGATGCCCTTGACGGTATGATCGCGCGGCAACGCCTCGCCAGTTTGAAAGCTGGCACCGACAAGATTGTGTCCGGCGCAGAACTGGAAGCGAGGCTTGCGTCGCTGACGGATGATTGAGCGTGCCGTATTTGGGCTTTGCATTCACCGACCGCGCTCTAGATTTCATTGAGGGCTTGCCGCCGAAAATCAGGAAGCAAGTCGTCAAGCGGGCCAAATCGCTTCACACAAGCCCTTTCCCGCCATCGGCGAAGCGGCTCATTGACGTGGAGACAGACGACGGCGAGCCGGTGTATCGTGAACGCTCGGGTGACTACCGCATCCTATATGTCGTGCGGACAAATCCAGATTTGGTTTTGATCCTCGACATTGACCATAGAAAGGACGTGTATCGGATGCCGAAGACCAAATCAGACCCCGCCGACGAGATGCGTATGAAAGAGTCGGACTTCGACGACATCATGGGCAAGGCGCTTGGCGTCGCGGCTCCTGTCGAGGATGCCAAGCAGGACGATCAACCTAAGCGGCTAAGCGCGCACCCTCGCAAGCCTCGCTGATCGCAAATCGGCCCGCTTGTCGAGCTGGCACCATTTTATCGACTTGTGTCGCAAAGTGCATAATCGCCAAAGCTTCAATCCTTCTTGCCTTTCGTTCCTGGTGGAAAGTCTACATTAAACCCATGCGCCTTCTCATCGTCGAAGATAATGAGCGAATGGCGGCACTGATCGCCGACGGTCTTCAGCGCCGGGGCTTCGTGTGCGATGTTGCCCATGATCTCGCACAAGCCGACGCTGCGATGGGCAGCGCGAGCTATGATGCCATCATACTCGACCTCGGCCTGCCCGACGGCGACGGGATCGACTGGCTCGCGAGCCGCCGAAAATATCAGCAGATGCCGCCTGCCATCATCCAGACCGCGCGTGGGGCGCTGGAGGATCGCGTCACCGGTCTCGATTCCGGCGCAGACGATTATATCGTCAAACCCTTCGAGATCGACGAGCTCGCCGCGCGCATCCGCGCCCTGCTGCGCCGGCCTGGCGTTCGAACCCAGCCCGTCATCGAAGTCGGCATGCTGCGTTTCGACACGGCAAGCCGCTCTGCCAGCATTGGCGATCGCGAGATCGACCTTTCGCGCCGCGAGGCGGACCTTCTGGAACTGCTGATGCGGCGAGCCGGCACGGTGGTCCATCGCGAAGTGATCGAGAACGCGCTCTACAGCTTCAACGATCCGGTGACCCCCAATGCGGTCGAAGCCGCCATTTCGCGTCTGCGCCGCAAGCTCGAAGACACGGGCGTGGCCGGCGCGCTCCATACCGTTCGGGGTGTCGGCTATATGCTGAAGGACGGGAAGGCATGACCGTGCAGCGCTCCATCTCACGGCGCCTCAAACGCGGTTTGGGCCTGATTGGTGTGGCGGGCACCGTTCTGCTGCTGGCGGCGGTCGCCTTCTTCTACAGTGTCACCTTCACACATCTCGATGCACGCGCGGCGATGATCCGCGCGATCAAGGAAATGCTTGAGCATGTCGCTCTGCCGCTTGTCGTCCTGCTCGTTCCCGTCGCGATCATGGTGCTCCGAGTGATCCGCCAGGCCTTCGCACCGCTGGAAGATGCCGCCGCCCGGATCGAGGCTGCACAGGGCCACGAACGAGGGTTCCGCATCGATGCGTCGCAAATGCCCGCCGAGGCGCTACCCTTCGTCTATGCGGTCAACGATCTGTTGGCGCGGCTCGATCAGGCCGCGCGGCGGCAGGAAGCGTTCGCCGCCGACGTCGCGCACGAGTTGCGCACGCCGCTCGCCCTCCTGTCTCTCGAACTCGACCGGCTTGACTATGACGACGCCGCGCGCCTCAAGGAAGACGTGGCGGCCATGCGCCGGCTGATCGACCAACTCATGCTGCTCGCGCAGATCGACGCGGCGGAGGCCGCCCAGACCGCTCCCGAACAGGTGTCACTCGCGGATGTGGCGAGCGAGGTCGTCAGCGCCGTGGCGCCGGGGATCATCGCACAAGGCAAGCTGATCGCGTTCGATACCCGCGGTCAGGCTGCGGTCGTGAACGGCAGGCGCGAAGCGATTGCGGCAGCGCTGCGCAATCTGATCGAGAATGCCGCGCGCGTGACGCCGGCTGGTGGCACGATCCAGGTCTTCGCCGGCCCCCACGCGCTATTGGGCGTGCGGGACGAGGGCCCTGGGCTGGCGCTCGAAAGGTTGCGCGACCTTGTGCAACGCCACCGCCGCGCCGACCATGCGAGCAAGGATGGCGCCGGCCTCGGCCTCGCTATCGTCGACCGGATCATGGCGGCCCATGGCGGCACGCTTGAGACCGATCCGGCCGACCGTGAACTGGTGCTGCGTTTTCCCGCGACCTGATCTTCAATCCTCATATCCCGTCAGGGTTCGGTCAGGAACGCTCCCTAGCCCGAGCGCATGTCCAGACGATACACCCTCATTGCGGGCGCCGCGACGATCGCCTTGATTCTATCAGGCCTGTGGTGGTTCGCCAGTCGACCGGTCGAGACGGGCAACTCCGCGCCGGCAAGCAACGCCCAACCGACAGATGGGATCCTGGCGGTGGATGCGCGCCGCGCCGCGCAGATGGGTATCCGCCTTATGCCCGCGACGGCAGCCGCGGATGCGGCGCTCGCCACCATCCCCGCGATGATCGAGCCTCCCGCCAACGCCCGGGTGGCGGTGGCCGCGACCTTTCCCGGCACCGTGTTGCGGACTCTCGTGGTCGAGGGCGACAGCGTGCGGCGGGGCCAGCCGCTGGCGATCATCGCCAGCCGCGACGTGCTGACGATCGGCGCGGACCTCAGCCGCGCGAACGCGCGGCGTGGCGTAGCCGAGGCCAATGCCGCGCGGCTCTCCCTGCTCAGCCGCGAAGGCATCATCGCAGGCGCGCGCGCTGACGAAGCCAATGCCATCGCAGCCGAGGCTCGCGCCGACGTTTCGGAAAAGTCGCGCATCCTGGCGATGGTGGGCGGTCATGGCGCCAGCGGCTCCTATACGCTGACGGCTCCTATCGCGGGTCGCGTCACCAGCGCCTCCATCCAGACCGGCAATCCGGTGGACGGCACCACCGCGCCCTATGTGATCGACGCGACGGATCGCTATGAAGTGGTCGGCCAATTGCCCGAACGGCTGATCGGGCAAGTGCGCCCCGGCATGAGCGTGCGGCTACTTCCCAACCTCACCGGCCGGATCGTCGCGGTGGGAACGGCCATCGATCCCGCGACCCGTTCGGCCGGCCTCAAGGCGGAGATTCCGGCCGGACCCGGTGTTGTCGCGGGGCGCGCAACCAGCATCGTCATCGTCGGCCCGGCGCCGGCGGGCGCGGTCAGCGTGCCCGATACGGCGGTCACCATGATCGACGGCAAGCCGGTTGTGTTCGTGACCGCGCGCGGCGGCTTTGCCGTGCGCGCCGTGACCGGCGGCAGCGGCAGTGATGGCCGCACGGTGCTGCTCTCCGGGATCAGGCCCGGTGAACAGGTGGTGGTTTCCGGTACGAGCGCGCTCAAGGCGCTCGCCACCGCGCAATAGGCTCTCCCGATGCTGCGTTCGCTTGTCGCCACCGCGCTGTCCTATCGTCTGCTCGTCCTGATCCTTGCCGCCGCCACGGCCGGGCTCGGGGTCTGGGCTTTTGTCAACTTGCCGGTCGATGCCTATCCCAACATCGCGCAGACCCAGGTGAAGCTGATCCTCAAAGCCCCCGGCATGACGCCGGAGGAGGTCGAGAGCCGCGTCATCACGCCGATCGAGACGGAGATGCTCGGCATTCCCAACCAGGCGATCCTGCGCTCGAGCGCCAAATATGCCATCGCCGACATAACCATCGACTTTACCGACGGCACCGACATCTACTGGGCGCGCCAACAGGTCGCCGAACGGCTGGCGGGCGTGACGGGCGATCTGCCTGCTGCCGTGACCGGCGGTCTCGCGCCGATCTCGACGCCCCTGTCCGACGTCTACATGTTCACGATCGAAGGGCCGCTGTCTCTCCAGCAGAAACGCGAACTGCTCGACTGGACGATCCGCCCGGCGCTGCGCACAGTGCCCGGCGTCGCGGACGTGAACGCGCTGGGCGGCTATGTTCGTACCTTCGAGGTCCGGCCTGATCCGGTGGCGCTGGCGAGCGCGAAGCTCTCGATCTCCGATCTGCGCACCGCGATCGAAAGCGGCAATCGCAATGACGGCGCGGGGCGCCTGACCGATGGCGAGGAATCGCTGATCGTCCGAGCCGTGGGCGCGATCCGCAGCGTGGAGGATCTGCAAACGCTGGTCATCGCCAGCCGGGACGGCCGCATCGTCCGCCTGGGCGACGTCGCCACAGTCGGCACCGGCAGCCTCACCCGCTATGGGGCGGTGACGCGCGGCGGCAAGGCCGAGGCGGTGGAGGGCCTGGTGATCGCGCTGCGCGGCGCGGATGCGCGGGCGGTGGTCGATGGCGTGCGGACGCGGCTTGCCGGGCTTCAGCACAGCTTGCCCGCAGGCACGCAGATCCATGTCTTCTACGATCGCTCCGATCTGATCGGGCGCGCGGTCGGCACGGTCGAGGAGGCGCTGCTGGAAGCGACCGTGCTGGTCGTCGTGCTGCTGATCCTGTTCCTCGGCGACTGGCGTGCGGCCACGATCGTCGCGGCGACCCTGCCGATGGCCGCGCTCATCACCTTCCTGTTCATGCGCGGCATGGGGCTGTCCGCGAACCTCATGAGCCTCGGCGGGCTCGCCATCGCGATCGGGATGCTGGTCGACGGCGCGGTGGTGGTGGTCGAGAATGTCGTCGAGCGCCTGAGCCATGCCCAGGGCGAGGACACGCCCCGACTCAACCACGTATTCCGCGCAACCAGCGAGGTGATCGTGCCGGTGTCGGCGGGCATCGTCATCATCGCGCTCGTGTTCCTGCCCCTGCTTTCGCTGCAGGGGCTGGAGGGCAAGCTGTTCGCGCCCGTCGCGCTCACCATCGTCTTCGCGCTCGCGGGCTCCCTGCTGCTCGCCCTGACGCTGGTGCCGGTCCTTGCCTCCTTCAGCCTCAGGAGCGGCCATCATGGTGAGCCATGGATCATGCGGCAGATCGGCCCACGCTACCAGGCGCTGCTCGACGCGGCGTTCGCGCACAAGAAGCTGGTCTATGGTCTCTCCGCCACCGGGCTGGTGCTGGCGGGCCTCGCTTATGGCGCGGCCGGGAAGACCTTCATGCCGACGATGGACGAAGGCTCGGTGATCGTGCAGCTTACCAAGCTGCCCTCGATCAGCCTGGACCAATCGGTGGCCGGCGACATGGCGGTGCAGCGCGCGCTCCGCACCGTGCCGGAGGTGGAGGACGTGATCGCCCGCGTCGGCTCCGACGAGATCGGTCTCGATCCGATGGGACCGAACGAGACCGACAGCTTCGTCCAGTTGAAGCCGCGCTCGCAATGGCGCGGGGACAAGGATTTCGTCGTCGGGGAAATGCGCAAGGCGCTGGACGGCCTGCCCGGTATCCAATCGAGTTTCACCCAGCCGATCGAGATGCGCGTCTCGGAGATGCTCACCGGCGCGCGCGGCGATCTAGCGGTCAAGATTTTCGGGCCTGACACCGCAACGCTCGCCGAGCTCGCGGGTCGGATCCAGCATATCCTGTCCGGCATCCACGGCTCATCGGAGGTCCTGACGGTCGCCAACGACAATGTGGACTATCTCCAACTCGACATCGACCGCGCGGCAGCGGGGCGGTTCGGGATGCCGGTCGACCAGCTCCAGGACGCGCTGCGCGGACAGGTCGAGGGCGTGCGGTCCGGGGTCGTGGCCGAAGGTCAGAAACGCATTCCGATCGTCATTCGCGGTGACGACGGCATCCGGAGCGATCCGGCCCGTTTCGCCGACCTGCAATTGCGCACGCCCGATGGCACGCTGGCGCGTGTCAGCGACATGGCGCGGGTGGAGCGCACGCAGGGACCGGTGAAGCTCGATCACGAGAACGGCTCGCGCTTCGCGCTGGTGCAGGCCTTCGTCTCCGGCCGCGATCTGGTCGGCTATGTCGATGAGGCGAAGGCGCAGGTCACCGCCAAGGTACGGCTACCGGCAGGCTACAGCATCGTCTGGGGCGGTCAGTTCGAGAACCAGCAGCGCGCATCGGCCCGGCTGATGATGGTGGTGCCCGTAGCGCTGGTGTTGATCTTCCTCGTCCTGCTGGCGGCGCTGCGCTCATTGCGCGCCGCGCTGCTGATCCTCTCCAACATCCCCTTCGCGATGGTCGGCGGGCTGATCTCGCTGTGGCTGTCGGGCGAGTATCTCTCGGTCCCGGCGTCGGTGGGGTTCATCGCCCTGCTCGGCATCGCCGTGCTCAATGGGTTGGTGCTGGTGGCCTATTTCCGCCAGTTGCGCGCCGACGGGGTGGGTATGGCCGAGACCGTGCGCCTGGGCGCGCAGCGTCGGCTGCGACCGGTGCTGATGACTGCCGGCATCACGGCCTTCGGCCTCGTCCCCCTGCTGTTCGCCAGCGGGCCGGGGTCCGAGATCCAGCGGCCGCTCGCGATCGTGGTGATCGGCGGCCTCATTACCTCCACTTTGCTGACGCTGGTCCTGCTGCCGATCCTGTTCGAGCGCTTCGGGGAAAGCGCCGGGGAGGCCGCTAATGCCTGACCTGCTGTTCACCCTCCATTGCGCCACCCGCGATACCGAGCTTCTCGTGGACGCGATCCGCGCCGTCTCCCCCACGCCAATCCATGTCCGCGGGGAAGCTGTGCGAGGTCGCGATTTTGGCGATGCGGGAACCGCCGAGCGCGTGTCGGGCGAATTGAAGCGTTCGACGCTCGAACTGATCGTGAGCGCGGACGCGGTGCCCGACCTGCTCCGCACCGTAAAAGACGCGCGGCGCGATCTGCCGGTCCGGTGGCGCACGACGCCCCTGCTCGATCATGGAAGGATCGCCTGATGCGGATCGTACTCGCCGCTCTCGGCCTTCTGACGGCCGCGCCTGCCCTGGCCCAGCATACCGATCTGCCGCCTGCCGACAAGGTCAACGAAGCGCTCGACAATCACCCCAGCGTCGCCGCCGCAATTGCGCGCGTCGAAGCCGCACGGGCACGCGGCGATATGCTGCGCAAAGGCCCCCACGAAGTGACGGTGAGCGGCAGCTACATTCGCCGAACCGTCGATCGCGAAGGCGGGTTCGACGAATTCGATACGACAATCAGCCGCCCATTCCGCCTGCCGGGCAAGGCCGCGCTCGACCGCGAAGCCGGTGCGCTCGGCATTGAGGTCGCGGAAAACCAGATGGAGGATGTCCGCCATCAAACCGCGCTGCTGCTGGCCGGCTATTGGCACGACTGGCTCACTGCGGGAAGCCATTATCGCAACGATCTCGACAGCGTCCGCGGGCTGGAGGAGGCAATCGCCGCCATAAAGCGGCGGGTCACGCTGCGAGACGCCGCCCAACTCGACCTCGACCAGGCGCAGGCGGCGCTGGCTCAGGCGCGCGCGCAGGCCGCATCGTCACTCTCGCTGCGCGAACAGGCGCGCGTGACCTTCGCAGCGTCCTTTCCGGAAATCCCGCTCCCCTCCGAACCACCAGAACTGGCCGACCCCATGCTGCCCGCCCAGGGGCTGGAAGCGATGCGCGACCTGGTAATCGAGCGCAGTCACGAGATCCGCGCCGCCGACAAGGAAGCGCAGCGTCTGAACGTGACTTCGCGTCGGGTGCGAGCGGATCGCATCGCAGACCCGAGCTTCGGCGTCCGCCTGTTCAGCGAGCGCGGCGGCGCGGAAGCCGGCGCGGGCGTGGTGGCTTTAATCCCGCTCGGCGGTGGCTATCGCAGAGCCGCAGCCGATCAGGCGTCAGCCGAGGCCAATGCCGCGCGCATGGAACTCGCGGCCGTGCAGCGCAGCATCGAGGCGACCGCCAATGCCGACCTTTCCAACGCGCACACCCGGCTCGATGCCTGGCGCAATGCCGACGCTTCGGCGCGCAGCGCCGGCGACGCCGCCGAAAGGACGGTGCGCGGTTACCAACTCGGGCAGATCGACCTCTCCGATATGCTCTATGCCCGCCGGCAGGCCAATGACGCGCGCCGAATGGAAATCGAGGCGCGCTCCGAAGCCGATCGTGCTCTGCTCAAGATCCAGATCGATTCCCACAGCATCTGGGCACCAGATGAAGCGGGGCACGACTAGCTAACATACGGCAAGCAAACATTCTCGACATGAAACGAGCCTGCACTTAGAGGATGCTGCGTGACCGAAGCTCGCAAATTCCTTGTCCGGCACCATTGGCTGTGCGCGCTCCTGCTAGGCGCTGCGCTGCTCGTGAAGGCGTTGGTGCCGGCGGGTTTCATGCCGGTCGTCTCGAATGGCGTGATCCTGGTCCAGCTGTGCTCGGGGCAAGGGCCTCAGAAGATCGCAATCAAGTTGCCGAGCAAAGGCGGCGAGCAGGACCATGACGAGCACAAGAAGGCGGAAGCGCCTTGCGCCTTTACCGGCCTGTCCTCGCCATCGCTCGCGGCCGTCGATGCGCTGCTCCTAGCCGTCGCCCTCGCCTTCATCCTCGCAACGGTTTTTCGGCGTCCAAACCGCCTAGTCCTCCGGCGCGGCACCTATCTGCGCCCGCCGGCGATCGGTCCTCCCACCACCTGATTCCTTCGACATTCCCCGTTGATGGGCGCCCCTCGCCGGGGCGCCGCATGTGAATCAGGATTCCGACATGACGATTATGCTTGATTCCGCGCATTGCGCGGCAACCACCATGCCTGCCTTCGCTCGCTCCACCAGCAAGCAACCAACTTTCAAGGTTCGCCTCGCCGGGAGCTTCGCTTTTCCCGCACTCGTCGCTGTGCTGGCGGGCGCCCCCATCTCGCGAGCCTTCGCCCAGGACGGGACGCCGCTGCCAGAGGTCGACGTTAGCTCGGCGAGCGAGGCGGGGTCGACGGTTTCGGGTGAGCGGCTTTCCCCCTCGCGCCTGCGCGACCTTCAGGTCGGCTCGAGCGATACCGCAGCGATCCTGCAAAGCGTACCCGGCGTCAGCGGCTATGGGGCCGGGGGCTTCTCGACCTTGCCGGTGATCCGGGGCCTTGAAGCGCAGCGCTTGACCGTGCTGGTCGACGGCGTGGCGATTGCCTCGGCCTGTCCGAACGATATGAATCCGCCCCTGTCCTACACCGATCCGCAAACCGTGAGCGCGATCGACGTCATTACCGGCGTTTCGCCAGTCAGCTATGGCGGCGACAGCATCGGCGGGATCATTCGCGTCGAGAGCGCTCCGCCCCGCTTTGCTAAGCAAGGGGAAACGCTGCTGACCGGCGAAACCTCGGCCTTCTATCGCAGCAATGGCGACGGGTTCGGCGGCGCCCTGTCAGTGACGGCCGCGAGCGACAAGGTCAGCCTGACTTACAATGGCTCCTACACTCAAGCCGACAATTTCAAGGGCGGCGGCTCGCTGGGCGTCGTGCGATCCAGCGAATATGCCAAGACCGACCACAGCCTCAATCTCGCAGCGCAAGTCAGCAACGGCCTGATCGAGCTGAAAGGCGGCTATCATTTCGCGCCCTATGAGGGTTTCCCGAACCAATATATGGACATGACGTCCAACAAGTCGTGGTTCCTGAACGGCCATTATGCCGGCGTCTTCGATTGGGGCAATCTCGATGTGCGGGCGAGCTGGCGCGACACCGACCACGTCATGAACTTCCTCGCCGACAAGGGCGGGACCGCGACCGGCGGGATGCCGATGAACACGGAGGTCCACAGCGCGAGCTATACCGTCCAGGCGGATATATTGCTCGGCGGCGGCACGCTGCGCCTGGGCAGCGAATTCCAGCATCAATGGCTCAACGACTATTGGCCGCCCGTTGTGGGCAATATGATGATGGGGCCGAATGCGTTCATCAACGTCAACGGGGCCAAGCGCGATCGGCTCGGCACCTTCCTCGAGTGGGAAACGCGCTGGGATAGCGGTTTCTCCCTCATCGCCGGCATCCGTAACGATCAGGTCTGGATGAACACCGGCAAGGTCGCGCCCTATGGCACCGGCATGATGCAGATGGCCGATGTCATGGCGGCAGCGGCGTTCAACAAGGCCGACCGCAAGCGCCACGACAGCAATTGGAGCGGCAGCCTGCTGGTCCGCTACGCGCTTTCGGACGGGGCGGATATCGAGATCGGCTATGCCCGCAAGGTTCGCTCGCCCAATATCTACGAGCGCTATAGCTGGGGCCGGGGCAGCATGGCGAGCCGCATGATCGGGTGGTTCGGCGACGGGAACGGCTATGTCGGCAACCTCGACCTTCGCCCCGAAAAGGCCGATACGCTGAGCGCCGCCCTGGCCATTTCCGGAGGCGGCAAGGATGGCTGGTCGTTCAAGATCGCGCCCTATTACACCCATGTCGACGAATATATCGACGCCTTTAAGCTGGCGGACTTCACCGACATGATGGGCAGTCCGACCGGGTTCGTTCAATTGCAGTTCGCCAACCAGAAGGCAGAGATCTACGGCATCGACATATCGGGCGCCGTGCCGCTATGGTCATCGTCGTCGGCCGGCACCGCGCGTCTGACCGCGCGCGCGAGCTGGCTGCACGGCCAGAATCTGACCGACCACGCACCGCTCTATCACCAGATGCCGTTCAATGCGGCGCTGAGCCTCGAGCATCGGATCGGCGGCCTCGAAACCCGGATTGACCTCGACATCGTGACGGAAAAGGATCGCGCCGATCCGACCCGCAACGAACCGCGGACGGGCAGCTACGCGCTGCTCAATGTCCAGCTCGCCTATCGCATCGACAAGGTTCGCCTGACGCTCGGCGCCGACAATCTGTTCGACAAGGCCTATTATGCTCCGCTTAGCGGCATGTCGCTCGGCGATCTGAAGGCGACCGGCGTGCGCCGCCCGGTTCCGGGCCGGGGGCGATCGGTCAACGCCGGGATCACGGTTGCGTTTTGAGCGCCCATGCTCCCGAACTCGCACGACATGAACGAGGAGCCGAGGGCAGGCTATGGCCAGCCCTCGGCCTGGTCGCAGCGCCTGGGCGCGGGCCTTGCCGCCGCGTCATGCTGCCTGCTGGTGCTAGTGGCGCTCAATGCCAATCTATCGGGACGGCTGCGAATGACGCAGCCTGTGCAGGTGAGCCGCTTCCGGTTGTTTACCCCGTCGCCACCGTCACCACCGCCTTCAACGTTGTCGCGATCGCGGACAGACGAGGCCCGCCTATCGCCGGAGCGGCGCCCTGCGCACCCGCCCGAGCTGGCTACGACGGGAGAAAGAGGCGGACCAGCTTCGTCGCCTATACCCGCTGCTCCAGCAATCGCCTCTCCGTTCGCTGTCGCGCCGGTAAGCAGACCGCCCGCGCCGGAACCCGAGGTCGCGCCGCCGCAAGCCCAGGATGATAAGAAACAGTCCGCGCTTGCGGCCTATCAGCGCCAGCTCTGGGCGCGAATAGCCGCGCGCAAGCCCGCGGGGATCCACCTCGACGGGGTCGCAACGGTCCGCTTCATCGTCGGGGCTGACGGCGCGCTGATTGCCGTCGAGCTGGCCGGCAGCAGCGGGAATGCCGCGCTCGATCGCCTGGCGCTCCGCACGGTGCGCAATGCTGCTCCTTTTCCAACACCGCCTATGGGCGTGGAAAGCGAGCAGTTGGTCTTTACGATACCATTCAGCTTTCATTGAGGCCGCATGGCGGACGAGGATGGCTCGATCGTCAATAGGGCGACGCGCACACGTTCCAGAAACAAAACACGGTGATCGTCGCGAGCCTTGATGGCAGCCTGCGCCTCATCGACAAGAGCCTGTCCGGCACGTTGCCCATGCGTCTCGATCAGTGCGAGCGCCGCCGCTATTTCCTCGGAATTGGCAGCGTCACCATCGGATGAACCTTTCCCCGGAAGCCGAAGCGATAGCTTCTTGCGCGCCATATTATCACCCTTTTCTTGAATGCTCTCAGGCCCGTGCGCTCACCAGCCAGGCCTTCGCCCCCATATGAACGCCATTCTCATCGCAATGGCGCTCGAACAGCTCGACAAGATGCTGGTGAATGGCCTTGCGTACCTCTGCCCCGTTCTGTCGAACAAGATCGCCGATCTGCATCCCCTCAAGCACGAAGCGAGCGGCGCTCTCGGGATCACTGCCGGGGCCGCCCACGCGCTGCTCACCTGTCCAGGCATCGAATCTGACCTCGCAGAAACCCGCGCTTTGGAGAAGGTCGATCACATAGTCCTGCTCGCCGAGCGCGAATGGTCCCGGCGCGCGCGACTGCGGCGTCGGCAGGTCCATATGCTCCTTGATGATGCCCATGACACTAAGCTGCCACGGATTGTCAGCGATGGACGCCCAGACAGCGATGTCGAGCCGCCCGCCATCGCGCAACATCCGGCGCAGATTGGCGAAAGCGGGATAAGGCTCAGCGAAGAACATCGAACCGAAGCGCGAGAACAGCCGATCGAACGGCGCTTCCTCCAGCATCGTCGTCGCGGCATCGCCCTGCTCGAAGCGGATATTGGCAAGGCCCGCGCGCTGTGCCCGTTCCCTGGCCATCCCCACCAGATCGGGTGAGATGTCGAGGCCGAGCGCAAATCCGGTGTTGCCGACGGCCGTGGCGATCTGCCGCGTGGTCCAGCCACCGCCGCATCCGACATCGACCACCGTTTCGCCGGCGTTGTATGCGGCCTGGGCAAGCAACGCCCTGCCGATCGGCTCGATCATGCTTTCGAAGCGGTCGAGCTGGGCGAGCCAACGCATGCCCGCCTGGCCGGCCCAATCGTGCGCGGCCAAACCTTCCCTGTTCTCGCCAGCATCGTTCATCGATGTACTCCCATCGTCGTTTCAAGAATCAGCCCAGGATCGCGGCGGTACTTTGCCACAGCATGTAGGCGGCAACCGCAAAGATCAGCAGTGCGAATATCGTATTGAGCGCCCCCTTGTGCGCCGACAGCCGCCGAGAGAGCGCCGCGCCCACAAGGCCGCCGATGACGCCGCCGGCGATGAACGCCGCAGCAAGCCCCCAATCAACCAAGCCGGAAAGGGCATAGTTGAGCGCGGCCGTCAGACCAAAAGCGGTGACGGCGACCAGCGACGATCCGACGGCGTTGCGCATCGGCATCCCGGTCGAAGCCATCAGTCCCGGCACGATCAGGAAGCCCCCGCCGATGCCGAAGAACCCGGAAAAGAGACCAGTGGCGGCCCCATAACCGATCACCTTGGGCGCATTCTCGCGCCGGCATTGGACATCGGGATTGCCGGGATCGCCCCGGCTTTTTAGCATCAGCCCGCCAACCAGGACCATCAGCAGAGCGAACAGGAACAGCAGCTTCTGTCCATCGAACGCTTTACCGAGTGTCGATCCGGCATAGGCGCCGGCGACACCAGCAGCGGCGAACATGCCGGCGCAACGCCATTTGATCGTCCGCTGGCGCGCGTGGGGAACGAGATTGGCCCCGGCATTGGCGGCGACCGCCAGCGCGCTGGTGCCGATCGCGACATGCGGCGAGGCGACGCCGACCAGATAGACCATGAGCGGGACGGCGAGGATTGAGCCCCCACCGCCCACCAGCCCCAGCGTGAATCCGACGAGCGAGCCCGATCCGGCACCAAGCAGATATTGGATGGATTCGAGTGCCATGGCCTTACAGCGCGTTTATCGGCAGCTTGAGGTAGCGCATGCCATTGTCTTCCGGCTCGGGCAGGTGGCCGCCGCGCATGTTGACCTGGATGGACGGCAGAATGAGGCGCGGCATCCCGAGCGTCGCATCGCGCGCCTCGCGCATGGCGACGAACTGGTCCTCGCTCACCCCGTCGCGAACATGGACATTATGCTCTCGCTCCTCGCCGACCGACGTTTCCCAGGCATAGGTGTCGCGCCCGGGGGCCTTGTAGTCGTGGCAAAGATGAAGGCCGGTCTGATCGGGGAGCGACAGCAGGCGGCGGATCGACCGATAAAGCGTGCGCGCATCGCCGCCCGGGAAGTCGGCGCGGGCCGTGCCGTAGTCGGGCATGAACAGCGTGTCGCCGATGAACGCCGCATCGCCGATCACATAGGTCATGTCGGCGGGCGTATGGCCCGGCACATGCAGCGCGATCGCCTCGATCGAGCCGACCCTGAAACGGTCGCCGTCATCGAACAGCCGGTCGAACTGCGAGCCGTCGCGAGCAAAGCGCGTTCCCTCGTTGAAGATCTTGCCGAAGACCTCCTGCACGGTGAGAATATGGCGACCGATCGCCAGCGTGCCGCCCAGCTTCTCCTGAAGATAGGGCGCGGCCGACAGATGGTCGGCATGGGCGTGCGTCTCCAGCAGCCATTCGACCTCGAGCCCTTCGCTCCGGATATAGTCGATCACCTTGTCGGCCGACGCGAAGGAGGTGCGCCCCGAAGCCGGATCGAAATCGAGCACGCTATCGATGATCGCGGCCTTGGCCGTGGCGGGATCTGAGATGACGTGGGTCACGGTAAACGTGTCCTCGTCGAAGAAGCTGCGGATGACGGCGGGCCGCGCATTGCTCGCGGCCTCGACGATGCGGGTGGCTTCACGGATTTGCGGGTCGGCCATGGCCTTGTCCTTTCCTGTCTGGCCCGGCGTACCGGCTTCGCACTTGGGACGCGAAGCCGGCCCAGCTGCCTCAGAGGGTCTTCTTGCTGAAATACCAATCGGTGTAGTCGTAGCCTTCGTCCTTGCGGGCCCTGGCGGCTTCGGCCGTCGCGGGCGGCGGCACGATCACCGGCTCGCCGGGCTGCCAGTTTTCAGGCGTCGCCACCTTGTTGGCGTCGGACGTCTGGAGCGCGGTGAGCAGGCGGACGAATTCATCGACCGAGCGGCCGTTCGACATCGGATAATAGACCATCGCGCGGACAATGCCTTCGGGGTCGATGATGAAGGTGGCGCGAACGGCCGAGGTGTCCGAGGCACCGGGATGGATCATGCCGAAGGCCTTGGCGACGTTCATCGACAGATCGTCGATAATCGGGAACGGGATCTCGACGCCGAACTTCTCCTCGATGCTGCGCATCCAGGCGATGTGCGAATGCACCGAGTCGATGGAGAGGCCCAGCAACTCGCAGTTGAGCGCCTTGAAGCGGTCGGCGGCCTTGGCGAAGCCCATGAATTCGGTCGTGCAGACCGGCGTGAAGTCGGCGGGGTGGGAAAAGAGAACGAGCCACTTGCCCTTGTAATCGTCGAGCGAGCGTTCGCCGTGGGTCGTCTTGGCCTTGAAGGGAGGCGCCGGTTCGTTGATCCGCGGCATGGAGGGAGTGACCTGGTCTGTCATTTTATCGTCTCCTATGACTGAGTGAGTGACAGACATTGAATACACATTTCTATTAATCGTGATAACACGATAAATCTAATTCCTTTGATCGGATTTTTCAATCACTTCTGCAATCGGCCGAATTAGGCCGGATTCGCAGCGCACGGGACCAGAGGCGCGAACACGTCAAAGCATCGTTTATGCTAAGTATGGGGTCATCACACCCCGAATCAGGCGGTGACGAGCGCCTGCCTTGTCCAGGCGACGAGTCGCGCACGGTCCATCGCCCCGGCCTGTCGGGCGACCTCGCGGCCACCCCTGAACAGGATCAGCGTCGGAATCGACTGAATGCGGTAGCGCCCGGCAATACCCTGCTCAGCTTCGGTATCGACCTTCAGGAGCCGGACATGCGGCTCCAGCTCCGCAGCGGCCGCCTTGAACGCCGGCGCCATGGCGCGGCAAGGTCCGCACCAACTCGCCCAGAAATCGACGAGAACCGGCAGGCTTCCGCGACCTACATGCCGATCGAATGCCGCCTGGTCGACATCGACCGGCTGTCCCTGGAAAAGCGGCATTCCGCATTTCCCGCAAATTGGCGCCGCGCCGATCTTCGCTGCAGGAACGCGGTTGATGCTCGCGCAAACCGGGCAGGCTACCAGCGGGACATCGGACATGCGCTTCTCTCCTGTGGAACGCCAATACCGCTTAATCGTTTACCCGCATGATGTAACCGTGTAAGGGAGAGGGTTCAAGACTTGCCTCTCTGCAGGAGTGAGAAAGTTGAACTCGAACGCAGACGACAATGCCGTGTGCTCCCCTATCCAGATCGGCGATCCCGCGCCTGATTTCCGCGCCCGCACGACGATGGGCGACATGACCCTGTCCGGCCATCGCGGCCGCTGGGTACTGCTGTTCTCTCATCCCGCCGATTTTACGCCGGTTTGCACCAGTGAATTCGTCGCCCTCTCGCGCGCCAGCGATCGGTTCAAGGCGCTCGGCTGCGACCTGGTCGCGGTGTCGGTCGACAGCCTCTATTCCCATCTCGGATGGATCAGGGCGATCCGCGAGCATTTCGGCGTGACCATCGCTTTCCCGATCGTCGAAGATCCCTCGATGGTGATCGGCCGCGCCTATGGAATGCTCGCGGACAACGCCCCCGACGCGGCCACGCTGCGCTCGACCTTCTTCATCGACCCCGAAGGCATTGTCCGCGCCAAGCTCTGCTATCCAGCCACCATCGGGCGATCGGTGGAGGAGCTGCTTCGAGTCCTGACCGCGCTGCAACGGGTCGACAACGACAACATAGTGACCCCCGAAGGCTGGCATCCCGGCGATGACGTGCTTCTTCCGCCCTATCAGGACCAGCACGGTGCGCTCGATGCGGCGGGCGATGGCTGCTGGTTCCACCGCACGCAGCCCGACAAGCATGGGAAGACAGGCAAGTGATGACTTTCACCGATACGCAGCTTGAAGAGGCTGCCAGCGTCCTCAAGGCGATCGCCCATGACGTCCGCCTGAAGCTCCTGCGGACGCTCCTCGAACATGGCGAGAAGTCTGTAGGCGAACTCGAAGCCCTCACCGGCATCGGTCAACCGGGCCTGTCCCAACAACTCGCAATTTTGCGCAAGGCGGAACTGGTTCAGACGCGCCGCGATGCGAAACTCGTTTTCTATAGCATCGTATCGGCCAATATGGAGGGAACAGCGAAATTGCTATGCGCTCTAGCGGGAACTCCGATAAATAGAGGAGACACTGCCGCGAAAACAAAGCGACCTTTTCCCCAGGGATCGGTCGCTACCTTCGCCAAGATTTTGTGACGATATTGTCCTGGACGATGTCTTCCAAGAAAGTTCTGAACATCATCGCTGCAACGTTAGAGAGCATTTCGAGGCTTGTGGAATACCATAACTGCAAGCATTCGCCGTAAGCGCCTCGCCTGATCCGCTCCAGCGCCCGGCTCATGGGAGCAATTTCGCGGTCAAGAAGCGAGGTCTGGCCTTCGAGGGCGGCATCGTCCTCCATTTTCCCTGCTTGAGCTCAACCAGTTCGCGGACGTCGCCCACGTCCTTGCAAGAACTCCATGGAATCAATCTCAGCGCCACTATCGATCCGGGCTTCACCGATCAAATTCGGAACCATACGTAAGGACAGACGAAGATCGGCGAGTTTACAGATGATTGGCCTGCGACCCGCGCATAACCAGCCTATTGGACCGCCGGCGAGAGAATGAGAGGACCGATGAGTAGCGTACCCACCATAACCTTCCACGGCGCTGCCGGCACAGTCACTGGTTCCTGCATGGAACTACGCCATGGCGGAAAGACGATCCTCATAGATTGCGGCTTGTTCCAGGGATCCCGGACGCTGGAAACACTCAATCGCGACCCCTTCGCGTTCGACGTGCGCAAGATCGACGCCGTTGTCCTGACGCACGCGCATATCGACCATAGCGGCCTGCTGCCCAGGCTCACGGCGGAAGGGTATCGCGGGCCGATCTTCGCGACACCGCAAACCCGCGACCTTCTGTATTACATGCTGCCCGACGCCGGACGAATTCAGGAGGGCGATGCGGAGCGCCGCAATCGACGGCAGGATCGCCGGGACGAGGAGCCGATCGAACCGATCTATACCGAAGCGGATTCCAAAGCGGCCTATGAACAGGTCGAGACAGTAGCGCTGCACGACTGGTTCGCACCTGCCGCCGGTTTTCGGGCGCGCTTGTGGAATGCGGGCCATATCCTGGGTTCCACATCCGTGGAGATCGAGGTCGGTGGCGTGCACTTGCTCTTCTCCGGCGACCTGGGTCCAGACCACAAGGCCTTTCATGCCGATCCCGAGGGTCCGGCAGGACTCGATCATGTGTTCTGCGAGAGCACCTATGGCGACCGCGTCCGCGAGGACGTGACGATCGAGCAGCGCCGGACTTTGCTGGAAGCCGAGATCAATGCAGCGCTTACGCGCGGCGGCAACCTCGTCATTCCCGTTTTCGCGCTCGAACGCACCCAGGAATTGCTCCTCGATATCGCGACCCTGATCAACACCGGACGCCTGGCGCATCCGCAGGTGTTCATCGATTCGCCACTTGCGACCCGCGCGACAGAGGTGTTCGCCAAACATGCCGGGGAACTCGAAGACATGGGCTCGGGTGAAATCTTCCGTCACCCCTCGTTCCACTACACTGCCAGCACGATGGAATCGATGCGGCTCAACGACATGTCCGGAGCCATCATCATGGCGGCATCCGGCATGTGCGAAGCGGGACGCATCCGTCACCATCTGCGGTACAATCTCGGCCGCCGTGAATCGACGATCCTGTTCGTCGGTTTCCAGGCCGCAGGCACCCTTGGCCGGACAATCCTCGATGGCGCGAACCGCGTGCGCATCTGGGGGCAGGACGTCGCGGTGCGCGCGCAGATCCGGCGGATCGACACTTATTCGGCGCATGCCGACCAGAAGGATCTGCAGCGCTGGATAAGGGCGCGGAAGCCGATCGATGGCAGCCTGTTCCTGGGACACGGCGAAGAGGGCTCGATCGAGACGTTCCGCCGCCTGATGCAGGCGGACGATGCCGCGGCATCGATTGTCACGCCGAAGATCGGGGAAACCTATTCACTGCCGTCACGCGCCCCGTCCAAGCGCCTGAAGACCGGAAAGCCGGAACTACAGGAGGCTGTCGGCCGCGATTGGCAGAATGACTATGCGGATTTTTCGACCCATCTGAAAAAAGAACTGCAGAATATCGAGAGCGCGTCGGGCCGGCGCGAGGCACTCGCCCGCATGGCCGAGATTCTGCATTCCTATCAGGCCTATCGCGAGCATCGTAAGAGCCGATCGAGCTGATCGGCGAAAACAAAGTGACCAGCCCCAGACATAAACGGGTGCGGCCACCCGCGAATTCGCTATATATCATAGTTTCATCAAAGGAGTAATTATGTCGAATACCCCCCACACCCTGAGCGAGGAATTCCCCGGTCAGATGGACAAGATTCACGCCTTGAAGGCTTCGGACTCTCGCTTCGCGCAGCTTCTTCTCGATTATGATGTCGTGAATGACGAAATCCACGTGGCTGAAACCAATATCGAACCGACCTCGCAAGATCACGAGACCGAACTTCGCAAGCGCCGCCTCGCGATCAAGGATCAGATCGCCGAAGCCCTGTCGCAGGCCGCCTGATCTGCCCAAGGGCCGGATGCCGCGCGTTCGGCCCTTACGACAATAGCCGGCCATGGCTCTGCGTCGCCACAAATTCACGGCCAGCAACGAAAGCGCGCATCCCCGCTCAGGAATGGACCTGAACCAGCTTCGAACCAGTCACGAGCTGCCCGCTCATCGCTCCTAGCGAAACACCATGAGCGCGGCGATACCGGCAGCAGATGCCAGAACTGATGCGAAGAGTGGGCCGGACGCCTTCCAGCCTTGCTTTGATGGCCCTGCCAGTACCAGCGTGAGTACAGCCTTCCACATCGTGTTGGCGAGCACGGGCACCGCAAGCACCAGTCCGGCCGTGTCGGGTTTCAGCATATCCTCAGGCAGCCCCGCGAGCGTGAGTACGGCTGCGTCCACATCCCACATGCCCGTAAGGCCAAGCACAACGACAATGCCCTGATCGCCGAACCGCGCGAGCGCCCAACGTGCCGGGACAGCAATCAACGCAACCGCGCCCGCCAGCAGAAGCGCCGGCCCGAAATCCAGCGGATTGCCCAGCTTCACCTCGCTGGCGCCATCACCATCCACCTTGGAGCGTAGCGCCAGAAGGGTTGTCAGACCGCCGACGACGAAAGCCGGAACCATTGCAAGCGCGAGCGATGTGCTGGCGTAGGGGATGAGGGTAAAAGAGAGTATCTGGACGCGCGCGAACATCACGAGCGAGGCGAGCGCAATACCAGCAATCAAGGGGCCTTGCGGACCATCATTGGCGCGCAAACGCCGGGCATAGGCAACAGTGACCGCCGTGGACGATACCAATGCCCCGAACAAAGCGGTTATCATGACCCCCTTGTCCGCGCCGAGCCGACGACTGGCGACATAGCCGGCGAAGGAGAGTCCGAGCACGACGACGACGACCATCCAGATTTGCCGCGGGTTCCAGGCCTCAAAGGGGCCGTAGCTCGCATCCGGCAGCAGCGGCAGGATGACCAACGCGACGATCGCGAACGTGGCGATCGATTCGACCTCCTTGTGGCTCATCCCTTTGAGCATGGCGTGGGATTGCTGCCTGAGCGTCAGGATCAAGGTGGTTACCGCCGCGACGGCCAGCGTCTCGCTCACCAGGCCCTGCCCGGCCATATATCCCAAGGCGAAGGTGATAATGCCGACCAACGTATTGGTGATGGACAGGCTGGCCGTGCGGGCTTGTTCGCTGCGATATCCAAGAACCAGGCTGGCAGTGACCGCCAGCCCGATTACCGCCGCAAGGCTTTCGGGCATATGGCTGGCAAGGCCGCCGGCAAGACCGAGCAGGCCAAAGGTGCGCAAACCGCTGACCCGGCTGCCATCCGCTGCCTCGCGCTGCCGCCAGCCTCGCTCGATACCGATCAGCACGCCTACCGCGAGCGCCGCAGCAAGCGAACGAAGCAGTTCCATATCAAGCGATATCAAATGATCACTCCACGGCAAGGTAATCGATCGGGAACGGTAGTATGAACGCGGCAGATAGGCTCCTCCTTATGCGCGACGTGGATTGAATGGATTTGATTACGCGCGCCAAATCGATCCGCCCCCAGGCCAGCTACAGATATCCCTATATTAGCGGCGATCCTTCAAGTTGATTGTTCGACCCTTGCCGACGAGACTCAAGAAAATCGGTCGATGACTCACCACCACGACTCCGGTCCCTGTCTCGCGAAGCCACGCGTCGAGGTGGCCCGCAAGCCGCGCCTCCGTCGCCATGTCCAACCCCTCGCTCGGCTCGTCGAGCAGCAGCCACGGCCTGCCGGCAAGCAAGGCGCGGGCGATCGACAACCGCTTGCGCTGGCCGCCCGACAACCGCGCTCCGCCGTCGCCGACCCATTGGTCAAGCCCATGCGGCATCGCGCGAATATCGACAGCGAGGCAGGCGACTTCCAGCGCCGCCCAAAGCCGTTCGTCGCTGAGGCCGGGGCGCGCCACACGCAAATTGTCGCGGATGGTTCCCGACAGGAGCTGGGCATCCTGGGGCGAGAGCGCGAATGCCGCTCGCACGTCCTCGGACGGCAGGGAAGCAAGAAGCTGGTCATCAAGAGCAATGCCGCAATGCTCGCCAGCGGGCCGAATACCAGCGAGCGTTTCCAGAAGGCTGGTCTTGCCGCTGCCGGATTTGCCTGAAATCCCCAAGCGCTCGCCCGCCATGATCCGGATATTCATGCCGTCCCGGTCAAAGGCAATGGTCCGCGCGGGCGCCATGGATGCCGTCGCCTTTCGGACAGGCGCAGACGGTTGACCCGCCATGCCCTCCAATCGCGAGAGGGCGGCCGCGACCAGCGCGCCGCGCGACACCCCGCGCACATAGCCGGAAAGCGCTTCGATCGCGCCCGCCGCCGCCAGCACGGCAAGGACCGTCACCGGCAGGGAGGCATGGGAGAAGATCAGCATCGCGCCCATGGCGATGCCCCCACCCAACACGAGGCCCGCATCGATGATCGCTTCGCCGCGCGCGAACCGAGGTCGCGCGCTGTCCAACTCGGCCGTCTCGACCGCGAGGCTTCGCCCGATCGCCGGAGCGAGATCGTAGGCAAGGATTTCGGGCGAAGCGGCGGCATAGTCCACCATGCTCGCCTTGAGCCGCGCCAGCGCCTCCGCCATATCGGTCGCGGCGCTCGCCAGCAGGCGGGGGGTCGCCAGATGCGCCCAGAGGACAAGACCGGCAAGCAACGCCAGCAAGGCAAGGCTCGTCCAGGGGCTGGCCAGCCACGCAAGGGCAAGGCCGATGGCAGCGCCGGCGAACGCGGCGGGCAATGCCGGCTTACGGACCAGATTGTCCTCCAGCGCGCCGATGTCCTGCACGAGCCGCGTCACGGCATCGCCCGCCGATACGGCCCGCACGTCGCGCACCGACAGGATGCGGTCGAACAGGCGCGCGCGAACCGCGGCGAGCGCCATCAAGGCCGCGCGGTGGCCATAGAGCCGTTCGCCGTAACGCGCCGTCGTCCTTACGATCGCGAGCAGCCTGATCATCGCGCTCGGCACCAGGTAGTTGAAACCCTGCGCGGCCAACACGCCGCCCAGCCCGGCCAGTGCCGCGCCGGTGATGAACCATCCAGACAGGCCCAGCAGCAGGACCGCGGCGATTGTCGCAGCGGAGGCAAGCAAGCCCGCGATTCGGAAGGCGCGGCGTTCGGGGCCGATAGCTTCAGCGAGCAGCAGGTCCATATCCGCGCGGCTCATGAAAGCACCATTTCTTTGGTGGCGATCGCGGCCAGCTCGGCGCTGTGCGTCACTATCAGGACCGTGCGGCCCTTTGCGGCGGACGCCAGTATCCCGGCGATGTCGGCCGCCGATCCCGCGTCGAGATCCGCGGTCGGTTCGTCGAGCAGCCAGAGCGGCGCGTCCTTGAGCAACACGCGCGCGATGCCGACGCGCCGGCGTTCCCCACCGGACAGGCCCGACCCGCGATGATCGAGCGGCAAGGCCAATCCCTGTCCGCGCGCTTCGATCATCGGCCCAAGGCCTGCCAGATGGGCCACGGCTTCGACTGCCGCATCGTCGGCATCGGGACGCGCAAGACGGATATTGTCGGCCAGCGTGCCCGGGACGAACGCAACCGTCTGGCCCGCCCAGCCGACATGGCCGGGAAGCGCAACCTCGGCCGCATCCCGGCCGTCAACCAGAATCCGTCCCCCACCAATGGGGGCCAGCCCCAGCAGCGCATGGAGCAGGCTCGATTTGCCGACCCCGGTGCTTCCGCGCAGGGCAAGGCTGGTGCCCGCCGGGATATCCAGCGTGAAGGGACCGATGGCCGTCTCGCCATAGTCGATCACCACGCCGTCAAAGCGCAGCGCTGGCGGCCCTTCGATCGCGGGTTTCGGCGCGGGCGGAGAAGCGGGCGCGAGCGCTTCAAGGCGTTCCACCGCAGCCTCCCCGACCTGCTTGTCGTGATAGGCGGCGGCAAGGCGGCGCATGGGAAGATAGAATTCCGGCGCGAGGACAAGAACAAACAGGGCTTGGCCCAGGGTCAGCTTTTCGGGAGCCGGAAAGGGCAGGATGCCGAGCAGGTTGAAGCCGCAATAGAGCGCGACCAGCGCCACCGACAGCGCCGCGAAGAACTCGATGATCGCGCTCGACACGAAGGCGACCTTGAGCACATCGATCGTGCGCGCGGCGACCTCGCGGGTAGCGTCGGCAAGGTGGCGGCCGATACGGTCCTGCGCGGCGAAGGCGACGATCACCGGGAGCGCGCGCACCCGGTCGACGAACAGGCCCGACAGGCGACTCAGCGCATCGAGCTGGCGCGCGGCGGCCCGCGCGGCCGCCGTTCCTGCGAGCGCCATGCCCATGGCAAAGGGAATCAGCGTCGCGAGCATGATCACGCCGGCGACCCAGCTCCCAAATACGGCAGCAATCGCGATTATGAGCGGGGACAGGACCGCGGCGCGGCGCAGCGGCAGGAAGCGGGCATGGAAGCCGCCCAGGTCCTCGATCCGGTCGACGGCATCGGCGACCGCCTCGCCCAGCATCCGGCGATCCCCCGGCGCGGCGACGAGAATGCCTGGATACACCCGCTGGCGCCAGTTCGTCTTGACGCGCATAGCAGCCGCTTCGCCGGCGTTGGTCGCACCGATCTGCATCCCGGCGCGAAGCAGGGCGGCGGCTATCAGTCCGCCCGCGGCAAGCGCAAGATGGCCCTGCCCCGCCCCTTGCTCCATTGATGCCACGGCTCCGGCCAGCGCCGCCGCCATGAGGATCGCCGCGCCGCTGTCGCCGATCCAGAAAAGGGCCGCAGCCTGTCTATCTAACGGGTTGCTCATATACTCAATTACGAGTAACGAATAATCATAATCTTTTCAACCGACTCAGGACACCCATGGAAGCCGGGCCGGAACGCAAGGAGTCTTGCCATGGACATGGCTGTGATCGAGCTTTCACGCCTCCAATTCGCCCTGACGGCTCTCTACCATTTCCTGTTCGTCCCCCTGACGCTCGGCCTCTCCTTCATCCTCGTCATCATGGAGAGCATCTATGTGATGACGGGCCGTGAGATCTGGCGCACCGTCACGCGCTTCTGGGGCAAGCTGTTCGGTATCAACTTCGTGCTGGGCGTCGCTACCGGCATTACCATGGAATTCCAGTTCGGCACCAACTGGTCCTACTATTCGCATTATGTCGGCGACATCTTCGGCGCGCCGCTCGCCATCGAAGGGCTGATGGCCTTCTTCCTCGAAGCGACGTTCGTGGGCCTCATGTTCTTCGGATGGGACAAGCTGTCCAGGGTCGGGCATCTGCTCACCACCTTCATGGTGGCTCTCGGCTCGAACCTATCGGCGCTGTGGATCCTCGTCGCCAATGGCTGGATGCAGAATCCGGTGGGATCGCGCTTCAATCCCGAAACGATGCGGATGGAAGTCTCCGACTTCATGGCGGTGCTGTTCAATCCGGTCGCGCAGGCGAAGTTCGTCCATACGGTGAGCGCGGGCTATGTCTGCGCCTCCGTTTTCGTGCTGGGCGTCTCGGCCTGGTATCTGCTCAAGGGCAAGTGGGTCGCGGTCGCGCGGCGCAGCTTCACGGTCGCCGCCGCCTTCGGCCTTGCCTCGTCGCTGTCGGTCGTCGTGCTCGGCGACGAAAGCGGCTACGCGCTGACCGATAACCAGAAGATGAAGCTCGCCGCGCTCGAGGCCATGTGGCACACTGAGCCCGCGCCCGCGGGCATTGCCGTTGTCGGCTTTCCCAGCGTCGCCGACCGCGAGACCTATTTCGAGGTCAAGATCCCCTATGTGCTCGGTCTCATCTCCACGCGCAGCCTGACGGGCGAAGTCTCCGGCATCTTCGAACTGGTCGCCAGGGCGCAGGACCGCATCGAGAACGGCATCAAGGCCTATGATGCGGTGGAAAAGCTGAAGGTGGACCAGAAGGACATGGTCGCGCGCGAGGCATTCGAGGAAGCCAAGGCCGATCTTGGCTATGCCCTGCTGCTGAAACGCTTCGTCGCCGATCCGCGGCAAGCCACGCCCCAGGACATCGAAAAGGCCGCATGGTCGACCGTGCCCAATGTCCCGGTGATGTTCTGGGTGTTCCGGGTGATGGCCGGCCTCGGCTTCTTCTTCATCGCCTTCTTCGGCGCCGCCTTCTGGATGGCTTCGATCCGCAAGCTGAACTGCGACAGCCGCTTCTGCCGCACCTTCCTGCGCGCGGCGGTCTGGGTCATCCCGCTGCCGTGGATCGCCATCGAATTTGGCTGGATCCTGGCCGAGATCGGCCGCCAGCCCTGGGCGATCGATGGCGTTCTGCCGACGTTCCTTGCCGCCTCGAGCCTGACCGTCGCGCAGCTCTGGACGACGATCATCGGGTTCACGGTGATCTATGGCGCGCTCGCCGTCATCGAAGTGCGGCTGATGCTGGCGGCAATCCGCAAGGGACCGGACCAGCATCGGCCTCCGGCGCCATCCCCCGAAACCCACAGCGGCTACGCGCCCATCCCTGCCGAATAAGGAGAACAGGTCATGGCACCTCCCATCGACTATGAAACGCTCCGGCTGATCTGGTGGCTGCTGATGGGCGTCCTCCTGATCGGCTTCACTCTCACCGACGGCTTCGACCTCGGCACCGCCGCGCTGCTGCCCTTCGTCGCGAAGACCGACGCCGAACGGCGTCTCGTCATCAACTCGATCGGCGCGACCTGGGAAGGCAACCAGGTCTGGTTCATCCTCGGCGGCGGCGCGATCTTCGCGGCCTGGCCGTTCGTCTATGCGGTCAGCTTCTCGGGCTTCTATCTGGCCATGTTCCTCGTCCTCGCCGCGCTCATCCTGCGGCCCGTGGGCTTCAAATACCGCTCGAAGAAGCCCGATGCCACATGGCGCTCGCGCTGGGATTGGGCGCTGTTCGTCGGCGGGTTCGTGCCTGCGCTGGTGTTCGGCGTCGCGGTCGGCAATGTCCTGACCGGCATCCCCTTCCGGCTCGATAGCGATCTGCGCTCCTTCTACGAGGGCAGCCTGCTCGGCCTGTTCCATCCGTTCTCGCTGGTCGCCGGGCTGCTCTCGGTCGCCATGATCGTGCTGCACGGCGCGAGCTGGCTTGCGATCAAGATCGAACGCGGCGTCGTGCATGACCGCGCGCGCGCCTTCGGCAAGGTCGCGGCGGTCGCGTCGATCCTGCTGTTCGCGCTGGGCGGGGTCATGGTCGCGAAAATGGGCATGGGCTTCCGCCTGACCCATGCGGCCGATCCGCTCGGCCCGTCCAATCCGCTGCTGTCGGGAACGGTCGCGGCGCCGGGGGCCTGGCTCAACAATTATGGCGCCCATCCCTGGATGCTGATCGCCCCGATCCTCGGCTTCGCGGGGCCGCTGCTGGCGTGGATCGGCATCCGCAAGGGCCGCGAGGTTCTGGCCTTTGGCGGCTCATCGATCGGCGCGATCGGCATCATCGCGACCGTGGGCCTCTCGATGTTCCCGTTCATCCTGCCCAGTTCGATCGACCCGGCCTCGAGCCTGACGGTCTGGAACGCCTCGTCCAGCCATGTGACTTTGTTCATCATGCTGGCCGTGACGGTGATCTTCCTGCCGATCATCCTGCTCTACACCGCCTGGGTCTACAAGGTCCTGTTCGGCCGCATCACGCTGCGCGATGTCGACACCAACCCCGACTATTACTGAAAGGACGACTTTCCATGTGGTATTTCAGTTGGATTCTGGGCGTGGGCCTCGCCGTCGGGTTCGGTATCCTCAACGGCATGTGGCATGAATTCCACGCCGATCCCGATGAGGACATTGCGGCCTGACCGCGACGGATCATGATTGCCATCGGCCCTCTCGCGCTCGCGTTGGAACGGCTGTTCGCGATTCTCGGGATCATCGCCTTCCTGGCGGCGGCGAACTGGATAGGCCGCCGTCGCGGCGTGGATTGCGATACGGCCGCGTGGCGGGCATTGCTCGCTGGCCTCGTTGCAGCTCGCGCGGGTTTTGTGGCGCAGAACTGGCATGCCTTCGCCATCGAACCCGCAACCATCCTCTATGTCTGGCAAGGAGGTTTCTCGCCGCTCCCCGGTCTGGTGACTGCCGCAATCGTGCTGGGCGTGTCACTACGGCGATCTCGCGCCCTAGCACCTTT
The DNA here is from genome assembly GCF_001563285.1 of Sphingobium sp. MI1205. Lineage (NCBI taxonomy): Bacteria > Pseudomonadati > Pseudomonadota > Alphaproteobacteria > Sphingomonadales > Sphingobiaceae > Sphingobium > Sphingobium sp. MI1205. Next base: position 1,809,088 of record NZ_CP005188.1, read on the forward strand.
GACACTCGTCTTCGCGGGCTGCGTCGCGGTCACATCCGGCGCCACGGCAGCGGCCCTTGCCTCGGCGCAGCGACCTCTACCGCAAGGAATCGTTCTCCAGTCGCTGGACAGCGGAACGAGCCTGCTCGACGATCGCCGGGGCAAGCCGTTCGTCGTCAATCTCTGGGCAACCTGGTGCCCGCCGTGCCAGCGTGAAATGCCGATGATGGTCGTAGAAGCGGCACACTCGGCCGTGCCGATCCTGCTTGTCAATCAGGGCGAGGATGCAGACAACGTACGTGCGTGGCTGGACAGCAAGCGCCTTGAAGCGGCGCACGTCCATCTCGACCGCGACCTGCGCATAGCTGCCGCGACCGGCTCGGCCGGGCTTCCCGCGACGCTGTTCGTCGACAGCAAAGGCGTGATCCGTGCGCTCCATGTCGGTGAAATCTCGCGGGCCGCCCTGCTCGCGGGACTACGCGATCTGAAGTAGAGTTTCGATCAAGGAGAAGACCATGACCAGACAAGTGAATATTGGAATCGGCGAGGAAGATCGGGTTGCGATTTGCGAAGGCCTGAGCCGCCTCCTGGCGGACACCTACACTCTCTATCTGACCTCGCACAACTTTCACTGGAACGTGACCGGGCCGATGTTCAACAGCCTCCATGCCATGTTCATGACGCAATATACCGAGTTGTGGAACGCGATCGACCCGATCGCCGAACGCATCCGCTCGCTCGGACAGCCCGCACCCGGTTCCTACGCGCAGTTCGCCAAACTCAGTTCCCTGCCCGACGCGCCGGAAGTGCCGCCGAAGGCGCTCGACATGGTCGACATCCTCGCCAAGGGGCATGAAGCGGCCGCCCGCACGGCGCGCACGCTGTTCCCTCTGGTCGAGAAGGCGAGCGACGAGCCGACCGCGGACCTGCTCACCCAACGGATCGGCGTGCATGAGCAGGCCGCATGGATGCTGCGCGCCCTGCTCGAAGAGTAAGACACGCTCAACGACTGGCCCCGGCCGCGCAATCTCTGCGAGGCCGGGGCCGTTAGCGAACTGCCGCCATTGAAAGGACGAGACCTTGGCTACGTCAAAGCTGGCAAACATCCTCCTCGATGCGCTCGAAGACGAGCGGAAGGCGGAGGCGACCTATGCCGCCGTGATCGAAAAGTTCGGCCCTGTCCGGCCCTTTTCCAACATCATAGAGGCCGAACAGCGCCATGCCGCCGCACTTGAGCGCCAGCTTGCCCGGCTGGGCATCGACGTACCGCCCGATCCATGGACGGGGAAAGTGGCGGCACCAGCTTCTCTCGCGCAGGCTTGCGAAAGCGCGGTCCAGGGCGAGATCGAGAATATCGCGCTTTACGACCGGCTGATCCCGATGGTCGACGACCCCGCGGCGCGCCAGGTGATGGAAAACCTGCAGGCCGCCTCGCGCGAGCGCCACCTTCCAGCTTTCAGGCAATGCCTGGAGCGGGAACGCGATCGCCGTTCGTGACGGCCTCCCTCAATCGCGATCACTCAGGCACAGGCTGCTTTTGGGATCCGTAATCGACGGTGGATGGCATCGACAGAGGGCGCGAGGCATGACCTGTCGGCGTCAGCGCCTTTGGCGTTCCTCGAACAGCTGCGCTTTCTCGTACATTTCCTTCGCCTCGGCGAGGCACACATCACGTCTGTTCAGATAGACATCGCTGTTTCGGACTGCCGGCTTGAGATCCGGTTTCGGAATCATTCCATAAGCCTTTGTGTTCTCGATGGACGCTGAACCTCGGCGAGCGCGACCTCGTCGCTCACTCCATGACCGCGGGCGAGATAGTCCTGCGATCCCATTTCGTTGAGGCGCGAGATCGTCCGCTCGAACTCGAAGGCGTCGTCTGCCGCGCAATACAGCGCGTCGGGTTCGCGATCGGCGGAAGCCAGCAGCTTGACGCCATTTTCATAGAAGGCGTCGATCAGTGTCTTGAATCGCGCCGCTTCCGATTTCCGGTTTGCGTCGAGAACGGGGATCCCGACCAGGATCACGGTGTGATAGCGGTAGGCCAATGCAAGATAATCGGGAATGCCGCGCGGTTCGCCGCATAGCCGCTTGAATGAGAAGACGGCCACGCCTTTCAGCGACTTGGGCACGAACAGTTCTCGTCCGCCCTTGATTGCCAGTGTTTCGGAGGGAACATGCTCCCGGTCCTCGACCGGAAAATCGGTCAACCGGAAGAACGCCCGGCTCAGGGCTTCCGTCGCCGCATCGCCATTGGGCACGTGCCAGGTCTGGAACCCTCCAAGGCGCTGCATGCGATAGTCAGTCGGCCCATCCAGGGTGAGCACATCGAGCCGATCCTTGAGGAGCGCGATGAATGGCAGAAAATGTTCGCGGTTGAGGCCGTTCTTGTAGAGGTCCTGAGGCGGCCGGTTGGATGTAGCGACCACGGTAACGCCATGTCCGATGATCCGGGTAAACAGCCTCGACAGGATCATCGCGTCAGCCGAATTGGTTACGATCATTTCGTCGAAGGCGATCAGCCGCGCTTCGGCCGCGATGGCATCGGCGACCGGCAATATCGGATCGCCGGTCTCCTTGGCGCGTTCGGAGCGTAGCCGGTCATGCACCTCCTGCATGAACTCGTGGAAGTGGACGCGCCGTTTCCCGGCGATCTCGACGCAGTCGAAGAAGAGATCCATCAGCATCGATTTGCCGCGGCCGACCCCTCCCCAGAGATAGACTCCCCGCACGGGATCGGGTTTGCGCCTGACGAAACGCGACAGGAGGCCCTGACGGCGCGCCTGTGCTTCCAATTCCGCAACCGCCTTGCCGAAACGCAGAGCGACCTGCCGCTGGGCGTCGTCAGGGCGCAGCTGACCCGTTGAAATGGCGTTCACGTAACGCGTCAGGACTTTGCTCTGAGGCAAGACAAAGTTCTCCGGCAAAAAGTTGAATTTGAGAAGTCGCGCATCGGCCCGACAGCCTCATACCCTGGTCAATCTCGAGACTGGCCACGGCCGAAGCTGAAGATCATGTATCGGCGTCGTCCGGAATTGCTCCCGGGCGTTCCCTGCGAAACCCATGCATGCCGAACCACCACTGCAAGGCAATGATGGCTCCCTTGGCGGGCTGAAGCAGCCCGACCATCAGGAGCAACGCCAACGGAAGCAGGATCGCCATCAACATCGGCACGGACATTTCCGCGCGACTGGTCACGGCGATAATGAGCGGCGCCATCAGATGCCCCGTCACGAAGATCGAGACATAGGCCGGGAAATCATCAGCTTGCTGATGCGTCCAGTCCTGGCCGCATTGCGGGCAATGAGGGATCGGTTTCAGGAACCGCATGAACAGGCGCGCCTCGCCGCACCGGGGGCATCGCCCGCGCAACCCGCGCAGGATCGCGGCCCAACCTGTGACCGGCAAGACAAGCTTGCCGGTTACCGATCCCTGTTCATGAGCGGGCATGGATTCTGGCTTTTCGTGAAACTTGTCAAAGGGGAACCGGATGAGGTCAGGCATCGAACCATCCGGGAGGGGCCGCCGCGCGGATGCTTTCGTCGACATGAGCGACAAACTGCGTGAAGTTGCGCTTGAAGCGGTCGACCAGGGAACGCGCCGTGCCGTCATAGGCGGCCCCATCAGCCCAGGTGGAACGCGGGTCGAGAATACTCGAATCCACACCCTCTACAGCAACGGGGACCACGAAGCCGAAGTTGGGATCGGTGCGGAACTGTGCGCCTTCGAGAGTCCCGGAAAGCGCAGCATTGAGCAGTGCGCGCGTCACCTTGATCGGCATCCGCGATCCCGTTCCATATTGGCCGCCGGTCCAGCCGGTGTTGACCAGCCAGCAATCGACATTCCCCGCGGCGATACGCTTGCGAAGCAGATTGCCGTAGACGCTGGGATGCCGCGGCATGAACGGCGCGCCAAAGCAGGTCGAGAACGTCGCTTCGGGTTCGGTGACACCGAGTTCGGTGCCCGCGACCTTGGCTGTGTAGCCGGACAGGAAATGATACATCGCCTGTTCGGGCGTTAGCTTCGCGATGGGCGGGAGCACGCCGAAGGCATCGGCCGTCAGCATGATGATGTTCTTCGGCACCGGCCCCATGTTCTCGGCGGAGGCATTGGGGATGAAGTGGATCGGATAGGCGCCCCTGCTGTTCTCGGCGAGCGAGGCGTCGTCGAGGTCGAGTGCGCGGGTTTCCGGATCCATGACGACATTCTCGAGGATCGTACCGAAGCGGCGGGTGGTCGCATGGATTTCAGGCTCCGCCTCGGCCGAGAGACGGATCATCTTGGCGTAGCAGCCGCCTTCGAAATTGAAGACGGCGCTGTCCGACCAGCCATGCTCGTCGTCGCCGATCAGCGTGCGCGAAACATCAGCGGACAAAGTGGTCTTGCCGGTGCCCGAGAGGCCGAAGAAGATCGCGGTGTCGCCATCGGGACCGATGTTCGCCGAACAATGCATCGGCATGACGCCCTTTTGCGGCAGCACATAGTTCAGCACCGAGAACACCGCCTTCTTCATCTCGCCGGCATAGCCGGTGCCGCCGATCAGGATCAGCCGGTGGGTGAAATCGATCGCGATGATGGTTTCCGACCGGCAGCCATGGCGTTCGGGATCGGCGCGGAAGCCGGGCAAGTCGATGATGGTGTAATCCGCCGTGAAATGCGTGAGTTCATCCGCCGTCGGCCTAACCAGCATGGTGCGCACGAAATGCGAGTGCCAGGCCAGTTCCGTGACGACCCGGACTCCGACACGGAATTCCGGCTGCGAGCCGCCGAACAGATCCTGGACGAAGACGTCGTCGAGTGCGGCAAGATGCTTGAGGAAATCCTCGCGCAGATTGGCGAAGGCTTCTTCCGACATCGGCTTGTTGGAAGCCCCCCACCAGACATCATCCCTGGTGACCTCATCACGGACGATGAATTTGTCCTGGGCCGAACGGCCGGTATGTTTTCCGGTTTCAACCACGAAGGCGCCATGCTCGGACAGGCGGCCTTCACCGCGCCGCAAGGCGATCTCGACGAGTTCGGGCGTATCGAGATTTTCGTGAAGCGTCCCACCGGATTTGACCGTGATGTCCAAAGCTGCGGGGATCTGCGTGATTTTGCTGTGTGGCCTTTCGGATCGGGTTGGAAGGAAGCAGGCGGATCGGGCGTCGCCCGAACCTGTTCCGACGGGAAGTTTCAGCCTGAGCTTCGGGCGCCGAAGACGATCGGGTTGCGACACCGGACTCGCCGCCGCCGGGGCATCCGATGGCGGCGCCTGTCGACCTGCACCTTTGCGGCGGTGCTTTTTCTCCACGATCATTTGCTCATCTCCGATCTGGAGGCTCGAAGGTCGCAGCCCTCAAGACCATCGGCTTTCTCAGACGCGGAAATACCTCACCCCGACAAAGCGCGTGTGATCGATTATCCGGTACAATGCACATATACAACTCCCTCCTAATTTGTTAAGAGTGATATTTGATGTATTAAACATCATGGAGCCAACATGATCACGTCGCAGCAAATGCGCGCCGCGCGCGCCCTCCTCGGACTTGATCAACGCCAGCTCGCCGCGCTGGCCGGCCTCTCCCTGCCGACCATCCAGCGCATGGAATCATCCGATGGCCAAGTGCGCGGTGTGGTCGACACGCTGGTCAAGGTGATCACCGCGCTGGAAGGCGCAGGCATCGAACTGCTGGGCGAGAATGCGCCCAGCACGGGCGTGGGCCGCGGTGTGCGTCTGCGCGAAACGACCGCGGGAAAGTCCGGCGGCCAGGGGCAGTCGCTTCTCTATGACAAGGCGGAGGAACCGGTCAGGTGAGCGCGAAAGCCTATACGCCCAAGCTCATCACGACCTTGCGCGAAGGGTACACCGCTCAGACCTTCCGCGCCGACGCCATAGCGGGCCTGACGGTCGCGATCGTCGCGCTGCCTCTTGCCATGGCCCTGGGCATCGCCAGCGGCGCTTCTCCCGACAAGGGGCTTGTCACGGCCGTGGTGGCGGGGTTCCTGATTTCCGCGCTCGGCGGATCGCGGGTCCAGGTCGGCGGACCCACGGGCGCCTTTGTCGTCGTCATTTTCAATGTTATCGCCCAGCACGGCTATGATGGGCTGCTGATCGCGACGCTCCTGGCAGGCATCATCCTCATTGCCGCCGGTGCGTTTCGCCTCGGGCAGATGATCAAATTCATCCCCCATCCGGTCGTCACCGGATTCACCGCGGGGATCGCCGTTATCATTGCCTCGAGTCAGGTGAAGGACTTCCTCGGGCTCTCGATGACCGAGGTCCCGGCTGAGTTCCTGCCCAAATGGCAGTCCTATCTCGCCGCTCTGCCGAGCACCAGTTGGGCAACTCTAGGCGTCGGGGTCGGAGCACTTGCGACCATCATCGTGCTGCGCAAACTCGCGCCCAGACTGCCCGGGTTCCTGATCGCGGTCGTGGTAAGTTCCCTCGCCGTCGCTCTGCTCAAGCTCCCGGTCGACACTATCGGCTCCCGCTTCCCGGACATTCCTTCCGGCCTGCCGATGCCGTCCCTGCCGGAATTCACCTTCGCCAAGATCAATGCGGTGATGCCTTCGGCATTCACCATTGCATTTCTCGCCGGCATCGAAGCCCTGCTGTCGGCCGTCGTCGCCGATGGCATGGCCGGAACGCGGCATCGCTCCAACCAGGAATTGATCGGCCAGGGCGTCGCCAATATCGGATCCGCCCTGTTCGGTGGGCTACCCGCGACGGGCGCGATTGCGCGTACCGCCACCAATATCCGCTCCGGGGCCAGAACCCCGGTTGCCGGAATCATGCATGCCGTGTTCCTTCTTCTGTTCATCCTGTTCGCCACGGACCTGATGGCATTCGTACCCATGGCCGCGCTTGCCGCGATCCTGTTCATGGTCGCCTGGGGCATGAGTGAATATGAGCGGTTCATTGCCTTGCTGCACATGCCCAACAGCGACCGGGCCGTGCTGCTACTGACATTCGGCCTGACGGTACTGGTGGATCTCACCGTCGCAATCGGCGTCGGCGTAACTCTGGCCTCGCTCCTCTTCATGGCCCGCATGAGCGAGGCTGTCGAGGTCGACAGCAGCGGCCGGCAGGACATCGATCTCGATTCCGAAGACGTTCACCAGCGCGACGCGTTGCCGGAGGGTGTCGAGGTGTTCCGGATCACCGGCCCGTTCTTCTTCGGCGTAGCAGGCGAACTGCTCGATACGCTGCGCCGCGTCGGTCAGTCGCCCAAAGTCATCATCCTGCGCATGCGGCTCGTTCCCCTGCTCGATGCAAGCGGCGTCCAGGCGCTCGAACAGTTCATCGAACAAGCGCGCGTCGCCGGCGCAACGGTCGTGTTGTCCGGCGTGCAGCCGCAACCGAAGTCGATGCTTGCGCGCGTTCACCTGGAAGCTGGTTCGGACAAGCTTTTCTATGCCGCGGACTTCGCCAGCGCCCAGTCGCTCGCGGTCAGCTTGCTCGAAGCGCCCAAAACTCAGCCGCACTGATCGGCGCACCCTGCTGCGGTTCGGGCGAACATATTGTCGAAAGGAAGGAAATTTGAACGACGTCGTGATCCTGTCGGGTGTGCGCACCGCTATCGGGGATTTTGGAGGCAGCCTTAAGGACGTCGCGCCGTGGGAGCTTGGCCGCATCGTCATTGCCGAAGCCATCAAGCGGGCCGGAATCGAACCAGGCCATGTCGAGCATGTTGTCCTTGGCCAGGTCATTCAAAGCGAACCCAGCGATGCATATGTCTCGCGAATTGCCGCTATCGCGGCGGGGATTCCCGATCGGACCCCGGCGCTCACCCTGAACCGCCTTTGCGGATCGAGTGTGCAGGCGATTATTTCCGCCGCCCAAATGATCGCATTGGCCGAGTGTGACATCGCCGTTGCTGGCGGTGTCGAGAGCATGAGCCAATCCCCACACGTTCTCAAGGGCCTGCGCTGGGGGCGCAGGATGGGCGATGAAATGATGATCGACGCGATGAACGCGACGCTGAGCGATCCGTTCGGTGCAGGTCACATGGGGGTCACTGCCGAGAACGTTGCCGAACGTCATGGCATCACCCGGGCCGAGCAGGACGCGCTGGCGGCCGAAAGCCATCGCCGGGCAGCAAGAGCACAGCAGGAAGACCGTTTTCGCGAGCAGATCGTTTCCGTCGAGGTCAAGGGCCGTAGCGGCACCTTTATGTTCGAGGCCGACGAGCATGTGCGCACCGACGTTTCCAGCGAAGGCCTCGGCGCACTCACGCCCATCTTCCGCAAGGATGGCGGGACCGTAACGGCGGGCAACGCCAGCGGCATCAACGACGCTGGCGCGGCTCTGGTGCTGGCTTCCGCCGCCGCCGCCGAGAGACACGGCCTGACACCCCGCGCCAGGGTTGTAAGCTGGGGACATGCCGGTGTTGCCCCCGAAGTGATGGGGCTCGGTCCCGTCGAAGCCGTGCCCATCGCCCTCAAGCGGGCCGGACTATCGCTTGACGACATCGACGTGATCGAGGCGAACGAGGCTTTTGCCGCGCAGGCTTGCGCGGTCGCCAAACTGCTCGATTTCCCGCCCGAGAAGGTCAATCCCAATGGCAGCGGCATTGGACTTGGGCATCCCGTCGGGGCAACCGGCGCCATCATCACCATCAAGGCGCTTTACGAGCTCGAGCGTATTGGCGGCCGCTACGGGCTTGTGACCATGTGCATTGGCGGCGGACAAGGCATTGCACTCGTGATCGAGCGATTGCCGAGCCAGGATGCGTAAGAGGCGAGCATGAGCGAACCGGATCGGACAGGCAGACGGCCCAGCTCCCTGGATATCGGCAGAGCGCAGCGCGCGCTGGTCCAACTGGCCGCCATGCTGGCGGCCCTTGCCGGCGCGATCAATGCAGCCGGCTTTCTGGCATTCGGGCACGTCTTCCTTGCCTCGCCCGAGGCCAACGCCACTGTTCTGGGCACGAGCCTTCCCGGTGGCTTTGGTATCACGAAATTTGTGGGCGGAATGATCTTCAGCTTCGTGGGGGGTGTGGTCCTCACGACCTTGATTACGCACTGGCTAGGCCGGTACCGGCGCACAATCGCGCTCGTTTGTACCGCAATCGCGTTGGCCGCCGCCTATCTGACATTCCTCTCGCATCTGGCGATCATCCCGGCCGTGCTGATCGCGATGGCCATGGGTAGTGCTCATTGCACTTTTGAGAGGGATGATCCCGACCTGCAGGAGGCTATTTCGCCCTCCACGCAGGTCGTGCGGTTCGGGGAGGCATTGGCCGGCGGACGGCATCACGCGAACTATCGCCAGCTTGGCTTGCATGCATCCTTTTGGCTGGTCTTCCTTATTGGCGGGCTTGCAGGCGCTGTTGCGTGGATCACGCTCGACGCCAGAGCCTTTGCCGTGGCTGCCCTCGTCGCCGCATTGCTGGCAATGCGCGCCTGGCTGATTGAACGCGATCTGTTCGGTGCCTGACGCACATTCCTGACCGATGGAGAACTCCATGAGCGAAGATGAATATGTCTACGATGAAGAATCCGGTGAATGGATGGCTGCATCCGAACTGAAGGAACGGCGCGCCACCGCGGACCGGATCGAAGTCCGCGATGCCGTGGGCAACCTGCTTGCCGACGGCGACCAGGTCACGTTGATCAAGGATCTGGTCGTCAAGGGCGCCGGCCAGACTCTGAGGCGGGGAACGCTGATAAAGTCGATCCGCCTCACGGATGACCCGCAGGAAATCGACTGCCGGTATGAAGGCATCAAAGGTTTGGTGCTTCGTGCGGAATTTGTCCGCAAGCGCAGCTGACCGGTTATTGCGGTTGTTCGGCGCAAAGCTTCTTGAGAAGGATCAAGGCATTTTTCTCATCTCGCTGGCAATATGAAAATTGATGGGAGGTTCGCCATGAGTACAACCGATATCCGTAACCGCTTCTCTTCCCTGTCGATCACTCTGCACTGGCTCATGGTGCTGCTGATCTCGGTCGTTTACGCTACCATTCTCCTGCGGGAGAACTATCCCAAGGGAACCGACATCCGCGAGGGGCTGAAAACCTGGCATTTCATACTCGGACTCACCGTTCTGGCGCTGGCGATCATCCGCCTGCTGGCACGCCTCAGCCAGCGCACCCCCCCGATCACGCCGGAACCGCCGTCATGGCAGACGCTTTTAGCCAATGCGACGCATCTCGCACTCTACGCGTTCATGCTGGCGATGCCCTTGGCGGGCTGGGTGATCCTGAGTGCGTCGGGCAAGCCGATTCCATTCTTCGGTCTGGAACTGCCGGCTCTTGTCGGCCAGAGCAAAGCCCTGGCGGGACAGATGAAGGATTGGCACGAGACAGTCGGGACCATCGGATATTTCCTGATCGGCTTTCACGCCCTTGCCGCTCTCTTCCATCATTACATCGTCAAGGATGATACCTTGCGCCGAATGCTGCCGGGCCGAACCTGATGGCAAAGCACTCTGGCGATCACGGCGCCGCTGAGCGGTAGGCGACAGCTGCCGCAGCGCTGTAAAATCGGGCCAGCGCAAGCGCGCGCAAGATCGTCATGGGTGCAGACCTCGCTGCGCGCCCTCCCCGCCTTTGATCGCACGCGCCAGGGCTGCCTCCTCCCACCGGATCGAAAAGGCGCCCCGAAGCTGGCCGGAAGCAAAACCCGTCGCCTGATCTGCGGGATAATGCGCGCGGATCGCCGCCATCACCTCCGGGGCGACATTCTCGCCATGGCAAGCGAGGCACATGGGCATGGTCGGTATGGCGCGCATATAGCGATATTGCCCGCCCTCATACGCCGACCAGCGCCTGGGCTTGCCGTCGACGCCAAACGGCGCGGCGGCCCAGCTCTCCATGACGCGGCGTTCGGTAGCGTCAGGACTGGCAGCGGGATTACGCGTGCGCAGCGCCGTGCGCCGGACGGTCGCTCCGCTTTCCTCGGAGATCTGCGCGGCGAGCGCGGGCGCTATGCTCGAACAGACGCTGATCGCGCCTTGCGGACCATCCGCCGCCATCGCGGCGGTCAGCGCGCTCAATAATTCCTTCTGGAAGCGGTCGGCCAGGATATCGGAGCGCGCTTGTGCCTCCTGCACCATCACCGCCGGATCCGACGGCGGCTCATTCGAGGCGCAAGCCCCGAGAGAGACCATGGACAGGAGCGGAAGGACGGCGCGTCGCATCGGATTTCTCAGGATTGTCCAGCACCGGGACCGAAGCGATCGCAGAGCATGTCGATCAACTTGCGGACGTCGCTGTCAGCAAGGCTGTAGTAGATCGTCGTCGCCTCGCGCCGGGTCTTGACCAGACCCCCTTCTCGCAATTTCCCCAGATGCTGGGACACGCTGGATTGCGATTGCCCGCACAACTCCACCATCTCCCCGACGGAGAATTCGCCCTGGGTCAGCCGGCACAGGATCAGCAGACGCTGTTCATTGGCCAGCAGCTTCAGCACGCTCGCCGCATGGGCGGCGTGCTCGGCGAGTTGTGCAAGGGGCGTCTCAAGCGGCATCATCTGGTCGCGGGTTTCCCATCATCTCGAAGCACGATGTAAATGGCCGGAATAACCAGCACGGTCAGCAGCGTCGAGGACGCAAGGCCGAACAGCAGCGAGATCGCCAAACCCTGAAAGATCGGATCGGTCAGGATCACGGCCGCGCCAATCATCGCCGCGGCGGCCGTGAGAACGATCGGCTTGAACCGGATCGTGCCGGCTTCCAGCAGCACGTCGCGCAGCGATTTGTCCGGCGTGGCCGAATGGCGGATGAAGTCGACCAGCAGGATCGAGTTGCGCACGATGATACCGGCGAGCGCGATGAACCCTATCATCGAGGTTGCCGTAAACGGTGCACGGAACAGCATGTGGCCAATGACGATCCCGACCAGCGTGAGCGGCACCGGCGTCAGGATCACGAGCGGCAGGCGGAAGCTTTTGAACTGCGCGACGACGATGATGTAGATCGCCAGCAGCGCGACCATGAAGGCGCCGCCCATGTCGCGGAACGTGACCCAGGTGATCTCCCATTCGCCATCCCAGAGCAGGGACGGCACGCTCTCATCCTCGGGCTGACCGTTGAGACGGATTTCCGGCTTCTGGAGGCCCTTGGCCGCCCAGTCATAGGCATCGACCGCGCGGTTCACTTCGATCATGCCGTAGATCGGCGCTTCATAGGCTCCGGCCAGCTCGGCCGTGACCATGTCGGCATATCGACCGTCACGGCGGAAGATCGCAGGACTCCCCGTCTCGGTGCGCGCTTCGACCACCGCGCCAAGGTCGATGAGCTGGCCGCCCGGCGTCTGTGCGACAGGCATACTCGACAAGGCTTGCGTCCAGCTGCGGTCCTTCTGTTCCAGCGCGATTGTAATCGGTAGTGGGCTGCGGCCATCGCCGCGCGGCGCGTAGCCGACAGTCTGGCTCCCCATGAGCATACCGATGCTGTCGGCGACCTGCCGCTGGGAAAGGCCGTAATAATCGAGCCGGTCGCGCTGCACGTCGAGGCGGAGCTTCGGGCGCGCCTCGCCGAAGCTGTTGTCCACGTCGACGATGAAGGGGACGGACTTGAAGATCTTTTCCAGCTCGGACGCTGTCTTCTGGCGCGTGACTTCGTCGGGGCCATAGACCTCGGCCAGCAGGGTCGCGAGGACGGGCGGTCCTGGAGGCGTCTCGACCACCTTGATAGATGCGCCATTGGGCAAGCGCAGCGCCTTCAGCCGCTGGCGCAGGTCGAGCGCAATCTGATGGCTGGACCGGCTGCGATCCCCCTTGGGCAGCAGCGTCACCATCACATCGCCCTGCTCGGGCTGCGAGCGCAGGAAATAATGGCGGACAAGGCCGTTGAAGTTGAACGGCGCCGATGTGCCGACATAGGCCTCCATCGCCGTCGCTTCGGGCAAGCCTCGCACCACGCCGGCAACATCTTCCAGCACGCGGCCCGTGTTTTCGAGCGCGGTGCCTTCGGGCATATCGACCACGACCTGAACCTCCGACTTGTTGTCGAAGGGCAGCAGCTTCACGGTAACGGCCTTGAAATAGAACATCGAGCAGGCGACCAGTGTCGCCACGCCCACCGCGATCAGGAAATTGCGGGCGGACTTCTTCGTATCGATGACGCGATGCGCGACACGGGCATAGAGCTGCCCCAGCTTGCCGCCGCTCTCGTCATGGCCGTGGCCAGAGCCGAGCGTCTTGCGGGCAAAACGGATCATCAGCCACGGCGCAATGACCACGGCGACGAAGAAGGAAAAGATCATCGCCGCCGACGCATTGACCGGGATGGGAGCCATGTAGGGGCCCATCAGGCCGGAAACGAACAGCATCGGCAGCAGCGCCGCAACCACGGTCAATGTCGCGACCACCGTGGGATTGCCGACCTCCGCCACCGCCTCGATCGCGGCCTGGGTACGGTTGCGGTCATCGTCCATCGCCCAATGGCGCGCGATATTCTCGATCATGACGATCGCGTCGTCGACGAGGATGCCGATCGAGAAGATCAGCGCGAACAGGCTGACGCGGTTGATGGTGTAGCCCATGAGGTTCGAGGCGAACATGGTCAGCAGGATCGTCGTCGGAATGACCACGGCGGTCACGCCCGCCTCGCGCCACCCGATCGCGAAGCCGATCAGCACGACGATGGAGACGGTCGCCAGCGCCAGATGGAACAGCAGCTCGTTGGCCTTCTCGTTCGCCGTCTCGCCATAGTTGCGGGTGACGGCGACCGTGACGTCATCGGGGATGAGCTTGCCTTTCAGGCTCTCGACGCGCTCGAGGATCGCATCGGACACCACCACGGCATTGGCGCCGGCGCGCTTGGCGAAGGCGATGCTGACGGCGGGGGCGCTATGCCACTTGCCGTTTTCCTCCTTCGCCCAGCGCCACGCCCGCGCCTGATCCTCGCGCGGCCCCTGCGTTACGCTGGCAACGTCGCGCAGATAGACGGGCGAGCCGGAGGCAGAGCGCACGGTCAGAAGTCCGACCTCCTGCGCCGATGACAGGGTGCGGCCCGCCGTGACGCCGACCGCCTTGCCGTCCTCGCGGATATTACCCAGCGGAAAGGACCGATTGGCCTGGCTCGCGGCCTCGATCACGCTCCCCAGCGGCACGCCATACTGGCGGAGCCTGGCCGGATCGGGCGCAATGCGGATTTCCTCGGGGCGGCCACCGACGAGGAAGCTGATCCCGACATTGTCGACCTTGGCGATCTCGGTGCGCAGCTTCGCGGCGAGTTCGTAGAGGCTGGCATCGTTCCACTGCCCTGCCGCGCCGGGCTTGGGGGCAAGGGTCAGGACGACAGCGGGAACGTCGTTAATGCCGCGCACCGTCACCTTGGGATCGGGGATGCCGACCGGCTTACGATCCCAATTGGCGCGCAGCTTCTCCTCGATGCGGATCGCTGCATCCTCCGGGTTCGACCCGACGAGGAAGCGCGCCGTCACCATTACGCCATCGTCCTGCGCCTGGGTATAGACATGCTCCACCCCGTCGACGCTCTTGACGATGGTTTCGAGCGGAATGCCCACCAGCTCGGTCGCATCGGCGGCGGACAGGCCGGGCGCCATCACCTGAATGTCCACCATCGGCACGCTGATCTGCGGTTCCTCCTCCCTTGGGATGGAAAGAAGAGCCAGCAGACCGACAGCGATCGCCGCCAGCAGAAACAGCGGCGTCAGGGGGGAAGCGATAGTGGCCCTGGTGAGGCGACCGGAAACACCGAGATTCATGGCCGCGGAGCCTTGGCCGGCTTACCGGGGGCGAACAGCACGTCGCCGGCGGCCGCACCGCTCAATATCTCGACCAGGGCGGGATCGGCCGTCGGCGCGATCTGGACCGGCACCATGCTGAGCCGCTTGCCTTCCGCGACGATCTGCACCTGATCCATGCCATAGCGCGTGGTGATGAAGGAGCGCGGCACGACCAGCGCCTTGCGCGTGCCGATCTCGACCGACGCGCTCACGCGGCGGCCGATGAATTGGGTGGAAAGCCCAGGCAAAGTCGCATCGACGCGGACCTGGCCGCCAGTGATCGCGGGATAGACCTGCGCCACACTGCCTTCGCGCTGCCCGGACGGCATATCCGCTTCATTGACGATCACGCGCGCACCGGGATGGACCTGTCCGGCAACCGACTCCGGCAGCATCAACCGCAGCACCGGCGGCCCCGCGGTAACCGTCGCGATCGACATGCCCGGCGCCACCGGTGATCCGGCGGGAATATCGGCGCGAAGCACCCGACCGCTCGCCGGGGCGATCACCGCCCCCTGCCCCGCGACGCTGACGCTTGCGCCCTGCTGCGCCCGAGCGGCAGCAACCTGCGCATCGGCCGCGCGCGCGGCCGCAACGGCCTGATCCAGGCGCGCCTTGGCATAGACGCCTTGGCCATAGAGATCGCGAATGCGGGCGAGATCGGCATTGGTCCGCGCGGCTTCGGCCTGGGCGGCGGCGGTCTGGGCGCCATAGGCGCTTGTCTCATAGCCGAGCCGCGAATCGACGATCATGCCGATCCGCTGGCCCTTTTGCACCGTGTCGCCGGCACGGACGGAAAGCGACGTGAGGATGCCGGGGATGCGGGCGAGCACTTCGGCCTGGTCGCGCGTGGCGATCTCCGCGCCGACTACCTTCATGTCCGGGATTTCGGTTGCGGCGAGCCGCAGAGTTTCCCCGGCGGGTAGCGTCGCCGCCGCCTGCTCCTGCTCCGGCTTGCTCCCGCATGCCGACAGCGCCAGCGCGGCGCCCGCCAACCAGAGCCACTTGCCCCTGCCGCTCATCATGCCGCCGATACCCCTCTTTTTTGGTTCTCTTTCAGGCTCTCAATCACCAACGACCGGGAAGCCGGCGTCTTTCCACGCACCGATCCCGCCAGCGAGGTGGGTGTCGATCGCGCTCTGCGCCGCCGCGCATTGATCGAGTGCCTGGCCCGAGCGCTTTCCGCCCGCGCATTGCAGCACGACAGTCCGGCCCTTGGGATCAGGGATGTTACGAGGTGAAAAGCCCGACAGTGGCATGTTTATTGCGCCCAGTATGTGGCCGGCGGCGAACTCGCCTGTCTCGCGCACGTCGATCAGGAGCGCCTTGCCGCCCTTCAGCATGGCGTCCAGCTCGGCGGGGCCGATCTCACGGTGGGCATCACGTTTCTTGAATCCGAACATGGCAGCTTCCTCAACTTTGTTATTTGCATATAACGTGTAATGATGATATTCGTCAATGCCATTGAGACATGGAAGGATCGCAGATGGGCAAGCCTTTGATCGTGGTGCTGGGCGCGGGTCTGGGAGGCACGATCGCCTCCTATGAGATCAAGGCTGCCGTCAAAGACCGCGCCGACGTGATGACGGTATCCGATAGCGATACCTACAACTTCATCCCGTCCAATCCCTGGGTCGCCGTGCGCTGGCGCGAGCCTGAAGCCATCCAGGTCCACCTCCCTCCCGTGTTCGCCAAAAAGAAGATCGGCTTCACCTCGGTCGGCGCGAAGCGGCTGCATGCCGGCGAAAAGCGACTCGAACTCAATGACGGCTCATCCATCAATTACGATTATCTTGTAATCGCTACCGGCCCGGAACTCGCGTTCGACGAGATCGAGGGGCTGGGTCCGCATGGCGGCCATACCCTCTCCATCTGCCAGACGCCCCACGCCTCAGCCGCCGCCGATGCGTTCGATGCCTTTGCACAAAATCCCGGCCCGATCGTCGTCGGCGCGGTGCAGGGCGCGTCCTGCTACGGCCCGGCCTACGAATTCGCGATGATCCTCGACACCGAACTGCGCAAGCGCAAGATCCGCGACAAGGTGCCGATGATCTATGTGACGCCCGAACCCTATATCGGCCACCTTGGGCTCGACGGCGTCGGCGATACCAAGTCGCTGCTCGAGAGCGAGCTGCGTGATCGCCACATCAAATGGATCACCAACGCCCGCGTCACCAAGGTCGAGCCCGGCGTCATGCACGTCGAGGAAGTCGGCGAGGACGGCGCGGTGAAGAAGACGCACGACCTGCCCTTCGGCTTCTCGATGATGCTCCCTGCGTTCCGGGGCGTCCCCGCGGTCAGCAATATCGAAGGGCTGGCCAATCCGCGCGGCTTCATCATCGTCGACAAGCACCAGCGCAATCCGGCCTTCCCCGAGATATTCGCGCTCGGTGTCTGTGTCGCCATCCCGCCGACCGGCCCGACGCCGGTTCCGGTGGGCGTGCCCAAGACCGGTTTCATGATCGAATCCATGGTCACGGCGATCGCCGCCAATCTCTCGCTGGTTCTCGACGGCCAGGAGCCGACGGCGGAAGCGACGTGGAACGCGGTGTGTCTCGCCGATTTTGGCGACGGAGGCGTCGCCTTCGTCGCCCAGCCGCAGATCCCGCCGCGCAACGTCAACTGGTCGTCCAGCGGCAAATGGGTCCATCT
Source organism: Sphingobium sp. MI1205 (assembly GCF_001563285.1). Taxonomy (NCBI): domain Bacteria; kingdom Pseudomonadati; phylum Pseudomonadota; class Alphaproteobacteria; order Sphingomonadales; family Sphingobiaceae; genus Sphingobium; species Sphingobium sp. MI1205. The sequence goes on from NZ_CP005188.1 coordinate 1,826,395, forward strand.
GGCCAAGGTCGGCTTTGAGAAATATTTCCTGCGCAAGGTCCGCAAGGGCGAGAGCGAGCCCTTCTACGAAAAGCTCGCCATGCACGCGATGGGCATCCGCAAGCTGCGTTTCTGATGCCCCGGCTTCTGGTTTCCCAAGCGAAGGAGTGAGACTGATGACTCTCGATCGTGCCGTGATGGCGTTCGCCGGTTGTGTCGTACTGCTCGGCGTCGTCCTGTCGCTGACCGTGCATCCCTGGTGGATCGCGCTCACCGCCTTTGCCGGCCTCAATATGCTTCAGGCAAGCTTCACTGGTTTCTGCCCGGCTGCGATGGTGTTCAAGGCGTTCGGCGTCCGTCCGGGAACCGCCTTCAAATGACGCTCAGGCGGACGATCCCCCTCCCCCTGCTCGCCGGCCTGCTGGCGAGTGTCGCCATGCCCGCGCAGGCAACGACGCTTGAAGAAGCCATTGCGGCCGCCGTGAACCACGCGCCGGAAATCGAGGCGGCGGGGGCCGATGCCGATGCGGCCGACGCCCGGATCAGGGAAGCACGCGGCCAGGGTCTGCCAACCGCGACGCTGAGCGGGACGATCGGCTATGGACGACTCGATCCGCAGGGTTTCTTCGGGCTTCCGGCGGCCAACGTCACGCCGCGCGCGGCGCAGCTCACTATCGAACAGCCCCTCTTTATGGGCGGCAGGGTCAGCGCCGGGATCGCACAGGCGAAAGCGGGCAGCGAAGCAGCACGCGCCGGTGAAACGATGACCCGCAGCCAGATCGTTGTCGCGACGGTCCAAGCCTATGGCGACGTGCTGACCACGCACCGAATGATAGCGCTCTATGAACAGATGGTCGGCCAGATGGAGGAGATCCAGCGCCAGGCCCGGCTCCGCTTCAAGGCAGGCGAAAGCCCCAGCACCGATGTTGCGCAGGCGGCGGCGCGCCTTGCCGAAGCACAGGCAGCCCTTGAAGGCGCGCGCGGCTTTGCCATCTCGGCCGATGCGCGATTCACCAACCTCACTGGCCTTGCCCCGCAGGATCTCCAGCCCATTCCGGCAAGTCCGGTCCTGCCTGCCTCGCTCGATGAAGCGCTCGACAGCGCCCGCGGGAACAACCCGGCGCTGGCGCAAGCCGAAGCGGCATTGGATGCCGCCCAGGCCGGCGCGCGGGGCGCGCGGGCCGAACGCCTGCCCACGATCGGCGCCTTCGCCGAAGGTTCGACGGTGCGTGACCAGTTCTTTCCCGATTATCGCTCCGATGCCGCCACGGTCGGCGTGCGGGCGCGCTGGCAGATATTCGCGGGCGGGCGAGTCTCAGCCAAGATTACCGAATCCGATAGTGCGGTCAGGGCCGCCGATGCGCGTATGCGCGCCGCACGCGCCGCCGTCGATGAACAGACGATCAGCGCCTTTTCCGGGGTGCGCTCGGCCGCCCTGGTCGAAGCGGCTGCTTCCCAGCAAGCCCTTGCCGCCGGACAGGCGCGCGACAGCGTGCGCCACGAGGTTCGCGTGGGGATGAAGCCCCAGCTCGATCTGCTCGATGCCGAACGCGAGGCAACCGCCGCAGCGGTCAGCGAAGCTCGCGCGCGAAGCGATCGCATCGTCGCGGCTTACCGACTGCTTGCCCTTCTCGGACGCTGAACTTTACAGGAGACGATATGCACAAGGACTGGCCGAAAATGGCGACCGAGCTGAATGGCGCCATCAAGGAAGTGCGGCTCGGCACGCCCGACGTGATGCAGGCCTTTTCCGCCATGGCGACTGCGGCCACCAAGGCCGGGGCGCTCGATGCCAAGACCAAGGAACTGATCGCTCTTGCCATCTCGGTCGCCATCCGCTGCGACGGCTGCGTTGCCTTCCATTCGAAGGCCGCCGTCAAGCATGGCGCCACGCGCGATGAAGTGATGGAGACGATGGGCATGGCGCTCTACATGGGCGCTGGCCCCAGCCTCATGTATGCCGCGCAGGCGGTCGAGGCCTTCGATCAGTTCTCCGATCAAGCGAAACAATAATACGCCGTGAAATCGAAACAGCCGAACACTTGACCGGCAGTGCGCCGAACCGGTCGCGAATTTCGCGACCGGGAACCACGATCATGAACTGGTCGGTGGAGTACGCTCAAGTTCAACGCAAGGTTCAGGAGGCTGCACGGACCTGCGAATAGAGCCGCCGGATGTCTTCGGGTCGCGCAAGATCGTGCCCCGGATTCATCACGGCCGCCGCGCCTGCCGCGATGCCGAAGCGGAACGCTTCTTCGATCTCCCAGCCTGAGGAGATAGCAAAGACCATCGCCGAAAGGAAACTGTCGCCCGCGCCGACCGCGCTTCTGACCTCGATGTCCACTGCGGGAAGCAGGAGTTGGCGCTCGGCCGAGGCAAGGAGAGCGCCCTCGTGCCCCATCGTCACCGCCACATATTGCGCATGACCGCCCCCGACGATCTGCATGGCCGCCCGTCCCACCGACTCCGTGTCGGGAAGATCCCGACCGGTGAACTGGCGCAACTCGCCAATGCTGGGCTTGACGAGGAAGACGCCGCCTTGCTCAAGGCCTCCGCGCAGGCCAGCGCCTGAACTGTCGAGCACGACCGGTATATTGCGTTCCGTCATCATCGCGACGACCTGGCCATAGAAATCATCCGGAATGCCGGGTGAGAGCGAACCGCTCGCGACCAGATAGTCACATTGTGCCGTCTGGAGCTGATTGAGGCACTGCCGCCATTCTGCAGGTTCGACCATCGGTCCGGACGGAACGAGGCGATATTCCTTCCCGCTTTCGCGCTCGAGCACTGCGGTGGCCACCCTGGTATGCCCCTTGATCGGGATACGGTTGCGCACCAGCTGGTGCAGGTCGAGCAGACCATCGAGCGCGTGGCCGGTTGCACCGCCCGAAAGATAGTAGCTCCGCGCGTTCCCGCCGAGCCGGACATAGACACGGGCCACGTTGATTCCCCCGCCACCCGGCGAATAGAATTCTGTCTTCGTCCGCATTTTACGGGTGTGGTAGACATGATCGACTTCATAGGCGACGTCGATCGTCGGGTTCAGGGTGAGGGTCGCGATGTTCATCATGGCCGCCATTGAGGGACCCGGATGGGCTCGGGTCTATCCGGGATTTCCCTAATCGTTACGCTATCGCGGGTCCACGAATGCGAAGGCTCCGATCGAAAGGGTGCGAAGTTCTACCGGGATCGAAAGACCCGCGTTAGCAACCTGACAGCAGCAGCCACCGCCTGCGACCCAAAATCACTGGATAATAGACGAAAGGCGGGAAAATCGCGGCGTTGTCAAAAGATGCCCTCGCGCTTTCCTTATCGGTTAAATCCGATCATTGATCAAATAGGCAAGATATAGCAAGTAGGCACTCACAAACATTCCACCCTCGAACCGCGAAATTTGGCGTCCGCTGATGAATACGGGAATGCAGGCCAGCGCGACCCCCAACATGACCGGGATGTCGACCCGGATCAGTTGCGCGCTGACCTCGATCCCGTTCGACGGAAACAGGCAGGCCGCGCCGAGAATCACCAGAATATTGTAAACGCTGCTGCCGATCAGATTGCCGATCGCGATGTCGCGCTCGCCACGAATCGTCGAAATGATCGTCGTAACGAGTTCAGGAGCGGAAGTACCGATCGCAACGATCGTCAGTCCGATAAAGGCGTCCGATACGTTCCACAACCGGGCAAGCGCGACCGCACCATCCACCAGCCAGTTGGCGCCCACGACGATCACGACGAGGCCGATGGCCAGCATCGCCATTGCGGAGAAACCGTGGCGGCGGGAAAAGCGCGGCGCCGCGAATTCCCGCGCGAACTCCAGCTTCACCGTGATGCTTTCCCGCCGGGCGACGCGAATGACGGTCAGCGTGAAGGCCATTCCCATCGTGATCAAAAACAGCCCCTCAAGGCGCGAGAGCACACCGTCCCAGGCAAAGACGAGTAGCGCGGCCGACGCGATGACGATGACAGGCAGTTCCAGACGCAGCGTCTGCATCCGAATGGCAAGTGGTTGCAGCATCGCGCTGAGGCCGAGGATAAGGAGGATGTTGACGGTGTTGGTGCCGGCGATGTTGCCAACCGCGAGCGAGCCGTTTCCCTGGAGCGCCGCCTCGATCCCGACGGCGAGTTCGGGCGTGCTCGTTCCCAGCGCCACGATCGTGAGGCCGATGAGCAGCGGCGAAACGCCCAGCCGCGCGGCCAGCGCCGAGCCTCCCCTCACCAGCCACTCCGCACCAGCGATCAGGGCGGCGAGCCCCATGAGGCTGGAAACGATCGCCAGCGTCATCCGGCCGGGTTCACCTTGCGCCTGGCGGGATCGGGTACGAGGAGGACATCGCCCGGGACCGCATCAAGGATCTTGCGCGCCGTACTGCCGATCATAGCCTCATAGACGAGGCCACCGCCATGGGTTCCAACGACCGTCAGGTGACGTGCGGCATTTTCCGCACGGTCGCGAAGCAGCGCTTCGGGAACCCCGTGCTCGATCATGCGCGTGACGTTCCGGGCCGCCACATCAGACAGTCCCGCTTCGGCAAGGAACTTGTCGGCCGCAGCCTCGCCATAACCCTCGAATTGCCGTTCGATTTCCGATCGGCCGAGATAGCCCGCGAAGGGCACATCGTAGGCGTGGAAAAGGGAGATAGCCGCATCGGGAAAAAAGCGGACGGCGGTCTCCAGAGCGATCCGGGCGGGCGCGGAGAAATCTGTCGCGACCACCATGGCGCGGTAAGGCTCGAAAGCGCGGTCGCGTACGATCAGGATCGGAACGGGCGCCTTGCGGATCAGCCGGTCCACGGTATCGCCGAGCAGCATCCGGGCCAGCGGCCCATCGCGAGCCACGCCGGTGACGATCAGGCCCGCCTCGCCCTTTCCGGCGATATCGAGGACGACCGGTGCCGGCGAGCCGGTTTCGACGTGGACCGAAATGTCGATTGGCGGCGCCTCGCGAACAAGGTCGTGGTAGATGCGATGGCGCGCCGCCCGCACCGGGTCTTCGAGAGGCCGACGCCAGGACGGCAGATCGCCGAGTCGGACGGACAGCATCCCGTCTTCCGGCGGGTTCAGCGCGTGGATGACCATAAGCTCCGCCCGCCATGCCTGGGCTACCAGCAGGGCGCGATCGAAGGCGCGGTCGCAACGATGGCTGAGGTCGGTCGCGAGCGCGATGCATTTAGGGAAACCGTCACGCGTCATGGCATGTCCTCCTGATTATTAAGTTCGCTAAACCAGCCCAGTCGCCGCATCACATGCTTCTCCACCTCCAGCGACAGCATGAGAAGCATGCCGCACGCCACCAGCAACACCCAGTCCGCGAAGCCCAGCGGCTGCGAGTGGAAAATCGCGTTCATGAACGGCGCATAGGTGAAGAGCGCCTGGCCGATGACGAGAACGCCGATCGCGATCAACACGGCGGGAGTACCGATCGCGCCGCGCCATGTCAGGGACGTCATGTGGAGATAGCGGACGTTGAAGAGGTAGAAGATCTCCGCGATGATGAACATGTTGACGACCATGGTGCGCGCCATCTCCAGGCTCCGGCCTTGCGCCAGAACATGGAAAAAGATTCCGAGAGTGACGGCCGCGAACAGCACAGAGACGAGAAGGACACGCCAAAGCAGGAACGGCGAAAGCAACGGCGCGCCGCGCTCCCGTGGCCGGCGCAACATCGCACCGGGTTCCGTGGGCTCGAACGCCAGCACGAGGCCGAGCGTGGCGGCGAGGACGAGGTTCACCCAGAGGATCTGCGTCGCCGTCATCGGCAGCGCGAAGCCCAGCAGGATCGCCAATACGACCGCCAGTGTTTCACCGCCGTTCGTAGGGATTTCCCAGGAAATGACCTTGCGAATGTTGTCGTAGACCGTTCGGCCTTCGCGAACGGCGCTGACGATCGAGGCAAAATTATCGTCGAGCAGCACCATGGAAGCCGCTTCTTTCGACGCTTCGGTGCCCTTGATGCCCATGGCGACCCCGACGTCGGCCTGCTTGAGGGACGGCGCGTCGTTCACGCCGTCCCCCGTCATCGCGACGATCTTTCCCTGAGCCTGCAGCGCACGGACGATCCGCAATTTATGTTCCGGGCTGGTCCGGGCAAAGACCGAGACATCCGCGACCGCTTGCTCCAGTTCGGTGTCCGGAAGCTTTTCCAGTTCCAGCCCGGTCAGCACGCGCGGGTCGTCGGCAAGGTCGAGTTGCCGGGCGATCGCCAGCGCCGTCGCCGCATGATCGCCAGTGATCATCTTGACGCCGATTCCGGCGGACCGGCATTCGGCGATGGCGTCCTTGACCTCCGCACGAGGCGGATCGATGAAGCCGACAAGGCCCAGGAGGCACACGCCAGTCGAGAGATCTTCGAACGAGATCCGTTCGCTGCCGGCAGGCATTTCCTTCGCGCCGAAGGCGAGAACGCGCTCGCCATCGCTTCCGGCGGTAGCGATGGAACTCTCCCAATAGGAACAATTGTCGGGCGCGGTCATCGCCAAGAGCGCTTCGGGCGCGCCCTTCACGAACAGCAAGCGCGTGCCGTTGGAACCCCGGCAGAGCGTCGCCATGAACCGATGCGCGGCGTCGAAGGGAATCTCGTCGAGCCGCTCCCATTCCGCCCGCTCCTGCTCCGGATCGATGGCCGCCTTCATTGCCAGGGCGAAGAGGGCCCCCTCCATCGGATCGCCCTCGACACGCCATTCCGCACCGACCTTGCGCAGCGCGGCATCGTTGCACAGCAGCCCGCAGCGGATCAGTGGCATCGCATCGGCCATAGCCTCTGCCTGGTCCCCGGACCCGACGATCCGGATTTGACCATCGGGAACATAGCCGGATCCGCTCGCGATCATCGTATGCCGCTCGGTGATGACGCGGCGGGCCGTCATTTCGTTGCGTGTGAGCGTGCCGGTCTTGTCGGTGCATATCACCGAGGTCGCGCCGAGCGTTTCGACGGCCGGGAGCTTTCGGATGACGGCGTTGCGCCCCGCCATCCGCCGCACGCCGATCGCGAGAGTAATCGTGATGACCGCCGGCAGCCCTTCCGGCACGATCCCCACGGCGAGCGCGACCACGGCGATCAGCGCGTCGATCCAATCGTAATTCCGCGCCAGAACGGCAAAGGCGAACAGCGCAAGCCCCCCCGCGAGTACGAACCAGGTGAAGCGCCGGGCAAAACCGTCGATCTGCTTCAGCAGCGGGGTTGCCAGTTGTTCGACCGACTGGATAAGCGAACTGATCCGTCCGATCTGCGTGCGAGATCCGGTGGCAACAGCGAGCCCGCTTGCGTGCCCAGCCGCAACCATCGTGCCCGAAAAGGCCATATTACGCCGATCCGCCAAATCGGTCTGCTCGGGCAGCACCGCTTCCTGCTTTTCGGCAGCCACCGATTCGCCCGTCAGCAGCGCCTCGTCGATAAGCATTCGCCGCGCATGGAGAAGCCTGAGATCGGCGGGAACGCGATCACCGGCCTCGATCATCACGAGATCGCCGGGCACGATCTCGCGGACGGGAATCGTTTGCCTCACGCCGTCACGCACCACGCTGGCCTTGGGCGCGATCATCTGCTGGATGGCCTCAAGCGCCTGTTCAGCCTTTCCTTCCTGGATATGCCCGATCACCGCATTCACGATCACGACGGCGACGATGACCACCGCGTCGATCATGTGATCGAGCAGCGCTGCGGCCAATGCCCCGGCAAGAAGCACATAGATCAACGTGTTATGGAATTGCGCGAGGAACCTAAGGAACACATTGCGACGCGCCGACCGGGGTAGCGCGTTCGGCCCAAAGCGGGCCGATTGCCGATCCACCTCCGGAGAAGAGAGACCCGCACAACCGACGTCGAGTGCCGTGGCAACTTCGCTGGTTGACAGCATATGCCAGCGCACTTCGGAAGTTTCCATGGGTCCTGACATCAAATCTCTTTCGTATTACATCAAACCATCTCGTGTTGAGCATGCGGAGCGAAGACCGTGCGGACCGGTTTCATTCCCGGCCCGCGGTTCCGCGCTTGCGTGCCGCCGATTGAATGGGCTTCAATGCGCAAACAGCAGCGGCAGCGGCGCGCCAGTGAGCAGGTCGCGCGTGACGCCGCCCAGGATCATCTCGCGCAGGCGAGAGTGGCCATAAGCGCCAAGCGCGAGCATCCCGGCGCCACGCCGGTGAGCCGCTTCGACCAGCGCCTCCGCATCCGACACGTCACCGCCCTGGATGGGAACTACGGTCGACGTAAAGCCATGCCGGGCGAGATGGTGGGCGACATCGGCTCCCGGTTCGGAACCGTGGCCCTGGACCGTCGGCTTCGCATCGAGGATGAGTATATCGATCCTTGCCCCAGGCGCCGCGAACATGGTCGCGTCGCGCAGCGCGTGCGTCGCCTCGCGGGTCGCATTCCAGCCGATCGCCAAGTGATCGATGGCGGCCGGTTTATAGCCGGTGGGCAGGATCAGAACGGGACGCCCAGATGCGAACAGGCAACGCTCAAGCGTATCACGTCGAATTGGCGGATGGTCGTAATTGTCCGAAGGACCGAACAGGACGAGGTCGGCATAACGGGCATAGACCGCGGTCTTGGCGAAGATCACCGCCGGCTGGTCCGAAATCGTCCTCACCTCTACGTTCGTGGAGCGGGCGAGCATCGCGATCCGCTGCTGCTTCGCCTCCACCGCTTCAGTATAATCGGGAAGAAGTACATAAGGCAGTGCAACCGTCAGGGCATAGTCGCTCGCGGGGAGAGCCGACAGCACGACGATGGCAAGGCTGGCGTCGTGGAACTCGGCAAAGGCAAGCGCATCGCGCAAAAACCGCTCGTCCTTGTCTCCGGTATCGACGACGGCGAGAATGTCCTTGATAGCCATATGTCCCTCCAGCTTTGAGCTATTCCTGCTACCCAGCGCCGTGATGGGATTCATTCGGGTGTTATACGTAGCCGACCGGCGCCCCCTTCCATCTGCCGGGCCAGCGCATCGCCAAGCAGTGCGCCAAGAGTGATCGCGTTACTGGCATGCGAGATACTTTCGGTCGTAACCATGCGGCAGCCGACTTCCCTGAGCAAAGCCTCGGCACCAGCCGCGAAGAGGCCGTGAACAGCCAGGCAGATCGGCGGAGGGAAGCCCTGGTCGATGATCTCGCGCGCGGCGTTGGCAAGGGTGTGTCCCGACGAAATCACGTCATCGACGAGGATCGGCGTGCGGCCTTTCCATGCCCCCAGGTCCGAGGCCGCGATAAGGACGTCCCGATCACCGCGCCGCGATTTCGCGAAGACCGCATGGGGCGCTCCGATAAGCCTGGCGATTGCGCCCGCCCACTGCTCGCTCTCGCTGTCGGGTCCTATGATGAGCGGTGCATCGACATTGGCCCGGACCCAGTCCGCCAGAAGCGGAGATGCCGCGAGCGAAGCCGTCTCCATCGAATAGATCTCCCCCAGATCCGCGTAGCGGTGGAGATGCGGATCGACGGTCACGAGCCCATCGAACTCGGATGAAAGGAGCTGGGCGAACTGGCGGGACGTCAGCGCTTCGCCATCCTTGAACCGCCGATCCTGTCGCATATAGGCAAGATAAGGCGCCACGAGATGGACCGACCGCGCCCCGCTCTCGCGCAGCAGCCTTGCAGCAAAGAGCAGCCGCATGATCTGGTCGTCGGGCCGCGCGAGCGTGCATATGACGGCCACGGCTGATCCCGACACCCCGGAGCGGAGCCGGACATAGCTCTCCTGATCGGGAAACCGGCGAACCTCGAGCGTGCCTGTCGCCCACCCGGTATGTTCCGCGATGGATGCGGCCAGCCGTTCGTTCCCGGGCATGGAAAACAGCATCGCCGTCATGGCACGATCGCAAGCATGTCGGCATTGGCGGCGGCGTAGGTCAGCGCATAAGCCATTTCACCCTGCGACTGGGCGTGGAGGGTCAGCAAAGGCTGGCCAGCGATAACGTCGTCGCCCAGGCGAACATGAAGAAGCATGCCCGCGGCCGGCGAGTCGGGCGCGCCCGCCAGCTTCGCAAGGCGCGCTATCCGGCGATTGTCGATATGGGTGACGCGGCCGCTATGCGCCGCCAGGATCGGATGGGTGAGCCTGGCCGTGGGCGGGGTGCGCATGCCGCCCTGGGCCTGGCATATCCTTTGGAACCTGTCCCAGGCGCTGCCGTCGGCCAATGTGCGTTCGGCGCGCGCGCGTCCCTGGCCTTCTTCCGCGACCTTCCCGAGTTCGAGCACCACGCCGGCGAGCGTGCAGGCGCGGTCCCGAAGGCCCGGCGGAGCATCGGCATCGCCTGTCAGCACCGCCAGCACGTCGCGCGCCTCCAGGGCGGGCCCGATCGCCCGGCCGACGGGCTGGGTGCCATCGGTCTGGACACAGCGGATAACAAGGCCAAAACGGGCGGCGACGGCGCCAAGCGTGGCTTCCAGCCGTTCGGCCGCCGCGACGCTGCGCACCTTGGCGGTCGGCCCGATCGGAATGTCGAGCACCACATGGGTCGCGCCCGCCGCTATCTTCTTCGACAGAACGGAGGCGATGAGCTGCCCCTCCGTATCGATGTCGAGCGCGCGTTCCACGCCGATGAAGATGTCATCGGCGGGACTGAGGCAGACCGCGCCGCCCCAGGCGAGGCAGCCGCCCTCGACCGCCACCACGCGCTGCATGGCGCCAAGGTCGAGATCGACCCGGGTGAGCGTCTCCATGGTATCGGCCGTTCCCGCCGGGGACGTGATCGCCCGCGACGACGTCTTGGGCATGGTCAGACCGCAGGCGGCAGCGATGGCGACGACGATCGGGCTCGTGCGGTTGCCCGGCAGACCGCCAACGCAATGCTTGTCGACGACGATCTCGCTCGGCCAGCGCAAACGGTCGCCGGCCTCGACCATCGCCCTGGTGAGATGGTAGGTCTCGTCCTCGTCGAAGGGAAGCGTGGCGGTAGCCGTGAGGAAGGCGGCGAGGTGCACATCGGCATAGCGGCCCGCCACCACGTCACCGACGATGCTGGTCAGCGCGGCCCCGTTCAGCCTGTGTCCGTAGATGCGCTGGCGGACGCAGGCGATCGATTCGAGGGGCGGCGCATGACCGACCTGGACAACGGTTCCCTCCTCCACGCCAAGCGCGACCCAGGCCGCTTCGGACAGACCGATCTCGTCGCCGGCCAGGAAGTCGCCCTCCACCTGATAGAGCGTGGCCGCGATCGGCTGGCTGCCGTTGCGGATATAGACCTGGGTGTGCGCGGCAAGGCCCTCGGCATGGCACACCGGGCTGTCGGTCCGCATGATCGCGACCAGCTCATGATGCGTGTGAAGGCGCAGCCGGCGCGCGCGCGCGAACGATGGTTCCGCCGGTTCGGAACTCCCTATATTCGGATGGAATTGCTGCGCATCGCCCGGAATATCGCTGGAAACCCCGATCACGTGTCGATCACCACCTTCAAGGCATGAGTATCGGCTGCGCGCGCGAACGTCTCATACGCCTCCAATATGTCCGACAACACGAAACGATGGGTGACGAGCTGTTCGGGCCGCAGGCGCTTGGCCTCGACCGTCTTCAGGAGCATCGGCGTGCTGACGGTGTCGACGAGCCGGGTGGTGATGGTGATGTTGCGCGACCAGAGTTCCTCCAGATGGAGGTCGACCTTGGCGCCGTGGACACCGACATTGGCAATTACCCCGCCGGGCGCGACCAGTTCTTCGCATAACGCGAATGTCGCAGGGATCCCGACTGCTTCGATAGCCGTATCGACCCCCTTGCCGTCGGTGAGCTCTCGAACCAGGCTCACGACCGGATCACGTCCGCTGTTGAACGTGTCCGTCGCGCCGAACTTGCGCGCGACGGCGAGGCGATTGTCGTCGAGATCGATCATGATGATCCGGGCCGGTGCATAAAATTGCGCAGTCAGCAGGGTCGCCAGGCCGATCGGTCCAGCGCCGACGATCGCGACGCTGCTGCCCGGTGCAACCTTCCCGTTCAGGACGCCGCACTCATAGCCCGTCGGAAGAATGTCGCTCAGCATGACGAGGGCATCCTCATCGGCCCCCGGCGGGATCGCGTGAAGGCTGTTGTCGGCATGGGGGATGCGCACGAATTCGGCTTGCGTGCCATCGATCCTGTTGCCCAATATCCAGCCGCCCTCGACGCAATGCGAATACATGCCGCGCCGGCAATATTCACACCGGGCACAAGAGGTGATGCAGGAGATCAGGACATGATCTCCGGGCTTGAAGGCTCCAACCGCGGTTCCGACCTCCTCCACGATCCCGACACCCTCATGTCCGAGGATCCTGCCCGGCTCGCACGTCGGCACATCCCCCTTCAGGATGTGCAGGTCGGTGCCGCAAATGGTGGTCTTCGTGATCCGCACGATCGCATCGCCGGGTGCCTGCAAGGCCGGCCTCGGGCGATCCTCGAGACTCTTCTCGCCGGGGCCATGATAAACGAGAGCTTTCATGATCTCCTCCGTTCAACCGTTAGACGGGTTCGCCAGTCAGTGTACGAAAACGATCGGCAGGTGCTGATGATCGATCAGTTCCCGCGTCACGCCGCCAAGCACGAACTCGAGTGCGCGCGAACGCCCATAGCCACCGATCACGAGCACATCGGCTTTCTGCTCCACTGCGTAATTCTGAAGGACAGCCGACGTATCCTTACCGGATGAGCTGATCGGACAAACGCCGCCGCTATGGCCATGTCGCGCGAAAAGGCGGGCGATCTGGACACCGCCCCGGTGCTCCCCGGATTCGACACCCGGATCATCGACAATCGCAACGTCGATACGGGCATCGGGTTCGGCCAGATTGAGAAGCGCCCTCGCGGCGCGGAACGATTCAAGTGATGCGTTCCAGCCCAATACGGCGTGATCGATGGGACCAGGATTCCAGGAGGCCGGCAAAATGACCGTCGGCACGCCCGTAAACAGAAGCGCCTCGGAGATACGGCGCCTCAAGCCATCCCTTTGCCAGCGCCCGACACCCGGAATCAGCGCGATATCCGCGTACTGGCCTTCAGCCTTCACGAGACCGGGTATCAGCCCGCTGGCCTCGAACACCGAGTGAACCTCTACTTCGATCGCGGTATTCCTGGTTCGTTCGCGAACGGCCGCCAGATGTTCGTCGCGCTGGTCCTCGGATACCGTGATGGCCTGCGCGAAAGCCATCGCATCAGCCGCCGCGGCGAATGCGAGATTTTCGGTCACGACGACGATCGTAAGCGCCGCTTCATGCATACCGGCATAGGCAAGCGCCTGATCAACGGCGGTCAGGGAATGCTCTGCACCGTCCACGACGACGAGCACATGTTTGATCTGTGAAATGCTGCTCATGATCGCATCATGGCCCCGGCCATTGATGACCGCACTCCGTAACTTTACAGAGGCACCGCGTGACGCGCACTCGCCCCTGGGGCCGTGAAGAGGGCGCTTCGCGGCGAGTGCATACTCAAGCCTTCGCGTAGTTCGATGGCACCAGGACGGCCGCTCCAACAACGGCGCCACTGCGCAACCGCTCAAGCGCGACATTGGCTTGAGCCAGCGGAAAGACCGTCGTCACGGATTTGACGTTGGCTTTCTGCGCGATCTCGAAAAAGCTTGTGCCGTCTTCGCGGGTCAGATTAGCCACCGATGCAATGGTTCGCTCACCCCAGAGGTCAGCATAGGGGAACGACGGAATGTCGCTCATGTGGATCCCTGCGCAGATCACCCTGCCTCCCTTGTGGACTGCACGCAGCGCGCGCGGAACAAGATCACCGACGGGGGCAAAGAGGATCGCCGCATCGAGTTCCACGGGCGGGTCATCCTCCGATGATCCGGCCCAGGCGCAGCCGAGTGATCGCGCAAAAGCCTGTCCCTCGTCGTCTCCCGCCCTGGTAAAGGCATAAACCGCCCGGCCCTGCCACAGCGCAATCTGGGCGATGATATGCGCGGCGGCGCCAAATCCGTAGAGACCGATCCGCGTTCCCTCCCCCGCAGCGCGCAGGGACCGCCAGCCGATCAGCCCGGCGCACAGCAAGGGCGCGGCTTCTTCATTGGAAAAGGCGTCGGGTATCCTGAAGCAGAAGCGAGCGTCCGCAACCGTATGGGTCGCATAACCGCCATCCCGGGTGCATCCCGTGAATGCGGGACTATCGCACAGATTTTCATGACCTGTTCGGCAATAGTCGCAATGGCCGCAGCTATGTCCGAGCCAGGGAACGCCGACGCGATCACCGATCGCGACATCGGCGACCCCTTCCCCCGCCGCAACAACGATGCCGACAATTTCGTGCCCGGGAACGATGGGGAGGCGGGATTCGATCTCCCCATCGACGATATGCAGATCGGTTCGGCAGACGCCGCAAGCAGCGACCTCGATGAGAAGCTCGCCTCGACCAGGCGTTGGAACCTGTCGCGCAACGAGCCGCAGCGGCGTGCCGACCGCTTCGAGCTGCATCGCGAACATCTCGGTCATAGTGATTTCTTCGCCTGTTCGCGCCGCGGGGTCACGCTGCCGACGCGGCACGCGCCGCCATGCCCTGCGCCATGTTCGACAAGGCTTCGGCCATCTTGACGCCCAGGGCAGGATCTACCGTCGAATCAGCGATGGCGCGGCGCATCGCGTCACACCACTGATCCGCTGTCTCACCAGTGATCGGCAGGCGCGCATGGGCCGACATCATGCAAACGCCAGGGTGATCATCAAACCAATCTCGCGGTCCGCCCAGCCATGCGTTGAGAAAACCGGCAAGCGAAACGCGCATCGGCCCCAACTCCGGGGCGTGTAGCGCACGCAACTCCCGATAGGCGTCCTCCTGATCCATCAGATCATAGAAGCGGTCTACGATATTCCGGACGACGACGGCCCCTCCAACCAGATCATAGGGCGCCTGCTGTTTCTGTTCCGCTGCTGTCACACGTTTCTCCTGTTATGCTGCGCACTCCCTTTTGGTCGAGCGTCGTTTCAAATGCGCTTTCCCACGCCCGTCAGCCTGGCAAGCGCGCCAGTCAGCGCATGTTCCCGCAGGGGCTTTTCCAGAACCTGGGCGAACCCCTGCGCCAAGGCACGCTCGGTCAGTTCGGCCGATGGGAACGCGGTGATGAGTATGGCTGGACCCGGCCAGCCACGTTCGCGCAGGCGGCAAAGCACCTCGATGCCATCGCTCTGCTCCAATCGAAAATCAGCAACGAAGCAGCAGGCATCCCCCGATAACGGATCGTCCAGAAGCGCCGCACCAGCCGCATAGGCCCGGACGTCAAAACCCTGCGCACGAAAGAGAAGCTGCAGTGAACGGCGAACACCGGCGTCATCCTCGACCAGAAGAAGACGCGGGCGTTCCCGCAACGGGGCCGCAATATTCTCGCCTGACATCTCACACCATCGGCCCAGCGGCATTGCTGGTCCCTCGGACGATGTCAGGAAACGATCCCCGGGTCGCTACGTAAGTGTCCCGATCCTCAGCCCGTGATCCCCGCGGAAAACGCGATACGGAGCGCCTCCGACAGGCTGCGAACGCCCAGCTTGGTCATGAGGTTGGCGCGATGCACCTCTACGGTGCGCGGCGAAATCCCAAGATCATAAGCGATCGTCTTGTTTGGCAGTCCTCGCGCAAGCCCCTTGAGCACATCCTGTTCGCGCCCGGACAGAGCGGCGATGCGGATCGTTGCGTCGGCGGCGCGGGTTGCCCTGCCTTCAACGTCGGCAAGCCGTTCGAAGGCACTTTCAATAGCCGCGAGCAACACCGCCTTCTCGAACGGTTTCTCGATGAAGTCGACTGCGCCGGCCTTCATCGCGCTTACAGCGATCGACACATCGCCATGCCCGGTCAGGATGATGACGGGCATCGCGATACCGCGTTCGTTCAATTCCTTTTGGACTTCGAGCCCATCCATCTGAGGCATACGCACATCGAGGAGAATGCAGCCCTCGGCCGCGTTCCTCACGTCTTTCAGAAATTCAACACCGGAGGACCAGGTTTCGACCGAGAAACCTGATTTCTTGAGCATGAAACCGGCAGATCGACGGATTGCATCTTCATCGTCGACGATGTGGACGATCCGCTTATCCTCCATAAGATTGCTCCCTATCTGCCCTGACCAGTGTGAAATGGAATTGCGTGCCGCCCCCTTCCGCAGGCTCCATCCAGATGCGCCCGCCATTGGCTTCGACAATCGTTCGACAAATCGAGAGACCCAACCCCATGCCGTCCGACTTGGTGCTGACAAAGGCCTTGAAGAGCTGGGCAGCGACCTCGGGGGCCATTCCCGTGCCGGTATCGGACACCGTGACACGCACAAAACCCGCCTGGTCGGGACCGGTGCGGATGGTGAGCACAGGCCTGGCGCGCGCATTCATGGCCTCGACCGCATTGCGGATCAAGTTCACGAGGACCTGCTGGATCTGGACCTTATCGACGAGGACCGTCGCAGCTTCGTGATCGATGTCCATGCGGGTTTCGATCGATTTCTCGCCCGCGCCCATCAGGCCGAAGGCAGCCGCTTCGTTAATGAGGTTGGGCAAGTTCTCGACAGTCTTCTCGACCTCCCCCCTGGCAACGAAATCACGCAAACGGCGCACGATATGACCCGCGCGCATCGCTTCCCCCGCGGCGTCTGTCAGCGCCTCCCGGATGTCGGGCAGATCATCGGGATCTGGCTGGTCGAGCAGGTCCCGGACCGCTTCGAGATAGTTGGCTACGGCGGTGATCGGCTGATTCAGCTCATGGGCGAGCGTCGACGCCATCGTCCCCATCGCGCTGACGCGCGCGACGTGGATCAGTTCGGATTGAAGCTGCTCTAGCCGCTCCTGTGTCCTTTGGCGATCCGTCAGATCGCGAATGAAGCCGGTGAACAGCCGCTGGCTCTCGCCGGCCGCTTCTCCAACCGACAACTCCATCGGGAAGGTCGTCCCATCCTTTCGCAGTGCAAAAACCACGCGTCCGATCCCGATGATGCGCCTCTCTCCTGTACGCAGATAGCGCTCGAGAAAACCGTCATGGCGTTCGCGATAAGGCGAGGGCATCAACATGCTGACATTGGAACCCAGGACTTCCTCCTGAGTGTAACCGAACAAACGCTCGGCCGCCGTGCTGAACGACACCATCGTGCCGCCTTCATCGATGACGATCATTGCATCGGGGACCGTCGACAAAATCGAACGAAGATGCGCTTCACTGTTGCGAAGAGAGCTCAGCGTTGCTCGCTGGTCGGTGATGTCGTGGACAATTGTCGCGAAACCGCCCAACGATCCGTCGGGTTTTTTCAACGCGGTGATGGAAATGTGAGCCAGAAACTCACTGCCATCCTTACGAATCTGCCACTCGTCGATCTCGATCTTGCCACGGTGTTGTGCTTCGGCAAGCAAGGACGTCGGCTTGCCGCTGGCGACGACATCGGCCGGATAAAACCGATCTGTAAGCTGGCCGGCCATCTCGGCCTCTGTCCAGCCTTTCAGACGCTCGGCGCCCCCGTTCCAGATCGTGACCCGTCCTTCAGCATCGAGCATATAGATCGCATAATCTTCCGCCCCATCGATGAGCAGGTTCAGTTCTGCGGCCAGCATCCTCGTCCCGTCCGCGAGATCGCGAGCGCGTGAGAGAGTACGATGGTGATTCCGCCAAAGCAGAGCCATGGCGGCGAGAAACAGGAACAGGGCAACCCACTGTTCTGCCACGGTCGGCCAACCGTCAACGATTGCGAGCGTCGTAAGGGTAACGAGCGTGACGCCCGCCAACACCACGATATCCGGCCTGAGCGCCACGAGCACCATACCGGCCACGCCGAGAGAGACGAAATAATGAACGCTCTCGTCGATCTGCCGGCCAAGCTGCCATCGTGTGACCACCGCGATGACGGCGATAGCCAGTCCCGCAAGGGACGCGGTCAAAAGCCGGGCATGGATCGAACGGTCAACCAGTGGCGCAATGGCACCCGCTTGCCATGAATGGAGGAATTTCCCGGATCGCGGAGCGGTTTTAATGATGACTCTGCCTCTTCGTCGTCAGAAGGAAGCAGCAAGCGCTGATACCCCTTTCTGTCTCAAGCCTATCAACAGCGCCTCGTGCGATCCATTAAAATTGGCAACCATCTCAACGATGATGTTACTTGCTTTGGAGTTCAGCGCTGGAAACATGTCCAGACCGTCGCATCCACGAGCTTCAAACCGTCGGCGTTCTTTAGGCCGGGCTCTTCGGATTGTCATCATCCGTGCGACTTGCGCGCTGCTACCTGAACCAATGGACCCGCGGGTCCATTGTGAGATGGTGAGCGCCCCAAACGCCCCTCAGTAACTTTCCGGATAGAGCCCACCCAGGCAACCGCATAGCCTCCTCCTCGCTCGAGGGCCGGATCGCTGTTGGCCTGATTCATCGGCCATCCCCCCCCGCCCAATCCGGACCTCGAGCATTCATTTCGCAGGAGGTCCGCCATGAATGATCAGGTTCCAGCGACCACGTCCAAGGCCAATCCGATCAGCCCAATTCTCGATCATCCGGTTGATTGGCTTCGCACGGAGATTGACCGCCTCTTCGAAGATTTTGGCCGCCCCGCCGCCAGTCTGTTCGGTGTCGGCAATCGATCTTCAATCGCGCCAGTTCCGGCTGTTGAACTTGTCGATGAGGACAAGGCCTATCGCCTCACCGCCGAGCTCCCTGGCCTGTCCGATGATGATATCGATATCAGCGTCGCTGACGGTCTCCTGACGATAGCCGGCGAAAAGAAGGAGGAGACCGAACGCAAGGACAAGGGCTATGTATTCAGCGAACGGCGATATGGCTCCTTCCGGCGCCAGGTATCCTTGCCCAGCGACGTTGACCCGAACGCGATCACCGCTGCATTCAAGGATGGTGTCCTCACCGTCACACTGACCAAGGATGAAAATGCGCCAGCGCGGAGTCGGAAGATCGAAATCGGGCAGGCATAGCAGTTTGCCGGAGGCTTCGACGGGACCTCGGCACCACGCAGACCCGCAAGCCGACGTCATAACCCTTCTCGAGGGACGAGCCTTCGGCTCTGGAGAGCCCATGCGTCGGATCGACACGCATGCGGCGCGTCTATTCCTCGTCGGCGATCGCGCATGGAAGCTCAAGCGTGCCGTCCAGTTCGACTATCTGGATTTTTCAACCGCCGATAGACGCCGCGCCGCCCTGGAAGCGGAGCTACGGCTTAATCGCAGGACCGCGCCGGAACTCTACCTGGCGGTTCGCCCGGTATCCAAGAATTCGGCGGGCTGCCTGAACCTCGATGGCGACGGAGAACCTGTCGATTGGCTTCTGGAGATGCGCCGCTTTCCCGATGACGCCTTGCTCGATCATGTGGCAACCCAAGGTGGCCTGACCGATGTGCTGATCACGCAGCTCGCAGACCGGATCAAGGCATTTCATGATGGCGCCGAGACGTGCCTGTCCGGATCGGGGCGCAGCCGTTTGGAAGCCGTCATTGCCGGGAATGATCGAAGCATGGCTCGATTCCCCGACATTCTTCCCGCTCGGCTCGTGAGAGACCTGATCGACAGGCAAGTCGCCCTGCTGGCCCAGCACTCCGATCTGCTCGATTCACGTGCGCGAAGCGGGCGCGTGAGACATGGCCATGGCGATCTGCATCTGGGTAACATTGCCGTGATCGACGGGAGCCCCGTCCTGTTCGACTGCCTGGAATTCAGTCCCGAACTTGCGACCGGCGATGTCCTTTACGACCTTGCGTTCCTACTCATGGATTTATGGGGCCGCGGCCTTCATTGCGAAGCGAATGCCCTGTTCAATCGCTATCTGGACATTTCCCCTCAGGACGATGCCGGCGTGGCCCTTGTGCCGTTGTTTCTTTCGATCCGAGCCGGGATTCGCGCCCATACATCGGCCGCACAGGCGAGCGATGGTTCAGACGAAGCTCTGACCCAAAAGGCCAGCGCCTATCTGACGCTGGCGCGCGCAGTGCTCGAACCGGTGCCCGCGCGGCTCGTCGCCATTGGCGGGCTTTCCGGATCCGGCAAGTCCACAATAGCGAAACTGATCGGCCATTCCCTCGGCGAGGTTCCAGGCGCGCGTATTCTGAGATCCGATGTGCTGCGGAAGCGACTTGCCGGCGTGCCGCCAGAATCGCCGCTTCCCAAAGACGCATATACCCTGTCCGCGAACGCAGCGATTTACACAGAGCTGAGACGGCTGGCGGGACACATGCTTTACGCCGGGCATTCGGTGGTGGCCGACGCTGTCCATGCGAAGCCTGAAGAGCGCACGGAGATCCATCAGGTCGCACTGCGACGAGATGTGCGGTTCGATGGGATATGGCTCGACGCATCACCCGATATGCTGACGGCGAGGGTATCCGCCCGGACACATGACGCTTCCGACGCCAACGGCGCCGTTGTCGAATTGCAGACTCGCTATGATCTGGGTGAGATCGACTGGCACCGCGTCAACGCGGCGGATGACCGCAAGACGGTCGCAACGCAAGTCATGGACGTCCTGGATGTTCGCCATTTGTGACGGGGAATGATGCAGGCCGCGCATGTCGCCCCAGCCGAAGGGATTCTCCATCCGGTGAGGTCGCGATGCCGATCATTGTTCGGCGCGCGCGCAATCGATGCACAATGCTGCCTCCGGCCGTGCATCCAGCCGAGCCGGTGCAATCTGCGACCCACAACGAACGCATTCGCCATAGGTGCCCTTCGCAATTCGCTCCAGGGCACGATCGATCGAAGCGGCCTCCCGCACGATCAAGCTTGCCTCGGCTTCCAGACCCGCATCATCTTCGACTTCGACGGCCTGTTCCGATGAGTCCGCATTAAGGGGCTCAGCCAGATCCGCATTCACTCGCGTCAGCCGAGCGCGAAGTTCCGACAGTCGCTCTGTCAGGCGCTCTTCTATGGCGGCTGTGTCAGTCACGGAGATTCCTTCAGAACAGTAGGTACCGAAATCGGCTTGGGGTTCGGTGCAGATTTATAGCGCCTTCTTCAGACGCAGGTAAGCCGAACGAAGTTCATCAGCGAGCACCTGGAGCGCGGCCTTGATGTTACCGCCGCTCTCCTGAAGGCGAGCTTCTGCAACGAAATGGTGCCATTTGGTTTCGAGCTCGTCCCACTCCTCGCGAGCTTCCATCGCGCCCAGATGCACCTGGACCTTGGCTTCGTCCCGGAGCTTGGCAAGATCAGCCTTAAGTTCTTCAATGGTGCTCATCGGTCGCTCCCCGGCAACAAGGTGTTGAGAAGTGTTCCTGTAGCCGAGCCTGAAGCACTGGGCGCTACGTAAAGCACCGGATACACGTTGGCCCCGGTCCTGGATTGCTCTTCAGGCTCGCTGCGCAACCCGCACGACGACTATCCGCGTATGATCGTTCTCGGGGAACGGGATTCCGCGTGCGTCCCAGAGCGTCCCTTCAACCTCGATTACCGGTTCTTCGCTCTCCAGAGTATCATCCGTCTCGATCGTCACATGAATAGACCCACGGCCTCGCCGCAGGGTCAATTCGACGCTCTCCCAGTCCCTGGGCAAGACGGGGCGCACCTGAAGTTCGCCGCCCACGAGCCGAACGCCAAGAATCTCCTCTACCGCCAACCGCCATGTCCAGGCTGCGGCACCCGTGTACCAGGTCCAGCCACCTCGGCCGAGGTGGGGCTCCATGCCGGCAATGTCAGCCGCCACGACATAAGGCTCGGTTCGATAATGGGCGGCGCTGCGAGCCGTCGCGGCATGCTGAATAGGATTGATTCGGTCGAAGAGCGCCTTGGCCCCATCACCATCCCCCGTGCGCGCGAACGCGAGCGCGAGCCAGCTTGCCGCGTGGGTATACTGGCCTCCATTCTCGCGAATTCCCGGCGGATAGGCCTTGATATAACCCGGCTCACGCGGCGTGCGGTCAAAGGGCGGATCCAGCAGACGCACGAGACTGTCGTCATCCCGAACCAGATATCGTCTGGCCGAAGCGAGCGCCGATCGGGTACGCTCGACCTTGCCGGCACCCGACAATACGGACCACGACTGCGCGATGGAATCGATGCGGCATTCCTGTTCTTCCGACGCGCCCCATGGACGGCCGTCGTCGTCGAATGCGCGCAAATACCATTCGCCATCCCACCCCGACCGTTCCACCGCGGCCGCAAGCGTCTCTGCGCGGCCGTTCCAATGGTCGCGGAACTCGTTCCGGTCCGCATCCACACAATGACGCGTGAAATTTCGGATGGTCGCGATGAGAAACCAGGCGAGCCATATGCTTTCGCCATGCCCCCGGTTGCCCACGCGATCCATGCCGTCATTCCAGTCCCCTGCACCAATCAGCGGGAGGCCATGAGACCCGAGGCGGTAGGCGTGGGAAAGCGCGCGCTCGCAATGAACGAACAGGGATTGCGTGTAGTCACTCACCTCGAAACGCGCATAGCGATCGGTTTCTTCGGCCGTGAGCGGGGGCGCCCGCAGAAAAGGAACCAGCTCGCTCAGGATGGTTTTGTCTCCGGTCGCCTCAACATAATGAGCAACGGCGTACGGTAGCCAGACCAGATCGTCCGAGCAGCGCGTGCGGACGCCGCGATCCAATGGCGGATGCCACCAATGCAGCACGTCGCCTTCCTCGAACTGATGGGCAGCCGCGGCAAGGATATGCTGCCGTGTTGCATTCGGATCGGCATGGATCTGTGCCAGAACATCCTGCAGCTGGTCGCGAAAACCGAAAGCGCCGCTCGCCTGATAAAAGCCCGCGCGAGCGCGGATGCGGGCGCTGAGCGACTGGTGCGGCAGCCACCGGTTGACCATCAGGTCAAAGGCGGGATCGGGCGTCTTGACCTGCACCGCGTCCAGCCTGTCCTTCCAGAAACCGGCACACTCCCGCGCCGCGGTCTCGAAGGCCGATGGGTCCTGCCAGCGACGGACAAGGTCACGCGCGTGATCCAGGTCGTCGCCCTGCCCCAGCACAAAGCAAACTTCTGCGGTTCCTTCAGCCGGGATATCAAGATGGACCTGCAGGGCGGCGCAGCAGTCGTCACCGGCAGCATGCTGCCGGTGACCAAGATCCCAGTTCAGAAGTCCGAGGGGACTGGTGGGGTCGGCGTCATCGCCGTGAAAATCGTAGCGTGAGGTGGTGAGCGTGTGGACCGGAAGTGTCGAAGCAAGAAAGGAGATGCGGTCGGCAAATTCGTCGGTCCAGGGATTTTGGCCGAGAATCGCGTGCGAGATCGGATCATAGAATGAGCGGCGCAGGGGCGCCTGTTCTCCTTGCACAGCGCCCATCAGCCATTCGGCATAGTAGGTAGCCGTGATCCGGCGCGGACGCGGCAACTGATTACGCAAGCGAAGCCGGACAAGCTTCACGGTGTCGTGCGTCGGCACGATGACGGAGAGCTCCTGTTCAAGGCCTTCGCTATGCCGGTGCCAGGACGTACGGTCGGGGCCGTGATCGATGCGGCATGCCGTGTCTCCACCGGCCGGAAGCGGCGTCGGCGTCCAGAGCCGTGCGTTTTCCTCATCGCGCAGATAAAGGCGTTCGCCTTGAGGATCTTCGACAGGGTCGTTGAACCACGGCGTGAGACGGTTTTCACCACTGTTTATCGCCCAGGTGAAGCCCAGACCGCCCTCGGTCACGATCGTCCCGAAGCCGTCGTTGGCGAGGACGTTGGCCCAGGGCGCAGGGGTCGGCGCACCGGGTTCCAGATAGATAGTATAGTCGCCCGTATCCGGATCGAAGCCTCCCCACCCATTATCGAATTGCAGATCAGCCGGGCGCGGTACGGGCGCCGTCATGATTGTACCGGAGTTCGCCCCGACCGGCGCGAACAGCGGGCCCGGATGCGGCGGCTGGTCGTATCGCGCAAGCTGGTCGACTAGGCTGCCGCCGGCTTCGTCAAGGATGAGGCGGGCAACCTGATCGAGAAGCGCCGCCCGCTCGCCATCGGATGGACCGATGCCGACGAGGTGTATCCCGGCATGGGTGCCAAGGCGATCCTGTAGCCCGGCATCCTTCAGCACTTCCAGAAGACGCTCGCGGACGGGCTCGATATAGCCCGACGTTCCTTCATGCGTCACCACCAGGTCGATCGGCATACCACGCTGCCGCATGAGCTTGTGGAAGGAGAGAAGCTGTCGAAGCAGGTCCTGCTGCTCCGCGGTTCCGGAACGCAGCATCAAAATAGGATGGTCGCCCGATATCCCGAGCGCCCAAAGGTCCCCGCGCCGAAATGTGCGCGCGCCGGCCGATCCCGGCTCTGCCGCTCTGGTGAGAAGAGTGGACAGCAACGCCTGCGCCTGCGGCACGATGTGCGGCTGCAGGCCCAGCTTGTGCATCTCGCGCGCCGCCGCACTTGCCGTATCGCTCACAGCCCAGTCGAGTGACGGCAGGGTGGTAAAGCGCTCGGCAAGTTCGAGGGCCGATTGCCGGGATCCAGCCGCAATGGTGACGAAGGCGAATTCACGTCGCGCGCGCGGAGGCAGTTCCACCGTCATCCTGATCGCGCAGATCGGATCAAGCGTCCAGCCGAGCGGGCCACCAGGCAGTTCCCCGGTCAACAATGCGGGCCGCCTGGGGCACCCATATCGTCCGATGAAAGCGCTGCGATCGGCTTCGAGACCGAGCAGGGTAACGCCATCTTCATCCCCGATCACACGGGTCAGCAGGACGGGCGGACGTTCCGCCGAACTGCGCGGCCGCCGCGTGAAAAGCAGGCCGTCATTGCCAGGCAAGGCTTCCGCCCCCACGAACAGCTTGCTGAAGGCAGGGTGGCGCGCCGCGTCCTGGGCCGGAGCCAGAACGATCTGCGCGTAGCCCGTGACTTCGATGGTCCGGGGCTTATCGCTATCATTGACAAGAGCGACACGCCGGATCTCCAGGTCGTCGGCATTGGCGACATTGATCGTTGTCGTGACCGACAAGCCGTGGGCGCGCTGGTGGAACTCCACCTGATGCGCTTGGAAGATCACCTCCGGCGCGTCTTCGGGTCGAGAAAAGGGGCCGCCCGTTGCCGACCAGGTAACATCTGCATCCCGGTCGTGCAGATAGATCCAGAAACCTGCGTCCCCACGGGTCAGGGCATGCTGGTTCCAGCTCAGCCCACCTGCACCGTCTGTCCGAATGCGGCTCGAAAGCCGGCCATTGCCGAGAATCTGCCACGCGTGCTCCCCACGGCGCCGAGTGGGTGCCCAGCCGTAAAGGCCCGGAATCAGTTCGTCGGGTTCCGGCTGTGGCTCACGAACCTCAAGCCGCGCGATCTCGGGCGGCAGCTCCCATGGAATCCTTTCGTTAAGGAGCAGGTCGACGGTGCGGATATGAGGATCGGTGTGGAACCAGCGCACGAGCATGTCATCGCACAACGCGTTTCCGAGCGCGGCAAGGCTCATGCCATGATGATGAGCCATGTAGGAGCGCACGACGGCAAAGCGTTCACCGTCAGGCGCCCGCTCGGGCGTGAAGTCGACCGCTTCGAAAAATCCGTATCGGCCGATGAGGCCAAGATCCGCCAGAGTTTGAAGGTTGCGCGTCGCCAGCGCGGGCCGGATCGTCAGCGCCAGCGCCGTCGCATAGGGGCTGATAACCAGATCGCGCCCCAGACCTCGCTGGAGGCCGAGCGCAGGGACGCCGAATGCGTGATATCGGTAGACGCGGTCCTCGCCCATCGATGCGAAGGACGACTCCGAAATACCCCAAGGCATATCATGTGACCGCCCGAATGCGATCTGGATAGCAATCGCGGTCCGGTCACTCATTCCGAGCAGGGTTTGGGGATCGCTCTGCAGGAAGATGTTCGGCATCAGATATTCGAACATCGAGCCGTTCCACGATATCAACGCCAGGCCTGCGTGCTGCTTGGTGATGGGCCGCCCGAGATGGAACCAGTGCAGAGGCTCTATGTCGCCCTTCGCGATGGCGAAAAAGCTGGCGAGGCGTGCTTCGCTGGCGAGCAGATCGTAGTGGTGCGGATCTATTCGATCGGCGCTCACATTGTAGCCGATATGAAAGAGCCGGCTGCCGGCATCGAACAGGAACGAGAAGTCCATGGCGTGCGCGGCGGCGTTAGCGCGACTGGAGAGGTCATCGAGGCGGTCATGAAGCGCTTGCCGGGCCGCCTGGCCTTCCTCGATCGCCGCCTGGAGATCGTGCGCCCATTGCCGGCTTTCCGCCGGTAGCTGGTCTCTCGCCGCATTGAGGACGCCAATTGCTGCCGCGGCGCCCGCGTGCGTGGACGGCAGCCGGTCGTTCGCCAACAGGTCGGCGACTTTTGCCGCGACGTTCGAACACTCTGCCGGATGCGCCGCGAGCGTCTCCCACCAGGGCGAGAACAGCCGAAGGTCTCGCCGCATGCCGGACAGATGATGTTCGAGCCGCTCCAGCCAGGCTTGGACATTCCGCAGGGAGGCGATTTCATCCTCGCCGACGCTTTCGGCCATCAGGGTAATCTGCTCGCGCAGGCGAGGAAGATCGATCGACAGGAGATCGTCGATCCTCTCGGCCCAGTCTTGCCTCCCTTCCTCAATCCTGCGGGCGGTTTCCCGCATAGCCTCAAGGATCGAGCCGGCGGCGGAGGCCGCTTCGAGGTCGATCGTCGCAATCGCTTCGGCGAGCAACTCGATATTGTCGTCAAACCCTCGCCACAAATCCGTGGCGACCGGTGGCAAGCTTCTGGCTTCCTGAAGGGCTCGCGCGACGGTGATCAGACTGACCGCGAGATTTCCGCTGTCGACGGTCGAAACATATCGGGGCTCCAGGGCCGCGAGCGTTCTCGTCTCGTACCAGTTGAGAATATGGCCGCGGTAGCGGTCCAGGCGATCCAACGTATCGAGCGTGTTGTGAAGCCGTGTCGCAACCTCGTTGAGGCCGATATGTCCGAGGCGCCAGGCAGTGAGGACCGATACCATCATCATTCCGATGTTGGTCGGCGAGGTTCGGTGCGCGATTTCCTCGTCGGGCGGCTCCTGATAGTTATCGGGTGGCAGCCAGTTGTCCTCGGGGCGCACAAAGGTCTCGAAAAAGAGCCAGGTGCGCCGCGCCATCAGTCTCAGGAACTTTCGATCGTTTTCGGACAGCGTGTCCTTTGCCGGCTCAATCGGACGGCTGATCCGGATCGCGATCTCAGGCGCAATGAACCAGAGCAGCAGCAGGGGAGCCGCGACAGGCAGGGAAGCGGGCGCCGCAAGGAACAGACCCGCGCCGATGATCAGCGCGAACACCGGAGAGGCGGCCATGTCACGCCATGCCGCCAGTCGCGGATGTCGCGCCGCGTTGCGCGTCGCCATGTGGGCGGCCGACGTCCATTCGAGCTTTCTTTGGCCCGAATGGAGACGCCATAGGGTGATGGCAATGGCATGCAGCGCTATCATCGCGTCACTGACGAGAAAGACGATAGCGAGAAACCAGCGACCCGCGTGATCCGCCAGACGTCGCAGCAGGTTCTGCATGACGCCGCGGCGGCGGCCCTGCGCGAGGCCGGTCACGAGGTCCGTAAAGAGATATGCACCGGGCGCGATGACGGCAAGCAAGGTCCAGACCCAGGGCTGCCCATGGAGAAGAAACCATCCACCCACCAGCAGCGCCACAATACTCGCTGGAATTATGCTGCGCCGCAAATTGTCGAATATCTTCAGCCGATCGAACCAGCCGAGCCGGTTGCGCAGCCATCGGCCATCGCCGCCGGGCACGAAGGGAAAGAGCCATGGCAGGATCTGCCAGTCCCCACGGACCCATCTGTGCCAGCGCCAGGTGAAGTCGAGATAGCTGGTCGGGAAGCTCTCATAAACGATCGCATCGCTGACCAGCGCCGCTCGCCCGTGCAGTCCTTCGAACAGGTCATGGCTGAGAAGTGTATTCTCGGGAACGCGCCCTTCGAGGCTCCGATGAAAGGCCGCCACATCATAGAGGCCCTTGCCCACGTAGACGCCTGTGCCGAGCAGATCCTGATAGACGTCGGATACGGCGCGCGAATAGATATCGATGGTCGTGTCACCGCCATAGAGGCGCGAAAACAAGGATTGGCCGGTCGCTTCCGGCGCCAGCTCAACGCGCGGCTGAAGAACCGTATATCCTCGTTCGACCGCGCCGGTCGCAGCGTTGAAGTGGGCGCGGTTAAGGGGATGAGATAGCGTCCCCACCAGTCGCCGGACGATGCCGGCCGACAACCTGGTATCGGCATCGGCCGTCATCACGAAACGGCATCGCCGCAACCGTTCGATGCTACCGACGGTCACATTGAAGGGGGACGCATCTCCGTTCAGGATGAAGGCGTTGAACTGCTCAAGCTTTCCGCGCTTTCGCTCCCAGCCCATCCAGCAGCCCTGGGCCGCGTTGAA
Source organism: Sphingobium sp. MI1205 (assembly GCF_001563285.1). Taxonomy (NCBI): domain Bacteria; kingdom Pseudomonadati; phylum Pseudomonadota; class Alphaproteobacteria; order Sphingomonadales; family Sphingobiaceae; genus Sphingobium; species Sphingobium sp. MI1205. Next base: position 1,854,557 of record NZ_CP005188.1, read on the forward strand.
CCGTCGTGGCCGATGCAGCAAATGGAACGGCCCATGTCCCTTGGCATTGGCAAAGCGCGCGTTGAGTTCCTCGATCCCGCTGGTCAGCGCGCGAACGATATCGGCATCGACCGAGACACTTTCCTGTGACGCATCGGCGAAATCGCTGAGCAGCACGAATTCGAGCGCGGCATCGGGATTGGAAAGGCGGTGTGCCTCCAGGCGCCGAAGCAGCGGCGCGATATCCGACAATCGCGCGACCAAGACAGGCATCACGACTGCCGTCGCCGAACTTTCGGGGATGCCGTCCTTGAAATCGAGCTTGGGGAGTACGTTCGGCCGAACGATGTGGGTCACGAGCCAATTGACGAAGGTGATGCTCAGGATCGATGCGGGTAGCAGGGTGAGCGCGATCCCTAGAAGCCAGGATCCGGCGGTGGCGCCGGTGGAAACCAGATAGGCTGCGGGTAGAGCAAAGCCCGCAAGGCCCGCGAGCAGCAAGGCGGCTGCATAAAGCAGGCCTGGATAACGCAGCGCGCGTCGCAATATCGAGCCCGGCGTCCATGGACGAGGATCGATCGCGTCGGCAAAGGCAGGCCGTCCGATATCGATGAGCCAGAAGCCTACATGGCCCGATGGCGCTTCGTCGCTGCTATAGCACTGGCGCAAGGCACGCTCGGCGACATCCCATTCCGGGAGTCCCGACTGGTCGGCAAGCTGCTCGACCGCATGGCGATATCGATCGCGCGTATCGAAGTCCATATGTGGATAGACGCCTGCCGGGTCGCGCCGGAGGATGGCTTCGACCTGGCTCGTTCGATCGAAGAAGTCGTTCCATTGAATCGTCGCGATCACGCCAAGGTTCGCGATTGCGCGCGCGACGCATTCCGTATCGTCAAAACCAACCATCGCCGTGTCGGGCGTCTCGACGATCTCAAAGGGCGGCTCGACCTCCGGGAAGAGGTGGCTGAAACCTCCGATGAGCAATTCCAGGCAGACTATGCGCAGCATGGTCGGGAAGGCCCAGGTCTCGGCGATGCTGAGCGGCATCTTCTTTTGATATTGCTCTACGAACAGCACCGCGCCATTCAGCGAGACCTGCAGGTGAGAAGCCTGCAGCAAGGCATGGGCAAGCTGATGCACGCGAGGGCGACCGAGCCCGTCCCCGGAGATCGCCGGAAGTTTCGCGTAGAACTCTCCGGGAAGATCCTCGCGGATCTGCAGGATGGCGCGTTGTATCTGATAATCGTTGTCGAGCAGCCATTCAGCCGCGGCGCCTGCGCGCTTGTCGGCCTTGGCGGCCGCCTGTCGGGCCTGCCTCAGCCAGGTCTTCATCTCCTCGAGATGCGCCCATGCGGGCAGCGGCACCGACTTGCCGAGCAGTCCTGTCAGGCGATGACGGTCGGCGACCTCCTCCGCCGCCCCGGCGAGCGGATCGCGCTCCTCATAATCGGCCATCAATCAGACCTGAATGGCCGTTGGCAATCTCACGCTCTGGCTGGCGGCAGGCGAAGTCATTTGCGCCTTGCGACTCGCCGAAGGCAGGACGAGCATCGGGACACTGCAATGGGCCATCAGATAGGAGGCAACCGTTCCGTACGGGACGTCCCTGACATGCTGATGCCCGTGCCCGCGTGCGGACATCACCGCGAGATCAGCCGCTTCGCGATCGATCAACGCGCAAAGCGTGTCGCGAACGTCGCCGCCACGGATGACAATCGCGCGAGCGCGAAGGCCCATCGCCGAAAGATTGGACCTGGTCCGATCCAGATAGCTGCGCGCGGCCTGCTCGTTGCGTTCGATCAGGTTTTCGCGCAGCGTCTCGTCTTCGGTTTCCAGGGGTCGCGCCTGGATCATTTCGGGCGTGGGGACGACATGAACGAGCAGCAGCTCAGCGTCGGCTGCCTTCGCGAGGCGCACCGCAAGGGGCAGCACGCTTTCGGCCCAGCGCGAGCCATCGAGCGGCACCACGATCCGTCGATAGGCCGAACCCGGGACGGGCGCTTCCACCGGAACAAGCAGGACAGGGCCTGGTGCCTGGGACAGCACCTTGTGGACTGTGCCCCCGACGCCGTCGCGGCCGGCTTCCTTTCGTCCGCGCCTGCCCAGCACGACCATCCCTTCGTCACACTCCCGCACGTACCGGCAGATTTCCTCCGCCGCCGGTCCTTCTGCGAGCTCAATGGTCGTTTGAGATGAGGACGGTTCGATCGTCGCAGCACAACGATCGAGCACCCGCATGGCCTCGCGGCGACGAAGATTGCACTCGATGGGGTCAGGCCGTGCGTCGGGCGACGCGTCTCTGTCCAAGACCTGAAGCAGCGTTACCGGAACGTCGAGCGTTGAAGCCAGAGCAAGAGCGTGTGGATAGATCCACGCGTTGCGATCGGTGCAATCGATGCACGCGACGACGCCGGATGTCTTCGCGGACATTCGGGGCTGGGAGAAGGATGGAAAGGCAGATACGGCAGACATAGGAAAACCTCCTGTTGCCGTCCGTCTCCCCGCTACCGGCGGCGCTCATTCCGACTGTTGCTATCAACGTCGGTTGTGTGCGTCAAGTTCTGCAAATAGCGGCGGGCATGCTGGCTAGGCGGCTTGACGTAGATCGGCTTTCTTCATCTCCTTAAGGTCGTTCATGTTGAGATAGCGGTTGGCTTCGAGCCAGTTTTCGTGGGTCTCGACAGCAAGCGAGCGTATGAGGCGCAAACAGCTGTCTTCATTGGGGAAGATACGCAGGACGATCGTCCTGCGTTTGATTTCTTCGTTAAAGCGCTCGAGCATATTGGTGCTCTTCATATGTTTATGATGCTGCCGCGGAAGCCGGTAGAAGGTGAACGTCTCCTCGATGGTTTCTTCCGCCCAGCTGGTGAGCTTGGGGTATCGTGGCGACCATTTTCTCAGCCAGGCAGCCAGATCGCTTTTGGCCTCTGATAGTTCGCGACGATCGTAGATCCAACGCAGCTCCTGCAGGCAGTCGTCATCAGCTTTACGCGGCAGATGGTCGAGAGCATTTCTTAAAAAGTGCACGTAACAGCGCTGGAACCAGGCATCTGGCAACACTTCACGAACAGCGGCTCGTAAACCCGCATGGTCATCGGCAACGATATATTCGACACCGTGGAGGCCGCGCTCCTTGAGGCCGACGAGAAAGTCCTTCCACGAAGAGCGGCTCTCGCGGTTGGCGAGCTCTACAGCCAGAATCTGGCGCCGGCCTTCCCAGTCCACACCCAGTGCGACGAGTACGGCGCAGGAGCGCACCACGCCTGCCTGGCGGACTTTCTCATATTTGGCATCGATGATGAGGTAGGCGAACGGCTCGTCCAGCCGACGTCGGGCAAAGGCTGTCAGGCTCTCGTCCAGTCGCTTGTTGATCGCTGAGATGGTCGAGGCGGAGAAGCTGTGGCCGCAAAGCTCTTCGGTGATAGCCTTCACCTTCCGGGTCGACACACCCTGGACGTACATCTCGGCTAACGATGCCACGAGCGCCTGCTCCGAGCGCTGATAGCGCTCAAACAGCTCGGTCGAGAAACGGCCGTCGCGATCCTGCGGCACCCGCAGCTCCAGCTTGCCCACCCGCGTGATCAGCGTCCGATTGTAATGTCCGGATCGATAGCCAACACGGCCGTCAATGCGTTCGCTCTTCGAGGCGCCAAGGACATCGGTCATCTCACCTTCCAGCATCTCCTGCAGCAAATCCTGCACGATCTCCCGCAAGGCGTCGCGGTTCGCGCCCATCAAATCTTTGACGGCCGCTATCGATGGTCTATTCTCATTCCTGGTCATGGTGGGGCTCCATTGGGGTTGGCGACTTTGAACATCACCAGCCTGCCATGGCCGCTCAAATCCTCAATGGATTTTGCAGAACATCCCGCACACTACCTCAACGTCATCTGGCCGGACCCTGTTCCCCGATTCCAGCCAGCACTCAAAGGCTATCGGCGGTTCCAGGATGGGGCCATTAGGGCTTTTACGAATGCCGCCGGACTCAGACGACGTTCTCGGGTAACCTTCCCGAGCTCGCGATTGCGCGACAATATGCGGGTGAACCCAGGCGGATCAGCACCGGTAGACGCAATTTCCTGTACCTCGCATCAGTGTCATTTCACCCGGCGCTCAGCCCGATTGTCCCTCCGCCTCCGCGACGGCCTTGATCGTTCGCACGAAGCTGTCGGGATTGAGCGACATGGAATCGATACCCTCCGAAATCAGGAACGCCGCAAAGTCCGGATGGTTGCTCGGCCCCTGGCCGCATATGCCGATCTTGATGCCCGCCGCGTGCGCCTTGCGAATGGCTTCCGAGATCATGCGGGTGACGGCTTCGTCTCTTTCATCGAAGAGATTGGCCAGAATCCCGGAATCGCGGTCGACACCCAACACAAGCTGGGTGAGGTCGTTGGAGCCGATGGAAAATCCGTCGAAGCGCGTAGCGAACTGCTCGGCGAGAATGACGTTCGAGGGTATCTCGCACATCATGTAGATTTGCAGCCCATTCTCCCCGCGGCGCAAACCGTTCTCGGCCATCGCTTCGAGCACGCGATCCGCCTCGGCCGGCGTGCGGCAGAAGGGGACCATGACGATGACGTTCGAGAAGCCCAGTTCCTCCCGGACCCGCTTGAGCGCGCGGCATTCGAGAGCGAAGCCTTCGCGATACCGTTCATCGTAATAGCGCGAGGCGCCGCGGAAGCCGAGCATCGGATTCTCCTCATCCGGCTCGAAGGCGTCGCCGCCCACAAGGTGCGCATATTCGTTCGTTTTGAAATCGCTCAGGCGCACGATGGCGGGGTGCGGGTAATAGGGACTTGCAAGCTTCGCGATGCCGCGCGCGAGGACATCGACAAAAAACTCCGATGGGTCGGAATACCCCTTGGTCAGATCGCGTATTTGCCGTTGAGCTTCAGCGCTCACGCGATCCGGGTGAACCAGTGCCATCGGATGCACCTTGATATGCGCGTTGATGATGAACTCCATGCGCGCAAGGCCGACCCCTCGGGCAGGAAGCCGCCACCACTGGAATGCCGCCGCCGGGTTCGCGATATTGACCATGATGTCCGTCCGGGTGGCCGGCAGGGAGCCGATATCCACGTCCGTCACGGAAAAATCGAGTATGCTGGCGTAGATTGTTCCGACGTCACCGTCAGCGCAGCTGATCGTGATCTCGCTGTTCTCGGCAATGATCTCGGTCGCGTTTCCGGTGCCGACGATTGCGGGAACACCGAGTTCGCGGCTGACGATGGCAGCGTGGCTGGTGGTGCCGCCATGATTGGTCACGATCCCCGCCGCGCGTTTCATGACCGGAACCCAATCGGGGTCAGTCGTCTCAGTGATGAGAATAGACCCGTCCCGGAACTGGGCGATGTCGGCGGCGGTCCGGATGACACAAGCCTTGCCAGCAGCGATGGCTGTTCCCACCGCCGCGCCCGTCAATAGCGGGTCGCCTTTCTCCTTGAGGCGGTAATGCCGGAATGTCGAAGTGCTGGCCTGGGCCTGAACCGTTTCGGGACGCGCCTGGACGATGTAGAGTTCACCAGTCTCGCCGTCCTTCGCCCATTCCATGTCCATGGGACGCTGGTAATGGTCCTCGATTGCCACGGCCCACCGCGCGAGCTGGACGATATCGCTGTTATCGAGAACGAAGCTCTGACGCTCCTGCTCGGTTGTCTCGACGATCCTCGTACGGTGGCTTCCGCCTTCCCCATAGACCATGCGGAACGCCTTACCGCCCAACTCCTTGTCGATGATCGGTTCGGTCCCCGGCTGCGCGAGAAGCGGTTTGAATACGACATATCTGTCCGGGTTTACGCTCCCCTGGACGACGGTCTCGCCCAGCCCCCAGGCGGCGCTGATGACGATAGCATTTGGAAAGCCAGTTTCGGTATCGATCGAGAACATGACGCCCGATCCGCACAGGTCCGAGCGGACCATCTGCTGAATGCCGATCGACAGCGCAACCTCGAGATGATCGAAGCCTTTCGCATCGCGGTAACTGATCGCGCGATCGGTGAACAGCGAGGCGAAGCATCGACGACAGGCCGCCAGAAGTGCGGCCCGGCCCCGGACATTGAGGAAGGTTTCCTGCTGGCCCGCGAAGCTCGCATCCGGCAGATCTTCGGCGGTCGCGCTGCTGCGCACGGCAACGGCGGGACGCTCTGTGCCGGTACGCCGGCCAAGTTCCGCATAAGCGGACACAATCTCCTCGGCGATATGGGAGGGCATTTCCGCTTCCAGAAACAGACTCCTTATAGCCTGCCCCGCTTCCTGAAGGGTGCATCCGCCGGAGTGGAAGGCGGAGAGATGTTCCGTAATGCGGGGTGCAAGCTCATTGTCGTGAATGAACGCCCTGTAAGCGTCCGCAGTGGTGGCAAAGCCAGAGGGCACCTTCACGCCCTTCTGAGCGAGGGCCGCGGTCATCTCGCCTAAAGACGCGTTCTTGCCGCCTACGGCCTGCACATCAGCGATACCGATGTCTTCGAACCACAAAATCATCGGCTTGGACATAGCTCATCTCCAGCTTGCGTAAGGTGCCAGAGGCCGCCTCAAGGTTTCACCCAGCCACCTCTTTTGTGGTCACCATCACCGCGCCGACTGGCAACGTCACTACGTAAGGCTCCTGAGTGTATCGATGGACTTCGGCTCGATCATCAGATTGACCGGATCAGCTCCGGCCGGATGGCCCAAGATCGAGAGCAGGTTATGGGCAACACAAATGCATGATCGACGAACTGCGGGCGCGGGCGTAATACTCACCCTATCGCGCCATTGCCTGCCTGTCGTCAGTTTCACCGATCAGCAGATCGCAGGCCGTCCACCAAGCCTGCCAAGCTGTGCAAGTCCGCCAGCCCCATCGAAGGAGTACACTGACGTAAGAGGACGGCGAACGACGCATCGCTGAATTGGGGCGGAAGCTGCAAAGCGCAGGTGGCCAGCGCACGATCTTAGGTACGATCCCAGTGTTCGCTGAAAAGGGATGACCTCGGAGGGCAGATGCAGCGAACGGGCTGCCTGCCCAGCCTTGGAGTCCAGCGTTGAAAGCTATTCAACCGCTTGTATTCATCGCCCAAAACTACCTCACCAGGTTCCCGCGGCTTGCCGCAAACACGTCCGGGCCAAACCGCCGACGCATGTGGCTTGCGACCTTCTTCGCATAGGCGACCTGCCTCGCCTCGGTTGGGCTATGATAGACGCCAACCGCTTTCCAATAGTCTCCGGTCGCTTCCAGCCCGGACAGGAATATCCAGCGTGCCGCCTCGACATTAAAACAGGGATCGTAGCGCAGCCAATGACGGATCTGCTCCTGGGGTCGTTCGAGCAGTCGGGACATTTTCGGCACCCAGCTACTGTTGATCTGAAGCGGCCCGAGATCGTGGGTGCCGTTGGTATTCGCGATCTCCGCGCCCAGCCAGCCAGCCTCCTGTGTCCGCAAGCCCCAAAGCGTCTTTTCAAGCCAGGCACGCCCCCGCGCGGCGACGCGGATGCAACGGGCGATTTCGGCGACCTCACCAGGTGCAGCTTGCTTCGCCAGCACAGGAGCCGGCGTCAGTATGACGGACAGGATCGCTATACTGGTGAGCGCCCTTCCCGCTACCGAGGCCTGGAAAATCATTGATCGACACGCCCTCATTGCACTATCCGATCACGAAAATCGGAGGGGCCACGTCGAAGAAGATCGCGAGACGGCAGACCATCCGGCTCGAACGGAGCGCCGGTCAGCAGCGCAAGCAATCGCTGCCCGGAGACGATTTCGATGCCATCGGCGCTCGAACAGATCGTGCGGCTCATCCCGCCGGTGCGACCGGTGTGGATGAACATGCCGCGCCGCCGCCGCGCAGCGCAAAGCATGGCGAACTCACGCACATGTTCAGGCTTGATCGCATCGCGATACCGCTTCGCCTGGATCAGCCAGCGCCGGCCATCGATGATGACCTCCCCGTCGACGCCGCCGTCCCCGGTATAGCGGCGATTACGGATGACGCGGTGCCCGCGCTGCTCGAAGGCTTCGAGCAGTAATTCCTCGAACGCCAGCGGATCCATCGCGCGCAGCCGGGCATAGTGCAAGACGGCGGGCTGATCGCGATCCGGTCCGCGCAGCTGCTCGCACATCGTTCGAGCCTGTCGGCGTCGCCAGCGATGACGGATCGGAACGCGATAATGGCGGTATAGCAGGGCAACGAGGGCGGCGCAGGCGATCGCCATCAGCAAAAGTTCCATCATCTTCTCCTATCGGTCATGCCCGCCGCCACGATCGCCATGATCGTGCTGCGGCTGAGGTTGGGATTGGGGTTCTGGTTGGTGGACAGGCTCGCGCGTACCCGCGCGATCGGGCTCCGCCGGCGCGTGCTGACGGTCCCGTTCGATCGTGCCGCGCAGGAAGCGGTCGACCAGCGAGGCAGCCTCCTGCGCGCGGCCGGCGAGGATCTCGGCAAGACTGTTCGGGCGGGGTTCGGAGCGGCCCTGCCGTTTCCGCTCGCGCTGCTCCCGCTCGGCATTACGGGCGGCGCGCTCGCGGGCATTCTCCTCGCGGGAGCGGTCGTGCCGGTCCTTGTGGCGAAGTCCCCGCATCTTGTGGCTGTCGGCCCTGATCCGGCCGAGCCCTTCGAGCGACGAGGTCTTCTCGCCCGATCGCGAGGCGAGCTTTTCCGCGAGACGTTGCTGGCTCTCGGTCCAGAGCTTCACGCCATAGGCGGCGCGAGTGATGGCGGTGTAATAGTTCTGACCGTTGACGAGGCCGGATTCCACAGGCGCCAGCGCATAGACGCGGTCATAGGTCTTGGACTGCGACGAATAGACGGTTTCCGAATACCCATGATCCCAGGTCCGGTGGACCGAGAGATCGACCTGCTGGACGCGCTCGCCGCGGTCCCATCTGATCGTCGCGATATTGCCCTCGAGCGCCAGAACGGTGCCGCGTTCGGCATTCTTGACCTCGAGTTCCTTGTTGACCAGCCGCCACTGGATGCGGTCGCCCTGGGCAAGGTCGCGCTTCTCAGGCAGGAACACATTGACATGCGCCGCCTTGCCGAGGCCCGGACGCCATTCGATCTGGCGGCCATGCTCGTCGACCAGGCGCACGACCTGGCGGCCATGATTGTTCCGGCCGACCCCGACGACGCGATAGTCGGCGTCGCGTGCGATCCCCAGCCTGGGATTGTCGCGCGTGAACTTGAGCACCTGGCCCGCGCTGTAGAAGCGCGCCATCTGCTTTTCCTGGTCGGTCAGGCCGGACGGGGTCAGCACTTCGAGCCGATGGTCTTCGGCCGCGACGGTGCCCTCGCGTTTCAGGACTTCGCGGATATGGCTGTTGACGATCAGACGGGTCGCGTTGTCGAGGACGAGGATATTGGTTTCGCCCCGTATCTCCGGTTTGAGCCGGGTCCAATCGGCGACCATCGCCTTGGCGAGGTTCTCCGCGGTGTCGCCGGTGGTCACGCGATCCAGCGCGGCGAGCGACGCGGCATAGTCGCCCTTGCGCGCCATGTCCGCGGCCTCCTGCGTCGCGTCGGTCAGGTGGCGCCGCGACTCCTTGAGCTGGCTAGTCGGCAGCCCGAGTTGCTGGAGCAGCCAATAGGCCTTGCCCTGCTCGATCGCGCCCGTCTGCTTATTGTCGCCGAGGAATATGAGACGCGCGCCGGTCGCGCGGCTGATCTCCAGCACGCGCAGCGCCTGGCGGTTGCCGAGCTGGCCCGCCTCGTCGAGCGCGAGAATATGCCTGTCGGTAATGCCATAACCGCCGCTCGCGAGCAGCGAGGCGAGCGTGCGGGATTCGATGCCCGCCTTGTGCCCGAGTTCCGCCGCCGCCGAAGAGGTCGGTGCGAGCGCCACGGTGGTATAGTCGTCGCGGGTCGCATCGACCAACGCGGCGACCAGGGTGGATTTGCCTGCGCCGCCGACACCATGCACGCCGACCGCCCGGTTTGTGCCGCTGCCGATGGCGATCAGCGCCGCGGTCTGTTCGGGCTTCAGCCTGGCGGCCGTCGCAGCCTCTTCCAGCCGTTCACGGGTGGCAACCGGCTTCGCATCGCCCATGGCCAGCGACAGATGCTCGGACAGGGCGAGTTCGAGTTTGGCGGTCCGGCGCGATGTCCGGCCGCGCGGAAGCGGCTGGTCGCCGGTCTGGCGCACCGTGACCAGCAGCTTGCCCTTGTTCTCCTGCGCATCGTAGAGCGGCCGCACGTCGCCCAGGCGGACCTCACCGACATGCGATGCGAGCGCGGTGCGATAGAGACGGCCTATATTGTTGACCGCCTCGCGCGTTTCATTCTGGCGGATGCCGAACAGAGCGGCGCGGCGGGCAACGCGCGGATCGGTCTCGATGGTTCGTTCACCCCGCTCCTGCGCCGCGGCCTGGAGCCTGTCGAGATCTTCACGATAGGGTTCAGCACGCACGCGCCATTGCTCGCGCAGGTCATCGAGGCCGATCGTCTCCTTGGCCTTTCGGGTCGCGAAGAAGGAGATCCGGCGCTGGGCCTGTCCCTCAAGCCCGTGCTCCGCGGCATGCTCGTTGATCTGCTCGGCGCGCTGCGAATAGTCACGGATAAGCTGGCCGGGCATGCCTTCGACCTCGAACAGCCCCTTACGCGGATCGAACACGATCTCATGCCCCAGCGCGCGCACGTCGCGGGCAATCTCGTTGCGATAGATCTGACCCATGACGAGCTGCTCGGCATACATCGAGCGCGTCTCGAGACTCGACATGCGGTCGCCATTGAGATGGTTGGTCATGTTGAGAATGACGACATGGGTATGGAGCTGCGGGTCGTGCTCGCGGCTGGCATATTCGGTGAAACGCGCGAACAGCAGCCGGCCCGTCGTCTCGTGGACGATCTCGCCGTCCACCCGGCGGCGCAGCTCGGCATGTTCCTCGGCATAGGCAAGCGCAACCCCGACCGCCCGCTCGTGCGCGGCAAGGATGCGCTCGTCGCCCGTGACCAGCGCCAGGATCGAGATCGACTTGGGCGCGCTGATCGTGAAATCCCAGCCGGGATGATGCTGGATGCCTTCCTTGCGCCGGCGACCGAGCTGCTGGTCGCCGACCTTGCCGGCGAGCAGTTCCTCGAACTGCTTGGGGTCGACAGGCCCGGACAGGCCGAGGCTGGCGGCGAGCTTGCCGCCCCATTCGGAGGGTTCGTTGCCGCCCTTGGTATAATAGTCGCCGATTGTATAGTAGCGGCCGATATTGGCGGGTGTCCCCTTGAGGCGGCGAGGATGGATCATGCCGGCTTCGCCTTCTCACGCGGGCCTTCGGAACGGCCATGGCTGTCGAGCCGCACACGGATCGTGCCGCGCGTCGCCCCCAACAAGGGGATGGGGGTGGCAACCCTGTTCTCCTCGTCGGGATGATCGTCGATCGGCGCTCCCTCGTCCGTCATGCCGGAATCGCTGTGGTCGGTGGGTCCGAACACCTCATCCTGCGGCACGGCGTCCTGGGGATCCGGCAGGCTGGGCGGCTCCTGGGTCGGCTCCCGCGCCGGCGGGGGATTGGCCTCGCCGGTAAAAAGATCGCCTTGCCCCGTTCCGGGAGACGGCGGCGTGTCCGGATGTCCCGGACCCTGCCCTCGCCTCGCGGCCTCCTCCCGCGCCTGGCGCGCGCGGCGCTCTGCCCACGCCTGGGAGATGATGGCCTTGCCGAGCGGCAGCCTTTTGGGGGGCTCGGTGCGTTCAACGAACGCGGCCGCGATCGAAGGCAGCGGATTGAAGCGATCGGTGAAACGGACGACGGGGAGATTGCGCCCGAAACGGAGGAAACCCGAAAGGTTCGGCAGATGGGTGACCTCGGTGTCCAGAACCAGCGGGCGGGTCACCTGCATGCGACTGAGGTTCACCCCGTCGCGCATGTCATTGACGCCGTAGCTCATCCCCTCGTTGGCTTCGACCTGCTCGACCCGGCCAAGGTTTTTGGAGATAAGTTCCGAGGTGTCGCTATCGTTCGCCCGGAGCGCGACCCAGGTCGAGCAGTAGCCGGTGATGGCCGCCGCATCCTCCTTGCCGTAGGTCGCGGTCAGCTGGGGATAGGACTGGAACCCCAATATGCCGCAGCCGCCATATTTGCGCGCACGGGCGAGGAAGTCGGATAGGCTGGGGAGCTTCTGGAGCGTCGGCAATTCGTCAATGACGCAATAGAGCCGCCGGTCGCGGTCGGGCGTGAGGCTCATGATCGCGCTGATCGCGATGTCGAGCCAGACCGTGATCAGGGGGCGCAGCGAAGGAAGCTGGTCGGCCTTGACGGTGACGAACAGCCAGCTGTCGTCCTTCTCGTCCTCGACCCAACGCCGGATCGAGAAGCCGTCCTCGGTATCGTCGAGATAGGCGAAGCTGCGCATGACCGAGGCAAGCTCGGCCTGGACGCCGGCCGAGGTGCGCTCTCCCTCGGCGGAGATGAAAGCGGCGGCATCGGTGCCCTTCACATAGGCGGCAAGATCGGCGAGCGGGGAACGCAGCACCCGATCAAGCAGGACCGAGATGAGCGTGTGCTTCTGCCGCGCGAGCTTGCGCAGGACGGCGACCAGCGTGCCGCGCGCGGCCTTGCTCCAGAACGGATCGCCATGTTTGTCGGGGATCGTAGATTCCGCGATCTGGTCGTAATGATACTCCCGCGGAACATCGACCCAGGGACTCCAGATGTCGGTGCGCTTGTCGAGCGGGTTGAGCAGGATGTCCCTGCCGGGGCGATAGAATTTCTCAACGAAGCTCCCGGCCGTGTCATAGACGATCGCCCGCTTACCCTGCTTGCGGATGCCTTCGAGCATGGTGGTGATGAGGTTGGTCTTGCCCGTTCCTGGAGCGCCGACCAGCAGGATATGTTCGGGCTCGAAGGCTTCCGGCACGGCGACGCCGCCGATTGTGAGCGCCCCCTTCTTCTGCCCCCGGAGCGCGCGCCGCACTTCCGAGGCCGTCCCGAAGCGGGCGCCGCGCAGATATTCGTTGGAGCCGAGCCCCTTCCCAGTTCTGGTAAAATAGAACCAGGCACTGACCAGTCCGAAGAGGGCGACCACACCGGCAATGGCCGCCCCGTGGATGAGGTCCTTTTCGAGTTTGTGGAGCGCCTGCTTCGCGACACCGGAGTCGGCGAGGGTGTCGGCCGAGGTCCAGTATTGGCGCCCGTCGGGGGTGCGGAACAGCACCGGGTCATTGGTCCCCGGCGCCGCATCCGCCTTGATGGTCGCCTCCACCAGCTTGGCGAGGACGAAGCGCTGATAGTCGGTCGACTTTTCGAACGCATACCAGCAGGTCCCCATCAACCAGAGGATCAGCCCGGCCAGCACGGTCTGGAAAAAGACCTGGGTGGTCATGCGGACATTGTGGACGATCGCCTGCCCGCCCCGCGTCCAGCTCCCCAACGTGTCGTTGCGGAAGATGCTCATGGCCGGCCCCTCCCCCGAACGGCTGGCGGTGCGCTACGGCATGCCCCCGGATTTGGGATGGCCCTGACCGGCAGGGAATAATCGCAGGCAATCGCGCGGCCGGACGGGAAGCCCGCCGAGGGGGAACGCGAGGCCGGGCATGTGTCCGCGAGGTGGGGATCCGCGCGCCGGGTCATGGCTGTTCGTCCGGTGAGAGCAGCCCCTTTTCGAGGAGCAGCGCCCTGGCGTCGGCCATGCCCTGTTCGAGCGTCTCGGGCGACCGGCGTCGCACCGATGCCGCGAGGATAGAGAGCGTCTGCAGGACGCAGGAGAGGATTTCGTCCTGCGTCGTGTAGACGTAGCCGCCGCGGGGATCGGCGGTCTGGTCGATCGCGGGGCGGAGGAGTTCGGCGACGCTGACGCCGACTTTACGGGCACGGCGCTGCAGCCGCTCGTAAAGGGCATCGTCGATCCGGATTGTGACCCTTGCCAAGGTGATGCTCCGACTGGAGCTTCGACAAGGAGGTCACGACGCACAGCAACTATAGCGCAGACAAGCGACGATCACAATAAAATCAGCGTGGCGGACGTGTCTGCCAGCCGGAAACGGCGGAATTGCGGGGCTTTTTCGGGCAATAGTACTGAGGCGGCAGACGCGTCAGCCAAATAACGTGAAATCTGGCTGACGCGTCTGCCAACGGAAACCATTGATTATAGGGCAGTTTCAGGCCACAGCACCCGTGCGTACGGTGCATTACAAACCGCGAAGCGCGTGCGTCGCTTGCCCGCAGCAACGGAGTTGCTGCGTCATCCCTACCGCTGCCGGGCGCACCCATTGCGGTGGTGGTCGATGTGGGGAGATAGGTCGCGCTATGCGGTGGGGTCGCTTGTGGCGCGGGTGCGCCTGTGCGACAAGGATCGCGTGACGAGCGGGCCAGCCTGAGAAGGAAACTGGTCATGCCTAAAATGTCTGAACGCGATAGGCTCGCTGATCTGGAAGATCGCGAGAAGAGGATTGCGGTCGAGAAGGCTGCGCTACGCAAGCGGCTACGCGATCGCTATGCGGCAATGGTGACGGCGCTGCCGGTCGAGCAATTGACGGAACGCGAGTTCCGGGACGTGCTGGGCCATGTGTTGCGGTTGGGCGGCGCTGCCGCGCTGGCTGCGCTCAAGGGGGCGTCGGGTGCCTCCGATGCTTCCCATTCGGGGAAAGCGCCAGCCGCGCCAAGGCCCGCAAAGGGGGATGACGGTGGGGCGCTCGGCCCTTCGGTGGGGGCGTGAACCTGTCGGCCCTTCCCCTTTTGGTTCTTCCCGCCGCCGCGCCGTCAGGCGCGGCGGCGGCCGGGGGCACGACAAAAGGCCAGCGCGCGGGGATGCGCGCCAGCCTTGGCGGGTCTCGTGTGATGGGTAGCGCGGCGCTGGGGGAAGCGCCGCGCCGTTTGGTTTCAGGCGCTGCGCCGTGCTTGCCTGAACGTGTCCCCCTCGCCGTTCTGCGGCTTGCGGGATGCGGGGGCATCCTTGGGCTTGCGGAAAGCATGGATGGGAACGCCTTGTTTCCGCATGGTCTGATAGAGATTGGCTTGGATGCCGGACCCTTCGCAAAGGACGGCTTCCACCGGCTCAAGCTCGCCCATCTTGCGGTTTCGCTGATAGGGAGCCTTGCGCCCGCCTCCATAGAGGCCATAAGCGACAACGGGGACGCCTTCCCGCGCTGCCCATGCCGCCGCGATGGCGTCCGCCCCTTTCCGCTGCCCGGTGGTAACAAGCGTCATATGCGGAACGCGGGCCTTGATCTCTGTCAGCTTCGCCCAAAGCGGTTCCCATTCGTCCCAGATGGCGGGGCCGGAAAAGATGACGACGGGGCCTTGCGGCTGGTGCTTCTCGCGCTTGGCAAGGGCGCGTTCCTGCAAGAAATCCAGCGCATTGATATAGCTTGCGGTGGTGACGGATGACGCCTTGCTGCCCTTGGTCGGTGCCCATGCGCGACGCCAGCAAGCGCGATACATGGCGGCGGCATAGTCGCGCATCGTTTCGATGGCGGCGCGCTGTTCCGCAAGCGAGCGGCATTGAAGCTGGGTATCCTCAAGGTCTTTGTTGAATACCTCGCCCGGTTCCATGCACCGCGTCATATCGCGGATTTTGTCGGCTAGGCGATCCTCCCGGCGCTCCACCGTTCCAGCGACAAAATGGAAGCTGTTGACGATACCCCAAGCAATATCCGGGGCGAGCGGGTCAAGCCGCGTGTCCGTCAAGAGGCAATAAAGCGACGTGATAAGTTCGCCGCAAACCTTCTGCGCGGTGAACGGTTCGGGCATCTCATGTTCGCCCGGTTCGTCGCCGTGTTCGATGATGGACAGCGGCAACGGATCGCCAAAGGATGCTTCAAAAGCGGGGGTTGCGGTTTCCTCCGCGATAAGTTCCGGCAGGTCGGCAAATGTGCTAACGGCCTTCTTAGCTGACTTCTTCGTCATGGGTCTGACTCCTGATGGCAGGATGATCGGTTAGGGTCCGGGGAAGCGTTGCTGCGCTCCCCCGGCCCGTCTTGGTCCGGTTCCTAGACTCTCACCTCGTCGTCAAAATCGGATGCGGCCCCTTGGCTGGACAGTCCGCCGCTTCCATCGGCGGTGCTGTCACCGAAACCGTAGTCATCGCCACGGTTGCCGGAAGGCGCATTGTCGCGGGGGGTGCGAATGGCGGGGCCGAAATCGTCGCGCTCCTGCCTGCGCCATGCCACCCGATAGCCTTCCTCCACCGAGCCGAAAAGCGCGATGGGCAGGGCTTCGGGCATCGACGGGTCATCAACATGGCCTTGCAGGAAAACCTCGCCGGTTTTCTTGGCGACGGCTTCCCAAAGCGCGCCGACCTGAACGACACGGCCCCCGACATTGGGCGCGATGATCTCATAAGCCGGGGCCAGTTCGTTTTCGCTTTCCACCGGGCGCAAGGCCAGCTTGGGCAGGTCGATTGCGCGGGTGGCAATCCATCCGATGATGCGGCCCTTGTTAAGGTTAAACTCACCGATATTCATAGCCTTTACTCCAAACGATGCTTCCGGGGCCAATCCCCATCTGCACCTATACTTATACCCCCTCCCCTTTTTCGAGTATATTCTATTGTTTTCTTGACAGTATTTCATCGCATTTGGTGAGCCAGAGCCAATAATACGGACGCGGTAGCGTCTCGAACAAAGAAAAATATGGCGAAGCCATTCCTTCCTGATCAGCGGAGGACGCGACGGTGGCCGTCTGTCATCGCATTCGGAGCCGCCGTCGCCGGGGCTCAAGGGTCAGGGCTGGTCGGGGCAAGCAAGGGACGTCGCGCTGCGGCCTTTAGAAAAGCTTGGAGTAGAAGGGGCCTGCCGACCGCTTACCCCAAGCGACAACGTCGGCAGGCCCCTTCTACTCCTAGGTTTTCTTGGCCGGAGGCAGCCCTTGCTTGCCCCGACCAGCCCTGGCACGCCGAGACCCTGCGAGGCGGCGCAGAATGTGATGACAGACATCGTGCGACGCTGATTGCGGGCCGAGGCGTCCTCGCCGAGGTCCGCGGCGACGGTGCCGCAAGCGCGACGTTTGAGGAAGGAAACAGAGCGTGCCTCTGGGGATGCTACGCCGGCCCGAGCCAGAGAACGTCGAGGAGGCTGGGGCTCGCCTTGCGTCCCTCGACGACGACGACTGCGTCCACCAGCGGCGGGAAATCCTGCGCGCCATTGAGGCGCCAGACGTGGCCATCCTCCATATCGAGGAGGAAACCGCGCTCGGTTCGACGCAGGCGTCCCCGGAGACGCAGGGGTGCGACCGTCCCGATCACGGCGCGGGATGCCGGCCGATCGGGGCGGCCCATGCGGAAGACGGATTCATGACCGCGTTCCCGTTGCGAGGATCATTTCCATTGTGACTATGTTTGCCCTATGTTCCAGTGATGGATGAAAGGACTTTCCCCATGATCGCGGACTATCTCGCCACCTTCGATTTCAACCTGTCGCTGATCGATGCGGTCAACGACCCCGACATCGCGGATGTGCGCAGCCAGATCGCCGCCCTCGCGCTCGGGGAAGATCTCGACAGCGGCTACTATGCGACCCAGGAACTGGCTGAGGCCTTTCTGGAGGCGGCCCGCGAAGCCAATGCCGAGATCACCGATCCCCATAGCCCCGCGCGGGAGAAGCTGGTGGATATCCTCGACAGCGGTCCACCCTATCAGCGTAACCTGTTCGACGCGGTAGCCACGTTGCCGTTGGCGGACGCTGCGAGCCATCTCGCCTGGCTTACGGGTGTAATGCGTGATCGCGCGGACATGTATCGGCCGGTCGAGGCGGCGCGTCTATCGACACGCTGAAGACCCCGCACCCACCTGCGGCATCCGGTAATTTCGCTCGGAACCGACTGGCAGTTGCTGCCCGGTTGGTTTAGAGGAGCGTGTCCGCCGGTGGCGGGCCGGAGAGTCGAAACTCCGAACAATAGAGTCGGCGCATGCCTTGCGGCCGGATTGCCTGTATTATGTCCAGGCTCCGGCTAAAGATCAGGCACGCGTTCTATTGTTCGCGTCTTTCGACCGTCCGGCTCAGGGGCCGGCATCCTCCTCCGGGGAGGGTGCCCGCCGACTGAGCGCGACGGGACGGAGAAGCACACATGACAGACGAAGAGCCAAGGCTGGAAAACGCCATCAAGCACATGGAGGCGGCACTTGAGTGCCTCGTCGACCCCAAGGACCAGGTGGTGGCGATAAGGCTTTCGCACGCACTTGACCTCGCACGGGAGCGATTGCTCGAAAGAACCTGAGGAAGGATATCCTTCCCCCAACTGGTCAGGATAGCGCCAGTGTCGTGGGATCATCCTCCCACGGATTGAATATGGCCGCACCGCTGTGACGCACATCCTTGACGTTGCGGGTCACGAGATAAAGCCGGTGCTCGATCGCGGTGGCCGCCAGCATCGTGTCGACAACGCTCGGTGTATGGCCCGTGCCTAGCTTGACGTCGCCGGAGATTGCTCCCCATCGCCGGATGATCGCGTCATCAAGGGACAGAATGCGACCTTTGAAACGCGCTTCGAGTGCATCGCGAGCCCCGATATAGCGTGACCGCTCAGAATGGTCGGCAGGTATGGCGTGGATGCCCTTGTCATATTCACCGAGCGTCAGGATGCTGAGGAACAGCGCTTCTTCGGGCTGCTCCGACGCCCATGTCTTCACGCTCGGCGCGCCGCCCGGATTGATGAGCGCGGCAATCACATTGGTGTCGAGAAGCCAGCCGATCACAAGACGATATCCCGTCCGCTATCGCGTTCGCGCGTCAGATCGACGCCGTCGAGGTGCAGTCCTTCGAGAAAGGCGACGAGCGGCTTCTTACGCTCGGGCGGCAGCAACCTTTCGAGTTCGTCGGCGCTGATGATAACGACGGCATCCTTGCCGCGGACCGTGACGCGTTGCGGCCCTTCGCTGCGGGCCAGGCGAACGACCTCGCTGAACCGCGCCTTGGCGTCTTCGAGCTTCCATCCGCGCGCCGCTGGTGGAAGCCTGGAACCACCTTTGCGTGCGGGGCCGTCACCGGCCCGTTTGGGTGTAGTCATGAGAATTCTCCATCTGACCAGCTAGTCAGATATAATGGCCCAGCTGTATCGGCGCAAGCTCGATCCGGCATCGGCGGGTCCCGTGCGTCATGCTGGCCTGATCCAATCGCGGGCGGGTGCCCATCCGAGAATGTCACTGCCGCTGTCGCCGACGGCCTCGCCCGATATGTCCCGCCAGGGCGATCGAGGCCGATAGACCGGCATATAGCGGGCGGTGAGCACTTCGAACGTAGAGCAGATATAGCCGCTGAGACGGATGGCAAGAACGGGCCGATCGTCGTCCGGAAGGCCTGTGAAGACCGAAAGGAAGCCGGGCGGGATCGGGAACAGCGTGCTTTCGATCATGGCGCGGGCAAGCCGCGTCTCCAGTTCGCCCGCTTCGGAGCCCCAGGGATGAGCATCGATGTCGAAGCGATCGACGGCATCCGGCGACGGGCGGATCGAGAATTCACCAGACCAGCAGCGACTGTCCGGGTTCAACGCGGGGACCTCTGCCTTGGCGGCGTTATTGCCCGTATCGGCACGAAACCAATCCGCCATCGCCGGCGTAAGCTGGCCGGTCAGGGCCCATGCCTTGATAGGGTCCGGATCGCGCTCGGGAAATTCGACAAGCCACCATTCGGCGCGATGATGGAGAATCACGCCATAGCAATGACGCTCGGCCGAATTGGATTCGGGACACTGGGTCACGGATACCTCCTTTTTGCGGGCTTGAAGGCCGCAATTGCCCCCATCGGCACAGCCAGGCCGTGCGGCGACGGTGATCGGTGGTTGCAACCGCGCGTCGTTCACGCCAATCTGGCGGTCAATCTTGTGAATTCGCAGCGACAGGCGTAATCGGAGCGTCTCGGACCTGTGAAAAACGGGCGGTCGCCTATCGCCGCTTTGAAAAAGAAACAAAGTGCTCCGACAGGGATGCTCGTGATGAACCTGCCTATCGTGTATCAGCCGCATGCCGTTTCTGATGACGGCGCAATGAGCTTCATGCTCTTTATGGCGGATGCCTGGGCCAAGATGCAGCCGAAGAAGCTAACGCTCGCAGATATGGACGAGTATTGGAACTTCTGTCGGGATGACGAGGTGAGGCGGGCGAGGAGATGATTCGATCGATGGGCAAGACCCTGCGTGGCGTCCTCGACCTTATAGGCCGGTGAGTTCTTCGCACACCGCATAGGTCAGCGACCGAGGCTAAATTCACCAGGACCTGCGTTACTACGTGGCGCTATAGGTTTCAGCCGCCCACTGCGCGACCCACCCTTCGGTGATTTGCTCGTGCGCGATCTCCCCTTGTTCGATCAAAGTGCGGATTTCCGCCCGGGCGAGATCGAGTGCTCTGTCCCATGCGTTTCCGGCCGAAAGCGCAGGTTTCGTGAGCGGCAGATGATGCTGGAATGCGGCGTCGCCCCCGTCGAGCCGGGCCTGCTGCCGGCGTTGCCATCGCTCCATATGACCGGCAACGAACTCGTCGGTCTTCGAAAAGCCTTCGCGCCACGCCTCGATCCGCGCGGCCAGAGAATAGGCGCAGGAATCGAGGCTGGCGATGCGATGCGCAAGCGGCCGCAAATAATGGAGGGCTGTTCCCTTCACACCGAAAAGGTGGAAGCGGAGCGCAGGGTCTGCGTCCCGGTCGAGCCGGCTTAGCACCGCGAGAAGCCCATCAGGACCGGACACCGTGCGGCGGCACATGGAGCCGATACCGACAACCATGCCTGGCCGAAGGATACCGGCAATGCCGTCGAGGCATCGCAGATAGTCGTCGGGATGCCGTCCCTGGATGACGGGCATGAACCGGGCATCGATTCCGCGATCGGCGGCTCTTGCATGACAGGCATGATTGAGCGCGATGGTGCGCGAGATACGGTCGAGGACTTCGTCGCGGTCGCG
The DNA here is from genome assembly GCF_001563285.1 of Sphingobium sp. MI1205. Taxonomy (NCBI): domain Bacteria; kingdom Pseudomonadati; phylum Pseudomonadota; class Alphaproteobacteria; order Sphingomonadales; family Sphingobiaceae; genus Sphingobium; species Sphingobium sp. MI1205. The sequence continues at coordinate 1,875,324 of NZ_CP005188.1, forward strand.
GGCAATTTCCTCTTCGGTGCACAGGTCGAGGCTCGCGAAGCGCCGAAATGGGTAGCTTGCGGCCAGTTCGATATAGTCATCGGCCGTCCAGGGCAGCCCGCGGTAGCGATGAGCGACGACAAAGCCGGCGGAGTCGAGGTCGATCGACACCAGGCGCGAGGCATTGGCCAGCGAACGCAGGTTCCAGCCCGCCCAGCGCGCATAGCCCTCGCGGCGATCCCATCGCGACAGCGCGTTCGCTGAAATGAGGACCGGATAGCGCATCTCGATCGCGCGCTGGAGAAGCGGGCCACGATTGAGATGCGGGAGGCCGACGATGATCTCTATGTTCATGCTGGCCTCCGCGACGTCACGCTTCTCAAGCGAAGGGTCGGTGAGACGAAAGACGGTTACGCTTGCGGGAGCCGGAAATCCTCCTGCCCTTCTAGAACCAGCTATTGCAAAGGTTGCAACGACTCCACCAGTAACCGTGCTTGTCGCCGACCTTATAGGCGTTGATGTTGAACCGCTTGCCTGTGGGGCTCGTGGGATCATCGTAGCACTCGGCTGCGCCGCAGTTGGGGCAGGTAATGCTGTCGATTACGACGATTTCGGGGATGTTCGTGGTTTGCTGGCTGCTGGACATGGTTGGTGAACTCCCAGATGAAACTCATCCACCAACCACCCCCTTTCCCCCTGTGGAGAGCGCGAAGGGCGCCATGTTGCCGCCCTGTTGTTGCACCAGTCTGTCGCGCCAATGAGCGGGCCGATATGGGGCCGGGTTAGCCCAACCCGGTCACCAGCGCATGGGCATCGGCTTCGCAGGCCGCCGCTCCAAGCCAGACGGAACTGCCATCGCGGCGTCCGGCATAGAGTCCGAAGAACTGCGGCGCGACACCCACCGTTTCGGCGGACATGCGGGCGCGCGAGTCCTGCACCAGGCCGACGATATCGACGTGGCCATTCCAGTCGACAGGCAGGGGCAGCAAGGGACTGAATGCCTGGTTCTTCGAGAGCCCCTCGGACCATTCGGGATGATGATCGTCGAGAAAGGCGGCCACGATGCGGAATGCGCCGCTGTGGTCATTATGGATCGCCTCCAGCAGCGGAGGCATCGCGAGCAGCTCGTCCATCATGCTCCGCACATAGATTTTGAAGACAGGATCCTGCCGCCGGCTTCGTTTGGCGGTAGCGAGTGCCGTCTGGAGTTCGAAGAGTTGGGCGCGGGCGTGTGCGAGCGGCGTTCCGGTTGTCAGGTCGGGTTGATCGAAGATGTTCCCGAAGCGCCCGCCCGTCGGTGCCGTGCAGGTCTGTTCGAAGATCGTTACCGACAGCGCGTCCCAGCCCGCGGTCGATATGGCTTCCGGATTGGTATAGAAGTCGGGTTCCATGCCGGACAATTGATCGAGGGCATCGACCCTTATCCGGGCATTGGCGATCCGACACGAACCTGCTTTGATATCCTTTTCAAGCGCGATCTGGAGTTCGATTGCGGGAAGCGCGATACGCCGCGGACCATTGGCGGGGTCATGAGGAAAAAGGCCACGCCTTTCGATCAGCTGGTCGATCTGCGATGCGTCGCGTTCATCGGAGCGTTCCTCGAACATGTCGGCGGCAAGGGTATGCCAGACGGAAAGCGTGAATGTGTCGAACGGAACGATCTGGCGCGCGGCCATGCAGTCGTCCTCGCTTTCCATATATTCGACCCAGAGATCCCCTTCACCAAGGGCGTCGTTTTCAGGGTCATAGGCAAGCCTGCGCGCAACCATCAGCTCGTTGCTGGACAGCGCGACAAGATCGGCGGACGGCTGGGAGGAAGTGTCGACGGCGGGTTCGGTCGCGGGACCGGATGGCTGATGGATGGGCATGGGTTGTTCCTTATGGAGATCGGAGGATCCATGATGGCCCCTCGCCCATCACCTCCTTCCTCCTCTTCTGCGGTCCAGACCCGCTAGAAAATGCGTCTGGCGGCAAGCTCGTCCGACAGGCGCATGGCGGGTTTCCCAAAGTGTGGTTGCTGTGCGTGATCTCGCTCATCGTATCGAACGGGTGGAAGGACAATCTACAGGTCCGACCGGCGCCAGACATTCTTGGCGCTATCGGCGTGAAAGGCTGCGAGGCCCTGTCCATCCAGTTCGGCCTCGACGCAGCAGGCAAGATCGCCGGTCTCGCCGATGCCGGGCCGCTCATAGACATAGAGGTCGAACAGTGCCGTGCCGTTGGCGAGCGTATGACGCTCACGGATGCGCGACCAGGGATGTGTCGTGTGCAGATCGGTATCTTCCCAGTCGGGATCGTCGGTGATCGCACGAATGTTGAGGCCAGCGGCGCCGGTGGCGAGGTTGACGCGTTCGGCAATCTCGATTGCGAAGCGACGGGCGGAACTATGCCGCCGTGCAATCTGTTCGGCGGTCGAACGAAGCTGGCGGATATCATTGGCCGTCAGCCGGACGGTGGCTTGCATGTCGAAGCTCCTTCAGTTCGCGGGGATGTCCCAGCGCATTGCTGCTCGTCCCTATCGGTCGGGAAGCGTGATCGTGACGCCTGCGAGGAAACCGCTTTCGTCGACGGCCACGCCTTCGGGCAGCGCACCCATGCGGAGGAAGTTCGCGATGCCATTCTCTTTCAGGGCGCGCGTCACCATGGCGAGGAACAGGTCGCTGTTCGCATAGGCTCCGAATTTTCGTGAGCGGCGAAAGGCGTTCATATCGCAGAGGTGGCGCGCGATGCTGGGGATCTTGATCCGGCGATACGCGATGGTGTCGTCCGTGTAATAGATCGTCACGATTTTCGCCCGGAACTGGATGGTGAGCATAAGAACCTCGCAAGAAATGGCGGGATTGCGTCCAACGATGGACCGTCAGCGATCAGGAAACGCCGGCGTTGAACCGCTCGAGCCAGCTTCCGATGGTCGGGAGTTGATCGGGCGGCAGCCTCGCCACGACGTCGAGGAAGCCGATGAGATCGGTGGACGCTTAGGCAACGATATGATCGAACTCGTCGGGATCGAGCAGGCGCCGGTCGCAGATGAACTTCGTCATCGAGCCGGGCCGCACCTCCCATTCGCGAAGACTTTGCGTCGAGGAGTGCCAGAGTCATTCGCAGCTGCGCTAGCGTGGCGCCGCCCGGGTCAGACCTATGCGGAAATCCGCTTCAGCATGTCCGCCGGCGTCAGGATCGTAATCGCTGGCAATCCCTGAATGTCCAGCAAATCCCTGTCGCCACTCACAAGCCAACGGGCCGATCCGGCAATGGCGGCGCGGATGAACATATCATCATCCGGATCTCGGCTGCTGACCGGAAGAGCATCGTCATTCAGTTCCACCCAGTCGGCGATTGCACTGAAATCGTGTAGAATCTGATTTCGACGCTCGATGGTCAGATATCTGTCGAATTTCGGACGCCAAAGACGGGAACGAAATTCCTCGAAAGTGGCCTCGGCGAAGATCAGCCGGGCATGGGCGATCACCCAGAGCGTCACCCTTGCGGGGGTCGAATCTGCTGAAAGCGCGGCGCTGATGAGGACATTCGTATCGATAACGAACCTGTCACCCTTCATCGGACAGCAGACGCTCCAGTTCGCTATCGGTAAGGCCCTTCTTCGCGGCCTCGTTGGCGGTTTCGCGTAGCGTGCTGGCGAGCCTGTCCGCGTAGAACGCCCGCATGGCTGCATAGTCTTCCGGGGAAACCATCACACCCACAACCCGATTGCGGCGGGTTACGCGCACCGGCTCGCGCTGTACGCGGTCGATAAGTTCGCCGAAGCGGGTCTTGGCTTCGTTGGCGGTGATGGTCTGCATAGCTGCCTCCATTCGACCGAATTGATCGAATCGTTCGATTCACTATCTAAGAAGGAGAAGCCTGTCTTTCAAGCGGTCTGTGCGCCGGCGCTTGCGCGCGCGCCGTGCATGACGGCGCTACCAGCAGTCCGAAAAATCGGGAGCCAGCTGATAGGCGCTGTCCCTACCCGCGACGGCAATATGTCGATGTCAGAAGAGGGCATGATCACACTCCATCGCTATGGATAGATGACGCCAAAAACGCCATCCGTTCCGCATCGCTGGCGAGGGTGACGAAACGGTCTTCAGGGCGAAGATAGACGACGACATACCGCCCGCGCTCGCATAGTCGCCGGATGTTGGCGCGACTGCCCTGACTCGCTCCGTCCCATATGACGAATCCGACACCGGCGAGGCGGCACATTTCCCGATCTTTTGCGCTATGGAAGGCGCGCGTGCCCGCAGGAGCATCTGCTCGGATCTGCCGGACCGGCCATATGCCGATATTGTGCCGGGGGACGGAACCTCCGCAGAAGATCGTGACGTGACGCACACCGCAATCGGCAAGAAATCGTTGGACGGCCGCATCCGCGCCAGGGGCGTCGCCGATCACGACGGGTAACTCCTTGTCGATGACGGCGCCGAGCCGCTTCATTACGCTGGCCGGAAGCTGTCGGATGGAGAGCGATCCGGAGATGAATATGGGCGGCGTGGATACGCGATGGTATGTGGCAGAATCGCTGGCGGTCATGGCAAGCTCCCAGGGAAGTTCACCGCCAGCCCCTCCTACTCCCCTCCTTGCGGGCCCTTTCGCAATGGCCGATCCTGTGGTCCCCTCCGAGGGCGCGCGCATATCTTGCCGGCGCGATCCCGTCATTCTCGATGTTGCGCGATGATCCGTCGGGCGAGCACCTCGATTTCCTGACGATCGGCGGTTTGCGTGCAATCGCCCGGATAGACGATGAGATCGTCCGCCGCCGCGCTGCCCTTGCTGATGTATATCCGCCAGACATTCCGGCGAATTTCTGCCTGCTCACGCGCTTCGGTCAGAGGATTTAACAGGTCCGCCCACTGGCGCCGGTCGGGGTCATCGGAGAGATCGGTCCAGTCACTCAACATCCCCCAAACGGTATAGCCGTCGATCTGGGCATGATGCTCGCGCGTTGCACGCCGCTCGGCCTCGCGTTTCGGTGCGTCGCGTCTTGCCTTGGCCTCCGCCTGTTTCCAGCGGACCGACGACAGACCCTGTTCGAGGCCCTGGATGACGCCGGCCGCCACGGCTTCCTGTCGCTTGGGCACGATATAAGAGTGGTGCGCGGCCGCAATCTGTTCAGCGCCGTATCGCGCGAGCGCAAGCAATGCCTGCAGTTCGGTCTTGCTGAGAGTGACCCGAAGGCCGCTCGCCATCGCGTGCGTTTTCATGGGCGGCGTTCCTTGTGCCAGGGTTTGAGGCCCGCGAGCGGGAGCTTGTATTCCCGCGCGGTGTGATGACGCTCCTCGGAAAAGAAGCCCCAATGGCCGGTCGATGAATATCGCAGGAAGAAGAGCTTCTCGTTTTCCTCGGTCCTGATCCACATACCCGGCTCGATCGGGTATCGATCGGCAGCGTTCATTGGCGCCTCCTCGACGATAGGATTTGTCTCAGGCGACGTGCAGAACGAGATTTTCGTCCCTCGCCGGCCGGGTCTCCGTGACGCGGAACGGCTGGAGCGGGCTGCCGGTGCGGATGACATACTGGTTGCGGCCGGTGGCGCTGCGGCGCTGAATCGCGCAGGCATATGCGTGCTCGGCGCTCGCCAAACGCTCGCGAAGGGGAGAGAGTTGGGCCATGATATCCTCCATGATGTTGAGGTGAGGCAGCTTTGCTGCCCGGTAGGCAGGCATAGCCGATGCGGGATCAGCCTTGTCGGGACGGGCCTTCCTGATCGTCGGAGGCAACCGGGCGACCGATGCTGTCGATCACGATGCGAGCCGATTTCTCCCAACCGGCCTGATCGAGGATATCGGCGGCTTCCATCCTGGCAGCATCGAGTTCGCTCTGGGTAGAAACGAGCGCTACTCGCCTGAGCGCGCTAAGCGCCAAGTGCATCTCGATCATGGGGAGACCGCCTCCACGGCGATGCGGAAGGCGGAATGATCGTCCAGAACGAGGTAGATTTGCGTGCCCATTTCGATCTCGCAGATCGCGAGGCTGTCGATATTGGCGCTGGTTCCGTAAACTTCCGAGATCACATGCCGCGGGCGGTCATTGGCACAATCGCCGCCCTCGTCACACTTTTGGGCATGGGTTTCCAGCAGCTCGGAGATCAGAGCAGCAATCGTGCTGGAGCGGGTCGGATTGTCGCTGCCGCTGTCGGTCCTGTCGATTACCTCGCGCAGAATCGGCGTCAGCGCGTCATTGATCTGGAAAAGCAGATCCGACCTTTCACTATCGCGAAGACCGTCCAGCACAGTGTCGGGAATGAGGTCGTTGACCGCATGGGTAGCGTCATCGACCAGCGCGTCGAATTGATCGTCGTTCATCGAAAATCTCCTTCGCGGGCGCGACCGGACGCGGCGCACGAGGTGTCCGGTGCTATGTCGGGGATGGACGGATTGTTGGCGGCCTCAGAGCCGCTTCATCATCCTGGCCCGGACGCTCTCGATCCATTGCGCCGGGTTGCTATGGTGGTCGAGGCACTCCTGCGATCGCGCGAATACCCTCTCGGTATCCGGCTCGATCATATCGAGCGCGTCGCCATATTCGGGGTGATGCGCGCCTTTAGGCTCGGCGCTTATGATCCCAGGCTCGCCGCGATCTGCGATGAAGAGCGGATATCGGTTTTCCAACAGCACAAGCGTAACCTCGACCGAGCTATCCTCGATCTGGAGGCAGGGCGGGCTTTCACCCGGATCGAAGATCATGCGAATGCATTCCCCGATGTCGGGATCGTCCTCGGTCCCGTACATCTCCTCGAAGTCGCCCTGATCGGCTGTGCCGTTCTGCTCCTCGTAGGTCCCGTATGCGTGCTGCCAGAGCTCCTTGGCGTCGAACACCTCGACATGGAGGGTGACGCGTGCGTTGATGCGTTCCGCCATGATCATGCTCCTGCCCGCAAGGTTTGCAGCGTCTCCTTCATGAGCCACCGGGTCGAGCCGCCGAATATCTCGGTATCGGTGACGACATAGTAGCCGCCTCCGAAACCGTCAGCGATGTCCTTGTCGGCCACCTCCGCCCATTGAAAGCCGAACGGCAGCGCGGATTTGCAGACTTTCTGGATCAGCGATGCGAGGGCCGGAACGTCGGCTTCATGGCCGCTGATGAACGCGAACTGTGTCTTGGCCTCCGGGTCGCCTTGAATGATGAGATCGGCATCGAACTCGGGAAAGCCCGGATCCGACCAGAGATCGAGAAAGTCCGCGAAAGGATCTTCCTCCTCCGGTTTGTTCGGGAAGGTGTTCCTGAATCCCTCGCTAAGCGACGCGTAATAGGTCTTCACCGCTTGCATCCCGTTAGACGAGAGTTCGGCGAAGTCGCTGGACAGTTGGGTCGATACGGCGAAGCATTCCTTGAGCAGGATTGCTTCCTGCGGCATCAGCGGAATGGCGAACGCCGTTTGCAGATAGTGATTGGCCATCTTTCAGCTCCTGGATGGAAAGGATGGAACAGCACCCGGCAGGCTAGATCGCCGGCCCGGACGGCAGCCGGTGGTCGATCTCATCATCGGTAAGGCGTTCGAGCAGTTTCAAAGCGGAACCGCCGTCCGGTTCACAAATGACGATCGTGCGTTTGCCCCGGTCTTCCGGGGGCCACGCATCGGGATCGGCCTCGCCTGCAAGACCACGAAAATCAGCGTGCGTGCGCGACCAGATCAGTTCGAGCTTCTGCTCGCGGTTCATGCCCCGAGCGGCGGCTGTCTCATGGGCTATGATTGCCGCCCGCATCGCGTCGGGGCTATGGCGATCTCCAAGATTGCAATAACCGGTAAACCAGCGCTTGCGTCCGATCGTGATGGCGAAGAAGACCGAACCGACGAAACCGGCCTTGAGTTCAGACCAGGCGAACATCCCGGCGCGCATGAAGAGCGGCGGCAGTTCCCCGAGCATGGATTCGTAGGATTCGAGTTCAATCTCGAACCATGTATTCTCAAATGCCTTCCCCGAAATGCGATCCTCGAACGGGCAATCGGGAACGCGGTTGAACAGTTCGAACATCTGCTCGCGCGTCGCGACGCCGTCGAAAATCTTCCTGAATGGCAGAGCCTGGGTCATGGGACGATTCCTCATGGACATGGCGTGCCGCGGCGCGCGTGATGACGCGCCGGGCAGGCCGGAAAGAGAATGGGTTATTCGGCGGCGCTGAGAGCGGCCTCGTCGTCATTGTCCGCGAAGCTGGCCTCGACCAGATAATTGACAGCCTGCATCCGGATTGCCCGATCCTTGGGGATCAGCCAGGCGACATGCTCGCGGATCGCCTCGCGGACTCGTTCGAGGACCGCGGCATCTTCGCCGAGCAGCAACATGTTCGCGGTAAAGCGCGCCTGCATGTCGAATGCCGCCTGCTGGGTATGATAGCTGTCGGCATCACAATCGTCGACGTGGTAGAAGCAGGCGGCTTCGAGCAGCCAGGCGAGTTCGCTGGGTGTGATCGTACAGTCGGCGCTGAGCAGGATGGCGACGTTCTCCAATTCGGTCGAGCAGTCATCGGGAACGATCAGCACATCCGCAGGCAGCGAGAGGATTTCGGCAGGTTCCTCGGAAACGGCTGACGCCTGCATGGCGATTTCGAGTTCGATCGCGTCGACGCGCCCGGAGACCAGGACCTGCGACAGCTGCGTATCAGCCGCATAGTCGAAGACGTCGCCCTCGCCCCGGTCGACCCGGAAGGACCATCCGAGCACGCGCGGAAGTTGATCATACCAGGCGTATCCCGCGAAATCGTCGACGGGCTCGACCGGGGTCGCGCCGTGCAATTGTCCCGACGCGAGGGCGCGCGCGGCGCACTGCTCGATATGGGCCTGGTCGGTCGGCATCAGGATCATCGGTTCACCCGCCACCCGCTCGCCGAACATGGTGCTATCCGCTTCCGCGGTGCGCGGCGTCCAGGCCGAGAGCCAGGGCGCGGCTTCAGGGAGGAACACGCCGAGCGCCTTGGCCCGCAGCCAATGGGCATGGGACAGCCGATGGTGACCCTTGTGGGCGATAGTGCGGAAGATCGCCGCCTCGCAGGCCTCGTGCAACGCCTCGAGCGCGGGCCCCTGCACCATTTCCTTGCGTGCAGGTAGCACGAGTTGCAGGTGGCCTGCATCTATGATGTCGACCTTGGCATACCAGCCAGGATCTCCATCCCCGTCATGGATATGCGGCAGCCGGCAAGGCACCGTGAGACCATGGAAGTTGATCCGCGCCAATTCGCGTGGAACATGAATGGTGTCGCTGTAGATGCCGATGTTGCACCCGTTCCATTTCTCGACGCGCGCCGCACCGGCGAGGAAGCTTTCGTGGGGTTGCCTCTTGCCGTCGAGCCAGACCGGCACCGGGCAGAAGCGCGCGGCGTCCTTCACTGCCTGCTCGAGTGCGTTCACCCAGTCTTCGGCCATGTCGACCTCGATCTCGGTGCCCTTGTCGATGGCCGTCGGCGCAAGATCGAGCGGCATGCCGCTTTCCCAGGCGTCGGGGGTGATGGTCACCTGCCAGGCCGCGTCCAGTTCGGCCGCGTGGGAACGGACCGTGACATGGCGCCCCGCAAGGCTGAATACGCCCATGCCCGCTGGATCTTCGGATCGGGCGATCTTCTCATCCCAACCGGAGTCGCCCAGCGTCAGGAACTTGACCGGATCGGCGATGCCGCACCCGTCGTCACGAATACGCAGCACAGGCCCCCGATCGCTCTCGATCCGGGAAATATCGATCCGGGTGGCGCCAGCCCGGCGTGCGTTCTGGATGGCCTCGATGAGACACGCAGAGACCGATCCGTCAAAAAACCTTGTGATCCTTGTCAGCAGGGAATCTCCGACCGTGGTTTGGATAGTGGTGGGGAAAGTCATGTGAGTCTCCGGAAATGCAGCGATCTCATCGTCGCTCCCACATCCCGCCCCCTCCCCTTCATGGCGCAATTGCGCGGTCGAGACGCGGGAAGTCGACGGAATCCTGCGATCGAGGAATGGGCGAAAATGGGATCGGCTGACCGGGCAGTCAGGCGGCGATGCGCCGATAGACGGACTCTCCGTTGGAGAAGCTGCCCAGACGGACAAGCGTCGCGAACCGCTGCTCGAATTTTGGCCCGATCCGGTCGAACCATTGTTCTGCCAGCCCTTCCCGGCCGGCGTCGATGTCGTTCCGCAAAACCACCCAGTATGCGATGCAGCCACAATATTCCGAAATGCCGAAGCGGGCATAGCCGTTCATGGCGACAATCCGGTCTTCACGGTCGATCCAGCCGTCATGGGACCATGCCGAAGGATAGAGTGCGAGCACCTGCTCTCGAAAATCCGCGACGATGAAGTCCCAATCGTCCTGTGCGGCAAGTTCATCGAAATGGCGGGTGTCAGGATCGTCATCGTCCTCGATCCAGCCCGCGTCCCACTGTGCGAACGCGACATGCGCTCCGCTGGGATAGGATACCGAGCGCCCCATGATCAGTTCCCCTCGTCGGCAGACGGCCGCCATGCGGGCGGCTGGGCGGTGACTGGTTCGTCGGTCGGAGCACGATCGGGATCTTTCGGCACGGGTTCCGGCCTGATCGTGGGATGAGCAGGATCGGACCAGTCGATATGATCGATGATCCAGCCTGGCACGTAATCCCAATCGAAAGACAGATCGTAACTGTCGGCAACCACGCTCCACGCCGCCTCGACCGCGCTGGTCCAACCCACGACTGTCAACCGCAGGTCAGCTGTGCCGACCGCATTGCAGGTTCCGCAGATGGCCAGCGCCAAGGCGATGGCGCCCGGGTCTGAACTGGGATGATCGCGCAATGTCAGCACAGCCTCCCAGAGGCAGGCAGCGGTCTCAAGAGCGGATTCGACACTGGCCGTCGGCATGACGCGGCGTTGGGTTTCCGCAGCGGGCACGATCTCAGCCTGTGCGAAAACGCTGCGCGGCTGGACCGCAATCCGTGATGGCTCTGCGGGCCGGGAAGAGACGCCGGTTTTCATGCTGCGGCCTCCTCGGCCGCGGCATGGCGGGCATCGGCTTCCAGAGCGTCGAGGTCGATCGGCAACGGCTTGCCCGGTTTGTCGGTGATGACGACGACGGCGTCCGGCTGGTACATTTGGAGGCCGAGCCCAGCGATACGGATGCGGGCGACAGGCTCGCCGGACCGCACGCGCTCATGCCCCTGCCATTTCATTCGCACGGGGCGACCGTCGGCAGCTATCTCCACCGTTTTGAACACGTCATAGTCGCCCTTTGAATTAGCCGAATAAAAGGCCTGCTCCGTCTCACGGACTTCGTTGGGCTTGGCAGCACTTTGCTTGCCCTTGCGGGCTGCGATCATGCGCAGGTTCCATATCTCCTGAAGTTGTTCGGCCTGCTCGCGCGATGGATTGATCAGCGGTACTGTGCCCGGCTTACCCGCCCGGCGAGCCTTTCTCTCCGGCACGGTGTAGCCGCAAGCCTGCATCAGGTCGCGCCAGTCATCCTGGTTCAGTTCAAGAGAGGATGCCGACGCGATATGCGCCGGAAGCGGAACCGGGCTTTCGAGCCGGAAACGGCCCGCAGCGATCACGGTGCATTTGGGGCTTTCGGCGCCATGCTCGCGGGCAAAGGCCTGGATGATGACCGGGGTGAACTCGCCATCATAGCGAGGCACATCGCCCAGCATGGAACGCTCGAACGCGAGCCGGTGCAGGATGTGCTCGATCCAGCGGCGGCGGTTGGGGCCATTGACGGTGACCATTGCCCCGTCGATGCACTGTTGCCGTGCGTCGCCGGGCGCGATCTCGCCCTTGTCGACCTTGTAGTAGAGATCATAGCCCGACCAGAGTTCACGGGAATCCCTGTTGCGGAGCGCGTCGCGGATCTGTTCGTCGGTCGTGATTTCGTCCCAGATCGCCAGTGCCGTATGGGCTCTATTGATGCCGCGCTGAAAGTCTCGCAGCTCTGCCAGCAAAGTCTTGATCCGGTTGGCGCGGACGCGCGGGTCATTCTTCCTGCTGGCGTAATGCTCGGCGCTGCTGGCGCGGCCGAGCCAGTAGCCTGCCGCTTTTTCCGCCTTTACGGACGCCGTCATGGCCGAGTGCATGCGTTCCTGGGTCTTGCGCGCCCCACGTTCGCTATGATGGCCGACCAGGATCGGCTGGCCCATATAGAAGGCCTGCGACAGTTCGTCTGCGCGGCGTGCGAAGGCGTTGGATTGCGCATGGCGCTTGTCTGCAAGATCTTCGAGCCGTTCAGCTTTCATCGCGGCGCGCTCGGCCAGGGTCATCTCTTCCGCCTCGATCTCGCCAGCCAGTTTGATGGCCAGGTCCTCGCGTTGCGGAGTCCACCTGGGAGCGACGAAAAGCTCCTGCTTCGGAGCCCATTTGAATCCGGCCTCCTTGACCTGTGCATAGGTTTCCGCATCGAGGCGCGATGACGCGTAAATGCGGATCTTGTTGTCCTCTGGACTATAGGTTGCGGTAAAGCTGATCATCGATCGTCCTTTCGAGGGCCCCGCGGTCATCAGATTTCGGGGCGAAGCGGTGCATCTGTGTTCCCCGGAATCATGAAGCCCGGCGCGATGGCCGGGCTTCATGGAAAACAAGGAATGTCGGTGTCGGGGAGCTATTCGCGCAGGTCTCCGGCGGCGAGATCGCCAATCCAGGAGGCCCCCTCCTCGAAATCGGCGTCGTCATCTTCGACCAGGGCGGCGAGCGCGACAGCGCCCGTGCGGCCGAGCTGACCGAGACGCTGAATGGCGGCATAGGCAACCGGAGCGAGCTGCTCTGCGGTTGCGGTATCGATATCGGAAGTGGTCATGCAGAAATTCTCCAGATTGTAGAGGGCTGCGGTCGGAAACGACCCGCAAGGGGTCATGCGATCCGGCGCGTCCGACCAGTCGCACCAGGATTTCTAGGTGGCCGGCTCAACCGCCATTTCAGGCGAATTCGACGCCGACCTCATTCACCGCGGGTTTCCGCTAACGCTCATGGCAGGCATTCCGCCGTCATCTGCTTCGTGGCTCGGTGGTCCGCAGCATTGGCTGCATCGAGGCGGGCTATCCATTCCGGATCAATGCAGGCGCCCTCAACTGCCCAACAGCTGACGGATGCGGAGACGGGATCGCCATTGTCCTGTGGGACCATGAGGAGGCCGTCGGGATCGGCGCCCTCGACATCGTAATCGACAATGCGCACCGTGATCGGCCGGTCGGCGACGACACCCTGAACAAGACCGCCATCAAGCGTGATGACGATATTGGCTTCGAGAGGGAGCTGCTCGGCGCCATTGATCCGCATGCAAAGATCCTCGATCTCGTCCGGGTTCAGTGGTTCGTGTCGGCCGAGATTGCTGGCAATGTCAGGATCGGACCCACAGTGGCGTCGCTGGTGGTCGCGCAACGCGGCAAGCACGGTCGAGAGTTGCCGATCGTTAAGTGCGAGAACCGATATCCCCTGGAGTTCGGCCTTTTCGATCCACACATTGAAGCCTGCGGTTTCGGCGAGATCATCGGGGTCTATGTCGGCAATTTCGATGCTCTGTGCGGTGAGGTGGCGGAATTGCACGCCGACCAGCCCCAATTGCCAGCTGCTCGTATCGACTGGCGGCAAGCCCTCGGCATCGAGGTCGGCGCGGAGCTGGTTCACCATATCGGTCGCGGCGATCTGTGCTTCGTGTTCGCTGGCGTGATAGCTCGCGATCTTCGACGGTGCTGAGAAGTGCGTTCCGTTGGCGACGAAAATATCCATGTCGAATTCTCCGGGTAATGTGGATGCGGGATCGGTGCGCGCATCAGGCGGCGCAGCGGCCAGCGTCCTGACGAAGGCCGAGATCGAAGGCGGTGAGGTTGCCGTATTTCGGCTCGAGACGATCGAAAGCGGACGTCAGGTCGTCGATGTCGATCCAGGTGAAGGCGTCGCCGGGATCGGAGTCGAGCTGGAAGACGATGGGTGTGAAGGCCGCGGTCATCTCCGGGAAGCTGGCCTGGATGATCAAGGTTTCGATCCGGCGCCCGAGGGCGGCAATGCCGGAGGCGAACTCCGCTCGCTCGGCATGCGCCATCGTGAAATAGCGGTCGGGCGCCAGCAACGGTGCGATACGGACGCATGGGAGACGCCCGACATGTTGTGGCCCGGCAACCGTGCCGGTCAGTGCCCGGCGTTCGGCCGTGACCTTGTCGGCGGGGACCAGCGCGCGATAGGCATAGTGCGGCAGCGTCCCCGCGATGCGGGAACGGGTGACGATGATTTCCATGGTGACTGTCCTCAGGCGAAGAGCCGGGTCGCAGCGGCGTCCGGTTGGGGAAGATCGAGATCGCGGCGGATACGTTCAGCGAGCCTGGCAGGCTCGATCAGTTCCGCTACGGAAGCGAAATGGTTGCGGCCACCGACATAGTCCTTGGTCCCCGAGCAGGTGCGGAACATGACCTCGTAGCCCGGTCCCATGCAGCCCAGATCGAACTGGATATAGAGATGAGCGGCATGAATCGTAATTTCGCCCGAGCAGGCGATACCCGCCATGTTGGAACGCAACTCGAATTGCCCGCGTTCGAGACCGAGCGCCTTGGCGAGCCGCGTCATCGCCTTGCGGCCCTGTTTGTGAAAAATGGCCTTCGCGTCGCTGTCATAGTCGACGCCGCGTCGCGCCAGCGTCACCAGGATCGGCGTGCGTTCGACAGCGCCGACGGCTTCGACGCAAGCACGGCGCAACTCGGCCTGGGACGGACGGTTCTCGGTCGCAATGTTGCCGAGATGACGCGCCAGCAGCAGAACCGCCGGATCGCACTCCGCATCGACCTGGTTGCGATGGCACTCGTCGATTGCCTGGATCAGGACGTTCAGCCCTCCGGCAAGCGTGGTCAGCGCGGAAGGGTCGAGCGCCTGTTGAAAGCGAAACGCGGCGTCATAGGACATGAGGTTCTACTCCTGGGGCCTGGGCGCATCCACACGCCCGCCTCAATCTCTCCCCCCTCCCCCTCGATCAGACCGTCACCATTCGTAACAGGGGAGCCGATCGGTCGTGGAAGCATCACGGTCCAGGATCAGGTAGTTGCAGCCCAGTCCTCGCGCGAATGTCAGCGCATGGAAGAGATCAGCCGGTATTTCCGATTTATCCCCGAACGAGGACGGAGCCGTGGCTATGACCCAGCCATAATGGGTATCGGCTATGCTGACGGGACGGTGGCACGGATCGAGTGTAATCCATTCGTCGATCTTTTCCGTCGTCGGCCATGATATATGGCTGGAGGACAAGGCGATATAGTTCCCGATCTCGAGGCGTTCGGGATCATAGCCGAAGTCGGGATCGATCCATTCCATGCGGCTGGTCAGCTGGTCTTCGGGATGGAGGTTGAAATAGTCGCGTATCACCATGGCATCGTCGAGGGACCCCGGATCGCGGCTGTCGTTGATTTCGCCCCATTGTGAGCGGCAGAAGGTCGCGACCTGCACCTGCAGCCCTCGATAACTGACCGCGACGACATTGGTGGTTCCGTGGCCATGCCCGATCGTGGCGAGATAGACGGGAATGGACCAGGCCACGGGCGCCCGGTCGATCGATAAAATTGCGGTATCGAGGTCGGCGATGATCTCCGCAATGTCGGCGTCCCCTTCGGCATGGGAGGCCAGCGCAGCCCTGGCGCGCGCCAGCAAATCGAGGTGCATGGATCGCGGATGATCTTTCATCACAATCTCCTTCTTCATGGGTGATTGAATAATTGCGCGGAGATCGCGCCCGGTCGTGGTCGCGGGATCCGCAACGCCGGGGGACATCAGCGGCTTGGGCATGCCGATGGTCTTCTCGATTTCATTGTCGCAATGCCAGGCTCAGAAGAGGCTGAGCTGGCGTGGCGCGGCACGTTGTTCCGGGCGTTCCACTGTGGACGGCGGCAGAAGTATGTCCATCGGAACGGGATGATTCTCGATTGGACCGGTGGTTGCCATCAGCTCGGTATCGCGCCGTGCAAGTTTCGCCGACCATCCGCCCATGATGTGCGCTGGCGTATACCAGTAGCTGCGTATTTCGAGTGAAAGCGAGTTTCCGACGACCACCACGGCAGGAATGTGCAGGAGACTGAACTGGATATACGCCATGTGGGCGACCCGCGCGTCGATATCGACGGCGGTCACATGGAGGTGCCGCTGATAGTTGATGCCTTGCGCGCGCATGGTTTGTGCAAGGGCGATAACCGTTGCACCCGCGCCGCAGGCAGGTTCCATTGCGCGCACAAAACCTTTGCACGCTATCAGATCCTGGATCAGCTTCGGGCCCCCAAGCGTCGCCTCTGCCATCATTTGACATATGGGCCACGGCGTGAAGAATTGCCCCTTGTCGGCGCTCGATAGTTCAAGGTTGTTATACACCGTGCCGAGCGCATCGCGGGGTTCGGCCTCCAGCGCCATCATGATCTCCGCAAAGACCTGAGGAAAAAGCTCGACGATATCGCGCTCATACTGGCCGACGATATCGAGATAGCGCTTCTCGCGTGCTTCGCGGTTGCGCAGATCCATGCTGTTGGAGATGCTGATCGCACTCGCCTCCATGCAATCCGAAAACAGTCGGTGCAAATCATGGCAATAGGCGCAGGATCGCAACAGCCTGGTCACGTCTGCGACGTGGCGTTCGTGAGGAGTCATGATGATGTCCTGATTGACGGCCGCACGTCAGCGGCTCCAGGGGCCGGCAGACCCAGGTTCGCGAAGTGCATGGCGCACATCGAGAACGGGCAACGCGTTCGAGACGCACGCCACCATGCCAGACCGGGATGGCCGATATGGAACGGCGACGATGACGGTCGACCGATCAGGCGTCGATCAGGGTTTCGCACCGGCTTCGCGGCGACGAATGCACAGGCAACCGCGGCTCGAGGTGGTTCCGGACGAAACCGCTCGTGATCCCCAGCTCGCCGGATGCGACCCTGGCAAGCTGCTCCTCGAAACTGAGCTTGCGCATCGCGGCGGCTTCGCGTGCGGCCCTTGCCGCCTCGCGCCGGGTGTCCTGCCAATGCGCTTTCGCCTCGGCGAAGCCCATCGTGCCGAGGAGACGCCGGAACGCGTACATTTCCTGAGACGAGACCGGAGGCCAGGACGGATTGCGCACGGGCGTGCGGCGAACCCGGCCGGGCCGCCGGGGAGGCGGCAGGGCCTGACCCTCCGCGGCCAGTTCAGCGGCAAATGCATCGCGAAGATGATAGGCGGTCGAGGCGCCGATCACGAGTTCGCGCGCGGCTCGCTGGACGGGCATGCGATCGAGGAGCATCGCGCGCAGTAGCTCTTTCTGCTCATCGGTGACGAAGCGCGCGCTCTCGGCATGGACATGGCGGACCCCGGCGGCATCGCATCCGGGGAGCACTTCGCCCCTGCGGCGCAGGCGGCGGAAGAGCCGGGTCCTGATGCGTGTGCAGCTCGTCCGTGACACGCCGGTGTGCTCGGCGATCTTCTGGGTGCCAAGTCCCTGCAGGAAGAGTTGCTCGACCTGTTTGCGTTTCGCCGGCGACAGCCTGGCGCCGCTATAGGCCTGGCCGCCTCCGGGCGGTGGTAGCAGCGCCTTGCCGCGTGCAAGCAGTTCCCGATTATATCGGCGACGCTGCTCGGAAACGCAGGCCGCCGACACGCCGAGGCGCAACTGGATGTCGATGCCCTTGAGGCCCTTCTTCAGGGCATAGCGTAGGCGCTCGATACCTTCGACGGTCAGGCGACCATGCTGATCGCGCTCCGCGGGACGGTATCCACGCCGGACACACAGCGCCGTCGTAACCGCGTTGGAGGCGCTGGCCTCACAGACCCCGAAATGCTTGCCGATCGCGCTGAACGACCAGTTTTCGACCTCGCGCAGTCTGACGGCCTCATCGAGGGCTTCACCCTGAAGGCGCGATTTGGGCGCGGAGCTTCTATGGGCCGTCGTCAAGCCAAGCTTGTTGGCCTTGACCTGCAGGGCATGGACGCTGCGGCCTGGTAGCCGCGGCGCGATGCCATGTCCTTCGGCCGGATACCAGGCGCGCAGAATGGCGATTTCCTGCGCCGTCCATGGCGCGGATCTGGGAGTGGTCATGGGAAATGTCTCCGAAGAAGGGAGAGCCTGGTGGTCCGTGGTCCCTTCGGACACACTCGCCTGCTCCTCTCCCTGCTTCCCCCTCCACTCTTTATTGCCGTCCATGCCGTGGGCGACTTTCCTGGTTGTGTTCGCCGTCACCCTGATCGGTCAGCTCGTCGAGACGTCAGAAACAGGCTGATCCTCTTCAGCGAATCCAGGGCGCACGCAGGCGGCTGCCCTCGCGGAAGCGATCGGCGCCCAGGGTCGCAGCCAGGTCATCGCGGATGGCCGCGAAGGGCCGGACCACGTCGATCACGGTAGCTGGCTCCAGGATTTCGCCGTAGCGGGTTCCGATCCAGAGAAGGTCGCGATCATCATCGTCAACATCGTCGTCCTCCCGCTGGACGATCGCGAAATAGCTGTTCAGGGGCGCGTCCCATCCAATGGCGATGCTCAATGCGCCATGGGTGCTGGCCGCTTGCGCGAGCGGATCGAGTTCGTGCCGGCTCATGGTGCGTCCATTCCCTCATCCTCGGGTGGGCCGAGACGGTTTTGCATCGCCTGGCGAAACTGGCGCAGCATCTCGGCTTGCTCGGGGTATCGTTCCTCCCACTGGGCGCGAGGGATCAGGAAGCCGACATCGACCAGTTCGCGCCGGAGCGCCTCTGTCACGGTCTGCTTGACGGTTTCGGGAATGGCGAGGGGAAAGGACTGAAACTGGCACAACCAGGAGCAATCGTCGGGTTCCTGGTGCCGCCGGAAATGATCGGCGTCGAAGATGAGATCGGTCCGAACGACCGCATCATCCTTGACCGCGATCACGAATTGACCGCCGGCCGGGGTTCCGTTTCGCGCGGAGGCGATCATGCGTTCATGCCAGGTGTGCGCCGCGGCCAGCGCCACGCCATAGTGGGAGCCGTAGGCAGCGTGGAGGATCCAGCTGACGGGATGGCTGGCGGCACCGAAGTGGAAGGTGATTTCCATGCGGGTGACTCCTCGATTGGAGATGGGACAGAGGTTTGGCGAAGCGGGTTTTTCCGCGGCCAGTGTTCAACTATGCTGCGGGATCGTGGTGGGTTCGCCGGTGCGCTCATCCGCAGGCATACGGACAACGCTGAGAGATGCGCTTTGTCTATGATCGGCTCTCGTTGCCCGCCTGATTTTGACAATCTTTGCCAAATATGCCATATAGTCTCTTAGAGGTGTTCCCATGGCGACAATGAATGTTTCCCTCCCCGATGCGATGAAGGAATGGGTCGAAGGTCAGGCCGGGACAGGCAGATACAGCAATGCCAGCGATTATGTGCGCGACCTGATCCGTCGCGACCAGGAGCGGCGGGAGAAGATCGCAGCCATGCAGACCATGGTCGATGAGTCTCTCGCCTCCGGCATAAGTCCCAATTCCATCGATGACATGATGAAGGAAGCCCGGCGTCGCGCAGGCGTCGGTCATGGCCTATAGACTCACGCGTAACGCCGAAAAGGATCTCATCGGTATATATGTCGGCGGCGTCGGAGAATTAGGAGAAGCCGTCGCGGAAAAATATCAGGCCGGTTTGCATCGGGTTTTTGGATTTCTCTCCGACTTTCCCTATTCGGCAAGAGCGCGCGCGGAAATTTCACCACCGGTCCGGGCACATCCCTACAAGTCCCATATCGTCGTCTATATCATCGAAGGACAGGACATCCTGATCCTCGGCGTCCGTCATGGACGGGAAGACTGGCAGGCATCCGACCAGCTTTCCTGAAATTGCGTTCACGCCTGTGGAACAGGTCTCGCTCTATGACTGGTGCCGGTCAGGCCGCTTGCGGAACCTCAGCGCCTTCGTTGCTCGAAGGCGGTGCCAGGATTGCGTCCTCATCGTTCCCCGGCTCGAACTCCCCTTTGGTCGTCGCCAGGTCAGCCTCCAGTTCCGCGAGTTCCCGCAACTTGTCCTCGAGCAAGGCGGCGTCGGGAAACTCCTGGTCGAGACGCGCCTCGAAGGCCGGAAGGCGCCGCTCGTTCGCTTCGAGATCGGCCTGCACGGCGGCAAGTTCGGCGTCGAGATTGAGAATGGAGGATTCGAGCCGGCCCAGCGCCGTGGTCCATCGCGTCTTGTCGGATACTTCGAACGCGTTACGCTCGCCGTGGTGGAGTGCCGCGACAGACGTGCGGATGCCGCGCTCGCCATCGTCGTCCACGGCCTCATAGCCTGAAAGTTCCACATCGATGCCGTTGACGGTGCCGAGCAACTGCCGGGCCTGGCCGCCGTGCAGTCGCAATTCGAAGGCCTGCCTCAGAATGCGTTCGCCGGCGGCCTTGCGGTCGGTGACCATGGTGCCGCCGCAATCGAACAGGACCTCGTCGTGACGCGGAAGAACCCGGCGTGCGATATCGGCCTCCAGCTTCGCGATCAGGTTGGCGCCGTCGATGATGGCGTCCGCGGTTCGCTTGATGGTCCTGCGGATATTATACTGGTCGTCGATATGCGCGTCGCGCAGGCGTTCGAGCCTTGCGACCTCGGCATCGAGCCCAGCCTTGCGCATCAGGCGATCGTCGCCGGACGCCAGCGCCTTTGCGAGCGCGAACTGATTGACGTTGGAGCCGACATCCTCGATCCGGCGAATGGAGCGATCGCCCGACATCGCCATGTTGATGAAGCGGGCTTTTCTTTCGAGCATCTGCCAGTTGGTCGCGTCCATCGAGCCACTGGTCGCATAGCCGTATAGCTCGATTTCGTCGTTCTGGTTCCCCTGGCGCTCGATCCGGCCTTCGCGCTGCTCGATATCAGAGGGTATCCAGGGAACGTCGAGGTGATGCAGGGCTTTGAGGCGCTGCTGCGCGTTGACGCCCGTTCCCATGGTGGGCGTGGAGCCGATGAGAATGCGCTTGCGCCCCTGATTGAGGTCGTTGAACAGGCGCTGCTTGGCGCTGTTCTTCTTATAATGCTGCATGAAGGCGATCTGATCGGCCGGTATGCCCATCTCGATCAGCTGCTCGCGGATCCAGACATAGGCGGAGAAGCCGCGTGTCTCGATGGCGTTCTCGGTGCCGAGATCGGAGAAGATCATCTGCACGGCGCCGGGCAGCGGATAAGGTCGCCCGGTTTCCGGGTCGGTGTAACGATTGTCGGCCGTATCGCGCCAGATACGATGGACGTTCTCGATCAGGAGATTGAGCTTGTTGCCCTCCTCGTTCCCCATCATGGGGTCCACGAAGCGGAGATCGATCGCCGAATGCCGCCCGTCGGTGATCACCGAAAGCAGGATATCGTCGCCCTTCTGGGGTCGCCCGCTGCGGTTCTCGATCGCCTTGATGCGTCCGGCCAGCACCTTCTGATAGGCCTTGAAGGGCGCCCCGGACTGGGCGACGATGATCTTGCGCTTGCCACCCTTGATGGTGGGCAGCCGGACATATTGGCGCAAATCGTCCTTGAGTACGACATCGGCAACGCTGCGGTACATCGCCATCAGGTCGGCGACGTTGACGAATTCGCAGAAGCGCGTGACCGGCTTGTAGCTGCCGCTCGGCTGAAGTTCGAGTTCGGTGCGCGTGTCGCCGAAGTTCGCGGCCCAGGCGTCGAACTCGTGCAAGCCCTTGGCGTGCAGTTCGTCGGGCTGCATGAACCGCTGCAGCGTATACATCTCGCCGAGCGTGTTGGTGATGGGCGTGCCCGACGACAGGATCAGTTCGCGCCCGGGATTGATGTCGGCAAGGTATCGGCCCTTGACGAACAGATCCCATGCCCGCTGCGAGCCGGCGGGATCGACGCCCTTGAGGTCGCCCAGATTGGTCGCGAAAGTGAGTTTGCGGAACTGCTGGGCCTCGTCGACCAGAATCTGGTCGATGCCGATCTCGCCGATATGAACGAGGTCATCCTTGCGGGCCTGCAGGTTCTCTAGCCGCCGCTGGAGTCCTTCCTTCAGGCGCTCGACCCGCTTGCGCGAGACGCGATCGTCGCTCTGAATGCCCGTGATCAGCACCTCGTAGCTGGCGAGCTGGTCTTCGATCAGCTGCTTTTCGAAGGCTGCCGGGGTGGGGATGAACTTGAACGCATCATGGGTGATGATGATCGCGTCCCAGTTGCCGGTCGCCGCGCGGGCCAGGAACCGCCGCCGCTTCTCCTTGATGAAGTTGGTGTCGTCGGCGACAAGGATGCGCGCCGTGGGATAGAGCATCAGAAACTCGCGCGCGATCTGCGCGAGACAATGATTGGGCACCGCGATCATCGGCTTGTTGGCAAGGCCGAGACGGCGCTGCTCCATCACGGCGGCGCACAGGCTGAAGGTTTTGCCCGCGCCGACGCTATGAGCTACATAGGTCGAGCCCGCGGCGACGATCCGCCAGACAACGCGCTTCTGATGGTCGCGCATCTGGATGGTGGTCGACGCGCCCGGAAGCGTCAGATGCCTGCCGTTGAACGTCCGGGGAACGAGGTTGTTGTAGGCGTCGTTGTAGATGCGGACCAGGCGATCGGCGCGTTCGCTGTCTTGCCAGACCCAGGTCTCGAAGGTCGACTTGATGCCTGCAAGCTTTTCCTTGGCGGCTTCGGTGTCGGTGACGTTGAGCTCGCGGCGCTCCGAACCGTCAGCTTCGCGGTGAACATCGTAGATCTTGGGGATATGGGAATTGAGGGCATCTTCGAGCAGGTCCGCGGCGCCGCGGCGCGCCGTGCCCCAGGTCGAGGTGGAACTGACATGTCCGGCGAATGGGAGCTTGTCGACGGTCCAACTCGCAATATCGACGGTATGATAGATGGTGGTCTCGACCTCCATGATCTCCGCGACGAAGGTTTCGATGACCCTGGTAGGAATCCAGGGCGCGCCGAGACGCGCGGTGATCTCGCTGGGTTTGAGGTCGACCGGCTGGACCGCTTCGAGCGCGGTGGCGACGGCATGGAAGCGCGGATCGGCTTCGGCATTCTCGCGGGCAAGAGCGAGCTTGGTCCGCACCGGTCCTGACAGGGCTTCGTCCGCCGTAACCCAGTTGTCGAAATGGGGCGTGGTGCGGACGGGGTCGAGATAGACGTCGTCGGCGAGATCCGCGAGGGCCTCGGCCTCGGTGACGCCGAGCAGGCCGGCGATCAGCGGGAGATCGACGCGGCCGCGCTCGTGGAGCGACACCGCCAGCGCATCCTGCGCCGAGTGGATTTCATGGGCGACTGGCGGTTTGACGACACGTTCGGTGAAGATCGCGCCCGGCGTGCCGGTATCGCTCGCCTCGTCATAGGCCTCGATCGACGCGACCAGCCAGACGTCGGGATCGTCAAGGAAAGGCTGGAGGTTCGGGCGGCGCTGATATTCCTTCTCGGCGCCGGTGTCGGGATCGGCGCGGATGCTGGTGATGGTCCGGTTGATCGGGCCGTATTTCTTCGTGAACTGCCGATAGTGCGCGAGCAGCTTCTCCTGGGACGCCGCATAGGGCTGGTCGTTCAGCTGCGCCCGCAGGATCGCGCGAACCGCATCGCGGATCGGGATCAGCGCCTTGATGATACTGGCGTGCCTGGCGAACAGGCCCGTGGTGCCTCGCCCTGATTTGACATCGACGACGGTCGGCATGCCGTCGACGATCTGGTGCAGAACGCCGCCCGATACGAGATAGCTGCCTTCCTTGAACTCGGCCTCATCCGCCGCCGTACCGATCTCAAGGTCGAGCGAGACGTCGACCCGGTCACGCAGCGACGTCGTGCGATGGATGGGGCGGCAGGTGCCTTCGTATCGGGATGCGATTCCCGACAGGGTAGCGATGAGAGCCTGCCCAAGGTCGATGCCCGGCTCGGCGGCGCAGTGATAGTCCATGCCGAACTGGCCGCTTTTCCATTCATGGCGCCCAAGGACATGACCAGGATTGTCGAGGAAATAGCGGTTGATCCGCAGCGGTCCCTCGCCCTCGTCGCTATCGGGAATATCGGCCAGATCGATCCACTTGTGTCCGGCGCCGAGGTTGTCTGGCTCGCGCTTGCGGAAGAGTAGGATATCGACGACGACATCGGTGCCCGCTTCCTGCCGCATGACCCGGCCGGGAAGACGCACCGCGCCGAGGAAATCGGCGATGGTATCAATATGACTGCGGGCCTTGGGGTCGCTCTTGTCGAGCGAATAGCGCGAGGTCACGAACAGGGCGACGCCGCCGGGGCGAAGATGCTCCAGCGATTTCGCGATGAAGAAATCGTGGAGCGACAGGCCAAGCCGGCCGAGGCTGGTCTTGTTCTGGATGCTGAGGTTCGAGAACGGGGGATTGCCGATGGCGAGGTCGAAGTCGCGCGGCAGCGAAGCCTTGTCGAAATCGATGCAGCGGATGATCTGCCCCGGATAGAGCGCGCTCGCGACGCGGGCGGTGACGGGATCGTTCTCGATGCCGACGAACATCGTGTCGCTCGCCAGCCAGTCGGGCCGCAGCCCCATGAACAGGCCGCTGCCGCATCCGGGTTCCAGAACCTGGCCGCCGGTGAAGCCGAGGATGCGGGCGGCATCCCACATGGCGCGGACAATATATTCGGGCGTGTAATGGGCGTATTGCGTCGCCCGCTTGAGCGACTGGAGTTCGGCATCGGTCGTCTCCGCGGCAAGGCCCTGCCCCAGTTCCTCCCAGCCATCGCGGAATGTGCCCGCGCGATCGGCGAAGATATTGTTCGCAAGCTCGGAGGCGCCGAAGCCGATGAACTTCGCGATGGCTTCCTGCTCGGCCGGCGTCGCCCCTCGTTGTTCGCGGTCCAAGAGGTTCAGCAGCCGGATCGCCTCGATATTGTCCTGCGCGCGGCCCTTCCATGACGACGCCAGCACCCGACCGGCGGCGAAGGAGAAATCGATGGGTTCGGCCGGAGGCGGATCGGCAAGCACCTCCGCCGGTGCCAGCGAGAAGAGCGTGGGCTCGCAAAGCTGGGAGACGATCGCTGCATCGGGCGCTGGATCGGGCGGTCTGGCGGGCTGGTCGAAGTCGAGGCATAGCTGGAGAGCCAGCGCGGATGCACTGTTTCGCATGGAATGCTTCCTTTTTTGGTGGGTTCGCGGGCGCAGCGCGGCGGCCCACAAGCGTGTCGGGCTGGTCGGGGATCAGGGCGTGATGGGAAGCCCCGGGTCGGGCGTCGTTTCAGGCGTCAGGTCAGCCGAGACGAAGCGACGCGGCATATTGGCGCAGCAGATCGGCTATCGCGGTCCGGGCATGCGCCTTGTTGCCGATCACGATCTCGGGCTGGAGTTCGCGGCCGAGCGGCGTGCGGTATCCGAGCGCCAACCTGCCGCTCATGTCCTCGACGATGATCCGGTGGCCGCGGGGCCGCGCCGGACCGGCATAGCGCGCGGTGAAATCCCCGAGGCGGCCCGACAGCCCGGCGGCCATCTTGCTCCAGCGGATATGGCCACCGGCAAATTGATCGCCGGGCGCTCGGCCTCGTGCGAGCCAGAGGCGGAACTGGGCTCGCTGTTGCAGCGCCGAATTGCGCGTGCGCTCCATTGTTCGGGTGAGCGGGAGGATATCGGCGTCCGCATCGAGCCGTTCGAGTTCAGTGGGGTCCACGACGACGAGAATATCGGAATAGTCGCCTTGGCGCAGAGTCTGGCGCGTCACCGTCGCGTCGGCAGGCGTAGGCCCGGACGAGAGCGAAAAGGGGCGGAGCCCGGTTTCGGCGCTAACGGCATAAAGCGCGATAGCTTCGTGTCCGGGTCGTTCGCGTAGCATGGCCAGGATGCCGATTGTGCCCGTCGCGAGTTCAGTCGCGCCGAGCAGAAGGACGCGGCGATGCCAGGATGCCGGTGCCGGGACGTCGGTGGGGTGCGACCACTCGCTGGGGAGCGGCCGTCCCGGCTGCGCATTCTCGGTGCGATTGGGCTCGGAGGGTGTGGCAGCGAAAGCTCGACGGGCGACGTCGAAAATGTCGTCTGGTTGGCCGCCGCCATCCAGAAATCCGTGGCGGTAGGCAGGTCGTCGGACATCGGGATCCCCCGGTCGTGGCGGCGACGGCGGCCTGGATTCCCATCCCGCCCGGGCAGCGTAGAGTCCGTCGGCGTAGGCGACGGCAGCATCCCAGCCATAGCCATGGACGTCACGGCCGTGGAGGATCGCGGGGTTTCGGCTGTCGGTGCTGCCCTGGGCGATCTGGCGCTCGATGCAGGCAAAGTTCGCGGCCACGCGCTGGCGCTCGGTTTCCTGGGCGATCGCTTCGTTGAGGGGACGAAGCGCCTGAACCCGCTCGCGGGAACGCGCCATGCGGGCGTCGAGGGGCGCATCGTTCGGCAGGTCGGGGAAACGGCGCCAGGCATCGGCCAACGCATGGGCGTGATGAGCCGGACGGCCGCGCGCCATCCAGCATCCCGCATCGGCGGGATCGAAACTGTCGGTCATGACGATCTCCGGCCTGGAATGTCAGCGGCTGGCGAGAAGCAGGTCGAGCGCGCGCGCGAACACCGCGTCGCCGGCGTCGTTGACGATGACCGCGGCGGGATTGGTGGCGCACACGGCGCGGGCGACGATCGCGAGCGGCCGCTTGCGCAGCGGATATTGCAGGATTTGATCGTTTTCGATCGTGACGATGTTGGTGCGTAAAAGGCGCTTTAGGCGCCGGGACTCGAGTTCGCGCGCGAGAAGGTCGGCTACCTCGATCTCGAGATCATGGTCGCAGCCGAGATTTTCATCCAGGGTGCGCACCGGCCGGTTGGCCTTGAGCCAGGCATCGACCTCGGCCACGGTCCACCGGCCAACCTGGTGATAGAAGTCCGCTCCGCCCGTTCCCTGGTTTCGGGCATGAAAGGCGAGTTCGCCTTCGATCCAGACTTCCGCCGAGAAAGCCGCGGTTTCCTGCGATAGCGCGGCGCTGTAGGAGATACGCCGTAGTTCGATTTGCATGGGGATTCTCCAGACTGCTCCATCATGCGGAGCACCCTCCCCTGTTCCCTCTCCCCCTTTCTAGGCGCAGCCCGGACTGTCGCCCGCGCCGCAAGGCCGGTATTCGGCATCGTAAGAGCAGCTGTTCTCGAATTCGGGATCGTCGGTTTCATCGACCAGATAGCCGGTGACCTCTTCAGCCGGCTCCGCCTCCAGCACACCAGCGGCGTTCGGAAGGAGACGAACGGGGAATATCCCGCGTCCGACGATCGCGTCAGCCTGCCGCATGGCGTCCGCATGATCATCGGCGGTCAC
This sequence comes from Sphingobium sp. MI1205, assembly GCF_001563285.1. Taxonomy (NCBI): domain Bacteria; kingdom Pseudomonadati; phylum Pseudomonadota; class Alphaproteobacteria; order Sphingomonadales; family Sphingobiaceae; genus Sphingobium; species Sphingobium sp. MI1205. The sequence goes on from NZ_CP005188.1 coordinate 1,902,348, forward strand.
CGCGACCTTGACTCTGATCGTCGTATAGACATGGACATGAAACCCTCTCATGCCGGGAGCTCCGACCAGCCACCGGCGTCGCTGATCCAAACCATTCCGAGCGCCCGGAGCGGCATTTCCATGCAATCACTGGTCTCAGCGAGGGGATCGCGCACGAACACGCTGCCGCGGTCGTTGGCACGCTGCGGGGCGCGTCCGCCGAGCACCATCAAATCGTTGGCCCCACCCGGCATGGGGACGATATCCCCCGGCCTGACCTTGGCGGCCAGCACCCGGCCAATGGTATAATGAAGGGTCCAGCCCCTCTGGGAAAGTGACGCCATGTTTGGTCTCCTTGTGTGAATTTGCGAAGGCGCGATTCTCCCGCCGCTCCGCCGGACTGGCGTGCGGTTCCGGCCGGTGCAGGCCGACTGACACGGGGTGATGCGGGTAGGTTCAGTCGCCGCGCGGCAACGGGATCGGGACGGCCTGACCGCTGGCGAGGTTGAGGAATGCGCCGGCGTGACCGATGGAGCCGCGTCCGAGAAGGTCGAACAACAACGCCAGGGCATGGCTCGCAACGACGCGGTTGACGAACAGCGACTGGCGTTCAAGCGCTTCGGCGACCGAGCAGGAAGGGGCATCGTCGTCGGGCAGGTTTTCGTCGGCGAGTTCGGGGAAATATTCGAGCACGGTCGGCAGGCGATGGCGGTGCTTGTTGGAACGGTGCTCCGGGGAGCCTATGAGGTATTGCCCGTCGCTCGCGCGATTGCCGAGATCCATCCAATAGGCGGGAACGGTCCCGCATTCGGCGAGCGCGGCACCGATCGCGCGGCGGGCCGATGCCGTGTCGACACAGGTGATGACGATGTCGGCGCCATCCATACTAATGGCTTCAGGGGCGCGGCCGTGCACTGCCTGCCAGGCCAGGCCGTGTGCGAGGTTGATCCGTTCGGTGAGCGTGCGGGCCTTGGAACTGCCGACGTCGCCCCGGTAATATGGCTGCCTGCCGAGATTGGCTTCGGTCACGATGTCGTCGTCAATCACGGCGACATGCAGCGATCGCGAGGAGATCGCGCGCAGCGCGGTGTCGAGCGAGGCGAGTCCCATCAGCATCTGCCCGCCGTTTCCGCCGCAACCGACCAGCAGGATGTTGATCGTGCGATTATCGAACCCGGCGGGCAGATAATGACGATCCGTGAGGTCAGTCGGCATGACGGTCTCCTGAAAACGGGCTCCGTGGTAACGGCAGGAACATGCCGTCGGCGCAAAGGCGCGCGAGCATCACCGGGCCGCCGGGGTCACCGAGCCAGCCGACGACGATCGCGATCTTCGTCGCATGGGCGTCATCGGCATCGTCGGTGGTGCTGAAGAAGGCGGGACCGACCCCGTGGCTGTGAAAATCGCAGAGGACATGCCAATCGGGCTGCGGGACCGGCGTGCGGTAGACGAGGCGCGAGGGCGTGGCTTCGTCGATGACCGGAAACTCCACTGCGAATTCCCGGGTCGCTTCGTTCCAGAGAACAAACGCCGCGGCTTCATTGGGCAAGGCTGCGCGAAAATGATCGAGAATATGATCGAGATGCTCGCGTGGAATGAGCCCGCAGCGCAGTTCGGCGCGGCAGGCGCCCGTGCTGCCATAGGGCACGTGGAGGGAAAGCGGCGTCGTGATCGGGAAATCGAGTTCCAGCCAGGGCCGGCGCAGGACGAGCATGACGCCGTCTATCCCGATCGCAAGGCCGCGCCCGGCGCGGGCAGCGCGCAGCGCGTCGAGGGCCGGCGATCGCCCCTGCGGCGGAACCGGATAACAGGGCACGGCGGCAAGGACCGCGGCCGCAGTGGGATCGTCAGCAAGCACGGTCATTGGTTCGCCCCTCTCGCAATGAGCTTTCCGAGAGTCATCGGATCGGTCCGGGTTGCTCGCCGGGAGGCCTGTCGTGTCCGACCGGGATCGAATGGCCTGAGACGCCTGACCGGAAAGCGCTTCGCCTTGCGCGCGGCGAGGTCGTCCCAGAGCCGAACCAGACCACCTTTGCCGGTGATGGTCAGTTCCTGTCCGGGATTGGGGTGGGTGGACCAGCTATCGAACACCCCGCGCTCGAATTCCGGGATGGAGGCTGTCGTCAGCGTTTTTGGCTTCGGAATGTTGCCCCAGCAAAGTTGCCCGTCGAGATAGACATTGAGCACCGGCGAGTGCAGCACCGGGGTATCGATGCCGGGGCGTTCGTTTGCCGGCAAGGCGTAAACGCCGAACCCCGATCGGGTCGCGATGAACAGATGCGGCGGATACGGGACCGGCATAGTGGTTCGCGCGGCGAGCACCTGCAGGCCGGCGGGCGGATCCGTGAGAGCGAAATAGGCCGGGCGAACCTGGGTCGGGATCCACCATGCGAGCATGTCGGGATGAGCGACCAGCACATTGTCAGGCAGGAATTCGGGAAGAGCGGTCCGGCCCAGGGCCTCGGTCCATTGACGCAGATGCGCGCGCGACAGCGATGTGCCCGCGCCGATGATCGGCTTTCCCTCATCGTCATGCTCGATCGCATGGATGCTGGCGAATGCGGCGGCGCCCGCGCGAGCGGTGGCATAGGGACTGGCGTTGCGGATCGGCTGGCTGCGGTAAAGGAGAATGGCGTTGGTCAGCGCGAGGCCGCCGGCGGTCGCTTCGAACTGGGTGCGGTGGTCGGACATAAGGAACCTCAAAGGTTGGCTGGATCGAGCTGGATCAGGTCCTGCGCGGCGAGCAGGAACCGCGCGCCGACACGCAAGGACGCGAACCAGTCGTCGATCGGGACTGAATCTGGCAAAGGGCAGAAGCCGGCGATGTCCATGAAGCCGTATTCCATCCCGTGGCGTCCGACGTCATCGACCTCGCGTGCGAACTGCTCGACCGGAACGAGCGTCAGCGGGGGCAATGTCGAGCATTCCTCGATGCCGGGGAGATACTCTTGGGCAATCTCGATATCGAATTGCCAGGCGCTGCGCTCCGGTCGGAGTTTCCCGAGAGCGGCGTACGCCTTGCGGAGTTCCTCCAGTTTCCGGTGTAAGCCGTTCGGAAGTTCCGCCGATGCCCCCGCGTTTGCCGCGATCATCCAATCGGGTCGGCGAGACTCCATGTTGGATGGCAGAGTGAGTTCCTCGATATCGTCAGGATCCATGCCCTGATATTCGACGATCCACTGCCGCGCGGTTTCATCATCGGTCGCGCCGTCCCAATAGTACATAGAGATTTCATCGAAGAGGTCCTGGTAGCCGAAGATCGGAAGGGCGCGGCCCAGCATATCGTCGAGGGCCTTGTAGGCTGCGGCGCGCCAGGGAATGGGCGCATCGCTGTCTTCGATCCATCCGAGGTCGAGTTGCCCCATGCTGTCGCAGATCACCGCGATAGCCGGCGGATAACCTTCGTTCCCGTGAAGAACCGCGACCCTGAAGTCCGCGAATTCGACGGAGCCCAGAATGTCGAGCACCGCCTTGTCGAACAGTCGTTCGATGCGCTGGCGCGCCTGGTCGCGAGTATAGCGTTTAGCCGTCGTTTCCCGAGACGTGGCCCAGCGGCCTATCAGCTTGTGATGGGACGCCAGTGGAGCATCGAAGAGGGCGGGAATGTCGCCGGACAGTGCAACGGCCCGCCCCGCGAGGTCAGCCGAGGGGTGGAAGGCGCAGGCCCGGTGGCGGCGGGAGCGGCCTGGGAGCCTTGCTCCCGCCGTCCCCGGACGCGAGAAGGATGCACGCGTGGAGCGCCTGGGTTTGCTCGCTGCAGATTGGCTGGGTGAATTCGGATGTGTCGCCATTGCCGGGCTCGATCCATTCGATGAGCGTTTTACGAACTGCGGACGGGATCGCCGCGCTGCTGCCGCGCGCCACGGTCAGCCCTTGGTGCCGACGGCGCGCCGGTATTCGGTGACGTGAGCGCCGCCCGACACGCCGGCGTCGACCATCTCGGCGTTGAGAACCGCGGGGTAGAGCGTGGCATGGTAGGCACGCAGACCGTCGGGATCGTTGGCGAGATGCGGCGGAACCGGAAGGTCGATGCCGTCATAGCGGTACGCGCGGGTGAGATGGTTGATCTGCATGAGGTAAAACTCCCGGCTTGGGTCGTGGCGAGATTTGAGCGGAGTCCGGTCAGAACAAGGTGGCGGGTTGGTCCGGTTTGGCGTCGACCGGCGGGGTGACCGCGTGCTGGAGCTTCGGAGGACTCACAGGCACCGTCGTCTTTGCTGTCGCGGCCTTCGTGGCGGCCTTGGCCTTCGCGGCCTCCGCTGCGGCGATCCTTGCGTCCTCGGCCGCCTGGCGCTGATCGGCGATCTGGTCGGCAAGGGTCTTGCGCGTAGCGATGAGCTGGCCGAGTGCGCCGTCCGATCCACGGCCAAGTTCCGCATCGATCTCCACGGCGGTTGCGGTGATCGAGATCGGGCGGGTCTCGCCGGATTCGAGACCGTGCTTCGCGCCTTCCGCCTTGCGGGGAATGACGGTCAGCGTGACGGTATCGTCGGGGCCGGCGACAAGATCGAAACCGAGCGAATAGTTGGCGAGAAGCGGCAGCAGGTTGGCAATCAACATGGGCGTTGGTCCTTGTCTGGAAGGGTGAGGGTGTCGGTCAGGCGGCGATTTGCGAGATGGGAGCGTCGGCCGGCTGGGCAGCACGATCCGGGGGCGGTCCATAGGCGCCATCGAGCGTCATGCAGCCCGGCAGACGTCCCGCCCAATCGAACCCGATGCGATTGAGCATGCTGGTGACAAGCTCGGTCTTTTTCGATGCGAGCAGCTTGGCGAACCGTTTCTCGCCGACATGCGCGATCAGGCCGCATTCCTGGGCGATGAACTTGAGCTCTTCCTTTGTGTAGCGCTCGAGAAAGGTCTGATCGACCTGCCACGTCTCGCGCAAGTCGACCTCGAACACTCTCGCAAGGTCCGCGACATGATCGAAGCTGAGCACATCCTTGGCGTAAGCGCCGCCGATGACGGCCAGCACATTGGCGGCCCGCGCATCGGCAAGCGCCCGGATTTCCGCGATCTTGCCCTTGAAGTCGAGGTCCGGGAACGAGGCGCCGACGAGGATGCCAGCGCGGGACGTCAGCGTGTCGGGCTTGATCTGCGAAAGCGTGCCCGACATCGCCGCCACAAGGATCGTGGTCCGGGCGTGGACAGCATTGCCCGCGAGCGCACGGGCAAGCGCGGTTCGCCATGTCGCCTCGCGAAGCTCGGCGGTTCGGGTCGCGATCGACCTGGCCGTGACGGTCGGCTTATGCGCCGTCGACGCGGCCGGCACGGTCTCGGCAGTGCGTGGCGGGGGAGGCTCGCGGTTTTCGACAGCACTGGATGATATGGCGCCGCGTTCCGGCTGCGGCTGGAGATCCATCGATGGCGCGGGTTCGACGGTGACATCGTCCTGCGCATCAGCGTCGGCATCATCGGCAGCAGGAGGCATCGCTCTCCTGGCCGCCTTCGCGGCGCGCTCCTCTTCCTCGAAACGGATCACCTCGGCGGCTTCGGTCTTGAGCTTGAAGCATCCCGGATTGGTGCAATGGCCATCATCGACATGGGTTTCGAAAAGGACTTGCTGCGCCGCCGAGTTGAACGGACAGGTGGCGCACTCGGTCTTGTCGAAACAGGCGCTCGCGAGGCTATGCGTGATGCGCATCAGTTCCTTGCGCGTATCGTTCACGTCAAGATTCAGGCGCAGGATCGTGTCGAGGGCCGTGTCCTGCTTGTCCTTGGGGATGACGGCGAGCAGTTCGGCGTGACCAACCTTGATCCGGCGCTCATCGAGGGCGGTCTTAGCGGCGTCGGTGAGTTCAGCGAGCGCCAGGCGGCGATCAAGCTTGGCGCGGGACCAGGCCAGTCGCCGTGCGGCCTCGGCGCGGTCGCCGTTGCATGCCGCGAGGTAGCGGACGGCGGCATCGGCCTGCTCGGTCTCCGACGGATCGTCACGGTCGTCATTCTCGGCGATCGCGGCATCGAGCGCTTCCTGGTCCGTCATCACGCGGATGATGACCGGCACTTCGCCGTCGAGCCCATAGACTTCCAGCCCTGCCCTGTACCGACGCTCGCCGGCGACGATGGCATAGACGTCGTCCTTCGGCCGGAGCAATATGGGCTGGAGTATGCCGCGCTGCCGGATGGAAGCCACCATCTCCTCGTGCTTCTTCCGGTCGAAATACCGGCGGGGATTGTCGCCCTTCACGATACTGGCGAGCGGCAGCGTGGAGGGATAGCTCGGTTGTAGCGAGGTCAAGGCTCGTCTCCTGTGTGGATTGTAGCAGGCTCGCGTTCAGGGTTGGCTGGACGCCCATGCCGCTGCGCGTGTCGGAATGTGCGGGACGCGGCCGATCATCAGCCTGCATTCCGCAACCATCTCCCTCCCCCTCCCCCTTCCCCTCGCCCGGTAGAGGTCGTTCCAGTCATTGAAGCCCGGCGGTGGAGGCAGCGGCTCGATCGACCGGCCGTCTCGCGCATGCGCCTGTTTCGCCCGTGCCGCGCCGCGCCGACCGGAAAGGTCGTTGTCGTGAAGGAGGAAGAGGCGTTCAACCCGCTCAGGCACAGTGACCAGGGGGAAGCGGTCAGCACCAAGCGCGGCCCAGACGGGGATGCCGAGCAGCAAATGAGCGGACCAGGCGGTCTCCCAGCCCTCGGCCAGCCCCAGCACATCGGTGGCGGCCCCGAAACGGACGGTGCCACCGTGCGGGCGACCCAGCATCAGTTTGGGCGGATCGAGATCAGTGGCCGGCAATCCGGTCCGGGGGTCGAGGAACAGCCGTTCGAGTGCTATGACGCCGGTGTCGGCTTCAACGGCGGCGAGCAGCGCCGGACGGAAACGGACGTCGGCGCCCCGGCCGAGCGGCACATGATCATGGTAGCGCAGCGCCGGATGCGGCTCGTTGAAACCACGCGTCGCCATATAGACGCCCGCCGGCGTATCGGTAACGGCACGCGCTTCCTTCCAGAGCGAACGGATCCGGCCGGCCAACCGTCGCTCGCTGCCATCCGCGCGTGCGAATTCCGCTTCAGCGTCGGCCGTCGGGATAGGCCGCCTGTCGCTGCGCAGCGCGCGGATGACATCAATCGTGGAACAGCCGGCAAAGCACTTGAACAATATGCTATGCTCGCCGACCCGGACCGACAGGCTGGGGCGATGGTCGTCGTGCGCAGGGCAACGGCACATCGCGCCCGATGGCTTCCATGTTCCACCGAGTGATTTGACGATATTGGCGGCAGCGGCATGCAGGCGCGGATCGGCGCTCGTGCGCGACAGGGCCATGGGAGGAACTCCAGCATAGGGAAAACTCCCTCGCCCCACTCCTCCTTCTCTTCAGGCCGCGGCCGACGCCCGCTGTCAGTATGATCGCAGGTCGTATCAACGGGTAGCGCGTGCCCGTTTCACCGGCATAGCACTGAACGCTACGTCGGCCTATTGATCGACTACCGATATCGGCTCCGAGCTTCTAACGCCGAAACTGGCGGACACCGTCAATCGCGATGCAGAACGGGACTTCCTGCCGGGCCCCGTCTGGAGCGTCTCCGCATTTGCGGGCGCAGTCGTGACAGGTTTGCGCATATCCGGACAGCAAGGTCTGGAAGCAGGCATCCATCTTATCCCGCCCAGTCGCCGTCAGCCGAACATATATGCGGCGTTTGTCGAAGGGATCAGGGAAGCGCTCGACGATGCGTTGCGCCTCCATCTCGGCAAGGCATCGCCGACCGGTCATCTCCGACGCTTTCGACGCGAGGCAGAAGCTGGTGAGAGAAGTCTTCAATCCCTGGCTGTCGCGCCAGTAAAGATCGAGCAGCATTTCGCATCCTGGATCGGAGCATAAAGAGCCGAACATGGTGGCCGACTCCGCTCTTGCGCTGATGATCGACCTGCAAAGAGGTGCAAAAACAGCCGGACGGCCTGTGTCGTCCAGCATGGGTTCAATTCGGGCTTCCTGTCGCATGGGCATTCGCTCTCCATCCCATTCGGGTGCATCGGGCGAACCGTGCCGATGCCCCAACGTCTGGTTGCCCCCCGGCTATTCTGAACAAAATAGTCCAATGAGCATGATGCTCGAATTCATCCGTCCGGCAAGGTGCCTTTCGGAGGGGAATTTCGGTGCCGAATTGGTTAACATAAACGAATATTCCTACGTCCTCTGCCCCTTTAACGATGCAGGAGAACATCTCGCGCTACACCGCAAAACCATGGCAATACCCGTCCGGCAGCCGCGTCGCCTTCTCTATGGCGGGATGCCCAATCGTATGCGGCTGGTTTTCTTGGCAAAGCATCGCAACTGATGCCTTGCCCGCCTGCGTCGCCCATGCGACCATGTCGTTATGCCTTAAGCAATAGAGCCGGACTGATCCATGCACGACGAGGAGATGCAGCTTACACCGGAAATGCGTCAGACGATGGCTGAGCCCGATCCCACCGTTCTGGCCATAGAAAAGCTCATCCATGCCGCCAAAGGAGATGATAGAAAGATCGAAAAAATCGTGCGTGGATATTTGCGCAATGCGATTTTCGTTTTCCAAAGCCACATGGTGAAACGTGCGCTGCGTGATCTCGATCTCAAACAAGATGAGTTGAGCGATGAACTGCTGGCGCAGATCGCTGCCGATGCAGGCGGCTATATGGGCAAGTTTCGGGATTGGCTTCTCATCGAGCTGAACCGCGCCAACGGAAAGCCAAAGTCGACAAACTAGCGCGCGGTCCTGTGCCCGACGGACGAGAAGCGTGAGCCCGCCCAGCAGCATTTCCGTGGCACATTTAGGGAAACGAAGGGTAATCAGGGGCAATTGGCATACCGCAAATCAAGGGCTTGCTTCCCCTGCTTTACCCCGAAGGCCCAGTTCCACATCCGTAGGTAAAGCTAGTTTATAGCAGTTCTTTCTGCTTCTGCCTTTTGCTCCATTTGACTGTTCGATCGAGACCGGCTGCGAGCCTTCATCGGAACGACGTTGTCCTTCGGATTGAGTATCCGCGCCACCAATGACGCAAGCTGACGAAGGGCTTCCGTCTTTTCAGCGAGGTAGTCGTGCTGATCATAGACACCTTCTACGCCTGGAATGACATGCCCAAGCACTCGCTCAGAGACATGCGGCGAGACGCCTGCTCGTATCATCAGCGTCTTTCCGGTCCGGCGCAGATCGTGCAGGACCCAGTGTGGGATAGGGTGACCGGCGATTTCCTCCATCTTGGCATCCAGTTCCGCCTTGGCGTCAGTGAAGCCGTTGATCGGACCAGCCAAGCGTCCCTGGAAAACAAATGGTCGGGTCGGCGTCGTAGGCTGCTTCTTAACGATCTGCATCGCCATGGGAGATAGCCGAACATACTCGGCATTACCCTTCTCTCGATCTTCCGTCGGGATCGTCCACAGTCCATCGGACGTAACATAGTCCCGGTGCATCAACCGCAGTTTTTCGCGCCTCTGAAGAGTCAGCAACAATAGCTGGCAGAAAACACCGAATACCTCCTGCGTCCCGCAAGCCTGCCAGAATATGCGGATTTCCTCGTCACTCAGAATACGCTTGCGTTTGCGCTCGGAAGATTTAGTTCGCTTCATTCCCCGCACAATTGGAGACACGAAATCGTCTCCCCGCGCCGCGTACCAGTTGAACATGGAGCTGAGCTGTGCGAGCACGGCATCCGCTTGAGTAGCTCCATTGTTATCCTGAATTGTATCGAGTAACTCGGTTACATCGCGGCGCGTGATTGAAGCGATCGGACGATTTCGCCACCGCTCATTGCCGGTTAGGTCTTCCAAGATATAGTGATCGAAAATCCGCTTGATCTCCTTTGCAGAACGCAGCGGAGCCAGAGGTCTACCACGGCCGTCCTTCTGACCCTCTTTCATAACATGGCGCTTGAAAAACTCGACAAAAACCGTCGCAATCGTCTCCAATACCGCCTGCGGCTCTTCATCTACCGGCTGAGCAGGTCGACTAGGGTCAATGCCATCCGCAATCGCGGCCTTCCATTCTCGGGCCTTCTGCCGCGCTTCGTCCAAGGCAAGGGCGGGCACACCCTTCTTGACAATGTAGATGCGATCCTTGGCGTCCGCAGGACAAAAATCTCCTAGCACTCTGCGACTAGGAGCTCCGCACGTCCCATCTCCTTTCGGGTATCGCGCATAGAGCCAGAATGTCACCCGACGCTTGGGATTGATCGTAACTAATAGTCCTGTTTCGGCCTCGTCGTGCCACTCGTCCCGTCCCCCTTCTGGGGCGGCCTTCAGGCCGCGAATCCAAGGATCAGAAAATTTCTTCGTTGCCATGTCAGCCTCGATTTTGCGCTACAAATTGCGCTACAAATTGGAAGGGATGCCACACACCTCCATGTTCGGGAGGATGACGCAATTTTACCATTAATACAAGGAAACATAAGGGAATTTCCTGTAACATGGTGACGCGATGTACTATGAAATTTCGCGGTGAGACGTTGAATCCAATTTCTCTTAATCAGCGGGTCCTAGGTTCGAGCCCTAGTGCGTCCACCACTTTTCAATGACTTAGATGTAAGTGCATGGCGGTGATCCGTCGCGGGGTCCCACTGGGGTCCCAGAGCAAATTACGTCATGGCTCTGCAAACCGGCAAGCTGCTCGGCGAGGTCAAGGGTATCCGTTTCACGCGGCGTTGGAGTGCCCGGAGACTCATGTGGTCAGCTCAGACCGAGCTTCGCGCGCCAGTCCTGCGCCTCCGGCAGCGCCCCAGCGAGAGGTTGCGCAGGCGTCACTGGCGGGGGTGCGGCCAGCGGCCTCGCTCGGTCTTCCGCCGCGCGCAACGCTCTGCTCTGTTTGATCTGGTGCAGGAGTTGCGCGCCAGCGAGAGCAGCTTCCTCGTCCACCACACCGAAATGGCGGTCGATGATGCGGGGAGCATGTTCGATGGGCATTCCATACTTCTCCGCCTTTGGGGCGGAACCGGGTTCGTCAGCTTTCATAAGTCACCTTCAGTTGGCGCAGAACATCAAACATGTCGGCGCGGATTTCCGCGTCTTCGCAGTCGCGCATGACCTCTGCTGCCGTGGTGACCACGATACGGCGCAGTTCGCCCCCCTCCTGATCGTTCATGCCAGCAATGAAGTCCCGGAACGGTGTCCAGCGCCCGGTGCGGAAAATGTCGTTGTGGCTGAGCGGCACGACATAGAGCGGGTGCGCCATCTGGTCCGCCATCCCGACTGCCCAATCCACCGCTGCCTGATACTCGCTGATCGGCATATAGCGCGTAGCGAACGAGCGCAGGACGCCGGGCGTATCGCTTGGACCCGTCCAGCCAACATAGACCATCACGTCATCGGCTTCCGGCTCGTCCGTGACGACCTTGTTCCTGACTGTGGTTATCGTCGTCATGGCTGGCCTCCGTCGTGGTATGCATCAATCTGTGCGAAGGCCGGTCGCACTCGGCCTTTTTTGCAGCGAAGTGCAAATAATTCCATTTTACCCTCGGGCACCGTTCGCCTCCTCAAGAACCTCGATGCGCGCGGCCAGTTCCTCGGTCGCCCGCACATCGGAGAGCGATTTGATGCTGTCGATAATGAGCCGCCCCACATCAGGCGCGACCGCGCCAGCGGAAATCGCGTTGAGCACCTGGGCGACCTGATCGCTGATCGGCAGGGTATGCAAGCACGCCATCTAAGCCAAGCAACTTCCAGCAGGCATGTCAGAAGCTGGAACAGCATAACGGCACGAAAGGCAGATCGCTTTGCATGCCGAAGGTGCTGACTGCGTTTTATGAACTGCGGAACAATCGCGCGATCGGACATGTATCTGCCGAGGTAAGCCCTCACCACATGGACGCGGAGTTCTTCCTTCGCGGAATGAAATGGGTGATGGGCGAACTCGTTCGCAACTACTCGCAGCTACCGCTCGCATGGGTCCGACGACAATGGTCATCACCATATCCCGCGTCGAGCAATAAGTCGGGCGGCGATAGCAATAATAGCAAGGCGGAACAGCCCTGCGCCTTTGTCGGCCTGTCCGCGCCATCGCTGGCGGCTGCCGCCCCCTTCCTGCACCTGGGGGCGACGTGTTTGAAGCGTTTGAGGCGGCCGAAGCCTTGCTCGACACGCCCTCGCGCCTTGTATAGCGTCGTGGCGGAAAAGGCGGGTTTGTTCTTTTCATTGGCCTTGTGCGGGATGACCGGGGCGATGCCCCGCGCCCTTGCTTGCGGTGGCGCGGTTGGCCTTGCTGGAATAGCCCTTGTCGGCAATGGCAGCGCGAGGGGATATATCCGACCCGATGTCGAGCAGGGTCTCCAAGTGCGTGCAGTCCGACGCTTCACCGACGGTCAGGTCGAAAGCGATCAGGTCTCCGCAGCCGTCCGCCTTTGCGTGGAATTTTGGTTGTGAATCCGCCGCGCGAACGGCCAACGGCTTGCCCGCTTTGCCCGCTTTGCCCGCTTTGCCCGCTTTGCCCCCTTTTTCGCCCGCTGCTGACACATGGGCGCGCACGATCGTGGAATCGAACATTTGGATCAGATGCGCCGATGGGCTCATCCCCCCTAGCGTGTCCAAGAAGGCCTCGAACACGCCGGCCTTGCTCAAACGGTCGAACCGCTTCCGCACGCTGTTCCAATGACCGTACTCCTTGGGAGCGCACGCCAGCGCACGTTCTCCACTGTGAAGAAATGCAGTGCCTCTAGAAAGCGCCGGTCGTCCGCCGCCTTGCGCCCCCGGCGTGGCAGGGACGCCCGGAACACCAACAGCGCATTCCCCCAATCTTCCTCGCTCATCTTCGTCGACAACGCTTCCAACCTCCATGACAGGCAGAGCCTATGAATCAGAACAGATTCATCTTGGGAATCGGAAAACCTCTTCAACCCCAAATTCGCCCACACCGCCTAGCCAGCGCTGCGTCTGCTGATACACCGCCGCCCATGACGGCAGGTCATACCTCCTGAAGACTGTGTTCCCGCTGCCCCGCATCCTCCCGTTGCAACGTCAGATACGGCACGATCAGCGACCATTCCTCGTCGGATACGTCAGATGGATAAGGCTTGCGATGGAACTCCATCCAAGGCTTTGAATCCATTCAGACCACAAGTCCATAACAGCCTCTAGAGAATGGCCCAATCCAATCGTGAGAGGACAATCAAGCCCATCTAAAGATTGACAACAGCGCAACCCCGACTATGCGCAATTTGCTATTGCGATCGATTATCAATTATTGGGGTGTTAACGTGATGTCCAAGCGTGCCGGAAGCAAGACCGTTTTGCGGACTCGAAGTGTCTCTTTGTGCGCGGTTGCGACGGTGGTGACACTCCATCCCACCGCCGCATGGGCGGAGGCGGAGGGCAGGAATGCCGACATCATCGTCACTGGTTCCCTGCTGGATGATTATTCAATCGGGAGCCAAAATAGTTCAACGCGCTTCGGCCTCTCGCTCCGTGAAACACCTCAGTCCGTGACGGTGATCAGCCGGGCGCAAATCGAGGATTTCAATCTCGATACAGTCGACGACGTGCTTCGGAACGTAACCGGCGTGAATGTCGAAAGTTCGGAGACGGATCGCACCTATTATAATGCCCGCGGGTTCGACATCATCAATTTTCAGTTCGACGGCATCGGCCAGCCGATCGCTTATGGCCTTCAGACCGGCCAGATCGATACGGCCCAGTTCGACAGGGTGGAAGTCGTCCGCGGCGCCACGGGCCTGCTTTCTCAGACCGGCAATCCATCGGCGGCAATCAATTTCGTACGCAAGCGGCCGATGCGTGAACTGGGCGGCTACGCCAGTCTGAGCTACGGTTCTTTCGACCAGTATCGCGGCGATGTCGACGTCAATGCCCCCCTTACGGAAAATGGCAGCATCCGCGCGCGCGTCGTCGGGGCCTATGAGGGCGGCAATTCCTATCTTGATTATTACAAGATCTCGCGCACGACCCTTTACGGCACCGTTGCTGCGGATATTGGCTCCGATACGGTCGCGACCATCGGCTATTCCTGGCAGAAGAGCGATCCCAAGGGCGTGAGTTGGGGCGCCCTGCCGTTTCTGGATGCGAATGGCGCTCCCGCCAGTTACGATCGCTCGACCAATTCCGCGCAGCCTTGGACACGCTGGGACACGATCGATCGCAGTTTGTTCGCCGACATTGCGCACGATTTTGGTGGCGGTTGGAAAGGCACGGTTTCGGTCCTGCGGCGCGCTCGGGATCAGGATGCCAAGCTCTTTTATGTCTATTACGGATCGGTGGCGGGGCAGACCGAGCTCGTCTCCTACCCCGGCGCCTATATCGACAATCAGCGCGAAACGACAGTTGACGCCCATATTACCGGCAAGGTGAATGCCGGTGGCCGTGAGCACGAGCTGGTGCTGGGCGTTAACTATGGCGAATCGCGTATCATCGAGAAGGAAGCGATTGACGCGAGCACGATCGGCATCGCGTTGCCCGGCGACAGCGCTTTCGCGGGAACATTCCCGGAACCCAATTTTACCGATTATGCCGTGCGCGCCGACTTCACGACCAAGATTTCCAGCGCCTATGGCCTGGCACGGCTGTCGCTGGCCGATCCGTTCAAGTTGATGGTTGGCGGCAGCGTGACCCAAGCCAGGCGCAAAGGCGAGAACTATGGCGTGCCTTACGTGTTCGACAGGACGAGATTCCTGCCGTTCGCGGGCGCCACATTCGATCTGAGCGGCCATCTGACCGCTTATGCCAGCTATGCCACCATCTTCAGCCCGCAGGTCTTCCGTACGGCCGACGGCTCGCTCCTCGATCCGTTGGAAGGCGAAACCTATGAGGCCGGCGTCAAGGGCGCCTGGAACGATGGCAAGCTGACCGCCGCCGTGGCGGTCTTCAAGACAAAGCAACAGAATGTCGCGGAGTCTCTCGGCTTCGATCCGACGCTTGGCCTCACCACCTATCGCGGACTGGACGCCACCTCCAAGGGCGTGGAGATCGACGTGGCCGGCGAGGTGCTGCCCGGCCTCCAGCTCTCCGGCGGCTATGCCCATGCCGATATCGAGGATGCACAGGGCGATGCGGCGCGCATCTTCATTCCGCGCCACACGCTGAGGCTGAGCACGATCTACACGCCGCCCGCGATTCCCGCGTTGCGCCTCGGCGTATCCGGCCGTTTCCAGAGCAGAATCCACAACAGCTACATCGAGCAGGAAGGCTATATGGTGCTGGACCTGATGGGCCGCTACCAGCTCACCCCGAACGTGACGCTTGCCGTCAACGTCGACAATGTGACCAACGTCAAATATTGGTCGAGCCTGCAATGGGACCAGTCCTATTATGGCGCGCCAACGGCGATGCGCGGCACGCTCGGCTTCCGCTTCTGATGACGGGCACGGCCCTTCTACTCGCGCTCGCACTGTGTGTTGCCAGCCCGCTCGCCTTGCGGCTGGGCTGGCAACGGGCAAGATGGGCGGTGATCTCCGGCTGGCGATGCTCGCATCGGCAGCCGTGATGCGCACGAGGGGAGAAGGGGCGAGGGGCCGCCAGCGCATCGATGGCGGGCGCGTTGATCATTCTGGCGCAGTCCGGGGCAGTGACGCCCGGCCCGTTGCAGCCCGCGACGGAACGGCCCGGACGCATAATGGCGCCGCCCCCCTTCGATCCAGGGGACATAGCCCGTCGGCTAGGGGGCTTCCTGATTGTGGCCGTGCTGGATCTTGCCGCATCGCTGATGTTTGCCTGGACGTTTCAACGCGCGCTCCTGCGCCTTGGCGTACTTGAAGCCAATGCGCTGAGCACCGGGATCTTCGTCCTGCCGATCATCTGGATCGCGCTGGCAAGCTGGCAGATGACCATGAGTCGGTCGGTGGCGATGATAGGGGCAGCAATGGGCTGCGGGCTTTTGGGAGTGACGATATGGCTCGCGGCGTGACCGGAAGCCGCAGCCTGGTCCAGCGCGCGCTCGCCGGCCATTCGGCCGTTGGCGTCCTGATCGGCGCTGCCCTCTATATTGTTTGCCTGTCCGGTGCGCTGGCGGTGTTGCAGGAGCATCTCCAGCGTTGGGAAGAGCCACGTGCAGCGGAGATGAAGAGCATATCGCCGCAAGCGGCGCAGCGGGCGCTCGAAGGCGTTTCGAAGCGACAGAGCAAGCCGACCGACCATGCCTTCATCCATCTTCCCACGGAGGGCCTGCCGCGCGTCGTCATCACGACCGATCACGGCGCGGCCTATGTCGATGCGCAAGGCCGATATGATTCACTGGAAGCGCACACATGGACGGAGTTCCTCCTGTTCCTGCATTATTATCTGCATCTGCTGCTGACCTGGGGGGATGTTGCTGACCGGATTGCTGGGCGTGATGTGTGTGTCTGTGGTGATCGGCATATCGGCCCATCCGCGCATCTTCCGTGATGCCTTCCAGCTGCGGCTGCGCGGTCGGCCGCAATTGAGCCGCGCGGAGGCATCATAGCGAGTCCACATCGAAGCTGGCGCTCGGCGCGCTCGGCGTGGTGTTCGGTGATAACGGGACGTCTCCGCGTTACGCGCTGAAGGAAAACTTCGCCGGATACCATCCGTTGCCGGTCGATCAGGTCCATATCTTTGGCGTGCTCTCGCTGATGATCTGGACGATGCTGCTGATCGTCACGATCAAATATGTCTTCATAATCCTGCGCGCGGACAACCATGGAGAAGACGGGAGTCTTGCGCTGCTGGCGCTTATCACCGGCACGTCCAAGGACCAGCGATGGACACCCGCCGTCATCATGCTCGGCATCTTCGCCGCTGTGCTCTTCTATGGCGACGCGATCATCACCTCGGCGATCTCGGTGCTTTCAGCGGTCGAGGGCTTTCGTTTGCCCACCAATCGAGTCGTCGAGCTTGGCTCGCAGGTGGAAATCTGATGAGGCCGTCAGTTCGTGACGTCGATCTATATGCAAATACTATGGAGATGGCGGGCTTCCCATCTCGATACTTAACGCCTCCCGGCAATATTTGGTCACCCTCACGATTCGCACGTGGAACGTCTCCGCCGCTCCTCATGGGGGATAACGACATGTACCGCCAACCTGCCGCTGCGGCGGCACTTCTGTTTCTCGTCCCGGCCACTCCGGCGCTCGCACAGGACGCCGGTAAGCCCACTCCCGACACCACCGTCAGCGGCTCGGCAACGATAACCTCCGATTACCGCTTCCGCGGCGTGTCGCAGACCGACAAGGAGATGGCGGTCCAGGGCGGCCTGACCATCGCGCACAAGAGCGGCGTCTATATAGGCACCTGGGCATCCAACCTCTCCGGATGGGGCACGTTCGGCGGTGCCAACATGGAGATGGACCTCATCGCGGGCTACAAGTTGCCGTTGGCGGACAATGCGACGCTGGATGTCGGTCTAACCTGGTACATGTACCCGGGCGGCGCGGATAAGACCGACTTTGCCGAGCCGTATGTGAAGCTCTCCGGAACCGCCGGCTCCACGATCCTGGCGGCGGGCGTCGCCTATGCGCCCAAGCAGGAAGCGCTCGGTCCCTGGTACTTGACCGGCACCGACGCTGCGGCGGGCGTTTACAATCACCCGGGCGCCAAGGATGACAATCTTTACGTCTGGGGAGACGCGGCGGTCGGGATCCAGCGCACCCCACTCACCGCCAAGGCGCATATCGGCTATTCTGACGGCAACCCCGGTCTCGGGCCCAACGCGACCAGCGTGGCACCGACCGGCAAATATTGGGACTGGTCGCTGGGCCTGGATGCGACATGGGATAATCTCACGCTCAATGTCAGCTACATCGATACGGATATTGCGCATCGCCAAACACTCTATCTGCAGCCCAGCTTCAGTAAAGGTCAGGACGGCTCCGGTTCCATAGCGGACGGCGCGGTTCTCGTCTCGCTGACAGCAGCATTCTAAAAGGAGATGACACATGCAGGATCTGTTCTGGTTTGGGGTCATGGCAGGGCTGCTGGCGGCAACGCTGGCCTATGCCCGGCTGTGCGATGAAGCGTGAGGTGACGCGATGACGCTCGATCTCTGGCTCGCCGCACTGACCGCGCTCGGTCTCCTCCTTTATCTGGTGGCGGTGCTCGTCCGCCCCGAACGTTTCTAGAAAGGAGGTCGAGATCATGACTCTCCAGGGCTGGATCCTGATCCTTGTCTTTGTCGGCATATTGCTGGCGCTGACCAAGCCGGTCGGCGCGTGGCTATTCGCGCTTTATGAAGGCCGGCGCACGCCGCTACATGTCGTGCTCGGCCCGGTCGAGCGCGGCTTCTACAAGCTCGCCGGCATCGACCCGAACGAGGAGCAGAGCTGGCGGCGCTATGCCGTGCATATGCTGCTGTTCAACTTCGTGCTGATGATCTTCACCTATGCGGTGCTTCGGCTGCAGGGCGTGCTGCCGCTTAATGGCCTCGGCTATGATGGCGTCGGACCGGACGGCGCCTTCAACACCGCCGTCAGCTTTACCACCAACACCAACTGGCAATGGTATTCGGGCGAGGCGGCGCTGTCGAACCTCAGCCAGATGCTGGGCCTGACCATCCACAATTTCCTGTCGGCGGCGACCGGGATCGCGCTCGCCTTCGCGCTCTTTCGCGGGTTCGCGCGTCGGGAGATGAAGTCGCTTGGCAACTTCTGGGCGGATGTCACCCGAGTGACGCTCTACCTGCTGCTGCCGATCTGCTTCATCTACGCGTTGTTCCTGATCGCCTCGGGTGTTCCGCAAACGCTCTCCGCGTCAGTCGATGTGAGCACGCTGGAGGGCATCAAGCAGACGCTGGCGCTTGGGCCGGTGGCGAGCCAGGAGGCGATCAAGATGCTCGGCACCAACGGTGGCGGCTTCTTCAACGCCAATAGCGCGCATCCGTTCGAAAACCCGACTGCGCTGACCAATCTTGTTCAGATGCTGTCGATCTTCGTGATCGGCTTCGGTCTGACCTGGTGCTTCGGCAAGGCGGTCGGAAACACCCGGCAGGGCTGGGTCATCCTGGCCGCGATGCTCGTGCTGTTCATGGCCGGCGTCACTGTGACCTATTGGCAGGAAGCCGCGGGCAACCCGATCCTGCACGCTCTTGGCACGACAGGCGGCAACATGGAGGGGAAGGAAGTCCGCTTCGGCATCGCCGCCAGCGCTTTGTTCTCGGTGGTCACCACGGCCGCGTCCTGCGGCGCGGTCAACGCCATGCACGACAGCTTCACGGCCTTGGGCGGCATGATCCCGCTGTTCAACATACAACTTGGCGAGATCGTGATTGGCGGCGTCGGCGCGGGCATCTACGGCTTCCTGCTGTTCGCCATCCTCGCGGTGTTCGTCGCCGGCCTCATGGTGGGGCGCACGCCCGAATATGTCGGCAAGAAGATCGAGGCCAAAGAAGTCAAGCTAGCGGTGCTCGCGATTGCGATCCTGCCGCTATGTATCCTCGGGTTCACAGCTGCCAGCGCGGTGCTCCCGGCGGGACTCGCAGGTCCACTCAACAAGGGACCGCACGGCTTCTCCGAGATTCTCTACGCCTATAGCTCGGCAACCGGAAACAACGGCTCGGCTTTCGCTGGTCTGACAGCGGGCACGCCCTTCTACAACAGCCTGCTCGGCATAGCGATGTGGCTTGGACGATTCTTCGTGATCGTGCCGATGCTGGCGATCGCGGGCAGCCTGGCAGCCAAGAAGTACACACCCGAAAGCGCTGGGTCGTTTCCGACGACCGGACCGCTGTGGGTCGGCCTTCTGGTCGGGATCATCCTGATCCTGGGCGGTCTCACCTTCCTTCCGAGCCTCGCGCTCGGTCCCATCGCCGATCATCTCGCGATGATCCGCGGTCAACTTTTTTAAGGGGGCGCCAAATGGCACGCGCAACCGCCAAATCCATGTTCACGGCCGAGTTGATCGTTCCGGCGATCGCCGAAGCTTTCAAGAAACTCAATCCTCGCGAGTTGATTCGTAACCCGGTGATGTTCGTGACTGCTTCCGTAGCGCTGCTGATGACGATCCTTCTCGTCATCGGCGGCGATACGCTGGGTATCGGCTTCAAGCTGCAACTCGTCATCTGGCTGTGGCTGACGGTGCTGTTCGGCACATTCGCCGAAGCGCTGGCGGAAGGGCGTGGCAAGGCGCAGGCTGCGTCCCTGCGCGCAACCAAGGCCGAACTTACCGCCAAACGGCTGAAGGACGGCCGGCCACAGCAGGTCGCGGCGAGCCAGCTTCGCGCCGGCGACGTCGTGCTGGTCGAGACGGGCGATCTCATCCCCGCGGACGGCGAGGTCGTCGAGGGCGTCGCCTCGGTCAATGAGGCCGCGATCACTGGGGAGTCCGCGCCAGTCATCCGCGAAGCAGGTGGCGACCGGTCGGCGGTGACTGCGGGAACGCGGGTCATCTCCGACCAGATCAAGGTCCGCGTGACCGTCGATCCGGGTCAGGGTTTCCTCGATCGCATGATCGCGCTGGTCGAGGGTGCCGAGCGGCAGAAGACGCCGAACGAGATCGCGCTCACCATCCTCCTCGTCGGCCTGACGATCATCTTTCTGATCGCGGTCGGCACGATCCCGGGCTTCGCCAGCTATGCCGGCGGCAGCATCCCGGTCGCGATTCTCGCCGCGTTGCTTATCACGCTCATCCCGACAACGATCGCGGCGCTGCTGTCGGCGATCGGCATCGCCGGGATGGACCGCCTAGTCCGCTTCAACGTGCTCGCCAAGTCGGGTCGCGCGGTCGAGGCGGCCGGTGACATCGATGTGCTGCTGCTCGACAAGACCGGCACGATCACCATCGGTGACCGTCAGGCGTCTGAGTTTCGTCCTGTGAGCGGCGTCCCGGTTGGTGCTCTGGCGGAAGCGGCGCTTGTCGCTAGTCTGGCCGATGAAACGCCGGAGGGACGATCTATCGTATCCCTCGCAAGGGACAAATTCTTGGTGGAAGATATGGACCTGCCGGCCGGCTCCGAAGTCATCCCATTCACCGCCCAGACGCGAATTTCGGGCGTGAACACAGGGCGCACGCTGCTACAAAAAGGAGCCGTGGATTCGATACTCAAGGCCAATCCGGGCCTCGGCGAGACTGCCGCCGCGACCGAACTACGCCGAATTACCGACGAGATCGCCCGCGCTGGCATGACGCCGCTCGCGGTGGCACAAGACGGCAAACTCCTCGGTGCCGTTGCCCTGAAGGACGTGGTGAAGGCGGGAATTCGCGAACGTTTCGCCGAGCTGAGGCAAATGGGCATCCGGACAGTGATGATCACCGGCGACAATCCGCTGACGGCGGCTGCGATCGCTGCGGAAGCGGGCGTCGACGATTTCCTCGCCCAGGCGACGCCCGAGGACAAGCTCGAGCTGATCCGCAAGGAGCAGCAGGGGGGCCGCCTTGTGGCGATGTGCGGCGACGGCACCAACGACGCCCCTGCGCTCGCGCAGGCCGATGTCGGCGTGGCGATGAACACGGGCACGCAGGCAGCGCGCGAGGCAGGCAATATGGTCGATCTCGACAGCGATCCGACCAAGCTGATCGAGGTGGTGGGGCTCGGCAAGCAGTTGCTGATGACCCGCGGCGCGCTGACCACTTTCTCGGTTGCCAACGACGTGGCGAAATATTTCGCGATCATCCCCGCGATGTTCGTCGCGCTCTATCCAGGACTGGGCGTGCTCAACATCATGGGCCTGGCGACGCCGCAAAGCGCGATCCTGTCGGCGATCATCTTCAACGCGCTGATCATCCCGCTGCTGGTGCCGTTGGCGCTGAAGGGCGTGGCCTACAAGCCCATGAGCGCAGGGCCGCTACTGGCGCGCAACCTCGCGGTCTACGGCTTGGGCGGCCTTGTTGCGCCCTTCATCGGTATCAAGCTCATCGACCTGGCCGTCGGCGGCCTGGGTCTCGCCTAAGGAGGCGTCCTCATGGACAAGGACTTCGTCACATCATTGCGCCCAGCCATCGTTCTCACGATCCTGTTCGCGCTTCTGCTGGGAATCGTCTATCCTCTTGTCATGACCGGCATCGGGCAGGCTATCTTCGCCTCTCAGGCCAAGGGCAGCCTGATCCGCGATCCGCAGGGGCGCGCGGTCGGGTCGGCCGTCATCGGCCAGGCGTTCGTCAGCGACCGCTATTTCCAGACGCGGCCATCGGCAGCGGGGAAAGGCTATGACGGCCTCGCCTCTGCCGGTTCGAACCTGGGCCCGACCGCGCAGGCGCTGACCGATCGCGTCAAGGGCGACATCGACAAGCAGCGCGCCGCCGGCGTAGCTGGACCGTTGCCGGGCGATCTCGTGACCGCCAGCGGTTCGGGACTCGATCCTCACCTCTCCCCGGAATCCGCCCTTGCGCAGTCCGCGCGGGTGGCCCGCGCGCGGGGCATTGCCGAAGCGCAAGTTCGTTCGCTGGTTACGCGCAACGTCGAGCATCCCCTTCTGGGCTTCCTCGGCGAGGACCGGGTCAACGTGCTCGCGCTCAACCAGCAGCTCGATCGGATCACGAACGAGCGGACCGGCACCGCGCGTTGACGGAGCGGGATCGACCTGCCCCCGAAGTCTTTCTGCGCGCAGCCGCGCAGGAAGGCCGGGGCAAGCTGAAGATCTTCCTCGGAGCGGCGCCGGGCGTCGGCAAGACCTTCGAGATGCTGTCCGAGGGCGCGGCACGCAGAAAGGCCGGTATCGACGTCGTCGTTGGCGTGGTGGAGACCCATGGCCGCGTTGAGACCGAAGCTCTTACGCGCGGCCTCGAAATCCTGCCACGTCGCGAGATTGAACATCAAGGCCACAGGCTGACCGAGATGGATCTGGACGCGTTGCTGGAGCGGCGCCCGCAGCTCGCGCTGGTCGACGAGCTGGCGCACACCAACGCCGCCGGGAGCCGCCATCCCAAGCGCTATCAGGATGTCGAGGAGTTGCTCGACGCGGGTATCGACGTCTATTCGACGATCAATATCCAGCATATCGAGAGCCTCAACGACGTTGTTGCTTCGTTCACCCGCGTTCGGGTGCGGGAGACCGTACCGGACAGCATCCTCGAACAGGCCGAGATCGAGGTGGTGGACATTCCGCCCGACGAGCTGATCGAACGCCTTAAGGAAGGCAAGGTTTACCTACCTCAGGAAGCGACGCGCGCGCTCAACCACTTCTTCTCGAAGTCGAATCTCTCCGCTCTGCGCGAACTGGCGCTCCGCCGGGCGGCACAGGCAGTCGACGCACAGATGCTCGACCATGTCCGTGCCAACGCGCTAGGCGGCACGTGGGCGGGAAGCGAGCGGATCGTCGTAGCGGTCAGCGAGCTTGCCGGGGCGGGCGGCCTTGTCCGAGCGGCAAAGCGCATCGCGGATGCCCTTCATGCGCCATGGACCGCCGTTCATGTCGAGACGGCGCGCACCCGCCAGCTTGGCCCCGACGAGCATCAGCGGATCGCGGCCGTGCTCGCGCTCGCCACCCAACTCGGTGGTCAGGTCGCGACGGTGCCTGCTTCGAGCGTCACTGAGGGCCTCAAGGCTTTTGTGCTCGACGCACGCGCCACCCAGCTGATCGTCGGCAAGTCCGCGCGCTCGCGCCTGTTCGAGCTTCGACACGGGTCGGTGGTCGATCGTCTCGTGCGCGAGACGCCCGGTGTTGCAGTGCATGTCCTCCCCTTTGACGAAGAGCAGCCGAGCGCGACCCGATCACCACGGATCAGGCGCAGTTCCGTTTCGCCCTGGGGCGCGCCGTCGGGTTATGTCTGGACAGCAGCGTCGGTGGTCGCCGTCACGGTGATCGGCTCGGGGCTGTTTCACATTCTCGACCTGGGCAATGTCGGGATGCTGTATCTCGTACCGGTCATGGCCGCGGCGAGCCTGTTCGGCCTTCGCACCGGCCTGTTCGCGGGGCTCGCTTCCAGCCTCGCCTACAACTTCTTCTTCCTGCCGCCGACCGGCACGCTCACGATCAGCAATCCAGAAAATGTGATTTCGGTCTTCGTGCTGCTGGGCGTCGCGTTCGTCACGAGCCAGCTCACGTCCCGCGTGAGGTTGCAGGCCGACCTCGCCGCGACCAGCGCCCGCACCAACGCCGCGCTGGCCGGCTATCTGCGCCATCTGACCGCGCTCAACGAGCCGGCGGAAGTGGCGAACGCCGCCTGCGTGGAAATCGCTCGGCTCCTGTCGCTCCGGGTGGTGATGCTCGAGCAATCCCCTACCGGTTTTTCGATCAAGGCAGCCAGCCATACTGGCTCGAACCTCGAAACGATGGAAATGGCTGCGGCGCAATGGGTCAACGATACCGGCCAACCGGCGGGGCGTGGAACCGGCACGCTCACCGCGTCCGACTGGCAGTTCCAACCGCTGCGGGCTGGCGACCGCGTACTCGCCGTCCTCGGCCTCGCGCGAGAGGATGGAGGTGACCCAGTCCGGTCCGACCAATTGCCTTTGCTCGGAAGCCTCATCGATCAGACGGCGCTGGCGCTCGAACGACTGCGGCTTGAAAGCGAGATGCGCGACGTGGACGCAGTGCATGAACGCGAGCGTTTGCGTACCGCTCTGCTGTCGTCAGTCAGCCATGACCTGCGAACGCCGCTGACATCGGTCCTGGCTGCGGCAGCCGAACTGCGCCGCAAGTATCGGGATCCGTTGCTCGACACGCTGGAAAGCGAAGCGATCCGTCTCAACCGCTTCGTCGCTAACCTGCTCGATATGGCCCGCGTCGAGGCCGGCGCGCTGAAGCTCAATATCGAGCCGGTGGATCTTACCGATGCCGTCGGAAGTGCGGTCCATGATACGCGCCGCTCTCTGGACGGGCACCCCATAGAACTCAATGTTGCGCCCGACCTGCCTTTAGTCATGGTCGATCCGCAGCTGTTCCACCATTGCCTTCTCAACCTGTTCGACAATGCCGGCCGCTACGGCGACCCCGGCACGCCTATCATCGTCCGAGCGAAGCGAACCATCGGCGAGCTTGTCCTGTCGGTCATAGATCGCGGCGTCGGCCTGCCGGAGGGCCGCGAAGCCGAGGTGTTCGAGACGTTCCGCCGGCTTGAAGGCTCCGACCGGTCTGTCAGCGGCACGGGCCTCGGACTGGCGATTGTCAAAGGCTTCGCCGAGGCGATGGGCATGACCGTCAATGCGCAGAACCGCGAAGACAGCAAAGGCGCCTGCTTCAGCATTCATTTCCCCGAGCGGCTGCTCGTACGGCAATCGGAGCAAGGACTAGATGTATGACCGGACACCGTATTCTGATCGTCGACGACGACCTTCACATCCGCCGCTTGCTCGAACGCATGCTTACTCGGGCGGGATATGCAACAATCGAGGCTACGACGGCGGCCGAGGCGCTCAGCCAGGCCCGGGACGGCCGACCGGACGCAATCCTTCTTGATCTCGGACTGCCCGATCGTGACGGCCTGGAAATCGTGACGCTCCTGCGGCAGCAATGTCCCGCACCGATCATCGTCGTGTCCGCGCGCGATGCTACGGATCAGAAAGTGGCGGCGCTCGATCTGGGAGCGCATGATTATGTGACCAAGCCTTTCGACAGCGAAGAAGTGCTTGCCCGCATGCGCGCGACCCTGCGCGACCGCGTCGAGGCACAGGGAGCCTCCCCGACCGTGCAGGCCGGCGCCCTGACGATCGATCTCGTCAATCGTCAGGTCTCCCGCGACGGCGAAGAGGTGCACCTCACCCGCAAGGAGTTCGAGGTGCTGAACCAGCTTGCTCTGCACCCTGGCCGCGTTGTGACCCATCAGCGCGTCCTTGAGGCAGCCTGGCCCTATGAGGTCGATCGCCGCATCGATTATCTCCGGATCGTGGTCCGCAATCTGCGGCAGAAGCTGGAGGCTGATCCTTCGCGCCCCGCGCTGATAATGAATGAACTGGGGGTAGGCTATCGCCTGATGGCCAATAGCTGAGAATTGCTTGCGCTTTGATCTCTCTGTCGCCCACAAATACTACGAAAACACTATGAGGAAAATTCATCCACACGGCCTAGGTGGTGTTTACATTCATGTTTCCCAAAGTGGTAAAAGTCATTCAAGCTGCTGGCTGGGATGGAGGTCAGCATGGATGGATCGACAGGAACTGAGTGACGCGGTTTGGGAGCGGATAGCGCCGCATTTGCCGGGCAAGGCGACAGACCCTGGACGGACCGGGCGAGACAATCGGCTGTTTGTGGAAGCTATCCTGTGGCTGGCTCGGTCGGGGGCGCACTGGCGTGTTCTTCCGAAGGAGTTTGGCCGTTGGCACACCGTTTATCAACGCTTCAACCGTTGGTGTCGCAACGGCGTTTGGGAGAGTCTTTTCAATGCCTTGAACGATGACGCCGACTTCGAATACATCCTCGTCGACAGCACGATCGTGCGCGCCCATCAGCACAGTGCCGGTGCCCCAAAAAAAGCGATCGATCCGAAGATCGGTTTGAAGCTCACGCGCTGGGACGATCAAAAGGCGGCTTGAGCACCAAAGTTCATGCCGCCACCGATGCGCTTGGCAATCCCGTCCGCTTCGTTCTGACCGGCGGCGAACGCAATGACATCACCCAGATCGAAGCCTTGCTCGATCGCCCTGATGGCCGGTCATGTGCTGGCCGACAAGGGCTATGACGGACAACGCGCGATGGACGCAATCGCCGCATCCGACGCAAAGCCCATCGTTCCGCCCCGAACCACAACTGCCAGTTGGCGCAGCTTCGACCCCGCAATCTACAAGAACTGCAATCTGATCGAACGCTTCTTCCGCAAGATCAAACACTCCCGCCGCATCGCCACGCGCCACGCGCCACGCGCCACGCGCCACGACAAACTCGCCAGAAACTATGCTGGCTTCCTCAACCTCGTCGCTGCACTCAAATGTTGCCGATAATGTAAACACCGCCTAGCTATCAGGAAATGGTGAGGACGCCCTGATAGGCGGGGTCTTCCAACGCCTTCCCAGCTCCCATCGCGACGCACATCAGCGGCGTGTCGGCCACCTTTACCGGTAGTCCGGTTTCTTCCATCAGCGCTTCATCGAGCCGCCTGAGCAGTGCCCCGCCGCCAGTCAGCGTTATGCCTTCCTCGATGATGTCGGCGGCTAGCTCAGGCGCGGTCTGTTCCAGCGCCGTTCTCACCGCCATCTTGATCTGTCCAACCGGTTCCGCGAGCGCATCGACGATCTCGGCCTCGCTGATGCTCATTTCGGCGGGCCGACCGTTTACCAGATCTCGGCCTTTGACGATGATCCGTCGCCCTTCCCCGTCAGGAGGAGTAGCAGCTCCAATTTCACATTTCACGCGCTCGGACGTAGCTTCCCCTATCATCAAATTATGATTGCGGCGGATATGCGAAGCAATGGCGTCGTCCATCCGGTCGCCTCCGACGCGTGCGGAGTTGCTGTAGGCGATACCCCTCAGCGACAGCACTGCAACCTCGGTCGTGCCGCCGCCAATATCGACCACCATCGCACCGCGCGGCTCGGTAACGGGCAGGCCTGCGCCGATTGCCGCAGCCATCGGCTCCTCTATCAATTGCACCCGAGCTGCGCCTGCGTTCGCGGCTGCATCGCGAAGCGCACGCCTCTCAACCATGGTGGAACCAGAAGGCACACAAACGACGACTTCGTGACGTCGGCCGAACCGGCTGCCGTCCAGCGCTTTATCGATGAAATGTTTGATCATCTGCTCCGCGACGTCGATGTCAGCGATGACGCCATCGCGCAGAGGTCTGATCGCCTGGATGTTCGCAGGCGTCTTGCCCATCATAAGTTTGGCCTCATTGCCCACAACCTTAACCCTACGAAAGCCCTGTCGGGTTTCAATAGCGATCACCGACGGCTCGTTTAGCACGATGCCTCGATCCCGAACGTGAATGACTGTGTTAACGGTGCCCAGGTCGATGGCCATGTCGTATGCGGAGGACGAAAGGAACCGAGGCAATTTCATCGCAGGAAAGCAATCTTTTTGAGAGGCCAGGAGGAAGCCTGCCCCCTGCCCATGCCTTTGCGAGAGCAGAAGAGCCGTGCGACGACCCGTCCGGTTAGCGGGGCCAAGCGAAGGCTCGATAGATCGATCATAATTGCCAAGAACAGGCCGACACGAGTTTGCCGCTTTTTAAAGCAAAGCGAGCGCAATGGATATTGCCAAGGAATAATGGAAAATTCCATCGCGACCGCCAAGCTGAGAATGGCGCTTCGTTCGGTTGCAGCGCCAAAATTTACAATCACATAGCGCAGAACTTCGCTCGCTGGCGATGAGATGTCGCATTGCATAACGCTCTTCTTTTTTTCCGGCGAAGCTTCTATTTTGCTGATATGATTGGATCAGCCCGTTCAAGGCATTTTTGCAGATGATCGACCTGTCGCCTCAGCCTCACGATGAAAGCTCCAGCGCCGCGGAGCTTCATTCGGAACCGCGCCACGATCCCATCGTAGCCGCACCGCCAGAGACGGTTCGGCCAAGAGGCGGTTGGCCTTTCACGCACGATCAGGGCGAGGCAGCAGTCCAACTGCTATCCCGCTGGGCTGGTCCACTCGCGCTGCTGGTCTCGCTCGCTCTCTTGAGCTGGTGGCTTTTGGCTTGATTCGGAGGCTCGGCCGAGCTGATTCGTTCAAGGGGTTCGATTGAACGGTAAATTTTTGCTTGAATATTCCTCTCGTCGAATTTCAGCTCATCGTGCAACCGGGGCGTCATGTCCTTTGAGACCAACGGATCATCGGAAAAGATCGTCCGGGCGTCCCAGCACTGATTGCGAGCCCCTGACATTTATGTCCTGCTGCTGCGCAACATAAATCAGAAGGCAGCGGATGTCTGATGCAATGTGCGCCGATCGACAAGGTCGGCGGACATTTTGACGTCAGGACATAAAAAGGGTTGCAGATGTCGAAAATTGATCTGGCGATCGAAGGTTCTCCCAGTCGCCAGCCGGTAACGGCCGCTGTCCAGCGGAATGTGAGGCTTTGGCTGTGCATGCTGCTGCTCGCGGCCGACCTCGGCGCGTTGGCAACGGGCTTTGCCTTAGGCCTTCGCACGACCGGCATGCCATTGCTGTCCAGCGAACTTTGGCAACCTCTTGCAGGCGGCATGATCGTCTACGGAGTCATCGCCTTCCACAATCAGGCCTACAATCCTGTCTGCCTTACTCGCATTACGCCCAGCTTGCGTAACGCATCTATGGCTTTGGCCGCGACGCTGCTGATCTTCCTGCTTGTCGTTTTCTCGCTTAAGGCGACGGGACAGTTGTCACGCTTGGGCATTTCGGCAGGTATCATTTGCAGCGGCGCTTTGCTGGTGGCGCAAAGGCTGCTGATTGTCAGGGCAGTGCGGCGCAATTTTAGCGACGATCTATTTGCTCAGTTGCTAATCATTGATGGTGGCACGATTCCGCACGACGTAAGCGGCATGGTCATCGTCGATGCGGATGCTGCGGGGATCAAAGCTGACCTCGACGACCCATATATGCTTCACCGTTTAGGCACCCTGCTGCGGGATTTCGACCGGGTTGTCATATCCTGCCCCCCCGACCGCAAGGCCGATTGGGCCCAAATGCTGAAGGGCGGAAATATCCTGGGGGAGATCATTGTGCCCGAACTGGATCACATGGCACCGCTGGCCGTTCAGACTTATCGTGGTGTTTCCACACTCGTCGTCGCCCGTGGCCCGCTCAATCTTGCGAACCGGGCGAAGAAGCGACTGCTCGACATCGCGATTACGGTGCCGCTGCTCATCGCTTTGGCACCCTTGATGATCGCCATTGCCATCGCCATCCGGCTTGATTCAGCAGGCCCGGTATTCTTCAAGCAGGAGCGGATAGGTCGCGGCAATCGCCTGTTTCATATCCTAAAGTTTCGCAGCATGCGCGTTGAACAATGCGACGCGGCCGGCGCCGCTTCGACGCGACGAGATGATGATCGCATCACCCGTGTCGGAGCTTTCATCCGCAAGACCAGTATTGATGAACTGCCGCAACTGATCAACGTCCTGCTGGGTGAAATGAGCTTGGTTGGCCCCCGTCCCCACGCGCTGGGATCAACTGCGGAGGAACAGCTCTTCTGGCAGGTCGATCGCCAATATTGGCACCGCCACGCGCTGAAACCGGGCATCACGGGCCTTGCACAGATCCGGGGATTTCGGGGAGCGACGGAAACCCGGCGCGATATTCTCAATCGTGTCGAAGCCGACCTGGAGTATCTCCACGGCTGGAGCCTGACGCGCGACATTGGGATTTTGATCGGAACGCTCAACGTACTCGTTCATCGGAACGCCTACTGACAGGGTCACCGCCAACCGCGATGATCGTGGATTTTCTGTACAGCCTTTGATTTTGCGGCGAAATGACGATGTTTTTGCCCGCCTGAAAACTATTTGTTAACCGTAAAATCGGATATGTCCGCTATCACGAACAGGGCGGATCAAAGACGTGGCGGATGATTTTGCAACGGTTGCTGTTGCGCAACCTTCTTCCTCGAACAGTGCGGTTCAGGGACGGGCCGAGATTACGGTAGAGGCTGCGCCCAGGCAGTTCGCTGATCGAGCAGATCGCGGTGTCGAAATCTTCTCTCGTTGGGCCGGCATCTTCGCTTTTGCGGCAGCAGTCGCGGGCATAATCTGGGCCGTTTTCTAGGACCACGCTCGGCCAAAAACTTGCCGCACTATGAACAGACGGCAATGCTTCAACATTGCTGTCAGATGAACGCTTTTAGCCGGAAACCAAGTTGTTCGCTGCGGCTATTTTCGTGACCAACCGAACCGTTGCTTAGTCGCGACAAGCCGCTTTCCGGATGGTTCGCTTTGCGTGCAAACCCGACTAGCATACCCATATTGCTGCAATGCAATAAAGGGTTGCGCGTTTGGATATTGCATACACACCGCGTTTGCGGCGACTTCTTTGTGCGCCCGCAAACCAGGAATTTTTGCCACTTTGCTGCGCGGTAGCTGCGTCGCTGGGCGCCATCGCTTTGACGGCGGCTCCTGG
Organism: Sphingobium sp. MI1205; assembly: GCF_001563285.1. Taxonomy (NCBI): domain Bacteria; kingdom Pseudomonadati; phylum Pseudomonadota; class Alphaproteobacteria; order Sphingomonadales; family Sphingobiaceae; genus Sphingobium; species Sphingobium sp. MI1205. The sequence continues at coordinate 1,933,079 of NZ_CP005188.1, forward strand.
TTCCGCTGCGGCGCAAGCAACGCAGGTCGATGACGAATCCCGTATCAAGATAATGGGCCTCAATGCCACGGCCGGTCTCGATCTGCTCTATGATGACAACATCTACCGTGTGGACGATCGGGTCGAAGATCCGACCGAGGATCTTATAGTCACGCCTTGGGCGGAACTGACCTATGGCAAGCCGATCGGACGGCATGACCTGCTCCTTCGCGGACGGGTTGGTTATGACCGCTTTGTTTCAGAAGGGCAGCGCAGCAAGCTGCGGCTCGACACAGAGGCGAAAGCTGTCATCCGCTTCGGGGCCACCTGTTCGGTCACCCCATTGATCTCTTATCGACAGCAGCGCGCTGACTATGGCGACCTCAACCAGCAGACGGAAAATCTTCAGCGCTTCGCGACATTCGGAGCAGAGCTCGACTGCGAACGTCCCGGCTTGTTCCCAGTCGCGAATTATCGTCGAGATCTGACCCGTAACGCTGATGCGTTCGACTTCGCCGACCAGACCAGCGACACATTTCTGGCTGGCGTCGGCTACAATATGCCCAGCCTCGGCACTGTCACCGCTTTTTACGAGCGCGTGAACAGCGATCGACGCAATCTTGGAATCGAGAACCGGACCAACAGCTACGGCCTTAGGTTCAAGCGCGAAGTATCCCCGATCACGCAGATGGATGCAGAAGTCCGCTGGCTGGATGTGGGCAGCGATTCGGCGGCGGTAGGCAGCTATGACGGCCTGGGTTGGGACGTCAGCCTGTCCACTGGTATCATTCCGCGGCTAAAGCTGACGGCGACCACCGAGCGCAGCATCGTCAACGACAGCCTAATCGCCAGCGGCTTCGCCATTCGCACAAGACACCGGCTGGAAGGCGCGTTCGCGATTTCAGAACTCACCTCAGCGGGTCTCTACGGGGAATTGGAGCGGCGCAAATTCCGGCAGGATGCGGCGCTACGCCCCTTCTCCATCTCCGCAGACCGGAACTTGCGGTTCGGGGCGATGTTGAAGCGCAAGCTGTCCGATCGCTTCGATATTTCGCTCGACGCCCAACGCTATAAGCGACGCACAGACACAGATGTGGCCGAATTCAGTGGAACCCAAGTGACGCTGGGCGCGGCGCTCAGATTTTGACCCTCATTATTGAAGGAGCACGAGCTGTGAAAACAGAGACTCTCCTGACCAGCCTCTCGATCTGCCTGGCGGCGGCCGTCCCCGCGGCTGCCACGGCTCAGACGGCCGGGGCGGCTGTCAGCACTGCCAGCCCAACGGCGCCGGCGGCGGATACCGGGTATCAACTAGGGCCCGATGATGAAGTGAAGATCTCGATCTTCGGACAACCCGATCTTTCGGCCACCACCCGGATAAAAGCGGATGGCACCGTTGCGCTCGCCCTGATCGGTCCCGTTCAGGCGCGAGGCAAAACGACGTCTCAACTCGCTCAGGCGATCGCGGCAAATTATGCGAGCGGCGGCTTTCTCACCAACCCATCGGTCAATGTGGAAGTCAGTAATTATGTCAGCCGCTTCGTGACCGTACTTGGGAATGTGCCTCAGGCAGGCAACTATCCACTCGATCGGAACTACAGCGTGGCATCGATGCTGGCGAAGGCTGGCGGTTCCACGAAGGACGGCGCCAACGCCGTGATCCTGACCCCCGCCGATGGCAGCGGGCCGGTTCGAATTTCTCTGGCGGATATGGCAGTCGGCGGCAGTCGGCAGTTGAAGCCAGGCGACATCCTTTTCGTGCCGCCAGCTGAAAAAGTCTATGTGTACGGCCAGGTACAGCAACCTGGCGCCTTTTCATTCGCGCCGGGCCAAAGCTTCCGCCAAGCGCTTGCGCTGGCAGGCGGCCCGACGCTGGCGGGTTCAACGAAACGCATAAAAGTACGCCGGGGGGGGAAGGAAATACAGGCGAACCTGGATGATCCGGTTCAGCCTGAAGACGTCCTCATCATCCGGGAGAAGCTGTTTTGACCGCAATCGATCATGGCTTCGCGCAGGACCGGCCAAGCGGCATGCTGGACTGGCTCGCTTCATTTCGCCGCAGCATGCCGCGTACGGAAACCCCGACCCCAGGCCCGCGCATGACAGCGCCAGAACCTCTTTTGTTGGACACGCCCGCACCCCCTGGCTTTCGGCCGGTCCACCAAACCGAAGAAGCTCATGAAGCTCCTCGCCCTCTATCGATGGGCGCAATGGCGACGCCGCTAAAGCCAATCAGCCTGCGGCGGGACTCCATCTACAGCGCCTTCAGCACGGCGATGCCTGTGACGGACCGCCATGGACTGGCGGGGCGCAACAGCGAGTTGGAAAAACTGGTCGAGGCCATCGTCGTCCAGCGCAAACACGCGGTCATTTTTGGGACGCGGGGTTCAGGCAAGACGTCGCTGGCCAGGGTGTTCGGTGATCTGGCCGACGAAGCCGGCTGCGTCGCGTTGTATGGATCCGCAAGCGGGGACGCGGATTTCGACTCCCTTTTCCGTCCCTTCCTCGCCGAACTGCCCATGAGCACCGCTGGCAAGGAAAAGGCGCGCAAGCTGATGGACGAACCGCTGGATGTGACCCGGCTCGCGGCGCTGCTCGTCGAGGATGTGCGGCAGCGTTCGATCCTGATCCTGGACGAATATGACCGGGTCCGTTCTGACAATGCCAAGTCCGAAGTCGCGACGCTGCTGAAGCTGCTGACGGATATCCATTCGCCGGTACAGGTGGTGTTGGTGGGCATTGCGGGCGATGTGGACGGGCTGATCGCGGCGCATCCATCTCTGCGCCGGCACATCGCGCCACAGCGCGTTGCGCCAATCTCCAAGCCGGAGCTGGAAAGGCTGTTGTTAAGCTGCGCGGAAAATGCCCGGTTGCAGCTTGATCCCGACGCGCTTGACGCGCTGGCAGGGGCAGCCATGGGCTCACCCTATCATGCGCGGCTGTTCGGCATGCAGGCCGCGCTCGTCACAGAGGCTGGCGGGCGCGACCGCATGACGCTGGCCGACGTTGAGCAGGGCCTCGCCTCCGCGCTGGAGGACTGGGCAGAAATGAGCGGGGCCACTCACGCCCTGTTCCGGCGCATCTTGTGGGAAGCAAATGCCAGCCGCCGGATGATCGCGCTGGCGGGCGTTGCGGCGTCGCAGATGTCGGTGATCTCCTACGACCGCCTGGTCCGGCTTGGCCAGGAAGTGCTGGGGGGCGGGTCGATCAATGAAGGGCAGGCCGCGGACGCCATGCGACGATTGCAACCTGCGCTTACCCCAATGCCGGGCGGCGACCTGTTCATGTTCGAAGATACGCTGGCGCCGCAATTTCTGCTGCTGATGGCGAAACAGCCGGCGCCTGCTGTGCCGCCTGCTCCCACCCCCGCCGAAGAAATGCGCGCCATGTTGCGAGGAGTGGACGGGCTATGACCATGAATCCCATAGATCTTCTGTCAGCGGTTCAGGCGCGCTGGCGGACTGCGGCGATGCTGGGTGGTGCATTGTTCCTGATCATCGCCATCATCGCCTTCATGCAGCCGCGCCAATACGCGGCAACGTCTTCGCTGCTGCTGGACTTGTCACAGACGGACCCAACCGATTCCAACGCAAATCAGGGTGCGCGCGTCGAGGTTGATAGCATCCTGGGCACTCAGACCGACGTCATCCGCTCTGCCAAGGTCATCAACGCCGTGGCGAAGGAAGCGGGTTTCGTGGATGCCTTGCCCAAGGATGTGCCGGCCGCGGCGCGGCTGCAGCAAGCGGCCGATCGCGTGCGCGCGAACCTTACGGTAACCAGCGGTCGGCAGAGCAATGTACTGCAGCTCCAATATCTCGACGCTGATCCTGCCACGGCCGCGAAGGTCGCCAACCTCGCTGCACAGGTCTACATGCGCGAACAGGTGGAATTACGCGCCTCCCCGGCCCGCGGTTCAGCCAAGTGGTTTGACGAGCAGACGCAGGAAGTGCGGCGGCGCTATGAAATGGCGCAACGACGGCTGTCGGATTTCCAACGCGCGCACGACATCATCGGCATCAACAGGATGGACCTGGAAGCCGAGAAGCTGAAAAACATGTCCTATCAGCTGACACAGGCGCAGGCTGAAGCCGCTGCGGCGCGGTCAAAAGCCGGCGCGGGGGCGGTGTCGGACATCGAAGGGTCGCTGATCGTGCAGAACCTGCAGGAACAGGTGGCCACGCAATCAGGCCGGGTTTCCGAACTGTCGAAGACGCTCGGCCCGAACCATCCCAGCATGGTCGCCGCCAATGCTCAGCTATCGGAACTCCAGTCGAAGCTCGCGGCCGCACGGTCGAGCCAGGCAGGCGCAGTCAGCGCGAACAGCGTTGCGGCCAATCGCCGCGAGGGCGACCTGAAGTCCAACATGGCCGGGCAGGAGGATCGGATGATCCGCATGTCGGATGTGCAGGACCAGCTGATGGTGCTTCAGCGTGACGTCGATGCTGCGCGGCAGACCTATGACACCGTCCGCCAGCGCTTCAACGAAGCGACGCTCAAGAGTCAGATCTCGCAGCCCAATGCGAGCCTGCTGGACGAGGCGGCTGTCCCTCTGTTTCCCGCAAAACCGAACCTGATGCTCTGGCTCATCGCTGGCGTGGCGCTTGGCCTTGTGGGCGGCGTGGCGGCTGTCATCATCGCCGAGATACTGAAACCCCGCGTTCGTTCGGCCGCTGGCGTTGCCCGCGCCACCGAAGTCGAAGTCATCACCGAATTGATGCCGGCGCCCGCCCGCGGGGTCTGGTTCTTCAAACAGCAGGAGGCCGCATGAGACTGCGTTCCACAGCAGGCGCCCCGCCCCAGTTGATGCCGGGCGGTGGGACCGCCGCACTGCGTCCCCGCACACGCGACAATCACAGCTTTGCCAAGCTGGCGGTCGATCATGGTTTCTTGGCCGAATCGGATATCACCCGCGTCGATGTGCATGCACGGACTCAGGGCCTGCCATTTCCTGATGCGGCGATCGATCTGGGAATGCTCGATAGCGAGGCAGCCGGTCTGCTGGCTGCGTTGGCGGGCGGATTTTCGCTGCTGCCCGCAGGCGACCAGCGGATCGATCCACAGGTCATCGCGGCTTTCGATCCGGCAAACCCTTACGCCGCCAAGATCAGGACGATCCGTGCCAAGATGAAGGCAGCGGCTGCTGGCGGCGATCCTTCGTCCCTTCGACTGGCGGTGCTGTCGGTTGGCGCAGGCGACGAGGCAGCCATCATCGCCGCAAACCTTGCGGTGGTGCTGGCGCAGATGGACGGGCAGACGATGCTGGTCGATGTGGACATGGTAAACCCCTCGCTGGACCGGCTATTCCGGGTCGAGAACAAGGCCGGGCTTGCAGAGCAGCTGATGGGCAGCGCGGCATTGCTGCCCGCGTCAAAGACGGCAATCGAAGGATTGTGGCTGATGACCGCTGGCCGCGCATCGGGCAGCGCGTCGAGCATGATCACGCGCGGTCCGCTTGCGGACACCGCCAATGGCTGGGGCCTGCGGGAAACATCGATGCTGTTCTACCTGGCCGAAGGCAAGGGGGAACAGACGCCGTTCGGGAGCATATTGACCGGATTCGACGCCGTGGCCATCGTCGCCAGGCGCGGTGACACTGCCATCGCCGATATGCGCCGCATCATTGACGATTTGGACAGGCAGGGCGTACCGATCGCCGGGACGGTGATTGCATGAGTGCCGACCGGGCGCTGCGCCAGCCCTTTCCGTCTGCGGAAGGACTTGAAAAGAGCGTGATGGTTGGCGGCGTGCCTGTCTCCACCCTCTCCCTCGATGCGTTGATCAATAAGATGCTGCGGGATGCCCCCCTGCGCCGGATGCAGAAGCAGCCGCCTCTGCTGGTTTTCGACTGTAACGGTCAGGGACTGTCCATGAATGCAAGCGACGCGCAGTTCCGGGCAGACCTCAACCAGGCCGACCTGATCCATGCCGATGGGCAGATCATCGTCATGGCGTCACGCTGGTTCGGCAATACACCCATCGCGGATCGATCCAGCACCACCGACATGTTCATAGACAGTCTGGTTCCTGCGGCGAAGCAAGGCGTGCGCTACTATTTGCTGGGCGGCGAGGAGAAAGTGAATGCGGAGTGCGCGCGCCGTGTCATGGACGCCGCGCCCGGACTGGAATTGGCCGGTCGGCGCAACGGCTTCTGGTCTCGCGAAGATGAGGATGCCGTGATCGAAGAGATCAATGCGACAGCCCCTGATGTGCTATGGGTCGGCACCGGCAAGCCGCGCGAGCAGGAATTCTGCGTTCGCAACAAGGACAGGATAAACGCCGGTTGGGTAGTGACCTGCGGCGGGCTCTATAATTATGTGACCGGGGACTATCCCCGCGCGCCGATGTGGATGCAGAAATCTGGCTTGGAATGGCTTCACCGGATGGTGACGCGTCCCAGGCAGCTCGCTTGGCGCTATATCACCACCAATCCACATGCCCTGTGGCTGATCTGGAAACATCGCCATGGCTGAAGGACGGGCTGAATCGGACGCCCTTCCTGCTCCCCTCACTCAGGCGGGAGGGGCGAGCGTTGAGCATGTCTCGTCTCCCCTTGCACAGCGAAAGGGGCTTGGCGCCTTGTTGGGTCGTTTCGGCGTAGCCAGCCTGTCGTCCGCAATCGTATCGGTCAGCCATCTTGGCGTACAGCTGTTTTCGATCCACCATCTCGGCACTGCTGCGATCGGCACCTTGGCCTTTCTACTGGTGATCATCCAGTTCGGCTACGGCCTGTCGAACGCGCTGGTATCTACGCCCTACACGATCGCGGTCAATCAGGGCGACGATGCCGACAGCAAATCGTTCGACTTCTTCTTTCCGGTAAACCTGCTGCTGGCGCTCAGCCAGGGATTGCTCTGCGCGGGCATAGCGTGGGCGACGGCGTCGCCATCGGCGGCGGCGATGTTCGGGCTGGCAGGGGCCTTGTCCCTCGTGCGCTGGTTCGGGCGGTCTAATGCCTATGCGCATCACGCCCCCACTCGCGCGGCACGATCAGACCTTGCTTATGCCGGGACAATCGTTGCCGGGCTGCTGATTGCAACGCGCATCGGGGCTGATCTCGCCAGCATCGGCGTCATGCTCGTTGCGGCTAGCCTTGTGGGCCTTACGCCCTTCGGCCTGGCTTATCTGCGGCGACATATCGCGATGGGGCCGGGGCGCGCCTTGAGCGGTTACCGGCCAGTGTGGCGGGAGCAATCGGCCTGGACGCTGGTGGGCGTATTATCGACCGAAGCGACCTCCAACTCACATAGTTATATCGTTACATTGCTCGCTGGACCGACAGCCTTTGCGCCGGTGGCGGTAGGGATGCTGTTCTTTCGGCCGGTGAATGTGTGCATCACTGCGCTCACCCAACTTGAACGGCCGCGCATGACCCGCGCAGTAGCCAGCGGCGATCATGCAGGAGCGATCAAGTCGGAACGCATCTTCATGGTCGCACTGGTTCTTCTGTGGGCGGCGACCTGCGGCGTCGCGGCGGTAGTGCTCTTCGGTTTTCCGCAGCTGATCCTGAAGCCCACACTCGACCATGAACTGGTGGCGATTGCCGTCGGACTATGCGCCCTGCTTTCTCTCGTCCAGTGCGTCCAGGCGCCCATGAGCGTCATGACGCAGGCGCGTAAGGCATTCAGGCCCCTTGCAAACCAGAGTCTGCGCAGCTGTGGCGTGGGACTTGTCGCGGTGACCCTGCTGACGCTGGCGGTGGCCCCCATTTTTTCCATCGCGGGCGTCGTACTGTCGCAATTGGTGATGATGCTGGGCATCTGGCAGATCGACCGGAAATGGCGCGCCCAGCACGGAGTGGCAGGCTGATGGCCTCCACCTGGCATCGCATCGGCAATGCGCCCTCACCCGCCCTGCCCGCCTCATCTGGTGCGGAGCAGGACAGCCGCATGGTTGTGGTCACGCAGATCTTCTACTTCGTGTTCCTGATGATGGTATTCATCGGCCAGCAGCCCTTCGCGTCGCGCACGCAGGACGAATTGGTTGCTATGGCGGCGGATAACGACGGATCGGACCTTTTCAAGCAGGCCTTGTTCATCGGCTTTGCCCTCCTGCTGACGGCAGTGCAGATGCTGCGTCAGCATCCTCTGAAATACCGTTTCACCTTCTGGCCCCTGGCGATCATGCTCGTCTGGTTCCTGATCACATGCAGTTGGGGCGTGGATCCCTTCGTATCCTTCAAACGTGTGATGCAACAGTTTATCGTGATTTACATCACCTTCTGCGCGCTGGCGCTGATGGGGCCGGAAAGGCTGTTCGCCGCCCTGCGGTGGGCGTTGATCACGTCACTGATTATCTGTTGGATAGCCATGCCGCTGACCCCTGCGGCGGTGCATCCACCCACCGAGAGCGACAAGGCGCTGATCGGCGCATGGAGAGGCTTTTTCTTCCACAAGAATATCGCGGGAGCGGTGATGGCATTGTGCTTCATCGTTTGCGGCAATGCGTGGATCGACCGACGAAAATGGTATTACGCGCTGTTCGCTCTCATGGCTTTCCTGTTCGTAGTCGGTACGAAGAGCAAGACGTCCCTGGCGCTATGCATAGGCATGCTCGTGATCAGCAACATCTACAGGGCGCTCAGCGATAGCACGCAAAAGCGGGCGATCCTGCTCATGATGCTGGGCTTTGGCATGGTGGGGTTCCTGGCGCTCTATATCGCCTATCAACCGACAATCGAACGGCTTTTCGCCGACCCCACCAGCTTTACTGGGCGTGTCTCGATCTGGCAGGTGGTATTCGATTATCTGGCGGATCATCCCTATCTGGGGGCTGGCTTCGGCGGTTTTTGGCAGGTCGGCGCAAATTCCCCCGCTCATGACTATTTAAACCAGCAGTTTCAGATGCTGACGGCCCACTCGCATGATGGATATCTGGAAATCCTCGTAACGACCGGGCCACTCGGACTGATCATGCTGCTGGTCAGCTTTTTGGCGCTGCCAGCCTATTGGTTCCTGACCGGCTCCACCAAGCAAAACCAGCATCTGATGGTGCCTGCCTTCGCGGTCTGGGTGTTCGTCATGTATCAGAATCTGCTGGAAACCAGCTTCTTCGACAAAGACCGGCAGGTCTGGGTGATCTTCCTCGCAGCCATCGCGACGGCGCACGCAACCTTCAAGGCCAGGCCGCGCGCCCAATGGCAGCGGCGGCAAATTTCTTCAGCGGAGACGGCTCATGGCTAGGATCATAATTTGCGTCGCCACATGCAATCGACCGCTTGGATTGCAGCGGACGCTGGAGTCAATCGCCATGCTGGATACGGCTCATAGCGTGGAGGTGCTGGTCGCCGATAATGACGCGGGGCGGCGCGAAGGGATGGCGGTGGTCGAGCGTCTGGCCTCACAGGGCTATCGTTGGCCGGTGAAGGCCTTGCTGGTGGCGGAACGCGGCATACCGCTGGTGCGCAACGCGCTGGTGGCTAAAGCTATCGCGACGCCTGGCGTCACGCATGTCGCCATGCTTGACGATGACGAAGCAGCATCACCAGCCTGGATCGACGCCTTGGTCGGTGCGGCAGATCGGTGGGACGCTGACGTGGTGGGTGGCGCGGTGGCGCGCGAGATGGACAACCATCTTGCCCCCTGGGCCGCGCGGCATCCGCTGTTGCAGGCCAAGCGGCGCGGTATGTCAGGGCCGGTAAAGCTCATCGATAGCACCGCCAATGTGCTGATTTCCACCACTGCGTTACGCGCGATGGGCCAGAACCCGTTCGACGAGCGAATGGCGCTGACCGGCGGCTCCGACAAGCAACTGTTCACGCGAATGGCCCGCCAAGGGTTTCGTTTCGCATGGGCTGAGGATGCACTGGTGACGGAACTCATTCCGGCAAGCCGCGTAACCGCAAGATGGCTGCTCATGCGTGGCTATCGTCTCGGCATGACCGACATGATGGTGGAGCGGTATCACAAGGGGCGGCTTCGCACATTACTGGGCGAAGTGCCCCGCATCGTGGTCGGCGTCCTAGTGGGCACCCTCGGCGCGGTGGCCACGCTCGACCGAGGCAAGCGGGTCGTGCGGCTGGGCAAGCTATACCGCGCTGTTGGCAAGATCGCCGGTATCGCCGGATTTCAATATGAAGAATATCGAAAGGTGCACGGCGCATGACAGATGCAGCCCCCTTCTTCTCCGTTGTCATTCCGCTTTACAATCGCGCCGAGATCTTAACCGATACGATCCAGTCGGTGCAGGCGCAGGACTGGCAGGATTTCGAGATCATAGTCATTGATGACGGATCCCGTGATGATCCGGAGACCGTGATCAAGGCAATCGGCGACCCTCGAGTACGCTACATCCGACAGCATAATGCGGGTGGCGGCGCTGCCCGCAATCGCGGGATCGAAGCATCCCGCGGACGACACATTGCTTTCCTGGATTCCGACGATCTGTTCCTACCGGGAAAACTGTCCACCATGGCCAAGGCGCTGAATAAGGATGACGGGCGGACGGTGCTATATTCCCGGATGAAGGTGGATAGAGGTGTCGATCGCTACTGGATCAGGCCCGATCGCGGCATTCGCGACGGTGAGGACGTCGGCGAATATCTCTTCTGCGCCAATCAGTTCATGCAGACCTCCACCATGGTGGTGCCTCGCGATCTGGCCCGTAAGGTGCTCTTCGATCCGGCGCTCAAAAAAGGGCAGGATCTCGACTTCTGTGTACGGTTGCAAAGCGCAGGCGCCCGGTTCCGGATGATCGAACAGCCGTTGACGGTCTGGCTGGATGCGACCGAAGCGGGGCGCACTTCCTATGTGCGGGGCTATGAAACTTCGCTCGATTGGCTCGATCGCTGCGGCCACATGCTGACAGAGCGAGCGCGGCGAGGTTATCGCGCTACGGTGCTGGCCTATCATATGGCGCCCATCCGCCCAGTCGCGGCACTGCGGGATCTGGCAGTGGGGCTGTTCGCGGGCGGTGTCCCGCCCAAGGTTGTCGCCCGGCAGGTCTTGAGATCCTACCTTCCCAAGCGGCTTTATCGATCGCTTGTCAACGGCTTCGTCCTACGCTTCGGCAAGGGCGATCCCGTCCATGGCGGGGCGCGGTCGTGATGAGCGCCTGGCAACCTCCATCCCAGCTACGGGCGGCTGTAGCCCAGCCCATCTTTTCCATCATAATCCCTACTTATCAGCGACGCGAAGCCGTGATGGCTGCTGTTCTCTCAGCGTTGGAACAAAGCATCGCGGTCATAGAGGTAATCGTCGTCATCGACGGTTCGACCGACGGCACAGAAATCGCCTTGGGCGCGATCAAGGACCCGCGCCTGACCATCATCGTACAGCAGAATCGAGGCGCGTCAGCCGCCCGCAATGCGGGTGTCGATCACGCACGCGGGCTTTACGTCGCCTTTCTCGATTGCGACGACCGTTTCCTGCCGCATCACCTCGCCGATCTTTTACCCTTGCTGGAGGAAGGTGAAAATATTGTCGCCTATGCCCAGGTGCTAGCGGATCGCGGCGGCGGGCGCAGTTTCCTCAAACCACCCCGCGCGATCGCCAGTAATGAGCGGGTAGATCGCTACCTGATGTGTGACCGCGGCTTCATCCAGACCAGCAGCGTGGCGCTTCGCCGCTCGCTCGCCGAAAAGGTGCGTTATCGGGAGGATGTGAAGTTCGGCGACGACACCGACTTCGCCCTCCGCCTGTCACTCGCGGGTGCCCGGTTCGTAATGGCAGACAGACCGGGCACGATCTGGGCGGATAGAACGACAGAAGACCGGCTATCGCAGGTACGCGGCAATATCGGCAGTCTGGCTTGGCTCGCCGATTTGCGACCTTACATCTCAGCCCGCGCCTTTTCCGGCTATATGGGCTGGCACGCGGCAAAGAGCATCTGGCCGACCAGCCGCAGCCGGGCGATGCGCTATTATCTCGCAGCATTGCTGCACGGTGCATATGGGCCGAGGCTGGCAGCAGCGGTACTGATGCAGATCGTCCTTCCCGACACTGCCTATCGTCGCATCTGTGACAAATGGATCGACTTCATACGGCTCTTCGCCGGAAGGATGCAGCGGCTATGAAGCGGCGGGATTTTCTTGCAAGCGCTGTGGCGCTGGCTGCCTGCTCGCCCGTGCCCCCTGGCGTCGCGCGAAATATTTCACACTATGGTCTTGCTCAACATGCACGCAGGTCTGGTCGCCATTTCGGCGCGGCGGTGAAATCCCGGCTGCTGCGAGAGGATACGGCTTTTCGCGAGGCAGTGGTGCGGGAATGCGATGTTGTCGTGCAGGAATATGAACTGAAGCGGGGCACAACCGAACCCAAGCCGGGGAAATATGACTTCAGCGGGGCGGATCAGATCATCGATTTCGCCCAGGAACATGGCATGAGCGCACGCGGCCATGCTTTGGTGTGGTATGCCGCCAACCCTCCCTGGCTCGAACCCGCGCTGAATGCAGCCAACGGGAAGGCACGGCAGCAGTTGATGACCAGCTACATCGATGTGGCAATGCGCCGCTATGCCGGGCGGATTAGCGAGTGGGATGTGGTCAATGAGGCGGTGGAACCCAATGAGGGCCGGGCCGACGGCATGCGAATGGGCAGCATGTGGATGAAGGCGCTGGGCGAGCATTATATCGACATCGCATTCCACAAGGCACGGGATACCGATGAACAAGCGATGCTGTTCCTGACCGACTTCGGCCTCGAACATGATTCCCCTCGCTGCGAACGACGGCGAACGGCGCTGCTGAAGCTGCTCGACAGGCTGATGGGACGAGGCGTACCAATCGACGCAGTTGGCATACAGGGTCATCTGAAACCCTATAAAGAACGATTCAATGAGCGACAGTTTGCTGAATTCCTGCGCACGTTGAGCGGCTATGGACTGAAACTCTCGATCACCGAGTTCGATGTCGCAGATCGCGGGGGTCCGCCCAGCCCGGATAAGCGCGACCGGGAAGTCGCCTCCATGGCCAAGGCGTTTCTCGACGTTGCACTCGACAATCCGGCGATGGAGTCGATCCTGTGCTGGGGCTTGTCGGACCGCTATTCCTGGTTGTCCAATTTCCCTGAATATAAATGGCCGGACGGTCAGTTGTCGCGTGGACTCCCGCTGGACGCGAAAATGGGCCGCAAGCCCCTTTGGGACGCGATCGCCGCCGCATTCGATTCAGCGCCTGCCATGAGGAGCCGCAGCGCATGAGGGTTGCTTCACTGACCGGATTGCGCGGGGTCGCCGCCGTTTCGGTGCTTTTGTACCATATCCCGCATCAGCCGGCCTTTGCCGACTTTGCCATCCCCCTCTTCTCACGAGCCTATCTGGCCGTAGACCTGTTCTTCATCCTCAGCGGCTTCGTGATCTCTTATGGCTATCACGATCGGGTAGTGAAGCATCTCGCGATGCCAAGCTACATCGATTTCCTCATGAATCGGATGGCGCGGGTCTGGCCGTTGCACTTGGTCGTGACGCTTGTGTTCGGCCTGCGCATCCTGCTCAATGTATCAGGCAACCAATCCATCGAGCTGACGCCTGCCAATGTCCTCAGCAACCTCTTCATGGTGCAGAGCTGGGGTTGGGGCACCCAGCCCATTGCGGGTAACAGCTGGTCGGTCAGCACGGAGGTTGCCGCCTATCTCATCTATCCTCTGATCGCGATCATGGCCTTTTCGCGCTGGGCCTTGGTGCAGGCGGCATTGTGCATCATGCTGCTGACCCTTGTCGCCTCATCAGGCTTGGGATCCAGCGGGCCGTTGGACGTGAATGAGAATGACAGCGTTCTGACGCTGTTGCGCTGCCTTGCCGGCTTTTCCCTTGGCGTGCTCACCTTCCGTATTGCCGACAAGTCCTGGTGCAGGGCGCTGATCGACCGGCGCGGCGGCTTCGCGATTATCTGCGGCCTGATCGCGCTGGCCCTGCTGCTGCCTCGGGCTGACATACTGGTCGTCTGCCTGATGCCGTTGCTGGTATTGAGCTGCTATTATGACGGCGCTGCGGCCCGCGCAGTAATGGCCAATCCAGTCAGTTTCCACCTTGGGCTGATCAGCTATTCCATCTACCTGTGGCACCCGCTGGTGAGAGACGTTGCAGCGCGGGCGATGACTGTCGCGCAGCGGCACGGGATCTCCGGGATTGACTGGCTATTCGTCGCCGGAATGATCGGTGCGACATGGCTGATTTGCTGGGTGAGTTACCTGCTGATCGAGATTCGCGGGCACCAGTTGATCAAATGGCTGCAACGCGGCAGGCCAGAACGGCCCCGCTCAATTGAGGCGGCGGCACCATGACGGATGGCAAGGCGATCTGGATCGCCATACCGACCTTCAGGCGGCCGGCCGAATTGCGACACCTTCTGGAAACACTAGCGTCCATTATCGACCGAAGCGACGTCATGCTGCTGATCGCCGACAATGACGGCGACGCGCAGCAGGGCGGGGCCGTTTTGCAGGCGTTAAAGCTGGAAGGCTATCCGCTTCCCCTCACCTTACTGCCCGTGCCAGAGCCCGGTCTGTGCGCCGTTCGAAACGCCATATTCGCCACGGCCATGGCCGATCCCATGATGCGCTTCATTGCAATGATCGATGATGATGAATGGCCGCAGCAGGGCTGGCTGGACGCTCTGCTTGCCTGTCAGGCGCAGGTTGCGGCCGACGTAGTGGCAGGCCCTGTGGATTTCCATTTCACCGGCAAGCCTCCGCGGTGGGCGTTGCAGACCCTGGTGTTCCGGCCGGAGCAACGCGCCTGGGGTGCCACCGGAATGCTGTGGGCAAGCAATAACCTGCTGGTGAGCCGTCGGGCGCTGGGATTGATCAGCCATCCGTGGTTCGACATGCGCTTCAACCGCAGCGGCGGCGAGGACCTTGATTTCCTCGCGCGCCTCCGGGAAGCGGGAGCTCGCTTCGCCTGGGCTCCCCAAGCGCGGGTGAGCGAATGGGTGCCAGCCGAGCGTGCGAAGCTGTCCTGGGTGTTGAAACGCATGTGGCGGATCGGCTTCAGCGAGACTCTCACACGGCGCAAGCAGAATCCCGGAATGGCTGGGCAGATGATGTTGCTTGGTCGAACCCTCGGCATCCTCACGGTTCGAACCGCTGGCCTTGCAATGATGATGCTGCCCGGCGCACGCCGAGTGGACATAGCCGGGCAGTGGATCAAATGCTGGGGGCGCCTCTATGCCCTGTCAGGCGGCGCCCACAGCCATTATGGCGCGCTATAGATGCGGAAGCTCTTGATGATCATGTCGCCAGAACCATCATCGTAACTGCCGGTCGTTTTCACCGCCACATCCATAATCGGATACCAGCGATGACCTTGGAACGGATTGACTGATTGGTAAGTCTCCACCCCATCGACGAACCAGGTAATATAGTCGCGCTGGATATCCACGGCGAAACGATGAAAGCTCTGCGAATAGCCTTTCAGCCCATAGGCTTGTTCGGTCTGGATCGCGACGCCCCGCTGAAAACTACGCGTTCCGCCCGAACCGCCGTGGATAGCCTGGCCGGCATGACGGTCGAAATCCCAATAGCTTTGATAGCCGAAGCCCTCATAGACATCGATTTCCGGCGGCCAGCCGCTGGTCGAGATTAGCCAGAAGGCGGGCCAGGATCCGCGGCGGTTGGGCATCCTGGCTTCCCACTCATATTGGCCGTAGCCGATCTGGGACGCCAGAAAGTTGCGGCCGTCAAGCACCGACGCGCCATAATACCAATTCTGCCCTTCATGATAGATGGGCGACTTGAGTTTCTGGCTATGCAGCACGAGGCCTTGCGTGCCCCAATATACCGGGCCTTCAACGCCTGGAAAGAGGCTGGAATCGAGATACAGGCCCGTTTCGCCATTGGCGACCTGGGTACGGCCATGCGACAGGGAGGTCGCCCAACGGTTCCATCCGCCATCAGGAGAACGCTTGTGCGTTTCCTTCTTCAACTCGAACTGAAGTGTGCCGGTCGTCGCAAAGGTACGCGGCTGGCGAAATGACGCCGTAGCCTTGGCGGTAGGCGCGACATTGCTTGTCGCGGTTATGGTGGCAAAAGACTGTCCCTGCAAACCACCCCATGGCGTTTCGCGTAGCTTCAGCTGAAACTGCTGGCCCTCACCCGCGCTGATGATCGGGACTGCCACCGTCTGGACGAGTGGATCGCCGGGTCGGAAATAACGACGGTATCGATGGTCTGGTAATTATAGCCCGATAGCGCGCGCAACGTACCGGATCCATTTACCGTGATGACCCTCGCGATGACCGTGTTAGGAGTCGGGCGATCCAGCGTCACTGGCACATAGGCAGTACCGGCTCCTGGTTGAAAGGTCGCATTGCCGAGCGACAGGGTCGCCTTTTCTGGCAGCTTTGTACCGTCTACGAAATCGAAGTTCGAAAAACTCGATGTGATAGTTGACGTCGTTCCGGCCGATGACGAAGTAGTCGTCGTCGATGATGACGTTGCTGCTCCGCTACTGAGCAGGGTTGTCGTTGATCCGGTGGATGTGCCTGTCGATGTAGAACCCGTGGAAAGAATGGTCGCGGCCCCCGCCGCCATGACGCAAAGAAGCGATACTCCGGCTCCAATCATGGAGCCAGTCAACCTGATATTCATTTTTGCAACCCCCGTTGTTAGTCCTCTAAGCGTCCTACAGTGAGATTAACAAAAACTTCTGGTCAACAACGGCTCGTCGTAAAGCGGCAGCATTTGCGACGAGCCGCTTTCATCACGCCTTATTCGGCCGCCTGGATCAACGGTTGTGGTTCGGGTACCGCGCCACGGCCGACGCTGACATAGGTGAAGCCAGCGGCTTCTGCATCCTCGAAACGGTAAATGTTGCGAAGATCGACCAGACCATCCCCGCCCATCAACGACCGCAGCCGCGGCAGGTCTAATGCACGAAGCGCGTCCCACTCGGTGACGATCACCACCGCGGACGCACCCTGTGCGGCTACATAAGGGCTGGTGCAGAATTCAACGTCTCGCAGCATCGTCCGTGCCGCATCCATACCCTCTGGGTCATAAGCACGCACCTGTGCGCCGCCGTCCTGAAGCGCCTGGATGATCGAAAGCGATGGCGCGTCACGCATGTCGTCAGTGTTAGGCTTGAAGGTAAGGCCCAGCACCGCGATGGTCTTGCCTCGGACGGAGCCATTGCACACTGCAAGCACCTTGCGGGCCATGGCGCGCTTGCGGCTTTCGTTAATGGCCACCGTGGCTTCGATGAGGCGGATCGGCGCGCCTGCATCTTCTGCCGTTTTTACTAGCGCCACCGTATCCTTCGGGAAGCAGGAACCGCCGTAGCCCGGTCCCGCGTGCAGGAATTTCGATCCGATCCGGTTGTCGAGACCAATGCCGCGGGCAACCTGCTGCACGTCAGCGCCGACATGCTCGCACAATTCCGCGATCTCGTTGATGTAGGTGATCTTCATTGCCAAGAATGCATTGGCTGCATATTTGATCAGTTCACTGGTGCGGCGACCGGTGAACTGAATCGGTGCCTGGTTCAGGTAGAGCGGGCGATAGACCTCTTCCATAACCGGACGCGCGCGATCATCTTCTATGCCGATAACAATGCGGTCAGGCCGCTTGAAATCCTGGATCGCCGCGCCCTCCCGCAAAAATTCCGGGTTGGAAGCCACTGCGAACTGCGCGCGCGGGTTCGTTTCGCGGATGATCCGATCAACCTCGTCGCCGGTGCCCACCGGCACGGTGGATTTGGTCACGACCACGGTGAAGTTCGTCAGGGCAGAAGCAATCTCCCGCGCAGCATCATAGACATAGCTCAGGTCGGCATGACCGTCGCCACGGCGCGCGGGCGTTCCGACCGCGATAAAGACGACGTCAGCCTGCGCCACCGACGCCGCAACATTCGTGGTGAACGTCAACCGCCCCGTCTTAACATTCCGTGCAATAAGGTCGGCCAAGCCAGGCTCGTAGATCGGCACCCCGCCTTCACTTAGTACAGCGATCTTTGCCGCATCCTTGTCGACACAGATGACATCATGGCCGAAGTCCGCAAGGCAAGCGCCAGAAACCAATCCGACATAGCCCGATCCGATCATCACGATCCGCATCACCTATTCTCCCTTTAAACGGCATCCACCGCGCGGAGACCCAAGGAAAAAGGACGCGCAAGGCCGCTCCCTAAAACAAGGGATTTAACAGGCCAGCCTTTCACCGTTGATCAGACGCACGGGCGCCAGGCCCAACATCCAAGAGCTGGAACCAGCCAGCCATTGACGCAGCGCAGCATAGCCCGGGCAGCAAGCCGCATGCAACGCAGCCTGCCGCTTTGCAGCCACATATGGGCGCGGATCAGAGACTTAGCGGGCAGCAAAAAGAGGGTTTGCAAGGATTATCAAATCCCCCCCGCCACTACCGGCCATCCTCCTTGCTCAAGCCGCGCGCTCAGTTCCGCTACGCAGCATTCCAACGATGCCGGATCAGTCGAACGGATCACAAAGTTCGCGCCCGTCTTCCCCTCGCGGAAAAACGGATAGCTGCCGATCTGGCAGTCTTCATACGCGCGCTCGGTCGCGGCCAACATGTCTGCGATCTCGCTTTCCGCGACCCAGCAGCCGATCTGCGCGGACAGAACCGGCCTTCCCCCTTCCAGGGTGCCTGTCAGCATGTCGAGCATGCCCGCAGTGATATGCGGGACGCCCGCCATGATGAAGATATTGCCGTGGCGAATACCCGGAGCGCCGGACATGCGGTTCTCGATAAGGTCCGAACCTGCCGGCACTCTCGCCATGCGCAACCGGGCATCGGTCAACCCGCCCCGTGTTTCATAATAGCCTTGCAGCATCTCGCGGGCCTGCGGATGTATCTCCACCTCCACGCCAAGTGCCATGGCAATCGCATCGACAGTGATATCATCATGGGTCGGCCCGATGCCGCCGGTTGTGAAGAGATAATCATTCCGCGCGCGAAGGGTGTTCACCGCCTCCACGATCGCGTCGCTTTCGTCAGCGACCACGCGCACCTCGCGCAGGCGGATACCTTGCACATTCAGCCAGGACGCGATCTGGGCGACATTCTTGTCCTGCGTGCGGCCGGACAGAATCTCGTCTCCGATCACGATCAGCGCGGCAGTCCAAATACGTTCAGGGGCTGGCATGATGCCGGCCATAGCCTTTGACGGCTCTGCTGCCTAGCCCGCTGCGAACTGGGCCTCGCAATATGCAGGCCGCGCGCTTATAAACGGGCCTATGACTGAATATATGACGATGACGGCGGACGCGCCAATTTCGCGATCGACTGCGATAAAGCTGTATGACGCGGCCGGGTTTGAAGGCATGCGCAAGGCAGGACGGTTGGCTGCGAAGATATTGGACGCACTGGTTCCGCATGTGGTGCCAGGGGCAACCACTGGCGAACTGGACGATATCGTGCGCCGAATGACGCTGGACGGCGGCGGCGTGCCTGCGACGCTCGGCTATCGTGGCTATACGCATAGCTGCTGCATTTCGCTGAACAACGTCATCTGCCACGGCATTCCGGGCGACCAGAAATTGAAAGACGGCGATATCCTGAACATCGACGTGACGCCGCTTGTTGATGGCTGGCACGGCGATACCAGTCGCATGTATATCGTTGGAGAAACATCCATCAAGGCACGGCGATTGATTGAGGTCACCTATGAATGCCTGATGCTGGGCATCGAGGAGGCCAAGCCAGGCAATCATCTAGGCGACATTGGCCACGCCATTCAAAAGCATGCGGAGAAGCATCGCTACGGCGTGGTCCGCGACTTTTGCGGGCATGGACTGGGCCGAGTCTTTCATGACAGCCCAGAAGTGGTTCATGTTGGACGTCCGGGTACAGGACCGGAACTGCGCCCGGGCATGTTCTTCACCATTGAGCCCATGATCAACATCGGCAAGCCGGGGGTGAAGATGATGGAGGATGGCTGGACCGCCGTCACCCGCGATCGCACATTATCCGCACAGTTCGAACACAGTATCGGCATCACCGAGACCGGCTGCGAGATCTTTACCAAGAGCCCGGTCGGACTTGACGCCCCGCCATATCGAACCAGCCTCCAAATTGCCTAAAAAGTAGGCAGTCCCTTGGTTCGATGCCCTGTTTTCGAGCAATCTGGACAAAGATTGCCGCATCGCCGAAAGCGAGATGTGGCGATTCGCCAGTTGGCACGGTAATTGATTGTCGGAAGAGACGTCGCATGTCTCGGGGGCATGAGATCGTCGCTGGAGTGAGATATTGGACAGCGGGGACTTCCCGCATCAAGCGCGCGCGTGAATTGGGATTAGAGTGATGAAAAAGATCGAAGCGATCATCAAGCCGTTCAAGCTCGACGAGGTGAAGGAAGCACTTCACGAGGTGGGCGTGTCCGGCATCACAGTCACAGAGGCTAAGGGGTTTGGCCGCCAAAAGGGCCATACCGAACTTTATCGGGGCGCCGAGTATGTCGTTGATTTTCTGCCCAAGGTGAAGCTGGAGGTCGTCGTCGATGACTCGCTGGCCGAACGCGTGGTGGAGGCAATCTCGGCCGCCGCGCAGACGGGCCGGATAGGTGACGGCAAGATCTTCATTACATCGATCGAGGGCGCAGTCCGTATCCGCACCGGCGAACGCGATAGCGACGCAATCTGACTGCCGAGCACTATCTATTCCGGCGGCTTCGCAAGGAGCCGGCGAACCGCAACATCACTACCCCTTCGGGGGGGTATTTTTGAAAGAAGGGCAAGTTCACATGGCCAACACGCCAAAAGACATCCTGAAGATGATCGAAGAAAAGGAGATCGAGTGGGTCGATGTCCGTTTCACCGATCCCAAGGGCAAGTGGCAGCACCTGACCATGGTCGCTTCGGTGCTGGGCGAGGATGAACTGACCCAAGGCCTGATGTTCGACGGTTCGTCGATTGAAGGTTGGAAGACGATCAACGAATCGGACATGATCCTGAAGCCCGACCTGGATGCGGTTTATGTCGATCCGTTCAGCGCCACCCCGATGCTGATCCTGTTCTGCGACATCGTGGAACCCGACACGGGCGAACTCTACGCCCGCGACCCACGCTCGACCGCCAAGCGCGCTGAAGCTTTCGTCAAGTCCGCTGGCTTCGGCGACACCGTCTATGTCGGTCCAGAAGCTGAATTCTTCATGTTCGACGACGTGCGCTTTGAGAATGATTACTCGCAGAGCTATTTCAAGATCGACGACATTGAACTGCCGACCAACACCGGCAAGGAATATGAAGGCGGCAATCTGGGCCACCGCCCGCGCGCCAAGGGCGGTTATTTTCCCGTCGCGCCAGTCGATCCGGCCACCGACATCCGCGCCGAGATGGTTACGACCATGCTTGAAATGGGCTTGCCCTGCGACAAGCATCATCATGAAGTCGCCGCCGCTCAGCACGAACTGGGCCTGACCTTCGGCACGCTGGTCCAGACCGCTGACCGCATGCAGATCTACAAATATGTCGTGTGGAACGTCGCGCAGGCCTACGGCAAGACCGCAACCTTCATGCCGAAGCCGATCGCACAGGATAACGGTTCGGGCATGCACACCCATATGTCGATCTGGGATGGCGGTAAGCCACTGTTCGCAGGCGAAGGCTATGCTGGCCTGTCGGATATGTGCCTCTACTTCATCGGCGGCGTGATCAAGCATGCCAAGGCGCTGAACGCGTTCACGAACCCGACCACCAACAGCTACAAGCGTCTGGTCCCGGGCTTCGAAGCTCCGGTTCTGCTGGCTTATTCGGCCCGCAACCGTTCAGCTTCCTGCCGTATTCCCTACGGTGCGGGAGCCAAGGCGAAGCGCGTCGAATTCCGTTTCCCCGACGCGATGGCCAACCCCTATCTCTGCTATTCGGCTCTGCTGATGGCGGGTCTGGACGGCATCGAAAACAAGATTCATCCGGGCGCTGCGATGGACAAGAACCTGTACGATCTTCCGCCGGAAGAGCTGAGCCAGGTACCAACCGTCTGCGCCTCGCTGCGTGAAGCGCTGGACTCGCTGGCTGCAGATCATGATTTCCTTCTGAAGGGCGATGTATTCACCAAGGACCAGATCGAAGCCTATATGGAACTGAAGTGGCCGGAAGTGTATCGCTGGGAAATGGCTCCCTCGCCGGTCGAATTTGACATGTACTACAGCTCCTGATTTATCAGAGACTGCAAACGACAACGGCCCGGGCGCACAAACGTCCGGGTCTTTTACTTTCAGTAATGTGGCGCGAGTTGATGCAGAATCATCGACCAATTTGACGGCTAAATCGCCCGATCAACGATGGCTGCGTAGACGCGCTTAGGCAGTAAATTACTGGGCGAATGCCAAGTTGGCTAACTCGGCGAGCATCATGGTCGCCATGCTGTTTCACTTCGAGGGGATGTCAAACAATTAGGGCATACGACCATTGTCGCGCGGCATAGCCGTGCCTGGAATCCTCCCACGGAACCTTCCCCCGTGGCGCAAAACCATTTGAGCGCTGGCACTCATACTGCAGAACCAGAAACGTCAGTAAATCCAGTCATCAACCGCCTGAAGCGGGATTTGCCGCAGCCTCTAAACCTCGCACTGCGAAGAGTGGATGGCCTCGATTGAGTTCGTTCCAACGAAGCCGTTTGCAGCCCCCAAGCGCGACCCACCAATGGCGTTAGCCCCGATCGGGAATGGAAGCGCCAAAAAGCAACACAGGCTCGCCCGCTGGGGAAAGGGCAATATCACCGCCAGCGTTGGTCACCAAGCTGCGCACCATCCAGGCGGCCGCGGTGCGCGACGCCAAGCCCTCTGATGACAGGGTCCCCGCAAGCGCAGCGCGCAAATCCGGGTCGAGCACCAACCTGGGACCTTCGGCGCGCACAACGATTTCCGTCACGCCCGGCCGCTTTTCGGCGCCGATATCCAATTGTCCGCCGCGTACCAGCGCGTCGCCCGCGATCAAGGCAAGGTTCAGCAATACCTTCACCGGCAGCTTGTCGAGCATGTCGTCCTCGACCAACCAGCCGATCTTTACCCGGCCCGCACCCGAGAACATGCCCTCGATCGCCACGCGCGCTTCATGCGTTGGCACAGCGTCGCCAAAGCCGCCCGCCGAGCCGAACGCCAAACGGAAGAATTTGAGCTTATTGGCGGAGGTCTTGGCACTATCCGCTAGCAGATCAAGACACCGTTGACGCATTTCAGGATCGGTCTCATCCGCCATCAGTTCCAGACCGTTGTTGAGCGCGCCCACCGGACTTAACAGGTCGTGACAGAGGCGCGAACAGAGCAAGCTGGCAAATTCGATGCTGTCGGTCGGATTGGTCATGAAGAGTGCTGCTGCCGGTAATGGATTGAGGGGATGACAGGCTAATGCGCTGCCGGGATGGCGGATGCAACCCCAGCCCGCCGTCTTTGCGTCACATGATGTCGAGCACTGCGCCAATAAAGGCCGTCTTGTCTCCCTTGATTCCAGTGGCGACCCAAAGCCGCGCATCACCCCCACCTATTATCAGCCAAAGGCTACCATCAGGCGCAGCGCAGGCAGCGTCGGTCGAAGACGGCTCAGGGCGGCCGCCGGGATGCGAGTGGTAATGACCAAGGACAGCTGGCCCCCCAGCGCGGGCAGACTTGTGAGCGGCAAGAAGCGTTCGGGGGTCCAGTTCAAAATGCCGCGCCGGATCAGCAGCCACGTTGGCAGCGGGGCAGATCTCGTGTATCCAGCCCGGATCCCCCAGCAGTAGCCCGCATATCTCACGATGATCCGCAGCCGCCAAGGACAGTATCTGGTCCAGCAGCGACCTTGAAATGTGCACCCTCATTCCTACATGCTTACCCCATGGGTTCGGGGGATTCCATCATCGAAACGACGATTGGCGAGGCGCAGCATGGACAGCGGCTCGACAAGGCGCTTGCCGATCTGTTGCCAGAGCTTTCGCGCGAACGGCTGAAGAACCTGATTGTCGAGGGCCGGGTGTTGGCAGAGGGTCGCACTCTCAATCCGTCCATGAAAGTCCTGTCGGGGCACGTTTTCACTGTCACGGTGCCCGCGCCTGTCGAGGCCGAGGCCGCAGCGCAAGATATCCCGCTCAACATCGTACATGAAGATGCCGATCTCATCGTTGTGGATAAGCCCGCGGGACTGGTCGTGCACCCCGCAGCCGGTAACCTTGATGGAACGCTGGTCAATGCCCTGCTTTACCATTGCCGGGGCCATCTGTCTGGAATTGGCGGCGTCGCTCGGCCCGGCATCGTCCATCGCATCGACAAGGATACTTCTGGCCTTCTGGTTGTTGCTAAATCTGACAAGGCTCATGAAGGGCTGGCTCAACAGTTCAAGGCGCACAGCATCGACAGACTCTATGCGGCGGTGGTGTATGGCATACCCTCGATAGCTGCCGGAACGATCGATACTTGGATCGGGCGGTCTGACTCCGACCGCAAGAAGATGGCGGTACAGCGAGAAGGACGTGGCAAACACGCCGTCACCCATTATCGTGTTACAGATCGGTTTCGCGGCGCGGCGTTGGTGGAATGTCGGCTCGAAACTGGACGCACCCACCAGGTACGCATCCATATGGCACATCTTGGCCACCCCTTGATCGGGGATCCTGTTTACGGTAGAGAAAGAAAAGGTTTCAAATCAATACTGGAAACGCTAGGTTTCAAAAGGCAGGCATTGCACGCAAAACGGCTCGGGTTCATACACCCGGTAACGGGGCAAAAACTCAGCTTTGACAGCGCACTCCCTGCCGATATGCAGGAACTGTTAAGCGAGCTTCTCGTATAGATTTTGACAAGTTTGCGACGGTGCGTTGGACGCCTCTTCTGGGTCCCACCGCGCATGAAAGGGAAAGGTGAAGCGACATGGCTAATAAAAGCAATGTCCCCGCGGTGCCAACGCTGGGCGGCGAAGCCAGCCTCAACCGCTATCTCTCGGAAATTCGCAAGTTTCCGATCTTGACGCCCGAGCAGGAATATATGCTCGCCAAGCGTTATGCTGAACATCAGGATCCTGAAGCGGCGGCTCAACTGGTGACTTCGCATCTGCGCCTGGTGGCAAAGATCGCCATGGGTTATCGCGGCTATGGCCTGCCGGTCAGTGAACTGATCAGCGAAGGCAATATCGGCCTGATGCAAGGGGTTAAGAAATTCGAGCCGGATCGCGGGTTCCGCTTGGCCACCTACGCCATGTGGTGGATTCGCGCGTCGATTCAGGAATTCATTCTTCGCAGCTGGTCGCTCGTGAAAATGGGCACCACCGCCGCGCAAAAGAAGCTGTTCTTCAACCTGCGCCGGATGAAGAACAACATCGAAGCGTTCGAGGACGGTGATTTGCACCCCGATGACGTCAAGAAGATCGCAACCGATCTCGGCGTCTCCGAAGAGGATGTGGTCTCAATGAATCGCCGCATGGCGATGGGCGGCGACACATCGCTCAACGTACCGATGCGCGAGGATGGCGAGGGCCAGTGGCAGGATTGGCTCGCCGATACTGACCCGCTTCAAGACGAACGGGTCGCGGATGAACAGGAAAAGACAATGCGTCACGACATGCTTGTCGAGGCGATGGACGATCTTAATGATCGGGAGAAACATATTCTGGCCGAACGGCGCCTGGCCGAAGAGCCCAAGACTCTGGAAGAATTGAGCCAAGTCTATGGCGTGTCACGCGAGCGCGTACGTCAGATCGAGGTCCGTGCCTTCGAAAAGCTGCAAAAGGCCATGATGCGCATCGCAGGCGATCGGATCGGTAAGATGCGCCTCGCTCTGGCCTGACGATTATGATGATTGGATGAGAAAAGCCCCGGAAGAGATCCGGGGCTTTTTGTTTGCGCTGTCAAAATCCCCTTGCTTCGTAGCCGCTCCGTTTATGACACAGGCCTCGACAATGTGGCTCCCAGACGCGTCTTTGCTGCTATTGTGCAGCTTGAACGCACCCGTGATCGCGCTACGATTGGCCGGATGAGCCGTTCCTCTGCCGCACTTCGCCACCGCCCTCGCTGGATCCGCGTGATACTCAAAATCATTGGGGGCTTTGTCGCGTTCTCGCTACTCTTAGTACTTGTTTATCGTTTTTCGCCACCGCCGGTAACGCTGACCATGATGTTCGACTCTAATGGCATCACCAGGGATTGGCTCAGCTTAGACGAAATCGACCCCGATATGGCGCGCGCAGTGATCGCGGGCGAGGACAGCCGCTTTTGCAGCCATCACGGTTTCGATGCTGCCGCGATCGCTCAGGCCATGCGACACAATGCTAGCGGCCGCCGCATCCGAGGCGGATCGACGATCAGCCAGCAAACCGCGAAAAATGTATTCCTGTTTCAGGGTGGCGGCTTCATCCGGAAGGGATTTGAGGCATGGTTCACCATATTGATCGAGGCGATCTGGGGCAAGCGGCGGATAATGGAAGTCTATCTGAACGTCGCGGAAACGGGCATCGGCACCTATGGTGTGCAGGCAGGCGCAATGCGCTATTTCCGTCACGGTGCGGAGCAACTGACCCCAGCCGAAGCAGCCCGGATCGCAGCGGTGCTACCCCTGCCCAAGAAGCGCGCAGCCGTCGCGCCCCGCGGGTTCACCCGGAGCTATGGGAACAGCATCGCATCCCGTATCGGCGTAGTGCAGCGGAATCGCCTGGATAGTTGCGTACGATGAGATGCGGCGGACATGACCGGGCGACCGCGCTAAATAGCTAGCGCGATGACCGCTCCGCCATTAATCCATCTGAACACAGCCAGCCAATAGTTCGCCAGCGAGAGAAGGCTACCTTGCACCAGCAATCGACGACCTGCACTCAATGAAAAGCACGCCTGACTTATCCAGACAGGCCTTTCACATACAGCCGGAATTCAGGCCGCGTCTTCGGCGCGCTTGTCTTTTTCACTGAAAACGCGGATCGGTTCCTTGGTTCCAGCAACGACATCCTTATCGACCACGACTTCGCCAACGCCTTCCATGGAAGGCAGGTCAAACATCGTGTCGAGCAAGATCGCTTCCAGTATCGATCGCAGCCCGCGCGCGCCGGTCTTACGTTCGATCGCCTTTTTCGCGATCGCCGTCAACGCATCGTCTGTGAAGCTGAGTTCGACATTTTCCATGTCGAACAGCTTCCCATATTGTTTGACCAGTGCGTTCTTCGGTTCGACCAAAATCTTGACCAAGGCGGTCACATCCAGATCTTCGAGAGTCGCGATCACCGGCAGGCGGCCCACAAACTCAGGGATCAAGCCGAACTTCAGCAGATCTTCCGGTTCGCTCTGACGTAGCAATTCGCCCGTCTTGCGCTCCTCAGGAGCCGCGACATGAGCACCGAAACCGATCGATTTGGCTTCCAGTCGATCGCCAATAATCTTTTCAAGACCCGCGAACGCTCCACCGCAGATGAACAGAATGTTGGTCGTATCGACCTGCAGAAACTCCTGCTGCGGATGCTTGCGCCCACCCTGAGGCGGCACGCTCGCGGTCGTGCCTTCCATCAGCTTGAGCAAAGCCTGCTGCACGCCCTCGCCAGATACGTCACGAGTGATTGACGGGTTTTCCGCCTTGCGACTGATCTTGTCGATTTCGTCGATGTAGACGATGCCGCGCTGCGCCTTTTCAACATTATAATCGGACGCCTGGAGCAGCTTGAGGATGATATTTTCTACATCCTCACCGACATAGCCCGCCTCGGTAAGCGTGGTTGCATCGGCCATGGTGAACGGTACATCGAACGTCTTCGCCAACGTCTGAGCCAGCAACGTCTTGCCGCAACCCGTCGGACCTACGAGCAGGATGTTCGACTTCGCCAGTTCCACTTCGCCCGGCTTCGAACCGTGGTTGAGGCGCTTATAATGATTGTGCACGGCAACAGAGAGGACACGCTTCGCCCGGTTCTGGCCAATCACATAATCGTCCAGAACATCGCAGATTTCCTGCGGGGTCGGAACGCCCCCATCCTTCTTGCCGACAAGACCACCCTTGGTCTCTTCGCGGATGATGTCGTTACACAGTTCCACGCACTCGTCGCAGATGAATACGGTCGGCCCCGCGATGAGCTTCCGCACCTCATGCTGCGACTTGCCGCAGAAGGAGCAGTAAAGCGTACTTTTTGAATCGGAGCCCGTAAGCTTAGTCATTCGCCAATCTTTCCTCCCTGCCCTTCGCGGAAACTGCCGCTGGCTAGGGATGTTCTGGTCCTAGGATCATCCTAGACCGCGTCACGCCGGTTTCACAAGGGGAGAAAACGGCGCGCGCGATTAAGATCCATGTCAACCTTCCGCCGTGTCGGCAGCGACCGGACGGCGATCAAAAACCTCATCCACCAGACCGAACGCCTTTGCTTCGTCCGCCTCCAGGAACGTGTCGCGATCCATCGCCCGTTCGACATCTTCCAGCGATTTGCCGGTGTACTTGACATAAAGATCGTTCAAGCGGCGGCGAATCCTAAGGATTTCCTTGGCCTGGATTTCGATGTCCGAGGCCATGCCTTGGGCACCACCAGAGGGCTGGTGCACCATGATGCGTGCGTTCGACAGAGCGATACGCTTGCCCGGCTCGCCCGCGGCCAGCAGGAAGCTACCCATTGAGGCGGCCTGACCGATGCATACAGTGCCGACCTGCGGACGGATATATTTCATCGTGTCGTGAATCGCCATGCCAGCCGTCACCACGCCGCCGGGCGAGTTGATGTACATCCATATGTCTTTCTTCGGATTTTCCGACTCGAGAAAGAGCAACTGCGCGACGATCAGCGACGCCATATGATCCTCAACCTGGCCCGTCACGAAGATGATCCGTTCGCGCAGCAGGCGGGAATAAATATCGAAACTGCGCTCACCGCGATTGGACTGCTCAATAACGATGGGAACCAGCGCGGCCATCGGATCAGACATGATATCGGTCATTTTGCTCTTTCAAGGTGAATTTTGCCCGACCTCTACATCGGCACAAAAGCGGAAGGGTTCAAGGGGGGCCGTGAAGACCGCGAGTGCTTCAGCCACGCGATCCAAAATCGGATGGAGCGCGGAAGGCGAGATAGGCTAGACGTCGCACTTCCCGGCGCCCCCGCACGACTGTGTCCAGAATCAGCCCGCACATGCCCGAAAGCGTCGCCAGGATCATCAGGCCGGTCACAAGAATCGCGGTCGGAAAGCGTGGAACGAGGCCCGTGTCGAGATAAGTCGCGATCAGCGGCACCGCCAACACCAGCCCCGACGAAGCCAGAAGCACGGCGATTAGGCCAAAGAACAGAACGGGCCTTTCGATGCGGAACAGGGTAAAGATCGTCCGCAATATACGCCATCCATCGCGATAAGTGGACAGCTTGCTGACCGATCCTTCCGGCCGCGCGCCATAGGCGGTCATGACCTCTGATACCGGCATGGCCAGTTCCAACGCATGGACGCTGATCTCAGTTTCTATTTCGAAGCCTGCGGAAAGCACCGGAAAACTTTTCACGAAACGCCGTGAAAACACGCGGTAGCCCGATAATATGTCAGTGAAACTGCGGCCGAAAAGCTGCTGGAGCAGACTGGTGAGCGCCCAGTTCCCGAAGCGGTGCCCGCGCCGATAGGCTTCTTCCACTTCGCTTCTGCGCGCGCCAACGACCATGTCGAGATTGTCTTCCAGCATAGCCGCGACGAGTCGGGGCGCTGCGGCCGCTTCATAGGTCGCATCCCCATCGGCCATGACATAGATGTCGGCGTCCACGTCGGCAAACATGCGGCGGACAACATGGCCCTTGCCCTGCTGCGCCACGCGCCGGACGATCGCGCCCGCAGCAGTGGCCAACTCGCGACTTCCATCAGTGCTGTTATTATCGAATACATAGACTTCGGCCGCAGGTAGCGCGCGGCGGAAATCCTCCACCGTCTGCACGATGGCTCCCGCTTCATTATAGCAAGGCAGAATCACGGCGATCCGCGGGCCTTCCAGCCCCTGCCCGCTTGCTACTGCCGGAAATTCCTTCATTAGCCCCCACACCTTCCGCCAAACGCTCTCGCATGCACGGCCGAGATTAATATTTTGCCCGTCCCTCACCAATGGAAAAGCGCCCGCGCTTCCATCGAAGCCGGGCGCTCGTCCGATCAGGCCATGACGACCTTACTCAGCCTTGGCTGCAGCCTTTTTGGCAGGCGCCTTCTTGGCCTTGGGCTTTGCCTCCGCTTCTGCTTCGGCTTCTCCAGCCAAAGCCTCATCCTTCTTGGCAGCGGCCTTCTTCGCCGGAGCCTTCTTGACGGGAGCCTCGTCAGCAGCCTCATCAGCAGGCAATTCCCCGGTATCAGCGGCCTTCTTCTTGGGGGCTGCCTTCTTCGCTTTGGGCTTTTCGTCATGATCATGATGATCATGGCCGCAGCCTGGACCGTGGACGTGCGGCTTCAGGTCCCTATCTTCCGCCTCGATCGCTGCTTCCAGTTCTTCACGGCTGACGGCGCGGTCAGTGACTTCAGCCTTCTCAAACAGGAAGTCGACGACCTTATCCTCATACAGGGGCGCGCGCAGCTGGGCGGCGGCCATCGGATCCTGACGGACATATTGCACGAATCGCTCGCGGTCCTGCGGGCTATACTGCTGCGCAGCCTGCATGATCAAGCGGCTCATTTCCTGGTCGGAAACGGTGACGCCATTGGCCTGGCCGATTTCCGAAAGCAGCAAGCCAAGGCGAACGCGTCGCACGGCGATCGCGCGATAGTCTTCCTTCTCCGCTTCCATCTCTGCAAGCGCGGCCGCGGGATCTTCTTCATGGCCGGCTTCGTGTTGAAGCTGCGCCCAGATCTGGTTGAATTCGGCTTCCACCATGCTCGGAGGAACATCGAAATCATGCGAAGCGGCAAGTTGATCGAGCAGCTTGCGCTTCATATAAGTGCGCGTCAGCCCGTTATGCTCCTGCTCGATCTGGCCCTTAAGTAGCTCCTTAAGCTTATCGAGACCTTCCAGACCCAGCGATTTGGCGAAATCATCGTCCAGCTTGGGCTTGTCAGCGTTCAGGATCACCTTGACGGTGACATCGAAGGTCGCGGCCTTGCCGGCCAGATGCGCGGCGCCATAATCCTCAGGGAAGGTGACTGTGATAGTCTTCTCTTCACCCTTCTTTACGCCGGTCAGCTGCTCTTCGAAGCCGGGAATGAACTGGCCCGAACCGATCTTCAGTTTCACATCTTCGGCCGACCCGCCTTCGAACACTTCGCCGTCAATCTTGCCCACGAAGTCGATGCTCAGGGTGTCGCCGTCCTTCGCCTTGTGGCTGGCGGCATGCTCTTCCAGCGCGCCCTGCTGGGTCGCTATGCGGCCCGCAGCTTCATCGACCTGCGACTCAGAAACCTCGGCGGTCAGGCGTTCCAGCTTGAGACCTTCGATGCTGGGCGCCTCGATCTCAGGCAGCACTTCCAACTCGATCTTGACCTCGGCGTCCTTGCCAAACTCGAAGCCCTCGTCCAGCTCGACCGAAGGCTGCATCGCAGGCCGCAGCTTGTTGTCGGCGATCAGCTTCTGAACGCCTTCCTGAATCGAATTGTTGAGCGCGTCGCGCTGCAGCGATTCGCCATGCATCTTCTTGACGAGGTTCGCAGGCACCTTGCCGGGACGGAAGCCGGGCATACGGACTTGCGGCGCGATCGTGGCCACCTCCTTTTCGACGCGGGCGTCGATGTCCTTCGACGTAATGGTCACGGTGTAGGCGCGCTTCAGGCCCTCGTTCAACGTCTCGACAGTCTGCATCTCTTCTCTCAAACGCTTTCTTCAGCTGAATTCAGGTGGCGCCTGACATGATCCGGGCCTGGCGCACTGGTGCGGGCGAAGGGACTCGAACCCCCACATCTTGCGATACCAGAACCTAAATCTGGCGCGTCTACCAGTTTCGCCACGCCCGCATCGGCCGCCGGTCGGCGCGGCATAGAGAAAAGCTTTCGGGGAGGCAAGCAATTGTGGATAACTCCGCCGGAACCCACGCCCCGTCCCGCGCGTAACCCTGACAAAGGAGAGAAGCATGGCCACGCAGCCTGATCCGGAACCCATCGGCATTCCGCCCCCCGACACGATACAGCCGCAGTCGCCACCGGAGTCCCCGCCCCCCAGCACACCAGACGAAACTCCGGCGGGAGAACCACCCGGATTTGTGCCTATAAGCCCGGATTATGACCAGCCCGACCGATCCATTCCCGAATTGCCGCCTGATTGACGCAAGCTATCGACCGTTTTTTTGCAACGGGGAAAAGTTTTTTTCGTTCGTTGATCGATATTGCCAGCCCTGCGCTGGACAGGCCCCTGCAAGCATGATTGAACTATGACAAATAAAAGAATGCAGGAGAGGCGCGGCTGACATCAAGGGGGTCATCGTGCATCACGTTCGCGCCAAACTGGATTGGTTCAAGACAGTTATTTTACCGCAGGAGGCCGCGCTTCGCGGGCGGCTTCGAAGGATACTTCCTTCTACCCATGAGCTGGACGACATGGTCGCCGAGGTCATGGCGCGGGCCTATGCCACGGAAAACTGGGAAAATGTTACGACGGGCCGCGCCTATCTGTTCACGATCGCGCGAAATCTCGTAATCGATACCGCCCGACGGAATAAGGTGGTCAGCTTCGAAACCATCGCCGACCTGGAATTGCTGCAAGGGGACAATAATGTCGAAGCACAGCTTCACGCCCGAGAGGCGCTCCGGCAGGTCGAAACCATCGTGGACTCATTGCCAACGCAATGCCGCAGGGTCTTCATTCTGCGGAGAATCCATGAAAGATCGATGCTGGAAATAGCGGCAGAGATGTCCCTGTCCGTTTCAACAGTAGAAAAACATCTGGCCAAAGCCATCGCGATAGTTATGCGGGCCTGGGCGGAACGTGAGGAAACGGATTTCGAACGTGCAAGCGTCGGGGCCAGGATCAAACAGCAGGGACGGGATCGAGGCGGAAGCCGCGCGCCTGCTGGCCAGACTTAATAACGACCCAACACCGCAAGACGAAGCCGAGCTGTGCGCGTGGGTTGAGGCTGATCCGCGTCATGCCGTCGCCTTCGCTCGGGCCGAAGCGGCGTGGGAAGCCGCCGAGCGGCTGAAAAGCGCAGCGGCCGCAGTCAACCTTCCACCGATGGCGGAAATCGTCAGCGAGGAACAGCAACGCCGCCTGTCGCGTAACATCATGATAGCCGCGGGGGTCGCCGTGCTCCTTTTCATTTTGGCGGCCATCGTAACAGTGCAGACCTTCAACGATGTGGATCGCTATGAGACGCGAATCGGAGAAATCCGTACCATCGCGCTTTCAGATGGATCACGCCTCCACCTCAACAGCGATAGCGCGGCAGAGGTGCGCTTCACCGACAATGGCCGAAAGGTCCGCCTGTTGAAAGGTGAAGCCGCGTTCGACGTAGCGCATGATCCTGAGCGCGCCTTTGAAGTCGAGGCTCGGTCCGCTGTGGTGCGTACGGTTGGAACCTCCTTCAACCTGCGTCTTCGCCCCGCGCTGACCGAACTGACTGTGACGCAGGGCGCTGTCACCGTGAGATGCGGCGATCGGCAACCACAGCCCGTTGCTGCTGGCGAGGGCGCCGTCCTCCAGCCTCGCAGCCTGGTGCTTACGCATCTCGATCCCAAGGTGATCCGCCAACGTACGGCCTGGCGCCAGAAGCTGGTTCAGTTGGAAGGCGAGACGATCGAGCAGGCAACGGGGGAATTCAACCGCTATCGCGTCGCCCCCATCCTGATCGGAGACACGCGCGTATCGTCCCTTCGCATCGGCGGAGAGTTCCATATCACCGACAGCGGCAAATTCCTGTCGGCGCTTCAGTCTCGTCTGCCTATACGCGTCGTCGATGGTGAGGAAGGCTCGGTCATGCTGCTTTATCGCGACATGGCGTCCCGGGGAGACGGCCCAAACTGACCAAGCAGTTCGCGCACCAGTTCTGGAACCAGGCGACTTGCGGGACCGATGCGACTCTTCTCGAAATAGATGCTTCCGGCAGAAGGCTCGAGGTTCAGTTCTAGGGTGCGCGCACCAACATGCCGCGCGGTCTGAACAAACCCGGCGGCAGGATAGACTGCACCAGACGTACCGATTGACACGAACAGGTCGGCACGCCGCAGAGCCTCGTCTATCGCTTCCATCTGATAGGGCATTTCTCCAAAGAAAACGATGTCAGGGCGAAGACTCGGCTCCCCGCAGCGCCTGCATCGCACGCCCGGCGGCAGCGGATCGACCCAAGGCGCTGCCATACCGCAAGCCGCACACAGCGCCGAGCGCAATTCGCCATGCATATGGATCAGGCGCTTGGTCCCCGCCCGCTCATGCAGGTCGTCAACATTCTGGGTGACGATCAACAATTCGCCCGGCCATTGAGCATCAAGCGCCGCCAATGCCTTATGCGCGGGATTGGGCGCAACATCGTGGAGCTTCGCCCGCCGCTCATCATAGAAACGATGCACAAGGTCTGCGTTCCGCACCAGCGCTTCGGGCGTGCAGACATCTTCGACATGATGCCCTTCCCGCAGGCCATCTGGGCCCCGGAAGGTGGCCAGGCCGCTTTCGGCGGAAATACCCGCACCCGTGAGGATCACGATATTCTCGATCTCGTCCATCTGATCCCCCTATCGCCCAGCGTTCCCGCGCGCCATGGCTTCCGCTGAACGCCGCTCCTTTCCAGGCGCAATCAGACAGCGCGCCCCAGCCCGCAGCTTCCAGATGACAAGCGTGCAGCGTTCTGGCATCCGACGGCCAAGCATCTGGGGACCAGCGACATCATGACGAAGATCGGACTTTTCGGAGCGGCAGGCCGCATGGGGCGCGCAATCGCTCAGGTCGCGACCGAAGCCGGGTTAAGCATCAGCGGCGGCACGGACCGTTCAGGCAACGGCGACATTCTGCCCGGCTTGGCTATCAGCGCCGATCCGCTAGCGCTCGCCGAGCAGAGTGATGTGCTGATCGATTTTTCCGTACCCAGCGCCCTCTCCGCCCATCTGGATGCATGTGTTGCCGCGAAGAAGGCAATCCTGATCGGTACGACCGGGCTTGAGCCGGTTCATCATGCACTGATCGACGCAGCCGCTCGCCTGATCCCCGTGTTGCAGACTGGTAATACATCTCTGGGCGTCAACCTGCTGGCAGCGTTGGTCGAGCAGGCGGCATCCCGGCTGGGCGATGACTGGGACATCGAAATCCTCGAAATGCATCATCGACACAAAGTTGATGCCCCCTCCGGCACTGCCCTGCTTCTTGGGGAGGCCGCCGCACGAGGGAGAAACATCAGCCTGGCCAACCACAGCGACCGCGGCCGCGACGGCATCACGGGCGCAAGGCAGCCGGGCGCAATCGGCTTCGCCGCGCTGCGGGGCGGATCTGTGGCGGGCGACCATCAAGTCATCTTCGCTGCAGATGGAGAACGGATCGAACTGGGCCACCGCGCCGAAAGCCGCATCATCTTCGCCCGTGGCGCAGTGAAGGGTGCTTCCTGGCTCTTGGGCCAACCAGCCGGCCGATATGACATGAAAGCGGTGCTGGGCCTCTGATCCGGCGATGAAAAAAGACCAGATCTTCGACTTCTTCAGCCGCCTGGCGGAAGCGAATCCGACCCCGCGCACGGAGCTGGAATATGATAACGACTATCAGCTGCTAGTGGCGGTCGTGCTGTCCGCCCAGGCGACAGACGTCGGCGTTAACAAGGCGACGCGCGCGCTGTTCCGCGAGGTGGAAACCCCCGCCCAGATGATGGAATTGGGAGAAGATGGCCTGAAGGCGCATATCAAGACCATCGGTCTGTTCAATGCCAAGGCAAAGAATGTCATTGCGCTCTCAGAGATATTGGTGCGCGACTTCGCTGGCCAGGTTCCGCAGGATCGCGACATATTAACGACCCTGCCAGGCGTCGGACGAAAGACCGCGAATGTGGTGATGAACACCGCATTTGGGCATGAAACATTCGCAGTTGATACACATATCTTCCGAATCGGCAATCGCACCGGGCTGGCGTCGGGCAAGACGCCGCTTGCGGTCGAACAAAAATTGGAGAAGCGCGTCCCCGGCCCTTTTCGCCGCGATGCCCATCATTGGCTGATTCTCCACGGGCGCTATGTCTGCAAGGCGCGGCGACCCGAATGCTGGCGCTGCATCGTTGCTGACCTGTGCCGTTACAAGCCGAAAACGCACGCTCCTAAACCCACCGCCGCCGTCGGCTGACGCCACGCCATTATCGCGCGGTTCAGGCGAGCCATGCTATTGGCAGATACGGAACGCCCCATTTGGTAACGTGTTTTCCGTGACGACAATGAGGAGAGGCAAGTCAATGTCCGTCCCTGTTCATCCAGCCCTTCGCTTGAGCGTAACCGTAGCACTTTTGTCGCTGGTCGCGCCCGTCACCGCGAAACCGCGATCCGACAATCTGGTCCCTTCCGGAAAGCCAGTCGATTGCATTCAGATCAACTCGATCCGCCAGACCGACGTTCGTGATGATCGAACCATCGACTTCATCCTGAATGGCAACAAGATTTATCGGAATATATTGCCAAACAGCTGTCCCGGCTTGGGGTTCGAGCGACGATTCATGTACAAGACCAGCCTGGCCCAGCTTTGCTCGGTCGATATTGTAACGGTGCTGTACAATTCGCCCAATCTGATGCGCGGCGCGAGTTGCGGACTGGGCAAGTTTCAACCGATGGCGAAGAGCAAATAGATTGGCGTGTCGCCATTTTGGTGCTGGCGTCTGCAGTTGCGCTTTGCTAAGCGGCGCTTCGCACCAAGCGATACGCACCCATAGCTCAGCTGGATAGAGCGTTGCCCTCCGAAGGCTCGCGTCCAACGCGAGAGCAGCGATTTTATACCGGATTTCCGGGGGCTTAACAAGGATACAGAAAGGACGGACGGAAAAACTCACCAGAAACTCACCGCGATCGGGCAGCCGAACTTGATCGTGGATTGACCTTTCTCGGCACTAAATTTACGGCTTCAAGCCTTCCGCACCCGTAGCTCAGCTGGATAGAGTGGCGCCCTCCGAAGGCGTAGGTCACAGGTTCGAATCCTGTCGGGTGCACCAAATTTCCTCGATAAATCAGTCAGTTGCAAGGTTTTGAACCCTCACCGTTCGCGGCTCCCCAATCCCAAAACTC
Source organism: Sphingobium sp. MI1205 (assembly GCF_001563285.1). Taxonomy (NCBI): domain Bacteria; kingdom Pseudomonadati; phylum Pseudomonadota; class Alphaproteobacteria; order Sphingomonadales; family Sphingobiaceae; genus Sphingobium; species Sphingobium sp. MI1205. Next base: position 1,969,987 of record NZ_CP005188.1, read on the forward strand.
ACCAGCTTTGGACGCGACGCCTGCAAATCTCGCTGATTTCAGCTGAAAACACTCTGAGAACAACTCACCAGCGGAAATGAGCCCGCTGGCTGGCATGGGGCATGGCTAAATCCCAACTCGCCGCGCCAACGAGGCGGTTATGCGAAGCATGGTTGCCGCTGCGTGTTCGAGCGCGCGCAGACGCTCAGCATCGCGCCATTCCTTGATGCTCGTCTTCGCTGGAATTAAGAGCGCGAAGATTGAAGACGCGCCGCCATTGAGTTATATGATGCGTGATGTTTGATGCGTTGAGGAAGTTATGCGAACCACATTGGCGATCGATGACGACGTATTAGTCGCGGCTAAGGCGATCGCGCGGCAGCAGCGCAGGAGTGTCGGAGAGGTGGTGTCCGATCTCGCGCGCCGCGCATTGCGGCGCCCGCAAGCTCCCGCAGCGCGCAATGGCATTCCTCTTCTGTCGGTATCGGATGAGGCAACGGTGGTCACGCTTGAAACGGTGAACTTGCTCCGCGACGAGCTGCCGTGACCTTTCTGCTCGACGTCAACGTACTCATCGCCCTGATCGATCCGGCACACATCAGCCATGATCCCGCGCACCAATGGTTCGAGTCGGTTGGCAAGGTGTCCTGGGCGACCTGCCCCATAACGGAGAACGGGGTCATCCGCATCGTTGGCCATGCCAGCTATCCCAATACACCGGGATCGACGGCAGATGTCGCGGCTATTATGGCCAAGATGTGCGGATTGTCGGGACACGCTTTCTGGCCCGATAGCTTGAGCCTGACCGATGCTGCTCACGTCGATGCGTCGCAAGTGCTAACCTCGGCTCAAGTGACCGATACCTATTTGCTAGCGCTGGCCCGCGCCAATGGAGGAAAGCTAGCGACATTTGATAGACGCCTTTCGGTAAAGGCGGTGAAGGGTGGAAAGGAAACGCTCCACATCATCGGTAATTCATGAAGAGGAGAGCCACCACCGGACGAGCGTCGTCGATATGTCCCGACTGGTTTCTTCCAGTCGGGACTGTAGGCTATCGTCCCAGGGGCGCGGGGATGCACAGTTGATCGAGAGGATACAAAACCGGCTGGCGAAAGCCTTGGAGACCCAAGGGTCCGCGAAGGCCATCCGCACGCATAGCGGCGCGGCGCTCGGATCGAGCGTCGGGCTGGTGCGCAAGCGCAATGAGGATTCCTGCCTCGTCGCCCGAGCATCCTATGCGCCTGGTGGCCGCGCGAATTTCACCGTAGCGATGGTTTGCGATGGCCTTGGCGGTATGAGCCAGGGCCGGGAAGCCGCAATCCTGGCCGCCAGCGCCTTTACCGCGCATCTGTATTGCGCGCCAGCCATCGGCTGGGAGGAGCGGCTTTCCCAGGCAATCGCCTATGCGAACGCCGAGGTCTATCGGCGGCTGCGCGGTGATGGTGGCACCACGCTCTCGGCGGTGATTTCATCACACGACGGGGCGATGTTTTGCCATGTAGGCGACAGTCGCATCTACGGCGTCATGCCCGACCGCGCCCTGGAACAATTGACGCGCGACGATACCATCAATGCACTGCTGAAACGGCAAGAAGGCGAAGCCGAGCCTCCAAAGGATTCGCGATTGTTGCAGTTCGTCGGCATGGGCGAAGAAATGGAGGCTCAGATCGCCCCCGTTCCAAGCCATTGTCGTTCCGTTCTCCTGACATCCGATGGCGCGCACGATGTTCCCCACGTCGTGTTCCAGCGGGTCGTCACTGCCGCGGCAGGAGGGAGCGATCTCATTCGCAAGTTGTTGACGCTGTCCGACATGATGGGCGGCCGCGACAATGCCACCGCTATCCTGCTCCCCATAGGGAGTGAGGCAGAACTCTATGATGACAGCGGCGAGAATGAACTGCTCGCAATCCTGCCCAACGAGACCCTGGCCATCCACATCACGGGGGGAGACGCGCGGGAGCGATCGGGGGGTGTGCGCAATCCACCGCCCAATTATCGGCCTCATGAGCCGAGCAAGCGGATCGAAGAGGCGCCCTCCCCGGAAAAGGCCGTGGATAACAAGCCGGAGTCCAAGCCTGCCGCTACCAAGGGGAAAGGGCGGACAACCAAGGCACGCAAGCCCAAGCAGCGTCCCGCGCGCCCAAAGACGGATGCTGCCGACCGACTACCGCTTGATGAGCCGGGCAACGAAGTCGATGTTCAATTTTCCGCTCCGGCCACCCGACCGGATGAGGACAAGCAATGAAATTGCCTGCCCGCTACGAGAAAGATGGCTCGCCCTTTTCCGGTGGCGGGATGTCGACCGCGTTTAAGTGTAAGGACAAGCATCTCGATCGCCATGTGCTCGTCAAGGTGCTTCAGAAGGGTGTGGACCAGAAGCGCATTCTCGACGAGGTCAAGGCCCTGAGCGCCATCCGGTCCAAGCATGTCGTCCAGATTTACGACGTACTCAAGGATGGCTCCGGTGCGGTCACAGCGCTCGTGGAAGAGTTCCTTCCCGGCCAGGATCTGAATGAGATCGTTCCGATCAAGGATGCCGGCACGTTCCTGCGGCATGTCTATGCGATCGCCTGCGGCCTTGCCGACATTCATGCGGTTGGCGTGGTTCATCGCGACATCAAGCCCAACAACATGAAAATCGATGCCGAGGCCTGCCTCCGAATTTTCGATTTCGGCCTGTCCCGCACGGACGGCGTGAACTGCGAGACGATCGGGACGATCGGGACCCTGGGCTATATTGCCCCAGAACTTTGCGCTCCGGCACATCAGAAGGTCAACTTCACGTCGGCGGTCGATGTCTTCGCCTTTGGCGCCACCGCGCTCAAACTGATCCGCGGCAAGTTGCCCAATGACCTGCGCGCGATTCCGCCGAATCTGCCCAGCGCGGATACGGACTTCGCCAAGCAAACGCTCGCCCTTCCGCCGGCGATTGCCGCAACCCTCAACCAGTGTCTATCGAAAAAGCCCGCCAACCGCCCAAGCATGGAGACGGTTCGCGACATCGTTGGCCGCCATTTGCTGCATGGCCGGCACAAGGCGACGATGATCGTTGGCGAGAAGATCCATTATCTTGAGCAGATCGGCCAATCCGTGAAGCTCAGCGCAGGCTCGCTTGGCTCCGTGGATGTGAGTTACGATGGCTATGATTTCATCGCGACCAATGTCGTGGGCGACGTCTACATCAACAATATGAGTATTGCGCCGCCGCAGAAGCTCCCGGGCGCATGCGTTATCACGCTGGGCTCCCCCAGCCTGGGCTTTCAAAGGCGATACATCACTTTTGACGTCACGCATCCGGAGGTGGTTCTGTGAGTGGTGTGCTGCACGCGATCGGCGACCTGGTGGGCGGTCGATATGAAGTGATCGATTATATCGGTCAGGGCGGTATGCAGGAAGTCTACCGTGTCCACGATCAGTTGCTCGAACGTGACGTCGTCCTCAAGTCGCCCAAGAATCCATCGGCAAAGAAGCGCTTCAACAGGAGCGCCACTCTCAGCGCTCGCGTCAACCACGACAACGTGGCCAAGACGCTCGACTATGTTGAGGAAGACGATCGTTTCTATCTGATCGAGGAGCTAATCGAGGGCTGCGATCTGGGCCACTTCCTGAAGAACCATGTTGCGATGCTCGATCCCTTCGCGGCGGGGCGGGTAATGCATCATCTGGCCAAAGGGTTGGCCGCCTCCCACCATGTCAACGTGATCCATCGCGACCTCAAGCCGACCAACGTCATGGTCGCGGGAGGCCGAGATTTTACAGGCTTCAAGATCACCGACTTCGGCATCGCCAAGATGGCTCAGGAAGAGATCGGAGAAGCCGTGGCCGGCGATGAGGAAGGACTGACCAGTTCCCAGACTGCGCTCGGCGCGTTGCCCTACATGGCGCCGGAAACGATCGACGACATGAAGAATGCTGGCAAACCCGCCGATGTCTGGGCGATCGGCGCGCTGACCTTCGAGGTTCTGACGGGCAAAAGGCCGTTCGGCGCTGGCTACAAGGCCGTGCCGCTCATTCAAGCGGCGAAAGTGCCACCGTTGCCTGGCCCTCTGACAAGCAATACGCAGTTCGCGCCGTTTGCCACCGCGATATTTGATCTGATCAAGGCGTGCATGCAGAAAGATCCCGCAACACGACCGACGGCCGACCAACTCGTCACGGCCTGCGAGGGGCTCTATTATTCGACGGTTCCGCGCCAGTATGGGACCATAAAGAAGTTCGACAACAACAGCTGGGGCTTTGCCGCCGCCACCGGCAGCGATGTTTTTTGTCATGTGAAATCGGTCTATGCTGCGTCCAACCTGGCCGTTGGCGAGCGCGTCTGGATGACGACGCATCCGGGTTCGCCTTCACCCCGAGCATTTCCGATCGTGAAGGCTGTTTAGACTATCGGCGCTTCGGCAATTTCGCGAGGATGGCGTTGAGCGCCGCAGGGCTGTCACAGGTGCTGCGCCACGCCTCGAGGAAGAGCTCGGCCCGTTGCCGGTCGGCGATGGCGGCGCGCACCTTGACTTCCAACTGTTGCTGGTAACCTCGTATGGCCTCCGCTGCGGCCAATCTTGCCTTGCGGTTCCGGATCGCCTCACCAAGCTGACGCTCGGCGACTTGGAGTTGCGCGTCATTAACGCCAGCCCATTCCAGGATCGTCTTCATATGGTCCGGTGACGGACTGCGCAGCCATTCGGAGGCTTCGTCACCAAGGTCTTGCCGGGCATCCCTTTCCAGATATTCCCTGCGCGCTGCGGCGGCATCGGCTAATTCCTTCAACCGTTTCGCCTCTCGTTCCTCCTGCTCTCTAAGTCTCGTGTCGCGCAGCGTTCGCAAGGAAAGCCCGCACAAGTCGTCAACGACATAGGATTCGTAGCGGGCGTTTGCCATTCGCCGCAGGTTTTCGATCCGTTGCAGGAGCGTCGCAAAGGGCTCACCTCCCTGCCGGGCAACGCTTTCCGGGCTTTGGCCGCTCACATTATATTTGCGCATCCAGCGCTCGGTAACGACCTGGGGGTCGGGGGCGCCGGCCGCCTCAAGTATCTGCTTAAGCTTCCAGCGCAGTTCGTGACGGCGATGAAGATAGCCGTGCAACGCGCCTTCGATGAAAAAGGCCTGTTCGTCCCTGTCCCAGAAGACGATGCCGCCCAGAAAGGAGAGGTCAAACAGATAGTCGCGGATCGCCGTGTCGGGCGTGCCGTAGCTGGACGTGGTATATCCTGCCGCTTCGATAGCCTTGCCGCGATAGTAGCTCAGGTCCGTGCGGATCATCCAGTTCGGGAGACGGCTGGCGAGCGAATGTTCGTGCGGCCATTGTCCCTTGAGTTCGAGCCGCGATCCGGTGGATTCAAATCTGAAGTGCGAAATTGCTGGATTTTGTAGGGTTGCAGCCCTGTCGGCAAGGAGTGCATTTCATGATTTGTTATCGCCATCTGCGGTTCGATGACCGGCGTGTGATCTACGAGATGATGGAAGCTGGTAGGTCGGTCCGGGAAATTGCCGGTCGATTGCAGCGGCATCCGTCGACGATTTACCGCGAGGTTCGCCGTAACCGCCACCTTGATGAGTGGCCTGCATTCCGGGGCTACTTTGCATCGGCAGCTCAGCGCAAAGCGACCGCCAGACGTGTGCGCGGCGGCAAACTTGCTCGCCACCCGCATCTAGCGGCTTATGTCGTCGAGCGGTTACGGGCGGCCTGGTCGCCAGAGCAGATTGCCGGATATGTCAGGCGTTGCTGGACTTGTGGGCCGTCGGTCTGTCACGAGACGATTTACCAATATGTCTATGGCGCCGAAGGGCGTCGGCTTGCTCTTTGGCGAGAGTTGCCGAGCGCGCGCCGATCCCGCCGCCGACGCTATGCCCGCAAGCCCCGGGGCGTCCATATTCCGCTGGCCAATATGATCACGCAGAGGCCCTCGGAGATCGGAGAAAGGCAGACCTTTGGTCATTGGGAATGCGATCTTGTCATCTTTCGAAGAGAACATGGCAAAGCCAATCTGACCTCACTGATTGAGCGTCGAAGCCGATTTACCATGCTGTCCCACAACCCCAGTCGCCATTCCGCGGGCGTCATGGCAGGCATTGATCGTCACCTCAGTCCCCTACCCTCCGCATTGCGCCAGACCATCACGTTCGATCGAGGGACGGAATTTGCCGCTTATGCCCAGCTCAAGGCGCGCCTGAGCATGACCGCATATTTCTGCAGCCCGTCAGCGCCTTGGCAAAAGGGCAGCGTCGAAAATAACAACCGTCGTCTCAGACGCTTCCTGCCACTCGAAACGGACATAGCCTTGATCTCGGAGGCGGAATTGCAAGCCATCGCGGATCGGATGAATGCTACGCCACGCAAATGCCTGGATTACCGGACGCCTGCAGAGGTGTTGAGGGAGCAGATCGTTATAGCCTCCTGAACCGATCCATCATCCGGGGTGGGGCTCGCCCCACCCCGGATGATGGAGTAGAATGCTCGAAGCGTCGCACTTCGAATGGAAACCGCACGGAGACTTTGCTAGTGCGCCTCAACGAGATTCGCCGCGAGATGGGGTTACTGGAGCGCAACTCGCAGCAAGCCAAGCAGGCCATCGACCGTTTCGACAGGATGGAACGGTTCCTTGGCCGCCTCGAACAGGCGCTCGAACTCTACGACCGGACTGATCAATCGGCCGGCCTTCGGCAGGAAATCGACGCGCTCAAGGCACAGATCGCTGAATTGCAACGCCGTGTCTCGGAAAATGAGATCGGTCGCAAGTTACGAAACGCTCTCGATAGCATTGAGGCTACCACCGGCCGCCTCATCCCGCGGCTCGACGCTGAGTGGCCCGATGCGCCGGTCCGCCTGATGATCGCTGATCTCACGGTGAAGGTCATCCGTGGAACACGAGACGACTATCTCTGGGAAATCGGCAGCGGCGCAAACTGGCTGGCCTATCATGTCGCGCTAACTCTTGCCCTGCAGTCCTTCTTTCTCGAGCTGCCGCACCATCCAGTTCCCGGATTGCTGATTTACGATCAGCCGAGCCAAGTCTATTTCCCGCGCAGAACGGCCGGTGACGAGAACGCGGACCCAATGACCTGGCGAGACGAGGACGTGGTGGCAGTTCGAAAGGTGTTCTCGCTGCTCGGCGAGCAGGTCGCGACCGCCAACGGCCGCCTGCAGGTAATTGTGCTCGACCATGCAGACGAGGATGTGTGGGGTGATCTGGACGGCGTCGTCCTAGCGGAACTATGGCGCGATCACGCGCTCGTTCCCCATGAGTGGTTGAACCGCTAGGAGCCTAAAAGCAAAGGAGTTGTCGAATGGGACCTCTTTTCGAGGCGGAATATCCGCTGAGCCGCTATACCCGCCAAGCCACCGCCGCGGGCCGGATCGTCACCTGACCGCCCCAGCGCCCCGCCCGACAGGCGGGGGCGCTCAGTTCGGGAGAAACGGAACGACTGCCGGCGCGACCGTCAGCGCGCCTGATGCCGGGTCCGGCACGAGGATCGGCACCGCCGGATAGAGCGCGGGCCAGGTCGAATAGTTGGCGATCCACGCCGCCGCGCTCGGCGATAGCCATCCCGTCAGCGTCGTGATGCTCGCATAGCGCTGCGCCAGCGGCAGCGCGATGATCGGCTCGTAATGGGCGGTCCGGTTGCGCAACAGCCGCAACTCGCGCAGCTCCTGCGCGATCGTCCCGCGCTGGACGCCCTTCGCCTGGAAGATCGGTCGCAGCGTCTGCCAGAGATGGTGCACCTGGCGGCCGAACAGCGACGACCAGAAGCCGAAATTGAGTTCGGCGATGATTTGCGAGCGCGTGACGACCTTACCCACCTGCTGGAGCGTCTGCCTGGCCTTGGCGATGCACCCGGTCTGATAGGCCGTCGTCAGCACGGCCGGATTGGCGAACCAGTTTGACCGTAGCGCTGGATCAACGCGCCGTCCGTCATGTTCCGCAGCGCGATTTCCTGCATGTGCAGCGGCCCGTAGAGCGCCGCCGAGAGCTGGATTTTGTAGGTGTAGAGCCGCTCGGCAAGCGCCTGGTCTCCGCCTGTCCAGTTAAGGTAGGTGTCGAATCGTTCGGCGGACAGGGCGGCGATGAGCGTAGGCACGCGGCGGCTTGATCCTTGATTTTTCCGCCCCGATCGTCCATTTTGAGCCCGTATCCCCCGGTGGTCCCTGCTCTGCATACCGCCGGGGCACTTTATTTCTAGCCATAGCCATTACTCTTCGCAACGCGCCTACAGCGTGCAGACGGCGGCTCTTGGCGGTCTTCCATCGAAAAGACGCGAGCTTCATGCTCATAGCGACGACCGCGCTCTATCGCGCGTGATCGCCTCCGCAACGACGTCGAGATGACGCTGGAGCAGCCCGCTTGCCGCCAGCGGTTCGGGCAACGTCCATCGGAAAGGCTGCGGATAGCGAAAGGCTTGGAAGGCGTGCGGCGTGGACAATGCGTCCACCAGGCGCACCAGCTCGGAGAAGGCTTCTTTCGGATACCGCCGGGTTCGGCGAACCAATTGCAGGCACCACCCCAGTTCGTGACCAATGCCCATCAACCGTTCTTCATCGGCCCCTTCGGCGCTCAGCACGGCCTTCAGCGACAACTCCAAGGCATGAGCGACCAGCATGAAGAACGGCAGTCGGCAGCTTTCGTCAGCGCCTGACCCCAGCGAACGGGTCGCTGCGGCGGCATAGTCTTCCGACATGCGCAGATAACCCTGAGCACGCTCCAAACTATCGTCGCTCATCTCGATCTCCCTGAATAACTACAACAGCGTCATTGTAATCTAACAGAGTATCTGGCGCCTCCCTTCGGGACCGCCGCTCTTTCTCCGCTGCGCTCCGACCGAACCCCTGACGGGTTTCGTCCCGTGCGGGTCACGATCAGCATGGCGGGGCGGCGCATCCGCGCCGGTCCGTAAATCCGCCATTGCGGATTTGCGTCTTTCCGTAGCTGCGGAGATCGGGCCAGGGCTGCGCCGGCCCGATCGCTTCGTTGGTCGTTTCACTCCCGCTATGGGGTGGGCGACGCTTCCCTTTAGGCCCGCCGCGCCGGGCCGCAACGCGCGCAGGCGCGCTTACCTCCTCTTCGTTCCGGTCCTGCGGATGCTGCCCGGCTCCGCCGGCGGGCCTGCCGGTCGCTTCTTCGCCGCCCACCCCATTCCGGGGTGAGTGTGGTTTTAAGGAGAAGTGTGATGAACGCTGTGACCGAAACCGGAGCCGCCGAGCCTGTGTCGGGCATCGAGATTTTCGTGCCCCTGAACAAGCTCAAGAAGTCCCCCAAGAACGCCCGGAAGGTGCCGCATAGCGAGGCCACCATCGAGGCGCTGGCAGGCAGCATCCAGCACAAGGGGATGATCCAGAACCTTGTGATCGAGCCCGAGGTCCGCGAGGACGGGACGCCGACCGGCGCCTATCTCGTCACCGCTGGCGAGGGCCGCAGGCTGGCGCAGTTGCTGCGCGCCAAGCGCAAGCAGGTCAAGAAAACGCATCCGATCCGCTGCTGGCTCGATACGGAGAACGATCCCGCCGAGGTCAGCCTCGACGAAAACGTAACGCGCGAGGCGATGCACCCTGCCGACCAGTTCGAGCGGTTCCACGAGCTTTCGGAAACCAAGGGTTGGGGCGCGGAGGAGATCGGCGCGCGGTTCGGCGTGTCGGCGCATGTGGTGAAGCAGCGGCTTCGCCTCGGCGCTGTGTCGCCCAAACTGTTGCAGGTCTATCGCGAGGACGGGCTTACGCTGGACCAGCTTATGGCCTTCGGGATTTCGGAAGACCATGCCCGGCAGGAGCAGGTTTTCGAGAACCTGCATCACAACCGCGAGCCGTGGATCATCCGGCGCGACATGACGGCCAGCAACGTGCCCGGCGATGATCGGCGCGCGGTGTTCGTTGGGGCCGACGCCTATGTCGAGGCGGGCGGCAACATCATCCGCGACCTGTTCAGCGAGGACCGGGGCGGGTTCTTCGAGGATGCGGGCTTGCTCGATATGCTCGCCATCGAAAAGCTGCGCGAGGTCGCCGCGACCGTGCAGGCCGAGGGCTGGAAATGGGCCGAGGCGCATATCGACTACCCCCACGCGCACGGGATGCGGCGGGTCTACCAGCAGACCGTTTCCCTGTCCGACGAGGACGAGGCCCGGTTGGAAGCGCTGTCCACCGAGCATGACGAGCTGGCGGAGGGCTATTCGTCCTATGACGAGATGCCCGAGGACGTGGCGGCGAAGCTGGAGGCGGTGTCCGACGAGATCGACGCCCTTTCGGCCAAGCGCTACGTCTATGACAGCAATGCGGTGGCGCATGGCGGCGTGTTCGTTGTGCTCAACCATGACGGCGCGGCGCGGATCGAGCGCGGCTTCATCCGGCCCGAGGACGAGGCGCTGGCCTTCCCGCAGCCCGAGAGCGAGAGCGAGGGCGAGGACAGCGGCGACGGCATCAGCGGCGAAGCCGAGACCGAGAAGGACGAGGACGGCGGCGAGATCGAGCCGGTCGAGGAAGAGGACGAGGAACCCGGCAAGCCGATTTCCGACAGCCTCACCCGCGACCTGTCCGCCCACCGGACGCTGGCGCTTCGCGTGGCGCTGGCGGAGCGGCCCGACATGGCGCTGATCGCGCTGACCCACACGCTCACGGCGCAGTTGTTCTACAGCTATGCCGAAGCTGGTTGCCTTGAGGTTCGTCCGACCGTGACCCCGTTGGGGAGCCATCCCAACAGCGCCATGAGCACGCTTGCCCGGTCTATCCTGACGAACCCCGCCAAGCTCGGGCTGACGTCCCTGGACGATGCCGCGATCGGTGGCTGGATCAGGGATAATACGGCGCGGGTGAACCTGCTGATACCTGCACCCCTCGGGCTGCCGATCCTCAGCCTGCTCGAATCCTTCCTGCATGTCCGTTGGAAGCCGCTCTTTGAAGGGCGAGCCCCCACCGACTAGATAAGCCGGTGGCCAGTTCCTGGCCGGCCCGGTTCTTGGAGGGTGGCAGGTGAGCGTTTCGGCGTCGAAGAACAATCTCGTCCACGAGCTGTTCGTGCGGACGGCAGACGAAAACTACATCGCGGCGCGCTGGTGCGCGATCAATCGGCTCAATACCGACTTCCTATGGCTCGCGGTCCACGCGCTCGAGAAATACCTGAAGGCGGTGCTACTCGCGAACGCCCGCACGTCGAAGGGCTACGGCCATGACATCGTCAGGCTCTATGCCGATGTGCGCGCGCTTGCCGGTCCGCTTCTGCCGGACAAGCTGCAGAAGCCCGCCGATCTAGACATTCACCACTGGTTCGAGCGCTCGGCCGAGGACTTCATCGCCCACCTCCTGCGTAACGGCAATGCCGACAACCGCTATCTGATCTACGGCTGGACCACGCGCAGCGAGGACATTCACATGCTCGACGCGATGGTATTCGCCATCCGCCGGCTGATCTGCCCGCTCGATGAACGCTACATCAAGCGCCGCGATCCCACCGCACCGACCTTCACCCATCGGGAGCTGCTTACCCGGCAGCCCGAGCATTATGACCGCATGGGAATGCCTCTCGACGACCTCATTTGGGCCAAGGACGACACCGACGCCCGCCGGGCGGCGCTCAATCTCAACATGGCGTTCGCGCCCGCTGATTTTCTTCATGAACCGATGCGGGGCGGCAGCTCGTCACGTAACCCGGTCATCATCCGCCGAATCCTCGATCCACTTGAAAGCGACAACCCGCGCTGGGCCGCCGAGGGCGTCGAGATCGCCAGATGGTTTCTCGCCAACGTGCAGGTTCCGAAGGGCAAGCCGGCCGATCCCGGCGTGGTGGAACAGATCCAGGACGCGATCGAAGCGGCCCGCGCCAAGCATGGTCTGCCGTAGGGTGGAATTCCGCTCGCCAATCCAGTCCCCGAAGCCGCCGCGCCGCGCCGACACGGCCTCTCCAAGGGCTTGATCTAAGCGGGGCCGGCTGCGCCTTGCCCGACCTGGCGCAACAGCGCCTGGCGACTTTTTTCCGCCGCCTTCGGCTTTGCATCGCGAAACAAAAAAGCCGCCCGCCGCCGTCCGGCGCTTCGCTGGGCCGCAAGCGGTGCGCTTCCGGGCATCCCCGCTTCACCGATCGCCATCGAGGCCGCGACGGGCGCGGTCCGAACAACACGAAAGGAACTTCGACATGGCGATCATCGGCACCTTCACCGCGAACGGCGATACCTTCACCGGCACGCTCAAGACCCTCACTCTCAACGCCAAGATCACCTTCAAGCCCGCCGAGAAGGAGACTGACAAGGCCCCTGACTTCCGCGTCCACTCCAACACCGTCGAGTTCGGCGCCGCCTGGAAGAAGACCAGCCGCGAGGGTCGCGACTATCTCTCGGTCAAGTTCGACGATCCGACCTTCCCGGCGCCGATCTACGCCACCCTGTCCGAGACCGACACCGCCGGCGAATATGCGCTCATCTGGTCTCGCTGACCCGCACGGCGCCCCCGCTCCACCAGAGCGGGGGCGCCTTGTCGTGCCTGTTGCTCGCTTCTGAAACGGACGGGCCAAAGGCCCGGCGTGATCTGTGAGAGTGCTTGGGGCGCTGCCCCCGGCGCCCTTCGGAGCGGCTTCCGCCCAGCTTCCTCCACGCTTCGCGTTCCGTGCAGCCGGTTCCCCGCGAAGCCGCCCACTCCGGTTGCACCCCCGGTCTCGCCGACGGGCAGGGTTTCAGCGCGGCGCTCCGCTGCGCGGAAACCCAAGCCCAAGGAGTTAAGCCATGTATCATAAGCTTGCCACCCGGTTCGGCCGCAACGCCCATCAGATCAGCGGCCGGCAGGCGCTCGACAATGAGGCGCTCTATCGTAACGTCCCGTCCATCTTCGCCCGCGAGGCGCACGACAGCCGTTCGGAGCGGTATGTCTATGTCCCGACCATCGACATTGTGGAGGGGCTGCGCCGGGAAGGATGGTTCCCGTTCTTCGCCGTCCAGTCGGTTCCACGCGATGGTAGCCGCCACGGCCACGCCAAGCACATGCTGCGCCTGCGTCGGGACGACGGCATCGGCAAGCCCGAGGCCGCCGAGGTCATTATCGTGAACAGCCATGACGGGACGAGTGCCTATCAGATGTTCGCCGGCATGCTGCGCTTCGTCTGCACCAACAGCATGATTGCGGGCGAGCGGTTCGAGGAAGTCCGCGTGCCGCACAAGGGCAATATCGAGCATGACATTATCGAGGGCGTTTACACCGTGGCGGAAGATTTCCCCCGGCTGATCGACGCCAGCGACAGCATGAAGGCCATTCGGCTTTCCGAGGACGAGCAGCGCTTGCTCGGCGAGGTGAGCCTTGTCGCCCGCTACGGCGAGGACGAAAGCCCGCTGCGCCCTGACCAGATCATCGAGCCGCGCCGCCGGGAGGACATGGACCGCAGCTTGTGGACCACGTTCAACGTCATTCAGGAGAACGTCATTCGTGGCGGACTGCATGGCCGCAGGCAGAACGCCGAAGGCCGTATCCGCCGCAGCCGGTCGCGCCCGATCAACGGCATCGACCAGAATGTCACCCTCAACCGCGCGCTCTGGACGCTGGCCGAGGGGATGCAGCGCCTCAAGGCGGGCTGATCGCTATGCCGTAGGGCCGGACCTTCCGGCTCTACGGCTTCCCATATTCTGCGGGTTTGTCGCCGCCGATCCAGCTTCCCCGGATCGGCGGCGGTCGCGCGTCCCTTAGGTTCGCGCCACGGCGATTGGTGGCGAGCTCGCCGGGCTTCGCCCGGCTCGCAATGCCTATTCACGCTATTCCAAGACGACTATAATAGTCGTTTCGATGGCGGATAGCGCATCGGTTGTGGACGTGATCGCGCATGATCACTTCCCGCCAGGTGCGGGCCGCTCGTGCGCTTCTCGGCTGGACACAGGAGATGCTTGCAGACAAGGCCCTCGTCGCTCTGACGGCGCTCAAGCGCCTCGAATCAGAGAACGATCTGCCTGTGCGCGACGAAACCCGGCATCAGGTGGTCAAGGCGCTAGAGGCGGCGGGTGCCGTGTTTCTCGACTCGGATCGAGGTCATGGCGTGATGCTGGTGAACAATTCACCGGAATAAGCCGCTGTCATTCGCTTTAGATTATGCGTGTTATACCCGGCCACCATAGCAAAAGCGGTACGATTCTCCCGATCCATTATGGTGTATAGCCCGTGAATCGACGGGTGCGGGGAAATGGCTGAAAACGGAGCGAAGCGATGGCGATAGCCGCGTTCGAGGATCGCGCTCCCGATGCATGTCATGTCACGGATTATGACGAGCGCCACCACCGGACTTATTGGCGGCTGCTCGATGCAGCGGCGGAAAACGCCGATTGGCGCGAAGTCGCCAGCATCGTTTTCGGCATCGACCCCGACAGCGAGCCCGAACGCGCGCGGACCATCTACGAAACCCATCTCGCCCGCGCCCGTTGGATGAGCGAGACCGGCTATCGCCACTATCTCAACCCGCCGGCATCCTAGCCCGAAGCCCGCAAACCCCGCCGTAAGCACGATCATTCCGGCAACGCTGCTGACTTGAAACCGCTATGCGCGCGGCCGGACGCCGGGGCTTCTCGCCGTGTGGCGTTCGCTGAACACTCCTCGGTCCGCTCCGCAGAGGGCGAGACCTGGGAGGGACCGGATGCCGTCAGACAAAGACTGGCGCACCCCGGCAGATGAAGCCGGGAACGACGCGCTCCAATACTCCGACATCGCGATCGGCTACCTCAGCCGAAACCCGCGCTATCAGACCGATTATCGCCGTGCGCTCGGCCGGGTAAGACGTGGCGCCGTCAGCGCCGACGACGCCACGGCTACACTGGTGCGGCGATGGGGCATCAGCTTCCATGCCGCGCCGGCTTCCGCGTTCGACCCCAAGCTCGCCATCATGCGGCCGGAACTGTCGCCGTCCAACATCGTGCTCGCGCCCGCGCTGCCCGGCTTTCGCTCGGCGCGACCGCTCGATGTGCCCGCGCTTGGCCCGATCCGGGCGCGCGGGTCGTTCGACAGTTTCGTCTATTTCATCCTCGCCGACCCGGAAGGCGACGAGCAACTGTGGGTCGCGGGCGGGATCGACCGGCCGCTGGCCCTGATGCTGCCCTACGGCCCCTGGCAGCGCACGCACATGGCGGCGGCCGAGCGGCTGCGCCGCCGCCTGTGCGGCATCGCCTCCGGGCCACCGGCGCTCAGGCTCCCGCCCGCGAAACGCGCCCATCACCTCACGCTGTTCCGGCTGCTCGACGGTCGGCAGGCGGGCGCGACCCAGCGCGAGCTGGCCGCCGTGCTAATCGACAACATGGTGCGCGATTACAACGCGGCCGGCTGGACCGAAAGCAAGGAGCGCAAGCGCATCCGGCGCTGGTCGGCCGAGGCCGCCGAACTGATGCAGGGCGGCTATCTCCGCCTGCTCGGCGGCGGCTGACGGGGGGACACGGCCAGACCCCCCGGCTCCTGTCCCTTCACCACATAGGGGGCGGTTCGCCACCATGCCCTCCTGTCCGCCGGCCCCGCTTTTCCGGGTCCGGCCATCGTCAGGAGGATCATCATGGACCAAGCTGTGGCCGCCACCACGCCGCGCTATCTCAAGACGCCCGACGCCGCGATCCACCTCGGCCTGTCGGCGCGCACCCTCGAAAAGCACCGCTGCTACGGCACCGGCCCGGTGTTTCGCCGCCTCGGCGGCCGGATCGTCTATGCGATAGACGACCTTGAAGCGTGGGCCGCGCTGGGCACGCGCCGCTCGACCTCCGATCCGGGCGCCGGCGTCGTCCATCCCGCCAAGCGCCTACCCGACGATAGCGTGCGCGGCTGATCCGCCGATGTCGGCCCGGCGACCCCATGAAGGCGCGATCAGCCCCGAACGGGCGCAACTCGACCTGTTCTGCTCGATCCCCGGCGACCTCGCGCCGCGTGACGCACAGGATCTGATGAGCTGGCCGTTTTTCAGCCTCGCCAAGAGCAAGCGGGTCGCACCGATCGACTTCCGCATGGGCGAAACATGGATTGTCGTCGAGGCGACGCCCGAACATGGCATGGCGACCATCTGGGACGCCGACGTGCTGATCTGGGCGGCGAGCCAGATCGTCGAGGCGCGCGACGCCGGCCGTCCGACCTCGCGGCTGATGGCGACCACCCCGCACGAGATTCTGACCTTCATCGGTCGCGGCACGTCCGTCCGCAATTACGATCGGCTCAAGGCCGCGCTCGACCGGCTGCAATCCACCACCGTCGCGACCTCGATCCGGCAGCCGCTGCAACGCAGGCGCCATCGCTTCTCGTGGATCAACGAATGGAAGGAGCGGCTGGACGGCGCGGGCCGCCCGCTGGGTCTGGAACTGATCGTGCCCGACTGGTTCTATGCGGGCGTGCTCGATCGCGCGCTCGTGCTGACGATCGATCGCGCCTATTTCGACCTGACCGGCGGTCTCGAACGCTGGCTCTACCGCATCGTGCGCAAGCATGGCGGGCGACAGAGCGGCGGCTGGAGCTTCGATCTCAGTCACCTCTATCTCAAGTCCGGCGCGCTCTCGCCGTTCAAGCGGTTCGCGTTCGAGCTGCGCGCGATCGTGCGCCGCCAGCCGTTGCCCGGCTACGTCCTGTCGCTCGAACATGCGCTCGGCCGCGAGCGGCTGAACTTCGCGCCTATTCCTGTCGATCCGCTTGACGCCGCCATGCGCCGCGCCGGCCTCCGGCTTGTGGATAAGTCGTGATGGCGGTCGTGCTATCAGGAACCGGCGGAGTCGTGCCATCGGGAACCGCGGAGTCGTGCCATCAGGAACCGGGATGCCCCGCAACCCCCCGAAAATCCTCACGGAATCGACACCCTTCTAACGATGCTAATAGAGAAGAATCCTTCGGATTCTTGCTAACGCGCCACAGGGCTGTGGACAGCCCGGCCGCGTGTCGCCCGCCGATCGGCCGGATAACGGGGCGACCGCCAGGCGCGCAACCCCTCCCAGCGTCCAACCCCGGAGTGATCCCCATGAATGACAACGGACCGACCGGCGCGCGCGCCGGCCGCACGCTGAGCGTGCTTGCCGGCGACGGCCTCACCCATGTCGAGCTGACATGGATCGAGAAGAAGCTGGAGCATTGGATACGCTTCGGCCGCATCGCCCAGGACCGCATCGTGACGCGCCGCACCCGCGTAGTCAGCTTCCGGCCGGGCGCGGTGTTCGCGTTCGTGCGCTGGGCGTCGAACGACTTCGGCACGATCATCTCGCGCATCGACGTGGTGCGGGCGGTCGCGCCCCGCGAGCCTTACACGACGCTGCCGTTCGTGCGGCCGGGTGGCGACATCCTGCTCAAGATCGAGGGCTGGCCCAAGGTCGCCCAGGTGCTCGCCGCGATCGACGCGGTGGAGGCGGAGGGCGTCGATCCCTGCGACACCGCATTCGATCATTGGCGTCACGTTCATAACCGTATCTCCGCCGGCCATCAGCCGCGCCCCTACACGCTGGAGCGTCATCGCGCCTGGCTCAAGCGTCGGGAGATCGAGGGATGACGCGCTTTGGTTATGTCCTCGCGACCGTCACCACGGCCGAGCTGTTCGCAGCGCTGTTCGTCACCGTTGCGCTCGTGCAGCCGCGCCCGCGCCTGATCTGGAACGCCAGCGCGAGCGCGCCGATCGGGCTCTACCGGCTCGAACGCGACGAGCATCCGCCCGTCGATACGCTGGTCGCCGTGCTGCCGCCCACGCCGGTCGCGCGCTGGCTCGCGGCGCGCCGCTATCTGGCCGAGGGCGTGCCGCTGCTCAAGCATGTCGCCGCACGGCCGGGACAGCGGATTTGCCGCGCTGGCGGCGTAGTCAGCGTCGATGCCCGGCCCATCGCCGTCGCGCTGTCCCGCGACAGGCGCGGGCGGTCGCTGCCGGTCTGGCGGGGATGCCGGACGGTCAAGGCTGGCGAACTGCTGCTGCTCAACCCGTCCGTCCGCGACAGCATGGACGGCCGCTATCTCGGCCCGCTGCCTGCGTCCGGTCTGCTCGGCCGCGCCATTCCGCTGCTCACGCGCGATGCGCCCGGCGCGCCGCTGCGCTGGCGCGGCCTGCGCCCTCAACCGGCTTCCCAACCCGCCAAAGCAAAGGAGACTGGCGATGTCCTCCATGATCTTTGAACCCACCGCCGACGGCTATGCCGGCCGCGTCCGCCTCTTCGGCATCGACGAAGCGATCGTGCTTGTCGCCGTCGATCCGGGCGACGCCGAGAGCGCGCCGGATTATCGCGTCCATCTCGGCGATGAGGACGGTCCCGACATCGGCGGCGGTTGGAAACGTGTCGGTGAGCGGGCCGGCGACTACATCGCGCTGGAGATCGACAGCCCGCTGTTCGGGGCGCCGTTCCGGCCGGTGCTGTTCCAGGCGGACCGCGACGGCCGTGCGCTCCGGCTGTCATGGAAGCGTCCGCGCCCGCGCGACGATCGGGCCTGATCCGATGCCGCCGCGTCGTTCCTCCGCGCGCCGCCGGCCTGTGGCGTTGGCGTGGCTGGCCTGTCTCGCCGCAGTACCCGCGACGATCCTGGCCGCGCCGGTCCAAGCGCAAGCCGCATCGCCATCCGACGCCGATGCGGTTGCCCGTCACGTCGCCGCCGCCGCGCAGCGTTATGCCATCCCCGAGGCATGGATATGGGCCGTCATGGGCGTCGAGAGCGCTGGCGATCCCGGCGCGGTATCGGCCAAGGGCGCGATGGGCCTGATGCAGATCATGCCCGCCACCTGGGCCGCGCTGCACGTCCGCTACGCGCTCGGAGCAGATCCCTATGACGTGCGCGCCAACATCATGGCGGGCGCGGCCTATCTGCGCGCGATGCTCGATCGCTACGGCGATCCGGCCGCCATGCTCGCCGCCTACAATGCCGGGCCGGGCCGCTACGATGAGTATCTTCGCGGCCGTCCGCTGCCTGCCGAGACACGCACTTACGTCGCGAGGCTCGCGCCCGTCATCGGCGCTGCTCCGCCGTCGCAAGCGCATCCCGGCGTTGCCCCGGACCCGCTCGCCTGGACACGTTCGGCGCTGTTCGCGGCGAGGGGCGCAATACCTTCGGATCGCGCTGCCGTTGCTGCACAGCGGGCCGATGACGCGCAATCGAAGGGCGCATCGGACGGACGCTCGACCGTCGCGCTGATCGCCGCCACGCCGCCGTCGCCTGGTCTGTTCGTTCCTCTTTCCGGCCGGTCATCGCAATGAGTGGCGGTGGCGTTCTCTGGCGGCCCTTCGCGCGAGCCTTCGCATCGCCGGAAAGGGTGAGGGCTGAAGGTCTGAAGGGGGAAGGTCGAGGGCAAGATAAAGGGCGGCAATGTGCGGAGCCCTTGCGCCTCGGTCGTGGCCTTGATTCTCAAGGCTTTTGGGTCTTGCTGCGCAATGTGCGCGGATCGCGCGCAATGTGCGGTGCGGGCTGGACGCCCGCTGCCGCTAGGGATCGCCGCACATTGCGGCGCCTCCGGCCATGACCGGCGAGGAGAATTTCCGCATCCGGCCTGGCCGTGTCCGCTCGCGCGGCGGCCAGCGCGCGCTTCGGGCCATCGCCCAAGCGCTGGCGGCGGCGCAGCGGGCCGGCGGCCATATCTCGCGCCGAGGCCGGATCATCGCGCCGGGCCGCTCGACCTTTGGCCGGGGCCGCAGCGCCAGCGTCCGCGCCACCCACCGGCTCGGCCACCGCTCGCGCCAAGTGATCGTCAAGGCGCGGGTGGTCCGGCATGGCGGCCGCGCGTCACTCGCCGCCCATCTCAACTATCTGCAACGCGATGGCGTCACGCGCGATGGCGAACGGGGCGTGCTGTTCGGCGCCGAAGCCGACAACCTCGACCGCAACGACTTCGCTTCGCTCTGCAAGGACGATCGCCACCACTTCCGCTTCATCGTCTCGCCCGAGGACGCCGCCGATATGGGCGACCTCAAGGGCTTCACCCGCGAGTTGATGCGCCGCATGGAAACGGATCTCGGCACGCGCCTCGACTGGCGCGCCGTCGAGCACTGGAACACCGACAATCCCCACGTCCACATCATCGTGCGCGGCGTCGCCGAGGATGGGCAGAACCTCGTCATCTCCCGCGACTATATCCGCGAGGGGATGCGAGCGCAGGCGCGCGACATCGTGACCCGCGAGCTGGGGTTGCGCACCGACCTTGAGGTTCGCCAGTCGCTGGAGCGACAGGTCGAGGCCGAGCGCTGGACCGAGATCGACCGCGACCTCTCACGGACCATGCAGCGCGATGGCGTGATCGACATGGCGCCCGAGGCCGGGACGCGGCCCGACGCCGACCATGCCTTGAGGATGGGGCGGCTGCGCAAGCTCGAACGGCTCGGCCTCGCCAGCGAAGTCGCGCCGGGACAGTGGACGCTCGCGGGCGACGCGCAGGCGGCCTTGCGGGAGCTGGGCGAGCGGGACGACATCATCAAGCGGATGCACAAGGCGATGACCGAGCGCGGCATCGACCGCGGCGCCGCCAGCTATGTGCTTGAACCCGATCCCGCGCAGCCCGTCATCGGCAAGCTGGTCGATCGCGGCCTCCATGACGAGTTGACCGGCCACGCCTATGCGATCGTCGATGGAATCGATGGGCGCACCCATCACGTCCAGTTTCCCGACATCGAGGCGACCGGCGATTGCCGGCCCGGCGCGATCGTCGAGTTGCGCCGGTTCACCGACCGCAAGGGCCGCGACCGGGTGGCGCTCGCCGTGCGATCGGACATGGACCTCGACGCACAGGTCCGGGCGCCGGGCGCCACCTGGCTCGATCGCCGCAACCTGTCGAGCGATGGCCGTGACCTCGGCGGCGGCTTCGGAACCGAGGTGCGCGCCGCGATGGAGGCGCGGGCCGAGCATCTCGCCGGCGAGGGGCTGGCCCATCGGCAGGGCCAGCGCATCGTCTTTGCCCGCAACCTGCTCGACACGTTGAGGCGGCGGGAGCTGGACGCGACAGCGAACGAATTGTCGGCGGAGATCGGCTTGCCGCACACGCCGTCCAAGTCCGGCGAATATGTCGCCGGCGCGGTGCGGCAGCGGCTGACGCTCGCCTCCGGCCGCTTCGCGATGATCGACAACGGCCTCGGCTTCCAACTCGTGCCCTGGTCCCCCTCACTCGACAGCCAGATCGGCAAGCACATCTCCGGCGTCATGCGTGGCGACGGCAGCGTGGACTGGTCGTTCGGCCGCGGTCGGGGCCTCGGCTTGTGACCCGGAAAGGATAATCATGTCCGCCACCAAGATTCAGTGGGGCCAGCTTACCGCCGTTCTCTCGATCGTGGTCGCGGCGACGTGGGCCGCGACCCAATGGACGGCCGCCTCTCTCGGCTATCAGTCTGAATTGGGAACGCCCTGGTTCACGATCGCCGGCTGGCCGGTCTATCCGCCCTACGCCTTCTTCGTCTGGTGGTTCGTCTTCGACGCCTACGCGCCCAGGATTTTCATCACCGGCGCATATATCGCGGCCTCGGGAGGCATCGCCGGCTTCCTGGTCGCTATTGCCATGTCGGTCCATCGGGCGCGCGAGCTGAAGAACGCCGAGACCTATGGTTCGGCGCATTGGGCGGTGCGCGAGGATGTCGAGGCCGCTGGCCTGCTCGGCGAGAACGGCGTCATGCTCGGCCGACTGGGGCGGGACTATCTGCGCCATGATGGTCCCGAGCATGTGCTGTGCTTCGCGCCGACCCGGAGCGGCAAAGGCGTCGGGCTTGTTGTTCCCACGCTGCTGACCTGGCCGGCCTCGGCGATCGTGCATGACATCAAGGGCGAGAACTGGCAGCTCACCGCCGGCTTCCGCGCCCGCCATACCCGCGTGCTGCTGTTCGACCCGACCAACGCGGATTCGGCCGCCTACAATCCGCTGCTCGAAATCCGCAAGGGCGCCTGGGAGGTGCGCGACGTGCAGAACGTCGCCGACGTGCTGGTGGACCCGGAAGGGTCGTTGGATAAGCGTAACCACTGGGAAAAAACCTCCCATGCGCTGCTGGTCGGGGCGATCCTCCACGTCCTCTACGCCGGCGAGGACAAGACGCTCGCCGGCGTCGCGGCCTTCCTGTCCGACCCGGCGCGCCCGATCGAGTCCACGCTGCGCGCGATGATGACGACGCCGCATCTCGGGCAAGCCGGCGTCCATCCCGTCGTCGCCAGCGCCGCGCGCGAGCTGCTCAACAAATCGGACAATGAGCGATCGGGCGTCCTTTCGACCGCCATGTCGTTCCTCGGCCTCTATCGTGATCCCGTCGTCGCGCAGGTCACGCGCACCTGTCAGTGGCGCATATCGGATCTGGTCGGCGGCGATCGGCCGGTGACGCTCTACCTCGTCGTGCCGCCATCCGACATCTCGCGCACCAAGCCGCTGATCCGCCTCATCCTCAACCAGATCGGGCGCCGGCTGACCGAGGACTTGCAGGCGCGGCAGTCGCGCCATCGGCTGCTCCTGATGCTGGACGAGTTTCCCGCGCTCGGGCGGCTCGACTTCTTCGAGTCCGCGCTGGCGTTCATGGCGGGCTACGGCATCCAGAGCTTCCTCATCGCGCAGTCGCTCAACCAGATCGAAAAGGCTTACGGCCCCAACAACGCCATCCTCGACAACTGTCACGTCCGGGTGAGCTTCGCGACCAACGACGAGCGGACGGCCAAACGCATATCGGATGCGCTCGGCACGGCGACCGAGATGCGGGCGATGAAGAACTATGCCGGCCATCGGCTATCGCCGTGGCTGGGGCATTTGATGGTGTCGCGCTCTGAGACCGCCCGCCAGCTCCTCACGCCCGGCGAGATCATGCAGCTCCCGCCCGAGGACGAAATCGTGATGGTGGCGGGCGTGCCGCCGATCCGGGCCAACAAGGTCCGCTACTATAAGGATCGGCGCTTCACCGAGCGGGTGGTGTCGCCGCCCGACATCCGCGGCGGAGGCGGCCCGCAGCGCCCGGATGACTGGAGCGCGCTGCCGCCGATCGCGCCGCCACCCGAACCGCCTGCGCCCCAGCCTGAGCCCAAGAAGAAGAAAAAGAAGGCGAAGGAGACCAGCGCCGAGGACGAGGCCGACAATGCGGACCTGCGCCGCGAGCCCGAGATGGAGCGGCACATCGATATCGCGCCGCCGCCGCTGCCAGCGTCTGCCAACGAGTTCGAGCTGGACGAGCCGGAGCACGATCCCGATGCCGACGCCGCCCGGCAGGCCGCCATGCGTCGGCAGATGCAGGGGATGGCGCGCCAGGCGTCGCTCGATCCCGGCGATGGGATGGACCTGTGACGACGAAATCGCCCCTCTCGGTCTACCTCGACCCCGAAATCATGCGCTCGCTCGCCGCCTATGCCGACCGGCGCGGCAAATCACGCTCGCTGATCGCCGAGGCCGCCATCGCGTCCTTTCTATCGCCGGACGCCGACGAACAGCGCGAGGCGGCGATCGCCAAACGCCTTGACCGGCTCGACCGACGCACCACGCGGCTCGAACGCGATGTCGGCATCGGCGTCGAGATGATCGCGCTGTTCGTCCGCTTCTGGCTATCCAACACCCCGCCGCCGCCCGAAGTCGAGCGGGCCGCGATGCGCCGCCAGGGCGGGGATCGCTACGACGCCTTCATCGAGGCGCTCGGCCGGCGACTCGCCAAGGGACCGAAGGTCCGGCAGGAGATTGGGGAGGACATGCCGCCCCAAGACGAATGAGGCCGCCTACGCTGCTCCCTGTATTTCTTCGCTAGACTACGACGGCCACATTTACTTGTTGAACTGATCTCTTTTCTGTCTCTCTTGATGTGCCCCTGAGACCGGGCGGCGGTTCGTCCGGCTCAAATCAGGGGCCGTTTCTTGACCACCCGCCCGATCACTTCCGATGCGAGAGCGCGCGGCGCGCGGATGCTGCGCACGGCGCTGGGACCGTCGATCGCGGCCTGGCTCGAAGACCCGGCCGTCATCGAGGTGATGCTGAACCCCGACGGCCGCCTGTGGGTCGATCGGCTCGGCGAGGGGATCAGCGACACCGGCGAATTGCTGACCGCCGCGGACGGCGAGCGGATCGTTCGCCTGGTCGCCCACCATGTCGGCGTCGAGGTTCATGCGCGCAGCCCCCGCGTCTCGGCCGAGCTGCCGGAAGGCGGCGAACGGTTCGAGGGGCTCGTGCCCCCTGTGGTCGCGGCGCCCGCCTTTGCCATCCGCAAGCCCGCCGTCGCCGTGTTCACGCTCGACGACTATGTGGCCGCCGGGATCATGTCCGCCGTCCAGGCCGGGGCGCTGCGCGACGGCGTGGGGAGCCGAGCCAACATCCTCGTCGCGGGCGGGACCGGCACCGGCAAGACCACTTTGGTCAACGCGCTGCTCGCCGAAGTCGCCCGGACCACCGACCGCATCGTTCTGATCGAGGACACGCGCGAGCTGCAATGCGCCGCGCCCAACCTCGTCGCCATGCGGACCAAGGACGGCGTGGTCTCGCTGTCTGAACTCGTTCGCTCCTCGCTGCGCTTGCGTCCCGACCGCATCCCCATCGGCGAGGTGCGGGGCGCCGAGGCGCTCGACCTCCTCAAAGCCTGGGGCACCGGCCATCCGGGCGGCATCGGCACCATCCATGCCGGCACCGGGCTCGGCGCGCTGCGCCGCATGGAGCAGCTCATTCAGGAGGCCGTCGTGACGGTCCCGCGCGCGCTGCTCGCCGAGACCATCGACCTGATCGCGGTGCTGGTCCGCGACGGGCACGGCCGCCGGCTCGCCGAGCTGGCCCGCGTCGAGGGGCTCGACCCCGCCACCGGCGACTACCGCCTGACCCCGTTCCCCAAAACCGGAGACGCATCATGAAAGGACTGAAAGCCCGGCTGCTGGCCGGCACCATGCTCGATCACCTCGGCCACGCGCGGATCAGGGCGAGCGGCGCGCTGGCGCTCGCCACCGCTGCCGTGATGGCGAGCCCCGCCCACGCTTCGGGATCGTCGATGCCGTGGGAAACGCCGCTCAACTCCATATTGGAGAGCATCGAGGGGCCGGTGGCGAAGATCGTCGCGGTCATCATCATCATCGTCACCGGCCTCAGCCTCGCGTTCGGCGACACCAGCGGCGGCTTCCGCCGGCTGATCCAGATCGTGTTCGGCCTGTCGATCGCCTTCGCCGCGTCGAGCTTCTTCCTGAGCTTCTTCAGCTTCTCGGGCGGGGCGCTGGTCTGATGGAAGCCCCATCGGATTTTGGTTCGCCGACCGCCGGCTTCACCGCGCCGGTGCATCGCGCGCTGACCGAGCCGATCCTGCTGGGCGGCGCCCCGCGCAGCCTCGCGATCCTGAACGGCACGCTGGCCGGCGCGCTCGGCCTCGGCCTGCGCCTCTGGATCGCCGGCCTGGTCCTATGGGCGGTCGGCCACGCGGTCGGTGTGTGGGCGGCGCGGCGCGATCCGCAGTTCGTGGACGTGGCGCGCCGCCACCTCCGCTACCCGACCAGGCTCCGGGTGTGAGGGCGGCCCGATGATGAGCTTGCGCGAATATCGAAGCGGTGCTGCGCACCTCGCCGACTTCCTGCCCTGGGCGGCGCTGGTCGGCGAAGGGGCGGTGTTCAACAAGGACGGATCGTTCCAGCGCACGGCGCGCTTTCGCGGCCCCGATCTCGATAGCGCCACGCCGGCAGAGCTGGTCGCGACAACGGCGCGGCTCAACAACGCGCTGCGCCGGCTCGGCTCGGGCTGGGCGATCTTCGTCGAGGCGCAGCGCGCGCCCGCGCTCACCTACCCGGATTCTGACTTTCCCGATCCGGCCTCGGCGCTGGTGGACATGGAGCGGCGCGAGCAATTCCGCGAGGAAGGCGCGCATTTCGAGAGCCGCTATTATCTGACGCTCGCCTGGATGCCGCCGGCCGAGGACGCGGCCCGCGCTGAAGGCTGGCTCTACGAGGGGCGCTCCGGCAGCGGCGTCGATCCGTGGGAGCTGCTCAAGAGCTTCGTCGACCGCAGCGACCGCGTGCTCAATCTGGTCGAAGGCTTCGTGCCCGAGGTCTGCTGGCTCGATGACGCCGAGACGCTGACCTTCCTGCACAGCACCATCTCGACCCGGCGACAACGCGTCCGCGTGCCGGAAACGCCGATCCACCTCGACGCGCTGCTCGCAGACGAGCCGCTGACCGGCGGGCTGGAGCCGAAGCTGGGCGATCATCATCTCCGCACGCTCACCGTCATCGGCTTCCCGAGCGTCACCTTTCCCGGCCTGCTCGACGAGCTGAACCGGCTGCCGTTCGAGTATCGCTGGGCGACGCGGGCGATCATGCTCGACAAAACCGACGCGACCAAGCTGCTGACCAAGATCAGGCGGCAATGGTTCGCCAAGCGCAAGTCGGTCGCGGCGATCCTCAAGGAAGTCATGACCAACGAGGCGTCGGTCCTGCTGGACAGCGACGCCTCGAACAAGGCCGCCGACGCCGACACCGCCTTGCAGGAGCTGGGCGCCGACTATGCGGGTCTCGCCCTCGTCACCGCTAGCGTGACGGTGTGGGACCGTGACCCGACCGTCGCCGCCGAGAAGCTGCGGCTGGTCGAGAAGGTCATCCAGGGCCGCGACTTCACCGTCATCCCCGAAGGGATGAACGCGATCGAGGCGTGGCTGGGAAGCCTGCCCGGCCATGTCTATGCCAACGTCCGGCAACCGCCGATCTCCACGCTCAATCTCGCCCACCTGATCCCCCTGTCAGCGGTATGGGCGGGGCCGGAACGGGACGAGCATTTCGGACAGCCCCCGTTGCTCACCGCACGGACCGAAGGCTCGACCCCGTTCCGGTTTTCCCTTCACGTCGGCGACGTCGGCCATGAGATCATCGTCGGGCCGACCGGCGCGGGCAAGTCGGTGCTGCTCGCACTGATGGCGATGCAGTTCCGTCGCTACCCGGATTCTCAAATCTTCGCCTTCGACTTCGGCGGCTCGATCCGGGCGGCCGCGCTGGCGATGGGCGGTGATTGGCAGGATCTCGGCGGCGGCCTCTCCGACGAGAGCGAGACCGGCGTTCAGCTTCAGCCGCTCGCCCGCATCGACGATCCGGCTGAACGCACCTGGGCCGCCGAATGGCTGGCCGCGATCCTTGCCCGTGAAGGCGTCACCATCGACCCGCAGGCCAAGGAGCACATTTGGTCGGCGCTCGGCTCGCTCGCCAGCGCCCCGTTGGCCGAGCGCACCCTGACCGGCCTCGCCGTGCTCTTGCAGAGCCAGCAACTCAAGCAGGCGCTCGCGCCCTATTGTGTCGGCGGGCCGTGGGGCCGGCTGCTCGATGGCGAGACCGAACGGCTGGGCGAGGCCAGGGTCCAAGCCTTCGAGACCGAGGGCCTGGTCGGCGCCGGATCGGCCGCGGCGGTGCTCGCCTATCTGTTCCACCGTATCGAGGGCCGGCTGGACGGATCGCCGACGCTCCTCATCATCGACGAGGGCTGGCTGGTGCTCGACAGCCCGGAGTTCGCGGCCCAGCTCCGCGAGTGGCTCAAGACGCTCAGGAAAAAGAACGCCAGCGTCATCTTCGCCACGCAGAGCCTCGCCGACATCGAAACCTCGGCCATCGCGCCGGCCATCATCGAAAGCTGCCCGACGCGCATCTTCCTGCCCAACGAGCGCGCGGCCGAGCCACAAATCACCGCCGTCTATCGCCGCTTCGGCCTCAACGACCGCCAGATCGAGATCATCGCGCGAGCCACGCCGAAGCGGGATTATTACTACCAGTCGGCGCGCGGAAATCGGCTTTTCGAGCTGGGGCTGGGCGAGGTGGCCCTGGCCTTCACCGCCGCCTCCTCGAAGACCGATCAGCGCCGCATCGCCGAATTGATCGACCGCCACGGCCGCGATGGCTTCGCCGCCGCCTGGCTGCGCGAACGCGGCGTCGCATGGGCGGCCGATCTCCTGCCGGCCTTCGCCCCCGACGATCGCAGGCAAGCCGAACTTCCCCTGTCCGCCGAGGAGATCATCCCATGAGCAAGTCCATCATGCGGCGCACGGCGTTAGCCGGTGTCGCCGCCATCGCTGTCCTCGCCGCGAGCGTTCCCGCGCAGGCGCAGTTCGGCAGCGGCATCGTGTTCGATCCGACCAACTATGCGCAGAATGTGCTCACTGCCGCGCGCGAGCTGCAACAGATCAACAACCAGATTCAGCAGATCGAGAACCAGGCGACCTCGCTCATCAATCAGGCGAAGAATCTCGCCTCGCTGCCATTCAGCACGCTCGCGACCTTGCAGGCGCAGATCCAGCGCACCCAGCAACTCCTGAACAATGCCCAGCGCATCGCCTACAGCGTCCAGTCGATCGATCAGGCGTTCACCACCCGATACAACGGCGCGACCGCCTCGACCTCCGACGCGCAGATGGTCGCCAACGCGCAGGAGAGCTGGAAAACCAGCGTCGCCGCATTTCAGGATACGATGAGGGTTCAGGCGGGCGTCGTCGGCAATATCGACGGCGCCCGCACCAGCATGAACGGCCTGGTCTCGGCCAGCCAGTCGGCGACCGGCGCGCTCCAGGCGGCGCAGGCCGGCAACCAGCTTCTCGCGCTCCAGTCGCAGCAGATCGCCGACCTGACGGCGCTGCTTGCCGCGCAGTCGCGCGCGCAGGCGCTGGAGATGGCCCGCCAGACGCAGATCGAGGCGGACGCGCAGGAGCGGTTCCGCCGCTTCATGGGCAACTGAGCTCGGCCATGTCGCGCACCGCGAAAATTGGCGGCGTCGCCGCGCTCGCCGGCATGATGATGGCGGTCGTGGTCGCCGGGGTCGTGACGCGCGAGCGGCCGGCTCAGGTGGCGACACCCGTTCAACAGACGGCGGCTGTGCCCGAGGCGCTGGCGCGCGAGCTGGACCGCTGCGCCACGCTCACCATGCCCGACGCGGGATGCGAGGCGGCGTGGGCCGCCAATCGCCGTCGCTTCTTCGGCGAGGAAGGCGCCCGGCCATGACCGACACCGGCGTCATCGACACCTTCCTCAACACGTTCAGCACTTACATCGACAGCGGGTTCGGGCTCCTCGGCGGGGAGGTCGGATTCCTCTCCTCGACGCTGATCGCGATCGACGTGACCATTGCCGGCCTGTTCTGGGCCTGGGGCGCCGACGAGGACGTGTTGCAGCGTCTCGTTAAGAAGACCCTCTATATCGGCACCTTCGCCTTCATCATCGGCAACTTCTCCAATCTCGCCGGCATCCTGTTTCAGAGCTTCGCGGGGCTCGGCCTGAAAGCGTCGGGCGGCACTCTCGCGATCGGCGATTTCATGAAGCCGGGCAGCATCGCCGCCAACGGCCTCACCGCCGCCAAGCCGCTGCTCACCGCCGCCGGCCAATATAGCAGCCTGTGGGCCTTCTTCTCCAACGCCGCGCTGATCGTGGTGCTGCTGCTCGCCTGGGCGATCGTCGTGCTCGCCTTCTTCGTGATCGCCGTGCAGGTCTTCATCACGATCATCGAGTTCAAGCTGGTGACGCTCGCCGGCTTCGTGCTGCTCCCCTTCGCCTTCTGGCACCGCACCGCCTTTATGGCCGAGAAGGTGCTCGGCCACATCGTCTCGACCGGCATCAAGGTGCTGGTGCTGGCCGTCATCACCGGCATCGGCACCACTTTGTTCAGCCAGTTCACCGACGCCAGCCTCGGAACCGTGCCGACAGCCGAACAGGTCATGGCCATCGCGCTTGCAGCCTTGTCGTTGCTCGGCTTGTCCGTCTTCGGCCCCGGTATCGCCAACGGCATCGTCGCCGGCGGTCCGCAACTCGGCGCGGGCGCGGCGGCGGGAACCGCGCTCGCCGCCGGAGGCGCGATCATGGGAGGCGTCGCCGGTGCGCGCCTCGCGGCCGGCGCAGCGGCAGGCGCGATCGGCGGCATGGCGACGGGCGGTGCGCGCGCCGCAGGCGCCACGTCGGGCGCCTATGCCGCGCGCTCGACCGGCAAGTCCGGCGCGGCTTCGGTGGCTGGCGGCCT
Source organism: Sphingobium sp. MI1205 (assembly GCF_001563285.1). NCBI lineage: Bacteria > Pseudomonadati > Pseudomonadota > Alphaproteobacteria > Sphingomonadales > Sphingobiaceae > Sphingobium > Sphingobium sp. MI1205. The sequence goes on from NZ_CP005188.1 coordinate 1,999,764, forward strand.
CGGCGGCGTCGGCAAGGCGGCGGGAAGCGCCGCGATGTCGCCGCTCCGCCAGGCCGCCGCTTCGGTGAAGCAGAACTACCAATCGGCAAGCGCCGCGACCTCCGCCGCAGCCTCGACGACGGGCACGGCCGCCCCGGAGGCGTCCGCCGCAGCCGGCCCGCCGGCCTGGGCCAAGGCCATGAAGCACCGCCAGACCATGAGCCACGGCGCGAGCGTCGCCGCCCACACGCTACGCGGTGGCGACAGCCACGGCGGCGGCTCCTCGGTCGATACCAGCGAGAAGGACTAGCCGCTTATGTTCCGACGCCCCTCCATCCGCTACGGGCAGACGCCCGAGCCCGAGACGCCCTACCAGCGTGCCGCCCAGGTCTGGGATGACCGCATCGGCTCCGCGCGCGTGCAGGCGAAGAACTGGCGGCTTGCCTGCCTGGCCTCGCTGGCTTTGTCGGGCGGACTCGCCGCCGGCCTTGTATGGGAGTCCGCGCGCGGCTCGATCGTGCCGTGGGTGGTGCAGGTCGATCGGCTCGGCCAGGCGCAGGCGGTCGCGCCCGCCGACTACGGCTACCGCCCGACCGATCCCGAAATCGCCTTCCACCTCGCGCGCTTCATCGAGGAGGTGCGCGGGATCGCCGCCGACGGAATCGTGGTCCGCCAGAACTGGCTTCGCGCCTACGACTTCACCACCGACAAGGGCGCGGTCGCGCTCAACGATTATGCGCGCTCGAACGACCCGTTCGCCAATATCGGCAAGGTCCAGGTCGCGGTGGACATCTCCAGCGTGATCCGCGCCTCGCCCGACAGCTTCCGCGTCGCATGGACCGAGCGGCGCTACCAGGACGGCAACCTTGCCGCGACCGAACGCTGGTCGGCGATCCTGACGATCGTGATCCAGACACCCGCCACCCCCGATGCGCTCCGCAAGAATCCGCTCGGGATCTACGTCAACGCCATCAACTGGTCGAAGGAGCTGTCCGATGACGCATCCTGACGCACGCCGGGCCGCGCTGCCGGTCCTGCTGCTTTCCGCCTCCGCGCTCGCCGGCTGCGCCACTGCCGGCGCCAAGCCGCCCGCCATCGCCTATGACGATGCCGTGCCCGCCGTTCAGGCAGTCCCTGCGCCCGAACCGGCCAAGCCGGTCGAGGTGGTGGCGATCCCGCAGCCGCTGCCCCTGCCGGGGCAGTTGAAGCCGGTGAGGGCTGCGCCGCGCGTGCCCGAGGCGGCTGATCCGAAGGAGCGCGTCGGCCTCGCCAATGCTGCGGCCCGCGTGCAGCCGGTCAAGGACGGCTTCCTCAACGCCATCCAGCAATATCCCTACGCCGATGGCGCGCTCTATCAGGTCTATACCGCGCCCGGCGAGGTGACGGATATCGCGCTGGAGGAGGGCGAGGAACTCGCAGGCTCCGGGCCGGTCGCGGCCGGCGATACGGTGCGCTGGGTCATCGGCGACACGACAAGCGGATCGGGCGCGACGAAGCGCGTCCATATCCTCGTGAAGCCCACCCGGCCCGAGCTGACCACGAACCTCGTCATCAACACCGCCCGGCGCACCTATCACCTCGAACTGCGCGCCACGGCCGCGACCTATATGGCGTCGGTCTCGTGGACCTATCCGCAGGATAGCCTGATCGCGCTCCGTCGCCAGAACGCCGAGGCGAGCGCGGCGGCGCCGATCGCATCGGGGCTGGACATAGCCGCGCTCAATTTCCGCTACGCGATCGACGGTGACAATGCGCCGTGGAAGCCGCTGCGCGCGTTCGACGACGGCCGCCAGGTGTTCATCGAGTTTCCGGCCGGTATCGCGCAGGGCGAGATGCCGCCGCTGTTCGTGGTCGGGCCGGCCGGTGGCGGCGAGCTGGTCAACTACCGTGTCCAGGGCCGGTACATGGTGGTGGACCGGCTGTTTGGCGCGGCCGAACTGCGCATGGGCGACAAGAAGTCTCAGCAGAAGGTGCGCGTCACCCGCACCGATGGCACGCGCCGGGGCCGGTCATGAGCGGGTCCGAACAGGAATCGGCCGCGCCGACCAGCATGGCGGCGACCGCCGCACCCCAATCCCCATCGGATGCGCAAGCGTTCCGTCTGCGTGGAAGCCCGCCGCGTGTGATGCGGCTGTCGCGCAAGGCGCTGGCGGCGGTCGGTGTCGTCGCGGGCCTCGGCATCGGCGGCTCGCTGATCTATGCGCTGCGCCCGGCCGGCCAGCACCAGGCGAAGGAGCTATACAGCACCGACAACCGGCCGACCGCCGATGTCATCAGCGCCGCACCCAAGGATTACGGTCATGTCCCGAAGCTCGGCCCGGCGCTGCCCGGCGATCTCGGGCCGCCGATCCTCTCGGCCGAGCAGCGCCGCGAGGCGGCGCTGGGAACTCCGGGCACGGCCCCGGCCGGTGCGGGCGCGCAGGCGAACGCTGCCGCCGAAGCACGCCAGCGCGTGCTTCAGGAGCGCGATGCCGCGCGCACCAGCAAGCTGTTCCTGGGCGGCGAAACGGCGCCGGGCGCCGCGCCCGCGCTCGCCATCGCGGATCAGCCCGCCGCAGCATTGCCGGCCGCCGCGCCGACCACGCAGTCCGACTACGCCAGCCCCAACGGGCAAGCCGCCAAGCGCGCCTTCATGAAGGATGATGGCGACCGCCGCGTGGTCAGCGCGGAACGGCTGTCGGCGCCGGCGTCGCCTTATGTGGTCCAAGCCGGCAGCGTGATCGCCGCCGCGCTCATCACCGGCCTCCGCTCCGACCTTCCCGGCCAGATCACGGCCCAGGTGACGCAGAACGTCTATGACAGCCCGACCGGCCGCATCCTGCTGATCCCGCAAGGGTCGAAGCTGATCGGCGCCTATGATTCCTCGGTGTCGTTCGGGCAGAGCCGTGTGCTCCTCGCCTGGACGCGGCTGATCCTGCCCGATGGTCACTCGATCGCGCTCGAGCGCCAGCCCGGAGCCGACGCCGCAGGTTATGCCGGGCTTGAGGACAGCGTGAACAACCATTGGGGCAAGCTGTTCAAGGCTGCGCTCCTTTCGACCATGCTCAGCGTGGGCAGCGAGGCCGGCACCAGCCAGAGCGAGAACAATCTGGCGCAGGCGCTCCGGGCCGGCGCCGCCAACGGATTCAGCCAGGCCGGGCAGCAGATCGTCGAGCGCGAGCTGAATATCCAGCCGACGCTCACCATCCGGCCCGGCTTCCCGGTTCGGGTCATTGTGACGCGCGACCTGGTGCTCACCCCGGCAGGAGGCGGGCAATGACCGCGAAGCTCAGGCTCGGACCGATCACCGACGACAAGCCGGTGAAGCTGACCGTGGAATTGCCGGCGTCGCTCCACGCGGACCTCGCGCTTTACGCGCGCCTGCTCGCCGATGCCGGCGACGCGCCGATCGAGCCCGGCCGCTTGATCGTCCCCATGCTCCAGCGGTTCATCGCGGCTGATCGCGCCTTCCTGAAAGCTAGGCGACAGCAAGGGTAACGGCCGCGATCGGGGGCGGGGTGGTGCGGTCAGTTGCCCATGAACTTCCTGAACCGCTCCTTGCCTTCGGCTTCCGTGACGGCTTGCCCGGCATTGGCGCACTCGGCGCCGCGCACTGACCCCGCCTGGCATCCCGCCACCACTCGCCGCGCCTCATCGAGATGCGCGGCGAAATACTGTTCGGCGCGCGGCGCCGTCTCGGCCGGGATCGCGGTCGCCGCCATCTGACTGGCGGGCGCGATAATCGGGCGCAGGATAAACCCCGCCCCGAACCCGACGATCAGCGCCACCAGCGCGATGATGATTGTCTTGCCCTGTATCATGGCTGCTCCTCCTTCTCCGCTTACTGAGTTTCGCGCCGCCGATGCGGGATGGGTGGCAGCGAATAGCGGCTGACAACGAAATCGAGGAACCGCCGCAAGACGGGATTCTGGTTATCCTCGCGCCAATAGCCTGAATAGCCGATCCTCGTATGGCCGTTGGTCTCAAAGATCTCGCGGAAGACCACGCCTTGAATCTGGATGCCGCACGCCGTCTCGGCAATGATCGAGATGCGACCGCCAAGCGCGATCGAACTCAGCGCCGTCTCGCGTGTGATGTCGTCCATGTCGATTTGCGGCGAGAAGCCCGGCATCCCCAGCTTGCTCAGGATGAGGCTGCGCGTCTCCGGCCCGGGATCTCGCACCATAAGCAGGAAGCGCTCGCCGGCCAGGTCCGGCCAGTAGATACGTTCGCGCGCGGCGAGCGTATGATCCTCCGGCAGCGCCGCGAGCAACCGTTCGCTCCAGAACGGGCGGCTCGCGAGCCCCGGATAAGTCGTCTCACCTACAATGATCGCGATGTCGAGCAACTGGCTTTCTATGCCGGCCAGCAACAGGTCGCGATCGCGCTCGAACCCGCGAATCTTCACGTCGGGATAGCGGGTCGTGAACTCGCTCACTGTGGCGCGCAGGTTGCCCGCCGAAAGCGAGGTATAGAAGCCGACCGCGAGTCCCCCGGTGGCGCCGTTACGGGTCGTGCGGACCCATTCGTTCAGCTCGTCCAGCTCTTTCATGATGCGTTGCGCCCGCCGCAGGTAGGTCTCGCCGTCCAGTGTGAGGGTTGCACCGCGTGTCTTGCGATCGAACAGCACCATGTCCAGCCGCTTCTCCGTTTCCAGAATATGCCGGCTGAGGGTTGCTTGCTTGATGCCCAGCCGCCGGGCCGCTCTGCTGAAGCTGCCGGCCTCTGCCGCGGCGATCAGATAGCGGAGCTGGCGAAACTCAATCATTCGTTATACGATGCAATTGGTGACTCCCCGGTAGAGAGCCGGGAACGTGACATCATCTTTACGCCGGTCTGGTGCGAAGAGTTCACACAAGGCGCGTTGCACCGGCGACGCATAGGACAACGACCGCGGTCGAGCTTATCAATGGTTGAGGCGACCGGCCCGCCCAAGAAGGCCGCAGATACTATGAGACCGAGGTCAAGGTCCTGCCGATTTGTGGCACGAGCGCTAGCAGAGTGATGGGTAAGATCGAGCGCTCGCCGGCGATGAAGCCACCAGCACGCCGATCGTCCCCTACACTATCAAGCGTGTGCTATCTCCTCCGTATTCCACCTTTACTTAACGTAGCGTTCGAAGAAGCGCTGGATTTCACCGAAGACATACCGCACCTCCGGGAAAGCGGGATTCGCAGTGTCTGCATGAGCATGGCCCTCCATAACTATAAGTCGAGTTTCGATACCACTCTCGCGCAGTTTTCTGTCAACCCTTACGGTATTGGAGAGAAAGACGTCCCTAGTACCGCTTATGAGGACGGCGGGCGGAAAGTTCTCATAATCGCCATATACTGGAGAGACCAGAGGATTCGTCAATTCAAGGTCGCCTGCATACACGCGCGCCATCGGCTCAAGGGTTTCGAATGTTGTCGGATCGATGCCATCCATTATGAAGTAGCTGTCACCCGTACAACTGAGGTCAGACCACGGTGAATTGACACATATAGCGGCTGGGAGCGGAATGCCCTCACGTAGCGCCCGCTGAATAACCGCTAGAACCATGTTGCCGCCGGCTGACGTGCCGAACATGGCCATACCCCGAGGCGATCGTAACGCCGCGAGCTCGGACCACACGGCAAAACCATCATCTATGGAAGCCGGGAACGGGTGATCAGGCGGCATGCGATAGTCGATCTCCAACACGGGCGTACGTGTCAGTCCCGCCATCAGCACGGCCTCATCGGTGCCAGCCTTGCCTGCATGGACAACGAAGCCACCGCCGTGCATATTTAGGTAGAGTTGATCTCGCCTTGCATCGGTTAGATCACGAGGCACGATCTCAAAGCACGGCACGCCAGCAATCGTGCGACTGGTCATATCCAGATTGAAGGTTGCGAGAAGCTCATCGATACGAAGATCATCATATCCGCGCGCAAGAATCCACTGACGCCATTCCTCATTCGTTGACGGAATGACCCCCCCAGGATAGCTCTCTATTTTCGCCGCATCTATAGTTTTTCTGCGAAGTTCATCACTAGCGAGTGATGACACCGGTATTCGGCGGGCGGGAACTAGGATATCTAAATTGGATTCTGCCATAGCGGCCCCTCCAGTTAGCGATTTATGTCAGCTATGGCTCAGAAGTTTGCGCTAGCCGTAAGTCCGAAGGTACGCGGTCGTCCTGTATATCGAACGGAGGAGTCGCCGCCGGAGACTACACTTGTCCAATAGTACTCGTTCGTAAGATTTCGAACAAAGAGACCGGCTTGCCACCCAGCGCGAGCACGAATGCCCACACGCGCATCTAGAACCGTATAGCTGTTTATGCGGAAGCCGTCCGGCTCACCCAAGTCAGCAAAAGTGCGACTGTTATATACCATGCTTCCCCCGACATACCCCTCAAGAGAGGACGCGATGGGGACCCGGTACTCAACGTCTGCCGTAGTAGAGAAGCGAGGCGCATAGTTAAACTCCTTACCGCTAAAATCAGTAAGCATTCCCAAATAGTTAAACCCGCTATATCGGTTAACGTTAGTATCTAGTAGCGTCGCCGAACCACGCACGGACAACCTATCCGTTGGGCGGGCCGTAAAATCAATATCTAACCCCTTCACAGATGACCTTGGAACATTGACGACCGTAGACACATTGATAAAGCCACCAACCGGAACGTATGTAAAAAACTGCTTGTTGCGGTAGTCATAGTAGAAACCCGTGAGGTTTACCTGGAGTCTACGATCGAATATGGATTGTTTAACTCCGATCTCATAAGATGTGACGCTTTCCTGCTTCACGGGTCGGATTGAGGACAGGACTAAGCTAATCTGGGCGGGGAAGCTGCCGGCCTTATAGCCTCGGCTGATCAAGCCATAAATCAAGCTCGATGTAGTGGGCTTGTAGTTAAGACCCGCGCGCCAAGAAACATTGTCTTCCTTCTGAGCAAGATCGGCAGAAACAGGAAGGTAGGCGGGGACAGAGCCCACATCATTGATAAGAATGCATTGCCCAGGCAGGTACGCATTAGTCGGGGGTAGCCCACTGGCGGCCCGGAGGATGTTGGCGACACCACCTACAGTAGCGGAAAACAGCCCATTTCCGCCATCCGCAGTGCATCCCTTAAGGGTCTGGCGGGTTGAGGTGTACCGCGCTCCCCCCGTCAAGGTGAGCTTGGAAGTGAGGTCATAGTCGACGTTGGCAAACAAGCCGACTGCCCGATTTGTAACCCGGTACTTGTTGACTTCGACGACCCCGCGGGGCAAGCCAGAATACGCAAACGACGTATCAATCAGATCATCATGGACAATGTCCCTTTGGTAGTTGGCGCCTATGATGTAATGGAGGCGCGCCTGGGATAAACTTCCCGCAATGCGCAGCTCTTGGGAAAATGTGTTGAAGCTAGAAAATGGCTCAGCCACAATCACGGGTATTGCGGTCCCGTCGTTATCAATTGGTGTACGTGACTTGGACCGAATGTAGTTCGTGATCGATGTTACAGTTGTTGAATTGCCGAGCTTATAGTCTGCTCGCAATACATTCTGCACCGTGTAATTTTGCTTATGCGTATTGAAACCCGCGTCGAAATCCGCGTCTCGGTCACCATGCGGCGAGGGATATCCTATAAAACCCGGCGGTGAAGCCGCTGGAATGACCGGAGTTACGGAAGCCGCTTGGCCTTGTTGCGCCTCGCCATGATCGTACGAGCCCGTGACGTTGAGCGAAAGAGCGAGCCGATCGTCCGGTGTCCACTCTAGCAATAGACGGGCCGCTCCGAGGTTCTGATCACCGTTCTTCTGGTCGCTGAGATAGTAGCCTTTCTGCCAGGCTCCGAATTGAGTCGTGCTCGCAGCAACACGAGCGCGCAGCGTGTCGGTTATCGGACCGCTAATGTATCCGGTTAGCATAACCTGACCAAAATTATCGACTTCGGTTGCGATCCCTGCGTGAAACTCCCTGGTTGGCTTCGCTGATATGACGTTTATCGATCCTCCGGTCGCATTCTGGCCGAATAAGGTGCCTTGTGGTCCCTTCAGAACTTCTACGCGCTCGACGTCGAGTAAGAGCCCACCCGTCATGGCCGGATATGGTAGCGCCGCTTCGTCAAGGTATGTGCTCACAGCGGGCGGGGCGGACGCGGACAGTGAGTTAAAACTCACGCCCCTGAGAGAGAATACAGGATATCCAAACGACGATGTAGCGGCAGAGAACCCAGGGACAACTTGCCGTAATCCCGCGATGTCAGTTATCCCCGAGGTTCTTAACTGCTCACCAGACGCTACCGCTACGCTTATTCCGACGTCACTTAGCCTCTGCGATCGCTTTTGAGCGGTCACAACGATTTCGGCTACGCCTGTGTCGGGATGCGTATTCTCACGCGACGCTATACCGTCCGGCGCTGGCGGTGTGGCAGATCCTGATTGAACAGCCTGACCGTGTGCTTGGGTCCCGGTAATTACCGAGAAGAGCGCAGACATAACGACACCACTATGCAGCGTGATTCGACGATGATTCCCCATCATGCCTCTCCTAAAAAGCGTTTTGATTTTCATACCGTCATTCAGACGTAATCTTTTTGAAGCGATGACATCGGGAGTTCTCCCGATGCCGAGATTCTCGCCACCTAGCGTCATAAACTAGTGCTTGTGCCTAACCGGTGGCCTTGCGCGCGGCCGTCGCATCTCCCTCAGTATGCCCTAATGCCTCCACGGCGTTAGCATAATGTGATTATGCTAAGCAATCGGGGTGAAAAAAAACTTCGTTCGCTGGGGGCGATCCGTTAAGGTGCCTTCATGGAAACGCTAGCAAAGTCGAATGCGGATTCGCGGCGGAAGACAGGCACGTCACTTTCCCCCGCCAAGCGCAAGAGCCGCGCCTCGCTTGCAGCTACTGCGAGGTGGGGCAAGTCAGCCGGCCAAAGGGCGGATGGCCACGAATATCAGGAATTGGAGCCCTCGGAGGCGGTTCTGCGAGCGGCAACTAAGGCTTTCGCGGTCTCCGAGGCGCATGAAGTTACAATGCGTGAAATCTCAGATGCTGCGGGCGTCAGCCTGCAAACGGTTTACCGCTATTTCCCCAATAAGAGGTCATTGATCTCATCCTGTAAAGATCATATCGTCAAGAGTTATGTTGACTATCTTGATCATCTTATCGACCTAAATGATGAGCCGGAGACCAAGTTATTTTCTATTGCACTAGGTCTCAATTTCGTACTAATATATCCGGACAAGATGCGGCTTACATATCTTCGGATATTGGAAATGCCCGCGGCGATGCTCGATAGCTCGGTCGGTCCGATTGTGGCGCCTTACTACAAGCGTTGTTTTGCGCTGGCGCGAAAGATGTGCTTTCCGAATGCCGAGAGCCGCTTAATAACTCTTATTTCTGCCATAAATGGAATGTCTCAGCTCGTTTCGCTTCGGGAGTCCATTCCCGAATTGAATGACTTTGTATCCTCCCTTGAGGGGATGTCTGTTGACACGATGGGGATCGCCTTCCCGGGCGTTGACTGGGCTTCGGTCTACGCCAGGACGAAATTCGAGCCGTATTTAGAGGAAGTTTGAACGGCCGCCCTTGGTCGTTCAGGCGCTAGATTGGATCTACGCCGCGATACAGGCAGTTGCTCTTGCGACCGTTCTGCGGCGCAGAGAAAGACGGGATGTGCTTTCGATGTCGTGCACGAGCGCGGCGAGCGTCCCTCGGATCATAAGCCGCATTGGGGATCAGCTTGGATAGCCAGGTCTCGATGCGTTATGGACCCGCTTAATCATCCGCTTTGCCAAGGTCATCTCCGCTTGCCGGCCGGCGGTTGATGCTTCTACGATGGTGACGGCGTACTTCACACCGATTAGGTCGTGAACCCATAAGCGCCGCCGGCACTATTTTAACGCGCGGACGCTTGTAAGCTTCTCGATGAGGACGGTTCTGGTTGCGTCACCAAGGTAGCGTTTCTCGTGGGGGTTGAGGCTTACGCGCCCGACCAGCACCACTTTGAACGTTCCCCATGGTCGCTCAGGCTTTTTCCACCGCGCTGCCTTGCGGGCCGCTGCGTCCAATTGCTCGCATATGCCTCGGACACACTTGATGGATGCGCCATCGCCATCCTGCAGCAGTTTTCCCGTGGCGTCCTGGCATTGCTCGAACCGACTGTTCTCAAAGTTGGTGAACCAGGTGCAGGTAAGAGCGCGTTGCGCTCCGAAGGCTTCGCCGTCGAAGGTAAGGTTCTGTTGTCCGGCGAGGGCCGTGGACGTCAGAGCAAGGACAGCGAATTGCCACATATGAGCACAATACCCTCCCGCTCGCTGTCTGCAATCGTGTCAGCGGACCTTTCGCGATGCGCTGAGTTCTGATTCAGCGTGGGTATGAGCCGATACGATCTGAACGACTTCGAGTGGCGCGTGATCGAGCCGCTGCTGCCCAATAAGCCTCGGGGCGTGCCGCGCGTTGACGACCGGCGCGTGCTGAACGGAATCTTCTGGGTGTTGCGGTCGGGGGCGCCGTGGCGCGACCTGCCCGAGCGCTACGGCCCGCGCACCACGTGCTACAACCGCTTCGCGCGATGGCGTAAGGCGGGCGTGTGGGATCGACTGATGGACGCCATCACCGCCGCCCATCATGGTGACATCCAGATGATCGACAGCACCTCCGTTCGCGCCCACCAGCAGGCTGCGACGGCAAAAAGGGGGGTGCAGATCACTGTCTCGGTCGATCACGCGGCGGGCTCACGACCAAGATCCACGTCGTCGTCGACGCGCAAGGGCTCCCGATCCGGCTCGGACTGACAGCTGGGCAGACGCACGATGGCCAGATCGCCGACACATTGCTCGACCACCTGGGCCCGCGCACCATCGTATTGGCCGACAAGGCCTACGACGCCGACCGCATCCGCGAGCTGATCCAGGACCGGGGCGCCACGCCCAACATCCCGCCCAAGAGCAACCGCAAGTGGAAGCCGTGTTTCAGCAAGCGCCTCTACCGAGAGCGCAATCTCATCGAGCGGTTCTTCTCGAAGCTGAAGCACTTCCGTCGGGTCGCCACCCGCTACGACAAGCTGGCCGCCAACTTCCTCGCAATGGTCCAACTCGCCTCAATGCGGCTGTGGCTACGTGCTTATGAGTCTACGGCCTAGATAGTTGACGGCGTCGAGACTGCGCCTTGCCGTCGTGCGCTGAAGTGTACCGCGGCGGTTCAGATCGCGATGGTGACAAGCTGCCGCTCGAAGGCTCGCGCCAGCGCTACCCTTCGTCGCTCGCGTTTTCGCAGATGGCGGCTGCGCCGGACGCCTCGTGAGCTGGGTCTCCAATAAGACCCATATCACGCCCGAGATCATCCCGCGCGGCGCTCAAGGCTTCGAGGTCCTGCCGCCGCGGTGGGTCGTGGAGCGAACCTTCACGTGGATCTTCAAGAACCGGAGCCTTGTCCGCGACCACGAGCAGCTCACCGCCATCGCCGAGACCCTCATCTCATCATCATTTGCCGCTTTTGCCACCCTGCTACGCCGCTGGGCATGAGCACGCAGCCTTCTCCGACGCGCTCCTAGAGATCATCGATGCGGACGGTGAGTTTGAAGTCCTGCCAACCGCCCTCGACAGGGCCGACATCCGGCCGCTGCGACTCGCAATCGTCTCCACATCACTGTCGTACCGGCGCACCGAAATCAGGCCCGCCTCCATTGAGCGGAAAAGGCACGACACGCCCATTGACTCGAGCCGGCAGACGTTCCTCCTTTTCGGTACGTGGTGTATCTGAGTGAGGCGCCAGGAACCGCGTCAACGCCGCCTTCCGCGAGCTTCGATCGAGCGCGTAATGAGTGTGGGACAGCACCGCCCCGTCGAGTAGCGCCTGAATGTAGCCGGACACTGTGTCAGCAGCCATCACGAGCGCTGCATCGAGCGTATGCACATAACGGCTCGTGATCGACCCCGAGGCATGGCCGAGCAGCGCCGCAATGGTGATCTCGGTGAAGCCAAGATCGTTGGCGATGCTGGCGAAGCTGTGACGCAGCACATGGGCCGTGAGGTCCGCCAGTTCCGTGTCGGCGAAGATCTTCTCCCAATGCCGGGGGAAGCTGCCGAACGGTCCGTCCGGGTTCCTTCCGCCGGGAAAAACAAAGGGGCCGTCGCCTTTCATGTCCCGCTCGTCAAAATACTCGACAATGGGCAGGCCCATAGGACGAACGGATTGGCCTTCCTTCGAGTCCTCGAACCGGAAGGCGCTCCCAACCGTGTCAATCTCCGCCTTCTTTGCCTCGATGATCTCCCCGCGTCGGCAGCCGGACATGGCGATCAGCCGGATTATATCGACCGTGCGCGTATAGCGTTCGTCCTCGGCGGCTTTGGCGAGGATGCGGCCGAGGCTTCGATATTCCTCCTCGTTCAACCGACGCTTCCGCACAGCGTCTTTCGGCTTACGGACACCATGCGCCGGATTGGCCTCAATGATGCCCAGCTCATCTCGCGCATAGGTGAAGATGCCACCAAGCAGCCCGACGGTGCGACTCGCGGCCCCGAGTCCGCCCCGGACAATCGACTTGCCGCGCAGCTTCTTCGTCTTCTCGCTGACGCGCGTCTTGCCGGCCATGATGTCCTTCATCATCACCGTCACGTCCACCTTGGTGACATGGGTAACACGCTTCTGGCCGAGCAGAGGAATGATGTGCCGGGTGATCCGGCCAAGATCGGTGATCTTGGTGCTCGCCTTCTTCGGCCGCCCGCCCTTGCCGAGAATTCGGCCGGTTTCCAGCTCCGCGATATACAGCTCGCAAAGCTCTTTCACCGAGATCGCTTTGCGGGCGCTGTTCCGATCTTCGAGCGGATCGTTGCCCTTGGCGACGTCGGCGAGCGCTTGGATCGCGAACGTCCGCGCCTGTTCGGCCGTGACCGCGCCATGCCGGCCTAGCTTCATCCGGCGCCGCACATTGTTCGCGTTACGGTAATCGACAAAGTAGGTGCGCGTGCCCGAGGGCAGCACGAACACGCCGAAGCCCTTCAGATCGCTGCACCAGACGGTATATTGCCGGTCTCTCGGCTCAGTCTTGTCGATGATGGTTTTCGTCAGCTTTGGCATACGCACCTCGCTAGAGCGGGTCCAGAAAACTCACCAAAAACTCACCAGCAGATCGAAAACTGTGGGGTGTTTTTGCGTAGCCTGGAATACCCTCCTTGTCAAGAAATCACTGCATAAACAGCTACTTATAGTGCCCTAGCGTTGGCTTGAAAAGCTTGGCGTAGCGTTGTAGTTCTAGCTCCGAAGGCAAAGGCCAGTGGTTCGAATCCACTTGGGTGCACCATTCTCGAACAAAAGAGAGAACTGCGGGCGTGGTTTTGGCCACGCCCGCTGCCGCACTCCGGGCCAGTACGGCTTTCGAGCCGGAGATGCGGATTTCCCGTTCATCGACGCGCGCCTCGCTGAGTAACAGCCGTGCATAGGCCTGCCGCAGATCGGGCTGGCCATGATGCAGCTTATCCCGCAGGAGCAGAGCTAGCTTCTCAATCCTCGCTGGCGTGATCACAGGTTCGGCTATGGCGAGGCGACGAGTCATGTCGGATATTTGCTCGACTATCTGGTCGCCATCATGGACTGGGCAAGCCGCAAGGTGCTGGCTTGGCAGTTATCGAACACGATGGATGCAGCCTTTTGCATTAAGGCACTGGAGGACGCGCTGGCCCGTTTCGGCAAGCCCGAGATATTCAACACCGACCAAGGCAGTCAGTTCACCAGCAACGCGTTGGCCTGACGGCCGACTACGTCCCACCGGCGTTCTGTGCGCGGCAGAGATCAAGATCAGCATGGATGGTCGGGGACGGTGGATGGACAATGTCTTCATCGAACGGCTCTGGCGGTCTGTGAAGTACGAATGCGTCTATCTGCACGCCTTCGAGACCGGATCTGAACTGCGTGCCGGTCTTGGCCGATGGTTCGCCTATTATGATCAGCATCGTCCTCATTCCCGCCTTGCGGGGAAAACCCCGGGCGAGGCATATGGGCAAATCGGCGGATCAAATCGCGGCATGAGAACAACCAGGATGAGCTTAACTTAGCCGCAAACCCGTCCAAGAAGACGAGACCACCTCAATCGCCATAGTTAGGCGGTATCAACGAATTCGAGCATGATAGAAAGGCGGGTTCTGGCACGTTAGCGCCGCCCTGGACCGATGTCTAGATCTGGTTGGCTGGTTCGTGAGTAGGAAGTAAGTATGGCGAAAAGCCCTATCATCCACATCGCCCCCCAAGCAACGGTCCGGAGATGACAAATCGGACGCCGTTCTCATCCGTCTGGAAGACGATCAATGAAGTCGGGCATCGCAGCGGGACATTCGATGCGTTAGACCGCCGAAAAGCTTACGTCATGGCCTTTTCCGCGAAATTGCGTACATGCACATCAACGAGGTGGAGCTCGCTGAAAGCGATCGTTATAAAGTCTTCGCGCCGAGCTTATCTTGCAATCGGCTCAACCCTTCACATCGCTTCAATTGCGAAATCGAGGCGATCGGTATCGAATCCGGCGGCGCCAGGGATTGCGCGCAAATCCCGCTCTCTTAATGCGGGCCCTTGCGAGACACTGACTGTAGCTGTTCCCGATCCGTCGAGAACAATTTGGTCATCACCCACCGTAACCACCGCGCCACGCATGGAGCCGGGCGAATAGGTCAGGTTGACCCTGTAACCTCTCGCGGCGTTGCAATATTCCTGGAGAGACCCGAGGCGATATTCATTCGCGCCCAAAAGCGACAATCCTGGATTATGCTTTAAGCTGCATTGGAGCGGGACTGTCAGTGAGACGAGATAGCCGTTTCTCGCCACTATTGCCGCCGGGGCGGCGACTGAACCAGTCACAAGCAAAAGCGCCACAGAAGCGCGGAAAACACTCAGCATAGAAGCACCATCCTCTATAGATGACACCGAAGTACTGAGATTAACCTGACGCAACGTATCCAGATAGGGTTAATATCCTCAGGCCATAACTAGCCTGATATCGATATTTTCTGAAAATCCAGCGTGACGGAGTTGAACCAGACGAAATCCGATTTTTGTTAACCTTAAGTCAAACCCCATAGATTGCCGCCCTGGGACGGCAGAATTAAGTTTGGTCCTGATTTGAGACATGATTATAAAGTTTTCGTTTAGAATCCCCTCGACAGAATAACCAAAGCTATATATCCGACGCCCTCGTTAAGTATTTGTAAAGATATAGATGGGGGTTCAAATGGGGGGTGGCTTTCAGGCCATGCGGGCGTGCGCGCTTTCGGCATGCTTCATCTTCGCCGCGCCATTTGGCGACGCCCACGCGGCGGACGCCAGCCGGGCCTCCGACAATCGCAGCGTCGAACTCAATGTTCACGGCCGGATCATGGAACAGTGCGCGATCGGCAACGCCGGGGACATGAATTTCGGCGACATCACGCGCCCCGACTTGAAGGCCAGCGCACGCGTATCTTTCAGCTGCAACGTCCCCTTCCGGGTTGACGTACGATCCGCCCACGGCGGCCTTACCAATGACAGCTTTCCCAACGGGCAAGGCCCCTATGCAGGCCGCCTGCCCTATAGCCTGGGCTTTCAGATCCCGGTGCTCAAGCCCTCAGCTTCCCTCGTCGCCCAGACGTTCAGCAGCAGTGAACTGATGGGCGGGCGCAGCTTCAACAGCGCGGGCGGCATCGCCGTGGATGGAATGGCCCTCACTGTAGCGCTCGGTCGTCCGTCGGGCGAAGCTGGACTTCTCGCAGGAAATTATTCTGAAACGATTATTATTTCCGTTTCTCCTTCATAATTAATACAATATATAATGGTTAATGGCGTTGTCATTAATATGATAACCTAAATATATATCAAAAATAACTGTTGGTCGCATCATTAATGAAAGATTTATTTCTTTCATATCATTACATGTCCGGAATTTTTACCGGCATATTTATTGGAGATAGAGAATGAATAAGGCTGTTATCAAGAGCGCTTTCGCTGTTGCCCTGCTCGCCGGTTCGTCGATGGCTCTTGCCGGTCCGAGCGACAAGGTTGTTTACGGCAACACGCTGAACCTTGGCATCTTCGGCACCATCAATGCGAACATCGGAATCTCCACCAACAACGTTGGTGGCGAGCTCCTTGCAGGCCTTGCCGATGGTGTTCGCAATGGCCTCCCCGTCAACGCGAGGGGCGCTCGTTACGAACAGAGCAGCGACGTGAACGGTAACACTGAAGCTGCAACCGCAACCCAGACCGCCAAGTTCACCCTGTCAGGCACTGTCGACAAGGACTGCTCATTCTACAGTGGTGGCCAGCAGACGCAGGCGATCAACCTGGGCACCATCGGCGTGCGCACCGGCAACAACGACAATGTGACGATCGCGTTCAACCAGAACGGTGCGATCAACGCCAACGTCAACACCTCGACGGCCGGCTGCAATACGCAGAACCAGATCACCATCACCAAGGGCAATGGCGCAAGCGGCCTGCTGAACGCTGCCGCGATCGCTTATGACACCAACCAGTTCACCAACAAGATCCCGTACAGCGTCAAGGCGACCTGGCAGGGCGTCGCGCTGGGCGCGCCGACCACCGGCACCCAGCAGACGCTGACGGCCACGACCGACGACTCGTTCAAGGCGGTGCAGGTTGGCGCATGGCGTTCGGCCTTTAACCTGGACGTCAACGCGCCGGTTCAGCCGCTCGGCCTGATCGCCGGCACCTACAGCGACACGATCACTGTCGAGCTGAAGGCTCTCTAATCATTTAACGCGATTTAAAGGAGGGGGGAGCCATGACTTCCTCCTCTTTTTCCATATGTCATGGGATATAGTCCCTGGGGGGATGTTCAATGCTCGCCTTTCTGCTTCGCGCGCTACGGCCAGCCGCGAAACCTGTTCTTGCATTGTCCGCTATTGGCGCGCTGAGCTGCGCCGTTTCGCCCGCCAACGCCATGCGTGTGTCGCCCATGGTTGCAGAGATGACGACGAGCGGCACCAATGCCGTCGCGCGCATCCAGGTGCAGAACCTCAACCAGGGCCAGCTATCTTTCGAAACGCGGATTTCCCGCATCGAATTTCAGGATGATGGCACGATCAAGGAATTTCCCGCCGATGAGGATTTCCTGGTCTTCCCGCCGCAGGGCCAACTCGGGGCTTCGGCCCGGCAAGTCATCCGCCTGCAATGGGTCGGGCCAGCCGACATGCCTGCTTCCCGCGGCTATTATCTTTCCGTCAATCAGCTGCCGATCCAGATGAGCGCGCAGGACGCTGGCACGCCGGGCGCCAACGTGCAGGTGGTCTATCATATGAAGGCGCTGATCACCGTCGCCCCGCCCAAGGCGGAGCCCAAGGTCGAGTCTGTTTCCATCAAGCCGATCATGGTCGAGGCGAAGGCGCCGCCGCCGATCGACGGTCAAGCCGCCCCCGCCCCCGCCCAAAAGCCAGCTTCCGTACCGGGTCTGGAGATCGTCCTGCGCAACAGCGGCAATCGCTATGCGATGATGGCCGGCGTGCGATGGGTGCTTGAAGGGAAGGACAAAGCGGGCAAGCCGCTGAAGCTGACCGTCATGCCCGACGAGATCAACCGCGAGATCGGTGTGGGCTATCTGCCGCCGCTTGGTGGCACTCGCACATTCAAACTGCCGACTGCTGCGGAATTCGGATCGGCCCCGATCAAGATCAGCTTCGTCAACTAATGCGTCGCTCCCGCTCTGGCAGTGTCCAGCGGTTGCTGTGGCGCCTGAGTGCTTCGAGTGCACTTGTCGTTGTGCTGCCCGCGTGGGCCCAGGTGAGCGTACCCCTGCCCGGTCGCAACGGCGAACCGCGCCTGCCGAGCGCGCCCGCTACCTTGCCTGCGCAACAACCCGCGACGTCTGGCGGAACCAGCGTGCCGCTGCCTGGCAGCTCATCTGAAACAGCGCCGTCGCCCGTGCCCATCGGCCCCCATGGGCGCCCGGACATCAATCCTTATGACCGCGACATTGCGCTGACGGCGCCGCTGACCTATCGCGACAAGCCGCTGGGCGAAGTGCCCGTCCTACTGACTCGCGACGATCGTTTCCTGATCGATACCGCTCCGTTCCTGGACCTTATCGACACACTGCTGAACGACAAGGCAAAGGCGGACATCAAGGCCGCGCTGCAAGGTCATGAGCAGTTTGAAAATGAAGACCTGAAAGCCACTGGCGTCTCACTGCAATTTGACCCCGGTTCGCTGTCGGTCGTGGTTTTGAAGATCGATTCAGCCCATCGAGCGACCATGCCGCTGTTCGACACGCCGCGCCCCGATGATGAGAAGCCCGATGTGAAACCCGCCGGTGTTTCAGCCTATCTGAACATCGACGCTGTCGAAAGCCGGGTATGGGGCAACGTCGCCAATAGCGGATTTCGCCGCCCGTCCATTTTCATGACAGGCGCCGCACGCATGGCCGGCGTGGTGCTGGAAGCCGACGTCCAGTGGGCGGAAACATCGGGTCTTTCAGGTGGCACCGGATATCGTTTCGATCGCAACTATGCCCGCTTTGTCTACGACGAACCGGAGGATTTTCGCCGCTGGTATCTGGGCGACCTGACCCCGGAAATCCGCGGTCAGCAGGGCTATGTCCAGATGGGCGGCCTTGGCGTTTCGCGACAGCGGCAAAGGTTCGACCAGTTCCGGTCCGCGATCCTGCAAGGCAATCGTCAGTTGCTGTTGCAGCGGGACGCGACGGTCGATGTCTATCGTAACGGCACATTGCTAAAACAGTTCAACCTTCAGGCGGGCTCTTATGACCTGAGCTCGCTTCCGCTTCTATCGGGCAGCAACGACCTCCAAATTCAGGTCCGCGATACGAGCGGGCTGGTTCAGGACATCGCCTACCGATCCTATCTCGATCCGATCGATCTTCAGCCCGGGGACTATGAATATAGCGGCTATATCGGCCGGACCAGCAACCGGTTCGGGCGAACGCCGACCTATAGCGGCCCCCTCGCCTTCTCGGGCTTTTATCGCAAGGCATTTGTCGGCAAGCCTGCGGTGGGGATCGGTCTTCAGGCCAGCAAGCGCACGCAGGTTCTGACCGGCCAGACCCAATTCATCCTTCCCGGCGGATCGCGGCTCCAGTTCGACATGGGGGTCAGCCACACCAAGGCCTTTGGCGTCGGTTATGCGCCCGGCGTCACATATGAGCGCATTTTCGACCGAGGAGGCCTGATCGACTCCTTCACGCTTCATGCTGGCTATATGTCGCGGCGTTTCGGCAGCCTGGGCAATGACCAACCGGACAATAGCAGCTCGATATCGGTGGACGCGCAATATACCCGTGCCATGTCGCAAAAACTGACGCTGCTCTTCAACGGGAGCTATATCCGCAATCGCGGCTCCTTTGGCGATAATTACCGGCTCAATACGCTTGCATCATACCGGATGAACCGCAAATGGAGCGTTCGTGGAGGCGTGAACTATACCCATTATGGCAGCGGCTTCGGGAGCGCCAACGGTATGGGATTCAACGTCTCGCTCGTGTTCGAGCCGTCCTATCGCGATCGCGCGGAAATCTCCTACGACAAGCTGGCGTCCACAACTACGGCCAGCTACTCGCACTTGTCCGACGGCACCATCGGCAGCATCGGCTATGGGGCGCTTGCTACGCGCAGTGATGGGCAGGCAAACGGTCAGGCTTATATCGATTATATCGACAGCAAGTTCGACGCTTCGCTGATACATTCTGCCTATGGCCGGAACTTCGGCAACATCGCAGATCAGCAGGTTACATCATTGCGAGTAGGCACAGCACTCGCCTTTGCTGACGGTTCCTTCGGAGTCGGACGTCGTATAGGCGACAGCTTCGCAATTCTCACTCCGCACAAGAGCCTTAAAGGCCACGACGTCGTCGCGGGTCAATCCATCGCCGAAAACGCCTATCTGACCCGCAGCGGACCGTTGGGCGGCGCCGTGAACAGCTATCTCAGCTCTTACGTCACTCAGTCCGTGCAATATGACGTCGAAAATCCGCCTCCTGGCTATGACGTCGGTTCGGGCGTCTTCCGCGTGCGCCCCCCTTATCGCGGCGGCTATGCGATGGAAGTCGGAACGGATGCCTTCGCAAGCGCCATGGGCACAATGCTTTACGCCGACGGCAAACCTGTGTCGCTCATGGGCGGAAAGGTCGTGCCGGTTGATCGCAATAATGGTGAACCGCTTCCGTTTTTCACCAACTCGGTCGGCCGTTTCGCAATCCAGAATCTTCGGCCCGGGGCTTCCTACCGGATCACTCTGGTGAATTCGACGTCCAGCCTGTTCTTCACAGTGCCAAAGGATACCAAAGGCCTGGTCGATTTGAAGACCGTCACGGTCACGGATGAGGGAGTGAACAAATGACCAAGGCCGTCTTGACTACATTGTTGCTGGGGTCTGCACTCACCACCCCAGCTTTGGCAAAGCCCGACGACACCTGCCGACTGCGCATAGACGCGACGCAGGGGCAATGGATCATCAACGGTTATGACGCCTTTTCCAACAGTCCCGCCACAGCCAGCTTTGATCTTACCTTCATAAACTCCGGCGAAGGGGCATGCCGCTTCCTGCCTATTTTCCAGACAGATGGCAGCCCATTTGGTCTTTCCTCCGGTAATGGCGATTCATTGCCATATAGCCTGTTCGATCTTTATGGCGGCTATGATGCGACGCCGGTCGGGGGACGAACATTACGCACGGCCAACCATCGCCGCGTGGAAATCGCACCTCGCGCACAGCAGATCGTCCGCTATACGCTTACAGTCGGCGGCTCCCCGACTGCCGATGGACTGTTCAAACAGCGCCTCGCCATCATCGCCGAGGATGATAACGGCTCATCGCTCGCCGAGCGGTCCGTGAACGTGGGCATTCACATCCTTCCTTCGGCGACCTTGGGACTGGCCGGCGCCTTCCAGCGCCACAATGGACAGGCAGATATCGATCTGGGCGAACTCCAGACCGGCATTGCGGCAGTCCCGTTGGCTCTCTATGTGCAGAGCACCCGTGGCTATTCTCTGGCTTTCAAGTCACTTAACGCAGGTAATCTCAGACTCGCGGGTCAGGAATGGACTATACCCTATCGGTTGATCGTTGACGGTAAATTGCTCGATTTGAGCGCCGAGAGCATCTATTCCAAACGGGCGAGCAGCATGCGGCGGGACAGTTTGCCAATGGCGTTTCAAATTGGCGACGTCACCAATAAGCGAGCAGGAACCTATTCCGATCTTGTCACAGTTACCGTGTCCGTGGACTAGATTTTTCTCCATCGCATGAGCGGCGAGTGGCGTGCGCACATGTGGTCGCCTGCCGCGAGATCGCACCGGCCGCCGAGATGCTGATCGCATCGCGTGATAGGGGCGCTTCGCCGCATGACGGCTCCAAGCCCCTAGCAAACTGGTGAAAAGGACAGCCTGATGGGCTAGCCCTGCGTCATCTGCTGGGTGTAGGTGAAAACGGCGATGTCGATAAGCGCAATCCTTGAACCATCTGACGACTCCCAGAACAAGCGCGGCACATCTCGACTACGCATCCGCGTGCAGACGGCGGGGGAACTTGAGCAAGGTCAGCAGGCCGATGTCACGATCCACAATATTTCAGCTTCCGGCATCCTTATAGAGACTCGATCCGTGTTGGCGGTTGGGCAAATTATCAGAATAGAGCTACCCGAGAGCGATCCCGTTTTCTCAACCGTTGTCTGGGAAAGCTCGCCGATTTTTGGATGTCGATTTCATAATCGCCTGTCCCAAGCCGTGCTTAGCGCCGTGCAATTACGCAATCCCTTGCCGCCAGAATTCGATCCGGTCTGTTCGCCCCGAGTTCCCTCAGATGAGGAACCCTTGGCAGCCCGAATTTTGCGCCTTCGTCATGCTAGAGGGCTCAGCCGAACCGAGTTGGCGGCGGTAACCGGCCTCAGCAAGCCAAGCATTTGGTCGTGGGAGACCGGAAAATCTAAACCAAGGCATAGCAATATAGTTCTGCTGGCAAATGCCCTAGAGGTTTCTGTAAAGGACTTACTGAAAAAAGATATAATCCAACGCATACAGCCTATGGTCGAAGATGATGACCATCCTACCGATTTCCATCGACAAGACATTTCTGATATAATTGAACAGTCTAAGAATAGTATATCTGAGTTTACCGGAGTTAATAAGGAAAATATCAAGATAATAATCGAATATTAATATAATTATTTTATAATTTACAAATGTTTATGTATGTTGCGTTATATCGGTTTTCATACGAACTGGATCGGCAGGCGTTCCCTTTGTTGCGCAGATATGATTTAAGGGCACTGTCAAAGGAAGTGCACCGAATGTTTGAGAGTCAGGGGAGATCGGACGGATGCCATCGGCCCAGCGGCTCTACCAACCCGTTCTGCTATTTCAACTGATCGCCGGAGATCATCCGGCTGGCAGTGATGATCTATGTGCGGTTTTCGCTCAGCCTGCGGAATGTCGAGAACCTGCTATCTTCGAACGCGGCATCAAGATTAGTCATGAGACCACCCGCTACTGATGGAACAGCTTCGGCCTTCCCGCGATGTCCGCCGACAGCGGATCAGCCGCATGCGAGGGTCCCGGCTGGTGGGGGCACCTTGAAGAAATGTACGTCAAAGTAAATGGCGAGATGTTTTACCTATGGCGCGCTGTCGATCAGGAAGGGAAAAATCCTGGAGAGCTATGTCACGAAAACCCGCGACAAAGCTGCCGCCCTGACCTTCATGAAGAAGGCGATGAAGCGCCGGATCCCCGGAAGCGACCACCGCTGACGGGCTGCAGCTATGGTGCTGCAATGGGCGAGCTTGGCAACCGGGCATCCGATTCATCGGATCGATGACTTCCTGCCGTGGAAATGGGACGCATCGAGGCTGACCAACGATCTGGAGAAGGCGTCTGGGCTGATACCGCCGATCGATCCAAGAAGAACGAGGTGTTCCTTGCGGGTGGCATGTTCACCAGCCACGTCCACCAGAAGCGAAAGCCGCGGCGGCCGCTGCCCGAACGGATAGCCAGGGCCAATATCAGGCGTTCAAAGATCCGCGCTCAGGTCGAGCATGTGTTCGCCGGACAAAAGCACCGGATGGGACTGTCGTGCGCACCATCGGTATCGCCCGGGCCACCATCAAGATCGGAATGGCCAACCTTGCCTATAACTTCCAGCGCCTCGCCTGGCTGGGGGGCGTACTGTGCCCGCTTGATGCAGAAACCGACCCCCCCCCCCGGCGGCGGCGGCGGCATGGAAATTGCCAAGAATACGTTGCCCCATCAGGCTCACCCGGCTCTGCCGTCCGTGCCGCCGTCGCCCTACCAAAATCCGACAGTTCTTTCGAGGTGTCCAGCTTCGGGCAGACCGGCTTCAGGCGTCATCTCCATGATCATTCTCCGATGGCCAGATTGGTCGCTTGAAGAACGCATTGGAGCCTGATTAGCAGGAACGTCCCGAGGCACCTGCCGACCAATCACGAACATGGCTGGTCGGCGAGCGAACGACCGCTTCGAGCAAAGCGGCCGTTCGCCTCGCCAATTTGAGGACCAGCGTGGAGAAGAACTGTCCCTAGTCAAACCTCGCATCGAGCGAGCATATAGGACTCACGCCTCCTCCAAACGCGATTCGGCTCCACGCATCTGGTTGTTCTGGCCGGTTGCTCGGTCGCCTAATCGTTGCGCCCAAGGGCTGTGTGGCTTGTGAGCCAGTCGCTCCGCCGCGAAGGACTGACCGGCACCTGCCATGCCTGCACGCAGAGCGGCATGCAACGCGGTGAGCGACAGGATGTCGCGCTGCGCGTGGCTGCCGCCGAAGCGCTGAGCTATCCCGCGCACGCTTGCGATCGTCTCTACACATTCTGCGTAGCGGCCCGCTTCGAAGGCGACCAGGGCTTCGGCAAGCGGCAGACCAACGGTGCGACTCATGTCGCCATTGTCACCCTCTTCGCCTGCTGCTCGGCGCATCCCGCGCAGCGTCCGGTCCACATCCGCCATGCGGCCGGCGCCGAGGAAGGCCATCACCGCATGGAGATCGTTGAAGGCATAGATACCGTCCTCCGCCGCCCGCTCCCAGCAAGCGGCGAGGCTGGCGAATCGACCGCCCAGTTCGACGCCCTCGAGCTTTAGCCGCCACAGCAGTGCCGAGGCATCGATCCACTCGAGCACGATTTGCGTGTCCGGATCGGGCCGCACCTTCTCGTCGTAGAGCTTGAGGACCTGCGCGGTATCGCCAAGATCGAGATACAGCAGCGCGAGGTGCCACCAGTTGTGGTAGGCGAAACCACTCTCCGGCGCCCAGTGCCCGGCGCTATCGACAAGCCAGGGGATTCCTGCGTCCAGATCTCCACGCATTTCATTGACATGTGCTACGGCGTGAACAGACCACCCGTCGCGAGGGTCATGCTCCACAGCTTCCCGTCCGTACTGATCGGCACGCGCATAGTCGCCACATTCCTCCAGGCCGAAAGCAGCCATGCCGAGCACGTAGCTGCGGCCGTCATCCCCTGGCGCGTAAGCGCGCATCGCCTGTAGCGGCCAGTCGCGGAGTTCGTGCTGCATGCCAAGGTAGAAGCACCCGATATGGGCATATTGCAGAGCGAGAAGGTCCCTGGGCTGTTCGCGCGCCAGAAGGCCAAGGCGGGCAGTGCCTTGCCGGAAGCGTCCATCGATCCAGTCTTGCGCTGCCTCCAGATGGATGCGGTCCCGATTATTGAGCGCGGCAACCCGACCGGCGCGCACGCTGCGAACAGCTTCGCCCAGATAGGCCTTGTCGGTCTGTTGCACCAACAGTCCCGCTCGGGCGGCCCACGCCCCTCCAAAGTCGGGGTCCTCCGCAAGGGCCTCGTCAAGCAACGCGATAGGATCGCCTCGGTAAGTTCTGATCAGGTCTAGCGCCGCATCGTAATGGGCCAGCGCGGCGGATGAGTTGGTCGAGGCGGGATTTCCGTAGCGGTCTTTCAACATGACATGAGTTCCAAAGTGATAGGTAGGGGCGCTATTCCGTCCAGCACCTAATGATCGGCGCACAGATGCTGGAATGGCGTCAATCTTACCGGCAGGGGCAACCGGACGATAGAAAGCTTGTGGTACAGGCGGGCCATTCGCCATTTTCACGTTTCTAGCCAACGTGTTGCAAGAAACCCGTCGCGCGCGCAGCGGCATCACACCGCGCCGGTTGGGCGGAAACCGCACCCATGGTACAGTGCGAGCGAGGCACGGCTCGGGGAATGACAGTGAAGGTTCAGACCAAGGGCGAACAAACGCGCGAGCGCATTCTTGACGTCGCGCAGGAGTCTGTGCTGCACAAAGGGTTCGCTGGTACCTCGATCGAAGAAATCCTCTGCGATGTCGGCATCACGAAGAGCGGCTTCTTTTATCATTTTCGCGATAAGAACGACCTCGCGAAGGCGATGTTACAGCGCTACCTCGATACAGAATGGCAGATTTTCGACAGACTTTTCGCACAGGCCGACGAACTGACCGAAGACCCGCTCCACGCCTTCCTAATCTTCCTCAAGCTGTTCGCCGATATGATGGCCGACTTGCCCAATGGGCACCCCGGTTGCCTCGCGGCTTCCTATGTCTACCAGGATTATCTGTTCAGTCGTGATGTGCGCGCCATGACCACGGAAGGACACATAATCTGGCGCCGGCGTTTCCGCGAGCGATTCGACGGCATCGCGGCACGCTACACACCCCGCACCGAGATCGACCTGGATGATCTCGCCGATTTGCTTTCCGCAGTAGCGGATGGAAGCATCATCCTGTCGAAGAGCCTGTCGGATCCACAAATCCTGCCGCGTCAGATCCTGCAGTTTCGCAACTATGTTAAACTCATCTTCCTCGGGCCGGCCTGAGCAGCCGGAGCTCCATTCAACCGAGGGCTGTGATCCAATGAGAAAGAAGCTGCGCCGTTCATCCCTATTGCGCACGATAGTCTGTTCCTGCTGGAAGCGGTCATCGTATGAAACCTTCGGGAGCGAGGGCCTGGTCCCAAAGTCGGTCTATCTATGCCGGGGCAGCCGGATGAATAAAGGCCCGATTTCAGGGAACCATTTTGCGCCCTCGAATGGTCGTAATGTCAGCATATGCGGCCAACCACCGCGAATTCGGACGCGATCGCGAGGAATTGCTCCAGCGTCGCTGGAATTTGATCGCGACGCCACGTGATCCCTGTTTCGAGGCAAGGCGGGGCATCCAGCAGATCGGCGTAACATACGCCCGTACGCGCAAGATGGCGTAGCGAGGCAGGAACAATCGACATGCCGATGCCGGCCGACACTAGGCTGATGATGGTCTGCATCTGGATGGCCTCCTGCACGACGCGAGCGGGTCTGCATCGCTCGGCATAATAGCCGGTTACGAGATCGTGGAAGCCAGGCGCCACATGGCGCGGGAAGATGATGAGCGGCTGCTCGACCACTGTGGCGGCGGGGACCTTGCCGTCGACCAGCACGATCCGCCTTTCGGCAATCCACGCCTGCGGAATCGCGGCGACGAGCGGCTCGGAAACGAGGCGGCGATACGCGAGCGCGGGCGGCAGCACCCCATCCGCAGGCGGGATGATGATGCCGGCATGGCCTTTCCCGTCGACCAGTGCCGCGATCTGCACGTCGCTCGTCGCCTCGGTAAGCGCGATCTCTACGTCGGGGAAGAGCGAGGCATAGCGGCGCACCAGAGTGGGGAGGATGCTGTAGTCGGCCGTGCTGACGAAGGAGAGCTCCAGCCGGCCCGCTTCGCCGTCGCGCAGACGGCGCGCGATCTCCGGCAGGCCATTCACGCGATCGAGCGCGGCCTGTACATGCCCGAGCCATTGCTCGCCGAAGGGTGTCAGCTTCACGCTCCGCTTGGTGCGGGTGAACAGCTTGGCGCCAAGCTCACGCTCCAGCGCCTGGATCGATTGGCTGAGCGGCGGCTGCGTCATACCGAGCCGCTCGGCTGCGCGTCCGAAATGGAGCGTCTCTGCCACGGCCGCGAAATGCCTCAGCCGGCGGAAGTCCATTCATATCTCCTGCGACCTAATAGGCCTCCAATAAGATATTTCTACTCCGATTGATATCCAGTTAGGTGAAACGTGAACCCACGATCGAGACTGACCATGCCCGTTTACCGCTCCCGCACCACCACCCATGGCCGCAACATGGCCGGCGCCCGCGGCCTCTGGCGCGCCACCGGCATGAAGGACGAAGACTTCGGCAAGCCGATCATCGCGGTCGTCAACAGTTTCACCCAATTCGTGCCCGGCCATGTCCACCTGAAGGACCTTGGCCAGCTGGTCGCGCGCGAGATCGAGGCGGCGGGCGGCGTTGCCAAGGAGTTCAACACCATCGCGGTCGATGACGGAATCGCCATGGGCCACGACGGCATGCTCTATAGCCTGCCGAGCCGGGACCTTATCGCGGACAGCGTTGAATATATGGTCAACGCACACTGCGCGGACGCGATGGTCTGCATCTCCAACTGCGACAAGATCACGCCCGGCATGCTGATGGCGGCGCTGCGGATCAACATCCCGGTGATCTTCGTCTCCGGCGGTCCGATGGAGGCCGGCAAGGCGGATGTTCGCGGGCAAACGGTCGCGCTCGACCTGGTGGACGCCATGGTTGTTGCCGCCGACGAGGCATACACCGATGAGGAGGTGAAGGTGATCGAGCGGTCAGCCTGCCCGACCTGCGGCTCCTGCTCGGGCATGTTCACGGCGAACAGCATGAACTGCCTGACCGAGGCGCTCGGCCTGTCATTGCCCGGCAATGGCTCGGTGCTCGCCACCCATGCCGATCGCGAGGCGCTGTTCCGCGAAGCCGGGCATAGCATCGTCAATCTAGCCCGCCGCTGGTACGAGCAGGACGATGCGTCGGCGCTGCCTCGCTCGATCGCGAGCTTCGCTGCGTTCGAGAACGCCATGAGCCTCGACATTGCGATGGGCGGTTCGACCAACACGGTGCTGCACCTGCTCGCCGCCGCTTATGAAGGCGAAGTGCCGTTCACCATGGCGGACATCGACCGGCTGTCGCGCCGCGTGCCCTGCCTGTGCAAGGTCGCGCCGGCCAAGCAGGATGTGCATATGGAAGACGTCCACCGCGCGGGCGGCATCATGGCGATCCTGGGCCAGCTTGATCGCGCCGGCCTCATCGACACCAGCCTGCCGACCGTGCACGCGCCGACGCTGGGCGACGCGCTCGATCGTTGGGATATCAGCCGCACCACCAGCGAGAGCGTGCGGGAGTTCTACAGCGCGGCGCCCGGTGGCGTTCGCACAACGCAGGCGTTCAGCCAGAGCAATCGCTGGAAAGAACTCGACACCGATCGCACGAACGGCGTGATCCGCGATGCCGAGCACCCCTTCTCGAAGGACGGCGGCCTTGCCGTGCTCTACGGCAACCTCGCCCCTGAAGGCTGCATCGTGAAAACGGCGGGCGTCGACGAGAGCATCCTCACCTTCCATGGCACGGCGCGGGTCTATGAAAGCCAGGACGCGGCGGTCGCCGGTATCCTCGGCAATGAGGTAAAGGCGGGCGACGTGGTGGTGATCCGCTACGAAGGGCCGAAGGGCGGACCGGGCATGCAGGAGATGCTCTATCCGACGAGCTATTTGAAGTCGAAGGGTCTTGGAAAGGCCTGTGCGCTGATCACCGATGGGCGCTTCTCGGGCGGCACCTCGGGTCTGTCGATCGGCCATGTTTCGCCGGAAGCGGCCGAGGGCGGTCTGATCGCGCTGGTCGAGACGGGCGATCCGATCCTGGTGGACATTCCCGACCGCGTCATCCGCCTCGACCTCGCTGACGAGATTCTCGTCGCCCGCCGCAAAGCGATGGAAGCCAATGGTGCAGCCGCTTGGAAACCCTTTGGCCGCAAGCGCACCGTTTCACCGGCCCTAGGTGCCTACGCCGCGCTCACCACCAATGCGGCACGCGGCGCAGTGCGCGACGTCAGCCAGATCGAGCGCTAGGGTCGGCGATCACTAGTTGTAAGACTGGCCCACTATGGCGGGCGCGACTGCCAGCAGCAGTCGCGCCATTGCTCAGGCCGCCAGCCTATTGGATTCGTCGGGCGCGGGTGCATCCGGTTTGTGCGTCAGAAACCGGACCAGCGCGGCCTTCCGCGAGCTGCGATCGAGCGCATAGTGGGTATGAGACAGGACGGCTCCGTCGAGCAGCGCCTGAACGTAGTCCGACACCGTGTCGGCGGCCATGACGACGGCCGCATCGAGCATATGCACATAGCGGCTCGTGATCGAGCCCGACGCATGACCGAGCAGCGCCGCGATGTGATTTCGGTGGAGCCCAGGTCATTCGCGAAGCTGTGGCGCAGCACATGCGCGGTGAGGTCCGCCAACTCAGTCCCGGCGAAGATCTTCTCCCAATGCCTGGGGAAGCTGCCGAACGGCCCGTCTGTGTTCCTTTCACCCGGAAAGAGATATGAGTTGCGGCCAGTCATGTCACGCTCATCGAAATATTCGACGGCGGGCAAGCCCATCGGACGAACGGACCGATCTTCCTTCGTGCCCTCTAACCGAAAGGTGCTCCCAACGGTGTCGATCTCGCTCTTCCGTATCTCGATGATCTCATTGCGGCGGCAGCCGGACATGGCGATCAGCCGGATGATATCCACGGCGCGCGTGTAGTGTTCGTCCTCAATCGCTTTGGCGAGGATGCGGCCAAGCGTCCGATACTCGTCCTGGTTCAGACGACGCTTCCGCACAACGCTCTTGGGCTGGCGGACCCCGTGGGCGGGATTGATCTCGATGATGCCCAGCTCATCCCGTGCATAGCTGAAGATGCCGCCCAGCAGGCCGACCGTGCGGCTCGCGGCCGCGAGGCCACCCCGGACAATCGATTTGCCGCGCAGCTTCTTCGTCTTTTCGTTGGCGCGCGTCTTACCCGCCATGATGTCCTTCATCATCGCCGTCACGTCCGCCTTGGTGACGTGGGTTACGCGCTTTGAGCCGAGCAGCGGAATGATATGGCGGTAATCCGGCCAAGATCGGTGATCTTGCTTCTTGAAGCGGCCGCCCTTGCCGAGAATACGGCCGGCCTCCAGCTCCGCCATATACAGCTCGCACAGCTCCTTGACCGATATCGCCTTACGAGCGCTGTTCCGACCTTCGTGCGGATCATTGCCCTTGGCGACATCGGCCAGCGCTTGGATCGCCAGCGTCCGCGCCTGTTCGGTGGTGACTGTGCCGCGGCGGCCGAGCTTCATTCGACCCCGGACATTGTTGGCGTTGCGGTAATGGACGAAATAGGTTCGCGTGCCGGAGGGCAGCACGAACACGCCAAAGCCCTTCAGATCGCTGCACCAAACGGTACATTGCCGGTCGCGCGGATCGGCTTTGTCAACGACGGTCTTCGTTAGTTTTGGCATATGCACCTGCTAGAGCGGGTCCAGAAAACTCACCAGTAGAGCGAAAACGGTGGGGTGTTTTTTGCGTAGTCTGGAACACCCAAACTTTCAATAAAACTCTGTAAAAACAGATGTTTGATCTCCGGCTCCTTTCTGTGACTCACCGGGCGATCCAGTTAGGTTTTCTGTCGCGCTGCGGACGCTGCACACCAGTGATAAGGCCGTCGGGCAGATTTACATCCCGTCGGTCAACTGGGGCTTGCTGGTCATGGTGCTTGTGCTGGGCTTCGGAGAATCAACCCGGCTTGCGTCGGCCTATGGTATCTCAGTGATCGGCACGATGTTGATCACCACGCTGATGCTTGGCTTCCTGGTGTTTAAAGTCTGGTGCTGGAACCGCTGGCTGGTGTGGTCGAGCTGGGTAGCCAAATACAAATATAACACGGCAGTATGTGAGGCTATTTCGCAAACCGTCCGCTTGCCCCGCAGCAACGCACAACCTCGCCCCGTAAGCTTCTCCACCTACAACGAGCCATGCCTATGCCATTGTCAGGGCGGCGGGACCT
This sequence comes from Sphingobium sp. MI1205, assembly GCF_001563285.1. NCBI lineage: Bacteria > Pseudomonadati > Pseudomonadota > Alphaproteobacteria > Sphingomonadales > Sphingobiaceae > Sphingobium > Sphingobium sp. MI1205. The sequence continues at coordinate 2,030,542 of NZ_CP005188.1, forward strand.
CCGCAAATTAGGGAAGGCGCGTCAGCGTGCCACTACCCCCTCCGGCAGCACCACGGCTGACCAGCTCTTGCCCGGCTCCAGATATTTGGCGGCAAGGGTCTGGATCTGGGCAGGCGTGACGTTCAGCATATCCCTGGCCATAGTCTGCATCGCCTGCACGTAGCGAGGATCCTGCGTCGCTCCTTCCATCTGGTTCATCCAGAAGGCATTGCCCGTGCTGGCGCGCATTAGAAGCTGACGCATTGGAGCGACGGTGCGCTGCAATTCATCGTCGCTGACGGGATTTTTGGCGAGGTCCGCGGCGGTGTCTTTGACCACGCCGTAGAAATATTTGACGCGGTCGGGCCGGACCTGACTTGTAACAAGAATATAGCCACCATTCTCATATGAGAATGGCCAATTATTCTGCACGCTCGGCGAGTAGGCGGCCCCCTCAGTCGATCGCAGCTTGTCGAACAGCCGATCGTTGAAGATCTGCGTCAATATCTCCAGCTGGCGCGCCTCCTGGGTAAGCGTCAGGCCGCCAGCAGTGGGCCAGGCCATGACCGCTGCCGCCTGCTCCTTATCGCCTTTGTGCCGAAGAATGACAGGGCTGGTGACGGGAGCCGGAAAGCGCATCCGCTTGTTAGCTGCAGGGACGGGAACATCCGGGCGGGGAGACATCGCTCCAAAGGTCGCAGCAACCGCCTGGATCGCTTCTTCCGCCTTCACCTGTCCGAATATTTGTACTTCAATCGGCCCGGAGGCGAGCAGGGGTTCCCATGTCGCACGGAACGCCTGGGGTGTCAGCGCCTCCACCTCGGCCCGCGAGGGTGTGCGGAACCGGACGTCCTTGTCGCGCAACAACCAGTTTAGGTCGCGGGCCAGCACAGAGTCTGGCGAGCGCCCCATCGCGTCATAAGCGACGGCAGCGCCCGTCTTCACACGGGCGATTGGCGCGGGATCCCAGCCGGGCGCGGCGAGCTTGGCGGCGAACAGCTGAAGCTGATCCCGGTAATCGGCAGGCCGCGTCACCGCCTGCAATTCGAAGGCATTATCGTCGATCGAAAAATCGAGGCCCATGCGGCGGCCATTGGTCAGGTCATCCAGTTCCCGCTGACCCAGATCGCCGATGCCGCTTGCCACCAAGGCGTAGTTCGCGGCCCAACCAGGCGCGGGCTTGGTGGGCGAGAATGCCTGCTGACCATGCCCGAAGCGGACATTGATGCGGACCTTCTCCGTTTCCGCATCATTGGCGAACAGCGTCAGCTTCACGCCATTGGCAAAGCTTATGCTCTCCATCCCAGGCAGGCCGGTCTGGGTACGTGAAACAACCTTGCCCGGAGGCCCAAGCGTGGGCAGATCCGCCATCGTGATCGCCTTGTCAGCCAACCGGGCATCGGTTGCGGCCTTGACCGGCGCAGCGACTGCGGCGGCCAATCTCGCCTCGGTGCCTGGTGCTGACTTTCCCGTGATCAGCAATGCACGGAACACGCCTGCGGAAAAAAGGCGGCGGGTGGAATCGAGCATTTTCTGCGGCGTCATGGACGGTTTGCCCGAGCGGAATATCTCCAGAGCCGCTTGAGGGCTGACCGTGGTTTCGCGAATATCAACCGCGCTCACAAGATCGCTCGCCTGCTTAGCCCCCGCTTCGGTGTCCGCATTTTCGACCTGAATCGCCAGCGCCGTATCCAGCTGCGCATATTCGCGGTCGATTTCCGTTTGGCTGGGTGGAGTTGCCTTGGCGTCTTCAATGATGGCGCGGACATCGCCCAGCGCCTTTTCCCAATTGTCCCCCGTGGGCATAATGGTGACGAACGTACCGTCGGCTGAACGGCTGACATCCTGCTGATCAACGCTGGTCTGTAGAAAGCTGCCGCCGCGGCGTGCGGCCTGTTCCAGCCGGCGGCTGATGATCTGCAGCGCCAGCATGTCAGTCAGCTTGTCCTGATTGTAGACGATCGTGTCAGCACGCGGCTTCCACGGGCGCAGCCAAGCCATGGTCAGGCCAGTGGGAGCGCCCGGTTCTACGGTTACGCGCGTGGCGGCGGCTTTTGGATCCGGTTCCCCGAAATCGGGCAGCGGAGCCCCCTTCCCCGCCACCGACCAAGACGCGAAATTATCCTTTATGATCTGCTCGGCAACAGCTGGATCGATGTCGCCAGCAATGGAGATCACCGCATTCTCCGGCCGATACCAACGCTGGTGAAACGCCTCTATCCGCGCGGCCGTGGCGGCATTGAGCGCGGCGACCGTGCCAATGGGACTATGATTCGCGAGCGGCTGTCCAGCAAAGAAGTGGCGGCGGCTCGCGTCGGAAATACGCATTTGCGGGCCGTCGCCTTCGCGCCGTTCGGCCAGCACGACGGCCCGCTCAGCGGCGACCGCACTATCGATTATGTTGGGATTGGCCATCATGCCGGCGAGGATTTTCATGCTCTCGCCAAGGCTCGCCTGCGTCGCCTGCGGCAGATCGAGCGAATAGGTGGTGCCGGTTGGCGTGGTCTGGGCATTGCTGTCGCTGCCAAATGTTACGCCCAGCCGCTGCCATATCCGCTTTGATTCGCCGTCAGGAACATGGCGCGACCCACGAAAGGTAATGTGCTCCATGAAATGCGCGTAACCAAGCTCATCGGGCTGCTCCATCAGAGAGCCCACATCCATGCGCAAACGTATGGAAACCTGCCCTGGCGGCACACCGTTGCGGCGGACCGCATAACGCAAGCCATTGGACAGCGTACCGAACCGCCATGCCGCGTCGATCGGTACATCGCTGTTTTCGTAAAGCCAAGGGCGAACCTGCGCCCGCATATCGGTCGATGAGACGGCCGATTTGGTAGTTGTCGGTTCCGTGCGCGCCGACAGTGGGAGGGGCGATCCCGAAAGAAGCAGTGCGAGGACGGTCAGCGAAACGGCGGAGCGCCGAGGGGAAAAGCTCATAGCGCGCTAGCCTAGAGCGAAAATTCTGAATGGCTACTGACAATGCGACGGCTTGGCGGAAGCGCGGACCATCTCATGCCGACCGTCATGCCAAAACGATTAGGCATGACGGTCGGATTTATTGAGCGTGCTGGGCTCTTACCGCCCGCCGACCTTTTGCACCGCGCCCTTATGCGCGCCGACACCGCTGCGACCACGCCGGAAGTTTTTCTTGGCAGGCTTGGCGGCGTCTCCGTCGGGACGATGCGCCCTTTCAGCGGTACCGCGCTGTTGCCTCTGATCGTCCTGATAGCGGCGCTGACCCTCGACGCGCTTCGCCTTCTGTTCGGACGTCTGTTCGCGCCCCTTGCGCTGGGGCGCGGCCTTGGGGAGATTGCGGACCGCTTCCACGAAATTCTCGGGCAGCGGCACGATGTCGAGCTTGATCCGCGTGGTCCGCTCGATAGCTTTCAGATAGGGCTTCTCATCATCGGCGACGAAACTGATCGCCACGCCCTCCGCCCCCGCGCGGGCAGTACGGCCGATGCGATGGACATATTGTTCGGGAACGTTGGGCAGCTCGAAATTGATGACATGGCTGACGCCGGAAACGTCGATTCCGCGCGCGGCGATGTCGGTCGCCACCAACAGCTTCACATGGCCGTGACGGAACGCCTGAAGCGCGGTGGTGCGCTGGGCCTGGCTCTTGTTGCCGTGGATCGCGACAGCCTGGATGCCGGCGCCTTCCAGAAAGCGCACGACCCGGTCCGCGCCATGCTTGGTGCGGGTGAAGATCAGGGCGCGGTCAATCGGCTCATTTTTCACGGTCAGCGTGAGGAGCGCCTGTTTTTCCACCTGGTTGACGAAAGTCGCCTGCTGGCGGACCCGTTCGGCCGTGGTGGCCTGGGGAGCGACGCTGACCTTCACGGGATTGTTCAGGAACTGCGCGGCCAACGATTCGATCTCGCTTGGCATGGTGGCGGAGAAGAACAGGTTCTGCCGATCCCTGGGCAACAGCTTGGCGATGCGCTTGAGCGGGTGGATGAAGCCCATGTCCATCATCTGATCGGCTTCGTCGAGGACGAAGATTTCCGTATCCTTGATGGTGAAGGCGCGCTGGTCGATCAGGTCGAGCAGGCGGCCGGGCGTGGCGACAACGATATCGACGCCCCGGCCCAGCGCCCGAATCTGGCGGTTGATCGGCACGCCGCCGAAGACGACTTCGATGGAAAGCTTCATGAAGCGACCATAGTCGCGGAAGCTCTGCGCGATCTGCGCCGCCAGTTCGCGGGTCGGCGACAGGACGAGCATGCGGCAGCCCTGGAGCGGGGTCGGCTTGGGATTGCGGGCGAAGTGATCCAGGCTGGGCAGCGCGAAGGCGGCCGTCTTGCCGGTGCCGGTCTGCGCGATGCCGCACAGATCCTTGCCCTGCAGCAGGACCGGAATGGCCTGCGTCTGGATCGGCGTGGGGGAAGCATAATTCTTGGCGGCGAGCGCCTTCAGGATGGGCTCGGCGAGACCAAGGTCGGTGAATTGCATGAATGAACTCTCGAATTGAAAAGCCCACGCGCCAATAGGTTGCATTTCGCAACCGGGCGCAAGGCGGGTTACGAAACGACCCGCGTGAAAAGGGAAGCCTCAAAGCTTGGCGCAGACTTTCATTGGCCGGCCCCGTTACCCCATATCAAGGGCCGGAACGATCACGCTGCCAATCGCTGATGGGCCATGAAGGCCGCCCGCTGCGCTGCGGGCCCTATGCGTTCATTTACGCAGAAAAGCAAGGGCCCCCGTATAGTTAGGGGCCCCCGCGACAATCAGAGGGATATTTCCACATGCTTTCCGCGCATTTCGTCGCGTACGTCCCCGCCGAACATCTGTTTGAATACGCCGCCCAACGACATGTCCGCACGCCAGATTTCGGCATGGCCAAGGTTGAAGCGCAGCATCAGCAAATTGGGATCCTGCCGCCCGCCGGGATACCAGGCGGCGACTTCATGGGTCCAATAGCGGTCGATCACCGCCGGATCGGTTTCCTCCACCAACGTCCCGTCGATGCAGGCGAACAGATAATGGCCCTTACCCACGAACTGCGCCATGGCGGGGCCACCCGCGGCCAGCCGGTTGTCCCTGGTCGTATAGAACCAGAAACAATGATTGGCGCCCGGATCCAGTTGAGCCGTCATGGGCAGCGTATGTTCGTGCGAACCCTGCAAACCAATCATCACAAAGGGGCTTTGCGACAATTCGGTCCAGAAGCGGTGGCGGATATCGGAATCGTTGCTCATCCTGCGTCTCCTGCTTTTGCAAACAGGGAATCAATGGACGGTAGGTGGCGAAGTTCCGTTCATCCTGTCAGGAAAGCTTGATCTCAGGCAATCTCCTCTCCACATAGCAGCCATGCTGATCGAGACCGAACCAACGCCCAACCCGGCAACCGTCAAATTCATCCCCGGCCGCGTGGTCATGGGCATGGGAACGCGCGACTTCGCAACGCCGGAAGAAGCCGAAGCGTCGCCCCTGGCCGCCGCGCTGTTCGGGCTGGGTGACGTCACCGGCGTATTTTTCGGCGGCGACTTCATTTCGGTCACCATCGGCCCCGGCGCCCAGTGGAGCGATGCAAAGCCGGAGATATTGTCGATCCTGCTCGATCATTTTTCCGCCAACATGCCCTTGTTCACCCAAGGGTCGGCTTCGGACATAATGATCCCGCAAGAGGAAGAATTTACCGACGACCCGGAGGACGCGGAGATCGTCGCGCAGATCCGCGAGTTGATCGATACGCGGGTACGGCCCGCCGTAGCCAATGATGGCGGCGACATCGTCTATCGCGGTTTCGAACGCGGCACGGTGTTTCTGCGCATGCAGGGCGCCTGCTCAGGCTGCCCCTCCTCCACGGCGACGCTGAAGAACGGGATCGAGCAACTGCTGAAACATTATGTCCCCGAAGTGACGGAAGTTCGCGCCGTTTGATGCGATGACGGCGGCATTTGGCGAATCGGGCCGGATGGATTAACCGCTGCTTGCAGGTCATCCGGTCACGCCGGTTCTACAGGGGATTTTCTTGCGCATTCTCGTCATCGACACCGCGACGCAGGCGCTGTCCGTGGCGCTGCTCGACGATGGCGTCCCGGCAGGACATTTTCACGAAACAGTGGGCCGGGGTCATGCCGAAGCGCTGATGCCCGCGATCGCCGCGCTGCCGGATGGCGGCCGGGCCGACGCGATCGCGGTGGACCTGGGTCCGGGCAGCTTTACGGGCGTGCGGATCGGCATCGCGGCAGCGCGCGCGCTGGCGCTTGCCTGGTCGCTCCCCCTGCATGGTTATGGCGCATTATCCCTGATCGCGGCGAAGGCGGCGCAGAACCATCAAGGCGGCCCGATCGCGGTGACCATCACCGGGGGGCATGGCGAACTGTTCTGGCAATGCTTTGAACCCGACGGCCTGACCCCCATCACGCAGCCTGCCTCCACGCCTATCGCGGCGCTGGCGGATCAGCTGGATCAGCCCATTCTCTATGGTACGGGCGCGGAAGCGCTGGTGACAGCACGCGGACATGGCGCAGCCGTCACCCTGTATCCCAACTCGGCGGATTATCCCCTGATCGCGGGGCTGCCGCCGCTGCCCCCTTCCCCCATATACTGCCGCGACGCAGACGCGCAGCCGATGTCGATGCGCAAACCGGCATGATTCCCGGCATCATCCTGGATACTTATGAAGAGGGCGAGCGCAATGCGCTGTCCGACGCCATGGACGTCATGACGCAGGCGTTCGACCCCGTTTATGGCGAGGCATGGACGTTGCCGCAACTTGCTGGCGTCATGATGATGCCGGGCACCTGGCTGACGATCGCACGCGTCGATGCAGCGGCCATGGGTTTTGCGCTTGTCCGGTCGGTGCTGGACGAATGCGAATTGCTGCTGTTGGCGGTTCATCCGTCATGGCGCGGAAGGGGCCTTGGGCGGGAGCTATTGGTCGATAGTCTCAAGACGGCGCGACGCCGCGGCATAAGGTCGATGAATCTCGAAGTCCGTTCGTCGAATACAGCAATCAAACTCTATGAAAAAGTCGGGTTTGAATATGTGCATCGCCGCCCCGGTTACTACCGGGGCAGCGATGGACAACTATACGACGCCCTGAGCTTTCGTATCGAAATGATTGGATAGCCTGGATCACCCTTGCTATGCGGCAGACGAGGGTATAACGCTCATGTACCGCTCGTGAAACGAATATGCTTGGGCGGGTCGCATCAAATTCAGCCTTCGCAGGATAATAGAAATGGAAATCGAATCCGCACAGAGCGAACTGCTCATTACTTTGACTTCGGATATCGTTGCTGCACATGTATCGAACAACAGCGTGGCTGTGTCTGATGTAGCGACGTTGATCCAGAATGTGCACGCCGCACTTTCAGGACTGACGACGCCCGCTGCTGTTCCCGAAGTAAAGCCGGAGCCAGCCGTATCGGTTCGTTCGTCGATCAAGCCGGACTATATTGTCTGCCTGGAAGACGGCAAGAAGTTGAAGATGCTCAAGCGCCACCTGATGACCCATTATCAGATGACGCCAGATGATTATCGGACGAAATGGGGCCTGCCCGCGGATTATCCGATGGTTGCCCCCAATTATGCCGAACAGCGCCGTTCGCTGGCCAAAAAGATCGGTCTCGGCACGAAACGCCGCCGCACCCGCGCGAAATAAGCACGGTTGGTGGGCGATCCGGCACGTGAAGGGGGCGCATTTGCCGTGCGCCCCTTTTACAATGTCGAAAATGCCGCTAAATTTCTGCCGACTATCTGAAAATTTGAAATGAGCGAGTCCGCATGAACCGCAAGATCGACGTAGAAGCCCTTTGCCATGAAAAGGGCCTGCGCATCACCGAGCAGCGTCGTGTGATCGCTCAAGTCCTTAGCGACGCATCGGACCATCCTGATGTGGAGGAATTGCACAAGCGCTCTTCCACGATCGATCCCGGCATCTCCATCGCGACAGTCTATCGCACCGTCCGCCTGTTTGAAGAAGCGGGCATATTGGAGCGCCATGATTTCGGTGACGGTCGTGCACGCTATGAAGCGGCGCCCGAAGCGCATCACGACCATCTGATCGACGTTGAAACCGGCAACGTCATCGAATTCGTCGATCCCGAACTGGAGCAGTTGCAGAAGCAGATAGCCGAAAAGCTCGGCTTCCGCCTGGTCGATCACCGCATGGAATTGTACGGCGTATCGCTCGACCGCAAGAACTGAACGCTTGCGGCGGCTTCGCTATTTCTGCCGGTTGGGCGCGCTTGCGGGCTGCCTGATCCTTTGTCTGATCCCGCATCTGCTATGGCGGGCTGCGGGCAAGCGATCCCCCTGGCCACGCCGATTCCTTGGACTGGCTGCGCGAGCGGTGGGCGCGCGCGTGCGGATCGAAGGCCATCCATTTCATGGCGACAGTTTCATCATCGCCAATCATGTCAGCTGGATCGACATTCTGGCGATGGGCGGAGCGACCGGGGCCGCCTTCGTCGCGCATGACGGCATAGCAGGCTGGCCGTTGATCGGGTGGTTGGCGGCGCAGAACAATACGTTGTTCGTGGCCCGCAATCGGCGCGGCGCGCTGTCCAGCCAGATCGCGGCGCTGCGTGCGGCGCTGGCCGGGCATCAGCCGGTCGCCCTGTTCCCGGAAGGGACGACCAGCGACGGATTGGGTCTGCTGCCGTTCAAGCCCTCTCTGCTGGCCGTGCTGCTACCGCCTCCGCGCGCGGTGATGATCCAGCCGGTGCATGTGGATTATGGCGCGGCGACCGTCGAGATCGCCTGGCACAGCAATGAACCGGCCGGTCAAAACGCGAAGCGGCTGTTGGAACGGCCCGGCAGAATCGACGTAACGCTGCGCTTTCTGGAGCCGTTCGATCCGGCGCTCTACCCCGATCGCAAGCAATTGGCGGCGGTTACGAGAGACAAGATCGCGGCGAGCATTGCGATGCACCTGCCGCCTTTCGTTCCGGCTGCTGCCCCTGTATAGCTGGACGGCATGAATCGTAACGACGCCCAAAAGACTCCAGCGACATTCCACGTCAAATCCTTCGGCTGCCAGATGAACGTCTATGATGGCGAGCGCATGGCGGAGATGCTGGGCGAACGCGGCATGACCGCAGCGGCCGCCGGGGCCGAGGCCGATCTGGTCATCCTCAACACCTGCCACATCCGCGAAAAGGCCGTGGACAAGGTCTATTCCGACATCGGCCGCCTCAACCGCGACGATGGCACGCGGCCGATGATCGCCGTCGCCGGTTGCGTCGCGCAGGCGGAAGGAAGCGAGATCAGCCGGCGGGCCAAGACCGTCGATATCGTCGTCGGGCCGCAAGCCTATCACAGGCTGCCCGACCTTATCGAAAAGGCAGGGCGCGGCGAAGAGGCGGTCGATACCGACATGCCGCTGGCGTCTAAATTCTCCGCCCTGCCCGGCCGCACCAAGCAGGCCCGGCCCACCGCTTTCCTGACCATCATGGAAGGGTGCGACAAATTCTGCACCTATTGCGTGGTGCCCTATACCCGTGGCGCGGAGATCAGCCGAAGCTGGAACGCCATCCTGGATGAGGCGAAGGCGCTGGTCGATGGCGGCGTGCGCGAGATCACGCTGCTGGGGCAGAATGTGAACGCCTGGACCGGTGAGGATGACAGGGGGCGCATGCAGGGCATGGACGGCCTGGTGCGCGAACTGGCGAAGATCGCCGACCTCAAGCGCATCCGCTATACCACCAGCCATCCCAACGACATGAGCGACGGCCTGATCGCCGCGCATGGCGACGAGCCAAAGCTGATGCCTTTTCTCCACTTGCCGGTGCAGTCGGGCAACGACCGCATATTGAAGGCGATGAACCGCAGCCATGGCGTCGACAGCTATCTGCGCATCATCGAGCGGGTGCGCGAGGCGCGGCCGGACATCGCGCTGTCGGGCGACTTCATCGTCGGTTTCCCCGGTGAGACTGACGCGGAGTTCGAGGATACGCTGAAGATCGTCGATCAGGTGCGCTATGCGCAATGCTATTCGTTCAAGTACAGCCCGCGGCCGGGCACCCCTGCTGCTGACATGGACGGCCAGATCCCTGCGCAAGTGATGGACGAACGGCTCGCGCGGCTGCAGGCGCTGATCAACCGGCATCAGGTTGACTTCAACGCCGCGACCGTGGGCCGCCGCACGGACATCCTGCTGGAGCGCAAGGGTCGTCATGCAGGACAGCTGATCGGCAAGACGCCCTGGCTACAGTCCGTTCACGTCACCGCGCCGGAACTTTTCATTGGCGATATGGTCGAAGTCGATATCATCAGCGCCGGTCCGAACAGCCTGGCCGGCGAACCTAGCAGGAGGAAAGCCGCTTGAACCTACTCACAGTCGTTCCCGCGCAGGGAACCCATCTCCCGACCTGTCCACCAGGATCGAGCGACAGGAGATGGATATTCGCCTTAGCGGATAGGACTGACGGAAAGGGGAGCTGCTGAAATGTCCAAGAAGCCGAACCAGAACCATCGCAGCGACACTGTGGAGCGCGCGCGCCTGGAAGTGACCTTCGACCGCCCGCACCTGCTGGGCGCGCTGTTCGGGCAATATGACCAGAATCTGGTCGCCATCGAAAACCGGCTGGGCGTCTATATCGCGGCGCGGGGCAACAAGTTGCAGATCGAGGGCGAGGCCGAAGCGGCAGCGCGCGCGCGCGACGTGATGACCGGGCTCTACAACCGCATCGCGGCCGGGCAGGAAATCGACAGCGGCGCGGTGGAGGCGGTGATCGCCATGTCCGCCGAACCGACGCTGGACGGCATCATCCGCCACGACGTCGCCGAGCCGCCCAAGGTGATGATCCGCACGCGCAAGAAGACGATCGTGCCGCGCTCCGCCACGCAGGTCACCTATATGGAGGCGCTGACCCGCAACGACATCATCTTCGCGCTTGGCCCGGCAGGCACGGGCAAGACCTATCTGGCGGTCGCGCAGGCAGTGAGCCAGCTGATCACGGGGAGCGTCGATCGGCTGATCCTGTCACGCCCCGCCGTCGAGGCTGGCGAGCGGCTGGGCTTCCTGCCGGGCGACATGAAGGAGAAGGTCGATCCCTATCTCCGCCCGATCTACGACGCGCTCTATGACACGCTGCCCGCCGAACAGGTGGAACGGCGGATCGCGAGCGGAGAGATAGAGATCGCGCCGCTCGCCTTCATGCGCGGGCGAACGCTGGCCAATGCCTTCATCGTGCTGGACGAGGCGCAGAATACAACCGTGGCGCAGATGAAGATGTTCCTGACCCGTTTCGGCGAAGGGAGCCGCATGGTGATCTGCGGCGATCCGCGGCAGGTCGATCTGCCGCAGCCGGGCGTATCGGGCCTGGCCGACGCCGTCGCACGGCTGGAGGGCGTGGACGGAATATCGGTCGTGCCGTTCAATATCGCGGACGTCGTGCGCCATCCGGTCGTGGGGCGGATCGTTCAGGCTTATGAGGGGCCGGATGCCTGAACGCTGGATATTGGAGCATGCAAAGTGATTGAAGTAGCGGTTCTTCATGAAAGTGGCTGGCCGGGCGAGGACTGGGAACTGCTCGCCCAGCGGGCCGTGGTCGCGGCCATCGTCCACAGTCCCTACGCCGCCTTCGCCACGGGCGAGGCCCTGTACGAAGTCGCTGTAAAGCTGACGACCGATGAAGAGGTCCACAGCCTCAACCGCGACTATCGGGACAAGGACAGGCCCACCAACGTCCTGTCCTTTCCAATGGTGCAGGCCGACCTGCTGGAAGGCACGGGGAATACCGACGATGGCGAGGTTCTGCTGGGCGACATCGTGCTGGCGGAAGGGGTCTGCGCCAGGGAAGCTGCGGAAAAGGGCATCTCCATCGCAGACCATGCCACGCATCTGATCATCCATGGGACTTTTCATTTGCTGGGATATGATCATATGGAGGATGCCGAGGCGGAAGCGATGGAGGCGCTGGAGACCCAGTCGCTGGAAAGCCTAGGCGTTACGGATCCCTATGGGGATCGCCAGACAGGATAGTAGGAAGAACAATGGCTGAAGGCAGTCCGAAGGACGGCAACGGTTCAAAGGAATCGGACAGTAGTAGTCACGAGGGCGGTTTATGGAGCGGCCTGAAGTCGCTGCTTTTCGGTGAGGAAGAAAGCCCCAGCCTCCGGCGCGAGCTGGAGGAGGCGCTGGACGAGTATGACGAGGATGAGCAGGACGAGAGCGCGCCCTCCCCTGCCAATGGCGACCTGTCGGCGATTGAACGCCAAATGGTCCGCAACCTGCTGCATTTTTCCGAGCATACGGTCGATGACGTCGCCGTGCCGCGCGCCGACATCATCGCGATAGAGGAAAAGGCGAGCTTTGCCGAACTGGCCGCCCTGTTCGCGGAAGCGGGGCATAGCCGCATCCCGGTCTATCGCGAAACGCTGGATACCATTGTCGGCATGGTTCACATCCGCGACGCGTTCGCGATCCTTGCCGGCAAATCGCCGGTCCCCGACAGCCTGGAGCCGTTGATCCGCCAGCCGCTTTACGTGCCCGAAAGCATGGGTGCGCTGGACCTGCTGGCCGAAATGCGCGCCAAGCGCACCCATCTCGCCATCGTGCTGGACGAATATTCCGGGACGGAAGGGTTGCTGACGTTCGAGGATCTGGTCGAGGAAATCGTCGGCGATGTCGAGGACGAGCATGACGATGCCCCCGAAGCGCTGCTGGTCCCGCTGGAAGGCGGAATGTGGGAAGCGGATGCACGGGCTGAACTGGAAGACGTCGCCGAGGAGATTGACGAGCGGCTGTCCGATATCGAGGAAGATGTCGATACGCTGGGCGGCCTGGCCTTCGTCATCGCTGGCCGCGTGCCGGATGCTGGCGAAATATTGAAGCATGAGCAGAGCGGCTGGAAGCTGGAAATCGTCAGCAGCGATGGGCGCAGGGTTACGCGGCTGCGGCTGCATCCCCCGGCGCGAAGGCCGGATGACGAGGAAGAGTGACTGGGGTCGGCGGGGCTGATGTGATGGGTCGGCGGAGGAGGCGGATTGTTCCCATATGGGGTTATCAGTTTCCGCCTTCGTCCCTGTCGCTCGCCGGTTCTTCGGCACTCAAAGCCTGATGCAGGATGCAGAAGAGTTATCGGCTAACGACCAATTGTGGTCGCTCAAAGGGGCATGTTCGACCTCTTGGGCCATGTAGAAGTGGCGGATGAACCTGGCGGCCATGTGCTGGTAGTCCACTTTGAGGAAGCGGTCCTGCGCGTCGTCTGAAGCGTGCGCTGGTGTCCGCCACATGGCCCAATGGAGATCATCATCCTTTGATCTGATTTCCGCCTGCCGCTGAGGCAGAAAGCAGGTTAGCACGTGCTCGTTCCAAAACATCTGTCGTGAGTTCGTGTTGGCCAACTACAATCCCGGCAGAGGCGGTCACGACGCCAACCCATTCTCCGGTGTCACGCAACCTTAAGCGCCGTTGCGACATGGCAAGCAGGGCCTCTTCAGCGATTACTCGCGCCTGCATGATCGCGATGTCTTTCAGGATGGTGATGAACCGGTTTCCAGACCATCGGACTAGCTCCTGTTCCTGAAAATGGTCCCGCAGCGTGGATGCAAGAGCATTAATTATGTTATCTCCGACTGATCGACCGTATTTTTCGTTGAGTTCTTCTATGTCATCAAGTCCAAACATGATGATCACGTAACTTCGGCCATCAGTCGTCAACTTTCGCAACAAATCCTGTGAACCATCCCTATCGAGGGATCGTGTCAGGGCATCACGGCTATTGCTTGGTAAATCACCTTCTTTTCCATCAACGCGTGCCTGCAGCTTTGCCAAGTTATCTCGCAACTCCGCAAGCTCCCGTTCTGCGTCAGACAGGCGCATCACAAATTCACGTGATGCATTCGGCCATTCACCTGCTTGAGTGACTACGTTCGCCACATCTCGCTCTAGCCCGCTGGTCACCTGATGAGCCTCGGAAGTTAGAACGCCTAACTGTTCCGTTTGCTGTGCGATCACTTTCTCACGTGCGCCAAGGACCAACTTACTCTTTGAAAGAAAACGCTTTACTAAAGTACTAGCCTCTTTGCGGCTCAATCGAACGCCGCCATCTGTTTGTGTATCAATCTCCCGGGACAGTTCGGGTAGCGATCTGGTAACATATGTTAGAGCCAGGTCATAGTTAACAGCCGTAGGCTCGAGCTGCTGTAATTCGAGAGAATCGAGGGATTTCCTAGCTTGATCAAAGGTTATTGGCACGACGACCCCGATGTTTTCATTGTTTCAGCGCCACTTGATAGGATCAAGCCGTAATACTGTCAAAGCTGCCTGTCGCAAATCAAAGTACCGAAGCCGTCAGTCCGCCATCCACCCTTCCTGCCGTCCCGGCGGAAACGGAGAACTTGGGGAAAATTTGTGTGTGGGGACGAAGATGCCAGCTTTCGCTGGCATGACGGAAGGGAAGGCTGTTCGCGCGCTTCAGCCATACCCCTCCACCCTTGTTTTCCAGCGGCCCTTCTCCTTGCGAGGGAGGATGCCAGGCAGCCTCAACTGAGGCTCACGTTGACGCTGTGTTACCAATTGATGGCTATAATCCCGCCTCTCCCGCTACGGGCGCAGGATGATGGGGTGAAATGGGGACCATGCGGCAGGACAGGTTATCGATATCGCGTGGCAAGGCCTCCCCCCTGCCCTTTGCTGTTCCGGCAAGCGCGATTCAGGCATGGCTCTTGGCGCTCGCCTGCATCGCGACTTTCGCGTTTGCGGTTCTCACGCCGCCTTTTCAGGCGCCCGATGAAAATCAGCATTATATGAAGGCGCTGATGCTGTCCGGCGGTCATGTTCTGACGGAGCGGCGGGGTGACCTGATTGGTGCGGAGCTGCCGCGATCTGCGGTTGATCTGCATGGCGTGGACTTTCCGACCGATGCCGGGCTTGGATCACGCCGGTTCGACTGGGCCATGCTGGAGAGAGCGTGGGAGGCGGATACCGAACGCACCGGCAAGAGCTTCGCTGATTTCCCTAATGTCGCCAATTATGCGCCAAGCCTGTATGCGCCGGGCGCTGCCGGGCTGCTGCTGGGCGATGCGCTCGGCCTGCCTCGGCTGGGGAGCTTCTATGTCGGGCGGCTGATAAATGCACTGGCTGGCCTCGCGCTATTGGGTGCGGCGCTGGGGCTCATGCCGTTCGGTCGTAATGCCTTGCTGGCGACGGCTTTGCTGCCGACATTCTGTTATCAGACAGGGTCGCTGTCGCCCGATGCGGTGATCAACGGAATCGGATTTGTCGGCTTGGCGCTGTCGCTGCGCGTCGCCGCGATGGGCAGCAATGCCGCGCGCTCTGCCGGGCTGTGGATTACCGCACCGCTGCTGGCGCTGGCGAAGGGGGTTTATCTTCCGCTGATGGCTGCTGGGCTGCAATGGCCGCAGCATCGGCGGGATTGGAGGCCATGGCTGCTATTGGGAGCGATGGCGGTTGGCGCGCTGATCTTCATTGTCTGGATGAAGATGTCAGGGGGCAGCCAGGCGCTTTATCACATCATGTCGCGCAAGACCGGAGAGACGGTGATGACCGCGCCGCTGGGCGCCCAGCTTGCCGTCATATTGGCCGACCCGATCGGCTATGTGCGGACGTTGGTTTCCAGCGTCGTGGAGCGCGCGCCGGTCTATGGCCTCCAGATCATCGGCCGTTTTGGCTGGAACGCTATATTGCTGCCGCTCGCCGCCTATCCGCTGGCGGGCCTGATGATAAGCGCGGCCGTCCTGAGCGGGTCAGGCGTGAGGATCAGCATGGGCCGCCGGCTATGGTGGCTGGCGGTGGCGATCGGCACCGCGCTGCTCATAGAAACCGCCATGTATCTGACCGGAACGCCGCTGGGCGCTGATTTTATTCAGGGAACGCAGGGCCGTTATTTCCTGCCCATCCTGCCCCTTGTGCTGCTGGCGATCATGCCGGAAGGGGGCATGCCCGGGGCGCGGGCTGTTTTTGCGTGGGCGGCCATTTTGTTGCTGATGGTGGCGGTGGTCAGCGCCTATGACAGTTTCTGGGTCCACGGCTTCGTCACCGCGGACGGCATGCCGCCGCACGACCGGTTACGGGATGCGCTGCTGCTGCCCTCGCCCCACTGGTAGCCAGTAGCGGCAGAGGAACAGCCAGCCCAGTCCTTCGATCCAACCGGCCAGCACGTCGCTGGGCCAATGCACGCCAAGCCAGACTCGGCTGACGCCGATCAGCGCGATGGCCATAAAAGCGAGCAGATAGTCGCCCCGCCGACCGGCCAGCATGGCCAGAGCGCCAAACAGCATCATGTTGCCCGCTGCATGACCGCTGGGGAAACTATAGCTGTGGACGATGTCGAGATGGGGCAGCAGGTCTGGGCGCGGGGCGGCGAATATCTGCTTGAGGCCAAGGTTCAGCAGTGTCCCGCCCGCCATGACCAGTGCGAGCCATTGGGCGCCGGAACGCCGGCCCCGCCATAGAAGAAGCGCGATAGCCGCTATAATGACGGCTATACGGCCGACGGTATCGCCGATCCACGAAGCAGCCAGCATGAGCGAGGTGATGGCGGGGTTTATCGCCCGCGCCTCCCCGGCCGCCGCCATCGCGCCGATGTTCAAACCGTCCAGAACTCCGAACCGTTGAAGCAAGGCAATCGTGAGAACACAAAGGAGCGCGAGGATGAAAACCCCCGCGCCCCTTCGCCATGTCCGGCGATCAGATATGAAGCGCGCGCCCATAGGCGGCGAGCACGCTTTCGTGCATCGATTCCGAAATGGTCGGATGCGGGAAGACAGTGTGCATCAACTCCGCCTCGGTCGTTTCCAGCGTCTTGCCGACCGTGAATCCCTGGATCATTTCCGTGACTTCCGCGCCGATCATATGCGCGCCAAGAAGCTCGCCGGTCCTGGCGTCGAACACCGTCTTGGTGAAGCCCTCCGCCTCGCCCAGGGCGATCGCCTTGCCATTGCCGATGAAGGGGAACATGCCGACCTTCACCTCATAGCCCGCCTCCTTCGCCTTGGCTTCGGTCAGGCCGACGCTGGCGATCTGCGGGTGGCAATATGTGCAGCCCGGAATGTTGCGCGGGTCCATGGCATGGGGATGGACATCCTTGTTGCCCAACGCCTGCGCGATGGATTCCGCGACGATGACGCCCTCGTGGCTCGCCTTATGGGCCAGCCAGGGCGGCGCGGTGACATCGCCGATCGCCCACATGCCATCGACATTGGTGCGGCCATAAGCGTCGGTCTTGATATGATAGCGCTGATCCGGCTCTATCCCGACATCTTCCAGGCCGATATTCTCGACATTGGGGGCGATGCCAATGGCGACTATGACATGGCTGTATTCGGCCGTGACATCCTTGCCGTCCTTGCCCTTGATCGTCGCGGTGACGCCCTTGTCGCCCGTTTCGATCTTTTCGATTTTGGCGCCGGTCATGACGGTCATGCCCTGCTTCTTGACCGCTTTTTCGAGGAAGGCGGACACATCGGCATCTTCGACCGGGACGATCCGGTCCATCATCTCCACCACGGTGACGTCCGCGCCCATGTCGTTGTAGAAGCTGGCGAACTCAATGCCGATCGCGCCTGAACCGATGACCAGCAGCTTGGTCGGCATTTCCGGCGGCGTCATGGCGTGGCGGTAGGTCCAAACCCGCTTGCCGTCGGCCTTGAGCTTCGGCAGGTCGCGGGCACGGGCGCCGGTCGCGATGATGATGTGCTTCGCAGTCAACTCTTCGGTCTTGCCGTCCTTGGTGACCGTGAGCTTGCCCTTCGCAACGAGCTTGCCGTCGCCCATGTGGACGGTGATCTTGTTCTTCTTCATCAGGTGCGTGACGCCCTGATTGAGCTGCTTGGCAACACCGCGCGAACGCTTCACCACCGCGTCGATATCGGCGCTGATCTTCTCGGCGGCCAGGCCATAATCGGCGGCATGCTGCATATAATGATAGATTTCCGCCGAGCGCAGCAGCGCCTTGGTGGGGATGCAGCCCCAGTTGAGGCAGATGCCTCCAAGATTTTCCCGCTCCACGATCGCGGTCTTGAGGCCCAGCTGGGCGGCACGGATGGCGGCAACATAGCCACCGGGGCCGGAACCCAGAACAATGACATCATAATTCTCAGCCATGGTCAGTCTCTCTTGTCATTTCGGCCGCGATCGGCGGCACGGAGCGGGGCTGGCGATCTTCACCGATCGCCACGAAGGTAAATGTCGCTTGCGTCACGCGATAGGAGCGGTCGTCATGGCGGGTGCGCCGCCAGGCTTCGACCGCGATGTTCATCGACGTGCGGCCCACCGATTTCAGGGTGGCGAATACCGATACTTCATCACCGACGACCACCGGCCGCAGGAAGGTCATGCCCTCGACCGCGATCGTCACGGCCCGCCCCTTGCTGTGGCGCGCAGCGACGGAACCGGCGGCGGAATCCATCAGGCTCATCAACCAGCCGCCGAAGATATCCCCATAGGGATTGGTATCGGCAGGCATGGCGATGACCCGCACCGCCGGGCTTTCGTCAGGCGGCAGTTCGTCAACGACGGGCATCAGGCCAGCATGCCAAGCGGGTTTTCGATCACCTCGCGGAACAGCTGCATCAGGCGAGCGCCGTCGGCGCCGTCGATTGCGCGATGGTCGAAACTGCCGGTTGCCGACATGACCGTCGCGATCTGGAGCGAATCATCCACGACGAAGGGTCGCTTCTCACCCGCGCCGATCGCCATGATCATCGCCTGGGGCGGATTGATGACGGCTTCGAACTGCTTGATGCCGAACATGCCCATGTTGGAGAGCGAGGCGGTGCCGCCCTGATACTCATCAGGCTTCAACTTGCCGTCCTTCGCGCGGGTGGCCAGGTCCTTCATCTCGGTGGAGATGGCCGCGACGCCCTTGCTGTCGGCTCCGGTCACGATCGGCGTGATAAGACCGCCAGGGATGGACACCGCGACCGAAATGTCGGCGCGCTGGAATTGCAGCATCTGGTCGCCCGCAAACTGCACATTGCATTCAGGCACCTGGATCAAGGCAACGCCCAATGCCTTTATGAGCAGGTCGTTGACCGACAGCTTGACGTTGCGGCTCGCCAGACCGGCGTTGAGTTCACCGCGCAGCTTCAGCAGCTTGTCGAGCTGGATATCGACGGTGAGATAGATGTGCGGCACCTGCTGCTTCGATTCCGTCAGGCGGCGTGCGATCGTCTTGCGCATGCCGCTGAGTTTGACGACTTCGTGCGGGATGCCGAAATCCTGCGCGGCCTGGGCTGCGGCGGGTGCAGGAGCCGCAGGCGCGGCGGCCGCCTTGGTCGGAGCGGGTGCGGCGGCCGCCTTGCTGGGAGCGGGTGCAGCAGCAGCGCCTTCCAGATCCGCCTTGACGATACGGCCATTGGGGCCGGAACCGCTCACGCTGGCGAGATCAACGCCCTTCGCCTCGGCAAGACGGCGCGCGAGCGGGCTGGCCTTCACGCGGTCGCCCGATTGAGGAGCGGGCGTTGCATCCGCCTTGGGCGCGGATGCGGGTTCGGATGCGGGGGCTTCTGCCTTTGCGGGAACAGGATCGGCCTTTGGCACCGCAGCCGCCTTGGGCGCAGGCGCGCTGGCACCCGCCGCCGCTTCGGCAACATCCTCGCCCTCTTCGGCGATGATGGCGATAACCGTGCCGACCTTCACGCCTTCAGATCCTTCCGACACGAGGATCTTCGCGATCTTGCCCTCATCGACCGCTTCGAATTCCATCGTCGCCTTGTCGGTTTCAATCTCTGCGAGCAAGTCTCCCGACGACACCGTGTCGCCTTCCTTCACCAGCCATTTCGCAAGCTTTCCTTCTTCCATGGTGGGGGACAAGGCGGGCATCTGAATCTTCTTGCTCATGCGTGAGGGCCTCTCATATTCTTCCCGACAGACGGGCAGCGTTGGGAGCGGTTTTCACCCTTTGGACCGGGGGGTCAAGGCCGCGCCTTGCGCAGGGCAAGATAATCAGTCACATTTCACCAGACTGGTTCACAATTTACCAAATTGGTTCAAGAAAGCAGGGCAAGAGCCGGTTCGCCCTGCAATCTGACAGGGGATGCGACAAGGATGCGCACTTATCTGGTTGTAGTGGACGAATCGCCCGAAGCGGAAACGGCGCTCCGCTTCGCCGCGCGGCGTGCCGCCAAGACCGCAGGGTCGATCCGCATCCTCGCGCTCGTCCCGCCGGCGGAGTTCGTCCAATGGGGCGGCGTTCAGGCGACGATGGAGGATGAAGCGCGCCAGCGCGCCGAAGCGCTGGTGACCAATGCCGCGGGCACGCTGACCGAGGAGTCCGGCATCCGTCCCACTATCACCGTTCGCCAGGGCGATCCGGTGGCCCTGGTTCGTGAAACGCTGGACGAAATGCCCGATGTCGCGGCGCTGGTGCTGGGCGCGGCGGCCAGCGGCCACCCCGGCACGCTCGTATCCCACTTTGCGGGCGCCGATGCTGGCAAGCTCCCCTGCCCGATCATGGTCATTCCAGGCGGCCTCAGCGTCGAGGCGATCGATCGGTTGAGCTGACCTATCGCCGGTTCTTCCCACGCTTTGAACCCATGTGGCGGATATTGGCGGGTCGGCCCCGCTTCGCGCCGGGCCGTGTCCGGTCCTTCTTGAAACTTGGCCGTTGCGGCGGCGCGTCGGGTAACTCAAAGCGCAGGCTGCCGTTGATGGGGTCGGCCTCCGCAAGGCGCAGTTGGAGATGCTGACCGACGGTATAGCGGTCGCCGCTCTCCACCCCCTCCAGAGCGCGGCCTGCCTCATCAAAGTAGAAGCGTTCGTCCCCCATGGTCGAAACCGGGACAAGGCCGTCACCGCCCAGCCCCTCGACCGTGGCGAAGAAACCGAAATTCTGGACGCCGGTGATGCGGGCATTGACCAGTTCGCCGACATGGGCGGCCAGATAGGCGGCGACATAACGGTCGATCGTGTCGCGTTCCGCCTCCATCGCGCGGCGTTCATGCTGGCTGATCAGCTCACCCACGCGGCCCATATTCTCGTAATCATCGGCGCTGAGCGCAGTCCGATCGGGCAGGACGCCACCCTTGGACGCGGGGAGTTCAAGGCCGTGAGCCCCAACCAACGCACGATGGACGAGCAGGTCCGCATAGCGACGGATGGGGGAGGTGAAATGGGCGTAAGAACCCAGCGCCAATCCGAAATGCCCCATATTCTGGGGACTGTAATAGGCCTGCGTCTGGCTGCGCAGGATCTGCTCCATGATCTGCGGCTTTTCCTCCGCCTCGCCAACGCGGGCGATCAGATGGTTGAAGGTGGACGGCTTGATAACCTGTCCCAGCGCGAAATCGATGTCGAAAGTCGCCAGATATTCCTTGAGCGCGACCAGCTTTTCACGGCTCGGCGGTTCGTGGACGCGGTACATGACCGGCGCTTTCTTTGCCTCCAGCGCTTTGGCGGCGGCGACGTTGGCGGCGATCATATAATCTTCGATCAGCATGTGCGCGTCGAGCCGTTCACGCACGGCAACGCTGACGATCTTGCCCTGATCGTCCAGAACGACGCGGCGCTCGGGCAGGTCGAGCGCCAGCGGATCACGCTTGTCGCGCGCCTTGCGCAGGAGTTTCCAGCAGGCCCAGAGTGGTTTGAGGGCGGATTCCAGTAAATCGACGCCCTTCGCCCTAAGCTTGTCGGAGAGCGCGGCGTGGTCTTCGACAGGCTCAGCCCGAACGGTTGCAGAAGCGTCGGCCTGACCGTTGGACGAGTCGATCGCCGCCTGCGCGTCTTCATAGGCGAGGACCGCAGCGACGCAGATGATCGCCCGGCTGAAACGCCAGGAGGTTATCTTGCCCGATGCATCGATCACCAGATGGCAGGCCATCGCCGCACGATCCTGCCCCGCGCGCAGGGAACACATGTCGGACGAGAGCTGATGCGGCAGCATCGGCACGACCAAGTCGGGGAAATAGACGCTGTTGCCGCGCTTGCGTGCTTCCTTGTCCAGCGCGCTTCCGGGACGGACATAATAGCTGACGTCCGCGATCGCGATGATCGCGCGATAGCCGCCGGGATTGGCGGCGTCCTCGTCCGGCGCGGCCCAGACAGCATCATCATGATCCCGCGCATCGACCGGGTCGATGGCGACGATGGGCAGGTGGCGCAGGTCCTCGCGCTTGTCCTCATGCAGCGCGAGCGCCGATGCGGTGAGCGCTTCCTCCTCCGCCTGCTCCGGGAATACGTGGGGTATGCCGTACTTGTGGATCGCAATCAGGCTGAAGCTGCGCGGGGCGAAAGGATCGCCCAATATGTCGGTCACGCGCGCACTGATGCGTGGAGGGCGGCCGACCGGTTCGGACAGCACAAGGTCGCCCGGCGTCGCGCTGCCTGCATCGCTGATCGGCGTATCCTTGCGAATGCGCTTGTCGACCGGGCGCAGCCAGAGCTTGCCGCCCTCTCCCGCTTCCACCACGCCCAGCAGTTCCTCGCTGGCCTTGGCGAGTTTCTTCATCGGGTGCGCGACCCAGCCGCGCCCTGCTTCTTCCGTCCGCGCGAGGATGCGGTCGCCGATGGTCAGCGCACCCCGCTTACCTCGCTCCATCACGCGCAGGCGCGGCGCGGGCTGGCCCTCCGCCTCCCAACGTTCCGGCGTGGCAATCAGCGTCGTGCCATCGACGTCGACGATGCGCAGCACCGTGACCTTTGGCACCCCGCCCATCTTGTGGAAGGCGCGCGCCGGTCCGATGTCCAGAAGGCCTTCGTCGGCCATGTCCCTGAGCAGCGCCTTGAGCGCTATCTTTTCCTGCCCCTTGAGGCCGAACGCCTTGGCGATCTCACGCTTGCCCGCTGGCTGATCGGACGAGGTGATGAACTCCATCACCTGATCGCGCGTGGGAAAGCCGGCTGGCCGGACTTTTTCGGGTTTCTTCTGCTTTTGGGTCGATGCCATGGATCAGCTATAGGCACCGCTCCGCCGCCATACCAGATGGGACGACGGAAGATTTGCCCGCTGCCTGTTTTTCGGCGCTATTGCGCGAGCTTGCGGGCGCGGTCACGCCATACCTCAGCCAGCACGGACAATTCCGCGAGCGCCCGCACCGCGTCCGGTTCCGCCTTGTGCCCGCCGCCGATCAACAGCCGGAACACGCGCGCGATCGGCCATTGCGGCAACGGCCGGTCGAGCAATTCCATCCGGCTGTTCGCCTCCGCCTCTCCTTCGCGCAGCACGCGGAAATAGAGACCCGAACGTCCCGTCTTGATGATGGCGGCCAGCACATCGCGCGAGCCGAAGCGATGATCGAGCTTCCAACAGGGCTGCCGCCCGTGGCTGACCTCCACCAGCGCGCTGCCGAGGGAGAAGCGGTCGCCAAGACAGATTTCCTCCTCTGTCATGCCATGGGACGCGATATTTTCGCCAAAGGCGCCGGGCGCGGCGAGCAGCGGATGGCCCGGCTTGCGCTCGCGCCACCAGCCATAATGATCCTGCGGGTAGAGATGGATCGCCTTGTCCCAGCCGCCATGATGGATCGGGTCGGCAACGCCGTCGCCTTCCAGGCCCAGCCAGCCTATGCGGACCATGCCGTCCACCGGCCGCTTGGCGATGGCGCTGTAATCGCCATCACGGAACGGCACCGGTGTGCCGGTTAGCAACGCTTCGACAACGAGATGATCGCTCATCCCCGCGCTATGGCAGGAGCGCAGGCGCTTGGCGAGTGGCTAGGCGCGGCTGAGTTCGGAGGCGAGCTTGAGCACTTCGCCGCCATTGTCGGTCTGGACGAGATAGGCGGGGTTGGTCGCCGATCCATCGCGCCGGATCAGCGCGCCCTCGATCGTCCTTTCCACATGCCGGTCGAATTTTTCGGCAACCCGGCCACGGCCCACGCCCTGACCCCAGTTCCATTTCACCCGCGCGCCCTTGCGGAAATTGTCGGCCATTCCGTCCTCTCCCGCCGCATCGTCATGGCGGCCATTTTGCCACTGTCGCGAAGACAAAAATCCTCGCCCCGCATGCGGTTCCCTTGGGTTTTTTGTTCCTGTGCGTTAAGGCCCGGCGAATGGATGTCACTGGCCTTCGCGTCGCGCTCTTCAGCGGCAATTACAATTATGTTCGCGATGGCGCGAACCAGGCGCTCAACCGCTTCGTGGGCTATCTGTTGAGCCAGGGCGCGGCCGTGCGCGTCTATTCACCCACCATCGCAGCGCCCGCGTTCGCGCCGACCGGCGATCTGGTGAGCGCACCGTCCTTTCCGGTTCCGGGCCGCCGGGAATATCGCGTTCCCTATCGAATGTCGGGCGCAGTCCGCCGCGACCTCAAACGCTTTCAGCCCAATCTGGTCCATGTTTCCAGTCCCGACCCGCTGGGCCACCGTGCCGTTTCCTGGGCGCGCGCCCGAGGGCTGCCAGCGGTCGCATCCGTCCATACCCGCTTCGAAACCTATCCGCGCTATTATGGCCTCGCCTTTCTGGAACCGGTCATCGAATCCCTGCTGCGCCGTTTCTACCGGCGGTGCGACGCGATCGTCGCGCCTTCCGAATCCATGGCGCAACTGTTGCGGGAACAGCGGATGAGCTATGATGTCGGCATCTGGACGCGTGGAATCGACCGGCAGATATTCAATCCCGACCGCCGGGATACGGCATGGCGGCAGTCATTGGGCATCGAAGATGACGAGCCGGTGATTGGCTTTATCGGCCGACTGGTCATGGAAAAGGGGCTGGACGTTTTTTCCGACACGATGGATCAGCTTGCGCTGCGACATGTGCGGCACAAGGTGCTGATTGTGGGCGATGGGCCCGCGCGCGATTGGTTCGAGAATCGGTTGCCGAACGCCATCTTCACCGGATTCCAGAAGGGCGCTGACCTGGGCCGCGCGGTCGCGAGCATGGATATGCTGTTCAATCCGTCGATCACCGAAACCTTCGGCAATGTGACGCTGGAGGCGATGGCCTGCAAGCTGCCGACGGTCGCGGCACGGGCGACGGGCAGCGAGAGCCTGGTGACGGAAGGGGTGACGGGGCGGCTGATCCGTCCCGGAGCCATCGGTGCGTTCGCCGACGCGCTGGCGGCCTATTGCGACAATCCCCGGGCGCGTGCCGATGCGGGGAATGCGGCCATGGCCGAAGCAGAGCGCTATGGCTGGGACCAGGTCAATCAGGCGCTGGTCGACACCTATATCCGCGTCATTCGCCAGCGGACCCACGGCGCGCGGTTGCGTTCCAGCCCGGTTCCTTGACGGCGGCGACTTCCCTATGTCGGGATGAATGGCCTATATCGGCATTAATGGCTGATCTTTTCGCTTCCGATGCAGAAACCCCCGGCGAACCCGTCGAGAACGCGCCGCTTGCCGACAGGCTGCGCCCGCGCACGCTGACCGATGTGGTGGGGCAGGACCATCTGACCGGACCGGAAGGCGCGATTGGGCGGATGGTCGCGGCGGGGCGGCTTTCTTCCATCATATTGTGGGGACCGCCGGGCACGGGCAAGACGACCATCGCCCGCCTGCTGGCCGACGCGGTGGATATGCGCTTCGAACCTATATCCGCCGTCTTTTCCGGCGTCGCGGACCTGAAAAAAGTCTTTGCCGCTGCGAAGGAGCATGCCCGGCGCGGCGACAAGACGCTGCTGTTCGTGGACGAGATCCACCGTTTCAACCGGGCGCAGCAGGACAGTTTCCTGCCCTTTGTCGAGGATGGCACGGTCACGCTGGTGGGGGCGACGACCGAGAATCCCAGCTTTGAACTCAACGCGGCGCTGCTGTCGCGGGCGCAGGTGCTGATCCTGCACCGGCTGGATGCCGCCGCGCTGGAACTGTTGCTCGACCGGGCGGAGGCGCTGATGCAGCGGCCCCTGCCGCTCACCCCGGCGGCGCGGGACGCCCTGCTGGCCAGCGCGGATGGTGACGGGCGCTTTCTGCTCAATCAGGTCGAGACGCTTTATTCGATCGACATTGGCGAGCCGCTCGATCCGGCGGGCCTTTCCGCCCTGCTCCACCGGCGCATGCCCGTATATGACAAGGATCGGGAGGGGCATTACAACCTGATCTCCGCGCTGCACAAATCGCTGCGTGGATCGGACCCGCAGGCGGCGCTCTATTATCTGGCGCGCATGCTGACGGCCGGGGAGCAACCGCTCTATGTGCTGCGGCGTCTGGTGCGTTTTGCCAGCGAGGATATCGGCCTCGCCGATCCGCAGGCGCTGGTGCAATGCCTGGCGGCCAAGGACGCGTTCGATTTTCTCGGCAGCCCGGAAGGCGAACTGGCGATTGCCCAGGCCTGCCTCTATTGCGCGACCGCGCCCAAATCCAACGCCGCCTATGCCGCCATGAAGACGGCGTGGAAATCGGCGCGCGACACCGGATCGCTGATGCCGTCCAAGAATATCCTGAACGCCCCGACCCGGCTGATGAAGACGATCGGCTATGGGAAGGATTATCAATATGACCATGACAGCGCGGAGGGCTTTTCCGGCGACAATTATTGGCCCGAGGAGATGGAGCCGCAGACTTTCTACGCGCCTACCGATCGCGGTTTCGAGGCGCGGGTGGCCGAACGCATGGCCTATTGGGACCGCCTGCGGGCAGAGCGCGGCAACGCCTGATCGGGGATAGCAGGCTTCCCATGACCCCACGTTTCGATCGCTACGCCGCGATAGATTGGTCGGGCGCGAAGGGCATGCGGCACAAGGGGATCGCCGTCGCCCTGTGTAAGCGGGGAGACGCCGTGCCGCAGCTTATCCGGCCACCCGAAGGCGGTCTCTGGTCGCGATCGGCGGTCGGTGAGTGGCTCATATCGGCGGCAGCGGAAGCACCGACCCTGTTTGGCTTCGACTTCAGCTTCGCCCCGCCTTTTGTCGCGCGGAACGCCTATCTGCCCGGTGACGAGGCGCCTGTGACCGGTCCTGACTTCTGGGCTTATGTCGATGCCATATGCGATGATCCCGACCTGGGCGCGGCCAGCCTGCTGCATGTCACCCATCGCCGCCATTTCTATTTCGGGAAAGCCGATGGCGTGAAGGCCGACTTCATGCACAACCGGGTGTGCGAAGCCCATTATAATGCTGGCGGTGGCGGCAAGCCCTCCACCGTCTATGACGCCATCGGCGCGGCCCAGGTCGCAAAGGCGAGCTTTGCAGGAATGCGATTGCTCCACCATGTCCGCCGCCATGTTCCCATCTGGCCCTTCGATTCGCCGCCGCGATCAGGATCGCTGGTCGTGGAAATCTATACCAGCATTGCGGCAAGGGCGGCCGGGCGGCCAAAGGGGCGCACGAAGATGCGCGATCTGGCCGCGCTCAACGATGCGCTGTTCGCGCTGGGCTCCGCGCCGCATGAGGGGCTGCCACCTGACGATCATGGCGCGGACGCCATCGTCACCGCCGCCTGGCTGCGAAATGCTGCGCCCCGGCCGAGCCTCTGGACCCCTTCGGCCCTCAATCCGCATATTGCCGCAACGGAGGGCTGGACGTTCGGCGTCATCTGATAGTAAGGCGCTCATCGTCCGAAGCGGACATGCCGGCTTAGCACAGTGGTAGTGCAGCGGTTTTGTAAACCGAAGGTCGGGGGTTCAAATCCCTCAGCCGGCACCAGCTCCTTCTATCATATAACCGCAGCGGCGGGATAATGCGACCTTGGGCAACGACCCGAGCCGCATTGTGTGAGCATCGTGTATACCCATAAACGCAAAATGGGGGCCGGCATTGCTGCCGGTCCCCACTTCCGTCGTGTCTCTGGATCCGCTTCCGTTTCGGGATGCGATCATCGGACTCGGCGCGCGATGCTCGCCTGAAAGGCTATGCATCGTGTTGGCTCCGTCGTCTGGCATTTCGGCCATATTCCGCAGCCTGCCTTCAAATTCCCGATGACCGACGTTCGCTTTCGCGCGTGCACATCATCATCATTTGAAGACCATCCGGCTCTTGTTCGTTCCTTTCGGTTCCAACATTCACCTGATGTTCGAAACATCCGTCAAATCATTGATTTCTCGATGATTTGAAGATCCAGATTTCTCTGTTTCGTCGTTTGTTTCGATAATTGGATGGTCTCACCAAATGCGAGTCGCGCAAAGCGGAATCTGACATTCCCAAGACGATCCGCATCTAAAGCTGTGGATAATTGTGGATAATTTTTTTGGGCCCCGTTTTGGCGTGCTGCAAACCGCTTATTCAGCGGCCCTTCCACACGCCGGGGCGCTTTTCGACAAAGGCCGTCATGCCCTCAACCCGATCCTCGGTCGCCGTGAGCAACTGGAACAGGCGCCGTTCACTCAACAGGCCTTGCCCCAGTCCGGTTTCAAAGGCGAGGTTGACCATTTCTTTGTTCACCATCGTCGCCATTGGGGGCATCGCGGCGATGACGGCAGCAGTCTTGAGCGCGTCCTCCACCAGATCCGCAGCCGCGACGATACGCGAGACGAGGCCTGAACGCTCGGCTTCCTCAGCGCCCATCATCCGGCCGGTCAGGCACATTTCCATCGCCTTGGCCTTGCCCACGGCTTTCGTCAGGCGTTGCGAGCCACCCATGCCGGGTGCAACGCCCAGCTTGATTTCAGGCTGGCCGAATTTCGCGGTATCGGCCGCGATGATGAAGTCCGCCATCATCGCCAGTTCGCAGCCGCCACCGAGCGCAAAGCCCGCGACTGCCGCGATCCACGGCTTGCGGGTCGCGACGACATTCCTCTGCCAGCCGGAGAAGAAGTCCTCCAAAAAGAAATCGGCTGCGGCCTTGCTGGCCATTTCCTTAATGTCGGCGCCCGCGGCAAAGGCTTTTTCGCTGCCCGTCAGCACGAGGCAGAGTTGCGAAGGATCGGCATCATAGGCGGCGAAGGCAGCGCTAAGGTCCGCCAGCACCTGAGTATTGAGCGCATTCAGCGCCTGCGGCCGGTTGAGCGTGACAAGCGTCACCGCATCGCGCTGTTCGACCAGGATCGTTTCAAAGCTCATCATCATTTCCCTCAATTTCTGCGACGGCGCGCGTGGCGGGAGCGAAGCGGGCCTCGCCGCTCAGCGCCCCATATGCATGAAGTCGCGGTCATAACTGCGCAGGTGCGCGCCGCCATCGACATACAGCGTCTGCCCTGTAACAGCGCTTGCCTGCGCGAGATAGAGGGCGGCTTCGGCGATTTGTTCAGCCAGCGGCAGGCGACCGAGCGGCATGGCCGATTGCAGCCTTTCCATCTGTTCTTTGTCATAATCGGGCGTGGCGATGGTCAGGCCGGGCGCCACGGCGTTCACCCGGATATGGGGCGCGAGGCTGGACGCGGAAAGCCGGGTCAGTCCGGCGAGCGCTGTCTTGGACAGGGTGTAGGCCAATTGATCGGCGTGAGGATGGTCGATCCGCTGGTCGAGAATGTTGATGATGCAACGATCGACGACGCCCGCCGGGATTGTCGCGAAAGCCTTTGTCAGCAGTGCAGGCGCGGCGCAGTTGACGGCATAGTGCCGCATCAGATCGTCCGCGGTGACGCTGTCCAGCCGGTCCTGGCCGAAAATCGCCGCACTGTTCACCAATATGTCAGGCGGGCGACCGAACCGCTCCGCGACCTTCGCCACCAGTTCCTCGGCGGTTTCAGGATCGGAAAAGTCTGCGGTGAACCCGTCCCACTCGGTGCCGCTTTCGTCCAGCGCCAGCGCCAGCGCGGAATCGAGCCGGGTGTCGTGACTGCCGTGGATCGCCAGGGAATAGCCGGCACGCGCGAAGCCAGCGGCTATGACGCCGCCTAGCCGCCTGTGGCCGCCGGTGACAAGCGCCAACCGCTTGTTCGCCAGTGGCAGTGATCCTTCGGTCCGCCCGCGCGCGCCACCCAGTGGCCGGTAAGCGGGTGCTTCTTCCCCATTCACGATCCGATGAGCTTCAACACTTCCTCGCGACTCTTCTCATCGTCGCGGAACACGCCGAGCATGCGACTGGTCTTCATGAGGACGTTGGGCGTGCGTACGCCGCGACCCGTCATGCAGCCATGGGTCGCTTCGATGACGACGGCGACGCCCTGGGGGTTAAGATGCTCCCAGATGCAGTTGGCAACTTCGGCGGTCAGCCTTTCCTGCACCTGCAGCCGGTTGGAAAAGGCGTGCAGCACACGGGCCAGCTTCGATATGCCCACCACATATTTTCCGGGCAGATACGCGATGTGCGCCCGGCCGATGATCGGCGCCATATGATGTTCGCAGTGCGATTGGAACGGTATGTCCTTCAGCAGCACGATATCGTCATATCCGCCCACTTCATGGAAGATGCGCGACAGGTGATACGCCGGATCGTCATTATAACCCCGGCAATATTCGCGCCAGGCGCGGGCAACCCGTTCGGGCGTCTCCATCAGGCCTTCGCGATCGGGATTGTCGCCCGACCATCGGATCAGCGTTCGGATGGCATCTGCTACATCGGCAGGCACAGCTTCCTTGATCGCTTCGCCCGCAGCCTCTGCATCGGGATCATAGTCCATGGGACGTGCTGCTCCTGTCTGTCTTTGTTTAGCGGGCATATGGCGGCTATATAGCCAGAACGCCAGCCCCTGTTCTGATGCTCTTCAGATTTGCGGAATGGCTGGAATAACAACGCGAACTGAAAGAAGCCCACCTGCTGTCCATGCTTTTCCTGTCCCCCTCCCCACCCCATTCACAGGCAAGCTGACGCATGCGGACGGAACGGATCGCGGCCGTGCTCCTGGCCGCCGGTACATCATCGCGCTTTGGCGATGAGGACAAACTGATGGCCGATCTGCGCGGAAAGCCGGTGATCGCCCATACGCTTGAAGCCGTCGCCTCGCTTGCTTTCGCAGAGCTGGTCGCCGTCGCGCGGCCGATCGCACAGGCCCCGGCCATTCACCGGAAGCTGGAGCGGCGCGGCTACAGCGTCCTGACCAACGATCATCCCGAAGAAGGTCTGGCGAGCAGCATCCTGCTGGCCGTCGAACATGTCATGCCGATCAGGCGTTGCCGGGGCATCCTCATCTGCCTGGGCGACATGCCTTATGTTCCGCAATCTCATTATAACCGCATCTGCCTGGCGGCGGAGGATGTGCGATCGGTGGTGGCCAGCACCGATGGCTTCTCTTCTTCGCCGCCCGCCTTTATCGGGCGCAAGCATTTCCCCGAACTGCTGACGCTGCGGGGGGATCAAGGCGCGCGCGCCTTGCTGAGCCGAGGGGTACAGATAGAGGCGATGGGCAACACCCTGCGGGATATCGACACGCCCGACGATCTGCCTGAAGCCTAAGGACGATCAGCTGGACCGGGTGGGGTCCGTCATCGGATCGCCCATTTCTCGCACGTCTGGCATCCGACCGATTGGCAGCGACCCCGTCTGCCGTTCCAGCATGCGATGCACCACCGGCGGATCAGGCCCATGATGCAATGCCGCAAGAGCATCCCAATTCGCCAGATCGGCTATCGTTCGGCGGCTGTTATGCCGGACATAGTCCAGCCAGGTCGCTACATGATAGCGTTCGATCCACAGTTCCGGGTCGGCCAGGTCGCGAAGCAGCGACCAGCCATGCGCGCCGTCGCGCCGCCGGATACGCCGCCGCTCGCTCATCGCGGCGAGGAAGGGCACCACTGAACCCGATGGAATGCGATATTCTATCGTGACGACCACAGGGCCGCTGCGCGGCTCGATCGGGACCGCGGTTTGCGGTTCCTGCCAGCGATTGAGCAGATCCAGATTTTCGTCCCCCGTTTCGGAAAGCGGACGGGCCAGACCTATGGCAGCAGCCGCGAGCTGCGCCACGGCGGCAATGTGAAGCGAGGTCATCACGCCATAATGCTCGGCCAGCCAGCCGAATAACCATGCGCCTAGCGCCATGCCGCCGAACGCCATCATCTGGTACAACGCCACCGCGCGGGCGAGCACCCAGCGCGGGGCCGACATCTGGACCGAAACGTTGAAGGTCGAAAGGGCGACGACCCATCCCGCCCCGCACAGCATCAAGCCCGCAAGGGCCACGGCCAGCCACCCAGTCGAGGCGGCAATGGCCGTCCCAAGCGCCAGGGCAAGCGCGGCGGAGCGCACGATTGTCTCAATCGAATAGCGCTGCCTCAGCCTGCCCGAAGAAAGCGCGCCAAGCACCGCGCCGATGCCGAACGCCCCGCTGAGCAGGCCGAAGGTCAAGGCGCCGCCACCTAATATGTCGCGCGCGATCAGCGGCATGAGGGCTGACACCGCGCTCGCCCCGATGCCGAAGGCCGCCCCGCGAAGCAGGACCAGCTGGATCTTGGGCGACATGGAGACATAGCGCAGACCGGCGCGCATCGCGATGCCCAGCCGCTCACGCGGCAACAACTGCGGCGCGCGCTCCGGTCGCCAGCGCAGCAGCACGATGAAGAGCGCGATATAGCTTAGCGCATTGGTCAGGAAGGCAGCGGCCGCGCCTGCTGCCGCGACGATGACGCCACCCAGCGCCGGGCCGACGCTGCGCGCCAGGTTGAAGCCCATGCTGTTAAGGGCGACGGCGCTTGGCAATTGAGACCGCGGCACCATCTCACCGACCGACGCCTGCCATGCAGGGCCGTTGATGGCGGTTGCGCAGCCGACGAGAAAGGTGAACGCCAGAAGCGACCAGGGCGTCAGCATTCCTTCCCATGCAAACAGCGCGAGAAAAGCGGATACCACCAACATGAAGAGCTGGCAGGCGAGCATGACCAGCCGCCGGTCGATATTATCGGCCACTGCGCCCGCCCAGAGCGAGAGCAGCATGATCGGCAGCGTCGTCGATGCCGGAACCAGCGCGACCAGTTGCGGTGACGCGGAAAGCGACGTCATCATCCACGCCGCGCCGACAGATTGGATCAGGCCGCCGAAGTTGGACGCGAGGCTGGCGAACCATACCGCGCGAAAGATGGGGATGGCGAAAGGCGACGGCGCTGGAGGAGAATCGGCCTCTGACACTGGAAATGCATGAACCCCAAATCGACTGGAGCGTCAAACCCGCTGGAACCGCGATGGGTCCGCGAACGATTGAGATCGTGGAGGGGTAGCGCGTGCCGCGCGTTCTCGAAAGGGCTTGCACTTTACGTAAACGTAAATACATTTGCGGAGCCAGCGGAGAGGAATGACAAAGCAATGGAAGCCTTTATCTACGACGCCGTAAGGACGCCGCGCGGGCGGGGAAAGCCTGACGGATCGCTGCACGAAATCACGCCGATCCAGCTGGCGACGCAGGTGCTGGAGGCGGTACGGGACCGCAGCGACATCGACACGGCGGATGTCGACGATGTGATCCTGGGCTGCGTCACCCCTATAGGAGAGCAAGGCGGCGACATCGCCCGGGCGGCCGTGCTGAACGCCGATTATGCCCAGACCGTGCCGGGCGTGCAGATCAACCGTTTCTGTGCGTCGGGGCTGGAGGCGGTGAACATGGCCGCCGCGAAAATCTATTCAGGCGAAGCGGGCCTTGCGATCGGCGGTGGCGTCGAATCGATGAGCCGCGTGCCAATGTCAGCGGATGGTGGCGCGATCGCGATGGACCCGGCGGTCGCCTACAAGACCTATTTTGCTCCGCAAGGCATCGGCGCGGACGTGATCGCGACCAAGTTCGGGATCAGCCGCGACGACGCCGACGCCTATGCGGTGGAAAGCCAGCGGCGGGCCAAGGCGGCCTGGGACGAAGGGCGCTTTGCCAGATCCATCGTGCCGATACGCGATGTGATCGGCCAGGTCGCGCTGGACCATGACGAACATATGCGGCCCGATGCGACGATGCAGTCGCTCGCCGCGTTGAAGCCCAGCTTTGCCGCGCTGGGCGAAGACATGCCGGGCTTCGATGCGGTCGCGTTGCTGAAATATCCTGAGCTGGAGCGGGTCAACCATGTTCACCATGCCGGAAACAGCTCCGGCATCGTCGATGGCGCGGCTGCGGTGCTGGTCGGCAACAAGGATATGGGCGAGAAATATGGGCTGAAACCCCGCGCGCGCATCAAGGCTATGGCGTCGATCGGGTCGGAACCGCTGATCATGCTGACGGGGCCGGAATTCGTCGCGGGCAAGCTGCTCAACCGTGCGGGAATGAGCAGCCATGACATCGACCTGTGGGAACTGAACGAAGCGTTCGCCAGCGTCGTGCTGCGCTATATGCAGGCGATGGACCTCGACCATGACCGCATCAACGTGAATGGCGGCGCGATCGCGATGGGCCACCCGCTGGGCGCGACCGGGGCGATGGTACTGGGAACGGCGCTGGATGAGCTGGAACGGTCGGACAAGGGCACCGCGCTCATCAACCTATGCGTCGGCGCGGGCATGGGAACCGGGATCATCATCGAGCGGGTTTGAGAGAACAAAACTCCGTTTGTTGGCTGGGCGCGCGTGCTTCGACAGGCTCGGCACGAACGGAGGTGGGAGACAGGATTATGCAGACCATCAGCTTCGACATCGACAGCGACGGCATCGCCACGCTGACCATCGATGTGCCGGGACAGTCGATGAATGTCATCGGGCCGGAATTGCTGGCCGATCTGGACGCGGCGATTACCCGGCTTGCCTCGGAGGATGCGATCAAGGGCGCGGTCATCGCTTCGGGCAAGGACAGCGGGTTCATGGCCGGCATGGACCTGAAATATTTCGGGTCGATGTTGGTGAGCGAGGGCGGCAAGCGCCCTGCCCCGGCCGAGATTTTCGAGAAGGTTTTCGTGCTCAATCAGCTGTTCCGGCGGCTGGAGACATGCGGCAAGCCGGTGGCTTGTGCGATCGAGGGCACCTGTGTCGGCGGCGGGTTCGAACTGGCGCTGGCATGTCACCGGCGAATCGTGGGCGACAGCCCAAGGACGCAGCTTGGCCTGCCCGAAATCCTTATCGGCCTGTTCCCCGGCGGCGGCGGTTCGCAGCGCCTGCCCCGGATCATGGGCGTGCAGGCGGCGCTGCTGTACATGTTGCAGGGCAAGCTGTTCCGTCCGTCCGAAGCAGCGATGCTGAAGGTCGTGGACGAGGTGGTGCCGCAGGGGACAGCCGTCGAGAAAGCCAGAGCGTGGGTGAAGGCCAATCCATCCACCAATACGCAGCCCTGGGATGTGAAGGGATTCAAGTTCCCCGGCGGCGCGGGCGCGTTCAATCCGGGCTTCGTCCAGACGATGGTGGGCGCGATGCCGATGACGTTGAAGCAGGCGCAGCGCAATATGAATGCGCCGGTGGCGTTGCTGTCCGCCGTCTATGAAGGCGCGCTGCTGCCCTTTGACCGGGCGATCCGGGTGGAAAGCAAATATTTCGCCAAGGTGGCGGCGGACCCTCAGGCCGCAAACATGATCCGCAGCCTGTTCGTCAACAAGAACGCTGCCGAGCGCGGCGCGCGGCGGCCCAGGGAGGAGCCAAAGGCGCCAACGAAGAAGCTGGCCATGCTGGGCGCGGGCATGATGGGTGCGGGGATCGCCACGGTCGCGGCGCAGGCCGGGATGGAGGTGATGCTGTTCGACCGCGATCTGGCCTATGCGGAAAAGGGCAAGGCGCATGTCGAGGAGCAGCTGAAAAAGCGGCTGGGCAAGGGCATGACGCCCGAGAAGATGGCGCAGACGCTGGCGCGGGTTACGCCGACGACCGACTTCGAAGCGCTGGCCGGGGCAGACCTCGTGATCGAGGCGGTGTTCGAGGACATGGCGATCAAGGCCGAGGTGACGAAGAAGGTCGAGGAAGTGCTGGGGCCGGACGTGATTTTCGGGTCCAACACATCGACGCTGCCGATCACAAAGCTGGCCAAGGCATGGAGCAAGCCGGAAAATTTCATCGGCATCCACTTTTTCTCCCCCGTCGAAAAGATGCCGCTGGTGGAGATTATCCTGGGCAAGCAGACCGGCCCTGCGGCCATCGCCAAGGCGATGGATTTCGTGGCGCAGATCAAGAAGACGCCGATCGTCGTCAATGACTCGCGCGGTTTCTACACCTCGCGCTGCTTTGCGACCTATGTGCAGGAAGGCGTCGAGATGGTCGCCGAGGGGATCAACCCAGCGCTGATCGAAAATGCCGGGCGGCAGCTGGGCATGCCGGTCGGCCCGCTGGCGGTGGGCGATGAGGTGTCTATCGAACTGGGGCACAAGATCGTCGTCGCCGCGCAGAAGGCACTGGGCGACGCCTATGTCCCGCAGCCCTCCGATGCGGTCATGGCGCGGATGGTCGAACTGGGTCGGCTGGGACGCAAGAACGGCAAAGGATGGTATGACTATCCCGAGGGCGGAAAGAAGCATTTGTGGCCCGGCCTCGACGACATGTTCCCGCGCGCAGCCATGCAGCCCGATGTCGAGGAGGTGAAGGAACGGCTGCTTTACCGGCAACTGGCCGAATGCGCGCGTTGCTATGAGGAAGGCGTGCTGGAAACGGTCGAGGATGGCGATCTGGGCGCGATCTTCGGCTGGGGCTTTGCGCCATGGACCGGCGGGCCGTTCAGCCACATGGACACGGTCGGCATCGGTCATGTGGTGGCGGTGCTGGAACGGCTGTCGGCGCGGCATGGCGACCGCTTCGCGCCCACGGTGCAGTTGCAGGACATGGCGGCGAGCGGGACGACCTTTTACGAGCCCGTTTCATCTCGCGCCGCAGCATGAATGGGGTGGGAATCATGGATTCAGTGGGTTAGGTCTGCTGGCAAGTCGTGCTGACGGGCTGCCTTTCTGGCAGCCCCCCAGCCACCTTGTCAGAGGAAGCCCTGTTTATGAGCGAAAAGCCTGCGGTTCTGGTGACGGGCGGAGCCGGCTATATCGGCAGCCACGCCGTTTTGGCGCTGCGCGACGCGGGTTATGGCGTCGTGGTGATCGACAATCTGGTGACGGGCTTCCGCTGGGCGGTTCCCGATGATCTGGCTTTCGTCGCAGGCGATATCGCCGACCAGCCGCTGGTTCAGCAGACGCTGCGCGATCATGACGTCAAGGCGGTGATGCACTTCGCCGGATCGGTCGTGGTGCCTGAATCAGTCGAAAATCCGCTGAAATATTATCACAACAACAGCGCCAAGACCCGTGACCTGATCGAAAGCGTCGTTGCTGTAGGCGTGCCGCATTTCATCTTTTCATCGACGGCGGCCACCTATGGCATCCCGGAGGAAAGCCCGGTCAAGGAAACGACGCCGCAGCGGCCGATCAACCCCTATGGCATGTCGAAACTGATGACCGAATATATGTTGCGGGACGTCAGTGCGGCGCATGCGATGAATTTCTGCGCGCTGCGTTACTTCAACGTGGCGGGCGCCGATCCGGCGGGACGGACGGGCCAATCCACCGCAGGCGCGACCCATCTTATCAAGGTCGCGGTCGAAGCGGCGCTGGGCAAGCGGGAGGCGGTTTCGGTGTTCGGGACCGACTTCGACACGCCCGACGGCACGGGCGTGCGCGACTATATTCATGTCACCGACCTGGCGGCGGCGCATGTGCTGGCGCTGGAGGCGTTGATGGCCAAGCCTGAGCAGAATTACCTGCTCAACTGCGGCTATGGGCGCGGCTTTTCGGTTCTGGAAGTGCTGGACGCGGTGGATCGGGTGACCAACCTCAAGATCGACCGGCGGATGGAAGGACGGCGGGCGGGCGACCCGGATTCGCTGATTTCCGACAACCGGGCGATCATGGCCGAATTTCCCTGGCAGCCGCGCTATGCCGATCTGGACCAGATCGTCACCCATGCCCTTGCCTGGGAACGCAAGCTGACCGAGATACGCGCGGAATGAGCGAGGGCTCGGTTCGCGCATTTTTCTCCGCCCATGCGCCCGACGTCGCGATCATCGACCAGGGGGTAAGCACCGCCACGGTCAATGAGGCGGCCGAGGCACTGGGCGTTGTTCCCGCGCGGATCGCCAAGACATTGTCGCTGCGCGTCGGGGACGAAGTGGCGCTGGTCGTCGCGCGGGGCGACGCCCGGCTTCATAATGGCAAGGCCAAGGCCGCGCTGGGCGCCAAGCCGCGCATGCTGGGGCTGGAGGAAGTGGAGGGCCTGACCGGACATCCGGTTGGCGGCGTATGCCCGTTCGGACTTGCCTCCCCCCTGCCCGTCTATTGTGATATTTCGTTGCAGGATTTCGAGACGGTTTTCCCGGCTGCGGGATCACGGACGGCTTCGGTGGAGTTGACGCCTGCGCGGCTGGCGGAACTGACCGGCGCGCGATGGGTCGATATCTGCACCCTTCCTGAAGAGAATTGAGCGACATGCCTACTGAACATCTTTTCATCGATGGCGCGCTGGCGGCGGCGGACATGGCGCGGCGGATCACCTTCATTCTGAACGATGCCGTTGCCACGAGAGGCGTGGCGACGATCGCCCTTTCTGGTGGGCGGTCGCCACGACCGGTGCTGGAGGCACTATCGGAAGCGGCGATGGATTGGGAGAAGGTGATCGTCACGCTGGTTGATGAGCGATGGGTCGCGCCTGATCATGCTGACAGCAACGAACGGCTGGTGCGCGAGACATTGCTGCGCGGCGAGGCTGCAAAGGCCCGGTTCGTGCCGATGAAGAATGAGGCGGCGGACGCCTATGCCGGACAGGCGGCGTGTGAGGCAGACTTTGCCGCGCTCCCATGGCCGCTGGACATCGTGCTGCTGGGGATGGGGGAAGATGGGCATACCGCGTCGCTCTTCCCGCAAGCGCGGGAGCTGGCGGAGGGGCTTTCAACCAGTGCGCTGACGCTGGCGGCGACGCCGCCCGCCGCGCCGCACCAGCGCATGTCGCTGAGCGCGCAGGCAATCTTGAACAGCCGCCATATCTTCCTGCAAATCGGCGGCGCGGCGAAGAAGGCCGTTTACGAGCGCGCGCTGGCTGGCGGGCCGGTCGAGGAATTGCCGATCCGGCTGGCTCTGTGCCAGCATGGCGTGTCGGTAGAGGTGTGGATTTCCGAGTGAGGCGTCAGTCGCGCGGCTTGTGCCTCGAAATGAGGTAGCGCCAGACGCCGACCAGATTAATGAACAGCAGCGCGATATTCTGAAAGCCGATGCCTTCGCTGTCTTCGGACAGAAATCCCCAGCCGATCAGGGCTATGGACGACGTCACGAACAGCACGAAAGCCCAGCCTGTAATACGGCGGCCCAGATTGAGGGAGACGATGAGAGCGGCGATCGTCGCGGCTCCGGCGCCATAATATTGGAGGGCATCCAGGATTGTTTCGTTCACAGGGATGCCCAACGCCGCGATTGTGACAAGGTTGCAGCGCGCGTAAGAGGCAGCCCATGATTGCCGACATTGATCCTTTCCACGCCATCGCCATTAGCGGCGAAGCGCACCGGCTGGAGGCGCAGGGCCGCTCCATCCTGCACATGGAATTCGGGCAGCCTTCGACCGGCGCGCCCAGCGCCGCCATCGCCGAGGCGCACCGGGTGCTGGACCGCGATCCTATGGGCTATTGGGAAAGCCCGGCGCTGAAAGAACGGATCGCGCGGCTTTATGACGATCGCTATGGCGTGGCGGTGAAGCCGGACCAGATATTGCTGACCTGCGGCGCGTCGCCGGGGCTGGTGCTGGCGCTTAGTTGCCTGTTCGCACCGGGCGCGCGGGTGGCGACGGCGCGGCCGGGCTACGTGGCGTACCGCAATACGTTGAAGGCGCTGTATCTGGAGCCGGTGGAGGTCGATTGCGGGCCAGCCGAACGCTACCAGATCAGCGCGGCGGCGCTGGAGGCGATGGAACCCGCGCCAGATGGAGTGATCATCGCCAGCCCCGCCAATCCGACCGGCACGATCATTCCAGCGGACGAGCTGGCGCGAATCGCGGAGGTCTGCGCCCGGCGCGGCATCAGCATCGTGTCGGACGAGATTTATCATGGCCTGTCCTATGGCGAACCGGCCCATTCGATGCTGGAATTCGCGTCTGACACAGTGGTTGTTAACAGCTTTTCCAAATATTTCTCGATGGCGGGCTGGCGGTTGGGATGGGTGCTGTTTCCCCCCGCGCTGATCGACGCGGCGCGCGCGCGGATGGGCAATCTATTCCTGACGCCCCCTTCCCTTGCGCAGCATGCGGGGTTGAAGGCATTCGACTGCGTCGATGAGCTGGAGGGGCATGTCGCCACCTACCGGCGGAACCGCGAACTGCTGCTGGCGGCGCTGCCTGCGCTCGGCCTCAAAGAAATCGCGCCGCCGGACGGGGCCTTCTACATCTATGCCGATGTCGGGCATTTGACGGATGACAGCCTTTCCTTCTGCCAGAGGCTGCTCGAAGAAACCGGGGTGGCGACCGCGCCGGGGATCGATTTCGACCCGGTCGATGGCCGGCGGCACATCCGCATCAGCTTTGCCGTATCGACAGACCGCGTCGAGGAAGCGATCAGGCGGCTGATCCCCTGGTTCAAGGCACAGCCCGCCAAGAAATAGCACCCGGCGCAAACCCATCCATTTCGGGATTATCTCGTCCAAAATGGATGAAAGGGCGATCATTAACTAGAATTGTCATGATTGCGCGTTAGGAGACGTACCGCGACCCGAGGCTTTTACTATGTAAAAGCTCACCTGGCCCGGTGGCTTCATGCTGCCGGGCCATTTTTACATCGGCCCATCAAAGGGATATGGTGCGGGCGGTCGGAATCGAACCGACACTCCTTTCGGAACCGGATTTTGAGTCCGGCGCGTCTACCAGTTTCACCACGCCCGCATGCATGGTTGCTGGCGCCAAATGGCAAAATCAGCCGCCAGCGTCCAGACAAAAATCAGCGAGGACGCCACAGATGATTTTCAGGCGGTTGCGGCAGGCCGTCAGCCCGGATAGCTTGCTTGCGTAACGAAACTCACCTGTTATAGGACCGTTTCGTGCAGACCTGACATATCCTCAAAACGGAAAAGGGCATCCTTTGACCGATCCGTCTGCCACATTCCTGCTATTCGGTGCGACCGGCGATCTGGCGCACCGCATGATTTTCCCCTCACTCTACAATCTACTGGCCGACGGCCTGCTGCCTGAAGACTTCATGATCGTCGCATCGGGCCGTACCGAAATGGACGACGAGGCCTTTCGCGCCGACATAGACGAGGCGCTGCGGAAGTTCGTCGGTACGGACCGTTATGACGAGGAAGTCGCCACGCGGTTGAGGGCGATTATCTTTTACCAGCCCGTCGAAGCGGGCAATGCGGCACAGTTCAAGAAACTGGCCGAGCGGCTGGACGGCCGCGCAGACGGAGGCCTGTCGGTCTATCTGTCCACGCCCCCTTCCCTGTTCGCGCCCACGGCACAGGGACTTGCCGAGGCGGGATTGATCATGCCGACGACGCGCATCGCGATGGAAAAGCCGATCGGCAAGGATCTTGCCTCTTCCAAGGAGGTGAACAACGGCATCGGCGCGCTGTTCGACGAAAGCCAGATATTCCGCGTCGATCACTATCTGGGCAAGGAAACGGTGCAAAACCTGCTCGCCCTGCGTTTCGGCAATGTCATGTTCGAACCATTGTGGAATGCGACGGCGATCGACCATGTCCAGATCACGGTGGGCGAAACCGTGGGCCTGGAAGGGCGCGTTTCCTATTATGACGGCGTCGGCGCGCTGCGCGACATGGTCCAGAACCATGTGTTGCAGATCCTGTCCATCATCGCGATGGAGCCGCCCGCCCGCATGGACCCGACGGCGGTGCGCGATGAAAAGGTGAAGGTGCTGCGGTCCCTGCGCCCGATGACGGCCGACGCGGTCAAGAGCAACAGCGTGCGCGGCCAATATGCGCCGGGCGCAGTCGGCGGACAGATCGTGACGGGCTATGCCGATGAGCTGGGCAAGCCGTCCGACACGGAAACCTTCGTCGCGCTGAAGGCCCATATCGACAATTGGCGATGGCAGGGCGTGCCATTTTATCTGCGCACCGGCAAGCGGATGCCCACCCGCCAGTCGGAAATCCAGATCCAGTTCAAGCCCGTCCGCCATTCGATCTTTGGCCGCAACGGCGGGCTGGAGCCGAACACCATGATCATCCACCTGCAGCCGGAAGAATATATCCGCCTGCTGATCATGAGCAAAAGGCCGGGACTGGAGCGCGACGTGCATCTGGAGGAAGTGGCGCTGGACGTGTCACTGACCGCCGCATTTGCCGGGCAGCGCCGCCGCATCGCCTATGAAAGGCTGATCCTGGACCTGCTCGCGGGCGACCAGACGCTGTTCGTGCGCCGCGACGAGGTCGAAGCGCAATGGACATGGATCGATTCAATCATCGACGGATGGAAAGAGGCGGGAATCAAGCCTTCGCCCTATGCGTCGGGGAACTGGGGGCCGTCCTCAGCCATTGCCCTGATCGAACGAGACGGAGCGAGCTGGCATGACTGACCTTCATCCGGTGATCGCCAAGGTCACCGACCGCATCGTGAAGCGTAGCGCGTCGCGCCGCTGCCAATATCTCGACCTGATCGAGCGCGGGCGCGATGCGGGCACCAATCGCACGCAGTTGAGCTGTGGAAACCTGGCCCATGCCTTTGCCGCGAGCGGTGAGGACAAGCCGGCGATCCGCACCGGCGGTGCAATGAACATCGGCATCGTCACCGCCTATAACGACATGCTGTCGGCGCATCAGCCCTATGGCCGCTATCCCGAAGCGATCAAGATCGCGGCGCGCGAAGTGGGCGCGACGGCGCAGGTCGCGGGCGGCGTACCCGCCATGTGCGATGGCGTGACGCAGGGGCAGGCGGGCATGGACCTGTCGCTTTTTTCCCGCGACACCATCGCCCTGTCGACCGCCGTGGCGTTGAGCCATGCCATGTTCGAGGGTGCGGCGCTGCTAGGCATATGCGACAAGATCGTGCCGGGCCTGCTGATCGGCGCGCTGCGTTTCGGGCACCTGCCGACCATCCTGATCCCCGCTGGCCCCATGCCATCAGGCCTTGCCAACAAGGAAAAGGTGCGGATCAGGCAGCTTTACGCCGAGGGCAAGGTCGGCAAGGAAGAACTGCTGGAATCGGAAAGCGCCAGCTATCATGGCGCGGGCACCTGCACTTTCTACGGCACGGCCAACAGCAACCAGATGATGATGGAAGTGATGGGACTGCACATGCCCTGCGCGTCCTTCGTCAATCCCGGCACCAAGCTGCGCAGCGAACTGACGCGGGCGGCAGTGCACCGGCTGGCGGCAATCGGCTGGGACGGCGACGATTACCGGCCGCTGGGCCACTGCGTCGATGAAAAGGCGATCGTGAACGCCATCATCGGCCTGATGGCGACCGGCGGATCGACCAACCATGCGATCCATGTGCCCGCGATCGCGCGGGCAGCGGGCATCCATGTCGATTGGACCGACTTTGCCGAGATTTCCGATGTCGTGCCGTTGCTGGCGCGGGTCTATCCCAATGGCGCGGGAGATGTGAATCATTTCCACGCGGCGGGCGGCATGTCGGTTGTGATCCGGGAATTGCTGGACAATGGGCTGCTGCACCGGGACATATTGACCGTCGCGCGTGATGGACTGACCGATTATGGCAAGGAGCCGGTGCTGGAGGACGAAGCGCTGCAATGGCGCGACGTCCCTGCCTCGCGCGATGAATCGATCCTGCGGCCGGTGTCCAATCCCTTCAGCCCCGATGGCGGCATGCGTCTGCTGTCGGGCAATCTGGGCCGCTGCGTCATGAAGGTGAGCGCGGTGGACAAGGAACGCTGGACCATTGAGGCACCCGCCGCGATCTTCCACGACCAGGATGATGTGCTCCGCGCATTCAAGGC
The DNA here is from genome assembly GCF_001563285.1 of Sphingobium sp. MI1205. Taxonomy (NCBI): domain Bacteria; kingdom Pseudomonadati; phylum Pseudomonadota; class Alphaproteobacteria; order Sphingomonadales; family Sphingobiaceae; genus Sphingobium; species Sphingobium sp. MI1205. The sequence goes on from NZ_CP005188.1 coordinate 2,073,953, forward strand.
GGGCGAACTGGAGCGGGACGTCATCGTCGTCGTGCGTTTTCAGGGACCGCGCGCAAACGGCATGCCGGAACTGCACAAGCTGACGCCAGCACTGGGCGTGCTGCAGGATCGCGGCTTTCGCGTCGCGCTGCTGACGGATGGGCGCATGTCGGGCGCTTCTGGCAAGGTGCCAGCGGCGATCCATCTTTCGCCCGAGGCATTGGGCGGCGGGCCGATCGGCAAGCTGCGCGACGGCGACATGGTGCGCGTCTGCGCCGAAAAGGGCCTCGTCGAGGCGCTGGTCGATGCAGCGGAGTGGGACGCGCGCGACATGCCCGTCCCGCCGCCCGCGCCCTATGACACGGGCCGCGAACTGTTTGCGCTGTTCCGGCGCCATAGCGACCTTGCGGAACAGGGCGCGTCGCCGGTGCTGGCGGCGATGGAAACTGAATTGTGAGGAACGTCATCCCAGCGAAGGCTGGGATCTTGTGGCGCTGGTCCGTACCCGGCGATTGAGATGCCAGCTTTCGCTGGCATGACGATGAATGATGGGATGCCCCGAATGACCGACATCATCGCCGCCGACATTGGTGGCACCAACGCCCGCTTTGCCCGCGCGAAGCTGAGCGCGCGCAATGTGCCGACGCTGGGCAAGGTGCGCAAATACAAGGTTGCGGACTTCCCCAGCCTGCAGGCCTGCTGGGCGGCCTATGTCCGGGACGAAGGCGGCGACCTGCCCAAGGCAGCGTCGATCGCCTTTGCCACCGCGATCGGGCGTGACGTCATCAAGCTGACCAACAGCAGCTGGATGATCCGGCCCGATACGCTGGACGAGGAACTGGGCCTCAAGCAGATGCGGCTCGTCAATGATTTCGAAGCGGTGGCCCACGCCGTCGCGCGGCTACCCAAGGACAATCTGCCGCTGCTGTTCGGCGAGGACCGGCCTTTTCCCGAAGATGGCGGAGTCACGGTGGTAGGGCCGGGCACGGGCCTTGGCGTCTCCATGATTGCGTTCGACGATGGCGAACCGCATGTGATCGCGACCGAGGGCGGACATCTGGATTTCGCGCCGCTCGACCCGCTGGAAGAAAAGATCCTGACCTATCTGCGCGACAAATTCCTGCGCGTATCGACCGAACGCCTCGTGTCGGGGCCGGGCCTCAACAATATCTACAAGGCGATGGCGACCATCGGCCATGACCGCGTCATGCTGATGGAGGATGCCGAACTGTGGCAGGCGGCGATTGATGGCACGGACGAATTCGCGCGCGCAGCGTTTGACCGCTTCTGCCTTTGCTACGGCTCGGTCGTCGGTGACCTCGCGCTCGCGCAGGGGCCGCACGCCGTGGTGCTGGCCGGGGGGCTGACGCAACGGATGCGCGAACTGCTGCCCCAGAGCGGCTTTCATCGGCGTTTCAAGGCCAAGGGTCGTTTTGAAAGCCTGATGGCGACCGTGCCGATCCGCCTCGCCCTGCACGAAGAGATTGGCCTCTATGGCGCTGCCGCCGCCTTTCGGGAGAAGAAATAATGTCGCTGAGCGTTGAACAGGTCATGGAATTGGCGCCGGTCATTCCGGTGCTGGTGGTCGATCGGGTAGAGGACGCCCTGCCCCTCGCGCAGGCTCTGGTGAAGGGCGGCCTGCCCGCGCTGGAAGTTACGCTGCGCACCCCCGCCGCGCTGGACGTGATCCGTGAGATGGCGAAGGTGGACGGCGCGGTGGTGGGCGCGGGCACGGTGCTGAACCCTTCGCAGCTGGACGCCGCGATGGAGGCGGGCGCGCGCTTCATCGTCAGCCCCGGCCTTACCAAACCGCTGGGCAAGGCAGCAGTGGCGGCGCGCATCCCGTTCCTGCCGGGCACGGCGACGGCGGCGGACATCATGCGGGGGCTGGACCTTGGCCTTACGCACTTCAAATTCTTTCCAGCGGAGACCTCCGGTGGCCTGCCCGCGTTGAAGGCGCTGGCCGCGCCGCTGCATATGGCGCGCTTTTGCCCCACCGGTGGCATTACGGCGGAAAGCGCGCCGAAATGGCTGGCCGAACCCTTCGTCAAATGCGTCGGCGGCAGCTGGGTCGTGCCCAAAGGCCCAATCGACCCTGCGAAGATCGAGGCGCTGGCTCGCACGGCGGCGGCGTTGCCGCGCTGACGCCATTGCGCGCGGCCCTTTCCCGCCCTAGATCAACGCGATGATCCTGCGTCGGCTGCTCCCCACTTTCGCCCTTTTCCTTTCCGGCTGCGCGGGGACGCTGACGGGTTATCCCTCGCTCGCCAAGCGGGCGGTGGAAAATGCGCCGGTGGGCGAAGCCCCCACCGCGTCCGTAGCAGCGGAGGCCGACCCCGCCGTGCAGGCGCAGGTCGATCGGCTCGCCCGCCAGGCGCAGGCCGGTAACGAAGCCTTCGACAAGGCATGGCCCGCCGCCGACCGGACCACGCGGGCGGCAACCGGTTCCGCAGTGTCGAGCGAGGCGTGGGTGTCCGCCCATACCGCCATCAGCGCGCTGGAAGCGGCGCGTAACGACAGCGTGTCGGCCCTTGCCAGCCTGGACACGCTATATGTCCAGCGCAGCAACGCGCTGGCCGAGGGGAAGGCCGAAGGCACGGTCGATCAGATCGACACCGCGCGGAAAGCCGCCCTCGCCATCGTCGATTCGCAGAACGACCGCCTCGACGCCATCAAAAGTCGGCTGACGCAGCCTTGAACCTCTAGGGTGTAACAGCCCCCTTCAACGCGCCCTTGTGTGCTTTTGCGTTATGGACATAGCGGTCCACGCCCTCGCGCATGTCGATGAGCGCTTCGTCGGTCAGGTCACGCATATATTTGGCCGGGCGGCCCGCCCAAAGCTGGCGGTGGAGGATCGTCTTTCCAGGCGACAGCAATGCCCCCGCCGCCAGCATTGCGTCGCTTTCGACGATGCAGCCATTCATGACGACAGCGCCCAGACCGACAAAGGCGCGGTCCTTCAATTCGCAACCGTGAATCATGGCCATGTGACCGATCAGCACATCATCGCCGATGATGGTGGGCCAGCCTTCCGGGCGGCTGGCATCCGGGCCATCGCAGTGGATGACGCTGCCGTCCTGGATGTTCGTCCGCGCGCCGATACGGATCGCATTCACGTCGCCGCGAACCACGCAATTATACCAGATGCTGGCGTCCGGCCCGATTTCCACATTGCCGATGATGCGGCAGCCCGGCGCGATAAAGGCGCTGGGGTGGATGATCGGCGTCTTGCCGGCAAAGGGCAGGATGGTCGCGCCGGGATGGTCGGAATGAGCGGCGTGCGGGTGATCAGGCATTGTGTCAGGCTCCCAGAAGCCGCGCGGCGTGCAGCGCATGATAGGTCAGGACGCCCGAGCATCCGGCGCGCTTGAACGCCAGCAGCGTTTCCAGCACCAGAGCGTCGCGATCCCCTGCACCCGCAGCGGCAGCGGCCTCAATCATCGCATATTCTCCCGACACCTGATAGGCGAATACGGGCACTTCGAACCGGTCCTTCACGCGCGCGATGATGTCGAGATAGGGCAGGCCCGGCTTCACCATGACGCTGTCCGCGCCTTCGGCCAGGTCAAGCGCCACTTCCCGTAGCGCCTCCTCACTGTTCGCCGGGTCCATCTGATAGCTTTTCTTGTCGCCCTTCAGCAGGCCGCTGGAGCCGACCGCGTCGCGGAACGGGCCGTAGAAGGCGCTCGCATATTTGGCGGCATAGGCCATGATCTGCACATTGGCATGGCCTTCTTCCTCCAGCGCCTCGCGGATCGCGCCGACGCGGCCGTCCATCATGTCGCTGGGCGCGATGATGTCCGCGCCAGCCGCCGCCTGATTGAGCGATTGGCCGATGAGCACGTCGATGGTCGCGTCGTTGAGGACATAGCCCGCTTCATCGAGCAGCCCGTCCTGACCATGGGCGGTATAGGGGTCGAGCGCCACATCGGTCAGTACGCCGATTTCCGGCACCGCATCCTTGATCGCGCGGATGGCGCGGCACATGAGATTGTCGGGGTTTAGCGCCTCGGCTCCGTCATCGCTGCGCCGGTCCGGCTGCGTATTGGGGAACAGCGCAAGGCAGGGAATGCCTGCGTCACGGGCTTCTTTCGCGCGGGCCACTATCCCGTCCACGGACCAGCGCGACACGCCGGGCAATGAAGCGATCGGCTCTTCCACCTCCTGCCCTTCGGTGACGAAGAGCGGCCAGATCAGGTCGCTGGGATGAAGGCGGATTTCGGCGTGCATGGCGCGGCTCCAGGCAGCGGCGCGGGTGCGGCGCAGGCGGAGCGCCGGATAGGGGGCATAGCTCATGGACGCGGTGTAGGCGCGCCGGCCGGGCGGATCAAGGTTCCGGCGGAATACCACGCCTTTCCCCACCACCGCGCCCGCTCACATATTTCGCCAGTCCCGGAAATCCGCGGCCGGAGTTAGGTGCGGATGCGCGCCGACCGGAAGCTGGTCTTCTTCGCCAGATCCCAACTGCCGTCCTCGCGATAATGCCAGGCGGCGAGGCCCGCGATCCTGAGCTGGCGGGGGCGAAAGTCCGCCTTAAGCTGCTCCGCCAAGGTGCGGGCGATAGCGGGCTCCACCTTGTTCTGCACTGTGATATGGAAACGGGGACGCGCCTGATCCTGCGGGGTCAACAGGCCGGTGAAGGCGTGGGCCAGTTCATCCCATATCACCAGCAATCCGTCACTGCGCAGGTCGAACGCAACGCCACGGCCCAGCATGCGGACGCCATCGATCATCGCAAGGGGCGGCGACGCCGCGCAAAGCTGCTTCATGCGCGCGGACAGTTCCGGCAGCAGCGAGGGCGGCAGATGATGGAACAGCGTAACATGCGCGGGCACGCGATTGCGTTCGGGCGGAAAATGCGCCCGCCGCAATGCGTCCGCCCAGGCAAAATCCTCCGCGCCCATGAGCGCCGTCAGGATGATTGGCGCCCCTGCCCCGGACGGATCAGCCAGCGGCATGCTCCTTCAACCACTCCAGCACCGGTTCCGGCCGGGTTTCGCCATAGGGGTCGTCATCTTCGCCAATGTCGTTGATGCCCGGCTCCTCGAACCAGGCGACGACCCGGCCATCATCGACGACCATGGCATAACGCCAACTGCGGTCGCCAAAGCCAAGATGATCCTTCTTCACCAGCATGCCCATGCGGCGGGTAAAATCGCCCGACCCATCGGGCAGCAACTTCACATTCCTGACGCCCAGATGCTTGCCCCACTGGTACATGACGAAAGCATCGTTGACCGAAACGCAATAGACTTCATCGACGCCGAGTGCCTTGAAATCGTCGTAGAAACGTTCAAAGGCGGGGCATTGCTCGGTCGAGCAGGTCGGGGTGAAAGCGCCCGGCAGCGAAAAGACGACCACGCGCTTGCCCTTGAACAGATCGCCGGTCTGGACATCTTCCCAGCGGAAGGGATTGGGCCCTCCGACGCTTTCGTCGCGCACGCGGGTTTTCAGCGTCACATCAGGCACGGAACGTCCCAGCATCGTCATATCTCCCTGTAAGGGCGCACGCTTTCGCGCCCGCACCGACCTCTATATGCTCGCTCCGCCACCAAGGCGCAAAGGGCATCATGCAGGGGGAAACACGCATGTCGACTTCACGATCCTTCACGATCATGGCGCTTGTTCTGCTGCTGTGGAATCTGATCGGCGCGGCAGCGTTCGTCATGCAGTATACGGCCGATCTGAAGGCTTTGGCGAAAAGCGATCCCTATACGGCGCGGATATTTGCAGGGATGCCGGGATGGGCGTGGGGTGCCTATGCCCTGGCTGTGGGCGCGGGTGCGGCGGGGGCGGTGCTGCTGCTGATGCGGAAGGCGGCGGCGGTGGGCCTGTTCCTGCTGTCGGTGATCGCCGTGGCGGTGCAGTTCGGATACAGCTTTCTGGGTACGGATTTGCTGGCGGTGAAGGGCGCGGGCGCTGCCGTATTTCCCGCAGTGATCTTGGCGATCGCGGTGGGGCAGTGGCTTTACGCGCGAGGATGCCGGGCGAAGGGGATTTTGCGGTAGGTTTGCATTGACGCCTTCCGGAGAGGGTGCGTCCGGCTCTGGGTCGGCTGCCATGCCGTGAAAGGGTGGATTGCGGACCGGCAGCTTACCCATTCCCCGCCCGCTTGCGGGAGGGGCAGCGAGACTTAATGAGCGGAGCGAATTTAGTCGCAGCGGGGTGGGCCGTCGCAACCTTCAGGCCCACCCCCTAGCCCCCCTCCCGCCAGCGAGAGGGAGAATAAGGACCGCAATTGGTGGTGAGCAGACGCTCGCCATTCCGGGTCAACCAACGATCAGAGACCGCCTTTTACGCCCGCCCTCAAAGCTCCCCCCGCGCGCGGCGGATTTCGAACCATTTGCGGACATTCTGGTTATGCTGGTCCAGCGTGTCGGCGAAAATGTGGCCGCCCTTTCCGTCCGCGACGAAATAGAGCGCCTTTGTCTCGGCGGGATGCAGGACCGCCAGGATCGACAGGCGGCCGGGATTGGCGATCGGTCCCTTGGGCAGGCCGGTCATGGCATAGGTGTTATAGTCGTTGACCGCCGCGATCTCTGATTTCTTGATGCGGCGGCCGAGCGGCTTGCCCTTGGTGATGGGGTAGATGATCGTCGGGTCCGCCTGAAGCATCATGCCGGTTTTCAGGCGATTGCCATAAACGCCCGCGACCATCGGCCTTTCGGATGGCACGCCGGTTTCCTTTTCCACGATGCTGGCGAGGATGATCGCTTGCTCAGGCGACTTGGCCGCCGTGTTGGGGGCGCGTTCGGCCCATAGCTTGGCGAGCGTGCGCGTCATGGCGTCCTGCATCCGTTTCAGCACGGCGGCGCGGCTTTCGCCCTTGTCAAAAGCATAGCTGTCGGGGAGGACGCTGCCCTCTGCCGGAATGGCGACCTCGCCTGTCAGCTGGTCGTTCGCCATCAACCGTTCATGGACGAGGATGGACGGCATGCCTTCCGGGATCGTCACGAGCCGGGCCAGCGTCTTGCCACTCTGAAGAATCGAGAAAATCTCGGAATTGCTGGCGCCCTTGGGGATCAGGAACTCGCCCGCCTTGATCGACTTGCCGCGCCCGAAAACCTTGGTGCGTGTCAGGAAGGCGTCTGCCGACCGCACGACGCCCGCCTGCTTCAGCAGCACCGCCGTGTCAGCGACGGTCGCGCCTTCGGGCACGAGGACGGTGATATCACGCGGCGCGGGGCCAGCTTCCGACCAGCCATAGACGAAACGGAACGCCACGAAAGCGGCGACGGCCAGGCCGATCGCGAGGATGGCAAGCCCGAACCGCCGCATGGATTATCAGATCGCCTTCATGATAAGCGACGCGTTGGTGCCGCCAAAGCCGAAGCTGTTGTTGAGCACCGCGCGCACCTTGCGCTCCTTGGCGACATGGGGGACCAGATCGACGCCCGCGCAGCTTTCGCTGGGTTCATCAAGGTTCAGCGTCGGCGGAACGATCTGGTCGCGCATCGCGAGGATGCAGAAAATGCTCTCCACCGCGCCCGCGCCGCCCAGAAGATGACCGATGGCGGACTTGGTGCTGCTCATCGACATGGTCGCGATATTGTCGCCGAACAGGCGCTTCACCGCGCCCAGTTCCAATTCGTCGCCGAGCGGGGTGGAAGTGCCGTGCGCGTTGACGTAGTCGATATCCGCAAGGCTGAGGCCGGACTTCCTGAGCGCCATTTCCATCGAGCGGTATCCGCCGCTGCCCTCCGGATGAGGGGCCGTGACATGATAGGCATCGCCAGACAGGCCGTAGCCGATGACCTCGGCATAAATACGCGCGCCGCGCTTCTTGGCATGCTCATATTCTTCGAGCACGACCACGCCCGCCCCTTCGCCCATGACGAAGCCGTCGCGGTTGACGTCGTAGGGGCGCGACGCCTTTTCCGGCGTGTCGTTGAAGGCGGTGGACAAGGCGCGCGCTTGCGCGAAACCGGCGATGCCAATCGGACAGATCGCGCTTTCCGCGCCGCCCGCCAGCATGACGTCGGCGTCATCCATGGCGATCATGCGCGCGGCGTCGCCGATCGAGTGGGCGCCGGTCGAACATGCGGTGACGACCGCATGGTTCGGACCCATCAGGCCATATTTAATCGAGACCTGGCCGGAAATCAGGTTGATGAGGCGGCCATGCACGAAGTGCGGCGACACGCGGCTGGGGCCCTTGTTCGCCAGGACCAGCGATTCGCTTTCGATGCCCGGCAGACCGCCGATGCCCGAACCGATGGAGCAGCCTGCGCGCAGCCGTTCTTCCTCCGACATATTGTCCAGGCCCGCGTCGCGCAGCGCCTGGCTGGCGGCGGAGATGCCATAGACGATGAAGGGATCGACCTGCCGCTGAATCTTGTGATCGACGTCGTACGAGGGATCATAGCCATATTCATGGTCTGCGGGCTTCACTTCGCAGGCGATGCGGCACTTATATTCGCTGGCGTCGAAGCGCGCGATCGTGGCCGCGCCGGATCTGGACGCGAGGATGTTCTTCCAGGTGGTTTCAACATCTCCGCCCAAGGGGCTCACCATGCCAAGGCCGGTTACGACGACGCGACGCATATATCTGCTCCGAAAATCTTCTTAAGGCTTGCGCCGCTCCTTAGCCGCTTCGACAGCGGTTGTGAACGGCGGTCCAGATACGAAAAGGCTCCCCAAGACCCGGTGCTGCCGGACAGGAGGAGCCATTTCCTTCCAAACGCATGCGGCCCTGCCATTGCAGGCGAGCCGCGAAACGCTCTTACTGCTTGCTGTCGATATAGTCGATCGCGTCCTTGACGGTGGCGATCTTCTCAGCCGCATCGTCGGGGATCTCGACGCCGAATTCTTCTTCGAAAGCCATCACCAGCTCAACGATGTCCAGGCTGTCTGCGCCCAGATCGTCGATGAAGCTTGCATCCTCGGTCACCTTTTCGGCTTCGACGCCCAGATGTTCGACGACGATTTTCTTAACGCGATCCGCGGTCTCACTCATGAGTGGTCCTTTTTACTGGGTATCGTTGATGGTTGTGAATATCTGTTAAGGCATGCCCTAGAGCCAAGCCCCGGCAGAGGCAAGAGGCAAGAAACGATAGAAAAGCACGATTCCAGCCTGCTCCTTGTACCGGGATGACATAAGGCCATCCTGTTGCAAACGGGAGAAGGCGGGAAAGGCGCTCGAATCGCTGCGGCCTCAGATCATCGCCATGCCGCCATTCACATGCAGCGTCTGGCCGGTGACATAGCCTGCTTCGCGGCTGGCGAGATAGACGACGGCAGCGCCGATATCCTGACCATTGCCAAGATCCCCGGCGGGGATTTTTTGCAGGATCGCGCCCTTCTGCGCGTCGTTGAGCGCATCGGTCATGGCGGAGCGAATGAAGCCGGGCGCGACGCAGTTCACGGTGATACCGCGGCTGGCCAGTTCCTGGGCCAGCGACTTCGACATGCCGATGATGCCCGCCTTCGACGCTGCGTAATTGCTCTGGCCCGGATTGCCGGTGACGCCGACGATCGAGGTGATTGAAATGATGCGGCCGAAGCGCGCCTTCATCATCGGCTTGGCGGCCGCGCGAGCGAGGCGGAACGCGGCTTCCAGATTGACGGAGATGACGTCCGACCATTCATCATCCTTCATCCGCATCACCAGATTATCGCGGGTGATGCCGGCATTGTTGACAAGGATGTCGATCTTGCCGCCCAGCGCCTCGACCGCCTGCGGCACCAGCGCATCGACCGAAGCGGAATCGGAAAGATTGCAGACCAGGGTCTTGTGATCGCCGCCCAATTCCGCCGCGAAGGCTTTCAGCTTCTCTTCATTGCTGCCCGAAAGCGCAAGCGTCGCACCCTGCGCGGCGAGCGCCCGGGCGATGGCGGACCCGATGCCGCCGGAAGCGCCGGTTACCAGCGCGGTCATGCCTGTCAGATCGAACATAGTGTCTTATCCTTGTCTTTTCAGAAGGCGCTCAACGCCGCCTCGATGTCGTCCATCGTCACCACGCTGCGCACGGTCGCGTCGGGGGCGATGCGCTTTACCATCGGGCCGAGCACCTTGCCGCCCAGTTCGACGAAGTCGGTGACGCCCGCTTCCCACATCGCGGCGACCGATTCACGCCAGCGGACGCGGCCGGTCACCTGTTCGACCAGGCGCGCCTTTATGTCTTCGGGATCGGCGATCGGCGCGGCGAGCACGTTGGCGTAGACCGGGAGCAGCGGCGTGTTGATCGTCGCCTTGCCCAGTGCTTGTTCCATCGCATCTGCGGCGGGCTGCATCAGTGGGCAGTGGAAAGGCGCGGATACGGGCAGCAGGACGCCGCGCTTGATGCCATGTTCCTTCACCAGTGCCACGGCGCGCTCGATCGCGCCGCGATGACCGGAGATGACGACCTGCGTCGGGTCATTGTCATTGGCGACAGTACACACTTCGCCTTCGGCAGCCGCATCGGCCAGCGCCTGCGCTTTTTCGATGTCTGCGCCCAGCAAGGCGGCCATCGCGCCTTCACCCACTGGCACCGCCGCCTGCATTGCCCGCCCGCGCAGCTTCAACAGCCGCGACGTCGTGCCAATGTCGAATGCTTCGGCGGCGCAGAGTGCGCTATATTCGCCCAGGCTGTGACCGGCGACGAAGTCACCCTTTTCCGCCAGCGAAAAGCCGCCCTCCCGCTGCATCACGCGCAGCGTAGCAAGGGCGTTCGCCATGATCGCGGGTTGCGCATTCTCGGTGAGGGTCAGGTCGCTTTCCGGGCCTTCCACCATGATGCGGAACAAATGCTGCGACAGGGCGTCATCGACCTCCTGAAACAACTCCCTCGCGGCGGGGCTTGCATCGGCCAGCGCCTTGCCCATGCCCACCGACTGACTGCCCTGCCCCGGAAAAAGAAATGCCCTCATCATTCACCCTCTGATGCAAGGACGCCCACAAAAGCGCCGCTTTTCAAGATCGTTACACTTTGAGACACAAATGCCGTTGAGGCATCCGGCACGTTTCGGCAGTTTCCCCACACTGGACCGCCTCCACCCCCAAGGTCGCGTCCCTTTAACGACGACGGAGTATAAGGAAAAGGTGCGATATCGCATTGCCTGGATCACCGGGACCGCGCTGGCCCTGTCCGCCTGTGCCTCCGGCCCGAACTATAAGGCGCCGCCGCCTGCGACGCTCGGCGTGCCGGCCGCATACAGCCAGGGCGGCAATGCGCCGGTCGACCAGGCTGCGCTGGCGACATGGTGGACGCGCCTCAACGATCCGGCGCTCAGCAGCCTGATCGACCAGACAGTCGCCAGCAATCTGGACATAGTGCAGGCGCAGGCGCGGTTGCGGCAGGCGCGCGAATCCCTGCGGCAGGCGAATGCTTCCTTCCTGCCGCAAGTGACCGGATCGGGTTCAGGCGGCCGCAACTATTCGAATCGCGGCGGCGGCACGCGGGTCGTGGATGGCGTCGTCGTCTCCACCGGCGAGGGCAAGTGGAGCAGCAGCTATTCCTTGGGCGCCAACGCGAGTTGGCAGATCGACCTGTTCAGCGAACTGTCCCGTTCCGCCGAGGCCGCGCGGGCTGATCTCGCCGCGTCGGGATATGATCTTGCCAATGTGCGGATGACGATCATCGCCGAACTCGTCACCAACTATGTGCAGGCGCGGCAGGCGCAGGAGCAACTGCGCATCGCGCGGGAAACGCAGGCGGTGCAGCAGGACAATTTCGACATCGCCCGGTGGCGCTTGCAGGCGGGGCTGGTCTCCTCGCTCGACGAGCAGCAGGCGCGGGCGCAACTGGCCCAGACCAACGCGACCATCCCGCAGCTGGAGGCCAGCCGGCGCGGCAGCCTCAATCGCATCGCTGTACTCACCGGGCAGGCGCCGGGCGAGGCGACCCGCACGCTGGAAACAGCAGCGCCTATCCCCACCGCCGCCAGCGATATCGCCACCGGCATTCCCGCCGATACGCTGCGCCAGCGGCCCGATGTGCGCAGCGCCGAACGAGCGCTGGCCGCCGCCACAGCAAGGATCGGGGTGGCTCAGGCGCAACTTTATCCATCGCTGGGCATCAGCGGGAATATCGGCACTAACGCGACAGCAATCAAAGGTCTGTTCGACCTGATTACCGGCAGCGTGTTCGCCAATGTCGCGCAGGTCATTTTCGATGGCGGTCGGCTTGCCTCGCAGGTCAGGTCGCAAAAGGCGGCCGCCGATGGTGCCTTCGCCGCCTACAAGCAGAGCGTGCTTCTGGCGCTGGAGGATGTGGAAAACGCCATGGCATCGCTGACCAGCGCGCGCCTGCGGGCGGCGGAGTTCCGCACCGCCTTCGAAGCGTCGAGCAATGCCGCGATCCTGGCGCGCAGCCAGTATCAGGCGGGACTGATCGACTTTCAGACGCTTTCCACCAGCGAAAACACCCTGCTGAACGCGCGCAACAGCCTTGCCGCCGCGCAGGCCGACGAGGTCCTGGCCATCGCCCAGCTTTATAATGCGCTGGGCGGCGGCTGGCAGAATATGGACACCCGCCCGAATGAGCAATGATGTGAGCAAGGACCAGGATCTGGACGATTTTCTCGGCACGCCGCCGGAAAAGCCGTGGCGCAAATGGGTGATACGCGGCGCGATCGGCGTTGCGCTGTTGATCGCCATTCTGCTTCTGGCCCGCTGCTTTTCGGGCAGTGACCAACCGAATTTCGCGACGCGGGAGGTGCGACGCGGCGACCTGACCGTCACGGTGTCGGCGACGGGCAATCTGAAACCCATCAATCAGGTCGATGTCGGTTCCGAACAGTCGGGCAAGATCACGCAGGTCTATGTCGATGTGAATGACCGGGTCACCAAAGGGCAGCGGCTTGCCGAGCTGGATACCAGACGGCTTGTCGATACGATCAACCAGAACCGGGCGCAGGTGTCGGCTTCGCAGGCCAGCGTGGCGCAGGCACAGGCGCAGGTCGCGCTGGCGAAGGCAACGCTGGACCGGCAGCTGAATGTCTTTCGCCTGTCCGGCGGGCGCGTGCCCGCCAAGACGGAGCTGGACGCGGCGCGTGCGGACTATCAGTCGGCGCTGGGCAATCTGCGGGCGCAGCAGGCGCAGGTCGATGTCGCCCGCGCGCAGCTTTCGACAGCACAAACCAATTTGTCGATCGCGCAGATCGTGTCCCCCGTGACCGGCGTCGTGCTGTCCCGCAATATCGAGCCGGGCCAGACCGTCGCGGCATCGCTCAACGCCCCTGTCCTCTTCACCATTGCTGAAGACCTGACACAGATGGAGGTTGAGGTTTCGGTGGACGAGGCAGACGTCGGTCAGGTGAAGGACGGACAGGAAGCGACCTTCGCCGTCGATGCCTTCCCCGGCCGCAGTTTCCCCGCGCGGGTGACGCGCGTCAATGTAGGCTCCAACGCGTCGAGCAGTTCCTTATCCTCCACCTCCGGCAGCAGCACGACCGCCAGCACCACCGGCACCGTCGTCGCCTACACCGCAGTGTTGGCCGTGGATAACAAGGACGAGACGCTGCGACCCGGCATGACCGCGACCGCAGATATCGTGACGCAGAAACTGAACGACGTACTGCTCATCCCCAACGCCGCCCTGCGCTTCAAGCCGAGCAGCGGCGCGGCGGAAGGCGGCGGCATCACGAGCCAGATCGTGCCCGGCCCACGGCGCTTCCGCCGTGGCAATGCGCGGCAGGTCACCCTGGGCGTCGGCAGCAGCCAGACGGTCTATGTCGTGGACGCCGACGGCAATCCCAAACCGGTGCAGGTGGTCGTCGGCGCCAGCGATGGATCACGCACGGTCATCACCAGCGGCGACCTGAAGCCCGGCATGCGCGTCATCACCGGCCAGCTTGCGGCAGGGCAGGAACAGCCAGCAGAGGACAGCTCGAACGGTGGCGGCCAGCAGCGGGACCGCAACGGCCAGGGCGGCCAACCGCGTGGCACCGGCCGCCAGAACGGCGCCTGACAGGATGGCCGATCCGATCATCTCGCTGCGCGGCGTGACGAAGGTCTATGGCTCGGGACCAACCGCGTTCGCGGCGCTGAAGGGCATTGACCTCGACATTGCGGAGGGTGACTTCGTCGCGGTCATGGGACCGTCCGGCTCCGGCAAATCGACGACGATGAACATCCTGGGCTGCCTTGATGTGCCGACCGCCGGCGAGTTCCTGTTCAAGGGCCGCCATGTGGAAACGCTGGACCGCGATCAACGCGCGCTGCTGCGGCGGCGCTATTTCGGCTTCGTGTTTCAGGGGTTCAACCTGCTGTCGCGCACCACCGCGCTGGAAAATGTCGAACTGCCCCTGCTGTATCGCGGCGAGGACAAGAAGACCCGCTACGATTCGGGCATGGCGGCGCTCGACAAGGTGGGGCTGAAGGAGTGGTGGGATCACACCCCTGCCGAACTGTCCGGCGGTCAGCAGCAGCGCGTCGCCATTGCCCGCGCAATCGTCACCCAGCCCGCGGTGCTTCTGGCCGACGAGCCGACCGGCAACCTTGATTCGGAACGGTCCATCGAGATCATGGAACTGCTGACGGACCTGAACAGGAGTAGCGGTATCACCGTGCTGATGGTCACCCACGAACCCGACATGGCGGCCTTTGCCCGGACCATCGTGCATTTCAAGGACGGGCATGTGGAGCGGACGGAGCGAGGACTGGCGGCATGACGATTCGCCCCTCACCCGCGCCTGAACATCGCGAGGCGAACCCATGCTAGGCACAACTGTCATCCTCGCCTTTCGCGCGATCAACCGGCACAAGCTGCGCAGTTTCCTGACGACGCTGGGCATCATCATCGGCGTGGCGGCGGTCGTCACCATGGTGACGCTGGGCAATGGCGCGACCGCCGCCGTCCGGGAACAGATCAGTTCGCTGGGCGCCAACGTCCTGCAGCTTCGTCCCGGACAGGGTTTCGGCCGCGGCGGCGGCGGCCCACGTCCGCCCGACTTCAAGCCGGCAGACCTCACCGCCATCGAAAACCAGCTGACCGGCGTGCGCGCCGTCGCGCCGCTGGTCCAGTCGAGCGGCACCGCCATTTACGAAGGTTCCAACTGGTCAACGACCGTCTACGGCACCACCGCCGCCTATTTCGAAGTGCAAAGCTGGAAGGTGGATACCGGCCGACTGTTCCTGCCCGATGAGGAAGAGGCCGGAAAGCCTGTCTGCATCATCGGCAATACCGTGCGCACCAACCTGTTCCAGGGCAGCGACCCGGTCGGCAAGCGACTGCGCATCAAGGGCGTGTCCTGTCAGGTGATCGGCGCGTTGGCGACGCGCGGGCAAGGCGGCTTTGGCGACCAGGATGATGTCGTCGTCATGCCGATCAAGTTCGTCCAGCGCCGCTTCACCGGCGACCGCGACATCAGCCAGATCCTGGTCGCCGTGGACGACGCCTATGACACCTCCACCGTGCAGGCGAGCCTGGAGGATCTGGTGCGCGAGCGACGGAAGATAAAGCCGGGCGCGGAGGATAATTTCAACGTCTTCGACACCAAGCAGATAAGCGACACGCTGACCGGCACTACCACGATATTGACGCAGATCGTCGCGGCGGTCGCGGCCATATCCCTGCTGGTGGGCGGCATCGGCATCATGAACATCATGCTGGTGTCGGTGACGGAGCGCACCCGTGAGATCGGCATCCGCCTTGCCATCGGCGCGGTCGCCCGCGAGGTGCTGATGCAATTCCTGGTCGAAGCAATCGTCTTGTCCTGCCTGGGCGGGCTGATCGGGCTGTTCCTCGCCCTCATCGCATCTGTCGCCATTGCGCCGCTGATGCAGGTGCCCTTCATCTTCGACCCGAAGGTGAACCTGATCGCCTTTCTCTTTTCGGCGGCGATCGGCGTGGTGTTCGGCTATTTTCCTGCCCGGCGCGCTGCCGCGCTCAATCCCATCGACGCGCTTCGGCATGAGTGAGGACCTGTTACAATTTCCGACACTTAAGTCCGCTGCCCGGCACAGCTTTGCGACAACTCCCGCCTAAATCTGTCTTCAACGCCGGACCATCGGCGCAAGGGATTTAAGCAAGGAGCACATGACATGATCAAGAAGCTGCTGATGAGCCTGGCCGCAACCACCATGGTCGCAAGCCCGCTGGTCGCCACGCAGGCGCAGGCCGCGCCCCACCGTGAGGTCCACCGCGTCGTGAAGCAGGGGCCTAATGGCCGCACCGTGGTCAAGCAAAAGACCGTGGTGCGCAAGAATGACCATCGCCGCTGGGCCAAGGGCCAGCGTTTCGACCGCCGCCATGCAGCCAATTATCGCGTGATCAACAACTATCGCGATTACCGCCTGAACACCCCGCCGCGTGGGTATCAGTGGGTCCGGTCGGGCAATGACGCCGTCCTGGTTGCACTTACCAGCGGCATCATCGGCGCTGTGATCGGCAGCGCCATCCGCTAATCATCCGCCACCATCAGGCGGACAAGCGCTCCGGGCTCTCTCTCCCCCGGGGCGCTTTTTCATGATCGAAGTTAAATACGAATTGGAAAGCGTTTCAGTGGCATAGCCACGCCGGGGGGCGTCTTCATTCGGGAAATATATGTCCTTGTACCAGATCATGTATATCAGCAGCGCCCAGGGGGCTGTCTCGGCGGACCAGTGCGCTGCAATCGCGCGTGCCGCGGGTGTCCGGAACAGGATGGCGGACGTCACGGGGCTGCTGCTGTTCAACGGCAAACGCTTCATCCAGGTTCTCGAAGGACCTCGCCTAGCCGTGGAAAGCACCTACGAACGCATCTGCCGCGACGAGCGGCACCGGGGCGTGGTGAAGTTGCGCGAATCCGTCATCGACGAACGCGAATTCGGCAATTGGGGCATGGCCTATGACGATCCCGCCCGGCCCTCCGACCGCCTGAAGGACAAAGTCGCTGCCCTGCTCGACCAGGCCAGCGCATCGACCCGCGCCCATTTCATCGGATCGGCGGAGATGCATCGCCGCTGACACCGGATCACAGGCCAGCATCCGCTTGCCTTTGGGCCATGTTTGCGCCATAGGCCCCGCTTCGCATGCCACGGGGGTGACTCGCGGCAGGCGATAGACTGTTTGAGACGACAGCCGGAGGGGCGTTCCACATGGGGTGGACGTCAGCGATCGGCCAACAGATGAGGCAATACCCATGGCTCTTTACGAGCATGTGTTCCTTGCGCGCCAGGATCTGGCACAGGCGCAGGTGGACGCACTGGCGGAAACCGCCACCAAGATCGTCGAGGATAATGACGGCAAGGTTACCAAGGTCGAGACCTGGGGCCTGCGCAGCCTCGCCTACAAGATCGCCAAGAACCGCAAGGCTCACTATGTGATGCTGAACATCGACGCCCCCGCCGGCGTCGTCGCGGAACTGGAGCGCCAGACCCAGATCAACGAAGACATCATCCGCTACATGACCGTCAAGGTCGATGAACTGGAAACCGGCCCGTCGGTCATGATGCGCAAGCAGGAACGCTCCGAGCGCGGTGATCGCGGTCCCCGTGGCGATCGTGGTGACCGTGGCCTTCGCGAAGATCGTGGCCCGCGCCGCGACCGCGAAGACGCCCCGGCTGGCGAATAAGGAGATCTGAAACATGGCACGCCCGTTTTTCCGCCGCCGCAAGAGCTGCCCCTTCGCCGCCAAGGATGCGCCGAAGATCGATTACAAGGACGTCCGTCTGCTCCAGGGCTTCGTGTCCGAGCGCGGCAAGATCGTCCCCAGCCGCATCACCGCGGTTTCCGCCAAGAAGCAGCGCGAGCTGGCCCAGGCCATCAAGCGCGCCCGTCACCTGGGCCTGCTGCCCTACATCGTGAAGTGAGGGAGTAAGACTCATGGAAATCATTCTCCTCGAACGGATCGAGAAGCTGGGCGCCATCGGTGACGTCGTCACCGTGAAGGACGGTTACGCTCGTAACTTCCTGCTGCCCAACAAGAAGGCGCTGCGCTCCAACAACGCCAACAAGAAGGTCTTCGAAGCCAACCGCGCGAAGATTGAAGCCGACAACGCCGCCCGCCGTGGCGACGCTGAAAAGGCTGCCGAAGGCGTCAACGGCAAGCAGATCGTCCTGATCCGCCAGTCGTCGAACGCCGGCCATCTTTATGGTTCGGTCGCCGTGCGTGACGTGGTCGAAGCACTGCATGCCGATGGCGTTACCAACGTCACCAAGGCGATGATCGTGCTGGAACGCCCGATCAAGACCCTGGGCCTGTTCGACGTCAAGGTCGCGCTGCACCCCGAAGTCCTGACCACCATTCAGGTGAACGTCGCACGCTCGCCCGAAGAGGCCGAGTTGCAGGCGCAGGGCGTGGACGTGATGGCCGACCTGTTCGAAAAGGACGAGAGCGGCTTCACCGAAGATTATGATCCGAATGCGGAGCCGGGCGAAATCGCCACGGAAACCGAAGAAGCCCCGGCCGAAGAAGCCTAAGCTTTCCAAGCGGACTGAAAAAGAAAGCCGCCCCTAGCCGGGCGGCTTTTTTTTTGGATCGCGGTGGAGATGGACGAGGACGACGCTGGCGGCCAGCCCCCCATCAGCCCCCTTTAATAGTCGATGCGGATATGCACCCTGGATTTGTCGACGCCCGCGTGCATGGCAATCTCGCCCTTTGCCGCGTCGATAACATCGTGAAGCTGCCGGGCGGGACGGGAAAGCAGGGCCGGATCGGACTGGCGCGGCGTCGCAGTCGCCTCACCCAGCACAAGCTGCTGCTCGGTCAGGCCGAAAACTTCCGCCAGCACGAGCAGGTTCTTGCGCCGCGGCATCGTCTTCCCCGTTTCCCATGCCCACAGTGAAGGTTTGCTGAATCCTGTCCGTTCCGACAGCTCGGTGCGGCTTATGCCGCGTTCCCGGCGCAGGCGACGTAATCGCTCCGGCAGCATTTCCCGTTGCTTGTCCGACGGGACATGATCGACCGGTCGGCCATCGCTGCGCATCGTGCCGCGCAACCGGGTCGCACTGACGGCGGCCTGGGGCAGCGCGTCGTCGAATCGGCATCCGAACAGCGGTTCATCCTGCCACACCACGCGGGCGGCCACCGCGCCTGCTTCGGGCAGGGTTACCAGCACAGCCTGGCCCTGTTTCAGCCGCGCTTTGGTCTCGATCAACATGCCAGCGGTCGAAATATCATGAACCATGACATCGGCCGACTCGCCGCCGAGCGCGCCGGGCAGCTCCAGCCGAATGGGCCAGCGGGCGGTTTCGCGCTGATCGCCGGATACTGACGATTGTTCGATAAATGGATCCTGGGTCATGCCATCATATTGGCACCGGTGGGTTTCCACCGCGTTAATGCCTGCATAAGCTTTGATCCGATCCGGGACATGGAAGTCATTCTTCCTTATCCTGCGGCCCGCCCATTCGAATGCCAAGCTAAAATGACAGCCCCCTTCCCTCAACGCCCTATCCTGCTCTATGGCGAAGGCCATATTTCCCAAGGGGAACGACAACTTGATCCTTGAGCTTGCCGCCGCCGCATCTGGCGCCATCCGTTTCGATCAGCTGGGTCTCAGCCCGGTTGCGCTGGACCTCGGCTTCTTCACGCTGAAATGGTACAGCCTCGCCTATCTGGCGGGCATATTGGTCGGCTACTGGTATCTGCTGAAACTGGTTGCCCAGCCCGGATCGCCCATGGCGCGCCGTCATGCCGATGACATGATCTTCTACGCGACGCTTGGCATCATCATCGGCGGGCGTCTGGCCTATGTCCTGTTCTACCAGCCGGAAATCCTGCGCAATCCGCTCGATATCCTGAAGCTGTGGAATGGCGGCATGTCGTTCCACGGCGGGGTCATCGGCGTGTCGCTGGGCGTGCTGTACATGGCGCGCAAGGAGCAACTGTCCTGGCTGCGCATCCATGACTATGTCGCCTGCTGTGTCCCCTTCGGCCTGTTCTTCGGTCGCCTCGCCAATTTCGTGAATGGCGAGTTGTGGGGCAAGGAAACCGATGTTCCATGGGCCATCATCTTCCCGACCGGCGGCCCATTCCCGCGCCACCCGAGCCAGCTTTACGAAGCCTTTTTCGAAGGTCTCGTCCTGCTCCTCATCCTTGGCTTCGCCTTCTGGAAAACGCGCGCGCGGTACAAGCCGGGCCTGCTCGTCGGCCTGTTCCTCTTTTTCTACGGGCTGTTCCGTTTCGGCATCGAATTTTATCGCGAGGCGGACGCGCAGCTGATGGAGTTCGCTGCGCGCACCGGCCTGCATATGGGCCAATGGCTGTGCGTGCCGATGATCCTGGGCGGCCTCTACCTTATCGTCACTGCAAAGGGCCGCCGCGTCCGCGTCGAACCGATCGCGGGAAGCGCGAGTGTCAGCTGAACAGCTGACGCTGGCAGAACGCCTCGCCCGGCAAATCAGTGCGGGCGGCCCCATTTCGGTCGCCCACTACATGGCCGAGGCGAATCAGCATTATTACGGCACCCGCGATCCGCTGGGCGCTGCGGGCGACTTCACGACCGCGCCTGAAATCAGCCAGATGTTCGGCGAGCTGGTCGGCCTGTGCCTTGCCGATGTCTGGATGCGGTCGGGCAGCAGGCCCAATGCGCTCTATGCCGAACTTGGCCCCGGACGCGGCACCCTCGCGGCGGATGCCCTGCGCGCCATGGCGAACATAGGCTTCACGCCCCCGCCGCACTTCGTGGAAACCAGCCCCAGCCTGCGCGAGCGGCAGCGGTCTATGCTGCCGACCGTCTTTCATCATGACGCGGTTGGCGGGCTGCCGGACAGCGGCCCACTGCTCGTCGTGGCCAATGAATTTTTCGATGCGCTGCCGGTTCGTCAGATCGTGCGCAGTGGCGATGAATGGCGCGAGCGTGTCGTCGTGCGGCCCGATAACGGGCAGCCCGGCCGGTTCGAAGCGATGCCCGGTTATCGCCGCGTCGAATCGGGCATTCCCGCCATCGCCACCGATGCGCCCGATGGCGCGATCCTGGAAATGCCGCTTGCAGGGACAGCCATCGCACTGGAACTGGCGCAACGGATCGCCCGACAAGGAGGCGCGGCGATCATCATCGACTATGGCTATGAAGGGCCAGCGGTTGGCGACACGTTGCAGGCCGTGCGCAACCATCAATATGCCGATCCCTTCGTAGAGCCGGGCGAGAGCGATCTGACCACCCATGTTGATTTCACGATGATCGGCAATATGGCGCGGCAGGCGGGGCTTCGCGTACTGGGTCCGGTAGGTCAGGGCGCGTTCCTGCGCCAGCTGGGCATCGATGCGCGGGCCGACCAACTGGCGCGCACGACTCCCGCGCGGGCGGCGGAGGTGGAAGCGGCGCGGCTGAGGCTGACGGCGGACGATGCGATGGGCACGTTGTTCAAGGCGATGGCGTGGGTCCACCCCGAATGGGTGGAGCCTGCCGGGTTCGAACTTTAACCCTCAATCTTCCTGATGATAACGGCTGAGACGCCGGATGAAGCCGATCAGGCCAGTCTGGCGGCTGCGCTTCATGCGTTCGGCGTGCAGGATGGTCTGGACGCGTTGGAAACAATCGTCCGCATCGACATTGCACAGCACATAGTCATAGCCGTCCCAGTGCGCGATTTCATTGGCGGCGCGGGACATGCGGCCTTCGATGACTTCCTCGCTGTCGGTAGCGCGACCACGCAGGCGGCGCTCCAGTTCCTCCATCGAAGGCGGCAGGATGAACACACGGACGACGTCGCCGCCCGCAATCTGGTGCAGTTGCTGCGCGCCCTGCCAGTCGATGTCGAACAGCACGTCGCGCCCGCTCTTCAGCATCGCCTCCACCGGCGCGCGGGGCGTGCCGTAGCGCTGGCCAAAGACATGGGCCCACTCAAGAAATTCCTGGTCCGCCGTCATCCGGCGAAATTCTTCCAGATCGACGAAATGATAGTCCTTGCCCTCGACCTCCCCAGGCCGCATCGGCCGCGTCGTCGCGGATACCGACATGGCAAGGTCGGGCTCTGCGGCCAGAAGCTTGCGCGCAATGGTGGATTTGCCCGCGCCAGAGGGCGAGGACAGAACGAAGAGCACGCCACGCCGCTTGAAATCGGGCGTCTCGATGGGGATGCTGTCGGCCATGGCCGCTAGTGACGCCGTGGAGCGCATTTGGCAAGAGGCCGCGAGGGGGACGATTCTTTGAGACACAAGGCCATCCGCAATCGCCGCGGTTATCTGACCGCCGCCGCCATCGTGCTGCTGGCCGGCGCGCTACTGTTCCTGATGGCCCGCCCACCAATTTGCTCCTGCGGCCATGTCGAACTATGGCATGGCGCGCTCGACAGCGGCAACAGCCAGCATATCGCCGACTGGTACAGCCTGAGCCATGTGATCCACGGCTTCCTGTTCTACGCCGCCGCGCATTTGCTGATGCGCCGCCAGCCGCTCGGCCCGCGCCTTGCCCTGGCCGTGCTGGTGGAGTGCGTATGGGAAATTTTGGAAAACTCGCCAATCATTATCGACCGCTATCGGGCGGCGACGATTGCCCTGGGCTATAGTGGCGACACGATCCTGAACTCGATGAGCGACATTGGCATGATGACGCTTGGCTTCCTGTTCGCAGCCCGCGCGCCGGTTGCGGTAACGGTCTGCGCCGGGATTGCGATGGAACTGGTTGCGCTGACGGTCATACGCGACAATCTTACGCTCAATGTGCTGATGCTTGCCTGGCCGATCGAGGCCGTAAAGATCTGGCAGTCGGCGCTTTAGGCCTTGGTTGCACCCGTTTTTCTCGCCTGCGCGATGGGCACTGGCTGGTCGCTCAGATCCGGCAGAGCCTTCACCGCGCGCTTGCGATCCACTTCCCGCTTGGCCTCATAAGCCTTTCCGGCCAGATAGGCACCCGTCACAAAGAGAGCGCCCATGGGGTGCCGCATGATCAGCCTTTTCGCGCCCATGCCAGCGACCAGCCCGACGACGCCCTTCTTGCCCGTCGCAGCTGCAACTCGCGCCGCAACGATCGCCGCGCCCAGACGCGCAGTCTTTCGCAGCAGGCCCGCCTTGCGCGGCGGGCGGACGGTCACAAGCGGCTGTTTGGAAGCGATCTTCTTCATATCGTTCTTAATGTATCGCACAACGGGCGGTTCCGCCAGTTCACACCATATTTTCCGGCCTGACCAGTCGGTCGAAACTCTCTTCATCGATCAGGCCCAGTGCAAGACCCGCCTGTTTGAGGGTCAACCCCTTTGCATGGGCGTGCTTTGCGATCTTCGCGGCGTTGTCATAGCCGATCTCCGGGGCGAGCGCCGTCACCAGCATCAGGGAGCGGTCAACCAGTTCGGCGATCCGCCCCTCATTCGCCTCCAACCCTTCGACGCAGCGCGCGGCGAAGCTGTCCATCCCGACGCTTAGCAGATGGACGGAGCGCAGCACCGCCGCGCCGATCATCGGCTTGAAGACGTTGAGTTCCAGATGCCCCTGAAGCCCGCCGACCGTGACCGCCTGATGATTGCCGATCACCTGCGCGGCCACCATCGTCAGCATTTCGCACTGGGTCGGGTTTACCTTGCCCGGCATGATCGAACTTCCCGGTTCGTTCGCGGGCAGATCCAGTTCGCCCAGCCCCGACCGTGGCCCACTGCCCAGCAGGCGAATGTCATTGGCGATCTTCGTCAGCGCCACGGCCAGCGTGGACAGCGTCGAGGAAAGGTGGACAAGCGGATCGTTGGAGGCCAGCGCCTCGAACTTGTTGTCGGCGGTGCGGAATGGCAGGCCAGTGATTGCGGCGATCTCCCGCGCAATGGCGACGTCGAAGCCATCCGGCGCGTTCAGGCCGGTGCCCACCGCCGTGCCGCCCTGAGCCAGCGCCATCATGCCGTGCATGACCGATGGCTCAATACGCTTGCGGCACCGATAGAGCTGATGCGCGTAGCCGGAAAATTCCTGACCCAGCGTCAGCGGCGTGGCGTCCTGCAAATGGGTGCGGCCGATCTTCACGATGCCGCCCCACGCCTGCGCCTTGGCGTCGAGCGCCTTGTGCAGGCGGTCCAGCGCCGGGAAAAGCTGGTCCACCGCCGCACGCGCTGCGGCGATGTGCAGCGCCGTCGGGAAGCTGTCGTTGGAGGACTGGCCCATATTCACATGATCGTTGGGATGGACCGGTGCCTTGCCGCCACGCTGGCCAGTCAGCGCTTCATTGGCGAGTCCCGCAATCACCTCATTCACGTTCATGTTCGACTGCGTACCGCTGCCGGTTTGCCAGATGACGAGCGGGAACTGATCGTCATGATCGCCCACCACCACGCTGTCGGCGGCCGCTTCAATCGCGTCGGCGATTTCGGAATCCAGCCCCTCCGCCCGATTGACCCGCGCCGCCGCCTGTTTGACGATGGCGAGCGCATGAACGACGCCAATGGGCATCCGCTCAGTGGAACCGAAGGGGAAATTTTCGATGCTGCGCTGGGTCTGCGCGCCCCAATAGGCGCTGGCGGGCACCTCTATGGCGCCGATGCTGTCGGTTTCGGTGCGGGTATCGGACAAGGCAACCCCCTTTTCAGGTTCAGGGAACGCCGCCAATCTGGGATGCGGACCGGCTATCCGCCAGCCTTTATTTCTTCTTGCCGAAGTCCACGGTGACGACATTGGAGCCGTCTTCGCTCTTTACCTGCGGCGCGTCGTTTTCTGCTTCCTCATGCGGTTCAGGCGATCCATCGGACTGCACCTGGAACTGAAGCGCGAAATTCACCGCCGGATCGACAAAGGCCGTGATCGCGGCGAAGGGAATGACGAGGTGCGCCGCCACCTGATTGAAGGTCAGGCTGACTTCGAAGCCATCGCTGCCGACCTTCAGGTCCCAGAATTTATTCTGGAGGACGATGGTCATTTCGTCCGGGAATCGATCCACCAACTGCTTGGGGATATTTACGCCCGGCGCCTGCGTCTTGAAGGTGATGTAGAAATGATGCGCGCCCGGCAGGCCGCCGGAACGCTCGACTTCGCCCAGCACGCGGCCGACCACGGCGCGCAGGGCCTCCTGCACGATTTCATCGTAGGGAATCAGGCTATCGGGCAGGTCGTCGCTCATGCTCCATTGTCCTAACGGCGCGGCGCGTCCGGTCAAGTGCGCCCCGCACATGCAACGCCACATTGCATGGCACCCCCACTTCGGTATAGGGCGCAGCCATGCGCACGGCCGAAATTCACCGCAACACTGCGGAAACGCAGATCGACGTGACCGTCAACCTGGACGGGTCCGGCGTCTATACCGTCTCCACCGGCATCGGCTTCCTCGATCATATGATCGAGCAGCTGTCGCGCCATTCGCTGATCGACATGGATGTGAGGACGGTCGGCGACCTGCATGTCGACCAGCATCACACGACCGAGGATACCGCGATCGCGATTGGCGAAGCGGTGGCCAAGGCGTTGGCGGACAAGCGCGGTATATCCCGTTACGGCACAGCCTATGCGCCGATGGACGAGACGCTGACCCGCGTGTCGCTCGACATTTCCGGCCGCCCATGGATCGTGTTCAAGGCTGACTTTACGGTCCAGCGCCTCGGCGAATGGGATACGGAGATGATCGAACACTGGTTCCACAGCTTCGCGCAGGCTGCCGGGATCACGCTGCATGTCGAAAATCTCTACGGCAGTAACAATCACCATATCGTCGAAAGCTGCTTCAAGGGGCTCGCCCGCGCGCTGCGGCAGGCGGTGGAGATCGACCCGCGCAAGGCGGACGCAATCCCCTCCACCAAGGGGATGTTGTGACCGCGCTTGCCCTCATCGACTACGGCGCAGGCAACCTTCATTCGGTTCATAACGCCCTGCGCAAAGCGGGGGCGCAGGACGCCGTCATCACCGCCGATCCGCAAGTGGTGGCAAAGGCGGACCGGATCGTCCTGCCCGGCGTCGGCGCTTTCCGCGCATGCATGGATGCGCTGTCCGCCATTCCCGGCATGATCGATGCGATGAACGAGGCAGTGGGCGATCGCGGCACGCCCTTCCTTGGCGTGTGCGTCGGCATGCAGCTTCTCGCCGATGCAGGCGAGGAGTTCGGGCGGCATCAGGGTCTTGGCTGGATTCCCGGCACGGTGCGGCTGATCGAGCCGACGGACCCGACGATCAAGGTGCCCCATATGGGCTGGAACAAGGTGGTGCTGAACGGCGCGCCGCCCCTGCTGGAACCGGGCGAGGCCTATTTCCTGCACAGCTATCATTTCGAAGCGGCCGATCCCGCCCATGTCGCCGCCGTCACCGATCATGGCGGCACGCTGGTCGCAGCGGTCGCCCGCGACACCATCATCGGCTGCCAGTTCCACCCGGAAAAGAGCCAGACCTATGGCCTTTCCTTCCTGTCCCGCTTCCTGGAGTGGCGTCCATGACCCCGCTCCGCACCAGGTATATCTGATGTCCTTGATCGTTTTCCCCGCCATCGACCTCAAAGGTGGCCAGGTCGTTCGCCTGGCCGAAGGCGACATGAACCGCGCCACCGTCTATGGCGATGACCCAGCGGCACAGGCGCTGATCTTCGCCGAGGCGGGCGCAAAGCACCTGCATGTCGTCGACCTCGACGGCAGCTTTGCCGGTCATGCGGTTAACGCCGAAGCGGTCGAGCGGATCGTCGAAGCCTTTCCGGGCCATGTCCAACTGGGCGGTGGCATCCGCAATCGTGAAGCGGTCGAACGCTGGTTCGACCTGGGCGTGTCGCGCATCGTCATCGGCACCGCCGCGCTCAAGGATCCCGCCTTTGTAAAGGCCGCCGCGCGCGATTTCCCCGGCGGCATTGTGGTCGCCGTCGATGCCCGCGACGGCTTCGTCGCGACCGATGGCTGGGCGGAAAAGTCCGACATGCCCGTCGCCGACCTTGCCCGCCGGTTCGAGGATGCGGGCGTCGCCAGCCTGCTCTTCACCGATGTGGGCCGCGACGGCCTGCTCAAAGGCTGCAATATAGAGGCGACGGTGGATCTGGCCCGCTCGACCGACATTCCGGTCATCGCCAGCGGCGGCGTTGCCGGGATTGCCGACATCCGCATCCTCAGCCTTCATGCCGACGAAGGGATTGAAGGCGTCATAACGGGCCGCGCGCTCTATGACGGGCGGCTTGACCTCAAATCCGCTCTGGCGATTGCCCAGGCTGCGGCATGACCGTCTGCACCCGCGTCATCCCCTGCCTGGACGTCGCCAATGGGCGCGTCGTGAAGGGCGTCAATTTCGTCGACCTGCGCGACGCGGGCGATCCGGTTGAACAGGCGCGGGTCTATGACGCTGCGGGCGCGGACGAACTTTGTTTCCTCGACATCACGGCCACACACGAAGCGCGCGGCACCATATTGGACGTAGTGCGCCGCACTGCCGAAGTCTGCTTCATGCCCGTAACCGTGGGCGGTGGCGTGCGTAGCCCGGAGGACGCCCGCGCCCTCCTGCTGGCCGGTGCAGACAAGGTCGCCGTCAACAGCGCCGCCGTCACGCGCCCGGAAGTCGTCGCGGATATCGCCGACCGCTTCGGCAGCCAGTGCATTGTCGGCTCCGTCGATGCCCGCCGCGTCGGCAACGGTCCCGATGGAAAGCCGCGCTGGGAAATCTTCACCCATGGCGGCCGCAAACCGACCGGCATCGACGCCGTCGAACATGCCGTCCGGCTGGCGCAGTTGGGCGCGGGGGAATTGCTGGTCACGTCCATGGATGGCGACGGCACGAAACAGGGCTATGACCTCGCCCTCACCCGCACCATCGCCGATGCCGTATCAGTCCCCGTCATCGCCAGCGGCGGCGTCGGCACGCTCCAACACCTGGTCGAAGGCGTGATCGAAGGCCATGCCAGCGCCGTCCTTGCTGCCTCGATATTCCACTTCGGCCAGCATACGGTGGCGCAGGCGCATCAGGCGCTGGCCGCTGCGGGCGTGCCCGTCCGTTCGCTCTGACGCACAAGTTTTGATTGACGCGCACAGCCGCGAACGCTTGATGGACGCCATGCGCTCAACCCTGTTCGACCTTGAAAAGACGATCCGCCAGCGGCGGACGGCTGACCCGTCCCAATCCTATGTGGCAAAGCTCACGGCGCGCGGCCGGGGCAAGATCGCCCAGAAGGTGGGCGAGGAAGCCGTCGAAACCGTGATCGCCGCCATGGCTTCCGACCGCGAAGGCGCGATCGGGGAGAGCGCCGACCTGCTCTTTCACCTGCTCGTGCTGCTGGCCGACATGGATGTTCCGCTCGATGCCGTCCTTGACGAACTCGACCGGCGCGAAGGCGTGTCGGGCATCGCCGAGAAAGCCGCGCGCCAGCCCGATTGATTTCGCCACCGGAAAGATTTCGCTCCATCCGCGTTTTCTGCTCTGCCGAAAGGTAAATTTGAACAGGAGGGCATATGGTAAGAACGGTCGTCGGCGGGCTTTTGGGGGGCTTTACCCTTTACGTGATCAACTTCCTGTTCTGGCGAACGCCGCTCAGCGCCATAGCCTATCACCGGGCCGGGGAAGGCGCGAGCGCCAACCTGCAAGCGGGACTGGCGCAGGCGCTCACCCAAACCGGCACAGGCGTCTATGTGATCCCCGATCCGGCCAGCGCGCAGGGAACCATCCTGTATGGCAAGGGTCCGGTCGCCACAATCTTCTACAATGAAAGCGGCTTTCCGGTCACCGACAGTTCGGCGTTGATCGGCGGCCTGATCCTGGCGCTGGTAACTGGCACGGTGATCGCTTTTGCCCTGCGGTTCACCGCTGCGGATTTCGGTAGCCGTGCCCGCACCACGATCCTCTTTGCACTGGCCGCCGTGCTGTGGCTGGACATCGGCCAGGCCGTCGCCAACCATGCGCCCTGGGGCTATATCCTCTATCTTGCCTTCAGCGACTTTCTCGGTCTCGCCGCAGCGGGGCTGATCGCCGCCCGGCTCATGGAAAGCCGCATCGCCGCTCCCGTGGACAACGGAACGCTGCACTAGGGCTGCATCGCTTCCTCGGCCAGACGGACCATACAGGCGGCATGGCGGCGAGCGACGGCTATCCTGTCCTCGCCATAGCCGCCGCCCATGGTGCTGGCGAGCGGCACGCCCCGCCGCCGCGCCTCGCGCATCACCGCCCGGTCCCGCGCCTCCAGCCCGGCGTCGGTCAGCGAAAGACGGCCAAGCCTGTCGTCCGCATGCGGATCGACGCCTGCCTGATAAAGGATCAGGTCCGGCGCAAAACTGTCGAGCGTATCGGGGAGCACATCCATGAGCGCCGCCATATATTCCCCATCGCCGACACCATCCGCCAGCGCGATGTCCAATGACGAAACCGCCTTGCGAACAGGAAAGTTCTTTTCCGCGTGGATCGAAAGGGTGAAGATGTCGTCCCGGCCCGCCAACAGTTGCGCGGTGCCATCCCCCTGATGCACATCCAGGTCCAGGATCAGGATGCGGCGCGCGTCACCTTCCGCGATCAAGCGATTGGCCGCGATGGCGAGATCGTTGAACACGCAATAGCCTGCACCGCCATCGTACAGCGCATGATGGCTGCCGCCTGCGGCATTGGCGGCATAGCCATGCGCCATCGCCAGCTTTGCCGCCGCCCATGTCCCGCCGGGGGAAAGCATCGACCGGCGCATGACCCGGTCTGTCACCGGAAAGCCGATCCGCCGCTCTTTTTCAGACGGCACGTTGAGCGTCGCGACCTCTTCCACATAGGCGGGATCATGAACGGCCTCGATCCATCGGCGGGGCATGGGATCGGGTTCATGGACGGTAAAGGTGGCCCTGCCTAGCGCAAGTGCTTCCATAACAAGCCCATATTTGTCGAAGCGAAATCGGCTTCCCGCTGTTGCCGGGGAGACATAGGCAGGATGGTGAACGACATGAAGCATCATCTTTTCCGCGATCGCGAGTTTGAACGATGGGGGCTTTGCGCTATCTGGTCCAGCATGAACCGTCCCGATTTGATCCGTTTTTGCATTCCATCCCTGCTTGGCCTGGCCGCGTCGCCCGCTTTGGCGCAGCCTCCGGCCGTCGCGCCCACCCTGCCCGCGCCCGCTCCGCCGGTCGTTGCGCCGCCCGCCATCGTCATCCCGCCGCCCGTGCAGATCCCCCCTCCATCGGCCGCGCAACAGGCCTGGCTGAACGAATGGCTGAAGGGCGGCGCGGAACAGGGCCTGATGGCGCGCAGGAAGGCGACGAGGGAACTTGGTGGAGAGGCGCTGATTTCCGCCGTGCTCGACCGGGCCAAGGCGCTCAGCACCGGGCGAGTCGATACCGCCGACTTCCTCAACATCTGGGCGCTGCGTCCCGCCGCCTTCGATCAGCGCCCCGGCCTGGCGCGCGCGATCGCCGAAGATCGTTTGCCACAGTGGGCCGCTGGCCTGACGCCGCCCTATTCGGGTTATGACGGTCTGCGCCGTGGTCTCGCCACTTATGAGGGGATTCGCGATACCGGCGGCTGGCCAGCCCTGACGGCTCAATCCGCCCCGGACGTCGTGCGCGCACGCCTCGCCATCGAGGACAAGAGCGTTCAGCCCGGCGAAAAGCTGTCCGACGCGCTTCAGCGGGCGCAGCGCCGCTATGGTCTCAATCCCACCGGCCTGCTGGACACGCGCACGCTCAGGGAACTCAACGTGCCCGTCGATGATCGCATCGCCGCGATCATGGCGAACATGGAACGGTGGCGCTGGATGCCGCGGCAACTGCCCGTCAACCGGGTTCAGGTGAACATCGCCGCCGCTGTCCTCACCCTGTTCGAAGGCGACCAGCCTGTGACGTCGATGCGGGCCGTCACCGGATCGCCCGACAATGCGACGCCGATGCTGACGTCCAGCATTCATTCGATCGTCGTCAACCCACCCTGGAACGTCCCCGCCTCCATCGCCAAGAAGGAACTGTGGCCCAAGGGGCGCGCCGCGCTGATCCGGCAGGGTTACAGGATCGTCGGCACGCCTGAAAATGGCGAGCGGATCGTCCAGCCCGCTGGCCCGAACAGCGCGCTCGGCCGGTTGAAGTTCGATTTCAATAATCCCTTCGCCGTCTATCTGCACGACACGCCAGCCCGGGCGAAATTCGCCAGCTATGACCGGCTCGCCAGCCATGGCTGTATCCGGCTTGAAAAGCCGCTGGCGCTGGCCGAGTTGATGGTGCAGGGCGACCCCAAGCTGGCCGGCCAGGTGCAGTCCCTGATCGACACGGGCAAGACGCAGCGCGTGCAATTGCCCCAGGAAGTCGCGGTGTACCTGCTCTACTGGACCGCCTTTGCCAGCAGCAACGGCACCATGAACTTCCGTTCCGATCCCTATGGCTGGGACAAGCTGCTCGCGCAGAAGATCGAGGCGTCGAGCAGCCGCCTGGACCCCACGGTCGCCCCCGCCCCCACCATCGCATCGAAGGATTGATACCCCATGCGCAAGATTGCCCTCGCCGCCCTCGCCGGTGCGCTCGCCCTCTCCGCCTGCGGAAAGCAGGAAGAGGAAGCGCCTGCGACCAACAATCTGGTCGAACCGCCGGTCGAAAATGTGATTATCGAGGAACCCGAAGCGCCGCTGCCGCCGCCGTCGAACAATAGCGCCGCGCCGGAACCCGCACCGCCGCCGACCATTTCCGAACAGCAGCAGATCCTGGATGATGCTGAGGCTACGGGCATGACCGCGCGGCTCGACAGCCAGTCATCCGAAGGCTCCAACTCGACTGACTGAGCCGAAGGCTGGCCGCCTTCGGACGAGTAGCGGCCAGCCTTCTTCGCCCCGGTCTTGGACTGGCGGGACGTCTTTGCTATATTAGACCTTATGGATCGCCGCAGTTTTACGAGGCTCGCTTTAAGCGGGCTCGCCTTTTCCTTTCTCGCCGATAGCGTTGGCCGCGCCGCCCTTCCGGGCACGCCGCGGCCCGCATCGCCGTTGCCGCCGCCCCCCACGCCCCATCCCGTGACGCCTCTGGCCAGGCAGCCCTATGCCGAACTGCTGGATCGCGCGAAAGCTGCGCTGGATCAGCATGGGCATTTATTCACCTTGCGTGACCGGGTCGCGCTCGCTGATTTCAACGCGCCTTCACGCGAGTTGCGCTTCCACATCGTCGATCTGGTTGGCGGCCATTCCAGTTCCTATCTGGTCGCCCATGGCCGTGGATCGGACCCAGCCCATTCCGGCTGGCTCCAGACCTTTTCCAACGAGCCCAACTCGCTCGCCAGTTCGGCCGGGGCGTACAAGACCGGCGAAATCTACCACGGGCAGCATGGCCAGGCGATGCGTCTTGCCGGTCTTGACCCCCAGAACAACAATGCGGAAATGCGCGCGATCGTCGTCCATGGCGCGGATTATGTGAGCGAGGATCATATCGCTTCCTGGGGCAAGGTCGGCCGCAGTGAAGGATGCTTCGCGGTCGCCCGCCACATGCTGCCGCAGCTGCTGGGGCTGCTGGGGTCTGGGCGGATGGTCTATGCCAACAAGCTGGGTTCGGTGGACGCCTGATAGCGGCCGGACGGCACTTCAGGCGGACCGGTCAGCCGTTCACCAACGCACAAAAACGCTGAGCCATCGCGAACTCGTCCCGCCGCCGTGCTGACCGGGCGGCCGCTTCGGCGTCCTCGCCCCACTGCTCGATTTCCCAGGCTTCATCAATCTCGGAGGCTGTCCAGACGGCACCGGCGTCATGCCCGCCCTCGACAACAGCCAGTCCGCACACCAGCGATCCCGACAATGTCACCAGCGTCGACAGCCCGGCCAGCATGAACGGATCATAGGCCATCACCGCCGCTTCCAGCCGCTCCAGCGTTTCGGACGGCTGGTCGACCGGGATGATGCCATGGGTCACCCGAAAAGTGACGTCATAGCGCCGCCGCGCCCAATCGAGCAGCGGATCCCACGCTGCCGCCTCACGCCCGATCAACTCGGCCGGCCCCTCCGCGCGATAGCAGAGCAGGTCGCTGGTCCCGTAACGTGCGATCCCCGCAGCAAAGCTGTCCCGATTGGGCGCGATCTGGTCAATTGCGCCATTGGCCAACCCGGTGAAGGTCATGGTGCGCGGATCGACGGTCTCGCCCTGCAATCGCCATTCGTCCGCCACCGCTTCCGCCAGGCGCACGGTTGGCAGGGCCAGCGCCGCCCGCGCCGGGGTCCGCACCGGTCGCCCGTCAAGCTGGATCTCATGACCCATGTCGCCGGGAACCACGGCGACATCCTTGTAAAAGCGCTTCATTGCGGCGGTTTCCGAAACAGCGCCAGCAGCAGGCGGGGCACGATGATGAACTGGAACAGCCCGACCATCACGAAGATAATGCCCATCGCCTTGGCCTTCCCGCCCTGAACCCAGCTGAACCGCTGCATCAGGATGAGAAATCCGAACATCACCAGCAATGCGCCGGACAGGCGGAACAGGCCCAGCGCGAAATGACGCTGGCGCGCGGCTTTTTCAGGATCGACGGGTGGTGGTGGAGGAAAGTCAGTCATTTTGCGCCGATATGCGTCCTGAGTTCGCCGCTGTCCATCGCCACGCCATGCGCACCTGCGGCGATCAGCTCCGACGGCGGATGATAGCCCCAGCCGACGCCCAACGCGCGGGTGCCGGCAGCAAGCGCCATGTCGATGTCATAGCTGGTGTCGCCGATCATCACCGTCGTTTCCGGCGCAGCGCCAGCATCCGCCATGGCGGTCAGCAGCATGGAGGGGTGCGGCTTCGACGGATGCCGGTCGGCTGTCTGAAGTGTGATGAAATGCGCGTGGATGCCATGATGGCTCAGGCAGAGGGCAAGGCCGCGATCCGACTTGCCGGTCGCCACGCCCAGCAGCCAGCCATCGGCTTCAAGTTCGCGGATCAGTTCCGCCATGCCGGGATAAAGCGGTTCGGACAAAGCATTGTCCTGCCGCAACCGGTGGAATGCGCGCTTGTAGCTTTCGGACAAATGATCGTGAAAATCGGCCTGCGCCTCCGGCAATAGCCGCGCGATCGCCAGCGGCAGCGAAAGCCCGACCACGGACAGGATGCGCGCGCGGTCCGGGGGCGTGAGCTTCTCACCCTCAAAGGCACGGGTCATGGCCGCGCAGATGCTGTGCTGGCTATCGACCAGCGTGCCATCGCAGTCGAACACGGCAAGCCGGTTGCTCATTTCTTGCGTGGCCCGCTGCCGCCTGCCCCTCGCGACCTGCGTTCGCCGCGGCGTTCCTTGCGGACCTGCTTGGCGTGCGCGCGTGCCACCTTCTTTTCGTCCTCGCGGGTGGGCGCGCGGGCGATTTCCTCGTCCAGCGGCAGGTCTCCGGCGTTGATGTCAAAGCCGAGCGACGTCAGGCTGGTGATGAAATGTTCAGGCAGGTCGGCGCGCACGTCGATCCGGCCGCCGTCGGGATGATCCACCCGGATGCGGCGGGCATGCAAATGCATCTTCCGGCTGATCGACCCGGAAAGAAACGCTTCCTTGCCGCCATATTTGCCGTCGCCAACGATAGGATGGCCGATCGCCGCCATATGGACGCGCAGTTGATGCGTGCGGCCGGTATGCGGTTGCAGCTCGACCCAGGCGGCGCGATTGCCCGCCCGCTCGATCACGCGATAACGCGACCGGGATGGAAGCCCCTCCTCTTCATCGACATGCATTTTCTCGCCGCCGGTGCCGGGCTGCTTGGCGATCGGCAGTTCGATCATGCCATCCTCGATCGACGGCACGCCCATGACGATGGCCCAATAAACCTTGCGCGCGGTGCGGCTGGAAAAGGCCTTGGCGAAATAGGCGGCCGATCGCGCCGTCCGGGCTATCAGCAGCGCACCGGACGTATCCTTGTCGAGCCGGTGGACGAGCTTTGGCCGCTGGTCGAGTTCATATTCCAGCGCGTCGAGCAGCCCATCGACATGCTCGTCGGTCTTGGTCCCGCCCTGCGTGGCGAGGCCCGGTGGCTTGTTAATGACGATCGCCTGCGCGTCGCGATGGATGACCATATTCTGCGCGAAGGTCGTCTGCTGCTCGCTCAGTTCCGGGCGAGCGCGGCGGGGCTTGGCCGTCTCGACAGCCTTGGGTTCAGCGGGAGGAACCCGGATCATCTGCCCTTGGGTCAGCCGATCACCGGGCGCGGCGCGCGCGCCATCGACCCGCAACTGGCCGGTGCGCGCCCAGCGGGACACGCTGTTGAAGCCGACATCGGGCAGGTGCCGCTGGAACCAGCGATCCAGCCTGATGCCATCGTCATCCGCGCCGACGCGGAACTGACGGACGTCCAGGGAAACGCCCTTGGCCGGATTGGCCTTCACCGTTGCAGGCTTTGCGGCTGGCTTTGGCGCAGCCGCCTTCGAAGCTGCCGACTTGATCTGGGGCTTTGGCGCATCGGGCTTGCGCGCGCGCGCAGCCTTGGCCGCGCCACGCGCCCTGCCCGGCGCGCCGCCAGTACCGGTGCGGCTGCCAGTACCGGTCTTGGAGCCAGTGCCTCTGCCTGCGCCAGCGCCGCCTGGCTTACCGCCACCGCGCGATGGCCCCGACGACTTGCCCGGAGGACGACCCTTCATGCGACGCTCCTGACAAGGCCAAGGCCGCCAGCCAGCGCGGCGACCGACACCACCACGGACAGCACCGCATAGCCAAGCGCCATGCCCATCTGGCCACGTTCGATCATCAGCACCGTCTCCAGGCTGAAGGAGGAAAAGGTCGTGAAACCGCCCAGCACGCCCACCGCCAGCAGCAGTCGCACCGCCTCGCCCGACCCGCTGTTGAATCGCGCCAGCCATCCGGCGAGCAATCCCATGGCAAGGCCCCCCAGCACATTGGCGGCAAATGTCCCCCACGGCCATAAAGCGCCCGGCAGCATGTGCCCGGCCAGGCGGCCAAGCTGGTAGCGGGCCAATGCGCCCACGGCGCCGCCGCTCATGACGAGGAGGATATTGTTCATGCCGCCCGCCCTAGAGGCAAAACGCGGCAAAGAAAATGGGCGCGCGCGCCTTTCTGGCCGCTTACTGCCCGTTATCGGCAATGATGTCGACGTTCGTCCGTCCGCCCGGCGCATCGCTGAACATCAGCAGGAACGCAGCGCCGTCATCCTTGCGCGTGCCCCCCAGCACATGATCCCCGCCCATCACCGTATGTTCTGCATCAAAGCCGGAACGGCGCGCCTGGGTGTAATAGAAGTCCATTACGCTCTGCCGCGGCACTGGCGTCACGAATGTGGCGACCCTCAGGGTGCAGCCATTTTTGTCCGCGCCCGCCGCTTCCTTCAACTGACCGCCGGGATAAACGGTAAAGGGATCGGGCAACCGGCTGGCCCACTGCATGCCATAGGCCAGCTGCTTGCGGCAAAAGGCGTTGCCGCCCGGCTTTTGCTGCTCCTGCGCGACGGCCTTGAGCGTCTCCGTCGATTCGACGGCTTCCCCTTGCGTCGGCGCGGGCGTCGCGAGCAGCTTCCCGCCCGCCAGCTTGACCGATTCGGCCAGCGCCTTGGCGGCGTCGCCCTTCAACACGGGAAGCGTCGCATTGCGGTTGGATTGGCCGGCCAGCTTGGGATCGACCACGATCTTGCCTGCCAGCGCTTCATTCAGCGCCGGATCTACTGCATCATTGGTGAGCTGGGCGTCGAGCGCGTTAAGGTCAGCCTCCTTGTCGCCTTTGCCGCAACTTGCCAGCGGCAACGCCAACAGCACGGCAACGACACAGGCAGAACGGAAACGCGGCATGGCTTCACTCCTTCGTAAACAAGGCATGAAGATCGCAGGTTAATTTTCCGTTAGGGATTTTGGTAAATGACTAAAATATTCCAGATGCACGCATTTGGCTGAAACACCATCTTGCCCCCGCGCAAGGAAAGCGCCATTTCACCATTTATGCTTAACGCCCTTTCCATTCTGATCGGCCTGTTCGCACTGATACTCATGATTCCGGCATTCCTGCCGTTGCTGGGTATCTTCAACTGGCTGCTGGTGCCCATCGCCCTGGTTGGAGCCGTGATCGGCATATTGTCGACGCGAAACAGCGGCCGTAATTTCTGCCTGTTCGTCGCGGCCTTCGGCACGCTGCGGCTGTTCCTGGGTGGCGGCATCTTCTGAATCCGGGCCAACAGGAACTGCGGGTCGGCCTGCTGACAGCGCTGGGCGCCTATGGCATCTGGGGCCTCCTGCCCATCTTTTTCAAGCTGCTGCATGCCGTCACGCCGGTTGAGGTGGTCAGCCAGCGGATCATCTGGTCGCTGGCGCTGATCCTGGTGCTGCTTGCCGCGCGGCGCAACCTTGCTGCGCTCGTCGCCACCCTGCGCAACCGTCGCCTCCTGCTGCCGCTGACATTGTCTGCGCTGTTCATCGCGATCAACTGGCTGGTCTATGTATGGGCCGTCAATGATGGCCATGTGGTCG
Organism: Sphingobium sp. MI1205; assembly: GCF_001563285.1. NCBI lineage: Bacteria > Pseudomonadati > Pseudomonadota > Alphaproteobacteria > Sphingomonadales > Sphingobiaceae > Sphingobium > Sphingobium sp. MI1205. The sequence continues at coordinate 2,111,002 of NZ_CP005188.1, forward strand.
CCGCCAGCCTTGGCTATTTCCTCAATCCATTGGTGAATGTGGCGCTGGGCGTTCTGGTGCTGAAAGAGAGGCTAAGACGGGGGCAGGCGATCGCTATCGGCGTCGCCGCGGTGGGCGTCGCCATCATGGCCGCTGCGGCGATTACCACCTTATGGATCAGCGTCGCTCTGGCGATCAGTTTCGCCTTATATGGCCTCATCCGAAAACTGACGCCCGTGGCGCCACTCGTCGGCCTGGGCGCGGAAACACTGATCCTGACGCCTGTCGCCCTCGCCTATCTCGTCTGGTTGTGGAACCATGGCGGCATCAGCCTGGGGCGGGATAGCTATCTCACCAGCCTGCTCGTCGCCTCGGGCGCGCTAACCACGGTGCCGCTCGTCCTGTTTGCCATGGCGGCCCAGCGTTTGCCCCTGGCGACGCTCGGACTGACGCAATATCTGGCGCCGACATTGCAGTTTTTCTGCGGCGTCTTTCTTTACGGCGAAAAGCTGACGCACGGCCAGGTGTTGAGCTTCGCGCTCATCTGGATCGGCCTGATCCTCTTCGCGACAGACAGCTATGCAGCGGCGCGGCGCGGCAGGTTGGCGGTAAGCTGAGGGCGGAGGCCGGGACTCAGGCGAACTCCGTCGCTTCGAACCGCACCGCCTCGCCCACCGCTTCGTTGGCGAGTGTATCTTCCCACATGACCCGATTGCCCCGCACGATCGTGCCGACCGCCTTGCCGGTCAGTTCCATCCCCTCGAACGGCGACCAGTCGCAGCGCGACGCCAGCCAGTCGCTGCCCACGGTCCAGCGCTTCTTCAGATCAACGATGGTGAAATCGGCATCATAGCCAAGCGCGATGCGCCCCTTGCCGACCAGCCCGAACACCCGCTGCGGGCCGGACGAGGTCAGCTCGATAAAGCGCCGCAGCGACAGCCGCCCTTGCGCCACATGGTTGAGCAGCAGCGGAACCAGCGTCTGCACGCCCGGCATGCCGCTGGGCGATGCAGGATAGGCCTTCGCCTTTTCATCAATGGTATGCGGCGCATGGTCGCTGCCTAGCACATCGGGCACGCCCTGATTGAGCCAGTGCCAAAGGCCGTCGCGATGTGCGCCGGACCGGATCGGCGGGTTCATCTGCGCATAGGTGCCAAGGCGCGGATAGGCATCCTCGGCGGCCAGCGTCAGATGCTGCGGCGTCACCTCGCAGGTCGCGATATCCTTGTGCCCCGCGATATATTCCAGCTCCGCGGGCGTCGTCACATGCAATATGTGGATGCGGCGGCGCGCCTTGCGGGCCAGCCCGATGATCCGCTGGGTCGCGATCATCGCGCTTTCATCGTCGCGCCATACGGGGTGCGATGACGGATCGCCCTCCACCCGCAAATCCTTGCGCGCGTTCATCCGCGCCTCGTCCTCGGCATGGATGGCGACACGGCGCGTGCCGCTCGCCAGCACGCGGGCCAATGCGGCGTCATCGTCCACCAGCAAGCTGCCGGTCGATGCGCCCATGAAGATCTTCACCCCCGCCGTGCCGGGGATCCGCTCCAGTTCCTTGAGCTGTTCGGCATTGTCCGCCGTCGCCCCGACATAAAAGGCGTGATCGCACCACATGCGATGGTGCGCGCGATTGAGCTTGTCGCGCACCCGCTCCTCGCTGTCGGTATTGGGATTGGTGTTGGGCATTTCGAACACGGCGGTGATGCCGCCCAGCACCGCCGCGCGGCTGCCCGACTCCAGATCTTCCTTATGCTCCAGTCCAGGCTCGCGGAAATGCACCTGGCTGTCGATGCAGCCCGGCAGGACGTCCAGCCCGGCGCAGTCAATCACCTCGCCCGCATCGCCCAGCGATGTGCCGATCGCCACCACCTTGCCGCCGCGCACGCCCACATCGGCCTTGTCCGCGCCGCCGGGGGTGTGGATGGTGCCGTTCTTCAGGATCAGGTCGAAATTCTGGGACATGGTCGCTCGCCGCTTGGATATGATCGGCGCCTGTCCTACCTAAAGCCGATGACCGGCACCACCCTAAGCGATCGCGCGATCATCAGAATTTCAGGCGAAGAAGCAAAGTCCTTCCTCCAGGGCCTGCTGACCCGCGACGTACTGACGCTTCAACCCGACGAACCGCGATGGACCGGGCTGCTGACGCCGCAGGGGAAGGCGCTGTTCGACTTCATCCTGTGGGCGGATGGCGACGATGTGCTGATCGATTGCGAAGCCGCGCAGGCCGACGCGCTGGCGAAACGCCTGACGCTCTACCGCCTGCGCCGCAAGGCCGTGATTGCGCGCGAAGAGGGACTTGCCGTCCACTGGTCGCCCGACGCACCGGACAAGCCCCTTGACCCGCGCCTGCCAGCGCTCGGTCATCGCTGGCTTGCGCCGCCGCAGCCGGGCGACGCGTCCACCGCCTTCCGCGCGCACCGCCTGTCCCTTGGCGTTTTTGAAGGCGCGGGCGAACTGGGGCAGGACCAGACGCTGTGGCTGGAAACCAACGCGGGGGAACTGCGCGGCGTCGATTTCGACAAGGGCTGCTATGTCGGGCAGGAAAACACCGCACGCATGCATTATCGCAGCAAGGTGAACCGCCGCCTGATCGCCGTGCCGCTGGAACAAGCGGATGAGAAGCGCCAGCGCACCGCTTTTTCAGACCTTGGCCTGTCAATAGAATTGCGCCGGGTGGAGGACATTGATCCCGCCACCTTGCCATCATGGCTCGCCGCCGCGATCGCTGAGCAAGCCGCCGAATGAAGCCCTATTTCTGGCGCGATCAACGGCGATGGATAGCGTTGTGGCCGACTCTCCTCGCCTGCTTCGCCGTCCCCGCACAGGCAGACACGCCGTGGACGCTCGTCAGGAGCTACCCGCACGACCCGTCCGCCTTCACCCAGGGCCTCTTCTTCCACGAAGGCGCGCTCTACGAAAGCACCGGGCTTGAGGGCCGCTCGGAAATCCGAAAGGTCGCGCTGAAAAGCGGAAAAGTCATTGAACGGCGCGCCATTCCCCCGCCCTATTTCGGCGAAGGCATCGTCAACTGGAAAGACCGGCTGGTCAGCGTCACCTGGCGTCATCGTCAGGGCTTTGTCTGGAACCTCAAGGACTTCTCGCCCATATCGCGCTTCCGCTATGAAGGCGAAGGCTGGGGCCTGACGCAGGATGGCCGCAATATCATCATGAGCGACGGCACCGCGCAGCTTCGCTTCCTTGATCCAGAAACCCTCGCCGAAACGCGCCGCATCACCGTTTCCTTCAATGGACAGCCCATCGACCGGCTCAACGAACTGGAATATGTGAGGGGCGAAATCTGGGCGAACATCTGGTACGATAGCCGTATCGCCCGGATTGACCCTGTGAGCGGCAATGTGATCGACTGGATCGACCTTGGCCCACTTCTGAAAGCCAGCGGCGCGACGGCTGACGAAGCGGTTGCCAACGGCATCGCCTATGATCCAAAGGCGGACCGGATATTCGTCACCGGCAAATATTGGGCGAAGCTGTTCGAGATAAGGGTGCAGCCTGCTGACGCCGCCCCTCCGTCATCCCCGCAACAGCGGGAATGACGGTGATGGGCTTATCCAGTTGCCTTCTTGCGCCGGGTTTCCCAACCCTTCTTCGCGGCCGCTGAACGGTCCGCCGCAGATCGGCGGGAAGACGCAGCGCCGCCTTTTCGTCCGCCCTTGCGCGACGACACATGGCTATCGGGCTTACCGCGCCCGGACCCGGACCTGTTTCCGCCGCCGGATTCCTTGTTGACCGTCGCCCAGGCGCGCCGCTCGGCTTCCTCATGGGAAACGCCGCGCTTTTCATAGCCTTCCTCGATATGCTCGGCCTTCCGCTTCTGCTTGCCGGTATAGCTGCTCTTGTCGCCGCGAGGCATCGTCCGTCTCCTTTCATCCGTACCCGCCTCCGCGTTCAACGACCATCCGCCAACCCGGTTCACACCGCTGCGCTACCGTCACGAAATCGGCGGAACGGAAGCAATGGGCACGCGTTCCCCGGCCATGGAAGAGCGCACCCTGATCGAACGGCTGGCCCGCCACCTCGCGACTGGCAACCCCGAACAGTGGCCGGAGCGGGTTGCTGATGCGGCAAGTATCCTTGCCATCTTGAAGGATCCGGATGCCGAAATGCGGAAAGCGGGCGACGAAAGCCAGTGGCGCGCGATGATCGACGCGGCGCTGCGCGAACGCTGGACCGTCGCGACCACGCCCGGCGGGGATCAAGCGGAACCGGGCACCGATGAGGAAGGCGAAATATCCCTCCCCCGCCATGGCGTCACCGACAACCGCGCCGATTGGGTACATGTTCACAATTCACAGGAGAAATCATCATGAAGGGGTTGTTAAAACTCGCATTTCTTGGCGGCCTCGGCACCGTCGCATGGCGGAGCTGGAAGGAAAGGCAGGCCAGGCGAGACATTGACGATCGCGGATCGGTCGGCTCATCCGGCATCGTCCGCGATGCGGGACCAGAGGAGCAGCATATCGACGCACGCGACTGGGACATGGTCGATGAACAGGTGGACGAGTCCTTCCCCGCCAGCGACCCGCCCGGAAATTATCGCGGCGTCGCCTGACAGCTATCTGACCATCACAGCCGTTATTGCCCCCGCCCGGCCTCGTCCTTATGAGACGAGGCCGTAAAGGGCCTCGCACTGGCCCTGCAACAGGGGAAATACATCCATGCCTTCGGGTCTGATCGCGCTGCTCGACGACGTAGCGGGCATCGTAAAGATCACTGCAACGTCCCTTGACGATGTCGCGGCGGCGGCAGGCAAGGCAGGCACGAAGGCAGCCGGCGTAGTCATCGACGACGCGGCCGTCACGCCGCGCTATGTCATGGGCCTGACGCCCGACCGCGAACTTCCCATCATCTGGAAGATCGCGCGGGGCTCCCTGCGCAACAAGCTCCTTTTCCTCCTGCCCGCCGCACTGCTGCTGAGCGCCTTTGCGCCATGGCTGCTGCCGCCGCTGCTGATGTTAGGCGGCGCCTTTCTCTGCTTCGAGGCAGCTGAAAAACTGCTGGAGGCGATGCAGGGCGGCCATGACGTCGCGCAGGAAGCGCTGGTGACCCACAGTTCGCAGGAACTGGAGGATCAGAAGGTTTCTGGCGCAATCCGCACCGACTTCATCCTTTCGGGCGAAATCATGGCGATCGCGCTGGGCTCCGTCGCAACGGAACCACTGTGGGAACAGGCGCTCATCCTGCTGGTCGTCGCCATCCTCATTACCGCAGGCGTCTATGGCGTGGTCGGCCTGATCGTGAAAATGGATGATATCGGCCTTCACCTTGCCGAACGCTCATCCTCCACGACCCGCGCCGTGGGTCGGGGACTGGTGCATGCAATGCCCATATTGATGAAGATCCTGTCGGTCGTTGGCACGGCTGCGATGCTGTGGGTGGGCGGCGGGCTGATCGTCCACGGCTTGCATGAATTTCACTGGGATCTGATCCCCGGCGCGATCCATCATGTTGCGGAGGGCGCGGCCCACGCCACACCCATGATGGCTCCCGTGGTGGAATGGGTGGTGAATGCGATCGGCGCGGCCATCGTCGGATTGGTGATCGGCGGCATCATCGTCGCGGCCATGCATCTGTTCAAGAAGCACTGACCGACCGGCAGCTTGCCAGCCGTCCGTTGGCCCAGACATGAACATGCAGGCATCCTCCTGGCGTATCGAGGCGGGCGCGCTGCTGGCGCTGGCGCTTCCCATGATCGCGGGCAATATCGCCTGGGCGGGCATTGCCGTGACCGATCTGTTGCTGATCGGCCGCCTTGGGGCGCAGGGCGTCGCGGCGGGCGCGCTGGCGATCAACCTGTTCCACGCTCTGTTGATCTTCGGCATGGGCCTGGTAACGGCCGCCGCCCCGCTGATCGCCAACGAACGTGGCCGCCGCCGCCATTCGGTGCGGGACGTCCGCCGCACCGTCCAGCAGACGCTGCGCGCCGCATTCCTCTTTGTCCTGCCCGCCTGGCTGCTGCTGTCGCAAAGCGAGGGCTTGCTCCTCGCCATGGGGCAGCAGCCCGATCTTGCCCATCAGGCCGGGCGGATGATGCATGGCCTGCAATGGGCGCTCCTGCCCTTTCTGGGCTTTACCACCCTGCGCAATTTCATCTCCGCGCTCGAACGTCCCATCTGGGCGGTCGTCATCATGCTGCTCGCCATCCCGTTCAACCTGCTCGCGGGCTGGCTGCTCATCTTCGGCCATGCTGGCCTGCCCGCTCTCGGCCTGTTCGGCGCTGGGCTTGCGAGCAGCCTGTCATCGCTGTTCCTGTTTCTAGGATTGCTCGCCGTGATCCTGATCGACCGACGCTTCCGGCGCTATCGGCTGCTGGGCCGCTTCTGGAGTCATGACAGGGAACGGCATCGCGCCGTGTGGGCGCTCGGCCTGCCGATCGCCATCACGGTCGGATTTGAAACAACCGTGTTCAACGCCTCTGCCCTGCTGATGGGCCTTATCGGCCGCGATTCGCTCGCCGCCCATGCCGTCGCGATTCAGATCGCCGCGCTCCTCTTCATGGTGCCCATGGGCATCGGCCAGGCCGCGACCGTTCGCGTGGGACTGGCCTATGGGCGGGGCGATATTGCCGCCGTTGGCCGGTCCGGCTGGCTTGCCCTCATCCTCGGCTTTGGCTTTGCTCTTGCCGCAGCGATCCTGCTGATCGCGGTTCCGCGCCTGCTGATCGGCGCGTTTCTCGATCTTGCCGATCCCGCCAATGCCCGCACAGCCGCTCTGGCCGTCAGCTTCCTCGCGGTCGCTGCGCTTTTCCAGCTGGTCGATGCCACGCAGGCCGTCGGCGCGGGCGTCCTGCGCGGGCTGAACGATACGAAGGTGCCGATGATCTTTGCGCTGATCGGTTACTGGATCATCGGCGTGGGCGTCGGAACGCTCCTCGCCTTCCCGTTGGGGATGGAGGGGCTGGGCATCTGGCTGGGCCTCGCCAGCGGCCTTGGCGTGGTGGCCGTGCTGCTGCTCGCCCGGTGGACGATGCGCTATCGGCTGGGGCTCGTCGGCTCATCCTGAAAAATGCCCCGGATGCGTCAAGTGACGATGGTGCGTCGCACAAAGCAATTGAACACAGACGCCAAATCGGTAAAGGACGGGGCATCATGACTGCCCCGACGACCATTTTCGAAGCGATCGCGCTTCAGAAATGCCTGATGGCGACCTACAACAAGATGGTCGTCAAGCTGGCCCCGCACATCCTCTACACGCGTCATGACGAAATGTTCATCGACGCTGTGACCGTGGAACGCGAAGGCCGTCCCCCGCGCGAATTGAAGCTCGGCACATTCAAGCTGGCGGGCCTTAACGACGTCAGCGTCATGGATGAGACATTCGAGGCGATGTACGGCCTCTACAATGAAGGCGACGACAAATATAAGGGCGTCACCCTCTTCGCCATTGCGCCCGAAAGCGCAGCGGCCTGAATATCATCGGGCGGTCCGGCGCGACCGCCCTTTTCATTTCTTCAGCCGGTAGCCGGTGCGGAATATCCATCCGATGATGCCCAGGCACACTGCCAGCATCGCCGCTATGAACAGCAGGCTGAACTCTATCCCCACATCCCCGCGCCCAAAGAAGGTCCAGCGGAATCCGGACACCAGATAGACGATCGGGTTGAACAGCGTCACTGTCCGCCACGGTTCGGCCAGCATATGCACTGAATAAAACGCCCCGCCCAGGAAGGTCATGGGCATGACCAGCAGCAGCGGAATCACCTGCAACTGCTCGAAACTCTGCGCCCATATGCCAAGGATGAAGCCGAACAGGCAGAAGCTGATGGCGATCAGCAGCATGAAACCCAGCATGGCGAGGGGGTGGGCGACCTGGATGTCCACGAACAGATGCGCCGTCACGAAGATGATGCTGCCCACGATCAACGATTTCGTCGCCGCTGCGCCGACATAGGCGATCACCGTCTCCGCAGCAGACATCGGCGCCGACAGCAGTTCATAGATGGTCCCCGAAAATTTGGGCATGTAGATGCCAAAGCTCGCGTTGAAGATGCTTTCGGTGAACATCGACATCATGATGAGGCCGGGCACGATGAACGCAGCGTAAGGAATGCCGTCAATCTCGGTCATGCGTGACCCGATCGCGCCGCCGAACACCACGAAATAGAGCGACGTCGTGATGACAGGGACCAGCAGCCCGGTCAGCAGCGTACGGCTGAACCGATGCAGCTCAAATTTGTAGATCGACCAGATCGCCCGAAAGTTGAAACCGCTCATGCCGCCTTCTTCTGATGGACCAGGCTCACGAAAATATCCTCCAGGCTGCTTTGCTGCGTGTTGAGATCCTTGTAGCCGATGCCAAGGTCGCCCAGCTTGCGCAGCAGCGACGATACGCCCGTCCGCTCCGCCCGCGTATCGAACACATATTCGATTTCGTGACCATCGGCCTTCAACGCCACGTTCCACTCGCCCAGCTCGGGAGGGATGCGCTCCATTCGCTCGTTCAGGACCACGGTCAGCGACTTTTTCCCCAGCTTCTGCATAAGCGCGGTCTTTTCCTCGACCACGATCAGCTCGCCACCGCTGATCACGCCCACGCGGTCGGCCATCTCCTCGGCCTCCTCGATATAATGGGTGGTCAGGATGATGGTCACGCCGGTTTTCCGCAGCTCACCGATCAGCTTCCACATGTCGCGCCGCAACTCGACGTCTACGCCGGCGGTCGGCTCGTCCAGGAACAATATGCGCGGTTCATGGGACAGCGCCTTGGCGATCATCACGCGCCGCTTCATGCCGCCGGACAGTTCCAGCATCTTGGCATGGCGCTTGTCCCACAGCGACAGGTCGCGGAGTATCTTTTCGATATGCGCATCGTTGCGGGGCTTGCCGAACAGGCCGCGCGAAAAGCGGACCGTGTCGATCACCCGCTCGAACGCATCGGTGAACAACTCCTGCGGCACCAGCCCGATCGCGGAGCGCGACCTGCGATAATCAACCACGATGTCATACCCCGCCACGGTCACCGTGCCGCCGCTCGGCCGCACATTGCCGCAGATGATGGATATCATCGTCGTCTTGCCAGCGCCATTCGGCCCCAGCAGCGCGAAAATCTCGCCTTCCTCAATTTCAAGATCGACGCCCTTCAGCGCCTGAAAGCCGGACGCATAGTTCTTCGTCAGGCCGGAAATAGTGATGATCGACGCCATGCGCGCGAATGCCCCTTTATATCGACGCCAAGATAGGGCGGCGACGCCACGGCGCAACCTTGGCTATTCACCCCGGCGATGGAAGCGGAAGACCGTGGCGGGCGGAAAATTGCGCACCGTCTGCCCAACGCGGGCCACTTCCAGGTCCAGCGCATGCAGCACATCACGGCTGACCGGCGGCCGCGTCGAATAGGTGAACTGGATAAAACTGCCCCCCGGACGCAACATGCGGAAGGATTCGGACAATATGTCCGCATGCATGTGCCGGTCCATCGCCAACAACGGCAGGCCGCTCACCACCGTCTGATACTGCCCCGGCTCCCCCGCAGCGACGGTCGAAACGATCTGCGCGGGGGTTTCCAGCACCGATACATGCGGGAAATGCCGCCGCAGCCCGCGCGCGAAAGCCGGATTGATTTCAACCACTTCCAGTTTTTCGGCAGGCAGGCCGGTCTGCAGGATGGCGCGCGTGAACACCCCGGTGCCGCCGCCCAGTTCGAGCACGGGGCCGTCGAGCGGATCGATATGGCCGACCATCAGTCGGGCAAGATAACGGCTGCTCGGCACGACCGAAGCAGTCTGCCGCGGCTTTTTTACCCAGGCTGCAAGAAAATCCAGATATTCCGTCGCACGCGTACGGAATTCCGCGTTGGGCAAAGCAATCGCCCGGCTACGCTTGGGGTTGTCATGCATGAGCGAAGGGTAACCAGGAACATGTCATTGCGATTCCCCTTAGCGACCCCGGCACGCGCCGTCGATTGGCTTTAACATCTCCATAGAAGGCAAATTTTTCACTTGCGCGGCATCGCCGCCTATTCTGCTGGACACCAGCCGGGCGGAGCCAGTGTGAAACCGGAAAACTGGAAGCCGGGGATAACCGTACAACTGACCAGCGCCCACCCGCCCAGGGGTTCTGCTGCTTGCCAGTGACCGGCCGGCACCAGCGCCTGTGGCCGTTGCCCCTCCACCAGGTCAATGCCCAGCGTGATCCTTTCCACAGGTCCGCCGTCCGGCGCGATCGACAGCGCTATCGGCGCGCCTCCGTGCCAGAACCAATGTTCATTGGCATCGACCCGGTGCCAATGTGACCGTTGATGCGATTCGAGCAGGAAATAGATCGCCGTGCCGCCCGCGCGCTCCCCGCTTTCGACCGCCGCGCGCCATGTCTCGCGATACCATCCGCCCTCGGGATGGGGGCTGAGGTCCAGCGCTTCGATCAACGTCCTTGCGTGGTTGCCACCGCTGTCACTCACCGCTCATCCTCCTATTTTTTCCCTTTATAGTAAAAGGCTTACGGCGTTGTGGTACGTTCATGCAACCTCCTCCAATATTGGCGGGTTCAGATATCAAATCATTGTTTCGGAGGAGAAATTCATGCGTAAAGCGATCATTGCCCTGTCGGCCCTTTCGATGGCCATTCCCGTTTCCATGGCGCTTCCCACTGATGGGGTCAGCGCTCGAGAGCATCATCGCTATCGCGAATGGCGCGGCCGTGACGGGCGAACCTACTGCCGCAAGTCGGATGGCACGACCGGCCTGATCGTCGGCGGCGTGGGCGGCGCCCTGCTCGGCCGGGCGATCGACACCCGTGGCGACCGTGCGACCGGCACGATCCTGGGTGCCGCGGGCGGCGCGCTGCTGGGCAAGGAAATCGACAGCAAGCGCCGCTGCCGCTAAACTCCACGCATGAAAAAGGGGCGGCCTCCCTGTCGGGAGCCGCCCTTCATCTTGCCCAGAGCCGAATTTTACTCTGCGGTGGCGCCGCGTGCTTCCTCGACCTTGAAAGCGACCGACTGGCCACCCGACACGCCCGAAACCTTGCCATTCCTGACGGTCAGGTTGAAGGCGACGGCATCGGGATAACGGCGGCCCGAAATCACCTTGCCGGTCTTGGTGTCCTTCACGTCGTAAACGTAGGTGTAGCCTTCATGCGTGAAGCGCTGCTTGGCTTCTTCCGCCTGGGCGGGAGCAACGGCGGCAATGGCAGCGCCGAAGGCGCCGGTGAGTACAATTTTGGACAGCATTCGCATAGGTTTACTCCTTGTGAATGCCGATCAAACACCTCTGGATATTCTTGTTCTGTTGATTGCATCTTATGTCGGCGTGCATCCGCGCGACAATCGCAAATGACGGCTGCCTAGTTGCGCTTTGCGCAATCAATCGCCGCTCACGCTTGGGACATAGCGATTATGTGCTGGAACTGGGCCTGCGTAAGCGGGGCCACAGAGAGGCGCGACTGCCGCAACATGACCATGTCGGACAGCGCCGGATCGGCCTTCATCGCTTTCAACATGACGGGCTTCGCCAATTTCTTCCTGGGGGCGACATGCACGGCGATCCATTTGCCGCTCTCATCCGTGCTGTCGGGCGCGGCTTCCTCGACGATCTCCATGACGCCCACCACTTCAAGGCCGATGTTGCTGTGATAGAAAAAGCAAAGATCGCCCTTCCGCATGGCCTTCATGTTGAGCTGCGCGGCGTGGTTGCGCACGCCATCCCACTCCGCTTTCCCCTTCGCGACCAAATCGTCATAGGAAAAGACGTCGGGTTCCGATTTCATCAGCCAATAGTTCATGACCATATCCTTGCATCAGCCGCGTGGGCCGATCAAGGATGCGGCATACACCCGTGACAGAAGGAACCTCAGAACCTTGCCGCAAGCCTCGCTGGAACAAGTGCCGCTGCTGTCGCTGGCGGCCATGGAAAAGCAGGATTTCGCCGCTGCGATCGGCGACTCCTTTCAGCAGTTCGGCTTCGCGATGGTGAAGGATCATGGCGTGGACGCCACCGTGATCGATGAAGGCTGGGCGCTCGCCCGCGCCTTCTTCGCCCTGCCCGAAGAAAAGAAGCGGCGCTATGACGCCAAAAACAATGGCGGCCAGCGCGGCTACACCGCATTCGGCCGTGAAATCGCGAAGGGGGCGAGCGAGAATGACCTCAAGGAATTCTGGCACGTAGGACGCGACCTGCCCGGCGGCAATCCCCTTGCCGCGACCATGCCCGCCAATGTCTGGCCCAGCGAAATTCCTCAGTTCCAGCCGCTATTCCGCCGCCTCTATCAGGAATTCGACCGCGTCGGCGGTCAGATCCTGTCGGCCATCGCCCTCTATCTCGGCTTGCCGGAAAGCTGGTTCGACAGCGCCATACGGGATGGCAGCTCCATCCTGCGGCTACTCCATTATCCGCCCGTTTCGCCCGATGCCCCCGGCATCCGGGCGGGCGCGCATGAGGACATCAACCTCATCACCCTGCTGCTCGGCGCGGAAGAAGGCGGGCTTGAGCTGCGCGACCGGCAGGGCAACTGGCTGCCGGTCATCCCGCCGCCGGGCGCTCTGGCCATCAATGTCGGGGACATGCTCCAGCGCCTGACCAACCACCGACTGCCTTCCACCAGCCACCGCGTCGTCAATCCGCCGCCCGACCGGCGCCGGGTGGCGCGCTATTCCATGCCCTTCTTCCTGCACTTGAGGCCCGATTTCCTGATCGAACCGCTACCCCAGTGTGTGGACGCTGCACATCCCCGCCGCGACCCGCCGATCACCGCGCATGACTATCTGACCGAACGGCTTCGCGAAATCGGCCTGATAAAGAGCTGAGGCCGCAGCCTATTTGCGCCAGCGCCCCAGCGTGATCCCGATCTCCTCGCCCTTCTCGCTCAACGCCAGCTTGATGATCTTGACCTCGACATGCAGCACCTTGTCATCCTGCAGAAAGATCGTCTCGATGATATGATCGGCAACCGCCTCGATCAGCGTGAAATGCTGACCTTCGGGCAGCGCGGCCGTCGCGGCATGTTTCAGGTCCATGTAGTTTTTGGACCGCGACAACGGCGTATTCAGCCCATAATGATCCGCGACCTTCAACCGCGCGCGGATGGATATGCGCAGCGGCTGGGGCAGATGCGTTTCTTCCGAATAGATGCCGGTCAGGACATCGACATCCAGATGATTGACCTCCAGCGTCAGAAAATCGTCAAATCCGGCGTTCATGGCTTTCCTGCTGCTGGCGATGGCCAGAATAGACTTTTATTTTGCGAAGCAGGCGCTAATCCCGCCGCTCCCGGCGCGGTCCATGCGCCATTGACGACGGATCGGCAAGACGTGTCTCATATCGTGCCCCTCAACATGGTGGCGGAAGAGGCGATCGAGCAACTGCTCGACGCCGCATTCGGCCCCGACCGGCACGGCCGCACCGCCTATCTGATCCGGGACGGCATGCCCTGGCTGCCCGAACTGTCCTTCGGCATCGTTGATGAGCATGGCGAACTTGTCGGCTCCCTGCAAAGCTGGCCCGTCGCTCTTACAGATGAGGATGGCGCGCAGACCCCGCTTATCATGGTCGGCCCCGTCGCCGTTTCACCCGCCCTGCAACGCACCGGCCATGGCCGCGCCCTGATGGACGCCGTAGTCACCGCCGCCCGCAATCACCGCAGCGAGCCGCTCATGATGATCGGCGATCCCGAATATTATGGCCGCTTCTGGGGCTTTACGGCGAACGCCACGCAAGGCTGGACGTGCCCCGGCCCGTTCGAGGCACGCCGCCTGCTCGCCCTGTCGGTGGATGGCCGCGCACTGGGCGGCCAGGGCATGCTCGGCCCGCGAATCACGGCGCGCGCGTAATTTCCCTTTTGCCTTCGATGGCGCGCGATCCTATCTCGACGCCATGCCGATGGACCCGCCCCCCGATCTTGCCACCCTGTCGCTGGCCGACATCGCCCGACTGTTGGCCGAAAAGCGCCTGCCCCCGGTCGAAAACTGGAATCCCGACCATTGCGGCGACAGCGAAATGCGCATCGCCCGCGACGGAACATGGTTTCATCAGGGCTCCCCGATCGGTCGCGAAGCCATGGTGCGGCTGTTCTCCACGATCCTGCGGCGTGAGAAGGATGGGACTTATGTCCTTGTAACGCCCGTGGAAAAACTCTCCATAGAGGTTGAGGACGCCCCTTTCGTCGCCGTCGAACTGAAGAGCGAGGGCGAAGGACGCGACCGCGCGCTGGCATTCCGCCTCAACACCGGCGACCTGGTTTCCGCCGATGCCGGGCATGCCTTGTCGATCCGCGAAACCGCCGATGGCCCACATCCCTATCTTCACGTGCGCGGTGAGCTGGATGCGCTCGTCAACCGCAGCGTCTATTATGAGTTGATGAACCTTGCTCTGGATGAAGGCGGCGACCCGGTCGGCCTGTGGAGCAACGGCGTCTTTTTTGCGCTGGACGGATCGGCATGACGCTGGCTGAGCGGTTGCGTATCGCCCTGATGGAAGGGCATGCGCGCGAAGTCGGCATAACCGATGCCGACACGCGCGATCCGCGCATCGATGGGGAGATTTCCCTCTCGCCCGCTGCGGTGCTGGTCGCCATCACCGACCGGCCCGATCCTGGCCTCATTCTTACCGAGCGCGCCGCCTCCATGCGGACGCATGCCGGGCAGATCGCTTTCCCCGGCGGCCGCGTTGATGAAGGCGATGCCGACGAGATCGCCGGCGCCCTGCGCGAGGCACAGGAGGAAATCGGCCTCGCCCCTCACATGGTGGACATTGTCGGCATATCCGATCGCTATTGCACCTTCACCGGGTTCGATGTCGTGCCGGTCCTTGGCGTCATTCCGCCCGATCTGCCGCTGACGCCGCATGCCGGCGAAGTTGCCGACTGGTTTGAATTGCCCCTGTCCTACGCCCTTGATCCTGCCAATCGTACTCGTCATTCTATTGAGTTTCAGGGACTTGAACGGCATTATTATGAAATAATGTGGAATAACCGCAGGATCTGGGGGATCACCGCCGCCATCCTTGCCAACCTCTCGCGGAGACTGGGCCATGACCGCCTTCTTGCCTGACGCGCAATGGCGTCACCGGCCGGGGCTGGACGGCCTGCTCGCCGCGCTGGAGGTGGAACAGGGCCTCGTCCGCTATGTTGGCGGCGCGGTGCGCGACGGCCTGCTGGGCCTGCCTGTCAGCGACCTCGACATCGCGACCGTGCTGGAACCACGCGCCGTCGTGAACCATCTGAAGGCGGCAGGAATAAAGGCGGTGCCGACCGGCATCGACCATGGCACCATCACCGCCGTCATCGGCGGCTGGCCCGTGGAGATCACCACCCTACGCCGGGACGTCAGCACCGACGGCCGCCGGGCCACCATCGCCTATACCAGCGACTGGCGGGAGGACGCCGCGCGCCGCGACTTCACGATAAATGCGCTTTATGCCGACCCGCTCACCCTTGAAATAACCGACTATTTCGGCGGCGTGGCGGACCTGGAGGCAGGCCGCGTCCGCTTTATCGGCAGCGCCGCCGCGCGGATTGCGGAGGATCATCTGCGGATCCTGCGCTATTTCCGCTTCCTCGCGCGCTTCGGCCGGGACATGCCCGATGATGAAGCCTATGCCGCCTGCCGCGCCGCCGCCAACAGCCTGATGGCCCTGTCGCGCGAGCGTATCGCCGATGAATTGCTGAAACTGCTCGCCCTGCCTTCACCGCTCGCCTCGCTGCGCCTGATGATCGACGGCGGGATACTCATCCCGGTGCTGCCGGAAATCGGCTCGGGCGGGATTGCGCGGGTGGAACAATTGATTGCGCGCGAAGCCGCCTCAGCGACGCCGCCCGCAGCCCTGCGCCGCCTTGCAGCGCTGCTGCCGCCAGACCCGCGCACCGCCGATCTGGTCGGCGCTCGCCTGAAATTGTCGAACAAGGTGCGCAAGCGCCTCGTTCTGGCGCTCGATGGCGACGCGGCCGGCATTTCACCCAGGGCACTCGCCTTTCACATCGGCGTGGAAGGCGCGATCGACCGCATTCTGCTCGACCCCGCCGCTCCAGTCGAAAGCCTCCAGCCGCTTGAAGGGTGGACCCCGCCGCAATTGCCCATCGGCGGCGGCGCGCTTATTGCGCGGGGCCTGACGCCCGGCCCGGATGTGGCCAAGGCGCTTGGTGAAGTGCAACGCCTGTGGGTGGAAGAAGGCTTTCCCGACGCAGACCGTGTCGGCCAGATCGCCGATCAGACCGTTTCGAAGTTCCAGCGCGCACGCCAGTAATCGAACGCTTCGCCTTCCGGCATCGGCCGCGCGAAATAGAAACCCTGACCATTGCCGCAACCCATGGTTTGCAACGCATGCGCCAGTTCCTGCGTCTCGATTCCTTCCGCCGTGACGGAAAGGTTCAGCGATTCGGCGAGCGACAGGATGGTGCGCACGATGGCCTGCTTGTCCTTGTCGTCCAGCATCGTCGAAACGAAGCTGCGATCGATCTTCAAAATGTCGATCGGCAGGCTGTGAAGGCTGGCTAGGTTCGAATATCCAGTGCCAAAATCGTCCATCGCGATCGGCATTTGCAGATCCTTGAGCGCAACCAGCAGCTTGCGCGCCTTGTCGGGATCGACGATGATCGCACTTTCGGTCAGTTCGGCGGTCAGCCGGTTACCGGAAACGCCCGAATAGCGCAGCGCCTCCTCGAACATCGACGCAACATCGTCGCGCGCCATCTGGATCGGCGACAGGTTCACATTGACGCCCACGGGCATTGGCTGGCCAAATTTGATGTCCCAGCGGCTGAGCGCCTGCGCCGCCTCATAGGCCGCCCAACGGCCCAGCGGGGTGATCAGGCCGCTTTCTTCCGCTACGGCAATGAATTCCGCCGGCGACACATGGCCCAGATCAGGGTCATGCCAGCGGGCAAGCGCTTCGAAACCGGTGATCTCGCCCGTCTGAAGATGGATCAAGGGCTGGTACGCCAGCGTCAACTCGCCCTGCGACAATGCAGTACGCAGCCGGCTTTCGATGGAAAAGCGCCGCTGCGCTTCCTTCAATACGCCGTTGCGGTAGATTTCCAACTTACCGCTGCGTTTCGCAATTTTCACCGCTGCCTGCGCCTTTCGCACGACATCGTCCGGGTCATCGTCCAAGCCCGTCGATAAGGCACAGCCAATCGCGCAATCTACGCGAATCTGGAGATCGCTCAGCCGGATCGGGGAATTCAGCGAATCCTGGACCCTCTGAACGATGTGAATACAGTCTGACAAACCATTGTTAAGGCGAGCAAATATGGCAAAGTCATTGCCACCGATCCGCGCCAGAAGATCCCCCTGCCGCAGGTTCGACTTCAGCCGCTTGGCAACGGTGATGAGCAGTTCGTCGCCCGCCAGTGGTCCGAGGGATTCGTTGACGCGGCTGAACCGGCTCAGGTCGATGGCGATGATCCCGAACTTGGCATTTTCCGGCCAGGGACCATTGCGCAGCCGATCGTCAATTTCTTCGCCAAAGCCCGCCCGGTTGGGCAAGGCGGTCAGACCATCCGACAGCAATTCACGCCGCAGGTTCTTTTCGGTCGCCCGATCCCCCGTGCGATCCAGCGCCGTAAACAGGATCAGCTTCGCGCCTTCTTCTTCGACGGGCAAAGATCCGGCGGTGCAGAGGAAATATTCAGGGCCGAGCGGCCCATCGCGCCTCAATTCGAAGAAGGACGAGCCGGTCCTCGCCAGGGCCATCTCGATGATCCGGTCACGCCAGGCATCCGAATAGGGCGGCTCGGCGGCGGGATCGTAATTTATCAGAAACTTGTGATAAAAAGACTGGTTGACAGCAACGAGTGTTAAATCCCTGTCTTTCAAGCAGAACATTGCAGCCGGCTGGGGCATTGCGTCCAGCCAATGATCCATTTCCCCCAGACAGCGCAGATGCGTGCGAGCGAACCTCGCGAGGAGGTCGTCGTCCGGCCTTTGATCTGGCCGAATACGCGCAGGGAGCGACTTCATACCCCCGCACTAGGCGGAAGTGGTAAATTTTCAGGAAACAACTTCCCCTGATTTCAACCAGATGGAATTAATCTAACGTCTGTTCAAAAGCGATTGTCGCGCGGGAATCCCACCGGCGGCATTCGTCCAGCCGCACCGCGCGCCACGCGCCAGGGCGTCATATCCGCCTCCGTCCGGGTCCGTCCGCTGCCACCCCCCATCGTCCAGCTTAGGCCGTCACTCATGCGGAATGTCACCGCATCGGACAATCCGCCGTCCCGGTATCGCTGCATCTGGACGCCCTGACCGCGCGCCATGCGCGGCATTTCGGCGAGCGGGAAAACCAGCAGTTTGCGGTTTTCACCCACGACGGCGACGCTGTCCGCCTCCGCCCCGATCTTGCGAACAATGGCCAGACGGGCTCCGGCACGCACGTTCACCACCTGCTTGCCCTTGCGCGTTTCGGCGATCACATCAGCCACCGCAGCGACAAAGCCGCGCCCGTCAGACGCGGCCAGCAGCAATTCGCCCCCCGTGCTGGCCGGAAACAGCGTCACGATCTCGCCCTGGTCGTCCATGTCGACCAGAGAGCGGACCGGATCGCCAAAACCGCGCCCGCCAGGCAGCTTGTCCGCGCCCAGCGTGAAGATGCGCCCGCTCGACGTCGCCAGCAGCAGCTTGTCCGTCGTCTGCGCGTGAAAGGCGATCTTGGGGCCGTCCCCTTCCTTGAACTTCAGCGTATCAGCCGCCGCCAGATCCCGATGGCCGCTCATCGCCCGTATCCAGCCGCGTTCGGACAGGATGACGGTGATAGGCTCGCGCTCGATCATCGCCTCCAGCGGGATCTCGCGCGCCGGACCCGCCTCCTCGACCAGCGTGCGCCGCCTGCCAAAATCACTGTCAGGCGAATAGCGTTTGCGAAGGTCGGCCAGATCTTTCTTCAGCCGCGTTCGCTGCCGCGTTGGGCTTTCGACCAATTTGATGAGGTCGTCGCGTTCCTTGAGCAACGCGGCATGCTCGCGCCGCAACTCCATCTCCTCCAGCTTGCGTAAGGAACGCAGCCGCATGTTCAGGATCGCTTCGGCCTGCCGGTCGGTAAGCTGGAACTCCTCCATCATCACCAGCTTTGGATCATCCTCGGTGCGGATGATCTCGATCACCCGGTCGAGGTTGAGATAGGCGATGATATAGCCGTCCAGCAGCTCCATCCGCGCCGTGATCTTGTCCAGCCGGTGCCGCGCGCGCCGGACCAGCACGTCGATCTGGTGCTTGAGCCATTCGACCAGAACCGTTTTCAGCCCCAACACGCGCGGCGTCCGCGTGGCGTCCAGCACGTTGAGGTTCAGCGGAAAGCGGTTTTCCAGGTCGGTCAGCCGGAACAGGCTGTCCATCAGCACATCTGGATCGACCGTGCGGGCGCGCGGTTCGATGATGATGCGAATCTCCGCGTCGCTTTCATCCCGCACATCGGCCAGGATCGGCAGCTTCCTGTCGTTGATGAGCGCCGCGATCTGCTCGATCAGTTTGGATTTCTGCACCTGGAACGGGATCTGCGTGACCACCGCGACCCATGTACCGCGCCCGCCATCTTCCTTGTGCCAGCGCGCGCGGGTGCGGAATGATCCGCGCCCTGTCGCATAGGCTTCCGAAATGATGGCGGCATTGTCCACCAGCACGCCGCCGGTCGGAAAGTCCGGCCCGCGCACGATCTGCATCAGGTCGGCATGCTCAGCGTCTGGATTGTCGATCAGCAGGCTCGCGGCGTCGATCAGTTCGGCGACGTTATGCGGCGGAATGCTGGTCGCCATGCCCACCGCGATGCCGCTCGCGCCATTGGCCAGCAGGTTGGGGAACAGGCCGGGGAATACCTCCGGCTCCTCATCCTCGCCATTATAGGTGGGGCGGAAATCGACGGTCCCTTCGTCCAGCCCCGCCATCAGGTCGGCCGCCGCCTGCGTCAGCCGCGCCTCGGTATAGCGCATCGCCGCCGCGTTATCGCCGTCGATATTGCCGAAATTGCCCTGACCATCGACCAGCGGCGTGCGCAGCGAAAAATCCTGCGCCAACCGGACCATGGCGTCATAGACCGACGTATCGCCATGGGGGTGATATTTGCCGATGACGTCGCCCACGACGCGGGCGCATTTCTTGTAGGACGTCGTGTTGCGCGCGGGGTTGGCGACCAGCACATCGGGCGCAGCGCCGGCCGGCTCCATGCGCAGCAGCCGCATCGCCCACAACAGCCGCCGATGCACGGGCTTCAACCCATCGCGCAGGTCCGGCAGGGATCGCGCCGTGATGGTGGAAAGGGCATAGACGAGATAGCGCTGCGACAGCGCATCGTCGAACGGGTGATCCTTGATTGCGTCGAACGGGTCACGAAAATCGGTCATCGCGTTCGGAATAGCAGCGCAACGACAAAACGGAAACGATGTTTCAGGGGCATGGCATCAAGGCCGCCCCCCAAGGGACCGAGCCGAAAAAATCGCTCCACCCTTGCTGCAGGGGGTTGCACATCTGACGGCACGCGCCACCTTGCGCGCGTGTCCGAATCCTCCCCGTCCCCCCTTCCCGACCTGCCCCCGCCGCCAGCTTCGTTGCTGATCGGGGCAGCCCTGTTCCTCGACTTCGACGGCACGCTCGCGCCGATTGCCGACACGCCCGACGGCGTGATCGTGGACAATGACCTGCTCACCATACTCGCCAGGCTGCGCGACGGGCTGGAGGGTCGCCTGGCCATCGTCAGTGGCCGGTCGATCATGACCCTGCGCGATCTGGGTTTTGCCGACTTCCTCCTTGCGGGAACGCATGGCCTTGAGTTTGCGGGGCCAGGCGAGGATGTCGAAGCGCCCCCGCGCCGCCCGGCCGTGGATGATGCGGAGGCCGCCTTCCACGCTTTCGCTGACGGCAAGCCCGGCATACTCGTCGAGCGCAAATCGATCAGCGTCGGCCTGCATTTCCGGGGCGCGCCGCAATGGGGCGCGGACGCGGGCGATCTGGCAAAGGACCTTGCGGGCAGGCTCGGCCTGGCGGTCCAGCCGGGCAAGATGCTTTTCGAACTGCGCCCCGGCGGCGCCGACAAGGGCAGCGCCGTCCATAAGCTCATGACCCGCGCGCCCATGGCTGGCGGACGACCGCTCTTCATCGGCGATGACGTCACTGATGAGGAAGGCTTTGCCGCTGCGGCCCAACTGGGCGGCGTCGGCATTCTGGTCGGCCCGCCCCGGGAGACGCTGGCCGCATTCTCTTTGGAACAGGTTGCCGCTGTCAGGCATTATCTCGAACGGGGATTGTCAGGCCGGGCTGAATGACGGCCAGCGCCCCCTCCGTTCGCGTGAAACAAGGGGGCAGACCGATAGTCAGGCACAGTCAAACAACCTACGCCGGTAACGAGCGCAATCTCGATCTTTGGCCCATCGGCAATTGCCAGGCATCCGCGCTGATCGATCGTGCCGGGCGGATGACATGGGCTTGCGTGCCCCGCGTGGACGGCGACCCTGTCTTTTCCGCCCTGCTCGACGACAAGGCATGGGACGCGCCGGATGCGCGTGGATTTTGGGCGATCGAGTTGGAAAACTGCGTCGAGGTTGAGCAGCATTATATTCGCAACACGCCGATCCTCGTCACCCGGCAAAGTGACGACCATGGCAATGCGATCGAACTGTACGACTTCTGCCCCCGCCATCGCCGCATGGGGCGCATGTATCGTCCGGTCGCCTTCACCCGTATCGTCCGCCCTGTCGCGGGCAGCCCGCGCATTCGCGTGCGGCTCCGCCCGACGACGTCATGGCAATCGGAACCTGTACCGATCAGCTATGGGTCCAACCATATCCGCCTCGTCCTGTCCTATATGGCGATGCGCATGTCGACCAACGCGCCCATCGGCCTCATCAGCCAGGAAAGCTGGTTCCGGCTCGAACATGACATGCATTTCTTCCTCGGCCCGGATGAGAGCTTTTCCGATGCGCTGCGTCCTGCGGTCGAACGGATGCTGGACGACACCATTCATGAGTGGCAGGTCTGGGTACGCGGCCTCGCCATTCCGGCGGAATGGCAGGAAGCCGTTATCCGCTCCGCCATCACGCTGAAACTTTGTCAGCATGAGGAAACCGGCGCGATCGTCGCCGCGCTCACGACCAGCATTCCCGAACATGCCCATTCAGGCCGCAACTGGGACTATCGTTACTGCTGGATCCGCGACGCCTATTACACGGTGGAGGCGCTCAACCGCCTCGGCGCGCTCGATGTGTTGGAAAGCTACCTCGTCTATCTCCGCAACATCGTGGACGGGGCCAAGGGCGGCCATATCCAGCCCCTCTACGACGTACGCGGCAACGCCACTCTGGAAGAGGGTGAGGCGGAGAACCTGCCAGGCTATCGCGGCATGGGCCCGGTCCGCGTCGGCAACGCCGCCTATTCGCAGATTCAGCACGACGCCTATGGTCAGATCGTCCTTTCCTCCGTCCAGGGCTTCATCGACCAGCGCCTGCTGCGCATGGCGGGCATGTCGGACTTTGAATCGCTGGAGGCAGTCGGCGAACGGGCGTGGGCCGTCTATGACCAGCCGGACGCTGGCCTGTGGGAATTGCGCACCCGCGCCCATGTGCACAGCTACAGCGCGGTCATGTGCTGGGCGGCGTGCGATCGCCTGGCCCACGCAGCCGGAGCGCTCGGCCTGCCCCAGCGGGAAGTGCACTGGCGCGAACGGGCGGAAATCATGAAGGCTCGCATCCTGCAATCGGCCTGGCGCACCAAAAGCAACGCCATCTCCGCCAATTTCGAAGACGACGCCCGCGACGCCTCGCTCCTGCAACTGCTCGACCTGCGCTTCCTCACCGCCGACAATCCGATGTTCGTCGGTACGCTCAAAGCGTTGGAGAAGGATCTGCGCCGGGGCAACAATATGCTCCGCTACAGCACGCCCGATGATTTCGGCGAGCCGGTAACCGCCTTCAACGTCTGCACTTTCTGGCTGATCGAGGCACTGCACCGCACCGGCCGAACGGAAGAGGCGCGGGTGCTGTTTGAGGAAATGCTGTCCCGCCGCACCGCTGCCGGGCTGCTGTCCGAGGACATCGACCCTGTGACCGGAGAATTGTGGGGGAACTATCCCCAGACCTACTCATTGGTCGGCATCATCAATTGCGCCGTTCTGTTGAGCAAACCCTGGAGCGTGATGCGATGAGCCGGCTGATTGTCATTTCAAATCGGGTAAGCAGGCCCAACAAGTCCGGCAATCAGGGCGGGCTGGCCGTCGCGCTGGCGCAGGCATTGCGCGAAAGCCGGGGCATCTGGGTCGGCTGGTCGGGCGAAGTCACTGAAAATTTCACCGGGCAGATCGGCTTTTCCGAGGATGAAGGCGTAAAGACCGCGACCATCGACCTGGAAGAACAGGATGTTGACGAATATTATAATGGATACGCCAACAAGACGCTCTGGCCGCTCTTCCACTTCCGCATCGATCTGGCCGAATATGCCCGCGATTTCGAAGGCGGCTATAATCGCGTAAATCAGCGCTTCGCCGACACCACGACCCCCCTCATCGAACCTGAAGACATCATCTGGGTTCAGGATTATCACATGATCCCGCTCGGCCAGATGCTGCGCAACAAGGGGCTTCAGAACCGGATGGGCTTTTTCCTGCACATCCCTTGGCCACCCACGCGCCTGCTCGTCTCGCTGCCCCACCATACAAAGCTCGTCCAGACGCTCTTCGCCTATGATGTGGTGGGGTTCCACACCGAAGAATGGCTCGAATCCTTCCGCCACTATGTCGAACGGGAAATGGGCGGGACGGTCGATGGCGACTTCATCACGCTGAACGGCCGAACCATTCAGGCGATCGCCTGCCCCATCGGCATCAATGCGCAGGAATTTGCCAAGGCCGCCGTCAGCGATACGGCCAGCACCATGTTCGAACAGGTCCGCCGCTCGCTTCAGCACCGCGCGCTGATCGTGGGCGTCGATCGGCTGGATTACAGCAAGGGGCTGGAGGAACGCTTCAACGGCTATGCCCGCTTCCTGAAGGATCATCCCGAACATCACCGCAATGTCGTGCTGACGCAGATCGCGCCGCCGTCGCGCGGCGAAGTCGAAAGCTATCAGCATATCCGCGCCACGCTCGACGCGCTCGCGGGCCGTATCAACGGCGAATATAGCGATGTGGACTGGAGCCCGGTGCGTTACGTGAACCAGGGCTATCCCCGTGACAAGCTGGCGGGCATCTATCGCGCCGCGCGGATCGGGCTGGTGACGCCGCTGCGCGACGGCATGAACCTGGTCGCCAAGGAATATGTCGCGGCCCAGGACCCTGAAGATCCCGGCGTCCTCATCCTCTCGCGCTTCGCCGGGGCGGCGACGCAGCTCAAGGACGCGCTGCTCATCAACCCCTATAGCCCGGAGGAAATGTCCGACGCCATCAACCGCGCGCTGTCCATGCCGCTCGATGAGCGCAAACGCCGCTGGAAATCCATGATGAAATGCGTCGAGGAACAGGACATCAGCTGGTGGCGGCAATGCTTCACCGACCGTCTGATGGCTGTCCGGCGAGAGGATGAGGAAAAGAAGCCGCAGATCGAGGTGGCGCAATAGCGCTTTCCTCTCCGGCTGGCTCCGCTACATTCGCCCGATGATGGACGATGGAGATGAAGGCGGCACCCTTGTTGACGCGATCCGGGCGCGATCCGGCGTCCTCCTGGGCGTCGTCGGTCTGGCGGCATGGCTGACGCTGGTCTGGTTCATGTTTGGCGATGTGCTGTAGCGCGCTAATTGCGCCCCTGCCCGCTTTGGTCTATGGGCCGACCCCTAGCAGCCCCGGCACCCGCTGATCCTTTTTCGATTCGCGTTTGCCGGGGCACATTTCTTTCTTGGGAAGACAGGAGCGCGCATGGCTCGTCGCCGCCAGATCTACGAAGGCAAGGCAAAGATCCTTTATGAAGGCCCCGAGCCGGGCACGATCATCCAATATTTCAAGGATGACGCCACCGCCTTCAACGCGCAGAAAAAGGGCACGATTTCCGGCAAGGGCGTGCTCAACAACCGCATTTCCGAGCATATCTTCACCCTGCTCGGCCAGATCGGTATACCCACCCACTTCATCCGCCGTCTCAACATGCGTGAGCAGCTGGTGCGGCAGGTCGAAATCGTGCCGATCGAAGTCGTCGTGCGCAACGTCGCCGCCGGTTCGCTCAGCAAGAAGCTGGGGATCGAGGAAGGCACGCAGCTGCCCCGCACGCTGATCGAATATTGCTACAAGGACGACGCGCTGGGCGACCCGCTCGTGTCCGAAGAACATATCGCCTGCTTCGGCTGGGCCACGCAGGAAGAGATGCACGACATCGCCGACATGGCGATCCGCATCAACGACTTCATGTGCGGCCTGTTCGCGGCCATCGGCATCCGCCTTGTGGACTTCAAGCTGGAGTTCGGTCGCCTGTGGGACGGCGACTATAGCCGCGTCATCCTGGCCGACGAAATCAGCCCGGACGGCTGCCGCCTGTGGGACATGAACACCGGCGAAAAGCTGGACAAGGACCGCTTCCGCCGCGACCTCGGCGGTGAAGTTGAAGCCTATCAGGAGGTTGCGCGCCGCCTGGGCCTGATGCCCGAAGGCGCCGACACCACCGTGCTGGACCTCGACACCCACCGCAAGAAGCGCAGCAAGGACTGATCGGCCGGACGCGCTGCTCAGGCGAGCAGCGCGTCCGCCATCAACTTGATGCCCAGCAGCACCATCAACACGTAGATCAGCGTGTAGAAACGCGCTGCATCGACCCGCCGCACCAGCGCCACCCCGGCAAAGGTCGCCGCAACCGCCACCGGGACCAGCATCGCCGTCGCCGTCAGATTGGCGTGCGTGAATTGTCCCAGCGCGCCATAGGCTGGCACCTTCATCCAGTTCATCGCGGCAAAGGCCATGGCGGTTGTCCCGACCAGCATGTCGCGCGGCAGCCGCTTGGGCAGCACCCACATCTGGAAGGGCGGCGATCCTGCATGGGCGATATGGCTGGTAAAGCCGCTCGCCACGCCGAAAAGCACGCCCACCCAATCGGGCGAACTGGACGGCAGCACGACCGCCCCGCCCCGCTCGATCCACAGCCGCTGTAGCCCGAACAGCGTCGAAATCAGTCCCAGCACGGCCAGCACCGCTGTTTCCGAAACCTGCGCCGCGAAGAAATAGCCAAGGCCGATCCCCATCGCCGCACCCGGCAGCATCACCGTCAGTATGTGCCGGTCCCAACTATGCCGGAACGTCCATACGCTGACCGTATCCTGCAGGATCAGGATAGGCAGCATGATCGCCGCGCCCCGCACCGGGTCGATCCCCAGCGCCATGACCGGCATGGCAAGCGCCCCGACCCCGGCAAAGCCCCCCTTGGCCAGTCCCGACAGGATCACCGCCAATATGGCGCAGGCATAATATAATGTGTCACCGTTCATGCCCGACCGCGTAGACAGACGGACGATCCGGCGAAAGTCGGTTTTTACTCAGCCGTTGGCGCGATAACCGATCAGCACGCCGAAAATGAATGTTGCGATCAGCGCCAGCTGGACGCGCCCATGGGGATCGTCATAGCCGACGATCTGCTGCCCGAAAGCGAAAAGCCCGACAAACATCGCCAGCGCAAGACCAGCCATCGCGAAAACCCTTCATCCAGTGCGCGCCCGATAACATGGCGCCCGCTAATAAAGGGATAATGCCTTGCCTGCCGCTGCTCACGGGACTAGGGGGTGCGCCATACCAATTCACGGAGTTTTGGCCGCATGAAAGCCCGCATCTTCGTCACCCTCAAGGGCGGGGTCCTCGACCCGCAGGGCAAGGCGATCCACCACGCACTCGACGGCCTTGGCTTTTCGGGCGTGAATGACGTGCGCGCGGGCAAGCTCATTGAGCTGGACCTGGCCGACGGCACCAGCGACGAGGATATCGACGCCATGTGCCGCAAGCTGCTCGCAAACACGGTGATCGAAAACTACCGCATCGAAAAGGTGGCCTGAGCCATGAAGAGCGCTGTCATCGTCTTCCCCGGCAGCAATTGCGACCGCGATCTCGCCATGGCGTTTGAAGCGGTCAGCGGTTCAAAACCGGCCATGATCTGGCACCGCGACACCGAATTGCCCGACGACATCGACCTGATCGGCGTTCCGGGCGGCTTTTCCTATGGCGACTATCTCCGCTCCGGCGCGATGGCGGCCCGTTCGCCCGTCATGCAGGCCGTGGCAAGGGCGGCCGATCGCGGCGCCTATGTCCTGGGTATCTGCAACGGTTTCCAGGTGCTGACCGAAAGCGGCCTGCTCCCCGGCGCGCTGCTGCGCAATGCGGGCGGCCACTTCATCTGCCGCGACGTTTCACTGACGGTCGAAAACGCCCAGACCGCCTTCACCAGCCGCTACGGCGCTGGCGAATCGGTGATTTTCCCTGTCGCCCACCATGACGGCAACTATTTTGCCGACGCGCAAACGCTCGACCGCCTGGAAGGCGAAGGCCGCGTCGCGCTGCGCTACGGCGAAAGCGTCAACGGATCCGCCCGCAACATCGCGGGCATCCTGAACGAAGCGGGCAATGTGCTGGGCATGATGCCCCACCCCGAACGCGTGATCGAACCCGCCCACGGCAAAACCGACGGCCGCCGCCTGTTCGAAGGCCTGCTCGAAAGCCTGCTAGCCCGCGCCTGACCCAAACCTTCTCTCGCCAGCGGGAGAAGGATACGCAGCCTTGCGGAGCGGAGCGAAGCTAGGCGAAGTTGGATGAGGGTAGTCGCGCTGCTCCCCTGCAGAGGATCAAAGCAGCCAGTCCGCTTGCGACCAAAGGCGGACGCCTCCTGCGGAACCCTGCGTTCCGAAAGCTGGCGTACAGATTTTAGAAATTGCATGCACCCTCAGGAGTGAAGAACAGCTTTATTGCCGGTCGTCATTCAAACTCTCGTGCATTCGCAGCCAGCCAACGCTACCAACGAACGATGCGCGTATATCTTCTGACCTTCATCTTGATCTTGCTTCGACCAACCATGGCTCAAGCCTGTGTGCCAGTGACATACGGAAGCGATAGAGAGAGGCTGGCAGAAGCCATTTCAGCGCTGAAAACAGCAGATGTCGCGCTTGATGGCGTGGTTACTAAAGGCAGTCGAGACGTCGGTTCAGTCGCGATTATCCGACCCCGCAAAATTTGGTTTGGCTCCAAGCAGTCGGAATATCATGTCCGCAAAGTAACCATGTGCGATGATGATTTCACTTCGGGAGAGCATGTTCGAATATTGCTCCACAGGCTACCTGAGCAAACATCCTTCTTTTCCAAGGCTTGGGCGTGGCTATGGGGGCCATCTACGGAGTACACGTCAGGGTTTTTTAGTTCACTAGAATTCGCTTGGGCAATGAGATCGAAAGAGATGCGACAGGCAGTTTCAAAGAAGAGTCGCCACTAATCTCGATCACCGATGAGCATTCGCCCTGTCCCAACGTCGGCTTCGACGTGATTGCCGTTAAAGATCGGACAGACCGCTCTCCACCCTTCTCCGCCCTACCGCAACCCCCTCACAAATTCCGGCAGATGCGCGACGCCGCTCGGATTAGGCCCCGCCATATACAGCGCCATGATCGTCCCCAGCGCGATCGCCACGCCATAGGGTATCGGCCCCTTGGGCGCGAAGATCGCCAGCGTGGAGCCGTCCCGCACGGATCGCGGCACCATCCGCCGCCCGGCCATGATCAGCAGCGCCAGCACGCCGCCGCCCACGGTCACATAGAAGAACCACGCCACCGACGCCTGCCAATCGAACCATAGCGCGCAGGCAGCGAGCAGCTTTATGTCGCCCCCGCCCATCCATCGCATCGCGAACAGCGCCGATCCCAGCGCGAATACCGCCAGGAACAGCGTGCCATTCTGCCAGATGTCATTCTCCCACCCGACAACTGCCACCCACGGCACGAACAGGCCGATGACCAGCAGCGGGAAGATGTTGGAAATACGCAGCTTCGCGATATCCTCAATCGCCGCAGCCAGCAGGATCAGGCACACGGCCAGCAGGATAATGTCCTTCGTCACGGCTTGCCTCCCATGCCTGCCAATGCGGCGGCGGCATCCGCCTGATAGCTTTCCGACACGGTCACGGCGCGACTGAGATAGGCGCGGGCCTTGACCGTGTCGCCGATGTTCAACGCCACCTTGCCCGCATCGCCCAGCCGCTTGGCCCAGCCATTGGCGTCATCCGCCGGGCGGCGTTCTATGTCGCGCCCCGCCATCACCTGCGCCGCGTCGCCATTGGCGATGATGCGTGGATCGTCGGGTGTCATCTCCTGCGCCCTGGCGAAGATGGCTGCGGCTTTCTCCGCCTGACCCTGCGCCATCAGCGACAGGCCATAATTGTTGAGGATCTGCACCGGCTTGTCGGTCAGTTGAAAGGCCTTTTCATAAGCCGCGGCGCTCAGCGCCCAGTTCTTCGCCGCGTCATAGGCAACGCCCAGCGCGCTCCACGCCCGCCACCGTTCCGCGCATCGCTCAACCGCGCGCCGCAGCGCCTGCGCCGCCTGCTCGGCCCGGCCCAAGCGCATATGCGCGATGCCCAGCCCCTCATCGACCCGGCAGTCGGTCGATCCCGCCTGACTGATCGCGGCAAAGCGCGCTGCCGCCTCTGCATCCTGCCTCCTGGCCAGCGCCATGCGGGCAAGGGCTATCTCCATCGCCGCCCCGTCATGCGGCTGCGCATCGGCGCGCCATTGGCTCAGCATGGCTTCGGCCTGGATCATGCGCCCGCCATCAATGGCGTCATCGATCAACCGGCCATAGTCCAGCGCGGAAACCGGAACCGTCATCGCGCCCGGAGCATCGCCAACCGGGGATGCCAACGCAGCCGCCAGCAGCAGAAGGACGCTCATCCCTGTTCCCCGTCCCACTTCCACAGCTTTTCGAACAGATCATCCGTCGCATCTCCGCCCGCCATCGTCGCGCAAGCGCGCGATGGCTTGGCGTCAGTACGAACCGGCGACAGATCAATGGAGTAGCCCGTCGCGGGCAGCCGCACGCCCACGCTTCCCGACTGTCCACAGCCAATGGCAACCGGCCGCGCCCGCGCCGCCGCAATGGAAGCAATCGGCGCCTTCAACTCCCGCGCCAGCGACAGGACGGGCGTTGATCGGCCATCATCAGCCACAGTCACGATGGCCGTCGTCAGTTGCGCCGTCTTGCGATCCGGCATGGCGGAGCGCGCCGCGCTGGCAGCCACCGTTTGCAACCGCACCTCGCCCATCGAAACGCGCTCCAGCTCCAGCCCGGAAGCTCGCGCATCCAACCCGGCAGAGACCACCGAACCACCCGCCGCCAGTTGCGCCAGCGTCGGACGCCGCGCCATTCCCCCGGCTGCACCCTGGCCGATCTGCGCCAGCAGCGCATTCGCCTCAGCCTGCAAACCCTGCGCTGTCAGGCTGCGCGCGAAGTTGCGATGAATGCGCTCATCCTGCGGCGCCCGCGCCAACGCCAGCTCGAAATATTGCCGCGCAAGGTCATGCCGCCCGATCGCCGCATAGCTAATCGCGACACCGTTCAGCGCATGCGCATCGCCCGGCTGATGCCGCATCGCCCGGCGATAGGCGTCCAGCGCCAGTGCATGCTCGCCCCGCGAAAACAGCAGGTCTCCCCGCGCCAGCGCATCCGCGCCCGTAGCGGCGGCGTCTCCATTGACCGGCCGGACAGCGATCTCCCGGTTCGCCGAACTGCATGCCGCGCTCGCGAAGATGAGCGCCACTGCAACTGCCCGTCTCATCATGCCCCGTCCCCCATTGTCATTCATCGTGCCATGACCGGCAGAATTTCACGGACCACGCGCACCACGGCGGGCAGCATCAGCACCCCGATCATCACCGGCAACATGCAGGCGACCAGGGGCACCGACAGCAGCACCGGCAATCGGTGCGCCTTCTCCTCGGCCCGCATTCGCCGCTTTTCCCGCATCTCTCCGGCATAGACGCGCAGCGTCTGCCCCACGCTCGATCCCAACTGGTCCGACTGGATCAGCAGCGTCGCGAACGACCGGATCTCATCCACATCGACATCGTCAGCCATCCGCCGCAGGGCGTCGGCCCGGCTGCGCCCCGCGCGCAGTTCCAGCACGACCTTGCCCAGCGCCGCCGATACCAATGGATGCGATATGGCAAGCTCACGCCCCACCCGGTCCATCGCCGCTTCCAGCCCCAGCCCCGCCTCGACGCACACCAGCATCAGATCCAGCGCGTCGGGAAAGCCGTGAACGATCGCCTCCTGCCGCCGCGCCGCCTTCGCCGAAATGAAGAGGTTGGGCAGGTACAGGCCGAGCACCGCGATGGCCGTCGCCATGAAATAGAGCTTCACCGGGCTGGGCGGCTCCGGCTTGCTAAGCGACATCAGCACCATCACCGCTGGCAGCGCCAGCGTCAACGTCAGCCGAATAAAGGTAAAGACCTTGGGCGCCTCGGGCGAGGCATAGCCCGCCGCGATCAGCCGCCGACGCAGGGAATCGCTCTGCGTGTCGGCCAGCGAAATGCCCAGCTTCTCGATCCGGTCGACCAGCTTCTTCCATTCGCTGTTGTTGCGCTCGTTCCGCAGGCTCTGCCCGCCACCCTGCACAGCGCCGCCGGACCCGCTGACGACGTCCAGCCGGCTGCGCACCTTGGCCGTGCGCGACAGCATTTCGGACACGCCATAGACGATCGCGACGATCGCGACGAACAGCAGGATCAGCAATACCGGGCGAAGCTGCGATATAAGGGCAAAGTCCAACATCAGGTCACACTTTCAGGTCAACCATGCGGCGTATCGTCACAAAGCCGATGATGTAGAGGGTGATAAGCCCGGCAAAGCCGAAGATGAACATCGGGTCTTCGGCGATATCCAGGTAGAAGGCGGGATTGAGAAGGAACAGCGCGACAAAGGCCAGGATCGGCAGGGCCGTCAGCATCACCGCCGTCATCCGCCCTTCGGAACTCAGCGCCCGCACCTTCATGAACAGGCTGGCCCGCTCGCGAATGACCGCCGACAGATTTTCGAGGATCTCGGCCAGGTTGCCACCTGTCTCCGCCTGCACAGACAGCGACGTCACGAACATGTGCATCTCGTTCATGTCCCACCGCTCGGCCATGCGCTGCAACGCATCGCGCAGGTCCGAACCATAGGTCACTTCATCGACGACAATGCCGAATTCGCTGCCGATCGGGTCGCGCATTTCCTTGGTCAGCAGGTCGAGCGCCGCCGCGATCGGATGCCCCGCGCGCAGGCCGCGAACAAAGGTGTCGAGCGCGACGGGAAACTGCTCTTCCATCTTCTTGCGCCGCCGCTGGCTCATCCGGCTCAGCACCATGATGGGCAGCATCACGCCCAGCGACGCGGCGAAAGCGCCCGCCATGACGATCATGCCCGCCGTCATGCCATAGCCCGCCGCCAGCGCGCCGACGACCACGATCAGGAACAATATGCCCGTCGCAATGGCCATCAACGTCAGCACGGTCCGCGCAGGCACGCTCAGCCCCGCGCCATGCAACGCCCGCACGATGCTCAGCCCCATGCGGCCAAAAACGCTGTCATGGCTGAAATTCAGGCTGTCGTCATTACGCCGCAGCTTGGACAGCACGGTGCTGCGCTCATAGCCCGCAGCGATCATCTTGAGCCGCTTGTTGACGACCCGTTCCTTGCCCGCCCGTGCGCGCAGCCAGCTGGAAACCCCCTCGATCGTCAGGATCACCGCCGCGAACAGCAGGACCAGGACAAGGGCGCGGATGTAAAGCGGGTTTATCATTGCACCACCGCATCGGGACGGAAAAGCTCGGCGGGCAGGCTGATGCCCCGGTCGGCCAGCTCGCCCATGAATTTGGGCCGGATGCCGGTCGCCTCGAAATGGCCGCGCACCATGCCATTCTCGTCACGGCCCGTCATCTTGAAGCGGAAGATTTCCTGCATGGTGATGACCTCGCCTTCCATGCCCGTGATCTCCGAAATGCTCAGCAGGCGGCGGCGTCCGTCGGACAGTCGCCCCACCTGCACGATGACGTTCAGCGCCGACGCGATCTGCGCCCGCGCCGAACGCGGCGAAATGTCGATGCCGCTCATGCCGATCATCTGCTCCACGCGGGACAGCGCGTCGCGCGGCGTGTTCGCGTGGACCGTCGTCATCGACCCGTCATGGCCCGTGTTCATCGCCTGGAGCATGTCGAACGCCTCCCCGGCGCGCACTTCGCCCACGATGATGCGGTCGGGCCGCATGCGCAGCGCATTCTTCACCAGGTCGCGCTGGGTCACTTCGCCCCGCCCCTCGATGTTCGGAGGCCGCGTTTCCAGCCGCGCGACATGGCGCTGCTGCAACTGAAGCTCGGCCGAATCCTCGATGGTCACGATCCGCTCGGCCTCGTCGATGCTCGCCGACATGGCGTTGAGCAGCGTGGTCTTGCCCGAACCCGTACCGCCCGAAATCAGCACGTTGCGCCGCGATGCGACCACGGCCGACAGCACCTGCGCCATCGGCGCCGGCACGCTGCCCAGTTCGGACAGCCGCGCCATGCTGATCGGCACCTTGGCGAACTTGCGGATCGACAGCAGCGATCCATCGACCGCCAGCGGCGGCACCACCGCGTTCACGCGCGAACCGTCCGCGAGCCGCGCGTCAACGAACGGCGAGGATTCATCCACGCGCCTGCCCACCGCCGCCACGATCTTCTGGATGATGCGCAACAGATGCTTTTCATCCTTGAACCGCGTCGCCGTCTCCACCAGACGCCCGCTCCGCTCGACGAAGACGCATTTGTAGCCGTTCACCAATATGTCGGTGACGCTATGGTCCTTCAGCAGCGGCTCCAATGGCCCCAGCCCCAGCAGCTCGTCCAATATGTCCGAAACCAGCCGCCGCCGTTCCTCCAGGTTGAGCGCGTGCTTCTGCAAAGCCAGCTGTTCATGGACGATCTCGCCCACTTCCGCTTCCACCTGCGCGCGCGACATATTCTCCAGCGCGGACAGGTTGATCAGGTCGATCAGCTTCTGGTGCAGCGCGACCTTCAACTCGGTATGCCGGTCCTCTTCCCAATGGACCAGTTCCGTATCAGTCGGCCCCACATCGTCACGGTCGCCCGGCCGGTTCTCGCCTTTTCGGATCTGCCACATCAGCCCTTCTCCGCCTGGCGCCGCGCTTCAACCGCTTGCGTGGTGCAATCGACGATATCCGCCATGTCCTTGCAGATGCGGCTGCGCGCCTTGAGTTCCTGGATCAACACCCCCTGGTCCAGCGCCGAGCTGACCAGCGGAAAGTCGTTCGCGATGCTCAGGTTCACCGGATGGTCCAGCGCCGCCGCCGCATCCTCCAGCCCGATCGCGCGGAACAGCTTCTTTTCCACCCGGTTGGCGATCACATGGATGCGCGCCGGATCAATATCCTGGTCGCGCAGCAGGGCGATCTGCCGCCGCGCCTGGCGCAGGCTGGCGATGGTCAGTTCGCACACCAGAAATATGACTTCCGACCGCGCCACCAGCGACATGGACCAGTTGGTCCAGTTGCCCGGCAGGTCCAGATAAATGGTGTCGAAGTTCCGCTGCGCCAGTTCGATGACACGGAACACCTGATCCGCGTTCACCGCCTCCAGCGGCATGATCTCCGTCGGCGCAGTCACCACATGCAGCCCGGTCGGCGTCTCGACCGTCACGGAGCCAAGCAGTTCCCGGTCCACCCGGTTGCCCGCCTGCAACAGGTCCGCCAGCGTCAGCGACGATGTGATGTTCAGATACGTTCCCGCACCGCCGAACTGCACGTCAAAGTCGAACAGGCACACCCGCTCGCCCGCCTGTTTCGCCGACCGCGCATGCAGGCTGGCCGCCTGCGTCGCGATGGTAGTCGCCCCCACGCCGCCGACGCTCTTGATGATCGACACCAGCGCGCCCGTCTTGACGTCGCGGCCACCCTGCGCCGCGATCTCGCCACGCAGTTGATCCAGAACCGTCGTCAGTTCGCTCGCCTGCAAGGGCAGCGCCACCACATCATTGATCCCGCTCCGCAGCAGCGCGCGCACCAGCGGAATTTCCGCATTACGCACCGCCGCCACCACCAGCAGCGCCGGATTGGCCGCCCGCAACGCCGCCAGCCGCCGCATCGACGCTTCGTCGTCCGGCTGCACCTCAAGGATGACGGCCTTCGCCTCCCCCACCAGCTGCTGCGGCAAAGCCGTGCCCGGCGCCATCATCGACAGCGTGAGCGATTGCCCGCTCAGCCGATCGCCCATGATATCGGAAGCCGCTACCTCCTGCTCGGACAGGATCAGGTGGATGCCTTCATCCCCCACATCAAGGGTCCAGCTCTCGGTCGCCTCCGCAGTGTTCGTCACGATGCCCAAGATCTTGTTCCTCAATTTGGTACCTGATCTGAATAGGTCTGGCCGCTTTCCATGGTGAGCGCGGTCGAAAAATCTGGAAGATCAATTTCCCCGCCAAACAACTGAAAGAGAGTTGGTTGAAACGCCATCCCCGTTAGCTCGACTGTGATGAGGGGTGAAGCATCCGCCCCATTCGGATTGCCTGCAAATCCCAGTCCTGACGGCTTATAAAGTATCCGCACATTATCCGGGTTAAGATCTGGCATAAACGCATGCATCCGGTCATAAATGCGCATGAATGGACTGTCGTTGCCGGAATCGGCCGCTGTACCCCACGGACATTTCTCGCACGGATCGCAGGTCACATTTCCAGCTGCATCAGCATGACAGGACATAGTTCCGTAGGCCGTCGAGGGTATGATATCACCCTGCGTCAAACTCTCGGTGCCGACAAAGCTATGAGACGCAAGCCCTGTCGGCACCGGATCCGTCACAACAGCAAATCGAGCCCCCACCTGCGTCGCCTTTTCCGCATGATTCCAAGTCCACATCAAGCGCCCGACATCAATGATCCCGATCAGGAAAATGATAAGGAGCGGGAGCACCATTGCAAATTCTGCTGCTGAGCTACCCCGGCGATCGCGCAGAACATGAGGGATCACGATGCTCATATTCCCGCCACCGTAGCTTGGGATTCTGCGTTCAGCGTCAAGCTGGTGCCGAACAGCCCCATGCTTGCAAACAATGAACTATAGGGTTGCGCTGAAACTCTCACCTTCACGACCGGCAGATAATCCTTTGCAGCGTATATGCCCGAATAATCGGCATTGCTGGCGGTTGAGACGCAATCATATTTCACACTAATATGAGCGGCGTCTGTCCACGAAGCCATACGGGGCATCCCTCCCGTCGTGACCTGGCCGGTACGAGTAATCAGTTGCGTGTCGGCAGCGACATTCCCCAATGGGTCCAAGTCGTCGTCTACCGCGTTACAAGGAAAATAGCTAAAATTCTGCCTTGATGCGAAACGGGCTCCGTCGCGCACAGCTTTCACAACGACATGCTGATTTAGAAAGTAATTACCGATCTCGAAAGAACCGAACATCAGAGTTATTAGAACCGGCAAAATAAGCGCCATTTCGGCAGCAGCTGCTCCACTTACACATCCTAATATTTTGTTTATCTTCATCGAAATTCACTCGATCAGATATGGAACAGATCGAAGAACCACTTGGGAACCCGATGAGCTTGCGCTGACATTGGTGGCGCTGATCACTTCAGCATATATTTCCTTATCTTCAGTGAAAATCTCGTTTTTCTTGCCGCCAAAGCTTCCCTTTCTCACGAAGGATGGCTCAACCAGAAAAATGTCCAGCCACATGGCTACTGGTACATTTTTTGTTTTCCCCTTCGCTTCGAGAGCTTCACAGTTCAAAACGGCAACAGACAATTTTCGACGATCGATAGGCGATATCGTAGGATCTATGCCAGATCGCCCCGTAGCCGGTTTCCCAAAAGCTGTGTCATTCCCACTAAGCGACTGGGGAATATTAATTCCCTTATAATCAGGCGGTGTCGTGCTCACCTGAACGGATTGGTGCGCGATTTCCCACTTGTAAAGTTCGTAGCGCGTTATGCTATCGGACAATGCCGCAGTCCACTGCGCGTGCGTCCAGTTATAGTTGACCCGGAAGTATGCGTCTCTATCCCACGACCCATCTCCCATGATCGGGGTAGTGGATGAACTAGGCACAGCATGAACCAGATCTCGTGGATATCCCATGATGTCGGGATCTTCGCTCTTGTCGGTGGGCAGAAAGTTCGCCGATTGCGGTCGATAAGGCTTGGACGATTCAGTCCAATTTGCATTCGCGTTGCAGGATGCTCCTCCACTCGATTTACAAACCAGATCCTTTCTGGTGTTAATCGACGGTGAGCAGGTACCCCCCGGTTTACCCGGGCATGTGGGATTTCCGTTCGCGAACACATCAAACCGCGTGTTGAATGAACTCAAAG
The DNA here is from genome assembly GCF_001563285.1 of Sphingobium sp. MI1205. NCBI lineage: Bacteria > Pseudomonadati > Pseudomonadota > Alphaproteobacteria > Sphingomonadales > Sphingobiaceae > Sphingobium > Sphingobium sp. MI1205. The sequence goes on from NZ_CP005188.1 coordinate 2,148,199, forward strand.
CTGCGGCCACCATCCCGGTCTTGGTTGTGACGCCATCTATAGGTTGGCATTCGCCCGGTGGAGTATCATAGCTCAACGCTGCGAAAAGTGCTGGCGAACCATTGACGTCCTTGTCGTCAACAATATTAGACTCTAGCCAACCGAAATTTCCTGGCGCACTTGCATCGCCGGTGACCAGTCGCATACCTTGTCCAGCCACAGCATTAAAGGGAAGGTGTTCATTCTCATTCCCAATTGGCTCATCCGGGTTGCAGATCATGACCGGGGGCTGTTTACAAATTGCTTGTCCCACGCCTGCAAAGGCCAGCGCCTTAATACCTCCGGAAGAGAAAACCTGCACGATCGGCGTCAAAGCAAAATTTGCCGTGCGCTTGTTCACTTCAACTTCAACAAACTTTGCATCCGCATCCGATGTGGCTAATGCAGTCTTCTCTCTATCCTGATAGAATCGCAAAGTTCCCGCAGTATCACAGCCAGCTGGCAGGCTGGTTGAAGTCCCAACGCCTACAGCTACCCCGCAACCGTCGTTGGCAAAGCGTGCGTTATTCTGGATCAGGTTTTTGACGGCATTGGTCGCCCGGGTTCGGGCATCATCTTCGCCATCCAACTGCGTCGCCGCCGCCAGCGCAGCCTGATCGGCCGCGTTCTGCAATTCCGTGTCCAGCCCCGCCATCCGCGCATAGTCGAACGCGATGCCCCCCGCCGCGATCAGGGCGAACAGCGACAGGGCTACCGTCGGCGCTACCGCACCGCTGGTTGACCTGATCAGGCTATTCCGACGGGCGGACATGGTTGGAAGCCCTCCCCGATCACCGGCCGCCCGAGCCGCTGCCCGAGCCACCGCCTGCACCGCCCCCAGAACCTTGCGTCGTACTGATCGTCGCCGGTTTCTTCACCTTGTCGGTGCGGTAGCGTTCCACTGCGGCCGCGCTCTTGCTGCCGTCGCCGCCTTCGACGATCGTGCCATCGTAGCGCGGTTCGGGGTTGATCACCTGCTGCGCATAGTTGGCGCGCACCGCCCCGCCAAAGGTCGGGTCGTTCGCGGTGCAGCCCGCCAGCGCCGGGACGGCCAGCATCGCGGCCAGGGACAGTCTGCGCATGGTCTCACTCCCGCTCATAGTTCATATCCGCTCTGCGTTGCGCCAGCCGGATCGGCAGCCGGTGCGGCCGGAGCCGGAGCCGGAGCCGCCTTACGCTGCTCGGGCGGCATCGCGTCGGGATTGAGCGGATTGATGCCCACCGCCTTATCGGTCCGGCCCATCAGGAACAGGTCCAGTTCGTTGGGATCGCCCACCCGGTCGGTCGGCAAGCTCACATCCTCCGCCCGCATCGGCTTCACCAGCCGCGGGGTGACGATCATGACCAGTTCGGTCTGCTGCTTCTGGAACCCGGTCGAACGGAACAGCGCGCCGATGAGCGGGATCGATCCCAGCACCGGCAACTGCCGCACGGTATCCTGAAAGTCGTTGCGCAAAAGCCCTGCAATCGCAAAGGATTGCCCGTCGCGCAATTCCACCACCGTCTTGGCCCGCCGCGTCAGCAGGCCCGGCACCACCAGCCCGTTGATCGACACCGACGCCGATGGATCGATCGAGCTGACTTCCGGTTCGACCACCAGGTTGATGATCCCGTCGCTCAGCACCGTGGGGGTGAAGCCCAGGCTTACCCCGAACGGCTTGAACTCGACGGTGATGCCATTATTGCCGCCCGCGCCGCCTCCTCCGCCGCCACTCTGGACGACCGGGATCGGAAACTCGCCGCCCGCCAGGAAGGACGCGGTTTCACCCGACAGGGCAACCAGCGTCGGCTCGGCCAGCGTCTTGACCAGCCCCTTGCGCTCCAGCATGTCCAGCGCGGAAAACAGGTTCAGGCTGCCGATCTTGTACGCCCATGTCCCCACGCCAAAAGCGTCGGACAGGCCATCGAGCGCAATCGTCGGCGTGCCGCCATTGTTGGTCGGCACGATGGATTCGGACGCCAGGCTGCCGATGCTGCCCGCGGTCTTGTTGCCGTTGAAGCTGTGGTTGAGGCCGATCTGCTTCGCCGCCTGCCGGTTCACTTCCGAAAAGCGCACCTCCAGCATCACCTGCTGCGAAGCGCCGACCGACAGCATGTTGACGACCTTCTCGTCGCCCCCGGCATAGGTCTTGGCGATCTGCACCGCCCGGTCGACGGCGGATGCGCTCGACACCGTCCCGGTCAGCACCACCGCGTCGTTGGAAATGCGCGCGCCGATCTGCTCGCCGGGGATCAGTTCGGACAGCTGGCGCTTCAGCGTCACCACATCCGGCCCCACCGCCACATCGACCACCGCGATCAACATGTTGCGGCTGTCATACAGGGTCAGGCTGGTCGTCCCCACCTTCTTGCCCAGCACGTACAGCGACCGGTTGGTCATGGGCAAAATGTCGGCGATCTCCTGATTGCCGACCATCGCCTTGGAAAAAGCGCGGTCCACCGTCAGCACCTGGCTCTTGTTGAGCGGTACGTCGAACTGCCCGGCGTGATTGACGTTGCTGGTGGTCAGCGAAGCGACCTGCGCCTGGACCGGCATCGCCGTCCCGGTGGCCATCGCCACCCCCAGCGCCAGCATCGCGGCGGATTTAGCGGGAACCATAGCGCTTCACCTCATAGCTGGTGCCGGTCGTGCCGCGCACGATTTCGACCGATGCGGTCGCGGGCAGAGCGGAAACATTGCGGGGCACGGCCCGGCGCGGCGCGCGCATGGCGGGCATCGAAGCGGGCAGATAGGCCACATCGGCGACGCGGGCGCGCGGCCCGGCAAAGCCGCCGACATAGGCGCCATCGCGCAGATCCTCCGTCCCCACGGTCTGCACCGCCGGATTGGGCTGGTCCGTCACATTGCGCAGCACCAGCGTCAACTGGCCGACCTGCTGGCCCAGGACCAGCTTCTGCGCGTCCACCTGGTTGACCTCCAGCGTCGCGGTCTTGCCGATCGCCGGGTCCTTGGACGTATCGTTTGCGTTCTGGTCGATGGCGATGACGCGGGTGTTTTGCAGCAGCACATCGGTGATCTGCTCGCTGGCCCCGCCCATGCCGTCCTGCATCGTGCGCGTGACGAATACATCGACGGTATCGCCCGGCAGCACGAAGCCGCCCGCCGCCGCCACATCATTCACCCGCACGGCGACCGCACGCATTTCGGGCCGCAGCACACCGGACATGGTGGCGCGACCGCCTTCGCCTGACAATTTGGACGTGAGTATCGGTTCGCCCGGCTCGATCTGCCGCAGCACGACGCGCTGCTTGCCAAGGGAGGTAAGCTGCACCGGATCGCGGAAAGCGCCCGGCGGCACCGAACCGGCGGGCCAATCGACCACCCTGATCTTTTCCGGCGTGATCGCCGCGCCAAAGGGCAGCGGCATCGACGCCACGACAACCTTGGTCATGCCGCCTTGAGGCGTAGCCTGAGCCTGCTCGGCCCTGCTCAAATAGCTATTGGCGACGAATACCGCCGCCAGACCGAGCAGGATCGCCAAGCCAAGGATGATTAAAGATCTGCGCTGCCCCACGACAACTCCCCCCGGAATTTTTGGAGTGGCTAACCGGCTGGTCCGAAGGCCAGCCGGTTTTCACATTATTAGCAGGTCGTGTTGCTCGGCGCGTTGATGCAGTTTGTTGCCCCTTCCATCGCGCCGCCAATGGCATCGCCCAGACCAACCGCAGCGAGCGCAATGCCCGTACCAACAATCGCCAGGATCAGCGCATATTCAGCCGCCGAAGCACCGCTCTGGTCATTCCACAGATTCTTGAAGAAGGTCATGTCATTTACCCCTATTAGGCCGGAAACCATCCCGGCTGCTCTTGCGCAGTTCTGCGGAGGGGCCTTTGCCACCTGGCGACCCTAGCAGTGATATGCTTCACCGACCAGGCAGTTGGGCAGTTCCCGTAGAACTTGACCCCAAATTGGCTCAAAGCCGGTGCAAGTCAACAGGGTAAAAAATAGCTTTATATTTCAGTAATTTACGGCGATTTTTTGTTAACCATTTTCGCTTGCCATATTGCGGCTGCACAGTAAAAATCAAGAAACATAGAGTATATCTTTGGTTATATGCCCAATGTTTTTTCAAGTTATTCTTATCAATTACTTTATTGCTTCTATAAGCCTCAATCTTGGATACAGACAGTATCAGACAAGAAAATAGTTACCGTGCGGCTTAATTCACACAAAATCTGAAATATCGGAGTAATTACGCGATATATATCTGCGCCGGATATTCGCCCATATTCATCTGCCGACAATGGAAATACAACCAATGGCAGGGCGCTGACTCATGCGCCTGATGAACTGTCGCAACAGTCGGGCCACGCCCCGCCGCCCACGACTCGTCGCGAAACGCATACGGCCTGCCGACAATCGGCAGCGGTCATTTCCCCGATTCGGGCAAGGTCAAACCGACTCGATCAGCCGATTGACGTAACGGCATGAACGCGTCAGGCGCTCATCCGGTTGCGAAAGGTGATGTTCACCCGCTCCGACAGCAGCAGATAGGGCAACCACAGCGCCGCGCTGATCAGCACCTTTTTCACATTGCCGGTCAACAGGTCGGCCAGCGCCATCTGGACGGCCGGGGGCACATCCCCGATCCGCACCACCAGCTGCGCGATGCCCAGCTGCGCCGCCAGGTCCACGCCCCACACCAGCACCAGGAAACGGGGAAACAGCGGCGCCATCCGCAACGCCATGGCGAATGCGAACATGTACATGCTCGACAGCAGCACGACGTCCGCCAGCATCACCGCATACATGCTGACATACCAGCCCGGCGGATAGCTGCCCAGCGCGGGGACGGCGCTTAAAAACTCCAATGTCCGCACCGGCACGTTCAGCGCGATGCCCAGCAACAGCGACGCCATCACGCCATACAGGCCGAACTGCGACATTTCCCGCGCCTTCAGGCAATCGATCTTCCGCCACCGGCCGACCTGCGCCAACCGAAAGCTGGGCTGCGCAAGCACCCGCCCCGCCGGAAACAGCTTCAGCCCCAGCAACAGCGCGCCGACCGGCGCGGCCACGACCAGCAGATAGGGCAACAGCCCCGCCGCGCTCGTCAACGGCGTACTGGCATAGGGGGTAACGGGAAAGGCCAGCCGCAGCCCACAGGCGAACGCCGCGACCAGAACCCAGATGGTGATGATGCGATGCAGGTTCACCTGCATGGACAGGACGAGCGCCACGCTCCGACGATAGAGATGATCCTGTACCAATCGCACCATGGAAACGGGATCCTCCACCCGAACAGCCAACGAAGCGCCGACTATCCGTGCTTCTGGTTAATGCCGGGTAAAATGCACGGGCAGCCGGAAAGTTCTTTCCACATGGGTTCGCACAAACCTCAGCGCCCACTGCGCCTCTGCGCGAACCAATAAAATTCCCGACAGGCGATCCCCTATTTCCGGGGCACCGTAATCTGGATCATCGTCCGCCCGCCAATATTGCGCAGGAACACCTCACCCCCCAACGCCTGCACCCGCCGCATCAGCGACCGGGAAGGCACCGCGCCCGTCGATCCCAGCCGCGCCAGATTGGGCACGCCATCGTCGGTCACGTGAAGCGCAATGCGGTTCCCGGCGGGCTGCAACGAAAATTCGACCGTGCGGGCGCCCGCGTGGCGGACGGCGTTGGCGACGATCTCCCGCACGGCAAAGCTCAATTCCCGGCCGATCATCGCGCTGGTCGCGCAATTGCCGTCCTCCACCTTCAACTCGCACCTTATGCCCCATTGGTCCGCCAGCGACCGCACGACCATGGACAGGGTTTCGGGCAGATAGGCGAAATCCTCCTCATCCTCCTCCGGGTCGATGATCCATCGGATCGTGGCGATCTGGTCCTTGGCGATCCGGTCGACATTCTCGATCACCGTCCGGGGATTTTTAATCGATCCGTCCAGTACCGGCGCGACCTGAAACCGGATGCTGGCCAGCGCCTGCAACACGCTGTCATGCAGTTCGCGCTGCAACCGCTCCCGCTCCCGCGCGCCTGCTATGGCATGCGCCAGGTCCAGGCTGTTGCGCACCATCAATTCCTCGCAGGCGCTTTCGAACACCCGCTGGGCGATGGCCGCGACATCCTCATGGGTGGGGTCGTTCAACTGGACAGCGCCCACCGCATCGAACGTGCCCAGCGACACGCGGACCGTCAGCAGCGTTTCCGCCTCCAGCGCCGCCGCCCACGCTCGCCCTCCATGGGACAGCGGATAAATCTCGCCCACGCCGTCGGACGGCAGGATGATTGACGCGCCGCGAGGGCAATCATGCCACCCCGTCTCCACGGACAACAGCCCGCCATTGCCCTCCGGCATCTGGTCGCCCAGGCGGCTTGATGCGAACCGATATGGCTCCCCGCTGTCCGCACGGAACAGCACGGCGACATTCTCTCCCCCCGACGCGATCCGCAGCGCCTGCAACAGGAACGACCCGGCGTTGCCCTTGACGGGCGGGAAACCGCTGTCCGCCAGCCGCCGCGCCCGCTCCCGTTCCAGCAGCGTATCGCGGCCCGGCCCCAGCAGCATGCCCGTGATCGCGATCACCACCGCAAGGTACAGCACGCGCAGCGCGATCCGCTCCGCATCCGGTTCGGACGGGACCGCCACCACCTCGTCGGTCCACACGGTCAGCAACGCCGTGACCACCGCAAAGGCGGCCACCAGCACATGCAGCCGCCGTCGCACGATCAGCGCGATCTCGACCGCGACGAACAGGCTGCCGGAAAAATAGGGGCTGTTGGCCGGGTCCGTCACCACCAGCAGCGCCAGGAACAGCATCGCGTCCAGGCAGACCACCGGCTTGCGTATCCGCATCTCCGTGACCCAGGACCGGCCCGACAGGACCAGCGTCCCGGCGGCCAGCGCCAGCATGGCCAGGATGATGCCGTTCTCGGCGCTCTCGGCCCATGATCGCGGCGTTGCAAAGCCAAAGCTCGTCGCCGTGTAGACGACCGCCAGCACCAGCCGCGTGATGTCCAGCATCCGCCAGGGCCGAAGCGCCGACAAGGCAAGCGAACCTCGCCCGTTCAACGTCCGCAACAGATCGGCATGTCCATGGATCACGCGGTCACGGCCTCCTTGGCGCTTGGTCTATATTATTAGTTATATGACTTTAGCGAAGCATCAGGACTTTGCTGTATAATAACGGCAAAGTTAACTCCCGCAAACCTCTCGGTTAACAGTAATTAAGACCAAACTGAACTTAAGGAAACCTACGACCCTCATTCAAAATCCCCGCGCCATGATTGCCAGCGTCTCCCGCGAACCATCGCAGGCCCAATCCTGTTGCGCAAGGCCGACTTGGGGATCGTGCGAAACCAGACCGAAAATTAAATATTACGATCCCGTAACAACCAACTTAAAAATCGCGTCCAATTCACCATTTCATTCATGAAAATAATCATAAACCAACTGCGCCACCGCCTTGGAAACGCCCGGTGCTTTCAGCAAATCTTCCAGCGCCGCGCTCTTCACCGCCTTCGCCGTTCCGAAGTGCATCAACAGCGCCTTCTTGCGCGACGGCCCGATCCCCGGCACCTCATCGAGCGAGCTGGTCGAAATCGCCTTGCTCCGTTTCTGCCGGTGCGCCCCGATCGCAAAGCGATGCGCCTCGTCCCTCAACCGTTGCAGGTAGAACAGCACCGGATGATTGATCGGAAAGCTGATCTCCCGCCCGTCCGGCATATGGAACACTTCCCGCCCATCACGCCCATGATGCGGGCCCTTGGCGATGCCGATCATGCAGATATCCTCGATCCCCATGTCCTCCAGGATCGCCCGTGCCGACGACAGCTGCCCCTTGCCACCGTCGATCAGCACCAGGTCGGGCCATTCGCCGCTGTCCCGATCCGGGTCCTCACGCGCCGCTCGGCCAAATCGCCGCTCGAACACCTCCCGCATCATCGCGAAGTCGTCGTTCGACGTCTCCGGGTTCTTCATATTGAACTTGCGATAGGCGTTTTTGCGGAAGCCCTCCGGCCCCGCGACCACCATCGCGCCCAGCGCATGGCTGCCCTGAATATGGCTGTTGTCGTAAATCTCGATCCGGTCCGGCACGCCGTCCAGCCCGAACGCCTCGACCATGTCGTCGAGCACCTTCGCCTGCGTCGTCGTTTCCGCCAGCCGCCGGTCCAGCGCCTCCACCGCATTGCGTTGCGCCTGCTTGATCAACCGGGTGCGATCGCCGCGCTGAGGCACTTCTATCCGCACCTTGAACCCGATCCGCTCGCTCAACGCCTGCGTCATCAGGTCGCACTCCATGGGCGCGCGATCGGACAGGATCAGCTTGGGCGGGGGCACTTCCTCGTAAAATTGCGCCATGAAGCTCGCCAGCACCTCATCCTCGGCCACTTCGGCGGTATGGACAGGAAAGAAGCTGCGATGCCCCCAATTCTGTCCGCCGCGAATGAAGAAGGCCTGGATGCACATCGCCCCGCCCTTCGTCGCCAGCGCAAAGATATCGGCATCGCCCAGTCCCTCCGCATTGATCGCTTGGCTCCCCTGGATGAAGGTCAGCGCCTTGAGCCGATCGCGCAGCACCGCCGCCTGCTCGAAATCCAGCGCAGCCGACGCAGCCTCCATCGCCTCGCCCAGCTTCTTCTGCACAGCGGTCGATTTTCCGCCGAGGAAATCCTGCGCATCTTTCACAAGTTCCGCATAATCCGCATCGCCGATTCTGCCGACGCAGGGAGCCGAACATCGCTTGATCTGGAACAGCAGGCAGGGTCGCGACCGGTTGGCAAAAAAGCTGTCGGTGCAGCTTCGCAGTAAGAACAGCTTCTGGAGCGCATTGATCGTCCGCGTCACCGACCCGGCACTGGCAAAGGGGCCGTAATAGCGGCCCTTATATTTTCGCGCTCCACGATGCTTCTGGACGCGGGGGAAATCATGATCTTCCCGCAACAGGATGAAGGGGAAACTTTTGTCGTCACGCAGCAGAACATTATAGGGTGGGCGGAATCGCTTGATCAGCTGCGCTTCCAGCAGCAGCGCCTCTGCCTCACTGTTGGTGGTCACGATCGTCATGGAGCGCGTTTGCGCCACCATGCGCTGCAGCCGCTTGGGCAAACGATCTACCTGGACGTAATTGGCCACCCGGTTACGCAGGGCGCGCGCCTTGCCGACATAGAGGACGTCGCCCCGTGCATCCTGCATGCGATAGACGCCGGGCCGCGTTGGCAGGGTTTTCAGCGTCGTGCGGATCGCTTCCACCCCAGCTTGGATATCGGGCACCCCCGCGCCGCGCACAGTGAAGCTGGCCTTGTCCTCATGGAAACGATCGGGAGATTGGGGATGCGACATGCCTGCAGAGATAGCGGTGACGGAGACAAGCGCAATGCTTCAGACGCCGCCCACTGGCTCAACCCGCCATTGAAACGGGCTGGATTTCCCACTTACACATCGCGACTTCAGCCATCCTGATGCAGTGCGTCAGCGCACGCGCCGAGGATCAGCAAAGGGACTATCATGGCTACCAAAGCCTATGGCGCCTATACCGCCGACACCCCCGTTGAACCCATCACCATCGAACGCCAGCCGATCGGGCCGCATGACGTCCAGATCGCCATCGCCTACTGCCGGATCTGTCATTCAAATTTGCACCACGTTCGTTCCGAATGGGCCGGAACGCTTTACCCCTGCGTGGCGGGACATGTAATCGTTGGTCATGTTACCGCAGTCGGAGAGCAGGTTGCGAACTTTCGGCCAGGGGACACCTTGGGCGGCGGGCGTATGGTCGATAGCTGCCAGCACTGCGCTGCTTGCGAGGAGGGATTGGAGCAATATTGCGAGTCAGGCTTCGTGGGCACCTATCGCACCCATCGTCCAACATTGGCTCGCTCATCTTTGGACGGAGATCGATCGCGGGATCCTTGATCGGCGGTTTCGCTGAAACGCAGGAGATGCTGGATTTCTGCGCTGATAAGGGCATCGTGGCCGATATAGAAATGATCGCCGTGCACGACATCGAGACCGCTTATCAGCGGATGCAGAAGAGCGACGTCAAATATCGCTTCGTGATCGACAACGCGACCCTCTCCGACTGACCGGCCGGCCCATCTCTGGCCTCGCAGGATGGGCCCCTGCAGAGCCTTTCGAAGGAGCGCGCCACCCGAACGTGAAAAGGGCCGGTACGGCAATCCGCACCGGCCCTTTCAAAGGCATGTGATTTTACGCTTTAGACGCCAGCGCCCAAGCTCTTGATGGCGCTGTCTACCAACTGCTTGTCGGCCCCAGCATCGTGCTTCTGCGCGATCAAAGCCGCCGCAGCGCTTGTCGCCGCGTTGACGGCCTTGGTACGGATCCCCGCAATCGCCGCGCGTTCCGCCGCGCCGATTTTGTCTTCCGCCATCTTCTGACGCCGGGCGACCAATGCGACCGCATTAGCCTTCGCATCTTCCAACAGCGTGGCCGCTTCGCTTTCGGCCGACTTGCGCATGGCCTCAGCTTCACCAGCGGCAGCCGCCAGCTTTGCTTCATACTCGCCCTTCAGCGCCTCAGCTTCGGCGCGCAGCTTTTCGGCTTCGGCCAGCTGGCTCTTGATCTGGGCGATCCGACCGTCCAGCGCGCCGCCAATCAGGGCGGGAACCTTCTTGATGAGCAGGATGACGATAAACACCGCCATCGCCAGGCTCACCCAGGCGGTTGCGTCCATGCCGACAGCCTTGGGGTCAGTATGCGGGACGACGCCTTCATGAGCCACGGTGCCGACCGGCTCCATGCCTTCGGCGTGAATCGCTTCGTTGAGGTGCGGAGGCGTACCTTCGCTATGCTGTGCTGCTGCCTCAGCCATGGGCCAGTGCCGCCTTTACTGCGTTGCGGGCTGCTTCTTCCGACGCTTGCACGCCGGAAATGCGGGCCACCATGTCGCGCGCCGCGTCGGCTGCGACGGTTTCAATCTCTGCCAACGCTGCCTGACTGGCAGCCTGAATACGCGCTTCGGCTGCGCCGATCCGGCTGGCAATCTCTGCGTCGGCCGCTGCTAGCTGACCTTCGGATGCCTTGGCGGCTTCCGACTTGGCCCGCGCCAGTGTCGCCTGAGTTGCAGCGCGGTTTTCGGCGTCACGCGCGCGATAATCCGCCTCTACTTCATCGGCACGAGCGAACGCAGCCTTGGCCGCATCCAGATCACCGGTGATCTTCGCGTCGCGCGCGTCGGCCGTCGCCTGAACCTTGGGGACCATACCCCGGCCGATGACGAAGAAGACAAAGCCGAACGTCAGCAACATCCAGAAAATTTGGGACGCATATGTTTCGGCGATTTGCGCGATTTGAGGCATTTTGGGTCCGTCCGATCAGGGCACCGTCAATTCATGCGAGCGGACGGAACGGCACTCGCCGCCCTGCCCGCTCGCCAAGCGGTTGTCAGGCCACGAACACCAGGATCATGGCGATAACGAACGCCAGCAGACCCAGAAGTTCTGCAGCGGCGAAACCGATGAACAGCCGGCCCTGCTGGCCGTCAGCAGCGCCCGGATTGCGCAGTGCGCCTTCCAGGAACGATGCGAACACGTTGCCCACACCAAGCGATGCGAGACCCGCACCAATGGCGGCCAGGCCAGCACCGAGCAGCTTTGCGGCTTCTGCGTCCATGTCGTAAACTCCCTTTTCTAAACTTGTACAAACGGTTGAGGAATAGCGGAAAACTTAGTGCAGATTCTCGGCGTCGTTCAGATAGACCGAGGTCAGCAGGGCAAACACATAAGCCTGGATGACGGCGACCAGCATTTCCAGCGCACTGATGCCGATCATCAGGATGAAGCTCGCTGAACCGACCGTCAGGCCATAGCCGATGCCTGCATTGGAGCTGTTGATCACGAACCCGGCCAACACCTTCAGCAGCACGTGGCCGGCAGTCATAGCGACGAACAGTCGCAGGCCAAGGCTGAACGGCCGCACCATGAACGACACCAGCTCGATCGGAAAGATCACCGGAATCATCGGCAGCGGCGTGCCATGGGGTACGAACAGCGAGAAAAAGTGCAGGCCATGCTTGTAGAAGCCCACCGCCAGCACGATCGAGAAGCTCAGGATCGCCAGCACACCGGTTGCGGTGAAATGGCTGGTGAATGTGAAGGGGTGCAAACCGACCAGGCCCAGCGGCAACAGGCCGAGCAGGTTCGCCAACAGGATGAACATGAACAGCGAGAAGACATAGGGAATGTACTTCTTGCCGCCTTCACCCACATTGGCGATCAGCAGGCTCTTGATGAAGCCGGTCATATATTCGACCGCCATCTGCCAACGGCCGGGCACCAGTTCGCGCTTCAAGCCTCCGATCACGAAGATCCAAAGGACCACGGCAGCTGCAACCATATAGAGCGCGCTGTTCGTGAAGGCGATATTGAAGCCGCCGAGGGACAGATCCTCCGTACCGAACAGCGGTTCGATCGCAAACTGGTGCATCGGATCGATTTTGCCGGATTCTGCCACGTTGACCCCTGTAACGTCTGGTATGCGGACTAAGATAAAAGCGCCCCTATTCGCCGGGACGCTTCGTCGTCGTCAATCTGATGATGTTCCTGAACGCCACCACGATCCCAAGACCGAGGAATGCGAGCAGGAGCCACGGGGATGTCCGCAGAAAGTAGTCCAAAGTCCCACCAACGACGGCACCGCCAGCAAGACCACCGATCAGTTCTGCGAGAACCCTGTTGCCCAGGCGCGATCCATCATCGGCCTGCTGCTTCGTGGTCCCCTGTCTGACCTTCTCGGCTCGTTCGGCCTTCGCGATCCGCTCCTCCAGAGAAGCAATCCGCTCGTCCTCATCCGCCGGGTCTTGCCCAGGTACATCCGCTGCCATGGCCATTCCTTTCCGTTCGGACAGATAAGCCGACGTCTGGCGGCATGGCGCGTGCGGCTGCACCCGTCAAGGCGCGGCCCGTTTAGAAAGGGCTTTCGGGATAGTCAACCGTAGTTGGGCAGGAGAATCATCCTGCAGGACGAACCAGCGGAAAAACTCCGCCAATTGGCGAGCTTACTATCCCGCCGTCGCGCAATAGGCCGGCAGCGAAATGGGCGCTGCGCCCTTCGTCTGCCACGGTCCGGCGCCCACGCGATAGACCTGTCCCTGCTTCACCCGCCTGCTCAGCGTCTGGCACCCGGTCGCGGCGGCAACGTCCTGTACAGTGACCCCCCGCTTGCTCGCGAGGTCAGTGTAAGCGGCGCGGCGCTTGATGTTGATCGATTCGACTTCAGACCGCACGGCGGCGCTGACCGATCCGGCGATGCCAAGATAGCCGTCAGCTTGTTCGCCGACCGCGCCCTCCGCCATGGCAGAGGCGACCGCCCCTGATTGCGCACGGGCCGGAGCGCTCACCACCAATCCGGTTGCCAAGGCAACGGCTGCACCAGCGGCGATCATCAAAAATTTGCGTGTCATTGCGGGAACAACTCCGGATTATTCTGGATAAGGTCTTGCGCGTCGCGCTGCAGCCGGACGACCACCTCCTGCTGCACCTTCACATTGAGGTTGATTTCGATCGGCTTGTCCGGCGCCTTAACCTGGATACAGCCCGTAAGAGCCAAACCGGCCAAAGCCGCCGCCAAGATTGCTTCTCTTTTCATTTCTGCTCCCTGTTTGGCACAGTGTCGCTTTCCACAGGCTTAACTGCAATCCCCTCGCGAATCTTGTCCTGCATCTGGTCGCCTATGCTGTTCTGGATAAGCGTAGAGGGATCAATCAGGGATTTTGCGGTCCCCAGCAGCCCGCGAAAAGGCGCGGAGATACGCACGTTGAAGATGAAGGGCAGACCCGTCAGATTCTGCGCCATACCTGCCGGAACGTCACCCAGCTTGCCGCGATTAACTCCATTGAACACGACATTGGTCACCATCTCGCCGTCCAACGCGCCATCCATCAGGATGGTGAGGCATTTATATTGCAGATTCTTGAGTGCGTCGAAGGCCAACCGCCCCATCGCGCCCAACTGTTGGTTCGAAACGGGACCGACATAGGACAGCGTTCCCGACTGGCGTGCCGGATCGCACGGGATAGCAGGCAGAACCCCTTCCGGCATTATCAACGGGGCCATGCCCTGCTGCCGCGCGACCAGCACTCCGCCCGCGACACGGCCGCCCTGGGCATTGAAGATAAGTGGCATGAGTCCATCGAATGTCCCCGTGGCCGAAATATTGTCCAGCTCCATCGTCTGAATGAAGGCGCCGGCGTCCAGGCCGATAACCCGGAAAGTCAGATAGCGATCAACATCCGCGCTGAAATCCAGCGTGGTGGGAAGGAGGACCAGCTGCCCGCCCGAGAAAGGCCACCCGCCACCCTCAACACGCACTTTCTGACCTGGGTCCAGCCTATAGCGGACGACACCGTCGCGCACCTCCACACCGGGATTGACTGTTTTCATCCGCGCTTCCTGCCCCGGAGCACTGACCAGTCCCAGCAGATCGGTGAAGCGCAATTCGCCCGACAGGCCTTCAACAGGGCCAAAGGCTGCGGCAAGATTGGCATTGTCCGTGCGGAACAGCCCGTCACTGGCAACCGCCGTCCCGTCCCAGCGGATATGGCCTTCACCCGTCACGGTTGCATCGACATTGGCGACGACGCCAAGCGCAAGCCGGGTCACATCTTCGGGTTGCAGGGCGGGACCGAAAACCAGTCCCGGCACGGTCAGGTCTGCATTGCCCTTTCCAGAACCAAGATCGTGCATGATATCGGCGCGAGCGACCATCGCGTCATTACGCGGCGTGCGAAGCGCCCCCGTGGCCACGATCCTGCCGTCCCGCAGCGTGAGCGCAAAATCCGGCGACTGCAAAGGTTCAAAGCGCGCGGGAAGCTGAGCATCGCGCACCGTGATCGCCGCCGCCAGCTTCAACGCTCCTCGCGCGAAGCTCCACTGCCCTGCGCCATTTTCCACGATCAGGGGAACGTCGCCGATCCTGCCAGCAGCGCCTGTCACCCGGCCATTCAGGCCTTGCGCATCGCTTTTCCCCGTCAGTGTCTCGGCAGTGAGCCGAACCGGTGACTCCTTTTCTCCGATCATCAGTTCGACTCTTGAAAGGCCAAAGCCTTCCTGCCCCAAAGCGATCCTCGCGCGGTCGGCGGACAATCGCATCGGACTCTGGCCGCTGCGGCCCTGCAAATCCAGGCTGCGGATTTCCGCGCCCGCCCGGACGCCCGCAGGCCCTGTCGCGAACAAGGCGCCTCCGCCGATAGGGCACAGCGTTTGCCGCGTCCGTCCCACGGAGAAGCTGCCATAGCGCGCCTCCTCCAGCGCCAGCGGCACGCAGCGGTGATTGATGGCTATCGCACCGTCTGTGCTCACTTGCCCTTCCACAGGGACCACAAGCCCACGCAACCGCCCATCCGGTAGCGGTCCGTCCAACCTGACGACCGTAGAAAAGCGGGTATCGCCTTGAGCCCCGGCGCTGAACCGGACCGGCTCCAACGCCAGCTTCGCTTCCCCGGCCGCATATGGATCAACGAAGAGCTGACCGCCAAAGCCGCCGCCAGGCCGCCGGGCGAGGCGAAGCGCTCCGCTTGGCAGCCCCCCTCCTCCAGTTGTCACCGCTCCGTTCAACGCCCAGTCGATCGTCGCGTCTGCCTTTCCGGGCCAGCCAATGGTTATGCGCCCATCGCCCGGCACCGCTATCCGGGCGCCGCTTCTCGCGTCGAAACGGGTGCCGGTAAGCACCAGACCCCCACCTTTGCCCCGCTGCGAAAATGCTATGTTACTGCGCAGAACATTGTCTTTGCCCGCCCGCCGCACAGCATCGGCCAGCCGCGCAACCAGGGGCGAGACCGGCGTGCCTGCGGCCGAGCGCTTCAAACCTGCCAGCGGATCGCGCCCCGCAAGACGTACCTGATGCGCGGAAAGCCGCCCCTGCGCCTCGGCGCCATCTTTGTCGATGCTCCAGCCACCGACGATGTCCGATTGCCCAGTCACGGCGCCTGCCATCGACAGCGCAGATGCACTGATCCTCGCTCGACCGGCGGTGCGTGCCGCGTTTCCGTCAAACTCTATCCGGGCGGAAGGTTTGGCGAGCACCGCACCGTTGGACTTCAACGCTTCCCCCGCCAAAACGACATGACCGTTCCACCGGTCGAGCGCTTTCCCAAGCCACAGATCCAGCTCGACCTGCGGCTTGGCAATCGCGGTCGCGCTGTCCCTGCAACCAAAAGCGGCGGCTTTCGCGGGGCCGGAAAGATGGGGGCGCTCATTTCTTATCGCGACGTCCAGCAATGCAGTCGAATCCGTAGCGCTGCATCCTGCGAAGGCGGCGCGGGGCATTGCAGCAGCGATACGTCCGTTAAAACCCGAGCGCAGATTGCCTTTGCCGTCGATCTGCATGCCAACCACCCCGGCATCGGTATCCAGGCGCAGTTGCGCGTCGTTCAATGCCAGCTTGATATCGGGCAGGCTGAATGGCGCCTTTGACGCAGGATCACGGAACTTGTCCAGCTCACCAAGGCGAAGCACACCGTCCTTATAGGATCCTCGCAACCGGACGCCGCCCGCCCGAACCGCCGCAACGCGAGGAGAAAGAGCCGTGAAGGCGATGTCCACTTCGACCCATCGCGCGGTCAGGTCAGGATCGGCCGGATCGCCCAGAACGATATTCTCGATTCGCTGCGTGCGCAGCCCGATCTCCTTCAGATCGTAGCTCGCCTGCAAGCCGCGCCGGTTCATCTCCCGTCCGATGAAATTCTCGGCAATGGGCGCGCGCTGAGTCCAGAGCGCCAAGAGGATCAGCGCGAGAGAACCCGTCCCCACGCCCAGCCAGCGGAGCCAGCCTCGGCGAAATTCCTCTTCGCCGTCCTCAACTTCCATATTTATGGCCAACCCCGGCTTTCAACCTTTGATCCGTAACGCCTGCATAACGTCCAGCGCCCCTTAAATATCCTTGCCCCGCAAATGTGCAACGCATAGGTCCATCTGTCTGAACGAAGGATGATAAGGCATTGGCGGACAGGGATGTTGCAGTCAGCCATGACGGCGTAGGGCATCGTGCACGGCTGCGGCAGAAATTGGCGGACAGCGGCGGCGAAGCGCTGCACGATCATGAATTAGTTGAGTATCTGCTTGCACTGGCGATACCCCGGCGAGATACCAAACCATTGGCCAAGGCGCTGCTGCGTGAGTTCGGCGGCATCGGCGGCCTGATGACGGCCGACTGGCAGGCCATTGCGCGCGTGCCCGGCATGGGCGACACCAGCATCGCCGCGATCAAGATCGTCCATGCGACCCTGCTGCGGATGCTGCGTAACGAAGTGGCGCAGCGGCCGGTGCTGGCGAGTTGGCAGGCACTGCTCGATTATCTGCGCGCGGACATGGCCTACCTTACCGTGGAACGCGTCCGGGTATTGCACCTCAACAGCCGCAACATGCTGATCCGCGACGAACATATGGGCGACGGATCGATCGACCAGGCGGCCATATACACACGCGAAGTCATCCGCCGCGCCATCGACCTGGGTTCGTCAGCGCTGATCCTGGTGCACAATCATCCCAGTGGCTCTCCTGAACCTAGTCGTCAGGACATAGAGATTACCCGCCAGATCGCTGAAGCGGGCAAGCGCCTCAACATAGCGGTCCACGACCACATCATCATCGGATCACAGGGCCACAGCAGCCTGCGCGCGATGGGACTGCTGTAGACAGTCTGCCCCCGCTCAATGAACAAGCCCAGAGGCTTCTTCGGACAAGGTTCAGCCCGTAAATCCGAAGGAGAGAAACTCCGGCACCGGACCGTTCCAACCGTCATCCGGCCCCTCACTCACCGGTTCAGGCCGACGCGGCCGCGCAGCTTGCTCCTGCCGAGCAGAATCCGGCCGAGCCGCACGAGGTTCCTCCCGCCGCCGGTCATCGCGCCGCTTTTCGGATTTACGTTCCGGCTTCCGTTCGGCTTGCGAGCGGCGGGGTTCCTCGTCGCTGTCCGGCGACACGGCGGCTGGCGACGCCGCAGCTGGCGCATTGATCATTTCGATCTTCTGCCCGATCAGCTTCTGAATATTGTCGATCGCCTCTGCGTCCTCGGCAGTAACGAAGGTATATGCCACACCCTTCGCGCCTGCACGGCCCGTGCGCCCGATGCGATGGACGTAATCATCGGGATGCCAGGGCGCATCGAAGTTGAACACATGGCTGACGCCCTTGATGTCCAGCCCACGGGCAGCCACGTCCGAGGCCACCAGAATATTGACAGTGCCGGCACGGAACCGCTCCAGTTCGGCAATACGCGCCGACTGGTCGATGTCCCCGTGAATTTCGCCCGATTTGAAGCCGTGGCGCTGAAGGCTCTTGTTCAGGTCGCGCACCGTCGTCTTGCGATTGCAGAAGATCACCGCGCTCAGCACATCTTCGGCTTCCAGCATCGCTCGCAACGCGTCGCGCTTCTTGCGCGAATCGACCTTTACCAGCCGCTGGGTGATGTTGATCGACGCCGTGGCGGGCCGAGCCACTTCAATCGACTTCGGATTCGTGAGGAAGCGATCGGCCAGCTTCTTGATCGGCGCGGGCATCGTCGCGGAAAAAAGCAAGGTCTGCCGCTGCGAAGGCAGTTTGGTGCAGATTTCCTCGATGTCCGGGATGAAGCCCATGTCGAGCATCCGGTCCGCTTCGTCGATGACCAGCATCGAGCAGCCGTTCAGCAATATCTTGCCCCGCTGGAACAGGTCCATCAGGCGCCCCGGCGTCGCGATCAGCACATCGACGCCCTTTTCCAGGGCTTTGAGCTGATCGCCCATCTGCACGCCGCCGATCAGCAGCGCCATGTTGAGCTTGTGATATTTACCGTATTTCTCGAAATTCTCGGCAACCTGCGCGGCCAGTTCGCGCGTGGGTTCCAGGATCAGCGATCGCGGCATCAGCGCGCGAGCGCGGCCATGCGCCAGGATGTCGATCATCGGCAGGACGAAGCTGGCGGTCTTGCCCGTCCCCGTCTGAGCGATGCCGATAATGTCCTTCATCATCAGCACGGGAGGGATAGCCTGCGCTTGAATCGGCGTAGGCGTGTCATATCCGGCCTCATCAACGGCCTTCAATAATTCATCGGATAGGCCGAGATCGGCAAAAGTCATTCAGTTGTCCGGGACAAAGAGGCTCTCCGCCGCTTTTGAAACGCGAAGGAAATCGCGCGCGCCTTGCTGAAATATCGGCTTCTTGTCAAGGAAATCGCGCAACAGAGACCCTGCGGATGGCCTCAATCTTCCGGTTCGGCCGGCTCCAGCCGCCTGAAACTGCCTATGATGCAAGTCAGTCCGCTGCGGGCCTGCAATTCATCCCGTCCTGAACAAAGCGATCCATCATCGTCCGGCTCGACATAGAAACCAGAATAGAATCCGATAGAATTACACCCTCTTTCCAATCGCGCGCGATAGCGATGGTTGTCCGCCAGCAACAGATCGACGCCATTTTCCACGACTACGCTGGCGGACCTTATCGATCGCAGGGCGATACATCGCGGCCCCTTCTTTTCTTTCCAGGCGCGCCCGTGCGGCGCAATGCGCGCTGGGGCTCGCCCCTTCTTTGCCATCGGCACGCGTATGATAACCCGCTGCTGGATCGTCATCTGCGCCAGCCGCACGGGTTCACCGGCGGGCGCAACAAGAAGCAGCAGGACGGAAGGCAGCAAATCGAACCCCTTTTGGGGCGGCACGCTAGGAGCCGGTGGTTGAACCGTCGATGAATTCCGGGGCATAGCATCGTCCCATGATAGGACAAGAGATCATAGATCAGTTCGTGGCGCTGCTGGGACCCAAGGGCGTCGTAACGGAACCGGACGACATAGCCCCGTGGCTCACTGACTGGCGCGGCCGATTCCACGGAGCCGCGGCCGCCATCCTGCAGCCCGATAGTACGGAAAAGGTCGCGGCGGCGGTCACCCTTGCTGGCGAACTTGGAGTCCCTCTTGTACCGCAGGGCGGAAATACGTCGATGGTAGGTGGCGCGACCCCTCCCCCCGATGGATCGGCTCTCATTCTTTCATTGCGCCGGATGAACCGCATTCGCGCCCTCTCACCGGACGACAATCTAGCCATATGCGAAGCAGGCGTCATCCTGGCTACGCTCCATGACGCGGCCGAAGAAGCCGGACGCCGCTTCCCGCTCAGCCTCGGCGCCAAGGGCTCTGCAACGATCGGCGGACTGATATCCACAAATGCTGGCGGCACGCAGGTCTTGCGCCACGGCACTATGCGGGCGCTGGTCGAAGGACTTGAGGCGGTTCTGCCCGATGGCAGCATTTTCCAAGGTCTCGACGCGCTCAAGAAGGACAACCGAGGCTATGACATAAAGCAATTGCTGATCGGCGCTGAAGGAACGCTCGGCATCATCACCGCAGCCTCGTTGCGCCTCGTTCCGGCCATCGCCGCCCGCGCGGTGGGCTGGGTGGGCGTCCGTTCCCCCGCCGACGCGTTGGTTCTGCTCCGCATGGCAGAGGCGCGCCTGGGCGACAGCGTCGAGGCGTTCGAGATTATCGCCGACGATGGACTCGGCCATGTGCTCTCCCACATCCCCGGCACCCGATGCCCCATTGAGACCCGAACGCCCTGGCACGTGCTGATCGAGGTGGATCATGCCGATCTGTCCGATCCCGGCCCGGCGGAGCGGCTTGAGGATGCGCTTGCACAAGCATTGGAAAACAGCCTCGCGGTGGATGCCGCGGTCGCCGCCAATGAAGCGCAAGCCTCCGCTTTCTGGCGAATCCGCGAATCGCTGTCTGAATCCGAGCGCGCGCAAGGCCCGGCGCTCCAATTTGACATCAGCGTACCCGTAGCGCGAATGCCCACCTTCATGATCGATGCGGCCGCAGCTGCGGAACGCGCCTTCCCCGGTACGACCGCGTCATCATTCGGGCATTTGGGCGATGGGAATGTTCATTTCCATGTCCGCGCGCCCAAAGGCACCCTCAATGGTCCAAACTGGATCGCCACGAATGGCCAAGCGATCAACGCCTTCGTGCATGATGCGGTCGTCGCCGCAGGCGGCTCCATTTCAGCAGAGCATGGCATTGGGCAGATGAAGCGCGCCGAACTGGGTCGCCTGGCCAGCCCGGCCCGGCTCCACGCGTTGCGCGCGATCAAGGCCGCTTTCGACCCGCAAGGCCTCATGAACCCAGATAAGCTGATACCGCGCCCCGAAGAGGGATAAGGCAAAAGGAAGCCCAGCACGGCCCGACAAAGCGATTGCCTCGCATCGCCAAGGTCTTTATCGCCCTGACCCAGTTTTTAGGAAAGGCGGCGCCTACGCATGCGCTGCTTTTGACAGAATGGAACAGCATCATGGCTAGCGCGCCCGCGAATAATCTTCCTGTCTTCTACAATGACCTGTTGCCGCTCAACAGCGTCGATCATACGGCCTATCGCAGCCGGACGGTGGAGACCGCGCCCTTCCTCACCAAGCAGCATGCCGTTCCCCTGACCGTCGATGAATTCGTCGCGGCTCAGCGCTTCGTCCCGATCATCTTTTCCGCGGGCGACGAAGCCGTGCCGCTCGCGTTGATGGGCTTGAACGAAGGCGTCAACACCTTCCTCGACGATGAAGGCAAGCTGCGCGGGCCCGCCTATGTCCCGGCTTATGTTCGCCGTTACCCCTGGATGCTGGCAAAGCTGCGCCCCGACAGCGACGAACTGTCGCTTTGCTTCGATCCGACCAGCGAGGCGGTCGGCGAATTTGACGAGGGCCAACCCCTGTTCGATGACGGCAAGCCGAGCGAACTGACGCAGGGCGTTCTCAAATTCTGCGAAGATTTCGAGCAGGCTGCTGCCCGCACCAGCCAGTTCATGAAGGATCTGAAGGATCTTGACCTGCTGATGGACGGCGAGGTCGCAATCCAGGTTCCCGGCAATGACCAGCCCTTCGTGTATCGCGGATTCCGCATGGTGAATGAGGAAAAGCTGCGCGACATGCGCGGCGACCAGCTGCGCAAGATCAGCCAGAACGGCATGCTGCCCCTGATCCATGCCCATCTGTTCTCCCTGCAACTGATACGCGAGGTTTTCGAATCTCAAGTTGCGCAGGGCAAAGGCCCCATTTCTGTCCCGCAGGCGCCACAGCCGGCCGAAGCCTGATGGAAAAATCGTCTTTTTCAGCGCGCTAGGGAAAAGGTTTTCACTCGCCACTTGAAAGTGGCGGAGACCTTCTTTATCTTTCGAACATACGGCGCACCTGCCCCCCTTTCGGGTGTGTCGTATGGGCGCCTCCCCCTTTGGAGGCGTCTCCTCCCTGAACCTTGGCCACCCCATGTGAAAACATGGGGTGGTTTTTTATGCGGCTCAATCCGGTCGCGGTTTCGCTTGACGGCAAGCGATGGCGCTCCTAAACGCGACCGCCTGCCAGCCGCCGATGCGGCCAAGGCCCCTTCGTCTAGCGGTCAGGACGCGGCCCTCTCACGGCTGAAACACGGGTTCGATTCCCGTAGGGGTCACCATATTTTTCAATATGTTATGGATTAGCGAAGGGGAATTTCCCTTATCTGCGCCTAGGAAAACTCAACTGCCAATTGATCCATAGCGACCTGAAGATGTGAAAGCCCGCTCTACCGCCTTATCAGGGCTGGCACCGGCGTGTTGATGGAACCGGCATTGCGCCCCCCCCCCCTGTTCCCGTTCGGCGTGTCGCGATCGTGAAACAGCCTCTTGTCGCGGCAGCAGTTGCGCACGGCACCAGCATATTGATTAATTGCCGCGCAGCGACCCTATAATGGTATCGTAATTGACCCTCATGATCTGGCGCACTTTTTGGGCATCGCCAGCGGTGATCGCATCAGTCAGCGCAACATAATTCTCGGCACAGCCCGACAATTTCTCAAGCGGCACGCCCTCGGCAATGATGTCGGAATGATAGCCATGGTTCATGCCGTCCATGGCAATGGTGATGTACCGGTTGTTTGAAAGGCTGTTGAACCGGTATTGATATTGCAGCAGTGATCGCATCACAAACCGCTTGTTACCGGTTTCCATGGCCGCTGCTATGACCGCACATGCGTCCCGTAACGGCTGGATTTCCTCCGGCGTGAGATGCCGCGCCATGACGAGGTCGGCGGCGAGAAACTGGAGCGCCGCAACCACTTCCATGATTTCGACGATTTCCTGCGGCGAATAGCTGCGGACGCGCGCGCCCCGGTTCGGCATGAGTTCAACGATACCGTCACCCGCCAGAATGCGCAGCGCTTCCCGGATCGGCCCCCGCCCGGTCGACAGTTCCGCCATCAGATCAGCCTCAATCAGACGCTGCCCCGGCACCATCTTGCCGTTCAGGAGGCGATCCGTGATCTGCGCAACAACGTCCTCGACCGTCTGGGACGCGCCCAGCCGATCGCTCCGCTTCGTCATATATCTCATACTCATATGCAGGTGTCTCTACCTCTTAGATCAACCCCGCACATGCGCAAGGCGCCTTCTCCATGGCCGACATTATCGTTTCATAATATTGTTTACAATCTGACGCAGGACTTATATCGGAGCGGTACAAACACGCTGGCGGTACGGCCAGGATAAGTTGGGGGATGACGATGCGTTTCACGGAAGGTCGGCGATTTGCATTAGGCGCGGGAATTCTGGCAATCGGGGTTTCGCTGGCCACGCCATTGCTTGCACAGGACAAACAGAGCGCGGATGGGGAGCTGGGAGACATCGTCGTCACAGCGCAACGTCGTGCCGAAAATCTGCAGGATGTTCCGATCGCCATCGCCGCTGTCGAGGGCGGCACTCTGGCAAAGCTGGGCGTGCGCCGCAGCGAGGAACTGTCGATCCGGGTGCCCAGTCTGACCATCGGAAACGATTCCAACATCGGCCAGCCCTATATTCGCGGCGTCGGATCGCAATATTCGTGGCCCGGCCTCGATCCCAGCGTCTCGCTCTATGTCGATGGGGGGTATGTCCAGCGGCAGGCCGGCTCGATCCTGGAATTTGTCGACATCAAGAATGTCCAGGTGCTGAAAGGCCCCCAAGGCACGCTATATGGCCGCAACGCGACCGGCGGCGCGATCCTCATTGAGCAGAATAATCCGCAAACCTCCGGTGTGGAGGGCTATGTCTTCACGGAATATGGCCGTTTCAACGACTGGCGCAGCCAAGCGGTTCTGAACCTGCCGGTCTCCGACACCCTGGCCGTCCGCTTCGCGGGCCAGTACCGTGAGCGCGACGGCTTCATCCACAATGTGCTGACCGGAAAGGATGAGGGCGGCGGCAAGTCCGTGCTCGCGCGCGGCAAACTACAATGGACGCCCAATGACGCGCTGACCGTCCGGCTGACCTCCGAATATTTCCGTGATAAGGGGTCCTACGGTTCGCTGCGGGAGCGCCTGTCGGGCGATCTCTGCCTGATTTGCAACATCTACGGCTTCACGCCACCCGAAGGCTTCTATGAAGTCAGCGGTCGCCCGAACCTGACGGTCGGGAGGTCCTATTCCAACAACCTCACCCTTATCTACCAGGCTGACGCCTTCACGCTCACCAGCATCACCACTTATCGCGACACCCGCTTCAGCGCGGACAATGACAATGACTTTTCCGGCCCAGATTTCCTGAACAGCGTCGTGACGGAGCGCGGCAAGACCTTCGTGCAGGATGTGCAGCTGTCGTCCAGTTTCGACGGCATGATCAATTTCCTGGCCGGCGCCTTTTACGAACGCGACCGCGCCCGCGCCAACCTTCATATTGGCGGCGATGCCACTGCAGGGGTGCCGTCTGTCGAAACGGACAACCGCACACGGCTCAATTCTTTTTCGGTCTATGGCGAGGCCTATGTCGATTTCGCACCGGACTGGCGCCTGACCGGAGGGCTGAGATATAATCGCGACTCCAAGAAGCTTGCCGTCGCCAACTCCCCCGGCGGCTCGATCTTCGGCGGCGGATCGCCTGCCGAGTTCGGCATCTCCAAGAGCTTCAGCGACGTGACCCAGCGAGCGGTCATCGCCTACAAGCCCGGCAACGCGAATTATTATGTGAGCTACAATAAGGGCTTCAAGAGCGGCGGATTCAACACGCCGACCTTCGCGCCGGTGACGCCGCTCAATCAGGAAAACCTCACCAGTCTGGAGGTCGGCGCCAAGAACAGCTTCATGGGTGGCCGTTTGCGAACGGAAGTTGCCGTCTTCCATTATTGGTATGACGATCTTCAGGTGTCACATGTCGACTTCAACACCGGCGGCATCGTGTCGCAGAACGCAGCTTCCGCTCGCACAACGGGCGTTGAAGGCAGTGTGGACGCCAAACTGTCGCGGATGCTCTCTCTTGGCGCTTCCGGCACCTATCTGCATTCACGCTTCAAGGACTTTGAAGGCGCCGCGATCTTCGAGCCTGTGCCAGGCGGCATTGGCCTCGCCAACGGGTCTGAGGATTTGAGCGGGCACCGCATGCCCTATTCGCCGACGTTCAGCGGCAGCGTCTATGGGACGTTGAGCTTCGACCTCAAGGGCGATGTCACGGCCGAGGTTTCCGCAGTGGCGCGCTATACCAGCGGCTATGATTTCTCGCCGGGTGCCAGCGGGCCGCTCCGCCTGGATCGTCAGGACGCCTTCACCATCGTCAACCTGAACGGAACGGTGCGGATGCCCGGCGGGCTGAGTGTCGGCTTCTACGTCAACAATCTCACTGGCCGGAAATACTATGCGTCGGCCGTCACCGCGGTCTATGCTGCGGAATATCATCCCGCCGCGCCGCGCACATTCGGAGGATCGATCCGTTACGATTTCTGACGATGACAATCGATTACCTCGCCGCACGTAACATCCTGGTCGCCGTGAAGGGTCATGCCTATGACCATGAGCCCTTCCGGACGATGCTGGACGCGATCGCGTCCGCCCGGCCGGGTCTGACCTGGACGATTGTCGAACAACCGGGCGTGGATGCATTGATCGAGGCGCAGGCGCTCGATCGTTTCGCCGCGATACTTTTTTATGACATGTCGGGCATCACCCCGGGCGGGCCGGAGCAACTTACCCTCATCGATCCACCCCACAAGCTCCAGCGGGGTTTCGAAACCCTGCTGGCGAAGGGCATGCCGCTGCTTTTCCTGCACCATGCGATCGCGAGCTGGCCCGCATGGCCGCGCTTCGCTCGTTTGACAGGCGGCCGATATCTGTTCCAGCCGCGTGTCATCGACGGCGTCCTGGTGCCCGATGCAGGATATATCCACGACCAGATCCATCACGTCGCACCGGTCATGCCGCATCCGGTGACGGCCGGGCTGGAGGACGGCTTCGACCTAGAGGACGAACTATACCTCTTCGATGTGTTCGAAGAGGATGTGATCCCGCTGATGGCGAGCGATCATATGTTCAGTACGTCGAATTTCCATTCATCCGCTCTTGCCGTTGGTGGACGGCTGTTCGACAATGAAGGCTGGGACCGGCCGCCGGGCAGTGCCCTTTTCGCATGGATGCGGCATGAGGGTGCAAGCGATATCATCTATATTCAGGGCGGCCATGGACCAACCGCCTACGGCAATGCGGGATACCGGACGCTGCTGGGCAATGCGATCGACTGGCTGATTAGGGACAAGGCTGCTTAAGGCGGCATTGAACACGAGAAAGAAGGACGTGACGCGCGAATGGTGATGGTTCCAAGATTCGGATCGGTGCGGCAGTTGGGCGTCGTGGTGAAGGATGCCGAGGCAGCGATGCTGCACTGGGGGCGCCATATGGGCGTCGGCCCCTTCTTCGTGATAGAGGGTGCGACATTTCAGGATTATCGCTACCGCGGTGTTCCCGGCCCCTCCCCTGTCTGCACATTCGGCTATGCGCAGGCGGGCGACCTTCAGGTGGAGATCATCGCCCAGACCAATGATGCGCCGAGCGGCTATCTGGACTTCCTCGCCAGCGGTCGGGAGGGATGCCAGCATCTGTCTTCTTGGCAGGCGTCGGATGCCGAATTCGAGGCGGTCTATGCGCAGGCGCTCTCCAGCGGCGCGCAGCTGATGCATGAAGGCTATGCAGACGGCTCCCGTTTCGCCTATTTCGCGACCGGCGAAGGCTTACCCGGCGGCCTGGCGTTCGAGATTGCGGTCGGCCTTCGTCCCGAACTTCTCCCCGTCCACGCCATGCTGCGGGCAGCGAACGAAAGCTGGGACGGCAGCGACCCCATTCGGCGGATGCCGTCATGAGCGGCCTGCTGTCTGAACGTGTCGCCATCGTCACCGGCGCAGGAGGCGGCATCGGCGGCGCCATCGCTTCAGCCTTTGCCGAAAATGGAGCGCATGTGATCGTCGCCGATTTGGCGGGGCAGGACGAGATGGCAGGCCGGATCGCCGGCATGGGCCAAAGCGTTCAGGCCATGGACCTGGACGTCAGCCGTCAAGACTCCATCAATCGGCTGACGCAAGCCGTGCTGGATCGGCACGGGCGCATCGACATATTGGTGAATGCCGCGGGCCGGTTCGATGCAACCGCGATCACCGACGTTTGCCATGCCGACTGGCAGAGGATTTTCGACGTCAACGTCTTTGGCCTGGCCGCCATGTCGCAGGCGGTGATCCCCTCCATGACCGCCCAGGGTAGCGGCCGGATCATCAATCTTGCATCGATCGGCGGGCGGCGCGCGGACGAAAAAACCATCGTCTATTCGGCCAGCAAGGCGGCGGTGATCAGTATCACGCAGGCGATGGCGCTGGCCTTCGCCAAACAGGGTGTGCGGGTGAACGCGATCGCCCCCGGTCCCGTGCGCTCAGGGCTTTGGGCCGAATTGGATCGCGACTTTAGCCGGCGCTATCTTCAAGCCGACCCTGGCGCCTTTACCGCTCTGGCGGAGGCGGCGACCCCCACGGGCGCGATCGCATCGCCCGAGGATATCGCGGGCACCGCCCTGTTCCTGGCCTCGTCGGCCAGCAATCATGTGGTCGGGCAAACGATCAACGTCGACGGCGGCGTCCTGTTGAGCTGAACCTAATCGGGAGAGGGACCCATATGGCAAAATATGGACGGCCGCAGGTCGAACTGATCATTGGCGGCGAAAATCATGATATGAACCGCGTCCGCCTGGCATTACTCGAGCTGCTCGGTGAAAATGAAAGGCTGCGGGTGCGTTGCGCTCCGGATTTCGGCGATGGAACGGCGCTGGCGGAAACCGATTTCCTGATCACCTACACCAACAATGTCTTTCCCGAAGGTGAGACTCTCGCGGCGCTCGAACGCTTCCTGGCAGGCGGCGGCCGCTGGCTGGCGATCCATGGCGCTGCCGCCTACACCCAGTTCAAGCCGCCGGCGGTCAATATCGGCGGCATTCAACTGCCCGGTCTTACCGACACGCCCGACCTCAAGCCCGAATATATGAACCTGCTGGGGGTGCGTTTCATTTCGCATCTGGCGCAGCAAGCCTACGCCATCACGCCCGGCCCCGTCGCGCATCCCGTGACCGAGGGGATCGGCGCGTTCGAGGTTGTCGACGAACCCTATATTCTGGAACTGCGCGGCGAATGCGATGTGCTGCTGGAGGCACGCTTTACTGGCGAAGCGCCAGGCTATGTGAAGGGCCCCTGGCTGACGGATGACGTTCGTCCCCAGTTGCTGCGACACCGCCACGGCGCGGGAGAAACGATGTATCTGGCGCCCGGCCATGCCTGTGGCAAATATGACCTTCGCCCCTTCATCGACGAAATTCCCGTTCAGCCGGGCCCGTGGGCAAGCGAAACCTATATGGACCTCGTCCGGCGGCTCATCGCCTGGGGCGTCGAGGCGGTGCCGGTGGACTGATCATTCGGGCAGCATTGAGGCCGACGTCCGCTACATAAATCTGATCGACGATGTGGCATTGTCGGAACAGAGGGACGCGACAAGCCTCGCAATTTCGTACCTTCGCCTGAAGTGGTCTAATGCCAACCTGCATTGATCAAAGCCGACGTGCCCATTTGCGTCGACCGATGCTCATGATGTGCCGCAGCCGCTAGATCAGTCTGTTCCATGCCTCGCAACAGTGATCGACGATGTTGTCGTGGGATGTGATGATGCGGCTGGAGAGCCAGTTGTCGCGCATGAACTGCCAGATGTTCTCCACGGGGTTCAGTTCTGGACATTTGGCCCGCGCTGGTACAGTGGATTGGTACAGCAGGGTTGGATCGCATAGCAGAAAACAACGGTTTTGCACGACGCCGCCGCAATCCTCTGCGATGTCAAATTCAGCGCAGCGGCCAGGTCCACAGAATGAGCGGCGTGCCGACAAGCACCACAATCAGGGACAGCGGCGCGCCCAAACGGGCGTAATCGCTGAAACGATAGCCGCCCGGCCCGAACACCAGCGTGTTGCACTGATGGCCGATCGGCGTGAGGAAATCGCAGCCTGCCCCGATCGCAGTCGCGATCAGGAAGGCTTCCGGGCGGTATCCCAGATCGTTGGCGAAAACGGCAGCGATAGGCGCCATGACCAGGACGGTTGCCGCATTGTTGAGGAACGGCGTCACCGCCATGGCCGACACCAGGATCAGCGCAACCGCTCCCCATGGCGGCAACGTCGCCGCGGCATGAGCAAGCCCCGTTGCGATCACATCCGATGCACCTGTTGTTTGCAGGCTTTCGCTGACCGGAATCAATGCGGCCAGCATGATGAGGATCGGCCACTCCACCGCTTCATAAGCCTCGCCCACCGGCAGCGCTCCAGCAATCACGACCACCCCGGCCGCAGCAAAGAAAGCCACCGCAACCGGGACCAAGCCAGTCGCCGTGGCAATCATGGCGATGGCGAGAACCAGGATAGGGAGCCATCCACGGTTCGATTTCCCCAACTGCATTTCCCGCGCCGCGAGAGGCAATGCGCCAAGTTGGCGCAGGCGATCAGGCAGCAAGGCGACCGGCCCTTGCATGACAATGACATCGCCCGCCTGGAGCACGATCTGGCCAATCTTGCGGGTCAGATGTTCGCCGGCCCGCGATATCGCGATCAGGTTCACGCCAAAACGCTCCCGAAGTGACAGGCGACCCGCCGTCCGGCCGATCAGCGCGGAATCGGTCGTGACCACCGCCTCTATCACACCGATCTCGTCGCGCTCATGCCCCTCGGCCATCGCCTTGCCTTCTCCGGTCAGCGAAAGGCTGTCACGGGCGATCACCCGCTCCAGCGCGTCAGGCTCGCCGGACAGGATCAGGATATCGTCCTGCCGCAGATGGACGTTGGGATGGACCGTGCCCTGCATGTCGCCGCGCAGCAGGCTCATCACCGCGATTTGATTATCGTGGCGCTCGGTGAACTCCGCGATCGTCTGGCCGATAGCCTCGGAACCCTCCGGTACTGACGCCTCAGTGACATAGCCTGAAATATTGAGCGCCTCTCCCATGGTCGGTGCGGCGCGGCGGTTGCGAGGAAGCAGCCGGTATGCAAAGCGCAGGAAAATAAGCCCGACCAGCAGCAAGCCAAAGCCGGTCGGAAAATAATCGAACATGCCAAAAGGCTCGCCGGTCATCTCCTCACGCACGCGGCTGACGATGATATTAGGCGACGTTCCCACAAGTGTCATAAGGCCGCCCAGCAGCGATGCGAAGGACATGGGCATCAGGAAGACCGACGGATTGGCCCCGTTCTTCTTCGCCATCTGGAAAGCCGCGGGCATCAGCATCGCCAGCGCTCCGACATTCTTGACCAGGGCGGAGGAAACACCCACCGATCCGGTCAGCACGAGAAGCTGTGACCGGACGCTTTTCACTCGCCTGGACAGAAAACCCAGGGCGATCTCGATCGCGCCCGATCGCCGCACAGCGGCAGAGATAACGAGCGCAGAGCCGACGATGATGACGATATCGTCGGCAAAGCCCTTGAAGGCGTCAGCCGGCTTGACGACACCGATGAGCAGCGCCGCGAGCAGCGCAATAACCGCCGTCACATCGTAGCGGAAACGCCCCCAAAGAAAGAGCGCCATCATCCCGGCCAGCGTGGCGACTGAAAGCCATTGGGGTAATGTCATCGGACCTCGTTGATGCGGCGGTGGCGTGCATGCGGTCTAACAGCAGGAAGCGTCTTGATGATCGGTGATTTTTTGCTGTTCGCCCACACAGAGCGGGTAACGCGCGAAACCGGTTTCGGTGGCGCGACCATCCCTCACTTGCCCACCGCGCCGAAAATTGCGACGAAAGGGATGAAATGGCGTTGTCCAGTGCCATGCGGTGTCCATGCCGCCTTCATGAGATGGTGCGCGCATGACCGAAGCGATCGAGATCTGGTTATCCGACATGGGCTGGAACTCCGGCATGGCGCACCTGGTGATCGCCGGATCGCTCGTCGCCTTTGCTGTCATCGCGGGCGAAGCGGCCGCACGTTGGGGCGGACCGGCATGCCGCCGGTGGGTGCGATCCGATGTGGGGACGCGGGGGGCATTGCTGGGCAAGCGCCTGCCAGAGCTTTTGCGTTTCGCGACCGGGGCGCTCATCCTCACCCTCCCCCTCGCCCTGCTGCCGTTTGCTGAGCCTGCGCTGACGATCATCGCTGTCGCATTCAGCGCCGCACTCATGATGACAGCAGGCTACGTGCTGCGCATCGCAAGTCTGCCGCTTTGGATGTGCATATTTCTCGCAGCAGTAGCTTTCGTTCTGACCTTGGCCGCTGCCCTCGGCGGTGTCGAAGCACTGGCGACCAGCCTCGACGCCACTGCGCTGCATGTCGGCAGCCGGCGGATATCCTTGCTCAACGTCGTCAACTTCCTGCTCGTGGGCGCCATATTGTTTGCCGCGACAAGAATAGCCAACCGCATCATGACGCACGCGGTGGGCCGCCTTTCGGCCCTTGATCTTTCACAACGCGCGCTGTTCCAGAAACTGGGAAGCCTTGCCGTTGTGGTCGTGGCGATCCTGTTTGGCGTCGATATATTGGGGATCGACCTGACGACGCTCACGGTTTTTTCCGGCGCGCTGGGTCTTGCGGTTGGCTTTGGCCTTCAGAAAACCTTTGGCAATCTGATCGCCGGATTGATCCTGCTGATGGACAAGTCCGTCAAGCCGGGAGACGTGATTGCCGTCGGCGATACGTTCGGGGCCATCAACAAGATCGGCGTTCGCGCGGTGTCCGTTATCACTCGTGATGGCAAGGAACACCTGATCCCGAACGAGCAGCTCATGACCCAGGCCGTGGAAAACTGGTCCTTTTCCAACCGGGACGTCCGCATCCACATTCCCGTTGTCATTTCCTATGACAGCGACCTGAAGCTCGCGCAAAAGCTGATGATTCAGGCTGCCAAGGCATCGCATCGGGTTCTGCCGAAGCCCGAGCCGACGGTCTGGCTCCTGGCCTTCGGTGAACGGGGGCTGGAACATGACATCATGGTCTGGATACTCGATCCCGAACAGGGTGTGGGGAATGTGCAGTCCGACATCCTCAACCGGCTATGGGAACTCTTCCAGACGCATGGCATCGGCCTGCCCTATCCCCAGCGCGACATCTATCTGCATACCGTCCCATCGCATCAGGCGGGCAGCGCGAACCTCCGCCACGAAGACTGATTGCGGACGCGAGAACTGCACGGATCGAAAGCTGTCGCCAGCATATCCGAAGCAGTGCCGCATGCGGCTATCTGATCAATCCTGACAACCACCAGCCCGGCAACGCCGCCAGCGCAATGCAGGTGCCGAGCGGCAGGCGCGTCGATCGATCCACCGTTCGCCCGCTCGCAATGCTCGCCAGCGCCCCCAGTAGGCCGAGTGATGCTCCCACTAGCAGGATGAAGGGCAAGGCTTGCCAGCCAAACCAGGCGCCCAGCCCGCCCAAAAGCTTGGCATCGCCCAATCCCAGGCCCTCCCGGCCTCGCACTGCTCGATATACGACAGCGACAGTCAGGAGGATTAGATAGCCCCCCGCCGCGCCGATCAACCGGTCCGGCAGGGATGGGTCCGTCACCCACAGGCCAGCTGTCAGGCCCAGGAAAGCCAAGGGCAACGTTAACGCGTCAGGCAGCCAGAAATGCCGCCAGTCCAGCACCGCCAGGGTCAGCAGGAGCCACATCAGAAGCGCCCAGCCAGCGCCGGCCAGTCCGGGCAGAAACCCGCAGGCGATCGCCCCGATGATCGCGCAGCCCATCTCCACCCGGCCGTGCAGCGGATCGATGGCCGCCCCGCAGCTTCGGCACCGCCCACGCAGCAGCACGGCGCTGAAAATCGGGACAAGGTCAACGATGCCCAATGTCCGGCCGCAGCCGTCGCAGGCAGAACGGCCGCGCATCACGCCGCGCCCTTCTGGCCAGCGCAGCGCCAGCGTACCAAGAAAACTGCCCGCAATCGCGCCTGCCATACCACCCAGCAGGGCCCATAACGGGTCGATCACAACGTCCCTTCGACCTTCAGCAGCTGCGCGCCACCCGCATCGGCAAATCCCGCCTTCGCAAGCGTACCGGCCAGCCCGGCATCGGCCGTCTCAACCCGCATCTCCGCAACGTAGCGCCCCGATCGCCAGATCCGCAGGTTGATCTTTTCAAGGCCCGACTGGCTGACCAGCGGCAGCAGCAGCGCATCGCCGTCACAGCTGGCCGTGCCCGACAAGCCTTGCGACAGGTTCAGGCCGGGAAACTGCCCCGCCAGTTGCGCGCGCACCCGGCCTTCGGCATGACCGCAGCGGTCGCCGGAAAAGTAAGCGGTCACATCCTCCATAAGCAGGCTGCCGATGGGCAGCGGCGCAAAACTGCGCCCCAGCGGCACCGCGCCGGTCACATCGTCAATGCCGATGCGGTTGAACCCTATCGTCAAGGCGCCACTCAGATCGTCGGCAGCCCCCCGTCGCCGCCAGATGTCGATACGCGCGCGGCCCATCAGCAAGGATATCGGGGAAAGCCCGGCCCGCACCGTTCCGATCGGCATCGTGCCCAGCATGAGTTGGTCGATGCGCCCGCTCCACAAGGAACCCCGCACCTCCCGCGCCGACACGCCGACCCGCTCCAGACCTGTCAGCCCCAGCGCAATCCGCATCGGCATGAACGCAATCAATCCAAACAGGAACAGCAGGATCAGGATGGCGCGCGCGCGGCCCGACAGTTGGAGCCCCTTCATCGCCCTGCCCCGCGCACCAACACCGCCTGCACCGAAACACTGCCAGCCGTCGGCGAAGGCCGCGCGCTCATCGTTTCCACCCGCACCCCCTGCGCCTCCAGAGCCGCAAGCCAGGAAAAGAGCGCGACCGGCCGTACCGACGCCATCGCGATTTCGATCCGCCCTGCCCCCTGGGTCTGCGCCCGTTCCAGCGTCAGTCCCGCCTCACCCGCGCTTTGGCCTACCAATTGATCGATCGCAGAATCCGCAGGCCCGGCATTGACGGTCCGGGGAAGCGTCTTGAGCAGGCTGACCTTCGCGCGCATCGCCGCATTGCGATCCGTCGCCTCGATCAACGCGTCATGCGCTGATCGCTGCGCCGATGCTAACGGACGCACGATGCCCAGCCATAGGATGACGACGCCCAACAGGGCGAACATCACGCCAAGCATCCATTGCTCGCGCGGCGACCGCTCTGCCCAGTAATTCTTTAAAGCTTCCGTCATGATCGCACCGTGATGTCCGCGAGCGCCCGCCCGCCGGGATCCTGCGAAGGCGTGGCCGTGATGGTGAAACCCGCCCCCTGCAACGCCAGCAATATGCTGTTGATTTCCTCTACCTTCGCCGCCGCCAAAGTCGCGCGGATCATGCCGTCAGGATCGCGCGACAGGGCGGTCAATGACACCCCCGGCGTATCCTGCAACGCGCCCAGCAAAGCCGCGACGGGCGCGGTAAAGGCATAAGCCCCAGCGCACCGCGCCGCCAGTTGCCGCTCGATCTCCGCCTCCGCCAGGTCCAGGTCGCCCGCGTTCGGCACCACCTGCCGCGCCAGCGCAAGGCTTTGCGTATCGAGGTTGGAAGCCGCCACATGCTGCCGCACCACCGCGATCAGGGTGATGAGCAGGCTCACCAGCAGGACAAGCGCGCTCCACAGCAGGATACGCCCGAACGTCCGCTTGTCCGTTGCCCGGCGCACCCGCTTGGCGAAATCACCCTGCCGCATGTCCAGCGGCGGGCTTAGCAGCGCCGCGATCACCCGCTCCTCCAGCTGATCGGGCGTGACATGCTCGACCACCGCGTCAGCCGGAAGAATGGGCGCGAGGTCGCCGGAGAAAGCAACGTCCTCGCCTCTCAACAGCACCTCGCCGCCAAGCATGCCTCTCGCCACGCCCTCGGCAGGTTCGGGCAGCAACAAGGGTGCGGGGACGATGATGTCGGGGTCCAGCCCATGATGCTGTGCCCATAACAGCCAATGCTGCATGTCGCTGCGCGCCGCTACCGCGACGATGTGAGCGGCCGCAGGGTCGTCATTCTCGTTCGCCGCCGCAAACAACTGATCGGCGGGCACGATGCCGGACGCCAGCGCCGCCAGCCGCGCCGCCGCTCGCCCCTGACGCGGCGCAAGTTCAGGATAATGCGCCCAGTGCAGGGTGACCAGCGCAGCGGGCGGCACCAGCATCACCACCATGTCGGCTGGCAGTGCCGTCAATCCGCAAGCCGCTAGCCAGTTTGCGCCCTCGCCGCTTTGCGTCACGACGCCATCGACCACGCGCATCCATAGCGGCTCTCCCTGCTCGGGCAGGGCTACGACCAGGCCGTCCCGCACGCTCACGCGCCGCTTCCCCAATTGCGGCGGATCAGCCTCGCCGGGCTCTGCCGGGCATCGATCAGCACCCGCTCGACAAGCTGTGTTCCCCCAACGTCCACCGTAATGTCCACCCCGAAAAATCCTGTCGTCAACTTGACCTGGTTGGCCGCTTCCTCAAGCGGATTGATCCCCTGGCTGGCGAGCGGCGCCCAAAACTGAACGGTGCTGCCGTAGCCCTCGGCAGGACGTTCCGCCAGCAATTGCCGCGCCTGCGCCACACTCACCTGCCCTTGCAGCAGCATCGCGAACAGCACCGCCTGATCGGGCAGCAGCGTGTTGATGTTGATCGGCGACAAGTCAGCCGTCGGCAGCGCACATACCCAGGGCCGCGCCAGATCGTAAATGGCAGGCGTCACGCCATGAACCGCCCGCAATTCACTGGCATCGACCATGAAGCGATTGGCGGCTCGATAGGGCCGCGCCGCCTGCGCGTAGGTCTCATCCTCCGCGCCGCCCGGCTGTGGTACGCTGTCGCTGTCGATCCAGTCGCCAAGTGACATCGCCGCCACCTGCGCCTGCCGTGCATCGACGCCCAGGGCCTGCAACAACGCCTGAAATTGCGAAATGCCCACCGGCCGGACTTTCAGATTGGCCTCATTGTCGCCAGCCACCACGCTGTTGAGGTTGAAGCAGTTCCCCGCGTCCCTCACCCGCGCGCTGGCCATGCCGCCGGGAACGGCGATGGGTTGCGGTGTTCCCATCCAATTGCCCGCCAGCGTCGTCTTGCCCGGATTTGCCGCTATCAGATCGCCGATCCGCAAACGCGCGATTTCCGCGCCCGCATCCGCAAAGGCCCGCGCCTGGTCAATCGCGCCGCCATTACCAGTCATGCGCGTCGCCAGCGCGAGCCGCTCCAGCGCGGTGGACGCCACCACCGCCATCACCGCCACCAGCAGCAGCACCGTCAGCAGAGCCGCGCCCCGCTCGCCTGGCTTGCGGGGATCAGGCACCAGCCGCCTCCTCTGGCAATCGCTCGGCTGGCCCTGGCCCGACCAGGAAACGCAGGGTTACGGGCGGCTCCCCCGTGCGCGTCACCGTCATCTCGACGGCCCGGGGCATCAGGTCCGGTTGGGTGGGCACCCATTCATCCCGCCAGTCCCCTTGCGCATCCCGGAAACGCAGGGCGACATCATCGACATTTTCCAGCAGGACCGCAGGCTCATCCCCTGCCGCGCCATCAACCTGCGCATA
Source organism: Sphingobium sp. MI1205 (assembly GCF_001563285.1). NCBI lineage: Bacteria > Pseudomonadati > Pseudomonadota > Alphaproteobacteria > Sphingomonadales > Sphingobiaceae > Sphingobium > Sphingobium sp. MI1205. The sequence continues at coordinate 2,184,928 of NZ_CP005188.1, forward strand.
GGTCCGCCGCTCCAGCCGCCCCTGGCGCACCCAATATTCCACCTTTTGCAAGGAAGGCCGCGGCAGATCGCCCAGATTGTCCCAGCCCCCGCGCACGAACTGAAGCACGGGCACGGCTTCGCCCTCTCGATGCGACCAGAAAGCAGGCGCAAGCGTTCCGATTTCGGTGCGGCTGATGCGCGGCACTGCCTGCCCAAGATCAGCCGCCAGCGCGCCGCCAGCCCGCTGCACGGCAGCCAGATCGTCCAGACGCACCTTGATCTGCGCCTGCGCCGACACGCTGTTACCCAGCAACAGCACCCCCGCCGCCGACAACATGGCGAAAATCATCAGCGCGACCAGCAGTTCGATGAGGGTAAAGCCGGCTTCCCCCTTCTCCTCGAAGATCGTCTGTTCGGCATGCCCGTCCCGGCAGGTTTGCGGGTGAGGTAAAAGGCGCATCACTGCACCACCCGCACAAAGCTCAGCACGACGGGCGAAGATCCAGCCGCCCCATCGACGGTCAGGTTGACCTGCAACAGCCGCTTGTCGTCCATGACCCTGACTTCGCGCGTCCAGCGCCAACGCCGGCCGCCATTATCAACCTCGCCCTGCTGGCTACCCAGCGCAGGGGGCGCGGGGTCGGTCTGCACCTCCACCATCAGGTTTCGCGCGACGATCTGCCCCAACGCCTTGCTGTCAAGGTCCGCCGCGGTTCGCAGCGTCACGCCCTGCAACCGCACCAGCGCCAGCGCGGCCAGGCTGAACACCGCCAGCGCCACCAGCATCTCCAGCAGGGTGAAGCCCCTTTCACCAGCGCGAATGGGCGCGTCTGAACGACTGTTTTCAGCCACCGACCATGACCTTCCCCGCCATATCGACCGTCACCGACACACGCTCGGCTTCGCGCGCCAGCGTCACCGTCATCGCGTCGGTCGGCAGGCCCGTGCCGTCGAAACCGATCTGCTGCCGCCCGTCCTTGCCCACCAATGCCCGCGTGCCGCCTTTCCAATTGGCGGTGACAAAGGGCTTGTCTTCCAGCGGCACCCATTGCGCACCTTCGCGCCGCTGAAAACCATAGCCCGAAGCGGAAACCCACACGCCCATCGGACGGGCAGTCACGACCGCTTCGTCGCGCGCAGCGGCTACGCGCGCGGCGAAGCGGTCGGCGTCCTCGATCACTCTTCCGCGCGGGTCCGGGATGGCCAGAACGACGGCAGCGGAAATGAAGCCGATGATCGTCAGCACGACCATCAGCTCGACAAGGGTAAAGCCGCTTTCCGATCGCCCGTTGGTTTCTGGCCGTTCGATCGCCTGCCACGGCAAGCGCTCGACACGACGGAAACGGGCTTCGGGAATCTCAAAGCTCGCTGGAATAGAGATCGGCATTTTCACTGTCGCCGCCCGGCTGGCCATCCGCGCCCAGCGAACTGATATCGAATGCGCCCTTCCGCCCCGGCACGGCATAGGCATAGGGCCTGCCCCATGGATCGTCCGGCAGCTTCTTGATGTAGCCGCCACGCCGGTAACGCTGTGGCTGCGCCAACGACGCTGGCGGGTTGAGCAGCGCCTGCAGGCCATCGGTCGCCGATGGATAGGTCAGATTGTCCAGCCGATATTGCTCCAGCGCCTGCTCTATGGTGGCGATGTCGGCCTTGGCCTTCTCTACTCGCGCCGTGTCAGTCGCGGGGATCACATTGATAGCCACGATCGTCGCCAGCAATCCGATGATAACGATCACGACCATCAGTTCCACGAGCGTAAAGCCGTGTTCGGCGGAACGCTTCGAATGCATGAAGCCGTTCTCGATCGATCGGCGATCCACCCCCTCCCCGTTCGGGTTGAGCTGGTCGAAGCCCTTGCCTTCTGAAGGCGAGAGAAGCCCCTCGACAGGCTCGGGGCGAACGGAAGCCGGATCACAATCAAACATATTCACTCCTTCAGGCCCCGGTAAGGCTCTGCAATTGCAGGATGGGGAGCAGGATAGACAGGATGATGACGGCGACAATGCCGCCCATCAATATGATGATGACTGGCTCCAGCATGGCAAGCGCGGCCGAAGTGAAGCTGTCAAACTCCCGCTCCAGATAGTCCGCCGCTCGCTCCAGCATCGTGTCGAGCCGTCCTGCACTCTCCCCGCTCGCCGCCAGATAGACCAGCAGCGGCGGGAAGACGCCCGCCCGGCGCAACGCCGCCGACAGGCTGCCGCCACCCCGTATAGCCTCGACAATGTCCTCCGATGCCCGTCGCAAGACGCGATTATGCACCGTCTGCGTCGTCAGCGTCAGCCCCTCCATCAACGGCAATCGGCTCGCCACCATGGTCGACAGGGTCCGCGCCATTCGCGCCGCATGCAGATCGCGGATCAGTCGTCCCAGAAGCGGCAATCGCAGAAGCAGCGCATCGAACCGGTAACGAAACGCCCCCACCTTCAACGCTTGCCAGAAAGCGAATGCGCCGATCCCCATCAGGATCAGCAGCAGCCACCAATAGCCAGCCAGAAAGGCGGAAAGCCCCATCACCATGCGCGTCAGCAGCGGCAGGTCCTGCCCCACTGTGTCGAACTGCTCGACCACCTTGGGCACGACAAAGATCATCAACGCCGCAACCACGCACACCGCAAAGACCGCGAGCACAGTGGGATAAGCAATGGCGGTCAGTACCTTCGACCGGATCACCGCCTGCCGTTCCATCAGGTCCGACAGCCGCTCCATGATCGTGGGCAGGCTGCCTGAGCTTTCGCCCGCCGACACCATCGCCCGATACAGCGGGGGGAAACTCTTGGGCTCGGCGCCCAACGCATCGGCCAGCCGCCGCCCTTCCAGCACGCCGGAATGGACCTTGCTCACGATGGCCCGCACATGCGCCTGCTCGCTCTGCCGCCCGATTGTGCGCAGCGATTCTTCGAGCGGGCTGACCTGGATCAGCGTCGATAGCTGGCGGGTGAACAGCGTCAGTTCCTTGGCCGACAGCCGGGGCGCGCGCAGCGAAAGCCCGGCTCTCCGCGCAGCCTTTTCCACGGCACCCGGCTCGATCCGCACGATGAACAGCTTGCGCGCATCCAGCCTGGCGCGCGCATCGTCCATCGTATCGGCCTTGACCTTGCCCGAACGCTCCTTCCCGGCTGGGTCGATGGCGATATAGTCGAACTCAGCCATCAGCGATGGTTTCCGCCTCCGCCGCGTCGCGCCGCGACACTCGGATCGCTTCCTCGGCCGTGGTCTGGCCGTCGCGCACCAGCGCGCGGGCCGCCGACCCCAAATTCGGCGCATTCAGGAAAGCGTGGCGCGCGATCAGCGATTCATCGCCGCCGTCGTTAATGAGGCGGCGGATCGTATCATCCACGCGGATCGCCTCGAACACGCCGATCCGGCCCTTGTAGCCAGTCCCGCTACATGCCTCGCATCCCCGCGCCCGGTAGATGATCGTTCCGGGATCGAAACCAAGCAAGGCGCTGGCCGACTTGTCCGCCTGCACCGGCTCACGGCAATGCTGGCACAGCCGCCGCACAAGCCGCTGCGCAATCACCGCCCGCAGCGTCGATGCCAGAAGAAACGGCTCCACCCGCATGTCGCGCATCCGCGTGATCGCGCCAACCGCGTCATTTGTATGCACGGTGGACAGCACCAGGTGCCCTGTCAGCGACGCCTGCACGGCGATCTCAGCCGTTTCCCGGTCGCGGATTTCGCCGATCATCACCACATCGGGATCTTGCCGCAAAATGGCGCGCAGTCCGGCCGCAAAGGTCAGCCCGACCTTGGCGTTGACCTGCGTCTGTCCCACCCCTTCGATCGCATATTCGACCGGGTCCTCGACCGTCAGGATGTTGCGGGTGCCGTCATTCAACTGCCGCAAACCAGCGTAGAGCGTAGTAGTCTTACCAGATCCCGTCGGCCCCGTGACCAGAATAATCCCGTTCGGCTCTTGCAATCCTTCACGAAAAATCCGGTCCGCGGCCCCCGCCATGCCGAGGAGATCGAGGTTCATGCCCGCATTTTCCTTGTCCAGGATACGCAGCACCACGCGCTCGCCCGCCCGGCTGGGCAGCGTCGATACGCGCACGTCAAGCAGCTTGCCTCCCAGCGTCAGGCCGATGCGCCCATCCTGCGGCACCCGCCGCTCGGCAATGTCGAGGCGCGCCATCACCTTGATGCGGCTTACCACCACCGGCGCGACATGTGGCGGCATGCGCAATGTTTCACGCAGTACGCCGTCAATCCGCATCCGCACGATCAGTCCGGTTTCATAAGGTTCGATGTGAATGTCCGAAACGCCCTGCCGCGCAGCTTCTGCAATGATGCCGTTGATCAGCCGGATGGCGGGCGCGTCGTCCGCGCTGTCGAGCAGGTCGTCAGCCGTGGGGATGTCGGCGGCCAGAATATCCAGCTCATCTGCGCCAACCTCTAGCGAGCCCGCCATCGCAGCTGCGCTGCCTTCCATCGCATAATGATCGGACAGATGCTTGTCGAACTGCGCGCCATCGACAAAACGGACGTCGAAACTGCGGGCCAGATGTCGTCGTACTTCCAGTAATATGCGCGGGTCGCTGCCTTCGCGTACGGCTATCGTCAACCGTTCGCCTTCGACTGGCAACATGACGACCCCATTCTTGCGCGCGAAGATGTAGGGAATGTCCACCACGCGATGCGCGAAATGAGGCGCGACTTGGCCAGCATCATCGACGTCGTCGCTCATCGCTTTGATCCACTGGGGGAAACATCCACCGGCCGTATCACGCTGCTCGACCGGCGAGCGGTCGGCTCGATCACTTCTGCCGGTGGCTGCACCACCGCATCGCTCGGCTGCGTCGCGGCTGCCGGCGGCGTCGCGCCCATATAGTCGCGCACCAGTTCGTCGATGCTCGGTTCGACATCGGGATTGCGCCGCAACTGCATGTCGCGGACATAGCCGTAACGCTGCTGCGTCAGGCGCTGCGCGTCCTCCTTGGACCGCAATATGGTCGGCCGGATGAAGATCATGAGGTTGGTCTTGGTCCGGCTCTTGCTGCGCGACTTGAACAACTCGCCCAGCCCCGGAATGTCGGACAGCAGCGGGATCCTCTCGATCGTCTTGCGTTCATTGTCGTCAAGCAGGCCGCCCAATGCCAATATCTCGCCATCATCGACCGTCACCGTCGTCTCGATCTCACGCTTGTTGATGATGAGGTCGCTGCTGCTGTTGGAAACTGGCCCCGCGACGCTCGACACCTCCTGCTTAAGGAACAGCTTGATCGCGCCGCCGGTATTGATCTGCGGCTTCACCTCCAGCTTGACGCCGACATCCTGCCGCTGGACGGTGCGGAACTGGTTATCGAAATTCTGGCTCAGCGCCTCGCCAGTGGTGATGGGCACTTGCTGGCCCACCAGGATCGACGCCTTCTGATTGTCCAGCGTCATGACAGAAGGCGTGGACAGGATATTGCTGTCGGTATCGGACTTCACCGCATTAATGATCGCTCCGAAAATGCCATTCTGACCAATTTGCGTCCCAAGACCGCCGATCATACCGGTGGCGCTGGTCAGGCTGTTGAAAGCGGCTTCCTGCAACGTCGATTCCAGATCGCTGCTGTTGCGCGAGGATGTCGTCGTTGTCGTCCCGTTGCTTTCCACCGTGACTGTCGTGCTGTCTCCAAGCTCGCGAGCCGCGACGGCTCCGGCAATCGTCAGCAGATTGGGCGACGCATTGGAATAATTGGTAGCGGCAAAGCCCGTCTTGGTGCTGCCGATCAGGAACTGAACGCCCAGTTTCTTGGCGGCGGCATCGCTGATTTCGACGATGATCGCTTCCACCAGCACCTGCTCGCGCCGCGTGTCGAGCTGGCGGATCGTCTCGCCCAGCATGCGCTGCACATCGCTGTTCGCCGCGACGATGATGGCGTTGGCGCCTTCATAGCGCGTCACGATCGCCGGGCCGCGCGTCGAAATCCCATTTCCGGAAGACCCGCTGGACGGCATCGCCGCAGAAGCCGCCGCGGGCGGCGGCGCTCCATTTCCCGCCGCCGCAGGAACCGAAGCCGTCACCCCCGAACCGATCGATTGCCCGATCAGTTGCTGCAACACCGGCAACAGCTTTTCAGCGTCGGCGTGTTCCAGCCAGTAGACTCTAATCTCGGTTCCGCTCGCCGCCTGCCGGTCCAGATCGCGCGCCATCTGCGCCAAACGGGCGACCGTTCCTGAATCGCCCCGGATGGCGACGGAATTGCTGCTGTCGATCGGCACGATCGTCGCAGCCCGCTGAGCACCCTCGCCGCCGCTCTGCACCAACGCCTGAAGCGAAGTCGCGATCTCACGCGCGCCCGCATTGCGCAACGTCACCGTCTGCGTCGCCGCCGTGTCGCGATCTATCCGCGCCAACACCTGCCGAATGCGGCCGATATTATCCGCATAATCGGCCACCACGACGCTGTTACCGGCGCGGTTGGCCGTCACCGATCCATCCTTGCTCACCAGCGGCCGCAATGTTTCCAGTGCGCTCGCCGCATCGATAGAGCGCAGGCGGAACACCTCTGTCACGAACTGATTGCGGTTGGAACCACGCCCTACCACGCTGGGCTGCCCAGCCGCCCCATCGGCAGGCTGGATGCGATAGGCTCCACCCGGCGCTGGCACGGCCACCAGGCCGTTCGCACGCAGGGTGGACAGAAAAATCTCGAAATATTCGGATCGCGACAGCGGCCGGTCGGTCACGACCGACACTTTCCCTTGTACGCGATTGTCGATGATGAAGGTCCGCCCGGTCACCCGCGCGGCATCCTGAATAAACGCGCGGATGTCAGCGTCCCGTACATTCAGCGTCTGCTGCGCCAGCACCGGCGAAGCGATTGGCGCCGCCAGGACGAGGGCCAGGGAGGCGGAAAGAAGCAATTTTCTGGTCATTGGCCCTGCAGGGTTAGGTTGATCGTCGAAGGGCTCGCGCCACGCTCAACGGTAAGGGAAATCCGCGCTCCAGGGACAATCTTGCCCTGCAACGCCTGAAGATCGCTGGGGGAACCCACCGGCTGGCCATCGACCTGGGTGACGATATCGCCGGGCTGGAATCCGGCATTCTGGAACGTCGACCCCCGTCCCGTCAGGATGAGGCCGGTGACACGGCCATTTTGCATGCGTGGCGCAAAGCCGATGTCACGCTTCAACCCATCGGCCGTCGGGTTGTCGATGCCGGCTACCGGAGCAGGCTGCGCGCCTTCTCCCGGCGTGGGCGCATCCGACGCGGGCTGTGACTGATCGAGGAATACTTGTTCCTCGGCGCCACCGCGATCGATGGTGATATGATCGAACGCAACCGCCTTCAGCACGACGCCCGGCAATATCTCCTCGCCCACCGCAAAACTGTTCTGCACGCCATCCGGCCCCGCGACGATTGCAGATCCCAGCCCCGACCCCTCATTCAGCCGGATGCCGTAAACGGTCAGCGCCAACGAGGTGACGACACCGCCTCCCGCCGCCTGTTGCGGCCCGGCCCGATAAAATGGATCGAAGCTGGAAAATAATGTCTGCCGCGCGGCCACGCTGGGAAACTGCGCCTGCCTGCCTTCCCACGGCCCAAAGCTGCCGACCGGCGTCAGCACCGCCCATACCAGTCGCGCGCATTGCAAGACGAGAACGCCGAGCAGCAGCTTTTCGATGACGCGCGGCCATTTGATCGGCGCCAGCCGGCTGCCAAAGCTCTGAATATTGTCGCGAAACGGCACGCGCATGAAGCTGGTGATCCCCCTTGATACCGGCGCCTGCTAGGAAACTGTTTTTACTACTGGATGACAAACATGTGACCTATCTGTGACAACGGCAATTCGCAAGCGACGACGCTTGCATTTCAAGCGTTCAACGATAGCTAGAGGGCTGCTCTTCACCTGATGGCTCGCCATGTCCCACCAACCTGTCCCCAGATACGCTGACGCCGACCCTGCATGGATCGCAGCACATTCCCATGTCCAGCGCGTGCCGAGCCGTGAGCTAACGCTCTTCATCCAGCGCGATTTCCTGACGCCAGAAGAATGCGCGGGCCTGATCGACCGGATTGAGGCCATCCGCCGACCCTCCACCATTGCCGATGCCAATGGCGATACCAGCTTTCGTACCAGCGAGACCTGCGACCTCGACCGCGCCGATCCATTCATCGCCGCGATCGACGAAAAGCTCGCGGCCTTTGCAGGTATTGACCCCGCCTATGGCGAACCGATTCAGGGCCAGCGCTATATCGTGGGACAGGAATTCAAGCCGCACACTGACTATTTCGAGCCGCGCGGTCTGGATTTCGAGCGTTATTGTTCGGTCGCGGGCAACCGCACCTGGACGCTGATGGTCTATCTGAACCAGCCCGCAGCGGGGGGAGCAACGCGTTTCGTCAAGATCGGCAAGACGGTCCAGCCCGAAACCGGCAAGCTACTCGTCTGGAACAACCGCCTGGAGCCGGGGAAATATAATGGCGCCAGCCTGCATCACGGCATGAAAGTGCGAAGCGGCGTCAAGCACATCATCACCAAATGGTATCGCGAACGGCCTTGGGCCTGATCGTCAGCGCCAGAAGCGCTTGGCGTCCGCCAATTCCTTATGAGCGTCAGCGGCGGCGGCGACGCGTTTCTTCTTGCCGACGCCACCCTTGGCCCCTGCCACATCGTCGGTCAGCCCATATCGGGCCAGCAGGCTGGGCATGGTCACCAGATCGTTCAGCGCGCCCAATTCGTCCTGCAACTCTTCCAGAACCTCGATGTAGCGGACATATCGCCGCCGCTCCTTCTTAGTCCCGGCGAATAGCTCCGCGAAAAATTCCGACGCGTAACGCAGCTTCTTTGCCTTCTTCCGGACTTCATGACGCCGCTGGTCATCCAGCGTCGTCATCCGCCGCCCATGCTTCACCACCCAGCGATGAAAATGCTGCAAACGGTGCGCCGCAAACTGTTCTGCGGGTTCATCGCGCATTTGCCGCATCTTCGCATCCGCTTTTCCAGCACCAAGGGCCAGCCATTCCACAAAGTCGATCATCATGCCGCGCACACGCCGGGAATCGAGTGCCTCGACTACGCGGGCATGAACCGGTCCGCGCACCTCATCGATCTTGTCATGAAGCTGCCCCGCTTTGGTCCTCTGTATCAGTACGTCCAGATCGCGCGCGTCGCCCAACAGCCGCGCCAACCAGCGCAACTCATCCTGAAAACGGGTAACATCCGCCTCGACAAGCATTGGCTTGAACAGCGTCAGCGCCGATCGCAGCCGCCGCACCGCGACCCGTGCCTGATGCAGCGCCTGCGGATCATAATGGTCGAGCAGCAGATCTTCGTTCAGCCGATAATGCCGTACGCATGCCCGGGCGATAGTCTGAAACGCGTCAACTGCACGGCCTCCGACCTTCAACGACACTCTTTGGGCTTTGAAACAAGCGGGCGCGGCCTCCAGCAGCCGATAGCCCCGCTCGGATTTCGCGGCCACGCCCAAGCGCACCGGCACCATCGCTTCGATGCGCCGCGCCAACGCGAACAGCGCGGCAGGTTCGCCAGCCTTGCGCTCCAGTTCGATCTCGCAGATCGGGGCTTGTCGGTCGCCTGCGCGCACCATCCCCTGATCGAACACCAATTCAGTCTTCGCCCGACCCTCGCTGATCAGCCAGGTCCGTCGCTCGACATCGACATGAAACGCAGGCGCTATTGCATCTGCCGCTTCGCCGAGCGCCGCCGCGATGGGCGTGCGCGTATCGAGTACCGGCTCATCCTGTGCGACCGGCATTTCCCATTCCGCCCGCGCAAACAATCCACCGCCGCTATCGCCTTGATCGGCCTTCACGGTCTGGATGCGCTCATCCCCCGAGCGGCGTATGCGCAGCGTATAGCCCAGCGCCTGAAGCTGCTTATCGGGCGTGTCGAAATAGACCGCCTCCAGCATTGCCCTGTCCCCCTGCGAGGGCAACACCGCCGAGCGCTCAAAGGCGTCCACCGCCCCTTGCGGCAACTCCAACTTCAGCTCGACTTCCTGCTTCACCTTGGCCGTCTCCGCCTTTTAAGCGGTCACCTAGCATATCCCGGTCAAGCGAGCGAATCAGCATGCGAAAGGGCCGACCCGCTTGATGCGAGCCGGCCCTCTCATCGACGAACAAGCCGATCAGAATGCGACAGTCAGAGAAGCCGCGATGGTCGTACCGATCTTGTACCGGTTATAGAACACCTTGTTCCCGTCCAGTTCCTGGAACTCCTGGAACTTGCGGCCCATGATGTTGCGGACCTCGAACTTGAACTCGCTGTTGACGCCGCCCGGCAAAGTCACCCCTTGCCGCGCGACGAAGTCCAGCGTGACGCCCGGCTTTTCCTTGATATCCGGCTGCAGGTTGGGACCACGGCTGGTGACGCGCGGACTGGCGTAGGTCAACAGTAGCGTCTGCTGCGACAGCTTGTCCGTATCCTCCAAACCGATCTGGAAATTGACCAGATGGTCCGACTGTCCGGTCAACGGCACGCCATCCTGGAAGAAGTCCGACGCGGCTGGCAACGGTCCGGTCGTGTAGCTGTAGGGGATGGTCGTATCGCCGGCCCCGACCTTCAACTCCGACTGAGTATAGGTGTAGTTGCCGATCAGCACGATCCGGCGGCTCTGGAAGAAATCGCTGTCCGACCAGCCGTGGAGGGGCAGATATTTCTGCGTCTCAACTTCAAACCCGTACAGCGTAGCTTCCGGAGCATTGGCGAAGCTGGTCGTCACCGTGTAGGTGTCCGTGATCGTCGTATAGGTTTCGATCGGGTTCTTGATCTTCTTGTAGAAGGCCGCCGCCGTCAGCCGCTCGTCACGTCCCATATACCATTCCGCACGCAGGTCGGCGTTCCACAATTCGCTGTCCTGCAGGAAAGGGTTACCGCGATAGAAGCGGTTCGATTCAGGATCGAGGAACGGCTGCGCAATCAACTCCCGGAACTGCGGCCGCGCAATCGTCTTGGAACCGCTCAGGCGGAACTGCAGACCCTTTGCGGCTTCCAGCGTGATCGTAGCGGCAGGCAGCCAATATTCTTTGCGGATCTGGTTGAATGGCGTGACGCCGGTGTCATACACATCAAGACCCGTCACCGACTGGCGACCCTTTTCAAAACGCACACCTGCGTCGAAGGACAGGCCGGGCAACACCGACGCCTTCACCTGCGCATAGCCCGCATGGGTCCGCAGCGCGGCGTCGTAGACCGGATAATTGCCGGAAAATTCCAGCAGGCCGATGTCATACAACTGGATCGAGGCATCAGACAGCAGATAGTCTGGACGCAACTGTTGCACCGCCAGGGGCAGGTTGACGGCATCGAAATGCAGCTCATAGCGCGAAGATGTGCGCTTCGTGTCACTGAACGCATAGCCAATGGTCGCCGACAGATCAGGCGAGAATTTGTAGCTGAGATCCAATCCCGCAGACCACAGATCTTCATTCAGGTCGCTGAAGGTGACCGAAGCATCGCCACGCTGACGATTGAGCGCGTTGACGAAGCGGTCGCCAACCGGATCGACGGCCGTATCGACATTGGTGCGGACATAGACGAATTCCCGCTCATAGGGCGCCTCTCGCTGCGAATTGGCGTAGCTGCCCCGCACATCCAGGCTCAGGTCACCGAGCTTGAACTCGCCCGCAAACTGCGTATCGATCAGCTGGCGCTCATACCATGCGGTCTGCTGCGTCATATAGTCCGCGCCCTGGATCAGCCCGTCATTCTGGCCGATCGCCAGCGCGCTGCGCTTCAGAGTGTCGCGGATATAGATGTTGGTCCAGCGCAGCTTCTGGTCGCCCAATTCCAGGCCGACGCCCAACAGGCCGTTGACCGTGACCTCATTCTCGGTGCTGATCTGCTGGTTGTTCCGGCCAGCACCATTCGCCACATCCAACGAAGCCTGCTGCAACGTGTCGCGCGTGCGCCATTTATTATTGTAGGACGCTGTCGTCAGGATACCCAGACGCCCATCGCTGCCTATGTCAAATGCGGTGCCGCCATTCAGCGAAGCGGAAAAGTTGAAGGGCAGGCTGTTGGTGCGCTGCACGACCGACGTATCGCTGTTCTGGAACTGCATGGCGATGCCACGCAAGTCGGCGCGATCCATGTCGGAAAACGGCACTCCGCTGTTGAAAGCCTGTTGCAGCAGCGGCGGCACATCACGCGTGCCGTCATCAAAGCCGGTCCAGTCCGACTTTGCGCCATAATGTGTGTAGCCAAGCTGCCCTGACGTTTCGGTATTGGCCGAACTGCCCAGTCCGATTTCAAGATAGCTTTCGACCGGGATCGCCTTGGTCGTCAGGTTGATGACGCCACCGCCGAATTCACCGGGGAAGTTGGGCGAGAAGCTCTTTTGCACCAACGTCGATGCGATCACGCTGGTCGGGAAAATATCCAGGGGCACCACACGCTTGAGCGGCTCAGGGCTTGGCAGAGGCGAACCGTTCAGCAGCGCCAGCGAATAGCGGTCGCCAAGGCCACGGACATAGACGAAGCCGCCCGAGGCAACCGACAGACCAGTCACGCGCTGCAGCGAGCCGGCGATGTCGCCTTCGCCAGTGCGCTTGATATCTGCGGCGGAAAGGACGTTTACCACCTGCGGGGCAGCCTGCGACACATTGCTGGTGCGGCGGCCCGTGACGATGATGTCCGATCCGGGGATCGACACATCGACATTGCCGGTCTGCGCGTCGGCCTCTTCCGAAGCACTCGGCACGCCGGATGTCGGCGCGCTGTCGGGTGAAGTTTGGGCCATCGCCGCCGGGGCGGACAACGCGGATGTAATCAGGAGCATGCGCGCCAGGCTAAGCGGCTTCGACATGGCTAAAAGTCCCCCTTGGGAAATTTGGAAGGTGCAAAGAAGGCGGGGAAGCGCATCTGCCGCTCCCCCGCCCCTGTTGAGGTCAGGCCGCCGATCAGGTCGTCGGAATGGCCGTGCAGTTGCCGCTGGCGCTGCCGAAGCTGGCGGTCACCGAGTTACAGGTCCATCCGGCATACCAGGTGTCGTTGCTGTCCTTTACCGCGCCGACATAGTTGGTGGTGTCGAATGCACTGTCGATCGTCTTGGGATCGATCGCCGTCAGCGCGGTTTCCGTCGCGCCATTGATGAACAGGCTCGTCAGCGACGGGGTGTAGCTGATGGTGCTGTTCGGACCGGCTTCGAAGATCGACTGGACCGTTGCTGCGTCGACACCACGGTTGCCCTTGTAAGGCGTGCTGTTGCACTGCATCGCCACGGAGATGTAGCGCGGCTTACCAGCATCCTGCAGCGCAGTGTCGGCGTCACGTACCGTGGTCGTGCTGTCGATGCGCAGGCAGCTGTTGGTCGGAGCCACGATCAGGCCGTTCACCAGCGTCAGGTCCGCACCGCCGCGCAGCAACATAGCCGTGCCATTGCTGCCGGTGGTCGAACGATGGATGTAGGTGAAGTTCGCCATCTTCAGATACTGGCGGGGCAGCGCGTCTTCGCTGTTGTTGGCCTCGGCTCCGCCATTTGAGTCGGTTTCGAGGAAGCCGTCACCAATGTCATTGTTCGCGCGCTGGGCGCTGATGACATATTGAACGGTGCCGCGATAGCCAACGTCGGAGTCGAAGTTATCGTCTTCGTTGCCGGTCAGGACCAGATGTTTGAAGTGGACGTTGCCGCCAAACGCTTCGATGCCGTCGTCCGAGCTGTTGTGAACCTGGATGTGGTCCAGCTGCGTGCCGGAACCAACACCCGAGGGGGTCAGGCCCTGAAGTTCGCTGCCGCCAGCCAGGGCAAAGCCCGAATAGCGAATTTGAACGTAGGACATGCGGCCGGAATTATCGGCATCGTTCGCACCACCATAAAGCGCGCCGTTGCTGCCTTCCGTGTCGCGTTCGCACGCCGCGGTGCCGGGCGCTGCGCCGGGAGCGAGGCAGTCGGTTATGCGTGCACGACCGAGAAGTACGACGCCGCCCCACTGCTGCGACGTCTGGTCATCGGCAGTGCCAAGAACGTTGGATTCGCTGGTGAAGATGATCGGCTGCGATGCGGTGCCGACTGCATTGATCCGGTTGCCGCGATTGACGGCCAGATAGGCATTGCCCGTTGACGCAAAGACCACGACGCCAGGATCGACGTTCAACGTGACTTCGGTGTTGGTGCTGGCGGCGCCCTGGTCGGTGCCGACATCCACACGGCCCGGCAGCGAATAGATCACGCCGGCGACCTTCGGGATCGTCGTGGTTTCGGTGAAGCGCGCGGGGAACCCGCAGTTGCGCCAGCTGTTGCCATTATTGTCGGAAATCGTGCCCCGGTTGGTCAGCTGAACGGCGCCCGGAATGGTCGGGCAGTCAGCAGCCGCCGTCACCTGACCCGGAGTAGGCGTCGGAGTAGGCGTCGGGCTCGGGCTAGGCGTCGGCGCGGGCAGAACGATCGTTCCCTCGCCGGGCGAAGCTATGTCATCTGCACCGCAAGCGCTCAGCGCCGCACTGGCGCAGCCCGCCATGAGGATGGTAGTGATACGGTTCATCTTGGCCATGTCGTCTCCGCTCCGGCTACTGCCGGCTTGTGTTAGGATGCGGAGCGAAGGGGAATCACGAATCGGACAACGCCCCCTGTCGCCCTCGATGGCCGCAGCTAGGGGTGGCAGATGACAGGGACATTTTGTTTCGATGACGAACGCGTGACTCGAAAATGACAATTTCGAGACTTTTATGCCGATTCAGTGACACATGTGATTTTCACAATGGCAGAAAAAGGGCGCCGCTCTCTCGAACGACACCCCTTTTCCGCTGCAATTGAGCAGGCGCGCCTCAGCGCATCGCATAACTCGCCTCAAGTCGACCAAGCGCACGGCGGGCGACTTCCCGCGAAGATGCTTCCGTACCATTGGCGAGCACCAGCGCCGACTCCGGCGCGAAGCGGGCAGCGACATAGGCCTCGCGTGCATCCTTCATCCGGCCCAGACCGGCATATGCGTTACCAAGATTGATGAGGCGCGCCGGATCGTTCGCGCCATCAGGCCAGGCAGCAGACAGGCGGTCGGCCGCTTTGTCATAACGTCGGGCCAGCAACGAAGCTGCCGCCAGATCGCCGTCCGGAACCCCCACCACAACAACTTCGTCCGAGGCGGCCAAAGCCGGAACCGAAGCTATCGAAGCCAGTATCAAGCCCATGGCAACAGCGCCCTTCACCATCCCGTGTCTCCCGAAAAAACTCTCCAATGTAGCGCTGATTATTTCACTATGATGACAGAAGGACAAGATCAGGAACAACCTCTCAAAAGGTTTTTACCCCTTTAAAAACAACGTACTAATATAAATTCTTTTTACTGTCATAAAACTGTAATTGAACGGTCTTGGAGATATGGTCCCGAGTCGAATCTGCTGGACGCCTCGAATGACCGCACGGCGCTGTCCCGCCGGAAAGCGGAAGTGGAAGATCGCCGATACAGAAAGGTCCGGAGGATTCTGTTGCCCGGCTCCTCCGGAAGCCGCTGAATTCCCTTCTGTTGCCCGGTGGGTTCAACCGCGTTCTTTTTGAGTAATGTCCGGCCGTGAGGCCATCAATTACGCAGCAAGAGCAAGAGCCTCGTTATCGTTGGCACTTGTAGGTTTCGAACCTTTTTACGGCGTACTCAGGCCGGGTGAAGGCAATCGCTTTTCAACACACGTCGATCCTAGTTCGGCCCCGTCAGACGCCCCGGCAATGCGGGACATGTGGTGGAGCCGCCGGGTACTGCCCCCGGGTCCGCTGCGCCTATTGCACGATACGATTTATCACCATAGCCGGGCGAACCCGGCACCAGCGCATATGGGATAATGCGCCGGCTTTTTCAAGCGGGTCAGGCAGGCACCTGATTGACGGTGCGTGGCTCGGCGGCTGGCAGTCCGCTGGCCTTGGCCTGCGCCATCAGTTCCTCCTTGCGGGCCATCATCCGGTCACGCAATTCCACCAGGTCAACATCCGTCTTGCGGCACTGGGCGAACATGCCCTCTGAAGGCTGCTCCTCTTCCTTCACATGATGCTTGATCTCTTCGGACAGCACGGTGACCTTGGCATCGTAGAAATCATCGTCGGGCGACCCCGCCTCAATGTCGTTCACCAGCATTTTCGCCCCGTCATGCTCGACATAGGCTTCGTCGAGCGTGTCATCTTCTATCTTGCCGCGAAAGGTAGGATAGAAAATCTCTTCCTCGATCATCGTGTGGATCTTCAGCTCGGTGCATATCTGATGCGCGATGTCCTGCTTGCGGCTTGCCGCCTTCGCTTTCTCGAACTGCTCGAACAGGTCTTCGACCTTGCGGTGGTCAGCTTTCAGCAGGGCAATTGCATCTGTAAACTCGGCTTTGGCCATTTCCGTCCTCCTCAAGAACAAATATGCTCATGAAGCGGCTGACAGCGCTGTCGGTTCCGGCCCTCACATCATTCTTGGCCAACATCGGGAAGACGAAAGCCGCCTACGCCGATTCTCGTTGGCCGCGCGCATCTGGCGCACTATAGCCTCTGCCCCATGATCCTCGTCATAGACAATTACGACAGCTTCACCTGGAACCTCGTCCATTATCTGATGGAACTGGGGGCAGAGGTCGAAGTAGTCCGCAACGACGCCATTTCGGCGGGGCAAGCCATGTCTAGCGGCGCCAGCGCCTTTTTGCTGTCGCCCGGTCCCTGCACACCTAATGAAGCGGGCGTCAGTCTGGACCTCGTAGGCGCCTGCGCCGATGCGGGGACCCCTCTGCTAGGCGTGTGCCTCGGTCATCAGGCGATTGGCCAGCATTTCGGCGGTCAGGTCGTGCGTGGCGGCCTGATGCACGGAAAGACATCGCCCGTCACCCACGACGGCACGGGCCTGTTTGAAGGCATTCCTTCGCCCTTCACCGCCACGCGCTATCATTCGCTTATAGTCGAGGACATTCCGCAAAGCCTTGTGGTCAATGCGACCAGCGAGGACGGCTCGGTGATGGGCTTCCGTCACCAGAGCCTGCCGATCCACTCGGTTCAGTTCCATCCGGAAAGCATCGCGACCGAATATGGCCATGAGATGCTGGCCAACTTCATGCGTATTGCGGGCATTCCGGTGCGAAAGCGGGTAGCCGCCTGATTGTCGTTCTTCGCCGATGCATGATCGAGATTTTCGCCGCCAGGCGGGGTTGAGCGTGTCGAAACCCTCGACTCAAGCAGCGCAGATTGATTAAGGCACAGGCGATGACCCGCCTGCCCGATCCCGCAACGCCACTGAGCGCAACCGAGGCCGCCCGTGCCTTCGATCTGCTGTTCGACGCCGATCTGGCCGAAGCGGACATCGCCACCTTCCTTCTCACCATGGCGCACCGGGGTGAAAGCGCGATCGAGATCGCAGCGGCCGCCCGCGCCATGCGCGCGCGCATGATCCCGATCGCCGCCCCCGCCGGCGCCATTGATGTATGCGGCACCGGGGGCGATGGCCATCATACGCTCAACGTCTCGACTGCCGTGTCTCTAGTGGTCGCGGCGGCAGGGGTTCCGGTCGCCAAGCACGGCAATCGCGCCGCCTCGTCCAAGGCTGGGGCAGCGGATACGCTGGAAGCCCTTGGCCTCAACCTCGATCGCGCCGCCGAAACCGCCGAAGAAACCCTCGCCGATCTCGGCATCTGTTTCCTGTTCGCGCAAAAACATCACCCGGCGCTCAAGCGCTTCGGCCCTATCCGCAAGGCGATGGGCCAGCGGACCATCTTCAACCTGATGGGCCCGCTCGCCAATCCAGCAGGGGTCCGCCGCCAGCTCGTCGGTATCGCCCGCCCGGCCTATGTGCCGATCTATGCCGAAGCGATCGCCGACCTGGGCGTCGATCGCGCCATGATCGTCTCGGGCGATGAAGGGCTGGACGAGCTGTCCCTCGCAGGTGGCAATGACGTCGCCGAAGTCACCGCACAGGGCCTTGTCGCCATGCGTCGCATCACATCTGCCGACGCCGGGCTTCCCACCCAACCCGTCGAGGCGATCCGTGGCGGAGACCCGGCCCACAACGCCGCCGCGCTTCGCGCGCTGCTTCAGGGAGAGGAAGGCCCTTATCGCGATGCGGTGCTGCTCAACGCCGCCGCCGCTCTCCTGGTGGCTGACGCCGTTGCCGACCTTCGCGAAGGCGTCGAAGAAGCGGCCGAAACCATTGATCGCGGGCTTGCCAATGCGCTGCTCAATTGCTGGATTGCCTATTAATGACCAACAAGCTCATCGAAATCTGCGACACGAAGCGGGAGGAGGTAGCGCGCCGCAAGGCGGCGATCACCGTATCCAGCCTTCACGCGCGCGCCGCTGAACAGACGCCGCCGCGTGGCTTCCGCCAGGCGCTGGACAGCGCCGCCCGCTCAGGCTTCGGCCTCATCGCGGAAATCAAGAAGGCGAGCCCGTCCAAGGGGCTTATCCGGGAAAATTTCGACCCGCCTGCCCATGCGCAGGCCTATGCAGCAGCAGGCGCGGCATGCCTGTCGGTCCTGACCGACGAGCCCTATTTTCAGGGGCATGACGATTATTTGATGGCCGCCCGCTCTGCCTGCCCGCTGCCCGTGCTGCGCAAGGATTTCATGGTCGATCCGTGGCAGGTCCTGGAAAGCCGCTCGCTGGGCGCGGACGCCATCCTCATCATCGTTGCCGCCCTGGACGACGGCCAGATGGCGGAGATAGAGGACGCAGCGCTGGGCTTGGGCATGGACGCCCTTGTCGAAGTGCATGACGCCAGCGAACTTGAGCGCGCACTCAAGCTGCGCTCGCGCCTCATCGGCGTCAACAATCGCGACCTGCGTGACTTCAGCGTCGATTTCGCCCGCACTTACGAACTGGTGGGCCAAGCCCCGGAAGGCTGCACCTTCGTTGCCGAAAGCGGGCTTGGCAGCCATGCCGATCTGGTCGCCATGTCGGATCATGGTGTCCGCTGTTTCCTGGTCGGCGAAAGCCTGATGCGCCAGCCCGATGTCGAAGCCGCGACCCGCGCGCTTCTTACCGGCAAATGACCAATCTCACCCATCTTGACGAGGACGGCTCGGCCCGCATGGTTGATGTCTCGGCCAAGGCAGTGACGAGCCGGGAAGCGATCGCCACCGGCCATATCGCGATGAGTGCAGAAGCCGCCGCCGCCATCGCGCAAGGCCTGGTTAAAAAGGGAGACGTCCTCGCGGTCGCTCGTGTCGCGGCGATCATGGCCGCCAAGCGCACCGCCGACCTCATTCCCCTTTGTCATCCCATCGCGCTTAGCTCCGTCAGCATAGACTTCGACCTTGAACCCGCTGGCGTCACCGCAACCGCGACCGCCAGAACCGCCGGACAGACGGGTGTGGAGATGGAGGCACTCACCGCCACATCAGTTGCGCTCCTCACCATTTACGACATGGCCAAGGCGCTGGATAAGGGCATGACCATCGGCGGCGTTCGGCTGCTCGCCAAGTCGGGGGGCAAGTCGGGCGACTGGCGCGCGGCATGAGCCTGCTCCCGGTCGCCGAGGCACAGACGCGCCTGCTCGCGCTCGGCGGCCGACTTGCCGCCCAGGACGCGCCCGTCTCCGCCTGCGCAGGCCGCTGGCTCGCCCGCGATATCCACGCACTGCGCGATCAGCCCTGGGCCGACCTTTCCGCCATGGACGGCTACGCCATCCGCGCCGGTGAATGGCCCGGCCCCTGGCGCGTCACAGCCGAAAGCTCGGCGGGCGGCGGCCTCCCCCTGCCCCTGGCTCCTGGCGAAAGCGCCCGCATCTTCACGGGCGCGCCATTGCCGCCTTGCGCCGACACCGTGCTTATCCAGGAGGATGCCGACCTTGTGGAGGGCCTTCTCCATCCACGCGGCCCCGCCTTGTCGATCGGACGCAATGTCCGGCCAGCAGCCTCCGACTTTCAAAAGGGCCAGCCGCTTCTGGCCGCAGGCGCTGCTTTGGGCCCGGCGCAGGTAGCACTTGCCGTTCTGGGCGGTCACGGCAGCCTACCGGTGGGCGCCCGCCCTCGCGTGGCGCTGATCTCCACCGGCAATGAACTTGTGCCCCCGGGCGCCCCGACGCCACCCGGCCGCCTGCCTTCATCAAACGCGCCCATGCTTGGTGCGATGCTGGGTAGCTTGGGCTGCGACATTCTCAACATCGGCATCGTGCCTGACGATCTCGATCTGATGATCCAGGCTCTGGAGCAGGCCAGTCAGGCGGACATCATCGTCTCCACTGGTGGCGCATCGGTGGGCGATCATGATCTGGTTCGCCCCGCCTTCGCCGCCGCCGGAGGTAATCTCGATTTCTGGAAGATCCGCATGCGTCCGGGAAAGCCGCTGATGGCGGGGAAGCTGCGCGACGCCATTTTCCTCGGACTGCCCGGCAATCCAGTCTCCGCCTTCGTGACGGCGACCCTGTTTCTGCTACCCCTCGTCCGGCACATGGCGGGGGCGGCCGATCCACTGCCGCGCATCGCCAGCGCGACTTTGGCCGCGTCTCTGCCCGCTACCGGCGAGCGCGATGATTATCTCCGCGCCTTCCACACGAACGATGGGTTAATTGCGGTCATTTCGCAGGACAGCGCTGCGACCGCCGCCATGGCCCGGGCGGACAGCCTCATCGTGCGCGCCGCAGGCTCTGCTCCAGCGGCGGCTGGCGACCAGGTGACTGTCATTCCACTTCACGCATGAAAAAGGGGCCGCATGGCGGCCCCTCCCAGTTCGCAAACCGGACGCTGGTTCAGCGCTGTTGCTTGCCTTGATCGCTCTTGTTCTTCTGGGCGTCGCCCATCTGACCCTGGCGATTTTCCTGCTGCTGCTGACGGCCGGTCTGGCTCGAACGATCGCCACCTTGCTGACGGCGCTGGCTGCCGTCCTTGTCGTTCTGATTAGGCATGTTACTCTCCTATTCACCCTCTTTGGGAAGGCGGCGATAAAACGGCCGGGCGGCAGGTCCGTTCCTTTCGTTACGCTTGGCGTAAGCCTGCTTGACTTCCCCGTTTTCGTTTCCTAAGTGTTCTCCATCCGTTCCATGGAGGACAAGCAGGCATGCTGACGCCCAAGCAACAGGAATTGCTCAGCTTCATTCAAAACAGGCTGGAGGAAGGTGGCGTTTCACCATCTTTCGAGGAGATGAAGGAGGCGCTCGACCTGCGGTCCAAGTCCGGCATCCACCGGCTGATCAACGCACTGGAGGAACGCGGCTTTATTCGTCGCCTGCCTAATCGCGCGCGAGCGCTGGAGGTGCTGAAGCTGCCCGAAGCGATGCATCGTGCGCCCAAGGTCGTTGCCCAGCCAAAACCGCAGTTGGTCACAAGGCCGCCGATCGCCGCGAATGACGTGATTGAAATCCCGCTTCACGGCAGGATCGCAGCCGGCGTTCCGATAGAGGCGATGGAGGGACAGAATATGTTGTCCGTCCCCGCCGCACTGCTGGGCGCTGGCGATCATTATGCCCTCGAAGTCTCGGGCGACTCCATGATTGAGGCGGGTATTCTGGATGGCGACTTCGCCCTGATCCAAAAGACCGAGGTCGCGCGCGAAGGACAGATCGTCGTGGCCTTGATTGAGGATAGCGAAGCCACGCTCAAATATTTCCATCGAGAAGGGCAGAAGGTTCGGCTCGATCCAGCCAACAGCGCCTACGAGCCGCAAATCTATGACACGCGGCAAGTGCGCATTCAGGGCAAGCTGGCGGGATTGCTGCGCCGCTACAACTGATCGGAACGGCGGCGGCGCCATCGTTTTGTAGGTTGAGCAATCCAGGGGTGCGCGTCACCGGCAACTTTCGCGGCCCGCACCTTGCCCGCGTCCAGATCGATAGCGAGACCGCCTGTCCGCGCCAACAACCGCCGGTCGGCTTTCAACCAGCGTGGACGACACCATGACGGCAGGCGACGATCGGCAACGACGATATCCGCTCGGGCGCAGTCCCCTGCCAGCGTCGATTTCGGCACCAGGTCGCCGGTTCGCGTCACCAGCAACCGCCAAACCCGGCCGCCTGCCGAAAGGGCGACCATACAAAGATCTCTTGAGCAACTGGCTTCTGGCAAATCCGCCATCGCGGCAAGAGCGCCTTCATACCCTGCGCTTTCCGCCATCATGTCCCGCACATAATCGCCCGCCCGATCCCGCAGGATCGCCATGCCGCCGTCTGCGCTCCGCACCGCCACATGGCGGCCATCAGCGGTAACGAGAATCTCCGGTGGGGACGTTGTCACGATGATCACGATCCCGACCGCGACCGGCGCCAGTCCGATCCAACGCCAGCGACCTCGCCACAACAGGCAGCATAACCCACCCAACACAATCATGCCAAAGACAGCGTTGGGCACCACCGGCGCAGTAACGACCGCCCACGGGCTCGCCGCCACGGCATGCGCTATCCACAGCAATAGTTCGAGAGCTTGGCCGTTCAACCACCAGGCCGGAGCGCCCACACCGACGGCGTCCAGCAATAGCGCCAGCGCCTCCAGCGGCATGACGACGAAAGTGGTCAGGGGAATGGCGATCAGGTTCGCAAATGCGCCCATCATGCCCGCCTTGTGAAAATGGAACAGCGCGATGGGCGCAAGCGCCAGTTCCACCGCGAACCCGGAAAACAGCAAGATGGCAAGTGATCGCCCGAACTTGCGCAGCAGCCCCTCCTCCCGCGCCGCCGCAAATGCGCGAAACCGGGGATGTTCGCCCAACGCAACCAATGCGATCACCGCGCCGAAGCTCATCTGGAAGCTCGGCCCGGCAAGCGCCTCCGGCCACAAGAACAGCACGATCAGCGCGCCCGCAGCGATCAGGCGCAAAGTGATCGCCTCCCGGCCCAGGGCAAGCCCTCCCAGCACCAGCAGCGCCGCCACGCAGGACCGGACCGTCGGCACTTCCGCCCCCGTCAGCAATGTGTAGCCGACACCCGCCAGTGCGCCGCCGGCTGCTGCAATCAGCATCAGCGGCCAGCCGAGCGCCGCGCGACGACTCAACGCCATGACCCGCATCAGCAGGAAAATGACGGCCCCGATCAACGCAGTGACGTGCAGGCCGCTGATGGAAAGCAGATGGGCAAGGCCGCTGCGGCGCATCGCCTCTGCATCCTCTTCAGCTATGGCGCCCTGATCTCCGGTAGCCAAGGCGGCCGCAATGCCAGCCCCATCGCCGTCCACCTTTTGCAATATGTGGGCGAACAGACGGTTGCGCAGTGGCGGCGCTTCTTCCGACGCCCTCAGCACGGCGATCGGCTTGAGCGCACGACCAGTGGCCCCTATTCCCTGGAAATAGGCGCGGCGCGCGAAATCATAGCCGCCTGGCAGGCTGGCTGGCGCGGGCGGCATCAAGCGCGTCCGAAACCGGATGACGGCGCCGCGCCCAATGCCCGCAGGCATATCGGCTGCGGCGATATTTACCCTGATCAGAGAGGGCAAAGTTGCCGGATCTATCGGACGGATCGACACGCGACTCAATTGCTGCGCGGGCACGGCGTTGACGGACATGACCTCACCGGTCACCTCCAGAAAGACCGCCCTCGGCAGGGGCGGCGCGCCAAAGATGGTCGCTTTGCCCCATATCAACAGGCAGCCTGCACAGGCCAGCAAGCCCGCCAACACCAGCATCTGACGCAGGCGCGCGCCCATGGGAAAAACCAATCCGCCGATTGCCAGAGCCACCGCACCGCAACAGAAAGCAAACCATTCCAGTCTGTTAGGAAGAGATAGCCAGGCGGCAATGCCAATCCCGACCGCTACCGGAACCCAAAGGCCAAGCTGTTCGCGCTCCGCTTCAAGTCCCCGCTCCACCCGTGCGAAAAGCCCTTCCCCCGCACGCCTGATATTCCGGCAGACGGAGGTTTGTCGTGGCTCAAAAGCCATGCTAGGGGGCGTCGCGTTCATGAATGAGCAAGGCGGATGTCGGGGAATAGGACTGTGAGTGCAACGGGTTTGAACAAGCAAGTCGTAACCCGTTTTGCGCCATCGCCCACGGGCTTCCTTCATATCGGCGGCGCACGCACCGCTTTGTTCAACTGGTTATTCGCTCGTCACCATGGCGGCAAGTTTCTGTTGCGTATCGAAGATACCGATCGCGCGCGCTCCACTGAAGAAGCGGTTGCCGCAATCTTCGATGGTCTCGAATGGCTTGGGCTGGGCGGCGATGAACCCACTGTGTTCCAGTTCGAACGCTCCCAACGTCATGCCGAAGTCGCCAATCAACTGCTGGCGGGCGGGCATGCCTATCGCTGCTACGCCACACCCGAAGAACTTTCTGAACTGCGCGAGCAGCAACGCGCCGCCAAGCAGCCGATGCGCTATGACGGACGCTGGCGCGACCGCGATCCTTCCGAAGCGCCCCCAGGCGCACCCTTCGTCATCCGCCTCAAAGCGCCTCGCGAAGGCGAAACGGTGATCGAGGACGCGGTGCAGGGGCGCGTCGTAGTGCAGAATGCAGAGCTGGACGACATGATCCTGCTCCGCTCCGACGGGACACCCACCTATATGCTCGCCGTGGTGGTCGATGACCATGACATGGGCGTCACTCATGTGATCCGCGGCGACGATCATCTAAACAATGCTTTCCGGCAACTCGGAATCATCAAGGCCATGGGCTGGGAAGAGCCGGTATATGCGCATATCCCGCTGATCCATGGGTCGGACGGCGCAAAGCTGTCCAAGCGCCACGGCGCACTAGGCGTCGATGCCTATCGCGATGAAATGGGCATGCTTCCCGAAGCGGTCCTCAACTATCTGCTGCGCCTAGGCTGGGGATATGGCGACGAAGAAACGATCTCCCGCGATCGCGCTGTCGAACTGTTCGACATTTCCGGCGTCGGCCGCTCGCCTTCCCGCTTCGACATCAAAAAGCTGGAAAATCTCAATGCCTTCTATCTGCGCGAAGCTGACGACGCCCGTCTCGCCGCGCTGGTGCTGCCCCGAATTTCCGCGCGCTTGTCGATAGTCCTGCCGGACCACTCCGATGCGCTACTTACTCAGGCGATTCCCTCGCTAAAGCCTCGCGCCAAGACACTTAACGAAATTGCCGAAGGCGCGGAGTTTCTGTTTAAAAATTGCCCGCTGGATTTTGACGAGAAGGCCCTTGCTCTGCTAGACGACTCGGCGCGCGAGCTGTTGGGCAAGACAGCCGACGCTCTCGATGTCGTCCAATCCTGGACCGTCGAAGCGATTGAGGATGCGATCCGCCGCGTCGCAGAGGATGCCGGTCTGGGGTTGGGCAAAGTCGCCCAGCCGCTTCGCGCGGCGCTGACCGGTCGCACGGTTTCGCCAGGAATTTTTGATGTCCTTTTCCTCCTTGGAAAGGACAAAAGCTTGGAGCGGCTTGCAGATGCCCGAAACGGCATCGCCAGCTGATGGTAGTTAAGGAGAACGAGATGTCGGACAATAATGCGACTTTGACGGTCGGCGGCGATGCTAAGGAATATGGCATCCTCAGTGGTTCGGTCGGCCCCAAGGTTATCGACGTCCGCAAGCTCTACGCAAACACCGGCATGTTCACTTATGATCCGGGCTTTACTTCGACCGCCAGCTGCGATTCCGGCCTGACCTACATCGATGGTGATGAAGGCGTACTGCTGCACCGCGGCTATCCTATCGGCCAGCTCGCCGAACAGTCCAGCTTCATGGAAGTCAGCTACCTGCTGCTGAACGGCGAACTGCCGTCCAAGAAGGAACTGGAAGACTTCACCTACACCATCTCGCGCCACACCATGCTGCATGAGCAGCTGGCGACCTTCTACCGCGGTTTCCGTCGCGACGCGCACCCGATGGCGATCATGTGTGGCGTGGTGGGCGCGCTGTCGTCCTTCTATCACGACTCGACTGACATCAACGATCCGGAACAGCGCAAGATCGCCAGCCACCGCCTGATCGCCAAGATGCCGACAATCGCGGCCATGGCGTATAAATATTCGGTCGGACAGCCTTTCGTTTATCCCAGCAACGACCTTTCCTACACCGCCAATTTCCTGCGGATGACCTTTTCGGTCCCGGCTGAAGAATATGAACCCGATCCGGTGGTCGTGGACGCCATGGACAAGATCTTCATTCTCCATGCCGACCATGAACAGAATGCTTCCACCTCGACCGTGCGTCTCGCCGGTTCCTCGGGCGCCAATCCCTTCGCCTGCATCGCGGCCGGCATCGCCTGCCTCTGGGGCCCGGCGCATGGCGGCGCGAATGAAGCAGCGCTCAACATGCTGCGGGAAATCGGCACCGTCGATCGCATTCCGGAATATATCGCCCGCGCCAAGAATAAGGACGATCCGTTCCGCCTGATGGGCTTTGGCCACCGCGTATATAAAAATTACGATCCGCGCGCGACCGTCATGCAGAAGACCGCGAAGGACGTTCTGGCAAAGCTGGGCGTCACCGATCCCATCTTCGACGTCGCGAAGGAGTTGGAGCAGATTGCCCTCAACGATCCTTACTTCATCGAAAAGAAGCTTTATCCGAATGTCGATTTCTATTCGGGCGTGATCCTTTCGGCGATCGGCTTCCCGACCGAGATGTTCACCGTTCTTTTCGCCCTCGCCCGCACTGTCGGCTGGGTCGCCCAGTGGAACGAGATGATTTCGGACCCAGCGCAGAAGATTGGCCGCCCGCGCCAGCTTTATACAGGTCCGGCACAGCGGGATTACGTGCCCGTCAGCCAGCGCTGATCCACAGTTTCAATGGCATGAAGAAGAACGGCGCCTCAACGGGCGCCGTTTCTTTTGCCTGAACTAGAGCATGATCCGATCATATTGAATCGGATCATGCTCTATATGTCCTTGGTTTTACGCATTTTCCAAGCCAGCAGGTGATGCCACCTGCTTCGAAAATGCTCTAGCCGCCGCTGTTGGTGGGCAGCGTCAACGTGAATCGGGCGCCGCCGCCCGGCGCCTCATCAATACGAATATCCCCGCCCATCGCCAGCGCGAGCCTGCGTGAAATATAGAGGCCCAGGCCACTTCCACCCGGATCACTGCGGCCCAGCCGCTCGAACTTATGGAATATCCGCTCCCGGCTGCCCTCAGGCACGCCCGCGCCCTGATCCATCACCGCAATCCAGGCAAAGCCGTCATCGCGGCCTGTCTCGATCCGTACTTCGCTGTCCTCGGGCGCATAGCGCACCGCGTTCCCGACAAGATTCATCAGTATTTGAAGCGCCCGCCGGAACTCGCCGGTTGCCACGGCCGATTGGTCGGCGGCCGGAGCGACAATGCGGATCTTGCGGTCCATGGCCTTGACCACGAACAGCCCTGCCGCGCGCCGCCCGATATCCGCAAGATCGACATCTTCGGTGGCCACGGTGAAATCCAGCCGGTCGATCGCCTGCAAGTCCGCCAGATCATCGATCAGCGCCATCAAGTGACGTCCAGCCGCTGCAATGTCCGACGCATAACCGGCATAATCGGGGCGCAACGGCCCGTCGATCTGCGCGTTGATCGAATCGGCATTGGCGATGATCCGCCCCAGTGGCTGTCGCAGCGAGCGGTCCAGCCGCCGCCCGAACTCGGCCGGGTAGATGACAACTGCGGGTGCCGCCGGAACATGTGGTGCCAAAATGGCGCGATCCAGGGGAAATGCCTTGCCACGATAGCCGAGCAACTGCCCGGCAAGATCGAACATCGGAAAGCCGGTCAGGCGAACGCATTGTTCTGGCTCCGCGATCAGCGTGGCGATCTGGTCGCGGAACGCGCGCCGCTGCGCAAAGCCCCGCAGGATCGGCAAATCGCCCTCCTCGTCTGGCCGAAGTTCAAAATAGCTGGTGAATCGGCTGCCCGCTACGGGAGGGGCTTCAGGCAAGGCGCTCTCCGCCCCTACCCCTTCCAGCACCATCTGAAAACGAAGCTGAGTATCGATCTGCCAGGTCCAGCCTTCCGCAACAGCGGCAATATCGGCGTCCCGCCGCACGCCATCCATTGGAGCAGTGGCAGCGGGCCGTTCATTCCATTCGATGACGGAAATCTGCACCCCGTCCGCTTCGGGCCGCGCCCGGACCCACATTTCAACGTCGCCGCGTTCGGCAGCGGCAATCACCGGGCGCGAGACGGTGACACCCAAACGCGACGCCAAACGCGCGATCGCAGCCAGTTGCGGGATCGCCAGCACCGCTCCCACGTCGGAACCCGCTTCTCGCTGAAGGCCCAGCAATGGCGCATCTGCGCTCAGCAGCAGCCCATTGGCCGCTACCGTCGCGCGAATGATCGCGGGATGCGCCGGCATATTCATCAGATGGTGACCTGCCGCAAATGATCGAGCTTCGCGCGAAGCGCCCGCGGCGCGCGCAATGCATTTACCAAACCGTCCGCCTGCGCCTCTGTCAACGCCTGATAACGCTCCGCCTCGATGATGATCGCCGCGTCGGTGAGCGATGGCCGCACCGGCCGCAGAGCCAGCAACAGATGTCGGTAATCTGCGTCCGACCCGCCCAGGGAACGGCACAAGGCGGCCAGTTCCGCAACTGGGCTCATCACCAATATGTCGGCGACATGCGCGCAGTCCATGCGCAACCGACGCGCGGTCAGGGCCGCGAACAGCAGGAAGCGCCGCTGCCCCAGCGCCGCACCCAGCAATTCGGGCGCGTCCGCACGCTCGCCCAGACACCGCACCAGCCGCTCCGCCGCAGCGATCGGCCCCCTGGTTTCGTCATGTTCCGAAAGCAGCGTCCACCCCGCCTTTTCGAAAGCTGGCAGCATCATGTCGGCGTCGGTTGACGCCGATCGCTGCACCAGCGCCATGATGGATGCAGCAGCTGTCCACATCAACTCGGCGAAATGTTCGGCGGGAAGATCCGGCTGCATCGGTTCGTCCTCAGCGCCGGGTGCCAGCCATCTACCCTCTGCCTCGGCCAGCGCAACGAGCGCTTCGGCAACGGCGGCATCATTGGTCGGCAGGATGGTTTCCGCCTCTGACTCGTCAAGTCGGTCATCAGGCTGCCCGAACTGCCGCAGCAGCAACGTCACGCCCGCACGCATCTGCATATGGGCTAGCAATGCCGGACCCAGCAGCGTGGGCTGCGCGCAGATGGTGGGCCAGCAGATCGCCTCCATTCGTGGCGCCAGCAAGGCGGCGACCTGGGGTTGCTGCTCCAGCGCGAATCGCAATGATCGCTCGATACCGGTCACGCAGGCCCCCAGGTGCCGTCGCGTCTCCGCCATCAAGGCATCATGGCGTTCGCGCCCCTCATTGGGGAAGAAAATCGCCAGATCAATGGCATGGCCAACGGGAACGGCGGACATGCCGGCCAGGACGGAAGCCGTCGGCCAACTGTCAGCCGCGGTCGGCCCGGTAAGGAACGAAAAGGCGCTCATGTCGGCCAACATAGCCGCACGTCCTTAAAATGCACTAAACCCTAAGAGGGAAATATTTTCAGGCGCGCTTGAGCAGGATGATGGCGCCGACCGAGGCGATGACGGCCAGCATTGCCAGCTCGAAACCCAGGCTGGTGGCGCCAAATATCGCAGTCAGCAGCAGCAGGAGAATCGCGCTGGCGGGCGTGAAGATCATCCAGGGTCTCGCTGCTCCCGTCCTGCGCCAACGGTCAGCGAGCTGGACGATCGCCAGCAACAACGCCAGGCATGTCGCCATCACGCTGCCCCCCGCCAGGGATATCCCCCCAACCGCGAAAAAGGGCACGACGAAGGCGGTCCACCCGGCAGGTGGCGATCGCAGCGCCAATTCGTCCAGCCGATCGGCAATCTCCGCCAGCCCAAGCGCCAGCAAAAGCATCAGGAAACCGGCGGCCGGCCAGAGCAGCTCGATCGGCACCAATGATATCGCGCCCAGCGCCATCGCCGCTATCCGCACCTGTGTCGCGGGAACCTGCGTGCGCATCAGCGCCGGGCTCAACATACGGGCTGCCGGGCACAGAATATAATGCTCGCCCGCGCCCCGCACTCGTTTGGCCGTCGAACCTGCGGACATGACCGCCTGCGCCACCAGGTCGGCCTGCGCCTGGCCATCGACCAGTGCGACCCGGCCGGTCATCAGGTCATCCTGCGGCACGGTAACGCGCCGCGCGCCACTTTGCACGGCTGCCCGCACCAGTGTCAGGGAAAGGTCCCAGTCGCCAATCATGTCCAGCGTGCCGAACAGCAGGTCCGGGCTGATCCGCGCCAGTCCCGCCCAGCGCTGACCGGCGTCTATCCGTTCCAGCGGAGCGCTGGCCCGGCTGTCATCCGTCACCAGCAGCGCATTGCCTTCCCGCTCGGCGATGGCGTCGAAATGAGCCTGCGCGACGATGATGCCGTCCGCCACCAGCAGCACATCGCTATCCCGCGGCGCATCCCGGACCATGGAAACCATGTCGCGGACAAGCGCGACGGGGATTCCGTCCGCGCTCAACCGGTCGACCGCTTGCGACAGCGCGGGCGTGATGACGCTCACCAGTATCATGATGCGGTCCGCGCCTGCCCGCGCCGCCTGCCGCGCCTGATATTCGACCAGCGTCTGCCCCGCGAAATGCAGGCTCGCGCGGAGTGCCGCCGTGGAATCGCTGGACGCCCGGCTGGCGCTGATAATGGCCGCAAATGTCATGCTGCGATGGAACCGACCCGTTCTTGTAAACTCACGCCTTTTCGCAAGGCTGTCGCCATCGTGCAAGCGCGCAGCGAGTCAGCCCTGCTGAAGCCGGTCGATCGCCATCCGCAATTGCCGAAGAATCCGGGGATCGCCGCGAACGCAGTCGGCTGCTTCGTCGGCCAGCGCCATCAGATGCGTGAGGCCAAAACTGGCCGCCAGCCCCTTGAGGCGCCACGATGCCAGTTCCCAACTGGAATCGGATTGCGCCTTGCGCAGCAGGTCGAGCTGACGCTCTGCGCTCTCCATGAAGGCGACGCGCAAGTCCGCGATCAGCGCGATATCTTCGCCGACGGCGGCGGCAAGAGCGGCATTCAGGGCGCCAGGATCATAGGACATGGGATCAACGCTATCGGGCTTGCGTTAAGTTTTGGTAACAGGGCATTTTGTTGCGCGCAAAAGATGATAGGATGGGGTCATGACCGGGGGCAGCACCATCGTCGAATTCTGGCGAGACAAAAGCATTGCGACGACTGATGAGTCGCATGAGGATGACACTTTGCTGCTGGAGCAGGTCGCTGACGACCCCGATGCGGATATCGAGACGGCCGAGCATGGCGATCATGCGGCGCGGCGGGCGCAGGCGCTGTTCGCCCTTGCCGGGCTGGCGTGGCTTGGCTTTGCTGGCTGGGCCACGATAACTGCGGGACAGTGGCGAACCGGCCCTGCCGCTTGGCCCGGCCTTGTTGCGACCATGCTGGTTCCCCTCGTACTCCTGGGCGTCTGTTACCTGCTGCTCGCGCGCAACAGCCGCGCTGAATCGCGTCGCTATCTCGACACCGCGCGCGCGCTGCGCACCGAAACGGAATTGCTTGAGCTGCGGCTCGGCCGAATCAACGGTCAGCTTGAAAGCGCGCGCAAGGCGATGCTGGACCAGGCGGAATTGCTTGACAGCTATGGCGCCGCCGCCAGCAGCAATATGGAGGCGTCGGCCGAACTGATCGCCAGCCGCGCGCACATCACAACGGAGAAGGCGGAAGCTGCCGAACGCGCTGGAACGGCCCTTGCCGCGCGCATGGATGCCCTTATCGCCTCCATGCCGGAACTTGAGGATCGAGCCGCTCGCATGGCGGCGCAGATCATCGACAATGGCCATGCGCTCGCCGAACGGATCGACACGCTCGAAGCCCGGCTTCACGCCATTGGTGAGCTGTCCGACGATGCGCGCGCCCGCACGCTATCGGCCACCAAGAGCCTGTCGAGCCAGCTCACCCAGCTGCAGGAAGCAACGCGTTCCGCCACCGAAGAAGTGAACGGCATGGCTGACATCGCCGCCGGCCGGATCGACGCGACAGCACAAAGCGCCCGGCTTGCCATGCAGGACGGCGCGGCCGAACTCGACCGTCAGGCTGGCACGCTCGCCAACCTTCTGGAGCGAGCGCGCGCAGGTATCACCAACAGTGCCGAAGCGACGATCGAGTTGCTGACGCAGGATCTTAACCGCGTGGAAGGCGACGTGCGTCAGCGTTTGGAGGCGACGGTCGCCCACGCGCAGCAAAGCATGGCTGCGGCGGATCGGGATCTCACCGCCCAAGCCGAATCGCTGCGTACCCTGGTGGAAACCGCGCAAGCCGGAATCGCGGCGACCAGCCAGAACGCGCTTGCCGCGTTGGTTCGCGATGCGGACGAAATCGACGCGCAGCTTCGCGAGCGGACCGAAACCGCCTTCGCCCGCGCTCGAGACGGTGTGGCGCTGACCGAAGAAGGGCTGGCTCGTCAGGCAGAGGCGCTCGACGCGCTGGTCGCCCGTTCGCGCGGCAATATCGAGAGTATCGGCGACGAGACCGTCTCGGCCATCTCCGATCATATGAGCGAGATCGAAAGCCGCCTTCATCAGGTCAATGATCTGATAGAGGGACAGCGCACGCTCGTATCCGGACTGCACGCCACGCTTGGCGAGGCGATCGAGGCTGCCCAGTCACGCTTTGCCGCGATGGAGGAAGGTGCGCTGTCCCGCAACGAACGCCTCACCCAAGCCCTGTCGCGCCTCACCACCGAAACGCAACGGATCGACGATTCGCTGGCTGCGGGCGGCGTTACGGCGGAAAAACTCATCAGCAGCGCGGAAACGCTGCTCGTCGCGCTGGATTCCAGCGTACGCGAACTGGACGAGACATTCCCCGCCGCGCTGGATCGTTTCGACACCCGTATTTCGACCAGTCGCACGCTGCTGGACAGTGCCGCGCCCGAGATGGAACGGCTGGAGGCCATTTCCGAAGCACTGGTGGGCCGCACCCAGGAGGCCGAGGAACTGTTGCGCGGTCAGGGCCGCCGCCTCACCGAATGGCTCGAAAGCACGCAGAGCGGCGTTGAAGCAAACCGCGAGCTGGTGGAAAAGCTGCGCACCGCGCTCGACAATGCGCACCAGGATGCGACGCGGATCACCGAAGGCGCAGGCCCTCTGCTCGTCACTGCACTGCTGCGGGTCAAGGACACCGCCGATCAAGCCGCCGAACGCGCTCGTCAGGCGCTTGGCCGCGCCATCCCGGATGCCGCCCAATCGCTCGCCGAGGCAAGCGAACAGGCGCTTCAGCAGGCGGTCGATGGCACGGTGACAGCGCAAATCCAGAAGCTCGCCCAGGTCGCCGAAGAAGCCGTCAAGGCCGCGCATCAGGCGTCCGATCGCCTCACCCGCCAACTGCTGACAATCGCCGACACTAGCGCCACCGTACAGTCGCGGATCGAGGAAGCTGAGCGCGCTGCCGAAGATCGCGACCGCGACCATTTCGCGCGGCGTTCAGCCCTGCTGATCGAATCGCTCAACAGCACCTCGATCGACGTCACGAAGATCCTGTCGAACGACGTCACCGACTCGGCCTGGGCCGCCTATCTTAAAGGCGACCGTGGCGTGTTCACCCGGCGAGCGGTCAAGCTGCTGGATGCAGGTGAATCGCGTG
Organism: Sphingobium sp. MI1205; assembly: GCF_001563285.1. NCBI lineage: Bacteria > Pseudomonadati > Pseudomonadota > Alphaproteobacteria > Sphingomonadales > Sphingobiaceae > Sphingobium > Sphingobium sp. MI1205. The sequence goes on from NZ_CP005188.1 coordinate 2,218,222, forward strand.
AAATTGCCCTGCACTACGACAACGATGCCGAGTTTCAGGAACATGTGAACCGCTACATCCATGATTTCGAATCGATGCTGCGGATCATCTTGTCTGCCCGCGATGGCAACGCGTTGGGCGTCGCCATATTGTCCTCAGACATGGGCAAACTCTACGTCGCGCTCGCCCAGGCGATCGAACGGCTCCGTCAGTAAGGCATTTCGCTCGTCTGACTCACAGAACCGGAGAGCGATGCCCCGCGCCCTTGACCTTGGGATATACGAAACATATACAGATCGTATACCAGATTAGGGGCCAACCATGGGCATCGTGAAAATTGACGAAGATCTGCACGAAGAGGTGCGCCGCGCCAGCACCGTCATGTGCCGGTCCATAAACGCCCAGGCCGAATTCTGGATGAAGATCGGCAAGCTGGCCGAAGCCAATCCCACCTTGTCCTTCAACGACATTGTGAAGATGCAGCTCGAATCCGCCGATGTGCGCATCGCGGATCTGGCCGCTGCCTGAAATGGTAAAGACGCCCGACGAACTGGCGCTCATGCGCATATCGGGCAAGTTGCTCGCATCCGTTTTTGAAATGCTGGATGGACAGGATCTCGCGGGCCTTTCGACGTTGCAGGTCAATGATCTGGTCGATCGCTTCATCACCGACGATCTTGCAGCCCGTCCCGCGAGCAAGGGTCAATATGGCTTCAAATATGTCCTGAACTGCTCCATCAACAATGTCGTCTGTCATGGCGTACCGGCACCGGATGAAATCATCCGGGACGGCGACATCATCAACCTCGACATCACCCTGGAAAAAAACGGCTTCATCGCCGACTCCAGCAAGACCTACCTGGTCGGAAACGCGCCCCCGGCCGCCCGACGGCTGGTAAAGGTCGCGCAGGAGGCAATGTGGAAAGGCATAGGGCAAGTGCGGCCCGGCGCCCATCTGGGCGACATCGGCTTTGCGATCGAACGGCATGCCAAGAAAAATGGCTATTCGGTCGTGCGCGAATATTGCGGCCACGGCATTGGCCGCGAAATGCATGAAGATCCGCACATACTCAATTTCGGACGGCCGGGAACGGGCATGAAATTGAGCGAAGGCATGGTTTTCACCATCGAGCCGATGGTCAATCAGGGCACGCGTAAAGTGTCCACACGGGATGATGGATGGACAGTCGTCACCAATGACGGAAAGCTATCGGCCCAATTCGAACACACGGTAGCGGTAACCGGCAGCGGCGTCGAAGTCCTGACCCTGCGCCGCGACGAAAGCCCGATGCTCGACCGCAGGATGTGACGTCCGTTTGCCGGACGTCAGACGCTGCTAGTCACCCCTGTGATAATCATATTCGAACGCGCGCCCCTGCTGCTTGGTCAGCACGGCGCCAATGATCGCGCCACCGGCGCGGCGTAAGCGATCGACCGCCACGCGCAGGCCACCATGATGGTTGCGGCCCCATTCCACGACCAGCACCGCAGCCTGCGCCTTGCTTGCCAGCAACGACGCGTCGGGCACGCCCAGGATAGGCGGGGCATCGATCAGGATCGTGTCGTAGCGCCCCTGCACGCTGGCGAGCAGGACATCTAGGGCCGACGTCGAAAGCAATTCCGCCGGATTGGGCGGAATTGCCCCGCTGGGCAGCAACGAAACCCCCGGCGTGCCGCTATCGACGATGACGTCCTCCGCCTTGGCCTGTCCCGTCATCACCTCGCTGATGCCACGTTCGGGGGCAAGCTGGAAAAGGCCGTGCTGCCTGGGGCGGCGCATATCGGCATCGATCACCAGTACCCGCCGGTCGAGCTTGGCCAAGGCAAGCGCCAGCGCATGCACGGTCGAGGATTTGCCTTCGCCCTCCTGCGCGCTCGTTACCAGGATCGAACCGGGCAGCCCGTTCGATGACGCAAGCAGCAACGAGGAGGCTATCGGCACGAAGGTTTCGGCTGCGGGCTTGTCAGTCACCGGCACGGTGCCCAGCAAGGGCAGGTTGGCTCGCTCCGCCAGCGTGTCCGCCGATGTCACGGCATCGTCGAACACATGCCGTCCCGCGACCATCAGCAGTCCAAGCGCCAGCCCGCCAAGCGACGCCAGCAACATGGTGATACCGATGCGGGGCGAAGATGGCCGCGTCGGTACAGCCGCACGGTCGAGCGGTTGTATCCGTCCAGCCTGAAAACCGGCTTGGGACGCCATGTCGCGATACCGTTGAAGCAGGCTGTCATGCAGCAATCGGTACGTATCGACGGAGCGTTCCAGGATACTCATCTGCACCCCGCGCCCCCGCTCGGCCTGCGCCTGACGTTCAAGCCCGGCAATCTCCGCATCGATCTGCTTTTCGCCATGCACGGCGACTTCATATTGTTCGCGAAGCGACGCACGGATCGTGTTGGCCATCGTCTCTGCCTGATCGTCAAGGGCCGCCAACCGTGCCCGCGCCTCGCGCATTTCAGGATGTGCGTCCTTGCGGAACTGCCTTTCCTCGACCACGGCGGCTCGCGCCTGCGCCCTCTGCGCCATCAACTGCTGCATGCCGCCATTGTTCAGCACTTCCGGCAGTGTCTCGACGCTGGAAAGCCGCGCGCTTTCCCAACGCTTCTGCGCCGCGATGCGGTCAGCGATCGCCTGCGCGCGGAACGCATTCAATTGCGCCAGACGCGTGGCGGTCGTGCCACCCGAACTGCTTCCTCCCTGCCCCACAACCCCCGCGCCCAGCGACGCGCCCGCCTGTGCGGCATAGGTGGCTAGGTCCCGTTCGGCATGTTCCAGATCCCGACGCGCTCCGTCGAGTTCACCCAGCAGGAAACGGCGCGCCTGCACGCCTGATTCAAAACCGCGCTTCAAATCCGCGCGGATGAGGCTGTCGGCGTAGCTATTGGCAACGCGGGCGGACAGGATGGGATCGGCGCTGATAAAGCTGATGCGGATCACCCGGCTCTTGCCTGGCAGTTCCACATCCAGATTGTCGCGCAGCAGGCCGATGACGGCTTCGGTTTCCACCTGTCGCTGGTTGAGCGATCCCACGCCGCGATCAGGCCGCCGTTCATCCATGCCATCGAAAAAGGTGCGGCTGCCGACCAGCGCCAGTTCGCGCGCGACGTCTTCGGCCAGCGCCCGGCTCCGCAGCACTTCCAGTTCGGTCTGCATCAGCGATTCATTATCGGCGGCGGTCATCTGCCGCTGCGCCGCGCCAGCTCCCGCCGCTCCGGCAGGCACATCCTCCACCTCGACCGAAGCTGTCGCGCGATAATCGGGAGTGGACAGCAGGATGAAGATGATTCCCGTCAGCACGCACAACGCCATGGTGACGAACAGGATGAGGCGGTGGCGCCATATCGCCGTCCAACTCGCCCGCGCCGTCGTCACGATGCGCGACGCCCGTCCTTCCGTCCCGATGGGTGAAGGATCGCTATCGATACGAATGCTCCGCTCCGCCATCAGCGCCCTCCGTCGAGCGCGACAAAGCCTGCGCCGATTGCAGGCAGTGCGAGCAATGCCCCGCCAAGGATCGCCTTCGCGCGGGACAATCCGACGATGATCGTATCGCCCGGCAGGATTTCAGGATCCGGCGCTTCGCCCTTTCGGATAGCGGACAGGTCAAACATCGCGGCCTTCCGGGTCCCGTCAGCCTGACGCACGACGACGATCTGCTTCAGACTGGCGAGCCGCGTCGGCCCCTTGGCCATTGCGACCACCTGCAACAGGCCAAGGCGGCCCTCAATGGGAAAGAGGCCCGGCTCGCGCACTTCGCCATCAACGGTAATGCGCCTGCCAACCGCCTTCTTCACGAAAATCGTGACCTGCGGCGAAACCAGATAACGCTCGCCAAGCCTGCCCGCGATGACGTCGGACGCTTCGCCCGCTGACAATCCCGCCACCGGCACATCCCCGATCAGCGGCATGCGCACCGTGCCTGCGGCGGTTACCTGGGCATCCTCAAGCGACAGGCCCGGCTCATGATAGACCTGCACCCGCAGGACATCGTCAGGAGAAATGCGATAATCGCTCGCCAGTGCCGGAGCTGGCGGGATAGCCGCATAGGCGTCGTCCCCCCTGGGCGCGGTTTCGGCCGTCGAACAGGCGCCGAGCAGGAAGAGGGCCGACACAATGGTCAGCGCCTTCTTCATTCTGTCGCTCGGCATGTCCATTTCGGGTCTGAACTTCTCACGCTTTTACGGGCTATTCGCCAAATGGCGGATGGCTTGCGCGGGGTTAACGAGACAGAAAGGTCATGGCAACCGCGGGTTGGGCAGTTTGAAATGCCAACCCCCTCGATCAGACCGCGATACGCCCCGGCTGATCGTGCGCCAGACGGCGCGGCTGGTCGGGCCAGACACCGCGCGTATCATAGACGGCCTTGCCAACGCGCTCGTCCACCGGGACTGATGTGAACATGTCATGATCGACTAGAATGACAAAAACACCACATTGTTCCAGAGCCGTATCGAGATCCATCAATGCCGCGCCGGTGCCCGCAAATTCCATCGGCAAGTCATGGGCATAGGGTTCCACCAGCTTGACGCGGCGGCCGTAGCGGCGTGCGAGCCGGGCTGCGACCTTCACCGCCGGACTCTCCCGAAAATCATCGATGTTCGCCTTGAAGGCGAGACCAAGGCAGGCAATGTCCTCGCCCGGATATTCGTCGATCATGTCCGACGCCTTGGCGACGACATGATCGGTCTTGGCGTCATTGACCTCGCGCGCTGTGCGGATAAGGCGGCTATTTTCCGGATCGCCATGGACGATGAACCATGGATCCACCGCGATGCAATGCCCACCGACACCGGGACCGGGCGACAGGATGTTGACGCGCGGATGACGGTTAGCGAGACGAATAACCTCCCACACATCGATATCCATGCCCTCGGCGATCACGGATAGCTCGTTGGCAAAGGCGATGTTGACGTCGCGGAAACTGTTTTCGACCAGCTTCACCATCTCCGCTGCTCGGGCGCTGGTGGTGATGCACGCGCCCCGCACGAACTGGCGGTAAAAGGCAAGCGCCTTGCGCGCGCAGCGCGGCGTGATGCCGCCGATGCAGCGGTCATTGTCGATCAGTTCGACCAGAATGCGGCCGGGCAGAACGCGCTCCGGGCAATAGGCGATGGCGACGTCCCCCGCCCCGCCCTGCCCCGGCATCTTCAGGTCCGGGCGAAGCTGCGCGAACAGGTCACGCATGGCTTCGGTGGTGCCGACGGGAGAGGTGGACTCCAAAATGACGGTATCGCCCGCCTTCAACACTTCAGCGACCGTGCGTGCGGCTTTCAGCACATGGGAAATGTCGGGCGCGCGATCTTCCGAAACCGGAGTGGGCACGGCGATGATGAACACGTCGCTCGGCTCGACCGTCAGGCTGGCGCGCAGATTGCCGCGCGCCACCACGCCCTGCACCAGGCCGTCCAGGTCGACTTCCTCGATATGGACACGGCCCGAATTGACGGTCTCGACCACATGGCCGCTGACATCCACGCCGACAACCTGCGCCCCGCCCCGCGCGATCAGGGCGGCGGTCGGCAAGCCGATATAGCCAAGGCCAATGACGGAAACCTTCTGCTGCTTGTCGATGGGCATGCTATGATCCTGGAAGCCGATGAATTGTCACCGGTTTCTGCGGGAAAATGCTGAAGATTTCGGTAACAACGCCGTTTGCACCCGTCAGTACGGTCAAAGCCTGGATGCGCGGTCAGGCCGCTTCCTCCAGCCCTTCCGCGCTTGCCCGATCGGCGGCGATCACCGCAGCTATCCTCTCCGCCGCATGGCCATCGCCAAAGGGATTATGCGCCCGCGCCATCGCGGCATAGGCGGCCTCATCGTCCAGCAGCGCCAGCACTTCCCGCACGATCCGCGCGCGATCCGTGCCGACCAGCTTCGCAGTGCCCGCACTGACGCCTTCGGGCCGTTCCGTCGTCTCCCGCATGACCAGCACAGGCTTGCCCAGCGAAGGCGCCTCCTCCTGAACTCCGCCGCTGTCGGTCAGCACCAGATGGCAAATATCCAGCAATCGCACGAAATGCGGATAATCGAGCGGTTCGATCATCGCCACATTGGGCAGCTCGCCCAGCACGGCTTCCATGACCGGGCGCACATTGGGATTGGGATGGACCGGGAATATCACCGCGACGTCAGGCCGCGCTGCAATATCGGCTATGGATCGGGCGATCGCCTCCATGCCGCCACCAAAATTCTCGCGCCTGTGGCTGGTGACGGCAACGATCCGCCTGCCCCCAAAGCGCGCCGCCAGATCATCCAGTCCCTGCGCCAGCGAGGGCATGGCCACAATTCGTTCGCGCGTCGCCAGCAGCGCATCGATGACCGTGTTGCCGGTAACGTGGATGCTCCTGGCGTCCCGATTTTCCCGCAGAAGCGCATCAGCCGCCGCTTGGGTTGGGGCAAAATTCATGTCCGCGATGCAGGCGACGACGCGGCGGTTCACCTCTTCTGGCCAGGGGTGATAGATGTCCCCGCTCCGCAAGCCCGCCTCGACATGGGCAACCGGGATCTGGCGGTAATAGGCGGCCAGGCTGGCGACCATGGTGGTCAACGTGTCACCATGCACCAGCACGCGATCGGGCTTTTCCACATCGAATGCCTTGCCCAGCTCGACGATCAGCTTGGCTGTCAGCCCGTCGAGCGTCTGGTTGGGCATCATCGCGTTCAGGTCGATGTCCGGCTTGATGCCTGCGATTTCCAGCACCTGGTCCAACAATCCGCGATGCTGCGCCGTTACAATGACGCGCGCATTGATCTGTTCGCGCGTCCTTAGCGCATGGATAACCGGAAACAGCTTGATCGCTTCGGGACGAGTCCCGAATACCACCGCAACTTTCATCTTTGTCCCTTTGTGCGAGCGATTAAGGCTAATCCCTGCCAGCAAATCGTAACCATCCGCTGAACATGGAGTAATTCCGACGCACGCTTTCGCAGGCGCGATGACCTATGCTAGGGCGCGGTCACCCTTTTATTTTTCAACGAGGCTGCGGGTAGTTTTATGAAGATCACGATGATCGGCACGGGATATGTCGGCCTGGTTTCGGGTGCCTGCTTTGCCGATTTCGGCCATGATGTCTGTTGCGTGGACAAGGATGCGGGAAAGATCGACGCGATCGAATCCGGCCGCATGCCGATCTTTGAACCCGGTCTTGACCAATTGGTCGCAAACAATGCCGCAGCCGGCCGGCTGACCTTCACGACGGATCTTGCCGCAGGGGTCAAGGGCGCGGACGCCATCTTCATCGCGGTGGGCACGCCGTCGCGCCGTGGCGATGGCCATGCTGACCTCAGCTATGTTTACGCCGCAGCGCGCGAAATCGCAGAGGCGGTGGACGGACCGACCGTCATCGTCACCAAGTCCACGGTCCCGGTCGGCACCGGCGACGAGGTAGAGCGCATCGTTCGCGAAGTGCGCCCGGACCTCGACATTCAGGTGGTATCCAACCCCGAATTTCTGCGCGAAGGCGCTGCCATCGGCGATTTCAAGCGGCCCGACCGCGTTGTCGTCGGCACCACAGGCAATGAACGGGCGAACGCCGTCATGTCGCAGGTTTATCGCCCGCTGAACCTCAATCAGGCGCCTGTCATGTTCACCGGCCGCCGCACGGCCGAACTGATCAAATATGCCGCCAACGCCTTCCTCGCGACGAAGATCACCTTCATCAACGAAATGGCGGACCTGTGCGAAGCGGTCGGCGCGGAAGTCCAGGATGTGTCGCGCGGCATCGGCCTCGACAACCGGATCGGCAGCAAATTCCTCCACGCCGGGCCCGGCTATGGCGGTTCCTGCTTCCCCAAGGATACGCTGGCGCTGGTCAAGACGGGGCAGGATTTCGACACGCCGATTCGCATCGTCGAAACGGTCGTGCAGGTGAATGACCTGCGCAAGCGGGCCATGGGCCGCAAGATCGTGAAGGCGCTGGGCGGCGACGCCCGCGGCAGGACGGTGGCGCTGCTCGGGCTCACCTTCAAACCCAATACCGACGACATGCGCGACGCGCCAAGCCTTGCCATCGTTCAGGCGCTGGAGGACGCGGGTGCAAGGATCGTCGCCTATGATCCCGAGGGCATGGACGTCGCCAAGCCAATGATGTCCAGCGTCACGATGGTGAAGGACGCATATGAGGCTGCGGCAGGAGCCGACGCGCTGGTGCTGGTCACCGAATGGGACATTTTCCGCGCGCTCGACCTAAAACGCCTCGCCGCGTCGATGAACAAGCCCGTGCTGATCGATCTGCGCAACATCTATCCGCGTAGCGAGGCGGAAGCCGCAGGCTTCTCGCTTACGCGCGTGGGTGGCAAAGGCGTAGACGCCTGATGGCCAGCTTGCCGGAGGAAGGACGGGACCACCCCGTCTTTCCCCGCCTGCACCATTGGATGATCGCGGCGGGCCTGCTATTTCTGGCCACGCAGATCGCTCCGGTGATGGCAGGCCTGATCTGAGTTTTTGCCCTCAGGCCTTCAGCTTCCACCCACGCTTAAGCAGCGTGTAGCAAAGCACTCCCAGCGCGACGTTCAGCACCAGCAACACCACGCTGCCAACCATGACGTCGCCGTCCGCCGCCGCAACGAAACCATAGCGAAAGCCGGAAATGGCATAGAAAAAGGGGTTGGCATGGCTGATCGTCTGAAACACGGGCGCCAGCCTGTCGATCGAATAGAAGGTGCCTGACAGCAACGTCATCGGCCCGATCACGAAATTGGTGATGGCGGCGGCATGATCGAACTTTTCCGCCCAGATCGACGTCAGCACGCCGATAAAGGCCGTCAGCGCCGCCCCCATCAGGCCGAACCAGGCAATCGCCCACGGATGCGCAGGCGTTACATGGACGCCCGGCCACAGCGCCATCGCGCCCCAGAGCGCCAGCCCGACGCACAAGGCGCGCGTCACCGCCGCACCCACCAGCGCCAGCAATAGTTCGCCGTTTGACAGAGGCGGCATCAGATAGTCGATCAGCGTTCCCTGCATCTTGCCCGCCAGCAGGGAAAAGCTGCTATTGGCGAACGCATTGTTCATCATGCCCATGATCATCAGGCCCGGCGCGATGAAATCGGCAAAGGGCACACCCAACACCTGCCGGTTCGCTCCGCCCAGCGCGAGCGAGAAGATGACTAGAAACATCAGAGTCGTGACCGCGGGCGCCCAGATCGTCTGAAGCTGCACTTTCATGAAACGCCGCACTTCCTTCAAGTACAGCGCGCGCGTCCCCGCCCAGTTGACGTTGCGGATGACAAGCTCGCCCGGCTCGTGAAAAGGGGGATGGGCCGGGGAAGAAGGTGCAAATTGGGACTGGTCGTTCATGCTGTGATCGACTATCGGCTGGTCGGATGTGCCGCAAGGGCGTTGTGCACGGGTTTTAACCTGGGCAGGCGCGCCCCATATAGGGCGCGAAATTGGAAATTCGAGGAGTCATTCATTGTCCTGGACCGACGAGCGTATCGACCAGCTCAAGGCAATGTGGGAAAAAGGCCTGACCGCCAGCCAGATCGCAGAAGAGCTGGGCGGGGTCAGCCGTAACGCGGTTATCGGCAAGGCGCACCGCCTTGGCCTGCAATCGCGTCCCTCACCTGTAAAGGCTAACGAGGCACCCAAAAAGGCGGCGCCGGTGCGCAAACCCGCGCCTGCCGTTGAAACGGAAACGCCCAAACCCGCGCCGATTCAGCACAGCACCCCTGCGCCTGTGCGCCACCCTACACCGGTGACGGTGGCGGCGATCTCTCCGTCAGCCTCCGCTCCCGCAGCGGATGCCCCGCCCCCCGCCCCTCAGCCGCGCATCATTTCGGTTGGGCCTGGCGGCTTCCTGCGCCAGGGTCCTGGCGACCAGCAGGCGCCAATCCCTCCCGCCCCGCCACGCCGCCTGGTGCCCGCAAAGCCCAGCCCGGAAATCGCGGGCAAGACGACGCTGCTCGACCTGACGGAACGGATCTGCAAATGGCCGATGGGCCATCCGGGCGAACCCGACTTCCACTTCTGCGGCCAGGCGGTGAACCCCGGCTTCCCCTATTGCGTCGAACATTGCGGCCGCGCCTATCAGGCCCAGTTGCCGCGAGGCACCCGGCGTCCGCCGCCCCCACTGCCCTTTGGCGGCCCGCGCGTCCGCTAATCGCAATCAGGCATTGAAAGGGGCCGGTTTCGCCAAGGAACCGGCCCCTTCTTCTTGCGCCAGCCGCGCACCCCCTTATAGCTTGTGCGCATGTCCGATCTGTTCGCGAGCCAGCCCCTTTCTTCCTCCGGTTATGACGCATCGTCCATCGAAGTCCTGGAAGGGCTGGAACCGGTGCGCCGCCGCCCCGGCATGTATATCGGCGGCACGGACGAACGGGCGCTGCACCACCTGGCCAGCGAAGTGCTCGACAACAGCATGGACGAAGCGGTCGCGGGCCACGCGACGCGGATCGAGGTCTTGCTGGAACCCGGCAACAAGCTGACCATCACCGACAATGGCCGTGGCATTCCGGTCGGGCTGCACCCCAAATTTCCTGACAAGTCGGCGCTGGAGGTGATCCTCACCACCCTCCATTCAGGCGGCAAGTTCACTGACAAGGCATATGCTACGTCGGGCGGCCTCCACGGCGTTGGCATCAGCGTTGTGAACGCGCTGTCGGTGGTGACCGTGGTCGAAGTCGCCATCAACAAGGAATTGTTCCGCCAGAGCTTCTCCCAGGGCCTTCCGACCAGCGGCCTTGAAAAGGTCGGCGCGGCGCCCAACCGGCGCGGCACATCGGTCAGCTTCATCCCCGACCATGAAATTTTCGGCGAGCAGAAGTTCAAGCCCGCGCGACTCTACCGCCTCGCCCGGTCCAAGGCCTATCTGTTCGCAGGCGTTGAGATCCGCTGGAAGTGCGCGCCCGAACTCATCAGCGACGACACGCCCGCTGAAGCCGTGTTCCAATTCCCCGGCGGCCTTGCCGACCATCTGAAGGAACAGATCGGATCGCGCGAATGCGCCACCAGCGCCTTCTTTTCCGGCAGCCAGGACTTTCCCGATACGGCAGGCCGCGTGGAATGGGCGATCGCCTGGCCGCTCTGGTCGGATGGCAGCTATAGCTGGTACTGCAACACCATTCCGACGCCCGACGGCGGCACCCATGAAACCGGCGTCCGCGCCGCGCTGGTAAAGGGCATCCGCGCATTTGCCGATCTGGTCGGCAACAAGAAGGCGAAGGATATTACCGCCGACGACATCGTGACATCGTCGGAAATCATGCTGTCGGTCTTTATCCGCGACCCGCAATTCCAAAGCCAGACCAAGGACCGTCTGACCAGTCCAGAGGCCGCACGCCTGGTGGAAAATGCCGTGCGCGACCATTTCGACCATTTCCTGTCCGACCATATGGAACGGGGCAAGGCGCTGCTCGCCTATGTCATCGACCGCATGGACGAGCGGCTGAAGCGCAAGGCCGAAAAAGAGGTCAAGCGCAAGACAGCGACCAGCGCGCGCAAGCTCCGCCTGCCCGGCAAGCTCACCGACTGTTCGACCGACGATCCCGACGGCACGGAAATCTTCCTGGTCGAAGGCGATTCGGCAGGCGGATCGGCCAAGCAGGCGCGCGATCGCAAGACGCAGGCGATCCTGCCCCTGCGCGGCAAGATATTGAACGTCGCGTCGGCCAATAATGCGAAGATCCTCGCCAACCAGGAAATCGCGGACATGATCCTGGCGCTGGGCTGCGGCACGCGCAAGGACTGCAATCCCGACAATCTGCGCTACGAACGCATCGTCATCATGACCGATGCTGACGTCGACGGCGCGCATATCGCGACACTACTCATGACTTTCTTCTTCCAGGAAATGACGGAACTGGTGCGGCGCGGGCATCTCTACCTCGCCCAACCGCCGCTCTACCGCCTGACGGCAGGGGGCAAGAGCCTCTACGCCAAGGATGACGCCCATCGCGAGGAACTGCTGCGTACCGAGTTCAAGGGCAAGAAGGTCGATATCAGCCGCTTCAAGGGGCTGGGAGAGATGAACCCGATGCAGCTGCGCGAAACGACCATGGACCCCAAGACGCGCGGCCTTATTCGCATCACCCTGCCCGACGATATTGAGGACCGGCAGCAGGTGCGCGAACTGGTCGATCGGCTGATGGGGACCAATCCTGCCCACCGCTTCGCCTTCATCCAGGAAAATGCCGCAACGGTGGACGAAGAGGCGATTGACGCCTGAAACCGGCCATTAATGCCTAGCGCCGCGTTAACCAGCGCGGCGCACTCTATGTTCAATCTTCTTTGTGATGGTGCGAAGCATGTCAGGCTTCGTCCCGTCCCTTCGCTCCACTGCCTTGCGCGCCATTCCGGCGCTGCTGCTGGCAGGATCGAGCGGTCATGCGACCGCGCAGGCGCCCCTCGCGCCGTCCTCGGCCCCCTATGGCGGGCAAGGTCGCGTGGCCTATTCTCCGGCCGACCGCATTTCGGCCAATCTTCTTGCGGGAGGCATGAGCCGCCTTGCCGCGATCAGCGCACAGCAGGGCGGCACGGTCAGCAGCGACTGGGCGCCAGCATCCCCGCTGCCGACGGCCATCGTCAACAGCCGCCGCATGGGCGACTTCATGGGCAAGCTGCCTGGCTGGCAGTTGCAGGGCGTTCAGCTTTCCGTGGCCACCAACGGGCTGGATTATCGCCAGCCGGAACTGACCCCGGCCTTCATGCGCGGCTTCACGCCTGCGCCTGCGCCGGAAACCAGCGCATTTGTCATGCAAACGCGTGCCGCTCAGGCCCCGCTTCAGCCTGCGCCGCGCCTCGGCCAGCCTGACATTTTCGGCTCAGTCGCCCTGCCCATCGGACGCACGACGCTCGACGCCAAATGGGCATCCATAGTCCAACCGCTCAATGGCAGGGGGCTGTGGAGCAACATGCTTCATGCCGCGCGGGCCGCGGGGCCGCAGCAGCAGGTCGAAATGATCAACCGCTGGGTCAATCAACGGCTGCGCTTCACCGACGATCGCAATGGCGGCGACAGCTGGGCGCCGGCCAGCCAATCCCTGCTTCGCGGCTCCGGCGATTGCGAGGATTACGCCATCGCCAAGATGAAGCTGCTTGAGGCCGCCGGGTTCGACCGCCGCGCCATGTTCCTCGTCATCGCCCGCGACCTGGTGCGGCAGGCCGACCATGCCGTATTGGCGGTGCGGATCGACAGCGCCCTGATGATCCTCGACAATATGACCGACAAAGTGTTGCCCTCGTCGCAAGTCAGCGACTACCGGCCCATCATGAGCTTCAACGCCTATGGCCGCTGGACCCATGGCTATCGCGTGACCACGCCGCAACCGGTGCAGTTCGCCGCGCGATAGCGCCGACGCTCACCGTTCCCGCAGCGCCTCCGACCGGGCCTTCATGATCGGTTTGAGCAGATAGGCCAGAACTGACTTGCGGCCGGTGATGATCTCCACATCGCACACCATGCCCGGCGTGATCGGCAGCTTGTGCGCACCAGTGCCCAGCCAAGCGCGATCCGTCTCCACGACCACCGTGAAATAGGCTTCCCGCGTCGTTTCGTCATAGACGCTGTCCGCCGCCACCTGCTGCACCGTACCGGTCAGCCCGCCGTAGATGGAGAAATCATAAGCCGTCACCTTCACCACCGCGCGGTCGCCGGTCTTGATGAAGGCGATGTCATTGGGCTTCACCCGCGCTTCGACCAGCAGCTTGTCACCCACCGGGACAACCTGCATGATCTTCTGGCCAGGGCTCACGAAACCACCAATGGTCGTCACCTGCACGTCGTTGACCACGCCATCGACCGGGGATCGGATTTCCGCCCGCTGCGCCCGGCCCTTCGCCCCGCGAAGCGATTCGCTGTTCACCGCTATCTTCGCTTCCAGCTGGCTGCGTTCGTTCAACGCATCCTGCCTGAACTGGAAATTGGCTTCGGACAATTGCGCCTGCGCTTCGCGGATCGCCGCCGAAGCGCGCGAAGCCTGCTGTTGCGCGGCGTTCAATCGCCCCTGCGCATCCACCAGCTCGCGCCGGGCATCGAGCAATTCAGTCTGTGGAATGATCGACTTGGCGGCCAGCGGCTCCAGCATCGCGACGCGCTGCCGGGATAGTTGGACGCTTCCCGAAAGGCTCGCGATCGTCGCCTGCGCTTCGCCGAGTTCCCGGCGGCGCTGCTCGACCTGCGCCGACATGGCGTCCTGCTTGCTCTGCAGCGCCGACTGCCGGACGGCGGCGAGCGCCTGCTCCTGCTGGCATTCGGGGCCACCGCTCGTACAGGCAGCGCCCTCCCCCATGCCTTCCTTCTCCAGCCGCCCGGCCCGCGCCGTCAGCGACCGCGTCTCCGCCTGAATCTGCCCCAGTTCCGACGCCAGCATGGCGTCGTCCAGCCGCACCAGAAGCTGCCCCTTGCTCACCTTCTGCCCGGATCGAACCAGTATTTCCTCGATCGTCGTGGGTTCGGCCGACTGAATGACCTGCGCCTTGCTGGACGGGATCACCCGCCCTTGCCCGCGCGTTACCTCATCCACCGGCGCCAGGCTGGCCCACAGCAGAAAAGCCAGCATGCCGCCCCCGCTGTACAATATGACCTGCTTGTTGCCCGGTTGCCCTCGCAGCCAGCTGATCCAGCGCGACATCATGGTTGCACCCCTTGGAAATTATGATCGTCGGCGGCCAGCGCGATGAGCGCGGCCTTTTGCTGCCGGGCCAGCATGTCGCCCAATGCGCCGCCGCTTGGCGACGGATCGGCGATGGACAGTTTCCAGCCCTTGCTGGGGTCCATCCGTCCGCCCACATCATTGGCCGCCCGCCGTTCCGGCAATGCCGCCACCGGGGGATAGTCCATCACAGGCTCTGCCGCAGCGGCCAGGCGCGACGCATCAAACGCCGGTATATGCTCTCCACCGGCATATCGCCCGTTAAACGCCCCCGGCAGCCCCCAGCTGCCGGGCCAGCGGTAGAAGATATGCGCACCGATCTGCGCCAGCTTGCCCAGATGCGGCGCCCAGCGGGGAAACACATAATCGGCATGATAATGGGTGGCTGTCCCGACATTTTTTTCCACCCGTCCGGCCAGCGCGTCCGACGCGATCCGCTTCGCCCGGTCCCACAGGGCAGGCAAGGGCCGCCGCGCGAGCGATCCGTCGCATACGAAGCTGAACTGGCAAACCGCAGCGTCGAACCGCTGATAGACAACGCCGCACACCGTCTTGGCAAAGGCGGGGTGGCGCACGCGGTTCAACACCACCTGGGCAACGGCGCGCTGGCCGCCCTCCGGCTCACGGGCCGCTTCATAATAGATGGCCTGCGTCAGGCATTGCAGGGCGCGATCATGGTCCTCGCCCGCTTGCCCCACGGCGCGGAAGGGCTTGGCCACCGCCATCCCTCCATTGGCAAAGCCAAGACGCTGATTTTCCTCCCGCGCCTTCTCACCCTCCGACACCGCATCGGCGCGCTCGGTCATCGCGACCAGCGCCACATATTGACGCGGGATCGTCGGAGCGGCCTCGACGATCTTCGCCTGCATCGCCGGGTGCGGCGGCTCCGCATGCCAGAAAGCCGCCATGGCCACCGCCAGCGCAACCGGCGCTGCAAAACCGACGCTGCGGACCAGCGCGCTCATTGCCCCGCCCCGCGTTGCAACTGACCGATAATCTCGTCACGCGGTCCGTCTGCCAGCACGACGCCCTGATCTATGACGATCAGCCGATCGACAATTCGCAGCAGTGCATGGCGATGCGTGGATACGATCAGCGTCTGTTCCGGCTCCAGCGCCTTTTCCAGATGGTCGATGAACAGATTTTCGGTCTGGTTGTCCATCGCCCCGGTCGGCTCGTCCAGGAACAGCAGCTTGGCCGGTTCGACCAACGCCCGCGCCAGCACCAGGAAGCTCCTCTGTCCACCAGACAGCCGATTGCCCCGCTCGCCGATATGCAGGTCGAAGCCCGCCGCATCGCGCCCGAAGAAGCGCGACGCCCCCGAACGCTCCAGCGCCTCCAGCAGCTTGTCGTCATCCGCCTCGCGCCCGCCCAGCAGCAGGTTTTCGCGAACCGACCCGCTGAACAGCTCGGCGTCCTGACCGACATAGCGAAAGGCGGAGCGCAACTCGTGCGGATGATATTGGCGGCTGTCGATCTCATCGATGGTCAGCAGGCCACCAGTCGGCGGATAAAGGCCGCAGATCACCCTGCCCAGCGTCGATTTGCCCGACGCCACCCGACCGATAATGCCGATACGCTCGCCTGGCTCGACCCGCAGGTTGATGCCACGCAGGCTCGGCTGACTTGCGCCGGGATAGGAAAACTCCAGATCCTTGGCGACGATCGCTCCCTTGCGGATCTTGGGGATGATGCCGCGCGCGCCGTCCAGCCGCTCATCGGGCTGGTCGATCAGGGTTTGCAGGCTGCCCAGCGTCGTGATGGCCTGCCGCGCCCGCACGATCACAAAGGCAAGCTGCCCCACCGGCGCAAGCGAACGCCCGGCCAGCATGACGATGGCGATGATCGCGCCCATCGAAATATCGCCCGCCGCGAACATGTAGAAACCGCCGATCACCAGCGCGATGCTCGTAACCTGCTGGCACAGCGCCGCCAGCGTGACGCTGGTCGAACTCAACCGCCGCAGCTGTTCCTGCGTCGCGGCGCTCATCCGCGCATAACGGCGCCAGCGTTCCAGCATGCGCCCTTCCGCCCGGCACGCCTTCAGCGTCTCGATGCCGCCGATCGCTTCGACCAGCGCCGCGCTTTGCAGGCTGGCGTCCGCCTGTGCATCACGCGACAAGCGGGCCATCGACCGTTGCAGGAAAAATCCCGCACTCGCCATGACCCCCATCATGACGACCGGTACGATGGCCAGCCAGCCCCCCAAAAGTGCGATGATTGCGACAAAGAAGAACAGAAACAGCACGTCAATCGCCAGGACGACGGTAGTCGAGGTAAAGAACTCACGCACCGATTCAAATTCGGAAACGCGCCGCGCCAGCGCCCCGGTGCTGCCCGCGCGGCTGGCGAGCGGGACGTTCATCACCTTTTCGAACAATCGTTGCGACAGGCGCTCGTCAATCTCGCGCCCCGCCTCATCGACCAGCCGCGCGCGGGCCAGCCGCAACGCGAAGTCGAGGGCAAAGGCCAATATCACGCCCGCGCCCAGCACCCAAAGGCTGGACGCAGCCTTGTTCGGGATGATCCGGTCATAGACGTTCATCGTGAACAGCGGCAGCGCGAAGGCGAGCAAGTTGATGATCGCGGCGGCGAGCATGACATAGCCGAACGCGCCCCGCGTCCGCCACACCTCGCGCCAGAACCAGTGCTGCCGCGCCCGCTGGTCCCAGGGCCGTTCCTCGGCGCGTTCACGCCCGTGATCAGCCATGACCACCAGCGCTTCGCCGGTGAAATGTCCCGCCAGGTCGCTGATCGGCGCCCATACCGGCTCGCTCGCATGGGGCAACTGCACCAGCGCGTCCCCCTGCCGCACATCGAGCAGCAGCAGGAAACGACTGTTCCGCAACGGCAGGATGGCGGGCAGGTTACCCGGCCGCCATTTGTCCAGCCTGCCCCGGACGTGATCGGTCAGCAGGCCGATCTGGTCGAGCGCCGATTCCGCCTGGTGAAAGGGCAAGCGCCCCGATTCATCGACCGCCAGCCCCGCGCGCAGGCTGACGATCCCCGGCGAACGGTCGAAATGCCGCGCCACATGGGCGATGCAGTCGGCCAGCTCGTCGCCGGGCGCGCCTTCATGGCTCAGCCATTCGGCCAAGCTGACTGTGCTTCGTTCCAACATTGCTTACCCCGCGCCACCCTGGCTCCACGCCGGAGTGACCCCAAAGATGGAAACTCAGCCCGGATAGCGCCGCCGCTGCAATTCGGCGGGCGGCAGATCCGGCACATCATATTTCTTCCGCGCATAGGGATCCGCACCCGAAGGCTGCGCGATTCCCAGCGTATCGAGCAGCTGGTTGGTCGCGGCCAGGATCTGATATTGCGCGAAAATTTCCGAGAATCGCGCCGTTTCGCTGCGAACCTGCGTGTTGAAACGCGTGTTCTGGCTGTCCAGTACGTCCAGCAGCGAACGCCGTCCGACATTGAACTGCTCGCGATAGGATACCAGCAGCGAATCCGACACGGTGCCCTGCCGCGACAGGTCAGCCAGACGCTTCTTTTCCGTGTCCCAGCGGTTCCATGCGGTGCGGACATCCTCCTCCGCCTCGCGCTGGCGCTGGCTCAGGCGGAAACGCGCCTCGCTCGCCCGGCGGGTCATTTCCTGCACCTTCGCGCGGTTGATGCCGCCGTTGAACAGCTGCCAGCGCATGACCACGCGGCCCTGCACATCATTGGTGCTGCCCTTGAAGCCATCGACGTCCTCGCCGACACGTCCACGCCCTTCTAGCGTCACCGTCGGGCCGAGTTCGGACTGGGCTTCATCCACGACCGCCCGGGCGGCCTGAATATCGGCCTCGGCCTCCCGGATCAGCGGGTTATGCGTGCGCGCAGCTCCGATGGCCTCCTCCAGTGTCGGCGGCACGGCGCTCGTCACCGGATCGGGCATGCTGACCTGATCGATCGACAGGCCGGTCAGCGTGCGAAAGCTGATCGCCGCATTGGTCAGGTCCTGCTCCGCCTCGCTCTTGCGGACGAGCGCGGCCTGCAACCGTTCCTCGGCCTGCTGCTGGTCGGCGATGCTGATAGAACCCTGGCTCACGCCTTCGCCCAGGTCGCCGAGCAGCTTGCGGTGGAAGGCGATATTGTCCTCCGCCGCCGCGACCACCCGCTGCTGGAGCATATAGTCAAGATACTGGCGCGTGACGTTCAGCGCCACGAATTGAGACCGCTCCCCGACGCGCAACGCCGCGCCGTCGATCCGGGCAGCCTGACGCCGCTTTTCGGCACTGCGATAGCCCGAATCCCAGATCGTCTGCTCCGCGACCAGTCCGGCTTCGAGCGGCCAGAGCGTCTGGTCCTCAATGCCGATGGCGCGCCGCGTGGCGTTTTCCAGCCGCCGCACGCCCGCCGACGCCTCGATGCTCACGCGCGGCAGGTAAAGCCCCTTGGCCTGCTCACGCTCAAACTCGATGGCTTCCTTGTTCTGGATCGCCTGGTTGATTTCCGGATGGCTGTCGATCGCCGCGGAGATCGCGCTTTTCAGGTCCGTTGTCTGGGCCCAGGCCGTTCCCGCCATTGTCGCCACACAAAGGGCGATCAGGCTGCCGCATGTCTTGCGCATGAATGTCATGTTCGCCTCCCCCTTCAATTCGTGCTTGCCGTGATTTCGACGCGGCGATTCATCGGCTCGCGCACGCCGTCGGCCGTTTCGATCTTCAACTGGGTCTCGCCCAGGCCGCTGACCGTGATGGCGTCCGCGGCGATGCCGCCCTGACCCAGCAGGCTGGCGACATTCTGCGCGCGGCGAAGCGACAGGCCGTCATTGTAACGGGTACTGCCCGACGTGTCGGTGTAACCGGTGACGCCGAAACGCGTCCATCCGCACTGACCGGCAGACTGCGTCAGCTGACCGACCGTCGCCGCCCCTTCGGGCAGCGGCGTGTCCATGTTCCAGTCGAAGAAGATGGACACCGCCGGTGCGGTACAGTCCAGCGCGGGTGGGGCTGGAACTGCGGCCGACACCGGCGGCGGTGGCGATGCCGAGAGGCGCGCCACAAACTCGTCGCACTTGTTGATGCTGTCCGCATCCTTCGTGCCGGATTTCATGAAGCCGATCGCGATGCCACACTGGTTCTTGGCCTCGACGGCCCAGACCCAGCGGCTATCCTGTGCCGCACGCAGGCTGGCGTCCCCGCTCGCCGCTACCGCCGTATCGTAACGGCTTCTCAGCGCATCGTTCAGCTCCGCCTTGCCCAGCTGCAAGAGGGGCGAAGCAGGCGCGGCCCAGGCCGCGCTCGACATCATCCCCACCAGCAGGCCGAAAGTGGCAATCCTTCCCACCCCGTTTTTCATCATCAATCTCCCCATTATATCCCCGCGAGAGTTCGTGTTTTCGCCTGTCCGCCGATCAGCCATGGGCCACCGCCATCGCGTCATGCGCGGCAAGGGCCGCGTCGAAGACGGACGCCGCGAACGCCATGTGGCCGGTGTCGATCGGTTCGGCCGCAATCGGATTGAACAGCGCAGGCGCAATGTCCCCCGGCAGCGCTGCCAGCAGCGTGTCGATATCCGGTGCACCGATCGCGCCCAGCGCTTCGCTGACGACCTCGGCGACATTTGTCGGGGCAGCGCTCTGCGCAACCGCAAGCAGTGCCGCGCTGCCGTCGAATGCAGGCAGGTCGATCGACTGCGCCAGCAGCCCCTGATGATCGCCAAGATCGGGCTGCGCCGTTTCGACGCTGGCCTCCAGCGGAGCCGGCGCATCGCTGGCATCAGCCAGCGTCGCATGATCCGTCACGGGTTCGTCCCCGCCATGGCTGCTGTCCGCGACAGGCTCGTCGCCCGACTGCAAGGCTGGATCTTCGGTGGAGCCGAGCGATGTGGACTGGCTGTCCTCCAACGATGCTTCCGCCTCGACCGGGGCCGTGCTTGCCAGCATTGCGTCGGCCAGCGGCGCATCCTGTTCGGCAACGACCGGCGCCGGCTCCTGCTCGACCGCTTCAACCGCACCCGCCACCGCGACCAGGCTGGCCGCGATCAGTGCCTGATTGAAGGCGCTGCTGCTGGTCTCCGTCGTCTTGCTCGCCTCGCTCAGGCTGGAAGTCGCGAACATGACGTCCCCGACCGTGCCCTTGGTGCCATCGGCCCGGATATAGCTCGCCTCGCCCAGAACCGTGACGTCGCCGCCAGCGGCCTGATAGCTTGCGCCATCGGACGTCAATTCGATGGCGGCGATCTCCGCATCGGTCAGCGACCTGAACTCGCCAGCGTCGACCCGCCCGTTGCTGTTGGCGTCTTGCCAGATGCCGAACTCGGCAAAGGCAGCGTCCTTGGCGTCGAAGACCCCATCGCGATTGCTGTCATAGGCCAGCCGCAACCCTTCCAGGTCGCTCGCGGCCCCCGGCGCGTCGTCGGCAAAGACGATGTCGTACCCCCCGCCCGTTGCGTGAGCGAGCAGCCCGTCGTCGGACGAAACCCAGGCCGTATTGACCAGCCCGGCGCCATAATCATGATGGACGCCAGCCGACAGACCCACAAACTCCAGCCCGTCGCCATCCAGGTCGAGCGCGATCGGCGGCACTGGCGATGTTGGCGCGGTCGCCGTGATCGACAGGTTCCCGCTAGCCGTACTGTCGCCGTCGCCGTCGATGATCGTGACGGGGATGGTAAAGTTGACCGGCTGCGTCGTTTGAACGGCTGCAAAGAAGTCGCCGATCTTGAACGTCTCGCCACCCGCATGGTGGAACTCGATGCTGTTATACTGGGTCGCCGTGAACGCGCCAATGCGAGTATTATCCACCACATTCGTTACGGTCGCTTCCTGACCGCTGAACGTGACGTTGAACACATGCCCGCCAACCGTGACAGCACCATCGACGGTGACCTGCTTCGTCTCACCATTATAGCTGATAGCGACGGCATTGATCGTGTCCTTGACGCCGTCACCGATGTCATTGTCGGCATCGACATCATCGCGCGCGACGAGCCGGACGCTGGTGGTCTTGTTGTTACCGATTGATGTGAACAGGGCCGAAGCGCCGTTCACATTATAGTGCGCTTCAAAAGCGTGGTTCTGGTTGGTGAGGTCGCTGTAATCCTTGCCCGCTTCCGGCGCCCCGGTGAGATCAACAACGAAATCAACCCGGACGGCCTCGCCCAGTTTCACTGAGTTGCCGTCGCTGACACCGCCTTCAGAGGCGTTGGTGTTCATCGTGCCGCCGTCAATGCCGCTGGTCATTGGCGTCAGCAGCAGGTCCCTACTGTTGTCGTTACCAGCTGTCGAGAAGCCGGCCCACGCGCCATTGCCACCGACAAAGTCATACCCACCGCCATTGAAATCCACCGTAGTCAGTGAATCGAGCGGTTGATGCATGGTGACGACATATTTGTCGGAAAAGGATGTCGGCTGAAGCTGGACGGTAAAGACCGACCCGCCGGTGTTGCTGGCCGTCAGCGTCAAGCCGTCGGGCGAAATCGCGTAGCTCAACGCCTGCGATCCCGAAGTCAGCCCTCGCGCGATTAATGTGTCGATGGAAGCCTGGGTGAAGATGATCTTCCCGCCATCCGCCCCATAATTATTATCGACGTCAAAATCGGCATCCAGGAACGCACTGCTCGTCTGGTTTGCGCTGTTGGTAACGCTCACCGCCAGCGGAGCCGTGCCGATCGGCGCATCGTCGATCACCGTGACCTGCGCAGTCGCCGATGCGATACTATTATCCGTATCGACCGCCGTCACCGTGATCCCACTGATGACGATATTGCCTGTCCCGCCAAAGGGATGCGGGAAATTGTCGCTGATCGTGACCGATACGGTCGCCGATCCCGATGCCCCGGCCAGGATAGGCAGCGCCGGCGGAACGAGGGTCAGCGTGATCGCCGCGATCCCGCCAATCGTGCCGGTGATCTGGGTGGGGCTGTCCAGCGTCCACACGATATCGTCGCCCGCGACCCCGTCAACATTGGCGGTAATCCCCGCGACCGTCGTGAACGCCACGCCGGTGATGTTGTCCGATCCCGCCAGGAAACTGACGGTATCGCTGCCCGCCTCGGCTGGCGAAGCCGGGTTCGTACCCTGCGCATTTATGGTGCTCAGCGCTTCTTCATCGACCGTGACCGCTGCATTTTTCGTCGCGCTCGGCCCCGCCCCATCGGTGACGGAGATGGTCTGCGTGTCCTGCGCAACGTCATTGTCCGCGTCCGTCACCTTGACGGTGAAGCTGACCGACGGGTTCAGCGCATTGTTCAGGTTGTTGTTGGAGACAAAGCTCCAGGTGCCGTTGGCATTGACCGTCAGCGTGCCCAGACCCGTATCGATCGGCGTACCGACCGCATAGCTGTTCGCCCCCACCAGAACGACCGTCGAAGCGCCCGGCTGGTCCGCCCCAATCGTCTGCGACCAGGTGCCGCTCGCCGTCGCGCCTTCGACCACGCTGGTCTGGCCATCAACGCTCAGCGAAGGAATGTCGTCGGACACTGACAGCGTCACCGCGACCGACGCGCTGTCGCCATCCTGATCCGAGGCGACGACCGCGATATTCCCCAGCGCCGCCACATCGTCGGCGGTAAAGGTGGGGTGGCTGTCATAATTGTTCAGCAGGGTCGCGGTGACCGTCACCTCGCCGGTCTGCCCGGCCGCCAGCGGCGAAGCCGTCAGCGTCAGCGCGACGATCTTGGTCCCGGTGCCCACCGGCCCGTCCCAACCCTCGATCAGCGTGTCGGACACCCGGTTCCACGTCAGCCCGCCGCCCAATGTCGCCACGCTCGATGCAAAGGCAAAGCCCAGCGCGTCCGACCCGGCGGTGAAGCTGATCTTGCCCGAAGCAAAATCATCCGCGCCCGGCGTACGGCCATCGGCCAGATTCTGGTCGTCCATCTGCAGGCTCAACGGCGCGCCTGCGGACGGCCCCGCTCCGTCGGTGATGGAGATGGTCTGCGTGTCCTGCGCAACGTCATTGTCAGCGTCCGTCACCTTGACGGTGAAGCTGACCGACGGGTTCAACCCATTGTTCAGATTATTGTCGGAGACAAAGCTCCAGGTGCCGTTGGCGTTGACCGTCAGCGTGCCCAGCCCCGTGTCGATCGGCGTACCGATCGCATAGCTGTTCGCGCCCACCAGCACGACCGTCGAAGCACCCGGCTGGTCCGCCCCAATCGTCTGCGACCAGGTGCCGTTCAGCGTCGCGCCTTCGACCACAGTCGTATCGCCATCGACCGCCAGGATCGGCGCGTCATCCTGCACCGTCACATCAATGCTGGCGGACGGCGACACATCGCCATCGCTGTCCGTCACGCGGACGGCAAAGCTGTCGCCCGGCAATGTGTCGGCCGCACCGCTGATGCCGTCTCCATCGGAAGGGTTGCTGTCCGGATGCGCCGGATTGTTGGCGGTCAGCGTATAGCTGTAGCTATACTGGCCAAGACCGTCCGACGTCACCGTCAAGGTTCCAGCCGCGCCCTGAACCACCACCGGCGATCCCACCGTCGCGCCGGTCACATCGACCCAGCCATTGCTTCCCTGAACCTCGACCTTGGCCAGCGTGTCGCCGCCGGTCGTGATCGTCATCGCCCCGCTCGCTGTCTCGCTATCGCCCGCCGCCTGCGTTCCGTTGGGAAGGCCCGCTTCCGACACCGTCAGGTCGCTGACCAGCACGACAGGCGTAGAGTCGCCCGCCAGCACTATGGTCACGGTCGCGGTGGAACTGTCCCCGTCGCCATCGGTGATGGTGTAGGTGAACTGGTCCTCACCCGTCGCACCGGCTGTCGGCGTGTAAAGGAACACGCCATTGCCCTGATAAACCGCCGTGCCCTGAGCAGGACCGCTCGTCAGGACCAGTTGCCCGCCAACCGCCAGATTGACGCCGTCCGCGCCAAGCGTGTCAGCCCCGGCTGCGCCCGTCGTCGTGCCCTCACCCGTGATGACGTTGATGAGCATCGCGGCATCTTCCGCCGGCTGGGTCGCAGCATCGTCGCGCGCTTGCGGCGCATCGTCGAGCACGGCAACGTCCAGGCTGGCGTTGGCCTTCGACCCGTCGCTATCGGTCACTTCCACCGGGAAGCTGTTCGTCAGGCTCGCCCCATCCGCGCCAGTGTGCAGCAGCGTGTTGTCGTTCAGCACATAGCTGTAATGAACGGTGCCGCCGATCACATCGCCATCGGCGCCCGGCGTGGGCGTGAAGCTATCAATGGTCAGCGTGCCATAGGCGTTGGTGATGACCACGCCCGAAACGAAAGATCCATTGGCAAAGATCGTCTGGCCGCCGACCGTGATGGTCGCAACCCCGTCAGGCGCGGTCAGCGTAAATTCGCCTGCCTGCGTCAACCCGCCCTCGTCGGGGGAGGTGCCGTCCAGAAGATCATCTTCACGCACGGTCAATTCCGCACCCTGGCCGCTCAGGCCATTGATGCTCACCCCGTCGTTGCTACCCTCAATCGTGATAACCAAGGACGCCTGCGCGCTGTCATTGTCGCCGTCAGTGATTACGTAGGTAAAGGTTTCGGTCAGCGTCTCGGTGGAATCGAGGCCCTGTACGACGCCATTGGCGTTGTCGAGCGTATAGACGTAGCCGCCGCCTTCCTGGATCAGCAGGGTGCCATAGACGCCCTTGATAGGCTGACCAACCTCGCCTTCCGCTCCGCCGAAGGAAATGCCGGTAACGGTCGCGCCATCGGCGCCCTGAACGTCAGCAACGCCGTCAGTGGCGTTCAAGTCGCCACCCCCCGACCCCGTCAGCACATTGCCATCGGCGACCAGCGGCCCATCTTCCTTGACGAAATCAACATCCGACAAGGCGGTCGGTTGATCGTCCAATATGGTGATGACCAGCGTGTCGGTGGCGCTGTCGCCATCGACATCGGTCACCGTCACCTCGAAACTGTCGGTGACCGGCGCGCCACCGCTATTGTCGGTGTTGGCGGTCAGCGTATAGCTATATTCGATCCGGCCTTCGCTGATGGAGATGATCTCCAGATAGCCCTTGTCCGTTTCGATCCGCTGCCCCGCCTCGATAACCGGAATGTCGTTGATCGTCACGGTCGAGGGCGCGTCAGGCGCGGTATAGGTGATGACACCCGAAGTCGTTTCGACATCGGCCTCGGCGTTCGATCCCGGCGCAGGTCCGACGCCTTCATCCAGGCCGGATTCATCGACCACCGTACCCTCGCCGATGCGCGGGATCGAAATGATCATCACATCGCTGTTTGCGATATCGATACGAAGTGTGGCGGCGCTCAGGTCGCCATCGCCGTCGCGCAGCGTGTAGGTGAAGCTGTCGCTCACGCCCCCCGGCGTGCCTGCGTCGCGCGCATAGCTGTAGCTGCCATCGCCATTCAGCGTCAGCTTGCCATAAGCGCCCTGAATGACCTGTCCGACAGTCTCGGCATTGACCAGCGCTGCCCCGCCCGCTCCAGCCGCGACGCCAGCCACGACCGCGCCATCCGCGCCGCGCGTGTCCGCTCCCGCCGCGCCGGATACCGTGCCCGCGCCACTGATGACATTGCCGCCTTCGGGACCATAGGTGCCCGCCGCCACGCCATCTACATCGGCCCGCGCCACGGGCAGGTCATCGACGATCTGGACGTCGATCGCCCCCGCCGCCGTCGATCCGTTGCGGTCGGTCGCCACCACGGCAAAGCTCTCGAACAGATTGTCCGCGCCCGCAGCGCCATGATCCAGGCTGTTGTCGGCTAGCACGAAGCTATAGGTAAAGCTGCCCGCCGTGGGCACGCCGCCCTGCTGGCTGGTCGCGGTGAAACCGGTAATGGTCAGCGTGCCAAGCGGCGTCGTCACCACCTGCCCCGCGACAAATGCGCCGTCAGCCAGCACCGTCACGCCGCCCACAGTGACGGTGGTCAGGCCATCCGGGCCGCTTACGCTGAACGATCCGCCCTGGGTCAGCGCCGCCGCATCGGGCGAGCTGCCATCGGCCAGATCGTTTTCAAGGACGACCAGTTCCGCGCCGTTCGCGCCCGGCCCATCGGTCAGGCCGGTGATCGTGACGCCGTCATCCGCGCCGTTGATGGTGATGGTCAGCGTCGCGGACGATGTGTCACCATCCGCATCCGTGATCGTATAGCTGAAGCTGTCGGTCAGCGTCTGGCCAGGCGTCAGGAACTGGACAGCCGGGTTATCGTTCGCCAGCTCATACCGGTAACCGCCGCCTGCGGACAGGACCAGGGTGCCGTATGTCCCCTCGAAAGTGCCGGTCGTGACGCTGGCTATGCCGTCCGCGCCTTCGACGTCCGCGACGCCATCCGTGTCGTTGGCGTCGCTGCCCCCCGCTCCGGTCAGCACATTGCCGTCGGCGACCAGCGGGCCGTCCTCCGTCGCGCTGTCCGCGTCATCGACCGCAAGCGGAACATCGTCGGTGATGGAGATGGTCAGCGTCGCCGTTGCCTCATCCCCGTCCGCGTCAGTGACGGTCACGGTAAAGACCTCGGCTGGCGGCGCGCCGACGACATTGTCGCTCAGCGTGTAACTGTAACCGATCGATCCGCTTTCGATGGATGTGATGGTCAGGACGCCCAACGGCGTCGTGAAGGTCTGGCCCACAGTCGTCACGGCTACGCCGCCGATGGCGACCACAGACGGCCCGTCATTGGCAGAAAAGACGATGGTGCCAGTGGTGCGCTCGCTATCGCCAGCGGCTGCCGAACCGGCAGGCTCCTCGCCCCGCGCGGGCAGACCGGCTTCGCTTACGACAGCCGTTGCGTTGGTGGCGCCAGCCGGCTGGTCGGGCGTGACGATCTGTACCTCAGGCTCGTCATCCTCGGTCGGCGCGATCGGCAGTATCTCTTGCTCTTCGGGCTGGGTGAACGACAATTCGGTGGGCGGCAGCAGGTCGCCCAGAGCGTAGGGATCGCCCAACTCTCCATCGGTGGCCAGGAAATTGCCGCCCGAACTGCGCGCAGGTCCAGCAGCGGGCTGCGGCTCTTCACCGATCAATAGGGCGGCAAGGTTGACGGACGGGATCTCAACGTCCCCGATGACGATCCGGGGCACGACCACCGCGCCGTCCAGGATCACCATCTGCGTGCCGTCCGGCAGCGTCACGACCAGGTTGCGGCCATCGACTTCGATCTGGTTGATGTCGGTTCCGGCAGGCAGCACGATGACGCCATCGGCGCCCGGCGTTACGGTGCGCATTGAACCCGGCTGAATGGGATCGCCTTTCACCCGCGCAGCGAGTGCAGCAAGCTCCGGCTCCGGCGCCTGCTGACGGTCAGCGGCGGCATCGACATTCCATTCGCGCTCGAAATCCATCTTTCCATCCCAACCTGCGTCATGGGGACGGACCGAAGAAGCGCGCAGAAGACCGCTTTCCGAACGCTGTCATGCGTCCGAAATGGCTCTTCCTCGACATACGGCATTAGCGGATCAGCTATTGCCCCTTGTCTGCAATCTCCCGTCGGCAGGACTTCCCAGTCCTTTGCCGCCCCGGATTAACCCTTTTGTCTTTTATTTCTGACCCGATGAAACATCATATTAGGTTGGAGTTAGGGGAGTCACTTGATTTCGACTTTTGTTAACCATTTTAATATTATAGCGGCTTAAAAATAACCGATGATTTATTACTTTGGATATAGCTTATTTTTTTACACTATATCTTCAGAACTATAGCTTCGACTTGACCAAGGTTAACGCTTGAAAGCATCAGAGACGCGACTCGGATCGGAGCGAAGTCCGATCACCGCACCATGGGAACACGCTGTCTTGAAAATCCGACCTGCATCTGAGCCTGCAAAGAAAAAAGCGGGCGACCAGCCTCGGCCGATCACCCGCTCATTTTTTTGCGACCCATAGGATTTCTTTTCCGGCGCTGTGGTCAGTCCCCCCAATTCACACCAATGCGCGCACTGGTGAAACCTATGGGAAAATCAAACGCCCCGTCCGATGGATGAGCGTGGGATAGCAGCCGCGGATCGCTTGGCAATTCACCCGAAGAACTATTACTTCTGCTATACGCAGCCCGCCAGAAAGCCGATCAATCGGTCGCCATATCGGCGTTAACATCTGGTATTTGCGCCAATATCCCCGCCATCCGCCTGCTGCTCTCGCTGGCCGATCCGGTTGTGCGGCGAAATGTCTCCAACGCATATTTCGCCAGCGGCCCCGCCGCATCGGGCCGTTTGCGCGCGAGATAGAAATCGACGAGATTCTCCAGCGCCATCTGGCAAGCCGGATCATCCTCGCCCCTCGTCTGTCGATAGCTATCGAAAACGCGGCGCAACAATTGCTCCGCCTCGCGGTACTGCCCCGTCCGCTCCAGTATCAGCGCCAGGTCATTGGCTGAAATCAGCGCGCGTGGATCATCAGGGCCGAATAGTTCGTCGGCGATCGCCAGCGCCTTGCGCGCAGGTTCGACCGCGTCTGCGCCATGCCCTTGCGCATAAGCGGATTGCGCCAGGGCGACGAGACCGCGCCATTCCTTCTCCCGCGCCTCCGTGACACCGGCGACATAGGGCTCCTGCGCCCAAAGCGGCGGCGCCATCCATGTCAGCAGACCGACGGTAAGGCAGCTTCTACCCCAACCGCGAAAGGCCATCTTACCCCTCCCCCTCATATCCGCATCAGCAAGGCGCGCGACAAGGAAAGCCCGCCGCCCAGCGGTCAGGACGTCAGCGCCTCGATCAGCGACTTGACCTTCTTCTGCCGCCACTGGGGCAGGGGCGCGATCAGCCAGTAGGCAAGCGGCGTCGGCACCACCTCTCCAACCCGCCGCACGCGGCCTGCATCAATGTCGGCCTGCGCCAGCAGCAGCGGCACCGTGGCCCGCCCGAAACCGTTGATCGCCGCTTCGATGGCAAGACCCCCATCCGCCACGCGAATCATCGCAGGCTCGCTGCCCGCCGGACAGCCGGGCCAGTCGATACGGTGTTCAGGACCGCCCTGCGCTGCCTCGACGGTCACGAAACTGCTATCGCCGACCTTGACGCCCTCATGCTCGCCCGGCCCTTCGGCCAGCCGCAACGCCAAATCCAGATTGGCTTCGGTAAAATCAAGCGCATCGTCCGCCGCCACCAGGGCGAATTTGAGATCAGCCTGGTTCTCCGCATAGCTGGCGAGGCGCGGCTGCAACCATTTTGCGGTGATGTCGCGGGGAGCCGCGATCGTCAGCGACAAACTCGATTGCCCCGCCTGCATCGCCCGCACGGCTTCCTCAAACTCCAGGAAACCGGCACGCAGCGCCTCCAGCCCCGCCTCCGTCTCCGGCGTCAATTCCAGCCCCTTTGGCGTGCGACGGAACAGCACGACGCCCAGCAGGTCCTCCAACGCCCGGATCTGCTGGCCAACGGCTGCGGGCGTCACGGCCAACTCGTCCGCAGCCCTTGTGAAGGACAGGTGCCGCGCCGCCGCATCCAGCACGCGCAGGCCATTCAACGGCAAATGGGTACGCTTCATTCGGCAATCGCCGGGGCTATGAGCGCGAAATGGGGAATGGCGATGTCGAACGTCTCCCCGCTGGCGCCGATCATATGATAATGACCGCGCATTGACCCCGTGGGCGTATTGAGCGGACATCCCGACACATAGTCATAGCTTTTGCCCGGCTGCACCACCGGCTGCTCGCCGACCACGCCGTCGCCGTCCACGCGATGCTGCGTTCCCCGCCCATCGGTGATGACCCAGTGACGGGTCAGCAACTGCACCGGCTGGTCGCCCACATTCTCGATGCGAATATGATAGGCCCAGAACCAGCGCCCCCGGTCCGGTTCGGACTGTTCCGGCAGGAAGGTGACGGCCACATGCACGTTGATGTCGCGCGTGGTCGCGTGGAAGGGGAAAAGCGCGTTCACGGTCAAAGAAATGCGCCCATCACCCCGTCCCCGTCAACGGCCTATCGACTTGAGCGCACGATCAAGATCCTCGATCACATCGTCCGGGTCTTCCAACCCGACATTCAGGCGCAGCATATCCTCGGTAATCCCGACTTCCAGCCGCGCCGCTTCCGCCATGCTATAATGGGTGGTCGATGCCGGATGCGTCATCAACGACCGGGAATCCCCGATATTGTTGCTGATGTCGATCAGCTCCAGCCCATTCAGCAGGCCATGCGCTTCCTTGCGCCCGCCCCCGACATAGAGGGAGAAGATCGGTCCAGCCATCGCCATCTGGGTCATCGCCAGTGCATGCTGCGGATGGCTTTCCAGGCCGGGATAAAGAACCTTCTCCACCCGCCCTTCCAGGAATTTGGCGACCTTCAGCGCATTCTCGCTCTGACGGCGGATACGCAGGTCCAGCGTCTCCAGCCCCTTCAGAACAACCCAGGCATTGAAGGCGCTCAGCGTCGGCCCGGTGTTCCGGTGGAAAGGCAGCAGCGTGTTGATGATGAAATCTTCCGTGCCGCAGATCGCGCCCGCAAGCACGCGGCCCTGTCCGTCCATCATCTTGGTCGCGCTATAGGCGACGACATCCGCGCCGAATTCCATCGGCCGCTGCAGCGCGGGCGTGGCAAAGGCATTGTCCACCACGCTGGTGACGCCATGCTTTTTGGCGATGCCGCAAACGGCCGCCAGATCGACGACGTCCATCGTCGGATTGGCAGGCGTTTCGAAAAAGAAGACCTTGGTATTCGGCCGCACCGCCGCTTCCCACGCGCCATTGTCGGTCGCATCAACGGTCGTCGTCTCGATGCCGAACTTGGGCAGCAACGTGTCGGTCAGCCAGCGGCAGGATCCGAACAGCGCCTTGCCCGCGACCACATGGTCGCCCGCCGACAGCTGGCACAGCAACGCCGCCGTCATCGCCGCCATGCCCGTCGCCGTAGCGCGGCACGCTTCCGCGCCTTCCAGCAGCGCGATGCGCTTTTCCAGCATCTCCACGGTCGGGTTCTGCAAGCGGCTGTAGGTCATACCCTGCTGCTCGCCAGCAAAGCGCATCGCCGCGTCTTCGGCCCGATCGTAGCTGTAGCCGCTCGTCAGGAACAGTGCTTCGGACGTCTCGCCCCATTCGCTACGCGCGGTACCGCCGCGCACCGCCAGTGTCGCGGGACGCCAGTTCTTGGTGATCTCCGGGTCCTGCCCGCTCCTGCGCTTCATCCTGCGTTCCTCAATTCAGCGCCGCCAGCACCGCGTCGCCCATCTCCACCGTGCTCATGCTGCCGCCCAGATCAGGGCTGCGCGCGCCATTGGCCAGAGCCTTGGCGACGGCGGCCTCGATCCGGTCAGCCTGTTCAGGCATCTTGAGCGAGTAACGCAGCATCATCGCCGCGGACAGAACCGTTGCCAGCGGATTGGCCTTGCCCTGCCCGGCAATGTCGGGCGCGGAACCGTGGATCGGTTCATACAGTCCCTGATTGCTGTCGTTCAGCGTCGCCGAAGCCAGCATGCCGATAGAGCCGACGCACATGCTCGCCTGATCGGACAGGATGTCGCCGAACATGTTGCCGGTGACGATCACATCGAACTGGCCCGGATTACGCACCAGCTGCATCGCGGCATTGTCGACATACATGTGGGACAGCGCCACATCGGGATATTCCGCCGACACCTCGATCATCACATCGCGCCACAACTGGCTCGTTTCCAGCACATTGGCCTTGTCCACCGAACACAGCTTGCCGCGACGTGCACGGGCCGCCTGAAAGCCCTGATGCGCTATCTTGCGCACCTGCTCTTCATTGTACGACATGATGTCATAGCCTTCGCGCAGGCCTTCGGGCGTCTTGCGCATGCCCTTTTCGCCGAAATAGACGTCGCCATTGGTTTCGCGCACGATCAGCAGGTCGATGGCGCTCGCCACCTCCTTCTTCAGCGCCGACGCATCGGCCAGTTCCGGGAAAACCTTCGCCGGACGCAGGTTGGAAAAGAGGCCCAGCTCCTTGCGCAGGCCCAGGATCGCCTGCTCCGGCCGCAAATGCCGCTCCAGCGAGTCGCAGTCGGGATCGCCGACCGCGCCGAACAGGATCGCGTCGGCGCGCTTCGCCAGTTCCAGCGTTTCTGGCGGCAACGGATGGCCCACCGCCTTGTAGGCCGCGCCCCCAACCAAGCCTTCCTCGTAGGTCAGGCCATCAATCCCCAATGCGTCCAGCACGCGCCGGGCCTGGGCGACGATCTCCGGCCCGATACCGTCTCCGGGAAAAATGGCGATCAACATGGCGGCAACTCCTCAGAACTGATGGCCGCCCCTTATGAAGCCGCCGCGCCTCACGCAACCGCTCTTTTCAGGCGATCGACCAGTCTTTCCCGCGCGGCGAGCACGTCGGCCTTCCACTCGGTCAGTACGGACCGCTCCAGAAAGAAGCCGGTGAGCCGCAGCCCGTCCAATATCGCGCCCCATTCCGCAGCCCCGCCCTCCAGCAGAAACGGCGGCAATGGCAGCAGGCGACTTTCATAACCCACCGCCGCATCCCTGCTGACGGCGGCGGCGCTTCGCGGGCTGACATAGGCCAGATCCTGCACGCCTCCGGTCGCCGCGCAACGGCCAAGGTCCAGGCCAAAGCCAAGCTCGGCCAGCAGCAGCAGTTCATACCGCACCAGCGCCACCGCCCACCCTCGCGCTGCGGGCGCCGCATCGACCGCCCCCAGCACCCCGTCCAGCGCCTGATAGAGCGCGGGATAGGGCGTCCCTTCCGGCAACGCGGCCGCCGTCAGCGCACACACCCAGTCGATCGCCGCAGCAGGCAGAGGTTCCGATAAAAGCGGTGCACGGCTATGCTCCAGCTCCACCGTCAGGCTGGCGAGTTGCTCCTCCGTGCGTGCGCGAAATTCCGCCTTCACGCTGTTCCCCGGCAACAGCACCGGGCGCAAAGCCCGCGATCGGCCCCCGCGCACATAACCGGCCAACAAGCCATGGCCCGGCGTCAACAGTCGCGCGATCGCGCCATGCTCCCCATGGGAACGTACCCCGCAAACAAGGGCAGGAGTGATCAGCGCCGCCATAGCGCGTCTTTAACCCCGACGGGCATGCCGCGCCATGGCCGCAAGCACATCTTCATATTCCAATTGATATAAGTTGTGTCGGTTGCCTGACTGTGGTCAGATATTCGCGTGGGAGTCGGGGGACATGCCACTATGTTGAACATGCCCAAGGCGCCATCGACCGCGATGGATCGCCTGGTGCTCTGGTTGGGTCGTTCGCCGACGCTGGGTTTTGCCATATCCCGCGTCGCCTTTGCCGTGGCTGCCACATGGCAGGTCTCCGCGATGTTCAGCAATGAACCCGACTTTGCCCGAACCACCTTCCTGCTACAGGCCGGCATCTGGCTCTGGACGCTGGCCAGCATCGCCCAGCATATGCTGACGCCGCCGTTGGCCCTGGCGCTGCGCCCGATATCGCTGTTCGTGGACGTCATCATCTTCCTGACGGTCATCGCCTTGTGCGAACCGCTACAGATTGCGGCGCTCGCCTGCCTCTTCTTCGTCGCATGGTCGGCGTCGGACCGGTTCGGCCGGGGGTCCATCATCGTCCTGGCCCTGTGCCTTGTCCTCGCCTTCCTGGCGCGGGGCTATTATGAATCCTGGGCCTCCACCCGCCATGTGGCCGAAGTGGACCGGGCGATCGACGGGCTTACCGTCCTCATCGGCTGCATCATCGCGGCGGCGATGCTCAGCCTGTCGATCCTTGAAAAGCGCCTGATAAGCTGGTCCGAGCGATTGCAGGCCGTGGGCCTTTCATTTCAGAAATCGCTTCCCCGCTTCGTCATCGAACAGATTTCGCAGCTCATGGCGGCCCGCTATTGCGCCTTTGTGTGGCAGATGGACGACGGCCCGGTCCATTGCGACATCATCGATGCGGAAGGCATTCGCACCCTCAACCTGCCCCAGCGTCAAAACGAAAGCCTGCTCACCATCACCCCGCGCGAGGCGCCCTTCCTCTATTCCGGCCAGTCCAGCCGCATCCTGTTGCGCAGCCGCTTAGGCATATTGCGCAATGAAAAGGCGGAGCAGCTGACCGAAACGGTGCTCGATGTGCTCGGCCAGGGTCAGGGCGTCAGCGTCCATGTCCAGACCGGCGAGTTGCGCGGCCGCCTATTCGTCGGCGCACGGCACGGCTGGTCGCCCGCCGCCCTGCTCCGCGCCCAGCGCATCCAGGAAGGGCTGGAGCTGTTCCTCGAACGCCACTTCTTCTTTCTCGCCTGGCGCGAACGCACTTTTGCCGAAGCCCGCCTGGCGCTCAGCCGCGACCTGCACGACAGCGTCCTCCAGACGCTGGCCGCGCTTCGCGTCAGGCTCGTCACCGCGATCCACGGCCTCACCGCGATCGACGCCCCGCACCAGCTCGCCGAACTGCGCGCCATGGAGGAACTCGTCACCGCCGAACAGGCGCATCTGCGCCGCCTCCTCAGCACGACCGAGGGCGCCACCGGCAATGTGGAGCTGAACCGCGAGATTGAGCGCTGCTGCCGCTTCATCGCCCTGCAATGGGGCATCGAATGCAGGCTGAACGCTACGGACCATCCGATGACCGTGCTGCCCGAAACAGCAGCCGAAATCGAATTTCTGATCCGGGAAGCCGCCGCCAACGCGGTCAAGCATGCCGCGGCCCAGCATATCACCGTCTCTCTGGCCCAGGCCGATGACGAGATATTGATCGCGCTCAAGGACAATCCGGGCGCGCAGCCCGTCGAACGGGAAAATTATACCGGCGACTTCGAACTCCAGTCGCAATCCATCATGAAGCGGTTGGGCAAGATCGGCGGCACCGCCTATTTCCACAACTTAAGCATGAATTCATTAATTTCGATCAGATTGCCTTCATCCTTACCGAGGTCCCCAATATGACGGCGCAGATAGCCATAGTCGACGATCACCCCATCTTCCTCGATGGCATGGTGCAATTTCTCAGTTCCCATGGCCACGATGTCGTATTCTGTGCGCGATCGGTGGATGAAGCCATCTCCCGCCTTCAGGCGGAGCAGCCCGACCTGCTGATCCTTGACGTCAGCATGAAGGACGGCGGCGGGCTCGCCATCCTCTCCGCCATCCGCAGCAGCGGCAGCACCGTGCCGGTCATCTTCATGACCGTCCACATCCGCCCCGATCAGACGCTGGAAGCCATCAAGCTGGGCGTCGATGGCGTCGTGCTGAAGGATAGCGATCCCAACGAACTGCTGACCTGCATCGGTCAGGTGTTGAGCGGGAACAAGAGCATCGCGCCCTTCGTCATGGAACAGGCGCTGGTCCACAGCATCTCCGCCCCGGCGAACGACAGCAACGCCCTGTCCACCCTCACCGATCGGGAAATGGAGATCGCCGGCCTCATCCGCGCGGGCCTGCGCAACCGTGAAATCGCTGGGCGCTGTGGCCTGACGGAAGGCACGGTGAAGGTCCACCTGCACAGCATCTTCCAGAAGCTAGGGATCAAGTCGCGCTCGGAACTCATCATCATGATGCTGTCCATCGACAATGACGTCCCAGCGGTAGGAATGCACTAAACTCCAGAATAGGGGTTCTGCGCAGAGGCCGGGGATTGCGGAAATCGGGGCCGTTGGACGGCCCCTCCGCGCTGTCAGCGTGATCCGCTCAAATACATGACCGAAAGCGAAAACGCGGCGCAGCTAAAAAACCTGCCGTCCGGACGCGACGCGCGCGGGCTAAAGTGCTGCCCGTCCGAACGGCGCGCTCCGCGTCTCCGCATGCCTCAGGATGGGCGGGTAAACCGCTCCAGCGTCACCCAACCTTCGACATAATTGGCATAATATAGGCCAAACAGCACTGCCGACAGGATCGTGGCGCGAACCGCCACAACCCCGGGGCGAAAGTTGCTGGGCGCACTATCCGCCTGGCCCTTCACCATCACTTCGCCCGTTTCGTCGGGCGTGCGGATGCCAAAGGGCATGACGATGAACGCGCTGATCACCCAGAACAGAAAATAAATGGCGAAGATCGCGTACAGGTTCATGGCCAGTTGCCTTAGGCGCGAACGAGCAGGACGTCCACCACCGGCTTCTTGCCCGTCCAGCGGGTCGCCGTCCGCCGCACGGCCAGCCGCACCCGCTCGCGCAGTGCTTCTTCGTCCTGCGACCCCTTGGGCACCACCTGCGCTGCTTCGTCAGCCGCCTCCGCCAGGAAAGCGGCCTTGTCTTCCTCGACCGGCACGCCCTGCGTCCGCAAAGCCGGCTCGCCGATCAGCTTGCCCTTGCGATCCAGCGCCACCGCGACGCTGATCTGCCCGTGCAGCGCGATCTTGCGCCGCTCGTTCATGGTCGATCCGTCAGCGGGCAGGATGACATCGCCGTCCAGCACCAGCCGCCCGGTCCCTTCCTTGCCGATGATCTCCGGGCCGTTCGGCGCCAGCCGCAGCAGGTCGCCATTGGACTGCACCACCGCATGCGGGACGCCGTTCGTCAAACCCAGCCGCGCCTGTTCCGCCATGTGCCGGCGTTCGCCATGCACGGGCAGAAGTATCTGCGGCCGTACCCAGCTATACATCGCCTCCAGTTCAGGCCGCCCAGGGTGGCCTGACACATGCACTGCCGCCTGGCGGTCTGTGACCATCAGCACGCCCTTGGTCGCCAATGCGTTCTGGATGCGGCCGATCGCAATCTCATTGCCTGGGATCTGCTTGGACGAAAAAACGACCAGATCGCCCGTGTCCAGCTTGATGGGATGGCTTTCGAACGCGATCCGCGACAATGCCGCGCGCGCTTCGCCCTGCCCGCCCGTGGCGATGATCATCACCTCGTTGCGCGGCAAAGCCATAGCATCGTCCCAATCCACCGTCGGCGGAAAGTCCTTCAGATAACCCGCCGCCTTGGCCGTCGAAATGATCCGGTCCAGCGAGCGCCCGGCCACGCACAGCTTGCGTCCAACCGCGTTCGCCACCTCGCCCAGCGTCTGCAATCGCGCGGCGTTGGACGCAAAGGTGGTGACAAGCACCCGGCCCTTCGCCCCGGTGATCGTCGCCATCAACCCTTCGCGCACATCGCCTTCGGACCCGCTCGCCTCTGCGTTGAAGACATTGGTGCTGTCGCACACCAGCGCCAGCACGCCCT
This sequence comes from Sphingobium sp. MI1205, assembly GCF_001563285.1. Taxonomy (NCBI): domain Bacteria; kingdom Pseudomonadati; phylum Pseudomonadota; class Alphaproteobacteria; order Sphingomonadales; family Sphingobiaceae; genus Sphingobium; species Sphingobium sp. MI1205. The sequence goes on from NZ_CP005188.1 coordinate 2,255,665, forward strand.
CGTCGCCGATCGCCGTCAGTTCCGCAGGGGTCGAAGGCTGGCCCAGCAGCGGCTTTTCATCCAGCTTCCAGTCGCCGGTGTGAAAAATGCGGCCATGGGGCGTGTCGATCAGCACCGCATTGCCCTCCGGGATCGAATGCGCCAGCGGCACATAGCGGAAACCGAATGGACCCAGGGCAAAGCTGCCCTCATTCTCGATCACGTGCAGCTTCACCTCACGGCTCAGCCCTTCTTCTTCCAGCTTCAGCCGGATCAGCCCCGCGGTGAAGGGCGTCGCATAAAGCGGCACGCCCAGATCGGCGGCCAGATAGGGGATCGCCCCGATATGATCCTCATGCCCGTGCGTCAGCACGATGCCGAGCAAATCCTCGCGCCGCTCCTCGATGAAGGACAGGTCCGGCAATATCAGCTCGACACCGGGATAGGCCGGATCGGCAAAGGTCAGGCCCAGATCGACCATCACCCACTTACCCTGGCAGCCATAGAGATTTACGTTCATGCCAATCTCGCCCGACCCACCAAGGGCCAGGAAGAGCAGCTCGTTTCCGGGTGTCATTAGTTATTCAAACTCCTCTCGTGCAACAGCGCCAACCCCAAAATGGTCAGGTCGGGCGCAATCGCATCGAATATGTCGCTATTCTCATCAAACAGGACGGCGAGCCCGCCTGTCGAAATTACTTTTGCCGGTCGGCCGATCTCCGCGCGTATCCGGGCGACCAGCCCTTCCATCATCGCGACATAACCCCAGAACACGCCAATGTGCATCTGCGCTTCCGTGTTACGACCGATAACCGATCGGTTCTCCGGCGGCGCAATGGCGATCTTGGGCAGCTTGGCCGCCGCCGCAACCAGTGCGTCCAGCGACAGGTTGATGCCCGGCGCGATGATGCCGCCCTTGTAGGTGCCGTGATAATCGACGACGTCGAAAGTGGTCGCGGTCCCGAAATCGATGACGATCAGGTCGCCCTTATATAGGTGGTGCGCCGCGATCACGTTGACAACCCTGTCAGCGCCGACCGAAGCCGGCTCGGCCACATCCAGCTCGATCCCCCATTCGACCGGAGCTTGACCCGCGACCAACGCGCTCGTCTTGAAATATTTTTCGGCCAGCACCTGCAGATTGTGCAACGCGCGCGGTACCACGGTCGCAATGATAACCGCGTCCACATCGGCAATGCTGAACCCCTCCAGCATCAACAGCTGGTTTAGCCACACGGCATATTCGTCGGCGGTGCGCCGTGGGTCGGTCGCGATCCGCCAGCGCGCGCGGATATCCCGTCCGTCAAGCAGCGCGAAAACCACATTGGTATTGCCCGCGTCGATCGCGAGAAGCATGGCCGGTCCCCCGGTTATCAGATGAGAAGGATGTCGCCCGCATGAATGGCACGGGCGTCGCCATTCGCCAAGCGCAGGATCAGCATGCCTTGCGTATCCAGCGTGCCGAAAGAACCCTCGACCACTTCGCCATCGGGCTGGACGACGCGCATGGCTGTACCTTTGGGATGGGCATTGAGCAGCCAGTGCGTCCGCACCGGGTCCAGCCCCTGCGCGCGCCAGACCGCCACCCAATGCCCGAACAGCTCGGCCAGTCGCTGGATCAGGATGCCCGCCTCGGCCTCGCTCGCGCCCTGTGCAGCCAAGCTCGTCACGGGCCGGTCAAGGCCGGTCGGATGGCCGGTCACATTGATGCCAATGCCCACGACGACGGCGTCCCCCGCCCGTTCCAGCAATATTCCGGCGATCTTCGCGCCATCGACCAGCACATCATTGGGCCATTTTATCTGCGCCTGCCCAGCGCACAGCGGCGCGACCAGCGCATGCACCGCATTGGCGGCCACCAGCGCCAACAGATGCGGCGGCGGATCGCCCGGTCGCAAGCGGACCAGCGTTGAACAGTAAAGATTTCCTTCGGGGCTTTCCCAGGCGCGGCCCATCCGACCCCGCCCTCCGATCTGGCGTCCGGCACGCAGCCAAGCGCCTTCCGGCACGCCTTGCTCCGCCAACGCCAACATGTCGGCGTTGGTGGAGCCGGTCTCCGCTACGAAACGGATGTCGGTCAGAATAGCGACGCGGCAGCCGCCGCGCTCGCCTGATCGAGCACGGGGTTCAGCAGATAGCCGACGACGATCACAACCGCGCAGGCAGTCAGGATGACATTCTCGACCGCCCCGCCGCGCGCTTCATAGGCGGCTGCCGGCTCGTCGAAATACATCGTCTTGATGATCTTCAGATAATAATATGCCCCGATCACCGAAGCCGCGATGCCGAAGGCGGCCAACGCCGTCAGTCCGGCCGCAACCGCCGCATCGAACACCAGGAACTTCGCCCAGAAACCGAACAGCGGCGGAATGCCCGCCATGGAGAACATGAAGATCGCCAACGCGGCGGCCAGCCCCTTGCGCGACTGGGACAGGCCAGCCAGGCTCGCGATGGTCTCGACCGGACGCCCTTCCGCATCGCGCATCTGAAGAATGCAGGCGAAACCGCCGATCGTCATGACGACATAGATCGCCATATAGCTCATCGTCGCCGCGACACCGGCCGGGGTCGCCGCGGCCAGGCCGATCAGCGCGAAGCCGACATTGTTGATCGACGAATAGGCCATCAGCCGCTTGATGTTGGTCTGGCCGATCGCCGCCACCGCACCGAAAATGATCGAAGCGAGCGCCACGAAAATCACGATCTGCTGCCAGTCCAGCCCCGCCGGACCGAGCGCCTCGATCGCGACGCGGACCGTCAGCGCCATCGCCGCCACCTTCGGCGCGCTGCCGAAGAATGCGGTGACCGGAGTCGGTGCGCCTTCATAAACATCCGGCGTCCACATGTGGAACGGCACAGCGCTCATCTTGAACGCCAGACCCGCCAGCAGGAAAACCAGGCCGAACAGTTCGCCCTTGCCCACTCCATCGCCCAACGCGACCGCAATGCCATCGAAACTCGTGGTGCCGGTGAAGCCGTACAACAGCGTCGTGCCGTAAAGCAGGATACCGCTCGCCAGCGAGCCAAGCACGAAATATTTCAGGCCCGCTTCGGAAGACCGCTCATCCTGCCGCATGAAGCTCGCCAGCACATAGGCGGCAAGGCTCTGCATCTCCAGCCCGACATACAGCGTCAGCAGGTCGCCCGCCGACACCATCATCCCCATGCCGATGCTGCTGAACAGGATCAGGATAGGATATTCCGGACGAAGCGCGCCCGACGCGAGGAAATAGCGCGGAGCAAGCAGGATGGCCGCCGCCGCCGCTGCATAGATCAGCACCTTGGCGAACACCGAAAAGGCATCCGCTCGGACCAGGCCGTCAAAGGCCAGCGGACCATGCGCCATCGAAGTCGGCAGCACCAGCGCCGCAACCACCAGCGTCAGCACCGACAGCCAGTTAACGACGCGCGCCGTGCCATCGCCGCCAAAGGCAGCGATCATCAGCAACACCAGGCCACCTGCTGTCAGGATCAGTTCCGGCAAAACCGCCAGAAGGGAAGCGGAATCAATCATCAGTGCGCCTCCCCCGACGCTTTTTCATGGGTCATTGGCGCAACTTCTTCATGATGGGCCGCCCCTGCAGGAATGGCTGGCCCCATCTTGATCTTGGAATCCCCGACCGGAGCGGCCGCGGCAAGGCGGGCCTCCAGCGCGCGGATGTCGGACCGCATCGGCGCCAGGAAGCTTTCAGGATAGATGCCCATCCACAGCACGGCGGCGGCGATCGGCGCCAACAGCCACATTTCACGCATCGACAGGTCCGGCATCGCCGCCGCATCGGCATTCTTCTGTTCGCCATAACAGATGCGGCGATAGAGATAGAGCATATAGGCCGCACCCAGAATGATGCCCGTGGTGCAGACCAGCGCGACCCAGCTCGACGCCTGATAAATGCCCATCAGGGCCAGGAATTCGCCGACAAAGTTGCTCGTCCCCGGCAATCCGACCGACGCCATGGTGAACAGCAGGAACAGCACCGCATATTTGGGCATGTTGATCGACAGGCCGCCATAACGGGCAATCTCTCGCGTATGCAGACGGTCGTAGATCACGCCCACGCACAGGAACAGCGCGCCCGACACCAGGCCGTGGCCCAGCATCACCATCATCGCGCCTTCAATGCCCGCCTGGTTGAACGCGAACAGGCCGACCGTGACGATCGCCATGTGCGCGACCGATGAATAGGCGATCAGCTTCTTCATGTCGGTCTGCACCAGCGCGACGAGGCTGGTATACACCACCGCCACCATCGACAGGCCCCATACGAGCCACGCCAGTTCGGCGGAGGCTTCCGGGAACATCGGCAGCGAGAAGCGGATGAAACCATAGCCGCCCATCTTCAGCAGCACGCCCGCCAGGATGACAGAACCTGCCGTAGGCGCCTGAACGTGCGCGTCGGGCAGCCAGGTGTGGACTGGCCACATCGGCATCTTGACCGCAAAGCTCGCGAAGAATGCGAGGAACAGCCAGGTCTGAACATGCGGATCGAAATTATACGCCATCAGCGTCGGGATGTCGGTGGTGCCAGCTTCATGCACCATCCACATCATCGCGATCAGCATCAGCACCGATCCGAGCAGCGTATAGAGGAAGAATTTGTAGGACGCGTAGATGCGGTCCGCCCCGCCCCAGATGCCGATGATCAGGTACATCGGAATCAGCCCGGCTTCGAACATCACGTAGAAAAGGTAGAGATCCTGCGCCGTGAAGACGCCGATCATCAGCACCTCCATGAACAGGAAGGCAGCCATATATTCGCCCACCCGCTTCTCGATCGACTGCCAGCTCGCGCCGATGCAGATCGGCATCAGGAACACAGTCAGCATGATCAGGACGAGCGCGATGCCGTCGATGCCCAGCGCCCAAGCGAAACGGCCGAAAATCGGCGCATATTCCTGGAACTGCCATTGCGCGGCGGTGTCCGCCTGGTCGAAATTCGCCCATAGCAGCACGCCGAGCGCCAGATCGACCAGCGTCGCCACCAGCGCAATCCAGCGCGCCTGGTTCGCGCCCGCATAGAGACAGGCAATGGCCCCCGCCATCGGCACTGCCATCATCAGGGAAAGGATGGGGAAGCCGTCCATTATCGTGTCATCGCCCAGGTTGCTGCCGCGGCGAGGCCGATCAGCATCACCAGCGCGTATGTGTAGAGGTAGCCGGACTGAAGCCGACGGGTGACTTTGTTGCCCTGCACGACCAGCGCGGCGAGCCCATTGGGGCCGAAGCGGTCGATGAAACCGACGTCACCGAACTTCCAGAAGAAGCGGCCGATGGCGAAGGCGGGCCTGACGAACAGGAAGTGGTAAAGCTCGTCAAAATACCATTTGTTGAGCAGGAACTGGTACAGCACCCCGAACTCGGCGACGAACCGCCGCGGCCAGTCGGTGTTCTTGATATAGCTCAGCCACGCGATGACGAGGCCGGTCAGCATCACCGTGAACGGCGCGAACTTGACCCACACCGGCACTTCATGCGCGGCATGCATCAGATGACTGTCGAACGACAGCGCGCCCTTCCAGAACTCGACGCCGCCCTCGGAGCCAATGAACTGGTCGTGGAAAATGAAACCGGCGAACACCGCGCCCAGGCTCAGCACGATCAACGGGATCAGCATGACCCACGGACTTTCATGCGGATGATAGCCGCCAGTGCCGCCATGCAGCGCATGCGCATCAGCTTCATGCCCATGGGGGTCATGACCTGCATTTTCCTGCGCCGGGGCGTTGGCATGCTCCGACCCATGACCATGGGTCGCATGATCGTCATGCGTCGTCTCTTCATCGGGTGATTCATGATGGCCGTGGATCGCGTGCTGGATATGCTCCGAAGCGGCCCAGCGCGGCTTGCCGAAGAAGGTCAGGAATACCAGCCGCCAGCTGTAGAAGCTGGTCAGCAGCGCCGCGAACACGCCCACGAGGAACGCACCCACGCCCGCGCCGCCCGAAGCATAGGCAGCCTCAAGGATGCCGTCCTTCGAATAGAAGCCCGCAAAGCCGACGCCGACGAGCGGCAGGCCGACGCCCGTGATGGCCAGCGTGCCCAGCGTCATCGTCCAGAAGGTGATCGGGATCTCCTTCCGCAGCGCGCCATAATAACGCATGTCCTGCTCATGGTGCATCGCATGGATCACCGATCCTGCGCCCAGGAACAGCAGCGCCTTGAAGAAAGCGTGCGTGAACAGGTGGAACATCGCCGCGCCATATGCGCCGACGCCCGCCGCGAAGAACATGTAGCCCAGCTGCGAACAGGTTGAATAGGCGATGACGCGCTTGATGTCGTTCTGCACCGTGCCCACCGTGGCCGCGAACAGACAGGTGGCCGCGCCGATGAACGTCACGAAACCCAAAGCGGTCGGCGATGTTTCGAACATCGGCGACAGGCGGCACACCATGAACACGCCCGCAGTCACCATCGTCGCCGCGTGGATCAACGCCGACACAGGGGTTGGGCCCTCCATCGCGTCCGGCAGCCAGGTGTGCAGGCCAAGCTGCGCCGACTTGCCCATCGCACCGATGAACAGCAACAGGCACAGAACGGTCATCGTGTCGAAGCGATAGCCGAGAAAGCCGATGGTCGAACCCGCCATTGACGGCGCTGCGGCCAGGATTTCCGGGATCGAGATGGTGTCGAACACCAGATAGGTGCCGAAAATGCCCAGCATGAAGCCAAGGTCGCCGACGCGATTGACCACGAAGGCCTTGATCGCTGCGGCGTTGGCGCTCGGCTTGCGGAACCAGAAACCGATCAGCAGGTACGACGCAAGACCGACGCCTTCCCAGCCGAAGAACATCTGCAACAGATTGTTCGCCGTCACCAGCATCAGCATCGCAAAGGTAAAGAGCGAGAGATAGGCGAAGAAGCGCGGCTGATCCGGCTCCTCCTCCATATAGCCCCAGCTGTAGAGGTGGACGAGGCTCGACACGCTGGTGATGACGACCAGCATGACCGCCGTCATCGCATCGACGCGCAGCGCCCATTGGGCGTCGAAGCTGCCCGACTGGATCCAGGTGAAGGCGGGCGCGACATAGGCTTCCGCATGACCGGTCAGGAAGCTGATGAAGATCGGCCAGCTCAACGCGCAGCTGATGAACAGCGCGCCGGTGGTGATGATCTTCGCGGGCAGATTGCCCAGCGCCTTGTTGCCAAGGCCGGCGATGACAGCCGCGATGAGCGGAAGAAGGACGATAAGCTGGATCATGTCAGGCTCAGCCCTTCATCCGGTTGACATCATCGACGGCGATGGTGCCGCGACCACGGAAATAGATGACGAGGATGGCAAGGCCGATGGCCGCCTCACCCGCCGCGACGGTCAGCACGAACATCGAAAATACCTGCCCGACCAGATCGCCAAGAAATGCGCTGAACGCAACCAGGTTGATATTCACGCTGAGCAGGATCAGCTCGATCGCCATCAGGATGATGATGACATTCTTGCGATTGATGAAGATGCCCAGCACGCCCATCACGAACAGGATCGCGCTGACCACAAGATAATGCTGAAGGCCGATCACAGCTCCACCCCCTGCCCCACGGGCTGATTGACGTTGCGGATCGCATCCTGCGGACGGCGGCGGTTCTGCTTCGCGATATTCTGGCCGCGCACGCCGCCCCGCGCCCGATGCGTCAGCACGATGGCGCCGATCATCGCGACCAGCAGAACGATGCCCGCCGCTTCGAACAGGAAGATATAGCGCGTGTACAGCAGTCCCCCGATCGCCTGAATGTTGGACAGATCCGGGTTCATCGGCGCGGCCCGCTGCGCCAGTTCGACCGGCCCCGCGCTCCAGATGCCGATGCCCAGCACGATCTCCGCCAACAGCACCAGCGCGATCAGCGCGCCGAACGGCAGGTAATCGACAAAACCCGCGCGCAGCTCGGCAAAGTCGATGTCCAGCATCATGACGACGAACAGGAACAGCACCGCGACCGCGCCCACATAGACGATGATCAGCAGCATCGCGATGAACTCCGCGCCCAGCAGCACCATCAGGCCCGCCGCGTTGAAGAAGGCCATGATCAGCCACAACACCGAATGGACCGGATTGCGCGACAATATGGTGAGCGCGCCGCTGCTCACCACCAGAATGGCGAACAGGTAAAAGGCGAGGACGTGAATCACAGGTTCATATTTCCCTTTGACGCGCGCGGCTTAACGATAGGGGGCATCGGCGGCAAGGTTCGCGGCGATCGCGCGCTCCCACTTGTCACCATTTTCAAGGAGCTTGGCCTTGTCGTAGATCAGCTCCTCGCGGGTTTCGGTCGCGAACTCGAAGTTCGGCCCTTCCACGACCGCGTCCACCGGGCAGGCTTCCTGGCAGAAGCCGCAATAGATGCACTTGGTCATGTCGATGTCGTAGCGCGTCGTGCGGCGGCTGCCGTCCTCGCGCGGCTGCGCCTCGATGGTGATCGCCTGCGCCGGACAGATGGCTTCGCACAGCTTGCACGCGATGCAGCGTTCTTCGCCATTGGGATAGCGGCGCAGCGCATGCTCCCCCCGGAACCGCGGCGAAATCGGGTTCTTTTCATAGGGGTAGTTGATCGTCGCCTTGGGCTTGAAAAAATATTTCAAGGTCAGCCAGTGCGCCTTCACGAACTCCCAGAGGGTGAAGGATTTGACATAATAGCCGAGGCTCATTGTGCGCCTCCATAGCGCGTCAGCATGAGGAAGCCCGAAACCAGGAAGACGAAGAAGAGCGAGGTAGGCAGGAATATCTTCCAGCCCAGCCGCATCAGCTGGTCATAACGGTAACGGGGCACCGTCGCCTTCACCCAGGAGAAGACGAAGAAGAAGAACAGAATCTTGGCGAACAGCCAGAGGATGCCTGGCACATAATAGAGCGGCGCCCAATCGAACGGCGGCAGATAACCGCCCCAGAACAGGATCGCGTTCAGCGCGCACATCAGGATGACGTTGGCATATTCGCCTAGCCAGTAGAGCGCGAAGGCCATGGACGAATATTCGGTCTGATAGCCCGCGACCAGTTCGCTTTCCGCCTCGGTCAGGTCGAAGGGCGCGCGCGCCGTTTCCGCCATGGCCGAGATCAGGAACATGATCGCCATCGGGAAGAGCAGCGGGTTGAAGCCGTTGCCGTTCAGGAAGCCATAATAGCCCTTCTGGCTTTCCACGATTGCGGTCAGATTGAAGCTGCCCGCCCACAGCACGACGCAGATCAGGATGAAGCCGATCGAGACTTCGTAGGAAATCATCTGCGCCGACGCACGGATCGCCGAATAGAAGGGATATTTGGAGTTGGACGCCCAACCCGCCAGCACGATGCCGTACACGCCGAGCGACGAGATTGCGAGGATGTAGAGCAGGCCCACATTGATGTCCGCCAGCACGACGCCCACGTCGAACGGCACCACCGCCCACGCCAGCAGCGCCACGGTAAAGGTGATGATGGGCGCGATGATGAACAGCGCCTTGTTCGCCGCCGAGGGAATGATCGTTTCCTGCAGGAAAACCTTCAAGCCATCCGCGAAGGACTGGAGCAGGCCGAAAGGCCCGACCACGTTCGGACCCCGCCGCAGCGCCATCGCCGCCCAGATCTTGCGGTCGGCATAGATGATCATGGCCACCGCCAGCATCAGCGGCAGGGCGATCACCAATATGCCGATGATCGTTGAAAGCAGCCAGGCGCCGTTGAACGGCATGCCCAGATTTTGGAAGAAAGCGGTCACTTATGTCCCCCCGCCCGTTCGGGCTGAGCCTGTCGAAGCCCGCGCGCGCCCTTCGACATTTGAACGAGACAATCGGCTCGATCAAACAGGGCGAACGGAAGTTTCCAGTCCATCATCACTCCGCGGCCTCCGCGAAACTCACGCCGTGGATCAGCTCGGCCGAACATTGCTGCATCGTCGGGCTGGCACGGCAGATGGCGTTGGTGAGGTAGAAATCCTTGATCGGCGAACCGAATTCGCCGCTCGCGCCGGTCGGCAGCCTGGGGATCGACCAGCCATAATCGGCCAGCCCCTCGACGCCCAGCGCCGGAACCGCCTTCGCCATTTCGGTGCGGAGAGCCTCGAAGCTGTCGAACGGCAGGGTTGCGCCCATCACTTCCGACAAAGCGCGCAAGATCGACCAGTCTTCCCGCGCGTCGCCCGGCGCGAACACGGCCCTTTCGCCACGCTGCACCCGGCCTTCCAGATTGACGTAGGTGCCCGCCTTTTCGGCATAGCTTGCGCCCGGCAGGATAACGTCCGCCGCATGCGCGCCCTTGTCGCCATGATGGCCGATATAGACTTTGAAGCTGTCCTCGAACGCCGAATAATCGACCTCGTCCGCGCCCAGCGAGAAAAGCAGCTTGGGGCTAGCCGCCGCCACTGCCTTGATCCCGCCCTGCGTCGCATAGCCGAGCATCAGCCCGCCCATCCGTGCCGCCGCGAAGTGCAGGACGTTATATCCGTTCCAGCCCTCTTTCACGAGGCCCAGCGTATCGACCAGCGCGAGCGTGTCGCCATGCGCGCCGTCCTTCGCCAACACGCCGCCACCGACGATCATCGCCGGGCGAGCGGCCTTGCCGAACGCCTCGACCACCGCTTCCGGCAGCTTCGCCAGCAGCGATGCGTCATTGCCGAGCCATTCGACCTTATAGGTCAGGTCAACCTGCGGCCCGATGCCGAAAACCTTCGCGCCCTTCTTGATCGCCTTGCGGATACGGGTGTTTACCAGCGGCGCTTCCCAGCGCAGGTTGGTGCCGACCAACAGGATCGCGTCCGCCGTCTCTATGCCATTGAGCGTCGTGTTGAAGTTCACAGCAGACAGGCTCGACACATCATAGGCAAGGCCGGTCTGACGCCCTTCGAGCATCGTTCCGCCCAGCTTTTCGACCAGCGCCTTGCCCGCGAACATGGTTTCGCAATCGAGCAGGTCGCCCGCCAGCGCCGCGACCGAACCGCCGTGCTTTACCGCCGCGATGGCGGCAAATGCCTCGTTCCAGGTCGCCGGGACGAGCTTGCCGTCCTTGCGGACATAGGGCTTGTCGAGCCGCTTGCGGACCAGACCATCGACATTGTGCCGGGTCTTGTCGCTCGCCCACTCCTCGTTAACGTCGTCGTTGATGCGCGGCACGGCGCGCAGAACCTGACGGCCCCGGCTGTCGAGCCGGATATTGGTGCCGACCGCGTCCATCACGTCAATCGCTGGCGTCTTGCGCAACTCCCACGGACGCGCCTCAAACGCATAGGGCTTGGACGTCAGCGCGCCGACCGGGCAAAGATCAACCACATTGCCCGACAGCTCGCTCTTGGCGGCATGTTCGAGATAGGTGGTGATCTGCATATCCTCGCCGCGGTAGATGGCGCCGATTTCCGGAACGCCCGCGACTTCCTCGGCAAAGCGCACGCAGCGGGTGCACTGGATGCAGCGGGTCATGATCGTCTTGACGATCGGACCCATATATTTCTCGGTGACGGCGCGCTTGTTCTCGTCGAACCGGCTCGAACCCTTGCCGTAAGCGACCGACTGGTCCTGCAAATCGCATTCGCCGCCCTGGTCACAGATCGGGCAGTCGAGCGGGTGGTTGATGAGCAGGAACTCCATCACCCCTTCGCGCGCCTTCTTGACCATTTCGGTCTGCGTGAAGATTTCCTGATTTTCAGCAGCCGGCAGCGCGCACGACGCCTGCGGCTTGGGCGGTCCGGGCTTCACCTCGACCAGGCACATGCGGCAATTGCCCGCGATGCTGAGCCGTTCATGATAGCAGAAGCGCGGAATTTCCTTCCCCGCCAGCTCGCACGCCTGGAGGACAGTCGCGCCCGCCGGAACCTCAAGTTCTACGCCGTCTACTTTGACTTTAGGCATTAGAGATTACCTCGCAGCCATATGATGCTGCCGATGATTGCAAAGAGAAAAGCGAGGGCCAGCGTGACAAAGCAGCCAATGCGATGCCACCTCCGGCTACGCTGGTCCTTTGAAGGGATGAGCAGGCCAAAACCCTCGAGTACTGCGAAGAGAAGATCCATCGGGTCACTCCGCCGCCTCCATCACGGGCGCGCCGCGTTCGTTGATCCGCCGCTCGATCTCCGGCCGGAAGTGCCGGATCAGGCCCTGGATCGGCCAGGCCGCCGCGTCGCCAAGCGCGCAGATGGTGTGCCCTTCGACCTGCTTGGTCACCTGATGCAGCATGTCGATTTCGCCAATGTCCGCCTCGCCCGAGCGCAGGCGTTCCATCACGCGCCACATCCAGCCGGTGCCTTCGCGGCAGGGCGTGCACTGGCCGCAGCTCTCATGCTTGTAGAAGTAGGAGAGACGGCTGATCGCGCGGACGATGTCGGTCGACTTGTCCATGACGATGACCGCTGCCGTGCCGAGGCCCGAACCAAGCGCCTTCAGGCCATCAAAGTCCATCGGCGCATCCATGATCTCACGCGCAGGAACCAGCGGAACCGACGACCCGCCGGGGATCACCGCCAGCAGATTATCCCAGCCGCCGCGAATGCCGCCACAATGCCGGTCGATCAGCTCCTTGAAGCTGATGCCCATCGACTCCTCGACGACGCAGGGCTTGTTCACATGGCCGCTGATCTGGAAGAGCTTGGTGCCCTTGTTATTTTCCCGCCCGAAGCTGGAGAACCATTCGGACCCACGCCGCAGGATCGTGGGAGAAACAGCTATCGATTCCACATTGTTGACCGTCGTGGGACAACCATAGAGGCCCGCGCCAGCCGGGAAAGGCGGCTTCAGGCGCGGCTGGCCCTTCTTGCCCTCCAGGCTTTCGATCTGCGCGGTTTCCTCGCCGCAGATATAAGCGCCCGCGCCGCGATGGACGAAGACGTCGAAATCATAACCGGATCCGCATGCGTTCTTGCCAAGGAAGCCCTTCTCATAGGCCTGCTCCACAGCGGCGAAGAGCACCTTCGCCTCATAGATGAACTCGCCGCGAATATAGATATAGGCCGCGCGCGCCCGCATCGCGAAGCCCGCGACCAGCGCGCCCTCGATCAGCTTGTGCGGATCATGACGGATGATTTCGCGGTCCTTGCACGAACCCGGCTCGGATTCGTCCGCATTGATGACCAGAAAGCTCGGACGGCCATCCTTGCTTTCCTTGGGCATGAAGCTCCACTTCATGCCGGTCGGGAAGCCCGCGCCACCACGGCCGCGCAGGCCCGAAGCCTTGATGCGCTCGATAATCTCGTCCTGGCCGATTTGCAGCAGCGCCTTGGTATTGTCCCAATCGCCACGCTTCATCGCCGCGTCTATGCCCCAATCCTGGAAGCCATAGACGTTGGTGAAGATGCGGTCCTTGTCGCTGAGAGGCGCAATCACGTCACTCATGCCACGACTCCCATATTCGTCATCCCAGCGAAAGCTGGGATCTCAGGCGTCGGCGCGCTGAGGATGGAGACCCCAGCTTCCGCTGGGGTGACGGAACGGGGACAAACCATCACGCCCACTCCCCCCGATAATCGTGATTTTCGCCCACCATTTCCTTGAGCGTGGTCGGACCGCCTTCGGGGCAGCTCGTTTGGCGCTCGATCTGCGGCCCGATCTTGGGCTGCTTGCCAGCGGCGAGATCGTCGAGGATCGCGCTCATGCTGTCATAGGTCAGGTCTTCGTAATTATCGTCGTTGATCTGGACCATCGGCGCGTTGGCGCAGGCGCCCAGGCACTCGACTTCGTTCAGCGTGAACAGGCCGTCAGGCGTCGTGCCGCCCTTCACCAGCCCCTTGTTCTTGCAGGCCGAAAAGACATCGTCCGATCCGCGCAGCATGCAGGGCGTCGTACCGCACACCTGCACATGATAGCGGCCCACCGGCGCGAGGTTGTACATGGTGTAGAAGGTCGCGACTTCGTAAACCCGCATGTACGGCATTTCGAGCTGGTCGGCGATATATTCCATCACCGGCACCGGCAACCAGCCGTTGGTCTGCGTCTCCGCTCCCACCTGACGCTGGGCGAGATCGAGCAGCGGCATCACCGCCGACTGCTGCCGTCCTGCGGGATAGCGGGCGATGACCTTCTTCGCCTGTTCGGCATTCTCCGGCGTCCAGGCAAAATTGCCCCAGCGCGCGCGGGTTTCGGCCTCGTCCGGGATATGAACTGCGTCAGCCATTTAATACACCGTCACCCCAGCGAAAGCCGGGGTCTCATGAGGGTTCATGCAGCCGCCTGAGAGGCCAGCCTTCGCTGGCATGACGGCAAGAAAGTTGGTCGAGACGGTTTTCACCGGTCACACTCCCCGAACACGATGTCCATCGCGCCCAATACGGCGGTGGTATCGGCCAGCATGTGGCCCTTCAGCATGAAGTCCATCGCCTGAAGATGCGAGAAGGCCGTCGGGCGGATCTTGCAGCGGTAAGGCTTATTGCTGCCGTCCGCGACCAGATAGACGCCGAACTCGCCCTTGGGGCTTTCGGTCGCCACATAGACTTCGCCTGCGGGCACGTGGAAACCCTCGGTATAGAGCTTGAAATGGTGGATCAGCGCTTCCATCGACCGCTTCATTTCCCCGCGCTTGGGCGGCACAACCTTGCGGTCGAAGCTGGCGATCGGCCCTTCGGGCATCTCGTTCAGGCACTGCTTCATAATCCGCGCGGACTGGCGGACTTCCTCGACGCGCACCATGAACCGGTCATAGCAGTCATAGTTGGTGCCGACCGGAACGTCGAATTCCATCCGGTCATAAACGTCATAGGGCTGGCTCTTGCGCAGATCCCAGGCGATGCCCGACCCACGGATCATCGGGCCGGAAAAGCCCCATTTCAGCGCGTCTTCCTTGGAAACGACCGCAATATCGACATTGCGCTGCTTGAATATGCGGTTGTCCGCGACCAGGCTGATCGCATCCTCGAACAGGCGCGGCAGGCGCGTGTCCAGCCAGTCGGCAATGTCGGTCAGCAGCTTGAGCGGCACGTCCTGATGCACGCCGCCCGGCCGGAAATAGGCCGAATGCATGCGCGCACCCGAAGCCCGCTCGAAGAAGTTGAGGCAATCCTCGCGAATTTCGAACAGCCACAGGTTCGGCGTCATCGCGCCCACGTCCATGACATGCGATCCGAGGTTCAGCATGTGGTTGCAGATGCGGGTCAGCTCCGCAAAGAACACGCGCAGATATTGCGCGCGCAGCGGCACTTCCAGGTTCAGCAGCTTCTCGATCGCCAGCACATAGCTATGCTCCATGGCGAGCGGCGAACAATAATCCAGCCGGTCGAAATAGGGCAGCGCCTGCAAATAGGTCTTGTATTCGATCAGCTTCTCGGTCCCGCGATGGAGCAGGCCGACATGCGGGTCGCAGCGTTCGACGATCTCGCCTTCCAGCTCCATGACCAGGCGCAACACGCCGTGCGCCGCCGGATGCTGCGGGCCGAAGTTGATCGTGTAGTTCTGGATTTCGGTGTCGCCGAGCGTCGGGTCCGACGCGTCGGTCACATGATCCAGCTTTTCCAGATAGTCGGACATCAGGCCTTGTCCTCGGACTTTTTGTTAGCCTCGCTGTCGGTCGGCTCACCCGCGCCGCTGACGCCGGGCTTATCTGTCGTCTTGGGCGTGTCCGCCTTCGGCTCGCCCTTGGGCGCTGGCGCGGTGGGCGGCGGCGGAGGCGCGGCGACAGGCGAAGGCGCGCCGGGCGCCTGCGGAGCCTTCTCGTCGCCGGGCAGCACATATTGCGCGCCTTCCCACGGGCTCATGAAATCAAAGCTGCGGAAATCCTGGGCCAGGCGAACCGGCTCATAGACGACGCGCTTGTCCTCTTCGGAATAGCGCAGCTCGACATAGCCGGTCAGCGGGAAGTCCTTGCGCTGCGGATGCCCCTTGAAACCATAGTCGGTCAGGATGCGGCGCAGGTCGCCATTGCCCTCGAAGATGACGCCATACATGTCGAACACTTCGCGCTCCAGCCAGCCGGCGACCGGCCAAAGCTGTGTCACGCTGGGTACGGGCATGTCCTCGTCGGTCGACACCTTGACGCGGATGCGGTGGTTCCGCGTCACGCTGAGCAGGTGATAGCAAACCTCAAACCGCTCGGGACGATCGGGGTAATCGACCCCGGCAATCTCCATCAGCTGCTGATACTGCGCACGGTCGCGCAGCACTTCCATCGCCTCGACCAGACGCTCGCGCACGACGGTGAAGCTCAGCTCGTCGGCATGATCGACAGCCTCGACCAGCATGGAGCCGAGCAGGCCAGCGATTTCGTCCGCGCGCCCCTCAGGGTTCACGATCTTCGGTGCAGAATGACCCATATCAGCGCTCAATCGTCCCGATCCGGCGGATCTTCCGCTGCAACTGCATCACGCCATAGAGCAGCGCTTCGGCAGTGGGCGGGCAGCCCGGCACATAGATGTCCACCGGCACGATCCGGTCGCAGCCACGCACTACAGAATAGCTGTAGTGATAATAGCCGCCGCCATTGGCGCAGGACCCCATGGAAATAACATATTTCGGTTCCGACATCTGATCGTAAACCTTGCGCAACGCAGGAGCCATCTTGTTGCACAGGGTGCCCGCCACGATCATCACGTCCGACTGGCGCGGGGACGCGCGCGGGGCAGCGCCGAAACGCTCCATGTCATAACGCGGCATGTTCACATGGATCATCTCCACCGCGCAGCAGGCGAGGCCGAAGGTCATCCACCACAATGAACCGGTACGGGCCCAGGTGAACAGATCCTCCGTCGATGTGACCAGAAACCCCTTGTCACTGACTTCGCTGTTCAGCGCGTTGAAGAAATCCTGGTCGGGCTGCGTTCCCACCGGCGGCAAGGTGCCGGGGATGGGACGGTCAAGTTCTACTCCCAATCGAGGGCTCCCTTCTTCCACGCATAAACGAGGCCAAGCACCAGCTCCGCTATGAAGATCATCATCGTCGCCCAGCCGGCCCAGCCTATCTGGTCAAGGCTGACCGCCCAGGGAAAGAGGAACGCCGCTTCCAGATCGAAGATGATGAACAGGATCGCGACGAGGTAGAAGCGCACGTCGAACTGGCTGCGCGGTTCCTCGAACGCGGGAAAGCCGCACTCATATTCCGACAGCTTGGCCGGATCAGGCTTATGCGCGCCGGTCAGGCGGCCGACCAGCATCGGCAGGAAGACGAACGCGCTAGACAGCAGCAAGGCGATCCCAAGGAAAATCAGGATCGGCAGATATTGGGCTAGATCGACCAACGGAATCCCCTGGGCGAAAATGAATATGGGCGCGCTTTAGGCCCGCTGCATATGCGAAGCAAGGCCCGGCGGCGTGAGAATGACTCGCAAGTAACCCACATTTTGAACAACGCGACAACTGCGCCTTTAGCGCAGCGCCCCCGCCACCAGCTTGTGCAGCTTGCTGTGGATCGCGTCATTGCCCGCGATCACTTCCCGGCGCTCGATCGGCTGGTCGCCGCCGCGGAAGTCGGTGACGAAACCGCCCGCCTCGCGCACCAGCAGGATGCCCGCCGCAACGTCCCATGGCTGCAATCCGCTTTCCCAGAAACCGTCATAGCGCCCCGACGCGACATGGGCGAGGTCCAGCGTCGCGGCGCCGAACCGGCGAATACCCGCGACCGAAGGCCCCACCGCGCCGAACACGCGCGTCCACTGTGCGAAGTCGCCATGCCCCATGAAGGGAATGCCCGTCGCGATCAGGCATTCGCCCAGGTCGCGACGCGCCGATACGCGCAACCGCTGGTCATGCCGCCACGCGCCGCGATTCTTTTCCGCCCAATAGGTTTCGTCCGTCACCGGTTGATAGACCAGCCCGGTCGTGACTTCCTTCTTACCGCCATAAAGCGGCTCTTCCACCGCGATCGAAATGGCGAAGTGCGGGATACCGTGCAGGAAGTTGGTCGTCCCGTCGAGCGGATCGATGATCCAGCGCGGCTTGTTCGGGTCACCCTCGATCACGCCGCCTTCTTCCAGCAGGAAACCCCAGTCGGGCCGCGCCTTTTGCAGTTCCTCGACCAGGGTCTGCTCGGCCTGCTTGTCCGCCTTGGACACGAAGTCCGCCGGTCCCTTGCGCGAAACCTGCAGATGCTCGACTTCGCCAAAGTCACGCCGCAGCTTCGACCCCGCCTTGCGCACGGCGCGCTCCATGACGGTAAGAAGGCCTGAATGGGATACCATGTTCTATTCTCCCCCCTCCCGCAAGCGGGAGGGGATAGGGGTGGGCTGCCGCGCCAGCGGCACAAAAAATGAAAGGGCAGGAGGCTCGCTTCGCTCGCCACCCACCCCCTGCCCCTCCCGCAAGCGGGAGGGGAGTTCTCTTTAATCCGCCCGCTTCACATATTCCCGCTCATACACATCGACGATGATGCGCGTGCCGGTGACGATATGCGGCGGCACCATGACGCGCACGCCATTGTCGAGGATCGCGGGCTTATAGCTGGCCGACGCGGTCTGCCCCTTCACAACGGCGTCAGCTTCGACCACGGTCGCTTCAACGGTTTCGGGAAGCTGGACAGAAATCGGACGTTCGTCATACATTTCCAGCATGACCATCATGCCGTCCTGAAGAAACGCCGAAGCGTCGCCCACCAGATCCTGCGGCAGGTTGATCTGCTCATAGGTTTCCGTATCCATGAAGACGAGCATGTCGCCTTCCGAATACAGATACTGGAAATCCTTGGTGTCCAGCCGGATGCGCTCGACCGTTTCGGCGGAGCGGAAGCGGACATTGTTCTTGCGCCCGTCGATCAGGTTTTTCAGCTCGACCTGCATATAGGCGCCGCCCTTGCCGGGCTGGGTGTGCTGGATCTTGACGGCACGCCACAGGCTTCCGTCATATTCGATGTTGTTGCCGGGACGAATCTCGACGCCGCTGATCTTCATGGGAAGAGCCTGCCTATATGTCTGAAGGTGAAAAGAGCCGGCCTCTTTAAGGCTGGTGGCGCCTGTACATCGTGCCGCGTTTCAGGGCAAGTGGGTCAGCGGGCGCGCACCAGCAACGGATAGGGATTGATCGCACGCCCCCCATGCCATTTGTCGCCCGGCGCCATGTCGTGCACGGCAAAGTGCAAATGCGGGGCTGCCGGGTCGGCATTGCCGCTGCTGCCGACCGTCGCGATCTTCTGCCCACGCCTGACCGCCTGCCCCTCCGCCAGTCCCGGCGCATAGGCGTCCAGATGCGCATAATAATAGATGCGCCGCCCGTCGCCCGACCGCTGATAGATGGTCAGCCCGCCGTCCTCGCTGGTAAACAGCCGTTCGATCCGCCCGTCCGCAGCCGCCAGCACGGCGCTGCCCCGCGCCGCCATGATGTCTATCGCGTCATGCGCCCGCGCCCCGCCAGCGCGCGACTGCGTAAAAGTATCGACCAGCGCGTCGGGCGCCATGCCTTCGACCGGGATCAGCAGCGCTCCCGCTTCCCTTTCCGCCCGCTCCTGCGGCACGGCATGGTTCTTCGGCGCCTGGTCCGCAGGCACGATCCGCACGCACATCCTCAGGAACAGGACCAGCAGCAGGATGGCAAGCCCAATGCCTGCCCACCCCCGTCTGCCGGGCCGCCTCATGCACCGGGCCTCCTCATGCCCGGAAGACCGCCTTGACCCCGCTCTTCACCATCTGCGCCAGCCGCGCGGCATCCCAGTTGGTCAGGCGGATGCAGCCATGGCTTTCCGTGCGTCCGATAGTCTGGGGTTCGGGCGTGCCATGGATGCCGTAATGCGGCTTCGACAGGTCGATCCATACGACGCCCACGGGCCCGTTGGGACCGGGCTTGAGCACCGCTTTCTCATCGGCCGCATCGGCATCCCAGAACAGGTCGGGATTATAATGGAAGTCCGGGTTACGGCTGACGCCCTTTATCTCCCATGTGCCGATCGGCAACGGGTCATGCTCTGATCCCATGGTCGCGGGGAATTGCGCGATCAATCCATCCTGCGCGTCGAACACCCGCAGCACGCCATCGGATTTGTCCACGACGATATGGTCGGCCTGCGGCTGATCCTTCGCCACGGCCAGACTGGCGAGCGTACCGCCCCACCCGCGCTCGTCGCCCTCGATTGTGGCGACCGGCTGATTGCCGACCGCAGGCACCCGCACCCTCGCCCCTGCCCCCAGCTTCGTATCGGGACTGTTCAATGCCACCAGCACCTCAGGCTTGGTATGAAACCGCTCCGCCAGTTTCTCGATCAGGTTGCGATAGCCCAGCATGGGCAGCTTCGCCTGCTCGCCATAATCCTTGGGGATGGTCGAATAAGGCCCGCGCGCGAAGCCTTCGGGTATCGTCACCAGCCATGTCGCGGGCGGCGGACGGTCACCCAGCAGCGCCTTGGCCGTCGCCTCGTCAAATTTACCCGTCTCCGGCAATCCCTTCGCCTGCTGAAAGCCAGTCAACGCCGCGGTGAAGGACATGCCCTCCTTCCCGTCCAGCACGCCGGGCGAAAATCCCGCGCGGTCGAGCGCCACCTGCGCCTGCAGGATCGGATTTTGCGGCGGCTGCGATCCGGCAGGTTCCGGCACAATCGTAAAGGCATAGGGATCGCCAGCCGTCCTGGCCGCCGTGTCCTGCGCTCCTTCGGCTTTCTGGCCCGATGGCGCCGCGCCGCTTTCATTGGCGTCGGTCACGACAACATTGCACGCCGTACAGAGCAGCGTGAGGATCAACAGATGGGTTTTCAAGGCGATACTCTCCCGATTGTGAGGGAGAAAACGCGCGAAGTTCGTGAAAGCTGCCTGACCCGCCGCCATTCGTTTCGGGAACGACAGAAAAAGGAGGTTCAGCGCGTCCCCAAAACCTCCGCAAAGGCGCGCACGCCCGCCTCCGGGCCGCCTGCATGTCCCCAAACGGCGCTGCTCACCGCCAGAAAATCCGCGCCCGCCGCGACCAGAGGGGCGGCGTTTTCCGCCGTGATCCCGCCAATGGCGACGCAGGGCAGCTCGAACAGCGTCGTCCACCAGCCAAGGATCGACGGCTCTGCCCGGTGCAGCACTTCCTTGGTCGTCGTCGGATAGAAAGCGCCGAACGCCACATAGTCCGCCCCCGCTTCGCCTGCTTCCATCGCCAGATGGCGGCTGTCGTGACAGGTGACGCCAATCTGCACCTTCGGCCCCAATATCTTCCGCGCCTCCCGCGGGTCGCCATCGCCCTGCCCCAGATGCACGCCATCGGCCCCCAGCCGCTGGGCGAGCGCCACGCTGTCATTGACGATGAACGCCACTTCCCGCTCCGCGCACAGCTTCTGCAACGGTTCGGCGAGGCGCGCGATGGTGTCCTCGTCCACGCCTTTCAGCCGCAGCTGAAACGCCGCCACCTTGCCGCCATCGAACGCCTTTGCCAGCTGGTCGGCGAAGTCCTCGTCAATCGACGGTGGAGAGATCAGGTAAAGCTGGCAGGCCGGGCGAAAGCCCTTCTCAAACTGATCGGCAAAATGGGGGTCGAGCGCCAGCTCTTCGTCGGTAAAGTCGGTCATGCGCTGCCCTTTAGCGCGTTTCGTGGACGAAGGAAAAGGATGGAACCCCATCCCGGCCCCCACGCGTTCACGGGCCATGATCAGGATCGGTTGTTCAGGATGGAATTACCGCCATTGGCGCGGCCCTTTCTATCCCGAAAAACTTGTCCAGAAACGCTGGTTCGCCTTCTACGCCGAACATTTCGACACGGTGGAAATCAACAACAGCTTCTACCGCCTGCCAAAGCCGGAAACCGTCGATGCCTGGCGCGATCAGGCGCCGCCCGGCTTCTGCTACGCGGCAAAGGCCAACCGCTATCTTACCCAGGCGCTCAAGCTCAAAAATGGCGGAGAACCGATGGAGCGGATGATGGCGTCATTCCGCCATTTCGGTGCGGCGCTCTTATACTCAACAAGTTGAGAAGCCGACCGCTGTCGGCGTGGTGGACTCTGAGGCGAATATCAGGAACAAGCTGAACCGGGGCAAATTTACAGCGGTGTTTCTCATTCAATGCTTAAGGGCAATTGGCGCGTCGGCGCTGCACTTGCGGGACTGATTTTAGCTGGGGCAAATGCTCCACCAAAACAAGTTGAGCAACCCAAACAGGCCGCAATCCAAAGCGAGCTGAGCAAAGCCGTAGCGTCTGAAAGCACCCCCATCTCCAGTGTCAGGATACCCAATGACCGTGACACGGGCTGCAGTAAGGGTGAGGACAAGCGCGAGTCCGATCTTTGCGCCCAGTGGAAAGCCGCCGATGCTGCTCGCGAGGCTGCTGAATATGCCTGGTACACGATGCTGCTCGGCTTCGTTGGTACTATTATTGGCTTTGCTGGTACTCTTCTCCTGGTCTTCACTTTCTTCGAAACCCGAAAAACCGCGCGCGCGGAACTGAGGGCTTACGTCGCGGTCGATATGGACGGCATGGAGATAAACGGGCGCACCGGTGCGGCCGAAGTCAAGCTTAAGATCTGCAATCAGGGGCAAACGCCGGCCTTTAAATCGGTCTGGGCCGGGAACGTCGTGATCTCCACGCCCGAACAACTCGAACGCGATCTTGCTGTCACGCCACGCAAACAGCCAGAAATGGGGCGTCGCGTTCCAGCTACCGTCAACGGCCACCAAACTGCCAGCGGCTCATTTTTCAACCACGTGCCCTTTACCGTAGAGGAAATGAAGGCTGCGGTTTCGGGGGAAAAATCGCTCTTTGTCTTCGGGTTCGTTTGGTATGAAGATGCATTCGGGAAGAAGCGAGAAACGGTTTTCTGCTACCAATCCGCCCCTCTGCCTCCACCTAACATCAGCGGGAAGCCCATCGCTCAGGAAGGGCAATGGTCTCAGACGCACTTCTTTAACGACGCCACCTAAGTTCGCCTGGGGCGTCGGACGGCGGCAGCGCGGCATAGGATCCCGCGTCATCGAAAACATCGGCGAACAGCGCATTCACCGCGCGCATCGTTTCGATGTCGCCTCCCAAGAGGCGGATGACGGCGGCGCGGGAATTGCTTCCTGCCGCCGTCATCGCCCGATCACGCCACCTTCTTGGTCGATGCCGTGTAGATTTCGTCGATCGCTTGCCCCAGCGAGGCGTTGAACTCGTCATCGCTCATCTGGTGACGCAGATCGTTCAGCAGCGCGCGGCTGAAGCTGGCGATGATCCCCCGGTTCTTGGCCAGCTCCACGCAAGCTTCGGCGCGCGAGAAACCGCCCGACAGCGCCACGACGCGCAGCACGCGCGGATGATCGACCAGCGCATCGAACAGACCGGCCTTGGCGGGCAGCGACAGCTTCAGCATGACCTGCTGGTCGCTCGGCAGCGCGTCGAGCGCCTTCGTCAGTTCCTCCAGCAGGATCTGGTCGGCATCGGTCCGCTCGGGGCTCTTGATGTTGATTTCCGGCTCCAGCATCGGCATCAGCCCGGCGGCCAGAACCTGTTGCCCGACCTCGAACTGCTGCTTGACGATGGCGGCGATGCCCTCGCGGTTGGCGAGATTGATAACCGAACGCTCCTTGGTCCCGAACACGCCCAGCGACTTGGCGCGCTTGAGCAGCGTGTCCAGTTCCGGCATCGGCTTCATCAGCTGCACGCCGTTCGCTTCATCCTCCAGACCCTTGTCGATCTTGATGAAGGGCACGACGCCCCGCTCGATCAGCGCCTGCGGCACGGACTTGCCGCCCGCCTGGCCGTCCATCGTCCGTTCGAACAGGATCGCGCCGATCACCTTCTCGCCGCTGAAGGCGGGCGAGGTGATGATGCGGCTACGCATGTCGTGGATCAGGCCGAACATCTCTTCATCGTTCGACCACGCGCCTTCCTCGATGCCATAGCCCTTCAGCGCCTTGGGCGTCGACCCGCCGCTCTGGTCGAGCGCGGCGATAAAGCCGTTGCCGGCCGCAATCTTGTTCTTCATGTCCTGATCCAGCATCTGCACATACCTTCTCTGTAGCGTTGCGCCGCCCCATCGGCGGCGTCGTTAAATGAAAGGGGCCGCCATCTTTCCGAGGGCGGCCCCGCATATTCAGGCCATCAGCGCCTTGACGCCCGGCAGTTCCTTGCCTTCCATCCATTCCAGGAAAGCGCCACCCGCCGTCGATACAAAGGTGAAGTCTGCCGCCACGCCCGCATGGTTGAGCGCGGCCACCGTGTCGCCACCACCCGCCACGGACGTCAGCTGCCCTTCCTTCGTCAGCGCCGCCGCCGTCTTGGCCAGCGCCACAGTCGCCTTGTCGAACGGTGCGATCTCGAACGCGCCCAGCGGTCCGTTCCACACCAGCGTCCGGCAATTCTTGAGCGCGTCGCCCAGCGCCTCGACAGCGGCAGGGCCTACGTCCAGGATCATCTCGTCGGCGGCAACTTCATGCACGTTACAAGTCCGCACGGATGGCGGGTTGGCCGCGAATTCCTTCGCCACCACGACGTCATAGGGCAGGTGGATCGTGCAACCGGCAGCCTCGGCCTTGTCGAAGATCGCTTCGGCGGTCTCGGCCAGATCCTTCTCGCACAGCGACTTGCCCACGTCCACGCCGCGCGCGTGCAGGAAGGTGTTGGCCATGCCGCCGCCGATGATCAGATGATCGACCTTGGCGACCAGATTGTTCAGCACATCGAGCTTGGTGGAAACCTTCGCCCCGCCGACGACCGCCGCGACCGGCTTCACCGGCTCGCCCAGCGCCGCCTGCAACGCGTCCAGTTCCTTTTCCATCGACCGCCCGGCAAAGGCGGGCAGCTTGTGCGCCAATCCCTCGGTCGATGCATGGGCGCGGTGCGCGGCGGAAAAGGCGTCGTTCACGTAGAGGTCGCCGATCGCCGCCATGGCTTCCGCCAGCGCAGGATCATTCTTTTCCTCGCCGGGATGGAAGCGGGTATTTTCCAGGATCGAAATGTCGCCGGGCCGCATCACCGCGATGCCGTCCACCGCCGCCTGCCCGCAGCAGTCGGGAATGAACTGCACGTCGCGCCCCAGCACGGCGGTCAGCGGCCGCGTGATCTTCGACAGAGAATATTCCGGGTTCTTCTGCCCTTTGGGACGGCCGAAATGGGCCAGGATCAGCACCTTCGCGCCGCGATCGGCCAGTTCCAGGATCGTCGGCATCGCCGCTCGCAAGCGGGTGTCGTCGCTCACCGATCCATCCTGCATCGGCACGTTCAAATCTTCGCGCACCAGCACGCACTTGCCGCTGATGTCGCCCATATCGTCCAGCGTCTTGAAGGGCTTGGCCACCGGTATCTCCTACCGCCCCACCGTCATCCCAGCGAAAGCTGGGATCTCATGCCGCGGTCAGGACGTCAAAATCAGGCATCCCGGCCCATGCCGGGACGATGAAAAAAAGGGCGGACCGCAAAGTCCGCCCCTATTCGCTTACAGCAGGCCCGCAACCACGCCGGTCGTGTCGATCATGCGGTTGGAAAAGCCCCATTCATTGTCGTACCAGCTCAGCACGCGCACCAGCTTGCCGTCGATGACCGCGGTTTCCAGGCTGTCCACGGTCGAGCTGCGCGGATCGCCATTATAGTCGATCGACACCAGCGGCTCGTCCGAATAGCCCAATATGCCCTTGAGCGGACCGGCTTCCGAAGCGGCCTTCAGCAACTTGTTTACTTCCTCGACCGTGGTGTCGCGCTTGGCAATGAACTTCAGGTCGACGACCGATACGTTCGGGGTCGGCACGCGCACCGACGAACCGTCCAGCTTGCCCTTCAGTTCGGGCAGCACTTCGCCAACGGCGCGCGCAGCGCCGGTGGTGGTCGGGATCATCGACAGGGCAGCGGCGCGGGCGCGGCGCATGTCCTTGTGGATCTGGTCCAGCGTGTTCTGGTCGTTGGTGTAGCTGTGGATCGTCGTCATGAAACCGCTTTCGATGCCGACGGCATCGTGCAGCACCTTGGCGAGCGGGGCGAGGCAGTTGGTCGTGCAGCTCGCGTTCGAGATAACGACATCGTCGGCGGTCAGCGTGTCATGATTGACGCCGAACACGACGGTCTTGTCCACGCCGGTCGCGGGCGCGGAGATGACGACGCGCTTGGCGCCAGCGGTCAGATGCGCGCTCGCCTTCGCCTTGTCAGCGAAGATGCCGGTGCATTCCAGAGCGATCTCCACGCCCTGCGCGGCGTGCGGCAGCTTGGCGGGATCACGCTCGGCGGTCACGGCGATGCGCTTGCCGTTGATGACCAGGGCGTCGCCTTCGACGCTGACGTCGCCGGGGAAGTTTCCATGAACGCTGTCGCGCTTGAACAGCAGGGCATTCGACTTGGCATCGCCCAGGTCGTTGATGCTCACCAGCTCCAGATCATGGTCCGTGCGCTCCAATATTGCGCGCGCCACCAGGCGGCCGATACGTCCGAAACCGTTGATTGCTACCTTCGTTGCCACTGCACTAGCCTCCTGATTGGTAGATATGTTCTTAATGATCCAGCGCGGCCGCAACCTGCGGCGCGATCTTTGCGGCCGTCAGGCCGAAATGGTCGTAAAGCGCTTCCGCCGGAGCCGACGCGCCAAAAGTGTCGATGCCGAAACGCAGGCCCGCAATGCCGACATGGCGTTCCCAGCCGAATGTGGTCCCTGCCTCAATCGACACGCGCAGCACATGGTGCGGAAGGAGATCATCCTTATACGCCTGCGGCTGCGCTTCGAAATGCGCCCAGCTGGGCATCGACACCACGTCCGCGCCAATGCCCTGCGCTTCCAGCAGGTCGGCGGTCGCTACCGCGATCTCGACTTCCGAACCGGTGGCGATCAGCACGACCTTGCGATCCGCTGCGGCGGCGCGCAGGCGATAGGCGCCCTTGGCGGAAAGATTTTCGCTCTTTCCGGTGCGAAGCTGGGGCAGGTTCTGCCGGGTCAACGCCAGCACCGACGGGCCGTCCTTGTCCTTGAGCGCCAGTTCCCAGCACTCGGCGGTTTCAACGATGTCCGCCGGACGATAAACGTCCAGGTTGGGGATCATGCGCAGCGACATGACATGTTCGATCGGCTGGTGCGTCGGGCCATCTTCGCCAAGACCGATGCTGTCATGCGTCAGCACATGGATGACGCGCTGCTGCTGAAGCGCGGCAAGACGGATGCCGCCGCGCATATAGTCGGAAAAGACCAGGAATGTGCCGCCATAGGGGATGACGCCGCCGTGCAGCGCCATGCCGTTCATCGCGCAGGCCATGCCGAACTCGCGAATGCCATAATAGACATAGCGGCCGGAATAATCGTCCTTCGTCAGCGGACCGGTGCTCTTGGTCTTGGTGTTGTTGGACCCGGTCAGGTCCGCCGAACCGCCCAGCGTTTCGGGCAGCAGATCGTTGATCGCGCCCAGCGCCAGCTCGCTCGCCTTGCGGGTCGCGACCTTCTGCGGATTGGCGATCAGCGTGTCGATATAGGCTTCCAGCGAGAAATCGGCGGGCAGATCGCCCGCCATGCGCCGTTCGAACTCGGCCTTCTGGCCATTGCCAGCCAGACGGCCTTCCCATGCCGCACGCACTTCGCCACCGCGCGATCCGATCCGGCGCCATTCGGCGGCCACATCTTCGGGGATCACAAAGGGTTCAGCGGTCCAGCCGAGAAATTCGCGAGCAGCCGCGACTTCCGCTTCACCCAGCGCCGAACCGTGAACGCCCGACGTCCCCGCCTTGTTGGGCGCGCCGTAGCCAATCTTGGTGGCGCAGGCGATCAGCGACGGACGCGGATCAGCCAGCGCTTCATCAATCGCGCGGCGCACATCGGCGACGTCATGGCCGTCGCACGACACGACATGCCATCCGGTCGCGGCATAGCGCGCGCGGACGTCTTCGCTGCTGGACAGGTCGACCGCGCCGTCGATGGTGATCTTGTTATCATCCCACAGCACGATCAGGCGGCCAAGATTCAGGTGGCCCGCAAGGCCGATCGCTTCATGGTTGATGCCTTCCATCAGGCACCCGTCGCCCGCAATCACCCAGGTGCGGTGATCGACCAGATCGTCGCCGAAGCTGGCATTCAGGTGCCGCTCGGCAATCGCCATGCCGACGGCAGTGGCCAGCCCCGAACCTAGCGGGCCGGTCGTCGCTTCGACGCCCGCCAGCTCGAAATTCTCCGGGTGGCCCGCGCAGGGGCTATGCAACTGGCGGAAATTGGCGATGTCCTCGATCGTCGGCCGCGCATAGCCCGACAGGTGCAGCAACGAGTAGATCAGCATCGATCCATGCCCCGCCGACAGCACGAAACGATCGCGGTCGGCCCATTTGGGCTGGCTGGGATCGAACTTCAGATAATCCTTGAACAGCACCGTCGCGACGTCCGCCATGCCCATCGGCATGCCCGGATGGCCGCTGTTCGCCGCCTGCACTGCGTCCATGGAAAGCGCCCTGATGGCGCTGGCGAGCGACTTTTCGGAAACGGTCATCTGGGCTGGCGTCTTTCCTGCTTGGCTGAGCGGCCCCCTGCTGAGCCGGCGAATCGAAATCGCGTCCCCTTTGTCGCCTTGCACCCAAAGCGTCAACCGTGGCAGGCCCTTGCAGAGCGCCAAGCCGTCCAATGACGGCTTTTGCAAGGCGAAAACTTTGTTTATGCGTAGGTCATGGCAAGCAATCGCATGATGCAGGCGATCGACGCATTGGAACGCGCGGTCGGGCGGCTCGAACAGGATGTGGACGGCCTCGTCTCGGCGAGCGCCTCTCCGCCTTCCTCCCCCGGCATGGACCCCGCCGCCGCCCGCGCCGCGCTCCGCTCGCTCGACGAACTGATCGCCGATATCAAAGGAAGCGCGCATGGCTGAAACCAGCCTTCAGATTGCCGGGCGTCACTACGCCATCCGCTGCCGCGATGGCGAGGAAGCGCATCTTGCCCATCTCGCCAGCCTTATCGAGCGCAAGGCGCGCCTGGCTCAACAGAACACGCCCGGCCTGACCGAAGTGCGCACTCTGCTGTTCGCCGCCCTGTTCCTGGCGGACGAACTCAACGACCTGAAACGCGAAGCCGCCGGCCGCCAACAGACCCTGGCCCTTGGCGAAGAGGAGGACGAATCCGCCGCCCGCGCCATCGAGGCGCTTGCCGCGCGCATAGAAAAGCTGAGCGACAGGCTTGCCGTGCCGGGTCCCGACGCCTAGATTGGTCGTGACGGGCACTGCCTGGTACGAGCTTTAGCGAACATCCCTGAGGCGATAATCACATCCACGGGGGCTGTCCCTGGGCGGGTCCAGGCCCGATCTACATGGTCCCCACCTGACGTTGAGGCGTCAGAGGATATTCCAGCAAACGGCCAAGGCGGTCCCGTCACCCTTTCCGCCCGCCTCCTTTTCTCCAGTCGTTGCAAGTGCTGGCGAGAAACAGGTTTCCACCCCTTCCCGCCGGGTCTAAATGCGGCGCATGAGCGACGATCCCGACAAAAACGCCCTGCGCACCCTCGCCCGGACACGCCGCCGCGCGTTCCTGACGTCGCTCGACCCGCTTGCGCACCGGCTGGCGTTCAAGGCGGTTCCCTCCCCCCTCGCCCGGCGGCTGGCCGATATGCAGACCGTCGCGCTCTATATGGGCCTGGACGACGAAGCCCCGGCCCAGCGCCTCGCCCCCCAGCTTGCCGCCATGGGCAAGACCCTTGCCCTGCCCCGTGTCATCGACCGGCTGGGCAGCATGGATTTCCTCGGCTGGACGCCGGAGGATCAACTCCATCCCGGCCTCTACGGCACACATCATCCCGAACCCAGCGGCCCCGCCGTCGCGCCGGACGTCATCATCGCCCCGCTGCTCGGCTTCGACCGGGCAATGAATCGGCTTGGGCAAGGCGGCGGCTATTATGATCGCGCCTTCGCCCGTTACCCCGATGCGCTGCGGATCGGCCTTGCCTGGTCGGTGCAGGAACATGAAGCCCTGCCCGCCGATCCATGGGATCTGCCGCTCGACATCATCCTCACCGAAATCGAACTGATCGAAGGACCAGACGCGTGAACCGCCAGCCCGCCCCCTATCAGCCCAGCTGGCGCAAGCCCGTGGGCATGTTCATCATCCTGGGACTCATCACGCTGTGGGCGATACTGATCGGCAGCCTGTCGGGCTTCATCGGCCGCCTGCCCATGATCGCGCAGGTGCCAGTCTATGTGTTCCTGGGCCTCATCTGGATCTGGATCCTGCCCCTGAAGCGCCTGCTCGCCTGGATGGAAACAGGCCGCTGGCGGCGCAGCTGATCAGCTCTCTCCGTCATCCCAGCGCAAGCTGGGATCTCAGGCTAAACGGACACAGCCTAGCCCACGAGATGCCAGCTTCCGCTGGCATGACGACCATCAATTATTTGGGATAGTTTCGGCCTCTTGGGGCCATCCACTCTTCAAAAAGAGTGGCGCGAGTGACGGGGCTCGAACCCGCGACCTCCGGCGTGACAGGCCGGCGCTCTAACCAACTGAGCTACACCCGCGTTCGGTGTGGGCGGGCATCTATGCGGGTGCGCCGGACCTGTCAACCGGCTCTTTCACCACTTTCTTCTTTCTCGTCATTTTCTTCGCGCGGAGCCACCGTCAGCGTCCCCCGCTCGAACAGGAAGCCCGCAATGTCCGGCGTTCCCGCAGCCGCCACCACGGTCTGGATGATGATCAGCAACGGCACGCCCAGCAACGCGCCCGGCGTCCCCCACACCCATCCCCAGAATGTCAGCGACACCAGGATCAGCAGCGGATTCATGGTCAGCCGCCGCCCCAGCACGGTCGGCGTGATGACGTTGGCCTCGACCAGGTGAAAGCCGACCTGCGTCGCGGCGGGCAGCAGCGCCCACCACACATCGTCGAACACCATCAACCCGCCCAGCGCCAGCAGCGCCGCCGCCAGCATCGGCCCGAAATAGGGCACGAAGTTCAGCAGCGCGACGATCCCGCCCCACATCAGCGGCGAGGGCATGCCGATCAGCCACAGCGCCAGCGCCACCGCCAGCCCCAGGCACAGATTGATCGTCGCGATGGTCAGCACATAGGCCGACGTCGCATCGACCACATTCTGGATCACCCGCGCGATCGCCATCGCCCCGTCGAAACTGCCCCGACTGTTGATCGTCCGCCGCCGCAGCCCCGTCCAGCTCGCCAGGAAAAAATAGATGATGAGCAGCGCGAACACCATCTGGATGATCGCCGATGGCGCGGAAGTCGCCGCGAACTGCAGCAGCGATCGCGGCGCATCCACCGCCGCCGTCTGCGCCGCCGCCACCGGCCCCGTCGCCAGCATCTGCACCGTTTCATCGACGAACCGCTGAAGCTGCGAGTAAAAGTCGATCAGCGGAGCGAGATTGTCCTGTATCTTGGGCAGCCGCTGCGGCAGCAGCCGGAACCAGTCGGCCGCCGGAACCACGATCAGCACCAGCGCCATGTTGGCCACCAGCAGGAAAGCGATCACCGCGACCAGCGCCGCTATCGCCGGGGGCACCCGCCGCCGCTCCATCCATTCCAGGAACGGCACCAGCGCGATCGCGATCACCAGCGCGGCGGTCAGCGGCAGGAAAAACTCCGCCCCCTCGCGCAAGGCGAAGGGCAGGGCCAGGATCAGCCCGATGCCGGTCGTCAGCGCAATCGACGCCAGCAGGCGGTCGCGCCGTCGATTGATTTCCCGCTGGTCATGGGGTGTCACTGAATGGTTCGATCCTGCCGCCTGATCCTGTTGTGTACCGGCCTGCTGCGGCGCGTCAATTTCATTCCATGCTCGCATCGTGGCAAAGGGCCGATTAACCAAATCTTCGCCGCTTTGGTCCTACACCTTTCGGCAAACGGAACAGGGTGAACGGAATGAAGCGGAAACTGGCGCTGGCGGGCATGGCGGCATGGGCGATGATAGCTCCTGCGGCGATGGCAAAGCCGGACCTGCGCGTGGAAAGGCAGATGTTCGTCGAACGCGTCCACACCGACATCAACGGCCGTCACCGCCGCATCCTCGCCAGCGCCAGCCGCGCCGCGCCGGGCGACCAGCTCGTCTTCGTCGTCCACTGGCGCAATGAAGGCAGCGAACCGGTGCAAGGCATCGCGCTCACCAATCCCGTCCCACGCGGCGCTCTCCTGACCGAGGCCGATCCCGCGATGCAGGTGTCGGTGGACGGCGGTACACGCTGGGGCCGTCTTGAGGATCTCTGGCTGCCCACCCCGCTGGGCGGCGCGCGCCGGGCCGTGCCCGCCGACATAACCCATCTCCGCTGGGCCATGCCCAGCCGCCTGTCGCCCGGAGAAACCGCCCGCCTAAGCTACCGCGCGATGATGCGGTGATTTAGCCGCCACCATTTCAAGCGTCATCCCAGCGAAAGCTGGGATCTCAGTCCAGATGGCGCGCCCCGTCCAGGATGCCAGCGTCCGCTGGCATGACGGGATATTTGCCCGCCACTAATCCGCGAACAACAGCACCGGCGTCTCCAGCAATCGCTTCACCGCCTGCACGAAACTGGCCGCATCCCACCCGTCCACGACCCGATGGTCGCAACTGATCGACAGGTTCATCAGCTTGGCGGGCACCACCTCCCGTCCCCGGAACACGGGCCGTTCGATCACCCGATTGGGTCCGATAATCGCCACTTCCGGCCGATTGATCACCGGCGTCGTCGCCACCCCGCCCAACGCGCCCAGCGACGTCAACGTCAAAGTCGATCCCGAAAGCTCCTCCGCCTTCGCCTTGCCTGACCGCGCCGCGTCGGCCAGCCGACTGATCTCGCCCGCCAGCTGCCAGATATTCATGTCCTGCGCGTCCCGGATCACCGGCACCATCAGCCCCGCGTCAGTCTGCGTCGCAATCCCCAGATGCACCGCGCCGAACCGCGTCACCACGCCCGCCTCGTCATCATAGCGTGCATTCAGCATCGGAAAATCGGGCAGCGCCCGGCACAGCGCGGCGATCAACAGCGGCAGCATGGTCAGCTTCGGCCTATCGCCCCGCTCCCCGTTCAACTGCGCCCGCATCCGCTCCAGTTCGGTGACGTCGATCTCCTCCACATAGGAGAAATGCGGAATATGCCGCTTCGACGCCGCCATATTCTCCGCGATCCGGCGGCGCAGGCCGATGACCTTCACCATCTCGTCCGCGCGTTTCATGCGCTGTCCGGCGGGCCGATAGCCCTGCCCGGCACGATAAAGCAGGAATGCATCCAGATCCGAATGCCGGATATGATCGCCGCTTGCCTTCACCTGGGAAAG
Organism: Sphingobium sp. MI1205; assembly: GCF_001563285.1. NCBI lineage: Bacteria > Pseudomonadati > Pseudomonadota > Alphaproteobacteria > Sphingomonadales > Sphingobiaceae > Sphingobium > Sphingobium sp. MI1205. The sequence continues at coordinate 2,288,568 of NZ_CP005188.1, forward strand.
ATCAATCCCCAGATTCTTCGCCCGCGCCCGAACGGCGGGCGAAGCCAGAACAGCGCGCCGCTCCTCCCCCTCCCCTTGAGAGGAGGGCCCCGGGGGGTGGGGACTCTCGACCACGGCGGACTCATCCTCCGGCCCCACAGCCTCCCCGCTCCCGTCCGGGCTGTCCGCTTGCCTCTCTCCCGACAACGGCCCTTCGACAGGCTCAGGGCCAACGGAGGATGCCATGACGCCATTCGCCGAAGCAGGCTCTTCATCATCACGTCCCGGCGTCTCCGCCTCAACCTCCGCGTCAGAAGGCGGCTCTCCGCCAGCCGCCTCCGCCTCCCCTTCAACCTCAATCTCCACCAGCATCGCCCCGATGGCGACCTGATCCCCCACCTCCCCCGCCAGCCGCTTCACGACGCCTGCCACCGGGCTTTCCATCTCCACCGTGGCCTTGTCGGTCATCATGTCGGCGATGGGCTGGTCTTCCTCGACCCGGTCGCCCACCTTCACATGCCAACCGACAATCTCCGCCTCGGAAATGCCTTCGCCAATGTCGGGCAGCCTGAACGTGAACAGCGCCATGGCCCTCAATCCCTCATGATCTTGTTGATGGCTTCGCCTATCCGCACCGGGCCGGGGAAATAGGCCCATTCCAGACTGTGCGGATAGGGCGTGTCGAACCCCGTCACCCGCTCCACCGGCGCTTCGAGATGATAGAAACAGCGTTCCTGCACCAGCGCGCTCAACTCCGCGCCGAAACCGCTGGTGCGCGTCGCCTCATGCACGATCAGGCATCGGCCGGTCTTCTTCACCGATCGCTCGACCGCCTCGATGTCCAGCGGCACCAGCGTGCGCAGGTCGATGATCTCGGCATCGACGCCCATCTCACTGACGGTGCTTTCGACGACATGCTCCATCGCGCCGTAGCAAAGGATGGTCAGCGCCTCGCCTTCCCGCACCGTGCGCGCCTGCCCCAGCGGCACGCGATAATAGCCCGCCGGCACCATCGCGCCCGGATGCCCGGCCCAGCTTTTTGCAGGGCGGTCATAATGGCCATCGAACGGCCCGTTATAAATGCGCTTGGGCTCGAAGAAGATGACCGGATCATTATCCTGAATCGCCGCGATCAACAGCCCCTTGGCATCATAGGGCGTCGATGGGATCACCGTCTTGATGCCGGACACATGGGTGAAAATGCCCTCGGGCGACTGGCTGTGCGTCTGTCCCCCGAAAATCCCGCCGCCAAAGGGCGACCGCACCGTCATCGGCGCGATGAACTCCCCCGCCGACCGATAACGCAGCCGCGCGGCCTCGCTCACCAGTTGATCGAGCGCGGGATAGATATAGTCGGCAAACTGGATTTCGGGCACCGGGCGCAACCCATAGGCCCCCATGCCGATCGCCACGCCGATGATCCCGATTTCGGTGATCGGCGTGTCGAACACCCGGTTCTTGCCATATTTCGCCTGCAACCCCGCCGTCGCGCGAAAGACGCCACCGAAATAACCGACATCCTCACCCATCACGACCACATCCGGGTCACGCTCCATCATGACGTCCAATGCGCTGTTGATCGCCTGGATCATGCTCATCTGGCGGGCTTCACTCATATCCTCGCCCCTTTAGGGGTCGGCCAGAGGCACGTGACTTTGGCCGAGATAGCGACGCTTGGAGAGGGGATGGCTAGCGAAGCTTGGAGAGAGGATGGCCGCACCAGACCCCTATCAAAGCCCGTCATGCCAGCGAAAGCTGGCATCTCCCCGCCTCCAGGCTGAACGTACAGGCAAGAGATCCCAGCTTTCGCTGGGATGACGAGGTCAAGAGCCACAAACCCCATCACAGCCCCGCCGCCTTCCACTCGTCCAGCATAGCCTGCTGCTGTTCCTTCAGGTGCCAGGGCATTTCTTCGAACACATCCTCGAACATCGTCTCCATCGGATGATGCAGCCCATGGCCCAATATCCCGTTCTTCTCCGCCTCCCGCGCGGCGTCGCGAACCTCCTCCGCCAGTTCCTTGTCCATCGCCGCGTGGCGATCCTCGTCCCATATGCCCAGCGCGATGCAATGCTGCTTCAGCCGCGCAATGGGATCGCCCAGCGGCCATTGGCTCCCCTCGTCCGCCGAACGATAGGCGCTCGGGTCATCCGATGTGCTGTGCCCCTCGGCCCGATAGGTGAAATGTTCGATCAGCGTCGGTCCATGATTGGCCCGCGCCCGATCCGCCGCCCAGCGCGTCGCTGCATGGACAGCCAGCGCGTCATTGCCGTCGATGCGCAGCCCGGCGATCCCATAGCCGATCGCCCGCGCGGCAAAGGTCGTCGCCTCCGCTCCGGCGAACCCTGAAAAACTGCTGATAGCCCATTGATTATTGACGACATTCAATATCACAGGCGCGCGATAAACGCTGGCGAAGATGCAGGCCGAATGAAAATCGCCCTCGGCGGTCGATCCCTCCCCGCACCAGGTCGCCGCGATCCGCGTGTCGCCCCGCGCCGCGCTCGCCATCGCCCAGCCTACCGCCTGCGGATATTGGGTCGCCAGATTGCCGGAAATGGAAAAGAAACTGGCCTCCCGCGCCGAGTACATGATCGGCAGCTGCCGTCCTTTCAGCCGGTCGCCCTTGTTCGAATAAATCTGGTTCATCATGTCGATGATCGGCCAGCCGCGCGCGATCAGCACGCCTTGCTGGCGGTAGCTGGGAAAGCACATGTCATCGCTCGCCAGCGCCGCCGCCGCCGCCACCGACACCGCCTCCTCGCCGGTCGATTTCATGTAGAAACTGGTCTTGCCCTGCCGCTGCGCCCTGAACATACGCTGGTCGAACGCCCGCGTCAGCGCCATCGCGCGCAGCATGCGCAGCAGGGTCTCCGGGGGTAGCTTGGGATCCCAGGCGCCCACGGCCTGCCCATCCTCGTCGAGAACGCGAACCAGCCCATAGGCCAAATCACGCATAGTCGCTGCATCCGCGCCTTCATCGGGACGCGGCATCATCCCGGCCGCGGGAATCTCCAGATCGCTGAAATCGGCAACATCGCCGGGGCGGAAGCGCGGCTCGGGCACATGCAATCGGAGCGGCGGCAGGTTGCGCCGCTGCTCCCGCTCATTCCCGGCCATCCCAGCGCCCGAATTGCCCCGGTCGCCCATCCCGCCTCCTACGCTTGCAATATTATTGCTTACCGCAATTATTATATTACAACACATCCAAAAGGCAAGAGTTCCGTTTTTCTCGCTATTTCATTCTCGATTTCAAACCGCCACCGGCGCCGAAATATGCTTCTGCGGCGCATAATCGACCACCTCGAAATCCTCGATCTTATAGTCGAAAATGCTCTCCGGCCGCCGGCTTATCCTCAATTTCGGCGCCCCACCCGGCGTCCTGCTGATCTGCTCCTCAACCAGCTCGGCATGGTTCAGATACAGGTGAACGTCGCCGCCCTGCCAGACTATTTCCCCCGGCTCCAGATCGCACTGCTGCGCCAGCATCCGGGTAATCATCGACAGGCCAAAGATGTTGAACGCAAATCCCAGCCCCAGGTCACAACTGCGCTGGAACAGCAATCCGTTCAGCCGCCCGTTCGCCACCTGGAACTGATAGGTCATGTGACAGGGCGGCAACGCCATCCGCGCCACCTCCGCGACATTCCAGCCGGTGAAAAGCAAGCGGCGCGATCCCGGATTGTTCCTGATCCCCTCGACCAGCTCCGCAATCTGGTTATGCCCCTTTTCCGCCCGCCGGTAGAGTCCATCCCCCACCGGCTCGTAGCGCGGCCAGTTCACCCATTGCGCACCATAGACAGGCCCCAGGTCGCCCCAGCGGTCGGCAAAGCCAGCATCGGCAATGATCCGCGCCTCGAAATCCTCCCGGCTGATCTCTTCCCCCGTCGCCTTCCGATAGGCATCCAGCGGCCAGTCCGTCCAGATATGGACCCCCTGCCGCACCAGTTCGCGGATATTGGTGTCGCCAGACAGGAACCACAGCATCTCCCGCGCCGCCACTTTCCAATAGACCCGCTTGGTCGTCAGCAACGGCACAGCGCCTCCACCCAAGGAAAAGCGCATGCTCGCACCCAGCAGCGACCGCGTACCCACTCCCGTGCGATCGACCCGCTCATCCCCTTCCGTCCAGACCCGGCGCATCAGGTCCAGATATTGCTCCTCATAATGCGCTTCGCCGGAGGTGATGATGCTGGTCAAAGAGGTTCTTCCCTGATGCGGCGATTCCGCATGATTCCATGCCGCATCTAGCCGAGCGAACGGCCTCAAGCCAAATCCTGCTTTCGCTTCGGATCAATTTGATAGTCATCATATCCATAGTGGAGGCGGTTGAGGATGGCGTCCCTCCGCCTCGGCAGCATGTTGGGTCCATGAACCCTACAGAAAGCACGCAATTCCTGCTCCTCGACAATGATTGGCGTCCCCTCCGCCGTGTCACCGCCGATGACGGCTGGCACTGCGTCGTGCATGAGTTGTTGAAGCTGGACAGCCAGTGGCTGATCATCGAACAGCAGCGCTTCGATGATCAGGCGCCCGTACCTCGCTGGGACGACATCCGGCTGTCCCGCGCCATTTCCCGCCGCCTTCGCCCCATGGACGTGAAGCTGGCCGATCATGTAATCCGGGGCAGCGGCGACCAGTTCAGCTTCCGTGCAGCGGGTCTGCTTTGATCATGACAAAAAAAGCGCCCCCAGCCGCTTGCCAGCCCGAAAAGCCCCCTCTATAGACCCCGCCTGCCCAGCGGCGTTGTAGAGCAATGCCGCTATCGGTCGGGGAGTAGCTCAGCCTGGTAGAGCACTGTCTTCGGGAGGCAGGGGCCGGAGGTTCGAATCCTCTCTCCCCGACCAATTCATTATTCTGACATAGCTGTAGAGCGGCTCGGTAGGCGCTGCGCGGCTTGCAACGCCCGGCGCATTCAGCCAACTCGCAGCTCCCCCATGACATGGCCAATGCTGCCGTCACCCAGACACAAAAAAGGGCGCGTTTCCGCGCCCTCCTTTGATCCCAAGTGCGACGAACTGGCGTCAGGCTTTCCCAAAGACCCGGCGGAAAATCGTATCGACCTGGCGGAAGTGGTAGCCCAGATCGAACTTCTCCTCGATCTGCTCGGCCGGAAGAGCAGCGGCGACATCCGGGTCAGCCTTCAGCAGTTCCAGCAGCGATAGCTGGCCATCGGATTCCCACACCTTCATCGCATTGCGCTGGACATAACGATAGCTGTCCTCCCGCGAAACGCCCGCCTGCGTCAGCGCCAGCAGAACCCGCTGCGAATGAACGAGGCCGCCCATTTTGTCGAGATTCTTCATCATGCGCTCGGGATAGACGAGCAGCTTGTCGATCACGCCGGTCAGGCGACCCAGCGCGAAATCGAGCGTGATGGTCGCGTCGGGGCCGATATAGCGTTCAACCGACGAATGACTGATGTCCCGCTCATGCCAGAGAGCCACATTTTCCATGGCCGGCAGCGCATAGCTGCGCACCATGCGGGCCAAGCCGGTCAGGTTCTCCGTCAGCACCGGATTGCGCTTATGGGGCATCGCCGAACTGCCCTTCTGACCCGGAGAGAAATATTCCTCGGCTTCCAGCACCTCGGTCCGCTGCAGGTGGCGCACTTCGACGGCAAGCCGCTCGATCGAACTTGCGATGACGCCCAGCGTCGCAAAGAACATGGCGTGACGATCGCGCGGAATGACCTGCGTGGACACCGGCTCAATCGCCAGGCCCAGCTTCGCCGCGACATGCTCTTCCACGCGCGGATCGATGTTGGCGAACGTGCCTACCGCGCCCGAAATGGCGCAAGTCGCCACTTCCTCCCGCGCCGCGACAAGGCGAGCGCGGCAGCGGCTGAATTCCGCATAGGCTTCGGCCATCTTGAGGCCGAACGTGACCGGCTCTGCATGAATACCGTGGCTGCGACCGATCGTCGGCGTCAACTTATGTTCGAACGCCCGCCGCTTGATGACGTCGAGCAGCTTGTCGATGTCATCGATCAGAATGTCGGCGGCACGGGAAAGCTGAACAGCAAGGCAGGTGTCGAGTACGTCGGAAGACGTCATCCCCTGATGCATGAAACGGGCTTCGTCACCGACCTGCTCGGCCACCCAGGTCAGGAAGGCAATGACGTCATGCTTCGTCACGGCTTCGATCGCATCGATGGCGGCGACGTCGATCACCGGGTTGGTCGCCCACCAATCCCACAGCGCCTTGGCAGCCGATTTGGGCACTACGCCCAGCTCACCCAAGGCCTCCGTCGCATGCGCCTCGATCTCGAACCAGATGCGAAAGCGCGCTTCGGGTTCCCAGAGGGCGGTCATTTGCGGGCGGGCGTAACGGGGCACCATCGGGCGAATCCTGATTGCTGATAAAGGGTCGCGCGCCGCCTAGCAGGCCAGCCAATGAAGGGCAAATTGGGCGACCGGGTGCGGCGCCCCGCTCCTTCCAGCAGCTTTTCACCCCAAATCTCCCATCATCTGCGGATGAGATGAGGCGCTTGCGAAGGTGAACGGAGGGTGATGAACGACCGTTCAGGAAACGCGGCTACGACTTATGTATTGTGCGAATCGATCAGGGTTCGTCGCCCTGTCGGAACGTGATTGAGGGAAATATCGATGTTTCGTGGCCTGATAATATCGACCGCATTGTTGAGCGCGATGCCAGCGCTCGCGCAGGAGGCGTCAAGCCCGCGCCCCAGCAGCCCGCAAACGGAAGCCACCACTTCGACGCCCAGCCCCGCCGACTCCGTTGCTTCAATCATTGATGCGGAATTTCCGGCCTATGATGCGAACAATGACAACATGCTCGACAAGGCCGAATTTTCACGCTGGATGCTGGCGCTGAAGGATCAGGAAATGAAGAGCAGTGGCCAGAAATTGGCCCCTCCCGAAATCACGGCCTGGGCCGATGGTGCTTTCACTACGGCGGACAAGGACAAGAGCATGGCGGTGAGCAAAACGGAGCTCATCAGCTATCTCAGTGGCGGCGAGGCGTGATGCAGTAAGTGTCAGCCATCAGGCGGGCCTGATGGTCGCAACATGGGGCGGCGTGGAGCGAAGGCCATGCCGCCTCTTTTTTTTGGATCAGCCGCGCTTCTTGTTAGCGTATAGCAGCGCAGCGACGATTGCAGCCGATCCTATACCGACCGCTGCCCCCGTCCACACGCTTCGACCTGCTGTCTTGCGCGCCGCCGATGCCAAGTCGGGCTTTGGATTGGTTTCCGGGCCAGTAGTGGTTGCGTCGGGCGTGTTTTTATCGGGTTTGCTCATAGTGGCTCGAACTTATGCACAAAGGCAAAGCGGGAGGAAAGACGGCATAAACATATTGCCCTTCAAAAGTCGGGGAGTGTTTGGCGCGCTTCGCCCCATCCCCGCAATTCCCGTGATCCAGCCCGGTCGAGCAACTGGCCAACATCCGCTATGGTGAAGGCAGCAGCGCGATCGATATCATTCAGTTCGGTCCAACTGACAGGCGCCGCCACCGGGGCATTTTCACGCGCGCGCACGACATAGGGCAACACGGCGGTGGCCCCGCGCTGGTTGCGTAACCAGTCGATAAAAATACGCCCCTTGCGCTTGGCCTTGCTCATCGTCGCGGTGAAGCGATCAGGCTCTGTTGAAGCAAGCGCTCTGGCGAACCGGTCCGCGAAATCCTTTACTTTGGGCCATTCCGCTTCCGGGGTCAGCGGCACAACGACATGCACGCCCTTCCCGCCTGATAACATGGCAAAGCTGACCAGGCCGATATCCTCCAACGTATGACGAATGTCGCGGGCAGCCTTCTTCACATCTTCAAAGTCCAAACCCTCATCCGGGTCAAGATCAAAGATCAACCGGTCCGGCTTCTCCACATCCTCCACCCGCGATCCCCATCCATGGAATTCGATCGTCCCCATCTGAACGCAGGCGATAAGGCCGTCGATATCATCGACATAGAGATAATCCTGTTCATCGCCGTCCTTTTCACGAATGGCGACATGCTTCACATGATCGCCAAAGCTTCCGCTGTCATGCTTTTGGAAGAAGCATTTCTTCGCCCTGCCCTGGGGACAGCGAACAAGGCTTATCGGTCGATGAGCAATCCATGGCAGCATGATCGCGCCAGCCGCTTCATAATAATCGGCAAGCTGACCCTTGGTCACCTTCGCTTCCGGAAAAATCAGCCGGTCCCGGTTGGACACTTGGACATCTCTGTCACCTTGGGGTGTCGTCATTGCTTGCTCCCTCGTGACGTCACGCGCCTGCTTGTCTTCGCGCAGGCCAAGGAAGCTGCCGTGACGCACGACATTGTCGCTGGTAAATTCGGCAAAGGCGATTTCGGCTACCAGGTCAGGCCGCACCCACTGCACATTTCGCGCTTCGGTGCGCGGCACCGTCAAAGGCGGGGATTTGCGGCTCAACTTCTTCAACTGCCGAAGCAAAGCCTCACTGTTTCGAGCGTTGAAGCCGGTTCCTACTTTCCCTGCGTAGACAAGACCCTCCTCGCCGTTCTGCGCGAGCAGGATATTGCGAAGCGAGCGGCCACTGGCGGAACTTGGCGTCCACCCAACAATGACGAATTCCTGCCGCCGCGTGCATTTGACTTTCAACCAGTTCCTGGTCCGCCCCCCACGATAGGGAGCATCGGCACGCTTTGATATTATCCCCTCCTGCCCCGCCTCGCACATGGCGCGGAACAGCTTTTCACCGGGGCCGACAATATGGTCGGAAAAATGCACATGGTCGCTGCCTTGCCCCAGCAGCGCCGCCAGCTTTTCCTTCCGCGCGATATTGGGCAGCCATGCCAGATCCTCCCCATCCAGCGATAGAAGGTCAAAAGCAAACAAGTGAAGCTCGCCCTTGCCTTCGCCCTTCAGGACCTGCTGCAAGGTGGAAAAGTCGGGGTTTCCATCCGGTCCCAGCGCGACGATCTCCCCGTCGATCAGAGCAGGCGGCAACCTCAGGCTCGCCACCTCCCGAGCGAGCGACGCAAAGCGGTCCGTCCAATCGAGACCCGTGCGAGTAAAAACCTTTACGCGGCTTCCCGCAACGCTCAGCAAACTGCGATAGCCGTCATATTTGATCTCGTGCAACCAGTGGCTGCCTGTCGGAACAGCATCGACCAGCGTCGCCAGTTGCGGGGACTGGAACGGCGGCGGCTTTCCGCTCCGCCCTTTGATTGTAGCGCGCGCGGGCGTCATCTTTTGCGCCTTTGCCATGGCATCGTCGAACGCTTTCCCGCGCTTGCCCTTCAGGGAAATGGCGGGGGCATCGGCAGCGATCTCGCTCATCGTCCGGCCACTCCTGATGCTCGTCAGTTCGCGGCCTACCAGATCCTCGGCAGCGCCAGCATGGACGTCATCGATCTTGCGAAGCAGCCAGTTTTCGCGCTTCCCTTCACCCGCGCGGGGCTTCAGGCGGATGAGAAGCCATTCACCCTTCATCCGTTCGCCATGAAGAATGAAGTGCAGATGCCCCTTGGCCAGATCATTGGCGCTCTTGCCGGGAACAGGTTCCCATGTTCCCTCATCCCACAGCATCACCGTGCCGCCACCATATTCGCCTTTAGGGATCGTTCCTTCGAAGCTGGCGTAGGACAGGGGATGATCCTCCGTGCGGACCGCCAGCCTCTTGTCGGCCGGATCAAGGCTTGGCCCGCGCGTCACCGCCCAGCTTTTCAGCACGCCATCCAGTTCGAGGCGAAAATCATAATGCAGCCGCGTGGCGTCATGCTTTTGAACGATAAAGCTGTTGCCGCGGGTGCGGCCCCGCTTGCCGGCAGGCTCCTTCGTCCGGGCGAAATCCCGTTTGCGATTATATTCCTTCAGAAGATCGGCTTGGGCCATGATCAGGCTCGTTTACGCGCGGGGGCCTTGCTCGGGGCGGCTCGCCGGGCCGCAGGTTTTTTCGGAGCGCCCTTGGCGGGCGCTTTCTGGCCACCGCTATCGACCGACTTTTTGAGAGCGGCCATAAGGTCGATGACATTGCCGCTGCGCTTGACGGGCGCATCGGCCTCATCCTCGATGATTCGGCGGCCCTTCGCCTTCTTCTTTTTCTCGATCAGCCTTTCCAACGCATCGACATAGCGATCATGGAAACTGTCAGGCTTGAATGGCGCGGTTTTCTTCTCGATCAATGCCTCGGCAAGGTCCAGCAACTCCGGGTCGGGCTTAACATCCTCGATTTCACGAAAATAGGATTGGGCCCGGTTGACCTCGTCAGCGTAGCGGAGCGTTTCCAGCACCATGCCGCGCCCGCACGGCTTGAGCGAGACGATATATTCGCGGCCGCGCATGGCAAGCTGACCAAGCCCGACCTTCTTCGCGCGGCGAAGGGCTTCCCGCAACACGACAAAGGCTTCTTCGGCCAGATCATCAGCAGGGACGACATAATAGGGCCGCTCATAATAAAGGACGTCGATTTCGTCCGCATCGACGAACTGTGTCAGCTCTAGCGTCTTTTTGCTCTCCAGCTTGACCGCCTCAATCTCCTCAGGCTGCAGGAGAACATAGTCGCCCTTGCTCACCTCAAAGCCTTTGACGATATCTTCGGGCTTTACGGGACCAAGGCCCGGCACGGTTTTTTCATACCGCACGCGCTTGCCGCTCGGCTCGTGAATCTGGTGAAAGGCGATCTGGGCGCCCGACTTGGTCGCGGCGTAGATTTCGACCGGGATCGACACCAGCGCCAGCCTGATCTGCCCCTGCCAATATGCGCGCGCCGCCATTGTCCACTTCCTCCTTGCACATCAGAAATGCGCTCCTTCCCCCGGGGTTCCGGTCGAAGGATGGCGGCTCCTCCGAAATAGTCCAACCGGTTCAGCACGACGAGACGCTTCCGAACTGCGTCGAAATGGCCTAAGCTGCCTAAAATCAGCTGCTAGAGGACATACCGAATGCAATTCCTGCGGACTGCCTTCTGGGTTGTCTTGGCCGTCGCGATCGCCCTGTTCTGCAAGGCGAACAACCGGCCTACCGAAATCAAAATCTGGGGTGACATCGTCTGGGGCACGCGTATCTGGTTTCCGATCCTGATCGCATTCCTGGCGGGTGCCGTTCCCTTCTGGATCATGGCGCGCACGACACGCTGGCGGATGAAGCGGAAACTGGAAAATACCGAGCGCGCGCTCGTTGCTGTCACAGCAGCGTCTGCGCCCGCTTCATCGCCCGCCGCAAGCATCGAAGAGGCTTCAACACCTCCCTCCTCTCTCTCCGCAACAGGAACAACATGAGCAGCCCGATATACGTCGCCATCGATACTCCCGACCTAACCAAAGCACAGGATTTGGCCCGGCGGGTGCGCGGACATGTGGGAGGGCTGAAGCTGGGGCTCGAATTCTTCTGCGCCAACGGTCATCATGGCGTGCGCGAAATGATGAAGTTCGATCTGCCGATTTTCCTGGACCTCAAACTCCACGATATTCCCAACACTGTCGCGAAGGCGGTGCAGGCGCTCAATGGACTGGAACCTGCGATCCTCACCGTCCATGCCGCAGGCGGCCGAGCGATGCTGGAGGACGCGAAGGCGGCTGCGGGCGTCCATACAAAGGTTGTGGCGGTCACCGTTCTTACCAGCCTGGACAACAGCGACCTGAGCGACATCGGCGTGGGCGGCAAAGCGGAGGATCAGGTGGCGCGCCTTGCCAATCTCGTCCGGGAGGCGGGGCTGGATGGCATCGTATGTTCGGGGGAGGAAGTGGGGCTGGCGAAACGCGCCTGGCCCGATGGCTTCTTCGTGGTGCCGGGCGTTCGGCCTGCTGGCGGGACGATGGGCGACCAGAAGCGGGCGGTAACGCCGCGCGAGGCTCTGGACAGGGGCGCATCCATTCTCGTCGTCGGGCGTCCGATCAGCCTCGCCGAAGATCCCGACCTGGCGGCCCGGGAAATTGAAGCGACCTTGTAGAATTGAAGTGCGGGGGACCGGCTTGGCCAGCCCCCCGGGGTCAAATCAGAAGCGCCAGCCTACGCTCGCCACGACCTGATGGCGATCGGTGTCGATGTCGAACTCGCTGCTCGTCCCACCATCCATAAAATCGATGTGTGCGCTGTCATATTTTGAATAGCGATATTCCACCTTGCCGAACATGTTCGGGGTAAAGGCGCGCTCTACACCGGCGCCAACACGCCAGCCATCGAGTTTGAACGACGTATCGGTGGTTTCATCCGTGTCGCCCGCCAGTACGTCCAGCTTGGTGTTGGTATAGCCACCCTTCACATAGACAAGCGTGTTGGGGCTGGCGAGTATGCCCGCACGTGCGCCGACATACAGGTCGCGGCCCTGGCTCACCCGGCCGAAACCGAACTGGTCGGTAAATGGATTGCGGCTGCTCTTGGCTGTGGAGTCGGTGAACTCTCCTTCGATGCCCACCACGGCGCTGCCTAGATTGAAATCATAGCCCGCGCCAACACCATAGAGCAGGCCATCGATCGACTGGTCATCATCACCATTGTCGTTATCGACGCTGCTGCCCGCGCCCGTATGATCATAGCCCAGGATCGCTTCGACCCGAGGACCGGTGAAGGTCGTGCCCGCGTCTTGCGCCAGGGCGGGAGAGGCGACGGCCGATCCGGCCAACAAGGTTGCGACCATTATCTTTCGCATAGGGTACTCCATCCATCACTTACCTCCTTGAGGAGGAAGTGTAGGAAGTCCCGTCCACATGCGATGGTTGCATGAACCTCAGATAAACAGCTGAAAATGTGGCATTTAAGCAACGTCAGTAGTCTTTGGATATTCGCACGTTCGCGCTCTCCCGACCCAAAGTTGAAATGGCCGCCAATAGGGAAAGCCACCGCGTGACCTGATATTCTATGTGCGTAGCGGAATAGCCTTGGCCGTCGGTGATGAGTTCCACATAGGTCTTGCGCGTAAGATATTTTCCGGCCGCCAGCGAAGTGCCCTGCCGCTGTGCGGGGTCCGCTGCGATAATGCGTAACCTGTCGAGCCCCGCCGCCTTGCGGACAGCATTGATCGGATCAAGCCCCCCGTCGCCCTGTAATGATCCGACGGCGGATGCGAGTTGCAAGGCTTCGGGCGCCGACAGGTTGGTGATCGACGTTCCGAACAGTATCCGTGAAAGCAATTCGTCCTGAGGCAGCGCGGGTATGCTGGTAAAGCTGATCACAGGTTTCAGACCCGTCCCGCCGACATGGATCACCGCCGTAAGGTCGTTGACGTTAGCCTCGGCATCAATGTCCAGAACGGGGTTTACCGGCGTACGGCCATCAAACTGTATCTTGCCTTCGCGAAGGTCGAAGCGGCGGCCAGCGAAGGTATACTCGCCGCGAACCAGCTGCGCCGTGCCCGCGATGGCAGGACTGGTCACGGTGCCGCCGATATCGAGATCGGCACGCCATTCGCTGTCGAGCCCAAGCCCGGTAACGGTCAGGCGATTGCGGGCACGCGTCTTGATCGCCAGCGCCCATGGTCTCCTTGCTCGCGGGCGCTCAATCTCTTCACCATTGCGGTTGATTTCAGTGACGCGCAGCTCTGGGATTTGCGCTATGGCGGCGGCCCGGCCCAAGGTGAAGCGGCTCCGATTGAGCAGCAGGTCGCCCCCGATTGTGCCATCGGCCCCATTCGACCGTAACGTGATTGGCCCGGTCACGGTCGCAGCGATATCATCCCGTTCCAGTAGGGCGGCATTATCCGCCTGCAACCGTAAGTCCATCGCCACGCCAGCAATGCCGGCGAAAGTGAAGCTGCCCGCACCCGTCACAGTGCCGCCATTCTGGGCGTTGGCGGAAAAGCTCGACATGACAAGTTGTGCGCCCGAAAACCGGCCCCGCGCCTTGACATTATGCAGCCGCATACCGGTAACGGCGCTGTTTATGGCGGCGCTATCGGTTGCGAGCGACCCTGCAATAACGGGGTTGCCCAGCGTTCCGCGTGCGTCCGCAGAAACGCTCACCGGGCCAGAAATATCGATGATCTCAACCCCAGTGAGGCGCCACAGCGTGTCTGCAGTGCCCCTATAACGCAGTTGCCCGAATAGCGGCGCCCGGTTCAGCCGCTCGACCAGGCTGCCTTGGGTGCCAAGCGGCGTCAGCAAAATCTGAGCCCGGCCGATAGTCTGCCCGCCGGCGGCGAACAGCATGCGTGACGCCAGCCGATCGTGCGTCAGGATCGCGTTAACCCCCGCATCGACCGGCCGGGAACTGAGCGACAATCCGGATCGGGATAGGCCGCGCACCCGCAGCTCCGCCTTTCCGACAGGCATCGCGCCGCGCGTGTGAACATAGCTGAGCGACCCGGTGGCCGTGCCGCCTAGACCCAGATTGTCATACGCAATATCCAGTAGCGAAAGAGGCAGCTTCTGCATGCGCCCTTCGATGCTCGTCGTTATGCCACTCAATTCCCCGCCGATTTGCAGCGATCCCCCGGCATAGGCAATCGTCGCGGGCGACAGCCGCCACCCATCATCGCTGCGCGTAAAGACCGCCATGCGGGTCAGGCGAATCGGGCGCTTGTCGATCGTGCCGCGCGCTGCGACCCGGATCCGATCCGGTTCAACCTCGGCATCCCCCTGCAGGTCGAACAGGCGCCCTCGCTGCCCCGACGCACTGGCTTTCACCGAACCTCGCCCGCCCACAAGATTGGCATTCGCAGCCAGTCGGCCCACCAGCAGGCCGCCCACGCGCAAGCCGCGCGCCTGCACGATGGCCTTGATCGAAGTACCTGCCGGATCGAGCAGAACGGTTGCATCCAGCTTCCCGCGGCGCACCACGATGACTGTGGGGCCTGTAAAGCTGGCGTCGGTCGCATCCAGCTTGAGGACCAGTTGCTGCGTAGCGTTCACCGGCGCAAAGGCGATGCTGCCTTTCACCGGGCCAGCCACAGCCAGCTGCCCGTCAAGACCACCGGTGACCGGACGCAAATCCCCGCTTGCTATCACCCCGGAAACGGCAAGTTGGGCTACCCTCACCACCGCTTGTCCACCGGGGGGAAGCAGTATCGCGCCATTGCCCGTAAAGGCCCCCAGCGTCGATCCTCCCTGCGCCGTGAAGCTATAACCCGCGCTATTGGGGTCGAGCTGGACCCGCATGTCGGTAACCCCCAGCGCGTCCAGTGGGCGGTTCAGCAGCAGATCCACCGTCGGCCGCTCGATCCTGCCATCCAGTATGAGCCGCAGGGGGCCGTATCGATCATGCGTACCGCTTCCTTCGAAATGGAAAGTTCGGTCGCGGCGGCGATATCCATTTGCAGAGACGCTGAGCAGCGGCGCCTCAAGGCGCAGCCCCGTGAACGTCAGCCGACTGTCAGGCCCCAGCGACAGCCCGCTTTTGAGGACCGGAAGACCTCCGCCCAGCCCTTGCAGGAAGCTGTTATCCAACCGGCGCATCCTGGCCATCGCGTTCCCACTCAGGCTGAATGCGCCCCTTGGCCCCGGCACTGCCCGCAGCTTTGACGTGAGATCGACAATGCCGAGACCGCGAATGAACAGGCCGCGTATCTGCCCATCCAGTCCAAAATCATATCGGCCGGTCTTGAGGTCGGCGAGCATCAGCAACTTGCCATTCAGCTTGTCGGACCGGATCGTCATCGGATTGCTGACGATCTGCTGCCCCTTCAACTGCAACATGCCGTCCAACACAAAGTTGCGGACGATCCCCTCGACCAGCTCACCCTGCCCATCCAGCCGCCGCGCGCGCAGGCGAACAGGGATCAGCGTAGCGCCATTCTTCGCCTGGCGCCCTTTGCCATCAGCGCGCACATCGCTGATGACCGTGCGGTCAAAGGCGAGCTGCCTGGCGCTTAGTTGATATTCATAGCCGAACGCGGAAAATGGTCCGTCGAGCCGCACCTTCGCGACTACATCTCGCCCGCGCATCGACTTCAACAGCGCTTGCGGCCGCGTGAGCTTCACATCGAGCAATATATTGTCGAGCGCATTGTTGCGCAGATCGATAGCGCCATCTGCATGCATAACGATAGCTGCCGAGCGCAGCGACAGCCTGCCATCGACCACCCTGTCCTTCAACGACCCGCGCGCCTTTATGGCGATGCGTGGCACAGAGAGCCGCTGTAGCAGTCCTTGCCCGGCAATCGCCGAAGCCTCGACGGACCCGGTAGCAGCGTACATGCCGCTTCGTGCCGCCAACGACATATCGACCGCCGGGGAGCCATCCAGCGTGGCTGCAAGGCGGCCGTCCCAGCGGGTCCAACTGCCCTTGCCCCTGACGCGCACATTGCCGTCCTGTCGCAATCCGGTCATCGCCGCCAGGACGCCGCCTCGCGGTGCGTTAAGGGTGACGTCGAGGTCGAAGCGGTCATCATCGGGTCGGCTGTCGAGCGCAATATTGAGAGCATCCTCTCCGTCCAGCGCGCGCGCCGAAAGGTCTATGACCGCGCGCCCCCCGCGAATATCCGCATCGCCGGAAATTGTCGCGGTCTGCGCCCGCCCGCTCACCTCTTTGTCGATCAGGAGGCGGCCAACGGAAAACTCCATCAGCCGAATGTCGAATCCGGGGAGGATCGGCCCTTCCTGCCTGGCCGGATTAAGCCGCGGC
The DNA here is from genome assembly GCF_001563285.1 of Sphingobium sp. MI1205. Classification (NCBI taxonomy): domain Bacteria; kingdom Pseudomonadati; phylum Pseudomonadota; class Alphaproteobacteria; order Sphingomonadales; family Sphingobiaceae; genus Sphingobium; species Sphingobium sp. MI1205. The sequence continues at coordinate 2,305,027 of NZ_CP005188.1, forward strand.
AATTTGTGGAGCCTGGCAACGGGAATAGCCAGCCGGTCGATGTCGAGCCGATTGGAAAGCCACGCCAGCGGCCACCAGTCCAGTTCCACGCGCGGCGCCGCCAGAAACGGTCCCTTGGGATCAGACAGCGTGACGCCATGCAGCACCGCCCGGCGATATATGCTGCCCTCAATGCGATCGACACGGATGCGAAGGCCGGACGGCGGATTGATGCCGGCAATACGCGAGGCCAGGAACCGGTGTCCTGCCGATGTATCGAGCCAGACGACCGCCCCTGCAGCGACAATCAACAACAGCGCGAGAAGTCCGGTCAGCCAGCGCTGCCACCCCGCATCCCATGCGCGGCGGCGCCACCCTGGTTTATCCTGGGGCCGATCCTCCCCCATCAGAAAGCCTGCCCCAACGAAACATAAACGGCTATCCGCGGATCGCCCTTCTGCGGATTCAACGGCGTGCCCACATCCACGCGGATAGGTCCAAAGCTGCTGTAATAGCGCACGCCCAGGCCAGCACCGATACGCAGGTCACGAAACCGCGGTAGGAAGCTGGTGGAAATATTGCCTGCATCAATGAAGGGCACGACGCCGAAATTGCCGAACCGTACGCGCGATTCCAGCGAGAATTCAGCAAGGCTCTTACCACCGATTGGATCATTGTCGACATCGCGTGGGCCAATCGCCTGATAGCCATAGCCCCTGACCGAAGCACCGCCACCCGCATAGAAACGGCGGGACGGCGCGATCTGATCGACTGTCGAACCCAGGATCGTCCCGAACCGCGCCCGTGCAGCGAGCACGATGCGATCGCCGACGGGCTGATAAATACTACCGTCCAACTGGACGCGGGAATAACCAAATGTCCTGTTCTGGAAAGAAAGTTCGGGGCTCAGGCGACCACCGAGCCGGAACCCGCTGGTCGGGTTCAAAAGATCGTCGCTGCCGTCATAGGTCAGGCTGAGCGGCACTGCTGCGATCAGGAAGGTGCGCCTGCTGCCTCCGCTGAACGCATCGCTTTCGTCCGACGCGATCAATTCAGTGCCGACCCGCCAAACCCATTTTTTCTGAAACAGGATATTGCTTTGCCGCTCCAGGGCGCCGGACAGCGTTATCGTCCGGGCGTCATAGGCATCGCGCCTGATGTTACTGACCGAAAAAAGTCCGGTCAGCACATGGTCTCGCTTGCGGAAATTGTTGCGTCGGTAAGTGAATGACGCTGTCTGCTCCTGCGTGCCCAGCACCCCGCGCAATGTAACCGCGCCTTCGGGCGGGAACAGATTGCGATGCTGCCAACTGACGGCGGCGCGATAGCCTTCGCCCGTGCCATAGCCCAGTTCCCCGGCGATCGTACGAAGCGGTGCTGGGTGGACATCTACCGCCAGATCTACATGTTCGCCGTCACCAGCGTCCTTGGGCGTCAAGGTGACCGATGATACAAGTCCCGTTGCGACGATTGCACTCCGCAGATCCTCGACATCCGACGCCATATAGGGGTCGTTTCGGTCAAAGCGGGCGATCCGCGCCACATGCCGGGCGCTGAATAGCTTTTCGTCATTCAGGATGATCGATCCGAACGTCCGGTAGGCACCCGGCGTCACAACGATGTCGAGGTCGCCCTTTCGCTCTTCATGGTCGATACGGACCTCCGGCTCGCCGACCTGCGCGAAGGGGAAACCGCTTTCGAGCAGAGCGAGCGACAGGGATTCCTGTCCCGCGAGAATGGCGTCGGCATCGACAGGATCGCCAGAGTGGACCGGAAAGGCCTCGCGCAGCTTGGGCTCGCGTTCTCCTGCCGCAGATAGCCCCGGAAGATCGACGGAGGAGAGCAGGTAACGTACACCTGGCACGATGTCGAAACGCACGCCTAGCCTGTCTCCGCCCGGCGACGGCGGAGAAACGGAACTGCGGATGCGGGCGGCGTAATAGCCCTTGGCGCGCAGCAGACGGTCGAGCAGTTCGCTGTCTTCCTTAATGCGCCGGTTTATCTGCGCGAGGTTGGCCGGCTTCCCTTCGCCCTCTCGCAGGACCGACAATTCCTTGAAGCGGGTCTCGAACTGCGCATCCGCAATCTGGTCGATATCGTTCAACTGCACCGAGTATCGCCGCTCTTCGCCGGAATCTGCGAACTCCGTGACTTGATCCGCTTCTTCCACACTGGGGTCAGCGACTTCCTCTTCCAGCGGCTGCGTCATATCGACGACATCTGCCGGATCCTGCGGGAGGGGCGCGACGGTATCGGACTGTTCCATATCCGGCCAATCCACACCCAGGTCCGGCATTGGGTCGAGTTGCATCTCGGGATCGGCGGCACTCCCCGGCGATGCAGCGGTTTGAGCATAAGCGGTCTGGGCCGCCAGCAAGAGAGGCAGGGCAAGAAGCCGGGTGGCTTGCGACATGGCTGATACGCGGCGCCAGGTCCGCAAGCCCGTGTTCATATCAACGGTCTAGCCCAAATCGGAAAAGAAGCGCCAGCCTGTATGGCAATGATCGCGCCAGGTCTTGCACAGATTTCAAAAGGCTGTGTTCAGCCGGTCCATCAATGCGCGAGCCGGGCTGCTTTCCCGCTGGCCACGCGAACCGGCCATCCGATCCATTCGATCCTGCAGGCGCGCAACCCTATCATAGAGGTCCTGGCTCGCCTCGATGAGTGCGCGTGCTGCAAAAGGGAAAGACGCCACGATCTCGGGATCAGTATTGGTCGCGCGGCCAAGCCGGTATTTTTCGTCCGCCAACTCCGCATCTGCGATCTCGCCGCGCTGCCATGCCCGCTGACTCAGCAACCAGGCGATTATGTGCATCAGCCGTGTCGTGACCTTGAGCGATTCGCATGCAAAGGAAACCCGGCGGAGGGGATCTTCCAATTCCGGCTCATCCGTGTCGCGCAGATCGAAATAGGCGCGGGCTTCGTCCGCCATGACCATGGCTTCCAGATAAAGGCCATCGACCAGACGTCGATGCAGGCCACGGTCAAGAGTGACGGCACGAGACATAGGGCGAATCACTGACATAAAAGCGCACGCTTGTCAGTCCCGGCGCATGCGTTTCCGGTGAGATTGTCTCATTCAGGGCCGGTCGGACCGAAGTTAACCAACAATCGGTCGATCACCTTCAAGCGATGATGTCGGGGACAAGTGCATCCTCAAGCAAAGCGATTTCGTCACGCAGACGCAGCTTGCGCTTCTTGAGGCGTGCAACCTGCATCTGGTCGCGGCCTCCACTTTCGACAAGCGCGGCTATGGCGTCATCGAGATCGCGATGCTCGACTCGCAGCAGTTCCAGCCGTCGCATGATGTCTTCCCGGCTCACCCACTACCCACTTTCTCAGCCTTTTGCGGACGGCCCCTGATAGCCCGGCATGCCCGATCGGACCATCGCAAATTTGCAGGCGGCCTATCGCAAAGCCCGATTCGCGGAAAGACAGAGCGATTGAATTATGATCTATTCATTCGTCCATCACCCTCATCAGGAGAATGTCATGGAAAATAGCCACATTTCAGCTCTTTCGGCCAAGCATGCAGGGCTTGAGGCTCGAATTAAGGCGGAGTCGAGTCGGCCGATGCCGGACGCTATCCTGGTCGCCTCGCTCAAGAAGCAAAAATTGCGGCTGAAAGAGGAAATGTCGCGGAACTGATCCGACATTGAGAGAGGGCGCGGCGTAGCCATGCAAGGCCGCCCGCCCTTCCCCTACAGGAAAATGAAGGAGACGAGCGCGCTACCCCATAAAGCTGCGCTCCATTTTTTACCGACCGATTTGATGCAGACGAAGATAGGTGGGTGCGCGTTCGCGCGCCCCGGCAGATACCGGTTTGCGAGCGAGTTGCGGGTCGATTTCTTCGTCGAAGGCGACGCCGATCTTATCCTCGCGAGACCAAACCACCTTGCCGTTGACACGGCCCACGCCGCGTAGCTCCAGCATGATGACCGCGCCCGCGGGCACTGGCCGTTCGCAATCGGCCATCAGACCGGTCGCGGAAAGGTTGCGCACGCGCGCACGACCAAGCGGCGTCCCCTCGCTCGATTTCAAATTGGTGAGCAGGAACAGGCTGTCACGCGGACCCGACCGAGCCGGACCTCGTTCCGCCATTCCCTGATCGCTATCCATGTCCAATCCCTTGCAATAACCCGCTATTTTCCGGGATCTTGCCAGCGAGCGGTGGACAAAGCGTTAATCGTCGCGCGAAACCTTTTCCTGACGCTCATGCCGCTCCTGCGCCTCGACCGTCATGGTTGCGATTGGCCGCGCCTCCAGGCGTCCGAGCGAGATCGGTTCGCCGGTCACTTCGCAATATCCATATTCGCCCTCGTCAATACGGCGCAACGCGGCGTCGATCTTGGAGATCAGCTTGCGTTGGCGATCGCGGGTGCGCAGTTCGATGGACCAATCCGTCTCGCTTGACGCTCGATCATTCAGATCGGGTTCGCGGAGCGGTTCATTCTGCAAAACGGCAAGTGTGCCTTCCGCCTCTGTCAGGATCTGTTTCTTCCAGTCCCATAGCCGCCGCCGGAAATATTCGAGCTGCATGGGATTCATGAACTCTTCATCAGGCGAAGGGCGATAGTCGGGGGGAAGTATTACAGCCGATTTCGGCGGATTTTGGCCGTCTTTATCGGAATTCAGGACCGATGCCATCTGGCTCTCCGACTCGAGAGGCGCCGGCGGAAAAAGTACCGGTCACCCATGACTTATGATTGACGGCGCCTAATAACGAGCGGTGAGAGACGACACAAGCACGCATTCCACTGAACGGTCGCTACCGCCATGACCAGCGGGTCGGCGAAAAACGGGCGTTCGGCAAAGGCCTCCTGCCCCTCATCGATCACCCACCCTTGGACAGTACAAATACTCGCAAGCAACGATCAGCGTTTCATAATGAGACGTTAACCATAAAAGTTGGCCTTTCGTTATATAACTCATCCACTTATCGACCATATTCACGGTTAACAGCGTTGAAGTTAACCTGTTCTTTTGCGTTGTTATATGAAGGCAAAAGCTCTTCGGTCATTGATGGCAACAGACATGACCAGAACAGCTTGACGATGAACAAGAGTGGATCCCTATGTCGGTACGGATGGCATTGGCCAAATTATGCGCCTGCACCTGCGGTGGTGCGATCATAGGTGGGGGCGCGGTGCATGTCGCGGAAACCCCCCGGCCCGCGGTGGTCCACAGCTCCAAGAGCGTGAAGGCGGCGCCACGCAAGCGCTATCCCGTCCGCGCCGTGAAGCGCAAGGTCGTCAAGACGGTCACGTCCTGCGCCCCGCAAACCGTCACGGTGACCACGCAGGGCGCGCCAATCCCCCTGCCTCCGCCGATGGTGGCGGGTGAAATGCCGGTCATGTCGGGCGGCGGCGCGGCGCCGGTTGTGATGGCTGGCGGTGGCGGTTTCGGCGGCGGCGGGTTCATCGGCGGGTTCTTCGGCGGCAGCGGCGGCGGAAGCAGCGGCGGATCGGTGGTGATATCCTCGACCAGCAGTTCAACCGGCGGGATCAGCAGTTCGACCAGTTCGACCACGGGGGGCGTTTCGACCTCTACCGGCGGTGTTTCAACCTCCACCGGTGGCGTTTCGACTTCCACGGGCGGGGTTTCGACATCGACAGGTGGCGTGTCCACCTCCAGCGGTAACGTGTCTACATCGAGCGGGAATGTGTCCACGTCCAGCGGTAACGTGACGAGCAGTTCGTCGTCTTCCACTTCGAGCTCCAGCTCGTCGTCATCCTCCTCATCTTCCTCATCAAGCTCATCTTCGAGCAGTTCGTCTTCCACCTCTTCAAGCAGTTCCGGGGGATCGACCAGCACCGGGGGCACCGAAGTGCCTGCGCCGCCGATGGTCCTGCTATTCGGTGCTGGCGCCATCGCGTTGTTCGCAAGGCGGCGGTTTGCCGAGCGAAAGAAAGCCGCCTGACGTCCTGACAAGCGCGCATGGCAAGCAGAAAGGGCGGCCTTGATGGACCGCCCTTTTCTTTGCCGTCTCCGTTAGATCGATATTCAACTCTGGGCGATGATCCGCTCAATCTCGGGCACTGGATGATTGGCCAAATCCTTGGCGATCTCTCCCACCAGGCGGCTCTGCACTTCCTTGTGATAGCGCTTGCGCATTTCGCCCAGGGCCGTGGGCGGCGCGACGACGATCAGCTTTTCATAATCGTTGGAAAGGGCGCCCCGTTTGAGCAGATCGGCGGCTTCCGCCGCGAAGCGAGTCTCCTCCAACTCATGAAAGTCGGTTTGCTCCATGGCGCTACGTCGGCTGCCCACTGAATTGAATGCCCGACCCGGCGCGTCAGACGCCTGATCCCTGTCATAGGGATTATCCTGCACCTTCACCGTTTCGGCTTCCAGATTTGGATTCGTGCGATCGCCTTTGTTCCTGAACACGAGCATCTTGCGCCCATCGGCGACCAACACCATCGCGCCGTGATCAATCCACATTATCGGCTCCTTTCCTTGTCATTCACATGACCAACGGCTGGAAGCGCGCAGGGTTGCGCGGCTTGGCGCGTAACGGCATAGGGCAGACGCATGCATGACATCCGCTTCATCCGCGAAAATCCCGCAGCTTTCGACGCAGGTCTCGCCCGCCGCAGTCTTTCCCCGCTGAGCGCCGAGATATTGGCGCTCGACGAACGCAGCCGCGCCCTCAAGACGGAACTGCAGCAGGGCCAGGCTCGGCGCAACGAGGCGAGCAAGGCGATCGGCGCAGCGATGGCGGCAAAGGACATGGAGAAAGCCGAGGCACTGAAGGCCGAGGTCGCTGCGCTCAAGGAAAGCATGCCCGCGCTGGAGAATGAAGACCGGGATGTGGGCGAACGCCTGCACGCGATGCTGGCGGCCATCCCCAACCTGCCCGCCGCTGATGTACCGGAAGGCGAAGACGAGGCGGCCAATGTGGAGGTTGCGCGCTGGGGCCAGCCACGGCAATTCACCTTCGCACCGCAGGATCATGCCGACTTCGGCCCCGCACTGGGGCTGGATTTCGAAGCCGCCGCCGCGTTGTCGGGGGCGCGCTTTGCGGCTCTGCGCGGTCAGATGGCGCGGCTGCACCGGGCACTGGCGCAATATATGCTGGATCGTCAGTCCGGCGAAAATGGCTATGAGGAAGTGAATCCCCCGCTGCTGGTGCGGGACGAGGCGCTGTTCGGCACCGGGCAGCTTCCCAAGTTCGCCGAGGATCTGTTCCGTACGACAGACGGGCGCTGGCTTATCCCCACGGCCGAGGTGAGCCTTACCAATCTGGTGCGCGAACAGATCGTGGCAGCCGATAGCTTGCCGCTGCGGTTCACGGCCTTGACCCCCTGTTTCCGTTCGGAAGCAGGATCCGCAGGGCGCGACACGCGCGGCTTCATCCGCCAGCATCAGTTCGAAAAGGTGGAACTGGTCGCGATCTGCAAGCCCGAGGAATCGGATGCGGAGCATGAACGTATGTCCGCAGCGGCCGAAGGCGTCCTCCAGGCACTGAGCCTGCCCTATCGCAAAATGCTGCTGTGCACCGGCGACATGGGCTTTTCCGCCGCCAAGACTTATGACCTGGAAGTCTGGCTGCCCAGCCAGCAGACCTATCGGGAAATCAGCTCGGTCTCCAACTGCGGTGACTTCCAGGCGCGTCGGATGAACGCGCGCTACAAGCCCGAAGGCGAAAAGCAGACACGCTTCCTGCACACGCTGAACGGATCGGGGCTGGCGGTCGGCCGCACGCTGGTCGCGGTACTCGAAAATTACCAGCAGGAGGATGGCAGCGTGATCGTGCCGGAAGTGTTGCTGCCCTATATGGGCGGGACTACGCGGCTCATTCCCCGCTGAGCACTGCCTGCCCCGTTCGTTTCGGACGAAGTCGAAGATCGGGGCGCATCGGCTTTTCGGCTTCGCTCGATGCGAACGGATGTTAGAGAGTGTCTATGCGTATTCTGCTCACCAATGATGACGGCGTGCATGCGCCCGGCCTGAAGGTGCTGGAGGAAATTGCGCGGACGCTGTCCGACGATATCTGGATCTTGGCTCCGTCGGAGGAGCAGTCGGGCGCCGGCCACAGCCTGACGCTGACGCGCCCTCTGCGCATTCACCAACTTGGCGAGCGGCATTATAGCGTCACTGGAACGCCGACTGACGCCGTGATGATGGCGATCGGACAGCTGATGAAGGACGCCAGGCCGGATCTGGTTCTTTCCGGCGTCAACCGTGGGGCTAACCTGGCCGAGGATGTGACATATTCCGGCACCGTCTCCGCCGCGATGGAAGGGGCCATCTCAGGCATCAAGTCGATAGCCCTGAGCCAGGTTTACCCACGCGAGGGGATGGGCGACGCTGTCCCGTTCGCCACGGCCCGCGCTTGGGGAGAAAAGGTGCTGCGGCCACTGATCGCCATGCCAGCAAGCCCGCGCCTGCTGTTCAACGTGAACTTCCCGGCTATCGATCCTCAAGCAGTGAAGGGCATCCGCGTTGCGCGGCAGGGATTTCACGACATTGATCGGACACGTATCGTGGAAGGGACCGATCCGCGTGGATATCACTATTACTGGTTCGGCCTGGGAAGCAGTTCAGCCGTGCCCGAGGGCAGCGACCTGGCAGCGATCGCGGAGGGATATGTGACGGTGACACCGCTCCATTACGATCTGACGCAGGATAGCGCGATGGCCGCCACGGCCCGACTGTTTGAGCAGTGACGGGACGGCGGCGCGCGCGATGAGGATCAATCCCGCCCGCCTTCCAATGGCTCAGACAGGCTTTTTGCGGCGGCGATCGGCGATACCGATATGGGCAGACCTCGCGTGGCGGGTGGCGCTGGTCTTCGGGCTGATCGCGGTGGTTCTGGCGCTGCACTGGCTTGGGAGAGACGGGCTAAAGGACAACCTGGATAACCAGATCAGCTTCATCGACGTTCTCTATTTCACGACCGTCACGGTAACCACGGTAGGCTATGGCGACATCGTGCCGGTCAGCCCGGAAGCACGCCTGTTCGAAGCTCTGCTGGTGACTCCGATACGGCTCTTCGTCTGGCTGATCTTCCTCGGCACGGCCTATAATCTTTTCCTCCGCAATATTTTCTACAGGTGGCGCATGGCGCGTATTCAGGCTGATCTGCATAATCATATCGTCGTCACCGGGTTTGGTACGAGTGGCGGTGAGGCAGTGCGCGAACTGCTCGCACGTGGCGTCGATCCGCGCGAGATTGTCGTGATCGATCCCCAGGAAAAGCCGCTGATGGAGGCCGAGGATCTTGGCTGCAATGTCATGTGCGGCGATTCGACGCGCGACAGGACATTGAAGGATGTCGCGATCGACCGCGCGCGCACCATGATAGTGTCGGCGGGACGCGACGACACCTCCATCCTGATCACGCTTACAGCACGGCACCTCGCGCCGCGCCTGCCGATCAGCATCGTCGTGCGCAATGAGGATAACGAACTCCCTGCACGGCAGGCGGGGGCGACAACCGTGATCAATCCGGTCAGCTTTGCCGGGCTGCTGCTGGCAGGCAGCACGAGCGGGCCTCACATTGCCGATTATATGGCAGACCTGGCTGCGTCAGGCGGGCGAGTGAAGCTGAACGAGCGAAAGGTGCTGCCGGAAGAAATCGGCAAGCCTCTATCCGCCATCACGACTGGGTTGGGCCTGCGCATCCATCGGGCCGCACATATGGTCGGCTTCTGGGAAGAAGGCGCCCGCAAACTGGAACCGGGCGACCTTATCATCGAGATCGTTCAAGGGGATGCAGTCGGCGAATAGCCCGATTTAAGCTGACCCTATCAGTGCCGCGTGACATTTGGCACGAAAATCCCTATGTGCGCGCCGATCATGGCAACCAAAATTCCCGAACCGCCGAAGGTCGGCATGGTGTCTCTGGGCTGTCCCAAGGCACTGGTCGATAGCGAGCGCATCCTTACCAAGCTGCGGTCTGACGGATATCAGATGTCCGCCGATTATGCGGGGGCTGACGTCGTGCTGGTCAACACCTGCGGTTTCCTCGATTCGGCTAAGGCAGAATCGCTTGAGGCGATCGGCGAGGCGATTGCCGAAAATGGCCGCGTCATCGTTACCGGCTGCATGGGCAATGAGGCGGAGTTGATCCGCCAGAAATTCCCCCAGGTGCTGGCGGTCACTGGCGCGCATCAATATGAACAGGTGGTCAACGCCGTGCATGAGGCTTCACCGCCCGTGCCCAATGCCTTTGTCGATCTGGTGCCCGAAGGCGGCCTGAAGCTGACACCCCGGCATTACAGCTATCTGAAGATCTCGGAAGGCTGCAACCATCGCTGTTCCTTCTGCATCATCCCTTCGATCCGTGGCGACCTGGTTTCGCGGCGCGTGGACGCGGTGCTGCGTGAAGCGGAAAAACTGGTACATGCCGGGACGAAGGAACTGCTGGTCATCAGCCAGGACACATCGGCCTATGGCGTCGATACCCGGCACGAGCCGCGCAATTGGAAGGGCCGCGAAGTCCGCGCGCACATGACCGACCTAGCCCGTGAACTTGGTCAATTGCGCACGGCCGAAGGTCATGCGCCTTGGGTGCGCCTGCACTATGTCTACCCCTACCCCCATGTGGATCATGTGATCCCGCTGATGGCCGAGGGGCTGCTGACCCCCTATCTCGACATTCCGTTTCAGCATGCATCCCCCAACGTGCTGAAAGCCATGAAACGCCCGGCGAACGAGGCCAAGGTGCTGGACCGTATCCGCAAGTGGCGAGGCATTTGCCCCGACATCTCGATCCGGTCATCTTTCGTCGTCGGCTTCCCCGGCGAGACGGAAGCGGACTTCCAATATCTACTCGACTGGCTGGATGAGGCGCAATTGGACCGCGTAGGCGCTTTCCGCTTCGAACCGGTCGAGGGCGCCGCTGCCAATGATCTGCCCGGCGCGGTTCCAGAAGCGGTGAAGGAAGAGCGTTACCAGCGGATCATGGAAAAGACCGCCGCGATCAGCGCCGCGAAGCTGGCCGCGAAAGTCGGGCGGGTGCTGCCCGTCATTCTGGATGAGGTCGGCGAACCGGACGAAGATGGATCGATCGGCGCAACCGCGCGGAGCCAGGCGGATGCGCCGGAGATCGACGGCAATGTCTTCCTTCGCGATGTCGGCGAGGGCCGGAAAGCGGGCGACGTCTTCGATGTAAGGATCGAAGATGCCGACGAGCACGATCTTTACGGGGTGCCCGTCGCATAAAGGCCGCCGAAGGCGGCAGCCTTGCAGAGGTCCAGCGAATCGATCTATCTGGTGACGAAGGCATCCTGATATTCGGTCTTGATGACTTTGCGCATCGCAGCATCCACTGGCAGATGGACTTCGTAGGTGCCTTCTGAATAGGGTCCGGCGCTATAAGGGCCAATCACGACTTTGATGGCGTCGATCAGTTCGCCGTCCTTGGAAACAGGCACCAATGTTTCCTTCATCGGATCGACGCATTCGGTGAAGGGGTCATCGCCACGCATTATAGGCCCACCGCGCTTTTTCGCTCGGGCTTGGTCAAGGCCGGAACAAAAAGGATCGCGTATCGCTGCCGCGAAAGCGGACGGGGACGTCATCACGGCTCGCATGCTCGTCTCGCGATTGCGCGCCTTGTCCCAGAGCAGCGTATCATAGCCGGTCATGCCATGCGCGCCGCCGGTGTAGGTGTAACGGCTCGACTGCAAAGACAGGAACCGCGGCGTGTCCGCAGCGACGGTCCAGCGCGTTTCAAGACTATGGGCATGGAAGGGATAGCCGGACTGCTGGGCTGACTTGCGATCATCTGCGGCCATTTTCAACGCGTCGGCCTTGCCGGTGTTCATATCCTTGCGAAACTTGGCTACGATGTCTGGCACCGCGGCGGCTTGCGTGGGCCAAGCGTATAGGAATTCGAGCAGATCCGTCTTTTCGGATTGTTGAAATGGCTTCGCGGATGGCGCCGCCGACTGTTCCGCACCCGCCATACGACTCACGAACGTTGCCGTCGCTGTATCATTTCCGCTGTCGTTTGAGCTTGCTCCCACCTGATCCTGCGCCAAGGGTGAACAGGCGCAGAAAAGCAGGGTCAGCCCAAGGAGCGGCCCTGCCTTCCCCTTAATATGACGCAGCATCAATGCGGCTTGGCTGCCAGACAACGCTCGCTGATCGCCTTGCGGGTATATCCGCTCCGCAATGCGGCGGCGGCATTGGCCCAGCCTTCCGCGACCAGCGCCTGTTCGACCGCATGAGCGCCATCGTACCGCCCGGTTTCGGCCAACTGGTAAGCACGCTCCCGCAGCGCCTGAAGCCGCGCATCATCGCCATGCATCATCATGTCGCTCTCCTTCTTGGCTTTGCATCAATCTAGGCCCGTTGCCTGCGCCACGCAAATGCTGCGTGGTTAAAGTGAGACGACAACGCGGCGAAAAATGGGGCTTTCAAACCGTCGCTTCCTTGTCCAGACTCCAGGCATGACCGATTATTCAAACCTGCTCAAAGCGGACAACAATCAGCCCGCGCATATGATCCATCTCGTCGATGCGGAGAGCTTCGAACCCTGGCTCAACGCCCAACCAGAGCGGGTGCGCGAGATCACCTCCGCGCAGAAATTTGCGGGAAAGGGCTACGAGCATGCAATTATTCCGGGCGATGGTTCTGCCGAGTGGTCGGTCGTAGCGGGTGTCGCCAACCGTTCGAAACTGAGCAGTTGGTGCCTCGCCAAACTAGCGGAGGTTCTTCCGGAAGGGCAGTATCGGCTCGCAGACGCCAAAGCCGGGCCAGCGATGCTGGGATGGCTGACCGCGCAATATCGCTTCGACCGCTATCGCCGCGATGAAAATTCAACCGGCCCGCGCGTGCTGCTGACGGAAGAGATTGCCCAGATCGATCCGGCAGTCCGGCTGGCAGAAGCCGTCGCGCTGGTGCGGGATCTTGTCAACATACCGGCGGGGGACATGGGTCCAGCGCAACTCGAAGCTGAAACGGCGAAGATAGCCGAGAATTTCGGCGCGCGCTTCAGCGTCATCAAGGGCGATCCGCTCGAACAGGGTTTTCCGATGATCCATGCTGTCGGCCGCGCGGCCGACAAGGCGTTCGCACCCCGCCTTATCGAACTGCATTGGGGCGATCCCGCGCACCCCCGCATCGCCATTATCGGCAAAGGCATCTGCTTCGACAGCGGCGGGCTGGATATCAAGCCTTCCTCGGCCATGCGCCTTATGAAGAAGGACATGGGCGGGGCGGCGCACGCATTGGCGCTTGCCAGACTGATCATGGGCGCGCGCCTGCCCGTGCGGCTGCACCTGTTGATTCCGGCGGCGGAAAATGCGGTGGGCGGCAATGCATTCCGGCCGGGCGACATCCTGCGCAGCCGCAAGGGGTTGACGGTAGAGATCGGCAACACCGACGCGGAAGGGCGGCTGGTGCTGGCCGATGCTCTGGCCTTGGCTGGAGAGGGCGAGCCGGAACTGGTCATTGATTATGCAACGCTTACCGGCGCGGCACGCGTCGCGGTGGGCCCCGATCTCCCCGCCCTTTTCACGAATGATGAAGGGCTGGCCGCCGACATGGACGCCGCTGGCGGTGAGGTAGACGATCCGACTTGGCGGCTGCCGCTCTGGGACGGCTATGCTGAAATGCTCAAGTCAGACATCGCCGACATCAACAATGCAGGCGAAGGTGGCTTTGCCGGCGCCATTACCGCAGCCCTCTTCCTCAAGCGCTTCGTCCCCGACCAGGCAAAATGGATGCATCTGGACACTTTCGCCTGGCGCCCTGCCCCCCGACCTGGCAGGCCCAAGGGCGGCGAAGCGCTGGGATTGCGGGCGGTTTTCCATCTGCTTCAACAACGCTATGGGAATTCAGCGCAGAAATGATCCCGTGAGGTGAGGCCGTTACGCAACCGGATTGGCCATTGTGCGTTACCCGGGCATGGATGTCTCCCCTGCACAGGATCAGACGACTGAGCTGAACCGCCCGGGTCTGAAGCCGCTTGGCCAATGGATGCGCACGCTGGTCGATTATGTGCGATCCGGCAGGCCCGATCTTACCAATCGCCAGATGGCGCTGATGATGACTGTCTACATCATGTCAGGGCCTCACACAGTCAGGGGACTCGCCGAAGCGCTGCACGTTTCCAAGCCGGTCATTACGCGCGCGCTCAACAAGCTATCAGCGCTGGGATATCTCCGTCGCGAGCGGGATGCCGCCGATCGGCGTAATATTTTCATCACACGGACCCCCAAGGGGGCGGAATTCCTTGACGCCTTTCACCATTTCATCGCAGGAACCGGCCGCGATGAACGCCATGACCTCTCCTCTGCGGAACACACCACCTGAACGCATCCGGTTCAAACTGGATGGACGCTCTGTAAAGCTCGACAGCCGCGTTCACGCGGCGCGCGGTGACTTGGCGGATCTGTCGCTGGCGGGTGTGCTGTTTTCGGCGCATTACGCTCGGGCGATCGAATTAACCTGCGTCGCCGCCGGCGCTCCGCTGCTTTCCGCGCCATCCATTACCGCAACCGCAGTCAGCGAATTGCTGCGGGGCGAAAGCTTCCATGCGCTGGACGTAACCACCGACTGGGCCTGGGGCTTCTGCGGGCATGACGGCTATGTCGGCTACGTGCGGCGCGATGCGCTCGACATCCACGAGGAAACGAATCATCGCGTGTTCGCGGGGACCGCACCCCTGTTCAGCGCGTCAGACATCAAATCGCCGGTACGCGACTACTGGCCGGGGGGCGCCTTGTTCCGGGGAGAAGCCCAGGATTGCTTCATCGCCTGCGCCGAAGGCTATGTGCATGAGCGGCACGCCGTGAGCGTCGATGCGCTGGAGACAGATTGGGTCGCGGTAGCGCTGCGCTATCTTGGACAGCCCTATGTCTGGGGCGGACGTGGCCATCGCGGCATCGACTGTTCGGGGCTTGTGCAGGTAGCGTTGGGCCAATGCGGGATCAAGGCGCCCAGGGACACCGACCTCCAACGCGATGCAATCGGCAGCTCCCTTCCTTCGGACGAAGCGGCGAAGCGCGGCGACTTCATCTTCTTTCCCGGTCATGTCGGCATCATGACGGATGGCGAAAACCTGCTGCATGCCAACGCCCACTGGATGGCGGTAGTGATCGAACCCCTGGCCGATGTCGTGGCGCGTTTAGCCAGCGATCACGCGCAACCTATCATTTCGCGGCGGAGGATCGGCGCGTGACCCATAAGATTTTTGTCGATGGCGGCGTAGGCACCACCGGCCTTGAGATCGTCGAGCGGCTGGCGGGACGGCCTGAACTGTCCTTCATCACACTGGATGACGACAAGCGGAAGGA
Organism: Sphingobium sp. MI1205; assembly: GCF_001563285.1. NCBI lineage: Bacteria > Pseudomonadati > Pseudomonadota > Alphaproteobacteria > Sphingomonadales > Sphingobiaceae > Sphingobium > Sphingobium sp. MI1205. The sequence goes on from NZ_CP005188.1 coordinate 2,320,260, forward strand.
TGCGGATGCGCGCCGGGAAGCGCTGAACGCCGCCGACATCGTCATTCTGTGCCTGCCGGACGATGCCGCACGGGAAGCCGTGGCGTTGATCGGCAACAAGCATACGCGTGTAATCGACGCGTCCACCGCGCATCGCGTGGCAGAAGGCTGGACCTATGGTTTCGCCGAACTGGAACCGGGCCACCGGGAAAAGCTGGCGAATGCACGGTTCGTTTCCAATCCGGGCTGCTGGCCAACCGGCTTCCTTGCTCTGGTTCGGCCACTGGTACTTGCGGGGCTGCTCCCTGTTGACTGGCCGGTCTCCGTTTCGGGCGCGTCCGGCTATTCGGGCGGCGGCAAGGCGATGATCGCGGAGTTTGAAGCGCCGCAGGGTGCGCCGAGCGCTTTCCGCCCTTACGGCCTCGGCCTGGCGCACAAGCATATCCCGGAGATGCAGCGTTATTCCGGCCTCGCTCACGCGCCGATTTTCGCACCCGCGGTGGCCAATGCCTATCGCGGCATGATCGTCGAGGTGCCCCTGCAGTTACACGCCATGGCGGCCGCCCCCAAAGTGACGGACATTCATGCAGCCTTGGCGAAGGCTTATGCCGAATCTCCCCTGGTGAGCGTCGCGTCGCTGGAGGAAAGCGCCACGACCAACCAGCTTGCGCTTGAACATGTGGGCGCGACCGACCGGCTCGCACTGTTCGTGTTCGGCAATGAGGCGGCAGGTCAGGTGCGGCTGGTGGCGGCGCTCGACAATCTCGGCAAGGGCGCGGCAGGCGCGGCAGTGCAGAACCTCAACATCCTGGCCGGACTGCCGGAGACTACGGGCCTGCGGCTCTAACCCGACCGAGTTGTCGATCGGTTGCGTATTGGCTCAGTGAACCGTCCCTAGCGGCGTGTCATGAGTCAGCAGCACGATCAGCCGCTCGATCTGGCGCCAGTGGCAGAAATGGATGTGGTTGCCCAGGTCCCGGCTGCGGTCGGCGCGCGCTGCCGCCTCATAGCCCGCATTGTCACCGAAAGCCGCCATGAGTTCGGACGCGTCATCATAGCTCCGCCGATCCGAAAGATATGGCAACTGCATGACGACCCCCAATTCAAACCCGATGCTCCTTTCGGTTCAATCCTCGTGCCAGTTTCGCGCTTCGTCCGAAGGCGGCGGTATTCGAGGGTGAACAACCCATTATCCAAGTCCCGATGCGGCACACCCGTCCAGCGATGGCACAACCCGCGTCCCGGAATGGCGCATGGAGCGAAGGCGCTGGCCTTGTCGTCCTTGCCGTGGCAAGGGCTCGCGGGATGACCAACGGCAAGAAGAATCCGACCGGCGCTGGCGCCATCATTGCGTTCCTTATCCTGGCGGGCGCAATAGTGGGCGGCATGCTGGGTCAGCCCAGCGCGGGGCTGCTGGCCGGAGCGGCGCTGGGCGGGGTGATCGCGTTGCTGCTGTGGCTGCGTGAACGCGGGCAATAGGACGCCTTGCCGCGCGATTGATCGCAGCATAGACAAGGGCGCATGAAGAAGCATCTGATCGCCATCACCCTTATCATCCTGCTCATCGCTACGGGCGTCATTATCTATCTGGCGCAAGGGGATAAGGCGCGACTGGCCGCGGGCGCGGACACCGGCAAGGAACCGGTTTTCACCGCGCCGCGCAGTGAGCTGATCCCGACCATCAACGTGGCCGAGGTGAAGGCCTGGACCGCCGATCAGAAGCCAACGGCGGCGCAAGGCCTGGCCGTCGCGCGCTTTGCCGAAGGACTGGCGCATCCCCGGTCCATGCTGACGCTGTCCAATGGTGACGTTCTGGTCGCCGAAACCAACAGCCCGCCCCGCCCCAGCGGCGGCATCGTCGATCGAGTCATGACCTATCTGATGGACAAAGCCGGCGCAGGCGTGCCTTCGGCCAACCGGATCACGCTGCTGCGCGACGCCGATGGCGATGGCCGCGCAGAAACGAAGACGGCTTTCCTGACGGGCCTGCATTCCCCCTATGGCATGGCGCTCGTCGGCGACACTTTGTACGTCGCTAATACCGATGCGCTGATGGCTTTCCCTTATAAACCGGGCGACACGCGCATTACCGGAAAGGGGCGCAAGATACTGAACCTGCCGGCCGCCTCCCCCAATATGCACTGGACCAGGAGCCTCACCGCCAGCCCGGAAGGGCTGCTATATGTCGGCGTGGGATCCAACAGCAATATCGGTGAAAACGGGCTGGACAGCGAAGCCAACCGCGCCGCCGTGCTAGAGGTCAATCCCAAGACCGGCGGCTATCGCATCTACGCTTCCGGACTCCGCAATCCGGTGGGCCTGGCATTTGAACCCAATAGCGGGGCGCTATGGGGTGTCGTCAATGAACGCGACATGCTGGGCAGCGATCTTGTACCCGACTATCTGACGCGGTTGGAATTTGGGGGCTTCTACGGCTGGCCATGGAATTATTGGGGCGGCTATGAGGATCGGCGCGTGCAGCCGCAGCGGCCCGAGTTGCGCGAATATACCAAGCGGCCCGACTATGCGCTGGGCAATCACGTCGCACCTCTTGGTCTGACATTTGCCGACAAGGTGAAGATTGGCGGATCGTTCGCAAACGGCGCTTTTGTAGGGCTGCACGGCAGCTGGAACCGTAAACCCGCCGCAGGGTACAAGGTGGTGTTCGTGCCCTTCGCCGCCAATGGCGAGGTCAGCAAGGCGAAACCCGTCGATGTGCTGACAGGCTTCCTCGACGCGGATGGAAATGCGCGCGGCCGACCGGTCGATGTCGCTGCCGATGCCAAGGGCGCGCTGTTGGTCAGCGACGACGTTGGCGGCATTATCTGGCGAGTTACCGCCGCGCGCTGATCAGATGGCGATGCCGTTGCGTCCCGCCAATTCCACCACATATTGCCAGGCGACACGGCCGGACCGGCTGCCGCGCTGGGTCGCCCACTGGATAGCCTCAAGCGGATCGAAGGTCAGGCCAAGGCTCGCCGCATAGCCGCTCACGATATCGACATAGGCATTCTGGTCCATCGCATGGAAGCCCAGGCTGAGGCCAAAGCGATCGGACAACGCCATCTTGTCGTCGATGACGTCGCGCGGATTGACGGGATCATCCTGTTCGGAAAGATGGCGCGGAACGATGTGGCGGCGATTGGATGTCACATAAAGGCGGACATTGGCAGGGCGCGCTGCTGTACCCCCCTGTAAAAGCGAGCGCAGCGCCCGCGCGTCGCCCACGCCATTTTCGTCGAAGCCAAGATCATCGAGGAACAGAATGAACGGACGCTGCGTGGCACGCAGCAATGAAAACAGGCGCGGCAGGCTGCCCAGTTCATCGATCGCACATTGCAACAAGGCGACATCCTCGCCCTCGCGCTGAAGCCGATCGACAACAGCGGCGACAACCGCCGACTTGCCAGTGCCCCGTGCGCCCCAAAGGAGGACGTCATGCGCGGCATGACCAGCGGCGTGGCGGCGCGTGTTTTCCAGGAGCGTTTCCTTCTGCGCGTCGATACCGGTCAGCAGGTCGTAATCAACCGGCGCAAATGCTTCAACCGCCTGGATCGCCACGCCATCCCATACATAGGCTGGGGCGGCGGCGAGGTCGGCCGAACTGACGGGCGGCGGCGCGATCCGCTCAAGCGCTTCGGCAATACGGCTCAGGAGATTGTTGTTCATGGGCTGGGCTTAGCCCCCCCGCCCAGCCCCGGCAAGCGGTCGAGTTCCTGTCATTCTGCTGTAGTAATGGCCTTTTACTCTCCTACGGTCGAGCTTATACCGCTGGGGCCGTGACCATCCCAAATCCTGCCTTTTCCACCCGGATCTGTCCTTATGGCAGGGAGGCTCTACGTGAAGCCGCGCTGCTGATTCGGGCGGGCGAGCCGGTCGCAGTCCCGACGGAAACCGTCTATGGCCTCGCCGCCGATGCGACGGATTCCAGCGCCGTAGCGGCAATCTACAGCGCCAAGGGGCGACCAAGCTTCAACCCGCTGATCGTCCATGTCGCGGACAAGGAAATGGCGGAGCAGTTTGCGATCTTTTCGCCCGTGGCGGAAAAGCTCGCCGCGCGCTTCTGGCCGGGTGCGCTAACAATGGTATTGCCCGTGCGGGAAACAAGTGGGTTATCGCCGCTGGTGACGGCGGGGCTGCCGACGGTTGCGCTCCGACTGCCTGCCCACCCCGCAATGCGCGCACTGATACGGGAAAGCGGACGCCCGCTCGCTGCACCCTCTGCAAATCGCAGCGGCGCGATCAGCCCGACGCGGGCCGAACATGTTCTCGCCAGCCTGAACGGCAAGGTGCGGCTGATCCTGGATGAAGGGCCGACCAGCGAAGGGCTGGAATCCACGATTGTCGCGCCGGAGTCGGACCGAATAAGGCTACTGCGGCCCGGGCCGATCACGGCACAGATGCTGGAACAGGCGACGGGGCTCGCCGTGGTGACCAGCGGACATGCCGACGACAAGATCGAAGCGCCCGGACAACTGGAGAGCCATTATGCGCCGTCGAAGCCCGTTCGGCTCAACGCGCTAAAGGCTGAAAAGGACGAATATCTGATCGGTTTTGGATTGATGCCCTGCAATATCAACCTCAGCCCGGATGCCGATGTTCAGGAAGCAGCCGCCAATCTATTCGCCGCCCTGCATATCGCTGACGCAAGCGCGGCGACGCAGATCGCGGTTGCGCCGATACCCGATACAGGGATCGGGATTGCAATCAACGACCGGCTGCGAAGGGCGGCAGCCTAAAGCAGGTCAGTCGCAATCCCGATAACCGGCGCGGCGGCATTCGCGCCGCCGCTGTTCTTCCGCCTTTTTGCGCTCCCGGCTCTCGCGGGCCTCCTGCTCGCGCATACGACGGCCATAATTACGGTCAGCTTCGTCCTGACTGGTGGTTGCCCAATCAGCAGCCTGCGCTCCGGCGCGCACCGGCATGGTGGCGACGTCCAGCGCCGTCTTCGCAATGCAGCCCGGCAGCATCAGCATCGCTCCGGCCCCGGCCAATGAATAAATTACGCGCACTCGAAGCCCCCTGAAACACTTGATGCAGGATGGAACAGCCGGGATTAACCCCAAGCCTAAGCGGAAAGGGAGATGCAGCCAACCCCTTGCGGCGGTCTACACGCCCCGTTCAGCCCTCGATCCGCTCGGCAAACCCCTTGCGCAGCTTGGCGAGCTTGGGCGGAATGACCGCCATGCAATAGGGGTTCCGATCTCCTACGCGCTCCCAATATTTCTGGTGATAATCCTCGGCCGGATACCAGGGCGCGTCGGCTTCGATGGTCGTGACGATCCGGCCGCCATGATCGGGCTGCGCGCGCGCGATCGCGGCTCTTGCCTCCGCCTCCTGCTCAGGCGAATGGGGAAAGATGGCCGAGCGATATTGGGTGCCCACATCATTGCCCTGCCGGTTCAGCGTCGTGGGATCATGCGTCGCGAAAAAGATGTCGAGCAGATCGCCATAGGAAATCACTTCCGGGTCAAAAGTGATACGGATCGCCTCAGCATGGCCTGTCCCTCCAGAGCATACCTGCTCATAGGTCGGATTGGGTTGCTGCCCGCCAATATAGCCGCTTTCGACCGCCTGGACGCCCTTCAGATTTTGGTACACCGCTTCGGTACACCAGAAGCAGCCGCCTGCCAGCGTCGCGATGTCTTGCGCCATTTGCCTGTCCTTATCCTGCCTGGCGCCAGAACATAGGTGCGATCAGGCAGCGGTTCCAGCCTGTCCGGCTGCTCGTTCGGCCTTGGCGCGTTCTTCGGCAACCAGTTCCTTGCGTGACAGCTTGCCGACAAGCGTCTTGGGCAGGTTCAGTCGAACCTCCACCTCGCAGACTTTCTCATGCTTGCCCAACTGCGGATTAAGCCACGCCTTTAGCCCATCACCGTCAATCTCCGTCCCTTCCTGAAGCGTGACGAAAGCCTTGGGACATTCGCCACGATAAGCGTCGGGAATGCCGATGACGAGCGCTTCCTTGACGGCGGGATGGTGGTAGAGGACTTCCTCCACTTGGCTCGGGAAAACCTTGAAGCCGCCCACCGCGATCATGTCCTTCAAGCGATCGACGATCTTCACATAGCCGTCCTCGTCGATCAGCCCAACGTCGCCGGTGCGCAGCCAGCCATCGACGAACACCTCTTTGTCCGCGTCGGGCCTCTGCCAATAGCCTTTCATGATCTGCGGGCCTGAAAAAACCAGCTCACCCGGCTCTCCGGGCGGCGGAGGGCGGGTCGGATCCTCGCGATCGACCAGCTTCACATGCGTACCAGGGACGGGCTGGCCTACCGTGCCGGCCTTGTTAAGGCCCTCATAGGGATTGGAGCAGACGACCGGGCTGCTTTCGGTAAGACCATAGCCCTCGCACAGCTTTGAGCCGGTCGCGGCCTCGAACCGATGCTTGAGTTCGAGCGGCAGCGGCGCGCCACCGGAGATGCACAGGCGCAGCGAGGAAAAGTCGATATTTGGCGTCGCCGGATGATCCAGCAGCGCCTGATACATGGTTGGCACGCCCGGCATTGAGGTGGGGCTGGTCCGCTGGATCGCGGCCAGCACCTGTACGGCTTCAAAGCGCGGCAGCATCACCATCTCCCCACCATTCAACACCGTCCGATTGAGCACGCAGGTGTTGGCGAATACGTGGAAGAAAGGCAGCACCGCGATAATGCGATCAACCAGTTCGGGATGCGGATCGATCAGGCGTATCTGGCGCGCATTGGCGGTCAGGTTCTGATGCGTCAGCATCGCGCCCTTCGGACGGCCCGTCGTCCCGCCAGTATATTGCAGCAGGGCGACATCATTGACCGGATCAATATCGACGGGAGCCGGATTCTCTCCGTGGCGCAGCAGGTCGGAATAGTTGGTAACGCGCGGGTCATGCGGCACAGGCGCGGTTTCGCTACGCTTGAATATGCGAAAGAGTACGGATTTGGCGGACGGCAACGCCTCTGCCACGCATCCCACGATCAGCCGTTCAAGACTGCTGTTGTTCAGCACCTCCTGCGCCGTGGGCAGCAGCGCGGCGGCGGACAATGTGAAGAGGATCTTCGTACCGCTGTCCTCGACCTGATGTTCCAGCTCAGCGGCGGTGTAAAGGGGAGAGAAGTTAACGACGGTCGCCCCGGCCATCATCGCCCCATAATAGACTGCGACATAATGGGGCACGTTGGGAAGGTAGAGACCTACGCGGTCGCCCTTCCGCACGCCCATATCCTGCAACCCCTTGGCGATGCGGCGGACGGTATGGAGCATGTCGCCATAGGTCGTCTTGCGACCCATGAAATCGATCATCACCGCGTCGGGCTTGGCCGTAGCGCTGTCCACGACCATGTCCACCATCGACATGGGAGGAAAGGACTGATCCCAAGGAACGGGATGATTATAGCGGTCCTGCCAGACCTTATCGCTGCTCTCCATCGCACAAGGTGTAAGTGAGGCAGTTGCTTTACGCAAGCGTAAAGCAGGCAAGGCGGCGCAGCGCGTCCTGACACCAAGGCCGCCTGTTACCGGACAGCCTTGATGTCAGGATGACCTCTAAAAGGATCAAACCTGACCCTGGTTATTGCTGAACGGATCCAGGATGGTGGCGGCGCCGGAAATCAGTTCGGATTCGCTCTTCAACGCTTCCTCGGCCCGGCGGGCGGCGTCGTCACGTTCGCGGCGCAGCTCTTCGATAAGTGCCTCACGGTCACCGTCCAGTCGGGAATCGGTCGGCGCTTCGATGCCGGCCTTCTTCGCGGCCTTCGTCACCAGCGCGTCCAGTTCACGCTGCGAACACAGGCCCAGCGTCACCGGATCCTTGGGCACGATGTTGGAGATGTTCCAATGCGTGCGGTCGCGGATCGCGGCGATAGTGGTGCGGGTGGTGCCGATCAGCTTGCCGATAGCGCCGTCCGAAATTTCGGGATGGTTGCGCAGGATCCATGCGATGCCGTCGGGCTTGTCCTGACGCTTGGAAACCGGCGTATAGCGCGGTCCCTTGGTACGGCGGACAGGCTCGGGGCCTTTCAGCATCTTAAGACGATAGTCCGGGTTCGCTTCACCCTTGTGGATTTCCTCCATAGTGATTTCATGCGCGCGGACGGGGTCGCGGCCCGTATATTTGATACCGGCGGTGTCGTCGGCGATCGCCTGCACTTCCAGGATGTGCAGCCCGCAAAACTCCGCAATCTGATCAAAGCTCAGCGCGGTATTGTCGACCAGCCAGCTGGCGGTCGCATGGGGCATGAGAGGCTGGGACACGGGGATTCTCCGGCACTAAAAATGACAAGGGCCGCCCAAGCAGGGCGGCCACGCCCGATCCGAGATAGTGCATGAAGCCCCGTGGAGCAAGGAAAAGCGTCAGGCCGCACTGTCCATGACGGCAGGGTCGATGCAATGAAGCGCTGTCAGAAATTCATCCGCGCTCCGTTGCCAGCTGAAGCTGCCGCCATGCGCCGCGCATGCCGCGCGGTCGCGGAGCAGGGCAGCGGCGATCGCATCGTCCAGCCGTTCGGACAAGGCGCCACATTCAGGCGTCACGATGTCGATCGGCCCGGTCACCGGATAGGCGGCAACGGGTGTACCACAAGCCAACGCTTCAATCATCACCAGGCCGAAAGTGTCGGTTCGGCTGGGAAAGACAAAGACGTCCGCTCCAGCATAAGCGCCCGCCAGTTCTTCACCGAACAGCGCGCCCATGAAATGCGCGCCGGGATAGGCATGTTCCAGATGCGCCCGGGCGGGACCATCGCCTACGACAACCTTGCTGCCGGGATGACCGCTGGCAAGAAAAGCCTCGAGATTCTTCTCGATCGCGACACGGCCCACATAAAGCTGGATCGGATGGGTCAATCCAGCGAACAGCGATGGCGGGGCAGCATCCGGCGTAAAGGCGGCAAGATCGACGCCCCTTCCCCATGGGCGCACCTGCGCCAGGCCGTGGGCGCGAAGCTGCTGCCGGACTGACTTGGTCGAAACCAGCACCGCTTGCGCGGGTCCGTGAAACCAGCGGATATACGACCAGAACCAGCGGGCGGGCAGCCCCGTTCGGCGAGCGACATAGTCGGGGAAATGCGTGTGATAGGCCGTCGTGAACGGCACACCCCCACGCAGGCACCAGCGCCGCGCGGCAAGACAGAGCGGCCCTTCGGTGGCCAGATGGACGGCGTCAGGCTGAAACGCGGCAATCGCTTGCCCCACCACGCTCGACCTGACGAAGGCGAGCCGGATTTCCGGATAGGTCGGACAGGGAATGGAACCGTAGAGATCGGGGGAGATCACCTTGACCAAATGCCCCCTCGCCTCCAGTTCCGTCTGAATGGTCTGGAGCGTCCGCACGACGCCATTGACCTGCGGCAGCCAGGCGTCGGTTACGATGACGATCCGCATCACGCCGCCAACCGCTCCTGCTCGCCAGCACCCCGCGCCGCGACCTCATCGGCCCAGTGCAGCACCTCCATGCGGCCGTCGAAATGTTCGACCAGCGCCGTGCAGCCCTCCACCCAGTCACCATCATTATAATATTGGATTCCGTCTATTTCGCGCATCTCGGCATTGTGGATATGGCCGCACACGACGCCATCGACGCCGCGGACTCCGGCTTCATGGGAAACCACCTCCTCAAAACGGGAAATGAACTCGACGGCGTTCTTCACCTTGTGCTTGGCCATCTTGCTGAGCGACCAATAGGGCAGCCCCATGCGCTGCCGCACGGCGTTCACCACGAAGTTGAGCCGCATCAGCATGCTGTAGGCGGCGTCGCCGACGAAGGCGAGCCAGCGATGGGCAAGCATGATGGTGTCAAACTCGTCGCCATGCAGGATGAGGAGCTTGCGCCCGTCGGCGGTCTCATGGATCGCCTTGCGCCGGATCTCCACGCCGCCAAAATTGAGGCCCGTGAACTGACGGAACATTTCGTCATGATTGCCGGGGATATAGACGACGCGCGTGCCGCGCTTGGCGCGCTTCATTATGCGCCACACCACGTCATTATGCGCAGCAGGCCAATAGAAACGCTTCTTGAGCCGCCAGCCGTCGATGATGTCGCCGACCAGATACATGGTCTCGCTATCGACGCTGTCTAGAAAATCGATCAGCATCTTCGCGTTGCACCCGCGCGTGCCGAGGTGAATATCCGATATCCAGATCGTGCGGTAGCGACGGCGCTTAGCGGGTCGCTCCGGAGTCTCAAGACAATGCGCGCCCTCTTCCATGTCTGCCAGAAAAGGCAAGCGCGTGATGGCATTCATGATGCAGCCCCTGGAGCTATTATCCTCGGGACCGAATCCTTAGCGGCGCAATGTTACAACTCCGCGCCGAATATGACTGAAATGCTACGCTGGAGCACGATCAGGCGACCAGCACGATCTTCCCGAAATGCTCGCCCGCGTCCATTCGCGCATGCGCTTTTGCCGCTTCGACGAGAGGAAAGCGCTGATCCATCGCGGGCCGTAATTTACCTTCCTCGACAAAGCTCCAGACCTCACGCGCCAGCTCTTCGGCCACCAGACTTTTGAATGCGGACGAACGGGGCCGCAATGTCGATCCGGTCAGCGTCAGCCGTTTCGTCATGACCGCAGGCAGAAAGACGCTGGCCTTTGCCCCGCCCAGCACGGCGATCGACACATGGCGGCCATCGTCGCCCAGGCATTGAAGGTTGCGCGGCACATAATCGCCGCCCACCATGTCCAGCACCGCCTGCACGCCCTGACCGCCGGTAATGCGGTTCACTTCCTCGACGAAATCCTGCTCGCGATAATTGACGGCGTGGTGCGCGCCCCATGCCTTTGCCTGTTCGCATTTAGCGTCGCTGCCACAGGTGACGATGATGCGGATATCGAACAGGCGGCACAGCGAAATCGCCATGGTGCCGATGCCGCTCGTGCCGCCATGGACCAACACGGTTTCGCCGCCGACGACATAGGCGCGTTCGAACAGGTTGGTCCACACGGTAAAGAGCGTCTCGGGGAGAGCGGCGGCCTCCACCAGGTCATAATCGCCCGGCACGGGCAGGCACTGCCCCGCCGGGGCCACCGCATATTGAGCATAGCCCCCGCCGGCCAGCAACGCGCACACGCGCTGCCCGATCAGCCGCTCGGCGCCGCCGCCCGCTGCCACGACCGTCCCCGAAACTTCCAGCCCCGGTATGTCGGAGGCTCCCGGAGGAGGCGGATATTTACCCTGCCGCTGCATCACATCGGGCCGGTTCACGCCAGCCGCCGCCACACGGATCAGGACTTCGTCCGCACCAGGCATCGGCACCGCCCTCCGTTCGGACACCAACGCTTCAGGACCGCCGGGAACGGGGATGGCTATCGCCGTCATCTCTTCGGGCAATGCGTTATCAACCGCCATGATGGCTGTCCCCCAGCAACGATGTTGCGCCGCACCCAAAATCGACCTGCGGCTCAAGGGCCTTATTGACAGACCAGCCTTCGCGGTCAACATTGGCATTCATGGACATGGACAACGATCTGCCTCGCAAGGTTGATGATCCGCTGGCCCAACTGCTTCGACAGGATTTGGGTCCGCTGTCCCTTGCCGATCTGGAAGCGCGGATCAAGGCGCTGGAGGGCGAAATCGCCCGAACCCGATCAAAGATTGAAAGCACCGTTAACCATAAAGCAAGTGCCGAGGCGTTATTCAAGCGATGAACCTGCGCCTCGCCCTCTGCGGCCCTGACAAGGGCTTCTCCGGGCACGGGCAGTCTGGCAATTCCGGCGATCGAGGGGCCCTCCTTGATCAACCGTCGAGCAATGCCGACATATGGGTCAACACCGTCCCTCTTTGGGGCCAGGAGTAGTACAGACATGCCATCTTTTGCACCCGCCCTTGAAACCACCCTGCACAACGCGCTGACCCATGCGTCCGAGCGTCGTCACGAATATGCGACGCTGGAACATCTGCTTCTCGCGCTGATCGATGACGAACATGCGTCGAAGGTGATGCAGGCCTGCGGCGTGGAGCTGGGCGAACTCGGCGATGCCGTTACCCAATATCTCGACAGCGAACTCGACAGCCTGAAGGTGGAGGGTTCAAGCGACCCCTCCCCCACCAGCGGCTTCCAGCGCGTCGTTCAGCGCGCGATCCTGCATGTCCAGTCCTCTGGCAAGGACGAAGTGACGGGAGCCAATGTCCTCGTCGCGCTTTTCTCTGAGCGTGAGAGCTATGCCGTCTATTTCCTCCAGCAGCAGGATATGAGCCGCCTCGATGCGGTAAGCTATATCAGCCACGGCGTGGGCAAGGGCACTGCGGCGCCCGAAACCCGCGAAACCAAGGGCGCGCAGGAAGAGGAAAAGAAGACGCCGGACAGCAAGGGCAAAAAGGACAGTGCCTTGGAGCAGTTCACCGTCAACCTCAATGAGAAGGCGGCGCGGGGCAAGGTTGACCCGCTGATCGGTCGCGCTTCCGAAGTCGACCGGACGATCCAGATCCTGTGCCGCCGTTCGAAGAACAACCCGCTCTATGTGGGCGATCCGGGCGTGGGCAAGACCGCCATCGCGGAGGGCCTTGCGCGCAAGATCGTCGAGGGCGAGGTTCCCGATGTTCTCAAGGAAGCGGTGATCTATTCGCTCGACATGGGCGCGCTGCTGGCTGGCACCCGTTATCGCGGCGATTTTGAGGAACGCCTGAAAGCGGTCGTTACCGAGCTGGAGAAAATGCCGCACGCGGTCCTCTTCATCGACGAGATCCATACGGTAATCGGCGCAGGCGCAACCAGCGGCGGTGCGATGGATGCATCGAACTTGCTGAAGCCCGCGCTGTCGGGCGGCACAATCCGTTGCATCGGTTCGACCACCTACAAGGAATTCCGCAATCATTTCGAGAAGGACCGCGCCCTGCTGCGCCGGTTCCAGAAGATCGACGTCAACGAACCAACGGTTGAGGATACGATCAAGATCCTCGCGGGCCTTCGGAGCGCGTTCGAGGAGCATCACCATGTCAAATACACCCCCGACGCGATCAAGGCGGCGGTGGAGCTGTCGGCGCGGTACATCAATGACCGCAAGCTGCCTGACAAGGCGATTGACGTGATTGACGAAGTCGGCGCGATGCAGATGCTGGTTGTCCCGTCAAAGCGGAAGAAGACGATCACCCCCAAGGAGATCGAGCAGGTCATCGCTACGATGGCGCGCATCCCTCCCAAGACCGTTTCGGCCGACGACAAATCGGTGCTGGGTTCGCTCGATACCGACCTGAAGCGCGTCGTTTTCGGTCAGGACCGGGCAATCGAGGTGCTGTCCTCCGCGATCAAGCTGTCGCGGGCGGGGCTGCGCGATCCCGACAAGCCGATCGGCAACTATCTCTTCTCCGGCCCCACCGGCGTCGGCAAGACGGAGGTTGCGCGGCAGCTTGCCCATCTGCTCGGCATTCCGCTCCAGCGGTTCGACATGTCGGAATATATGGAACGGCACTCCGTCAGCCGACTGATCGGCGCGCCTCCGGGCTATGTCGGCTATGACCAGGGCGGCCTGCTGACCGACGCCGTCGATCAGAATCCGCACAGCGTGCTGCTGCTGGACGAGATCGAGAAGGCGCATCCTGACCTGTTCAACATCCTGTTGCAGGTGATGGACAATGGCCGCCTGACCGACCACCACGGCAAGACGGTGGATTTCCGCAACACCATCCTCATCATGACCACCAATGCCGGTGCGTCGGACATGGCGAAGGAAAGCATCGGCTTTGGCGAAATCACCCGAGAGGATGCGCAGGAGGATGCGGTGAAGAAGCTCTTCACCCCCGAATTCCGCAACCGTCTCGACGCCATCGTTCCGTTCGGCTACCTCCCGCCGGAAATCGTGGCGCGGGTTATCGACAAGTTCGTGCTCCAGCTCGAATTGCAGCTGGCCGACCGCGACGTCCACATCACCCTGGACGACGAGGCCAAGACCTGGCTGACCAAGAAGGGCTATGACAAGCTGTATGGCGCGCGCCCGATGGGCCGCCTGATGCAGGAAAAGATCAAGCAACCGCTGGCCGAGGAACTGCTGTTCGGCAAGCTGGTGCATGGCGGCGAAGTCCATGTCCGGCTGAAGGACGAGGCCCTCGCCTTCGAAATCACCCCCGCAGCCCCGAAGAAGGGCAAGAAGGGTGGCAAGGCGAAGCCCGCAGAATCAGCGAAATAGCCCTCGCAAACCGATCGTGAAACGAGGAAGGGCGGCTCTCACGGGCCGCCCTTTTCATTGCCAAATCGCCTGACCCAATGATTATCCCGGCCGCCGTAGAATACGGCAATTACAGGCCAACCGATCATCCTTTAGCGGCTCGCCCAGAGGCGCAGAGCAGAAATGCCGCCAAATCTGCGTCCTTTGCGCGAATAAACTTACCCCCCCACTGAGCTGGAGGAAGCGACGGCAAAGACGATCCGTCAGCATCGCCGCGCCTCCCGCGAATAACCGGCCCCAGCAGCCGCCTTGACCTCACCCTATTATCGGCAGCAGGATCACATCACCCGCCCCCGTCGAAGGAGCCTCCTCATGCCAGCAGACATCTCTCTTTACACCAACCCCATGTCGCGCGGACAGATCGCCCGCTGGATGCTGGAGGAAGTCGGTCAGCCCTATGAAACGGTAGTGCTGGATTACAGCGACGGCATGAAATCCGCCGACTATCTGGCAATCAATCCGATGGGCAAGGTTCCTGCTATCGTCCATCGTGGCGCGGTTGTTACCGAAGCGGCGGCCATCTGCGCCTATCTGGCGGACGCTTTTCCGGAGGCCGGACTTGCACCACCTCCCGCCAAAAGAGCCGATTACTACCGCTGGCTCTTTTTCGCCGCGGGCCCGGTGGAAGCAGCCGTCACCAACAGGGCGCTCGGTTTCGTCGTGCCCGAGGGGCGCGACCGCATGGCGGGCTATGGGACATTCGATCATACCGTCGATGCACTGGAACGCGCGGTTTCAGTACCGGCATGGATTTGCGGCGATCAGTTCACGGCGGCCGATGTGTATGTGGGCGCCCAGGTGGATTGGGGCCTGGCCTTCGGCACCATGCCATCGCGACCGGCTTTCGAGGCATATGCCAGCCGCCTGCGCGAACGCCCGGCCTACAAACGGCAAAAGGAACTGGATGGCGCGCTGATCGCCCAGATGGAGAAGTCCGAATAAACAAAAGGCCCGGCGGATTGGTTCGCCGGGCCTTTTCCAAAGGTCGCTATGCTGTCGCGCTCAGTCGCGATTGCCCATGAAGCGCAGCAGGAACAGGAACATGTTGATGAAGTCGAGATAGAGGTTCAGCGCCCCCATCACCACCGACTTGCCAACCATCTCCGTGCCCGCGACATGGACATAGATGCTCTTGATCTTCTGCGTGTCATAGGCGGTCAAGCCCGCGAACAGCAATACGCCGATGAAGCTGATCACCATATCCATGGCGCTGGAACGCATGAACAGGTTGATGAGCGAGGCCACCAGCAGGCCAACTACACCCATGATCAGGAACGTGCCAAAGCCCGACAGATCCTTCTTCGTGGTGTATCCCCACAGGCTGAGGCCAGCGAAGGCCGCCGCCGTTGCAAAGAAGGTCTGCGCGACAGACGTCCCGGTATAAACCAGCAGGATGGATGAGAGCGAAAGCCCCATCACCGCCGCGTAAGCCCAATAAAGCGCCTGCGCAGTCACCGTAGACAGCCGGTTGATGCCAAAGCTCAGCACCATGACAAAGGCCAGCGGCGAGAACATGATGACATATTTCAGGATGCCGGGCCCCATCAATATTTGAGCGGCCAGCCCACTGGAGGCAAACAGCATCGCGACGATGCCGGTCAGAAGCACGCCGCTCGCCATATAATTGTAAACCGACAGCATATAGCTGCGCAGACCGGCGTCGAACGCCTCACCACGCGCTACCGTCGTCCCGCCGAAGCCGGCTACGCCCGAGCGGGGATCAGACCAATTGGCCATGAGATAATCTCCTTCGCCGGCACATATCCACCGGTTCGCCTATTATCGCCCTATCTTGCGATCAATTCAAGTGACCACCCGCCATAGTCAATGGCACTGGCATTCCTATATCGCCAATATGCACCGTCTCTTCATAGCTATCCGTCCGCCTGCGGACATTCGGGCCAGGCTTTTGTCGGTCATGGGTGGCGTTCCGGGCGCACGGTGGCAAGACAATGATCAGCTGCACCTCACGCTGCGCTTTGTGGGTGAAGCCGACCCGCGTCGGGCTGACGATCTGGCCGCCGCGCTGGCGACGATCCGCTTCGCCCCGTTCCCGATCTCGCTGTCAGGTGTCGGCCAATTCGACCGGAGGGGACGGATCGACGCCCTGTGGGCCGGCGTGCAACCGCGCGATGTCCTCACCCAACTCCACCGCAAGATCGACCGCGCCTGCGTCGATGTCGGATTTCCGGCGGATCAACGTGCCTATCTGCCCCACATCACGCTCGCCCGATTCAGCCGATCCGGCGGCGTTATTGACAGCTTCCTGTCCCACAACGCCGCGCTCTCCAGCCCTCCCTTCCTGGTCGACAGCTTCATTCTCTTCGAAAGCCATCTAACGCAGGCGGGAGCGCGTTATGATGTTGCCGCTCTCTACCCGGCAGACCCGCAGCGGCTTTAGGCACCCGCAGAAGCGAAGACGATCAGCCCGCCGACAATATCCCGCATGCGATGCGGCCACCCGCATTCCCGGCAGGGTCGCTCTTGTTGTCATCCGCCTGCGCATGAATCACGACCGCAGCCCCATCTGCATCCAACAAGGGATGGGCACCCGCGCGCAGCGTACCGCCCGGAATGACATATTCCATCGCGCCTGTACCATCCGCCCCAGCGGTCATGTTGGGCATGTCGCCCATGTGCATGCCAGCCGGATTGTCCTTGCCATGCTGCCGCCCCGTTGGATTCCAATGACCGCCAGCGCTGGTGAAATCGGGGGGCGTGCAAGTCCCGGTCATATGCACATGAACCGCATGGACGCCAGGAGACACGCCGGTCGCCCGCACCGCCACATGCAGGCCGTCGGCCATTTCAGTGACCGTCGCTTCACCACGGGATGATCCATCCGCCGCCAGCAGGGCGGCCCGCGCGCTAGCCGTAGCGCCAGATCCGCTATTTACGGCGCCGCTATCCGCACTTGCACAAGCGGAAAGGCCGACCGCCATCGACAATGCAAAGATGAAGGGGACATTTTTCATGATCAATTCAACTCCCGGCAAAGCATGGGTAACGAACGCGATGAAAAGCGGTTTGTTGCGGATATAATTGCCATTGCCAAGCGAGCTTGATGCTTTGCCCGGCTCATTCGCCGACCGGCTGGAGCATTTTCGAAGCTGGTGCCATCAGCTGCTGGCCCCGGAAACGCGAAAACCGAAGATATATGGAGCATGATCCGGTTCAGCATGATCGGATCATGCGCTAGCACACCCCGAGAGAAAAGCTGCCCCATCCCCATAGCGGCAAAGGAAAAGGGGCCGGTCTTTCGACCAGCCCCTCGACCTTGTTCCCACCCGTGAGGATGGAAATCTGATTACTGACCCGAACCCGGACCGTAGGTGATTTCCACGCGACGGTTCTGCAGTTCGCGAACACCGTCGGCGGTTTCGACGCGGGGGTTCGATTCACCGAACGCCTGGGTCGTCATCACGCCGTCAGGGATACCCTTCGACGCCATGTAGGCCTTGACTGCGTCAGCACGGCGCTGCGACAGGCCGACGTTGTACGAGGCCGAACCCGAACGGTCCGCATAGCCTGCCAGCATGACTTGGGCGCTGCCGCAGTTGCTGTAGGCAGAAACCGCGTTGTCCAGAATGGTGGCGGCGTCAGGCGTGACGTCCGACTTGTCCCATTCGAAGAACACGATGTACGGCCCAGGGCTGCACTCAGCAACCGGCGGAGGCGGCGGCGGGGGCGGGGGCGGCGGCGGGGGCGGCGGCGGGGGCGGCGGCGGAGCAGCCGGTTCACCACCGAAGTTGTAGGTCAGACCCAGCAGCAGGCTGTGCGTGCGCAGCTTGGTTTCGACGTCACCGCCAGCAACGCCAACAGAGGTGGTGTATGCCGGGACGAGGTTGATGTCGTCCTGGTTGAAGAAGCGATACTTCAACGACACGTCGAGGTTGTTGGTCAGCGGGTAGCGAACGCCAGCAAGAGCCTGCCAGGCGAAGCCGGTGTCGGTGTCATTGACCAGGTCGTTGGCCAGCTTGGCGCGCGAAACGCCGACACCGCCGCCGACGAAGCCCTGCAGGCCATCGTCCGCACCGAAGTCAAGCAGGCCGTTCAGCATGAACGACAGAGCCGATGCCGAACCGCCGAAGCCGCTCTTGTCGAGATCGACCTCGGCGCGCTTGTAGCCGGCTTCGGCTTCCAGACGGAAGCCGCCGAAGTCGTAACCAATGACGGCGTCGCCGTCCCAACCCTTGTGGTAATCCACATCAGTCAGAGTGCTGCTGGTGGTAGGAAGGCCGGTAGCGGGATCGCGGCCGGGGGTGAAGGTGATGTCCTGGTCTTCGACAAGAACGACGCCAGAGTCGATACCAATGTACCAGCTGTTATCACGCGCCAAGGCCGGTGTGGCCATGGCGGTGGTCGCAAGAGCAGCCGCGAGGGCAAGCTTCCGCATCTGAATTCCCCTTTCAAAAGTGTCACGAAGGACTGCTGAAACCATGTATCGGCAAGAAAGTTTCATGGCAAGTCCACATTTGGTGAAACTGTTGCACAAATACATCATGACGGACCTATGACCCCGTAGATTAAGCATTTCTGTGGCCACGCATTGTAATAACCGGACATCCGCAAGTCATGGTTCGATCAAACCATGGCTCCGCATTGCGGATAGAATGGAACCAATCGCAGCCCTTGCCTCACTGTCGATGGAACTGCCCCCGGCAGGGGCCGGGATCGCGCCTTCCCGCGCACCCACGACACGCACGCCATCAACGTGAAAGCCGTCGGCGCGGACCGGCGAATTTCGCCATGCGCCATCATTGTGGGACATTGAATATCCCCTGTCCGCGACCCAGAGCGCCAGCCCCGCGCGCGGCGTGACGAAGCGCCATCCGCCCTCTGTCCAGCAGGCGACGGCTCCATCCTGCCCTGCCCAGTCGCCTGTCGCTCCCGCCGCGACGATCCAGCACTGCCCCACTATGGGCGATGAAGGCGGCGCAGCCTCGTCCGCACTCTCGGCCTGCCCGTGCAGCAGCATGTCGATCCGCACCAACGCCTCATTGTGAAAAACCTCCTTCTGCGCCTGTCCGGCGAAAAGCTGCGGCAGCGTCCAGCGAGGGGTCGCATCCATGGTCATGGCCAATTTCCTTTCCGAGTTGTTCGGCTATCAAAGGGTCAGGGCGATCCGCGCAGGCCGCCCAAGGGCGAATGCGCCGATCTGCCGCACTTCGATCGTCACGACGCCCGCGCCATCGGCGGCTACCGCCGCAGCGTCATATGCCCAGTCCGGGGATAGCGTTTCGACCCGTCGAAGCAGGCTACCGCCATTCAGCACGCGCAGTTCGTAACGCTCGCTTTCCTCGCCCAGCGGCACATCAGCGCCGCTGGCCCAGCGCCACCCGTTCCGGCTCCGCCTCGTCCAGTTCACGTTCCAGCCGCCTGTCCCATCGGGCACGGCGCGAAGGTGGACCGGCGAAACGGGCGTCACGGCCTCACCGCTGACGGTCAGCATCGCCTCCGCCGGCTCTGCGTCGCCAATGCCGATTGCCGCCAGTCGCAGCATGCCCCCGATCTCACTGCGCCCTTGCCCCGCATAGGGCTCAGCCAGCCGGTCTTCCTCTATCAGCAGGAACCGTTCACCAGCCGCATGCGCCGTCATCGCCCATTCGGTGCCACACAACCCCCGCCGCAGCCCCTCAAGCCGATAGCTTGCCGCGCCAGTCTGCACCGCGCGGGAAAATTGCAGCAACTCCCTGCCCACAAGACAAAGGTTGCGCCCCTGCGCCAGGGCCGCTTCATCCGCATCGCCCAGTTCCATGTCATCGGCAATCAGGGTCACTTGCAGGCTGTTGACCGCGTCGATCAGCGTGCAACTGCCTTCGCCCAGCGCCTCGTCCGCCTGCCCCATCACGGCGCGGGGTGCGGCATAACCCACAGGAACCGCCTCGCCCGTCTCGCTCATCGCGAACAGAGCGGCGTTCCTCCACCCCTCCCCACCGCTCGCCGCCGCAACGATCAACGGCGCGACGGCCGCCGCCTCCCGCAACGGCGGCAGGTCGATCAGCATCAACGTCGTCGGCCCATGGGGCGCATCCGCCTGCCGCACGATCGCACCGGAAGACGCGCCCAGCGGCAGCATGCCTCTCCCTCCCGGCACCCGGCGCAGCGCCAGCCGCACGGCCATCGCCTCCCATTCGCGTTCTTCGATCCGCCAAAGCCCCGGCAGCCCTTCTGCCGTCACGATCTCCCCCGGCTCATGGCGCAGCGCGTCCCAGCCACAGCGCAGCGTCATCGTCGAACGACCGGCCCAGCCATGGCCCAGCCGCCTTGCCGCCAGTTGCCGTGCGGCGCTGCCGGACATGGTGACGGGCAGGTCGATGCCCTGCTCCACGCGGCCCGCGCCGGGGCGGCTCACGCGCTGGACCCCAGCCTGATAATCGCGCGACGGGTCATAATGGCGCAGCGACAGGGACAGCGGCACGGTTTCCGCACCATCGCTGGATTGTTCGACAGGATCGATGGCGCGCCCGTTGATCCGCCTGCACAGCACGGCCGCGGCGATGTCGGGCGGCGTCCCCTCGATGTTCGTGTCCGTCAGCCGCAGCCCGTCCCCGTCAGCGACGAACGCAAGATCCCACGCCTCAGCCAGCGGTGCGATGGCGTCGCTTACATCCGTTCCACCCGCAGCAAAGCCATCGACAGATCCGGGGACCGCCGCGTAAAGCAAGCCTCCGCTAACATCCGAAGCCACCGCCCCGATCGTCACCGCCCCCTCATCCGCCTCGACCTCGAACGTCAGCGACGGAATGCGGTTGCCATAGTCTGCAAGTTGCAGATCCTCGAACACCGCATAGGCGACCCCGCGATGCGCAGGCGTCAACTGAACCCCCATCGCCGAAGCGATCAGCGGGTCCGCAGCCTGATCCTCATCCCCCAAATGCAACCGAAACGCATTCAGCCCCGTCTTGAAATCCCCCGCCGTCCCGCGCAACAGGTTGCCATCGGCCCAGATCCGCCGCACCGCCCGCACCTTGCGCGCGGACAAGGCGACGGCGAAACTTGCCGAATAACTATAGCTCGTGACGCTCGGCCGCCCCTTGCCGCCGCCGCTCTTGTTCCGCTTTTCCTTCAGGTCCGTCGCCCAGATGACCGATCCCGCCGCGCGCATCCTGCCGAACAGCTTCGGGATCTGCGCGCCATAGGTCGATGTCTGCAATTGCAGGTCGGTCAGCCGCCGCCCTTCGCGCCCCTTCGGCTTGAACAGCACGGCCTGATCGAAACTCCCGCCGATCAGCCCGCCGATCGCCCCGCCCAGCGGCCCGCCGATCGCGGTGCCCAGCGCGGTCAGCACTAAAGTCGCCATGTCTCGTCCTCCCTCGTCCGCCAATGGCCGATCACCGGCCAGGGCGATTGCCCCGGCGTCTCGACCACGCGCCCCAGTCCCGCATGGGCATGCACATGCCCGCCCGGCGTCACGATCATCAGATGCAGTTGCAACGGCCCCGGCCGCACCAGCGCCATATCGCCCGGCCTCGCCTGTTCCACGGCCCGCAATCCCGCCAACTCCAGCCAGCGGCGTGCGATCAGTTCATCGCCCGACCGCAGCCCATAACCTCTCGGCAGAGCGCATCGGTGCCCCGCTTCCGCCAGCGCCAGCGCCGCCAGCCCAATGCAATCCAGCCCACTTGCCCGACACCGCCCTTGCAACCGAAAGCGCACCCCCACCAGATCGCGCGCCGCCGCGACGATCCGGTCCGCCATCTTGCCCCTCATGCGCCGGGATAGCGGGTCAGCAGGTCGGTCCCCGGCAGATAAGGCTCGCCCCGGAAATTCACGACATTGGCAAAGCGCGTCCGGCACGTCTCCAACTGCCGGTCGCACCCTTCCGTCAGCAGCGCCAAAGTCCCCGCAGCCACCGCAAAAGAAGGCGGGTCGGCAAGCGTGACGATAGTCTCGCCATTATCCACCACCGCCTGCGCCATCCCGGTATTGGGACCAGTCATCCATCGCAGCGTGCCAAAAGCATAAGCCCCCGCCGCCATCCCGGAGACGCCGACCTCGCCCCCCACCACGCTGGTTACCGCAACGATCCGCCGCCTCGGCTCAAGATCGACCCGGCACTGTCTGTCGCCCAGCCTTGCGCGGCAATCGGGCGAAGTGGACGGCGCGACCGGGGCTTTCAACGCCGCCATCGCTCCCACCAGTTCCGCCGTGAAAGCGCCCGCCTTCCGCGCTACGCTGCCGATCTCGCCCTTCGCCAGCAGCAGCCACATTTCGCCGGGTGCTTCCCACTCGGTCAGCCGCAGTTCCAGCGCCGCGCCGTCCCACCGCCCGGCCATCAGGTCGGTCGCGCTAATGGCGTCGGCGACCAGCGCGCCTTGCAGATCCGTATCGCTCCCATCCGCCGTGATCCCGCTGCGGACGGCCGACGGCATGACGCCAGGAGCCGCGCGATAACGGACCTGCCCTATCTCCAGGTCGCGATCATGGCTGGTCAACCCAATCGTCACGCCATCCCGCCGCTCCAGCCGCCAGCAGAATGCCAGCGTCGTCAGCGGCTGCTCCAAAGCCTCCAGCCCGCTCATTCCCGTATCTCCACCAACGGGACCGAAGGCGCTTCGCCCGCCGCGAAGGTCGCGCGGTTGATGTCCAGCCGATCCTCCGCAAACCGAACCGGCACATCGAAGCGGAACCCCGCCGTCAGCACCGCGCCTGCCCCCGGCGCGTCATCAAAGGCGATGACGCCCAGCCCCGCGTGGCTCCACCCTTCGGTCATCTCGACGCCATCCACCGCGACGCGGATGCTCCCCGCCACCGGCCGGGTAATACGCCGCACCTGCGCGTCCTCCCCTTGCCCGTAAAAGCGTTGCAGCCCGAACTCCGTCCGAACGCCGTCGCCAATCCCCAGCCGCTGGTCCAGCGGTCCGGGAACCTCCCCCATGCCGCAACTGCGATCGTCAAAGGGATCGGTAAAGCGGAACCCCCGCGCCGCGCCCCGCCGCGCGCGAAAGAAGGCGATCAGCGCGCCGATGTCCGCTTCCGATCTTACCCCCGGCCCCGCATCGAAGGAGAGCCGCGCATCCGCCCAGTCGCTGCTGCGCCGCTCATGGCCCGAGGGGCTCTCCACAATCTGCGTGGAAAAGGCGGGAGCAAGGCTCGCTTCCCGCCCGATGGCCAGCGGAAAAGCCACATCGTCAAAGGCTTGCATGTCGTCGTCCCCCTGAAGTCTGAAGCAGGTGAAGCCATCCCGCGCCACCTGCGGCAGCGCCCAGATGAAGGTCGCCGCCGTCCCCCTCTGCACCGCAGCCTCTGCCGCGTCAGCGATGCGCCCCCACTGTGCGGCCTGCTCCGCCATCAGCACGAAGCCGGAAAAATAATGCTGCCCCTCGACCGGATAGCCGAGCCGCGTCGTCGCCAGCTCGATGCCGCGCGCCGTGCGGCTTGGCCGCCCCTCCGTCACCCAGTCATAATCTTCCAGTTGCAGCACATCGAACGCAGGCGAAGCCCAGCCCACAGGCATGTTCGCCCGCTTCGCCTCCGGGGCCAGCGGATCGAGCACGGTCGGCAGATAGGCGAGCAGATGCGTCACCGCCCCCGGCGCGACGCCTTTCACCCAGGCGCACAGCGCCGCCGTCGATGCCGCCAGCATCGCCCCCGCCTGGTCCAGCAACGCCGTCTGCGCGCCGCTCAACGCGCCCCGCACATCCGGGATCGACACCGGACTCCCGCCAAAGGCCGTCCGCGCCGCGTCGTCATAGATGCAGATGCGCCCATCGGCGGGCATCACCCACCACCATGGCTCGCCGACCTGAAACCTGATCGGAATCTCCGCCGCCAAACCAATGTAAACAAAGGCCCCGGCCACCAGCCGCAAATAGCTCATCGCCCCGTCATGCGCGGGCGACAGCAGGGTGGAAGGCGGCGACCAGCCTGTCAGCGCCGGGTCGCCATTTTCCGCCCGTTGTTTCCAGTCGTTCCAGCAATGCGCGTCCAGCAGCTCATAGGAAAGCGACCAGATCACCCCCAGCCCCAGCGCCTTCGCCCGCCGCGCGAAGTCGTCATGCCAGGCGGCGCAAGGCGCATTCAGCACACCACCCGCCAGACTGATGTAGAAGCCTCCACCCAGCGGCCCGAGCCGGAAATAATGGCTCATGCCCACATAATGATTGATGTCGCCGCGATAGCCCAGCGCATGGATGGCGGCGACGACCCGCTCGGGCGTCTGATTGAAA
The DNA here is from genome assembly GCF_001563285.1 of Sphingobium sp. MI1205. Classification (NCBI taxonomy): domain Bacteria; kingdom Pseudomonadati; phylum Pseudomonadota; class Alphaproteobacteria; order Sphingomonadales; family Sphingobiaceae; genus Sphingobium; species Sphingobium sp. MI1205. Next base: position 2,344,546 of record NZ_CP005188.1, read on the forward strand.
CAGTCGTCATAGCCCGTCGCCATGGACAGGCCATGTTCCGGCACCATCACATCACCGACGCTCAATACCGATCCCGCCCCGTCGCATCTTATATTCGACAGCTCGGCCCATCCCTCCACCCCCGCCGCGAACGGGGTGCTACCGGCATCATATCCCGGCGGCGCCAGCGAAATGAACATCCGGTCCACATCACCCGCCCATACCGTATCGGCCTGGTCCGGCAGCAGGAACCCGCCAGCCAGATCGGCAAAGTCCATTGTTATTTCAGCGTCTTCCGCCGACCCGCTGGCATAGTTCCACAACCGCACATACCAGGATCGCGGACTGCCCCCCGCATCCCGCCCCTCGATAGTCAGCGTCGGCCCATGCACCTCGTCCAGCGGCTTTAAGCCCCCGCTGCGCCAGCGAAACCGGAGCACGCAGCCCCGAAAATCCCGCGACGTCTCATAGGCGAGCAGCTTATGGCTCCACAGATCCTCCGCTTCCCAGATCAGCCCCGCCAGATCGCCAGATCCGTAAAACACCGCGTCCACCCGCAGTGCGTCCGGCGCAGTCGTCACGACGCTCGCCATCATCGGCCGGGGGAAATTGACGGTCCAATGCGTCGGCGCAAACCGCTTCATGAACCGCGCCTCCTGCCCCCGCCGCGCGTCCGCCAGCCAATAGCCCAGACCACTCATCCGTTCAGCGCCCCCTTGACCGCTCGCGCCACCTGCCGCGCGCTCCGCGCCAGCAGCCGGGCATTGTCCCAGCCCTCGCCGCGCCCCTGCACGGCTATGTTCACCCGCACATCCCGCGCCCCGCCGCCGCCATTGGCCACCACCTGGCCGCTCGCTGTCGGCACGAACAGCTCCGGCCCCCGCTCACCGACGACATAGGCGCGTCCCGGCGTGACCGGCCCACCCGTCGCCCGCCCAGGCAGGCCCAGCGCCGCCGCCCCCAACGTCAGCAAGGAACCACCCACGCCCCCGACACTGCTCGCGCCCGACCGCACAGCGCCCGCGGCAATCTCCTCCAGCACGGACAGGGCGACCTGCTTCAACTCCTCAAAGCCGAACCGCCCGCTCCGAACGGCCCGCAACAGCCCCTGCTCGATCCGTCGCCCCGCCCGCTCCGCCCCCGAAGCCAACGGCCCTTCCAATTCTCCGCGCATCGCCTCCACATCGCGCGAAAGGCCCTGCGTATCGGCCCGAACCCGCACCACCAGCGTCTCGATTTCCTCGTCCATCCGCCCCTCCCGCAGCCAACAAAAAGCACACCGGCCTCAATCCGGCATCACCGCCCGCAGCCGCTCCAGCTCCCCCGCATCCATCCCTGCGTCCGGTTCATCGTCGCCACGCGCGGCGCGCAGCACCGCTTCCAGCTCGACCGGCGTCGATCGCCAGAACTCGTCCGGCCGCCAGCCCAGCAACCACCCCGCGACGCCAGCCAGCCGCGCCGCCGCTTTGAAGAAGCTCATCGTCCCCCCAATATCTGCTTGAGTATGCCGCGCAGCACCGGCGACAGCTTCGCCAGCCCTGCTTCGACGATCGCCTCGCCCAGCGCGTCGCGCGTCAGCCCGCTCGGCGGATCGACCAGGCAGTGCCAGAACAGCGCGGCGATATCGGCCAGCGACAATTTCCCGTCCGCCGCCCGGTCCACCAGATCGAACAGCGGCCCCAGCTCATCCTCAGCCGCGACCAGCGCCGCAAAGCTTGGCCGCAACCGCAGCGTCTCGCCGCCCACGTCCAGCGCGGCCTCGCCCCTCGCACCATTCGCCCCGCTCATTCGGACACCACCGGACCGGAGCTTTCCAGGCTCAGCGCATAGTTGCGCTCGCCATTATAGTCCCCGGCATAGTCCAGCCGCGTCACCAGGAAGCGCCCGCGCATCCGCTCGCCGCTTTCAAAGCTCAACTCGAACTGCTCGATCGTCCCGGCCAGCGCATGATTGCGGATGCTGACCTCCGCCGCCGACCCGGTGAATATGCCCGCCGCCGACACGCTGACCGACCGCACGCCCGCGCCCGAAAGCAGTTCTCGCCAGCCCCCGGAATCCTTGGACGTGACGTTCACCGCCTCGCCATTTACCGACAGCTGCGTCGTGCGCATGCCAGCGACCGTCGCATAGGCCACCGGCGACCCGCCATCGCCCACTTTCAATAGAAATGCGCTTCCTTTTTCCACGCTCATGGAGCATTCTCCTGTAAGTTAAACCGTGTATGAATCGGGATCTGGAGAGGTTGGAATGCTAGTTGCTTCCCTCATGATGATGCTGGCTGCGGCCCCTCAAAGCGGCGACGCCGTCGGTGCAGGGCGAAAGGCTTTTTCGGAATGCCTGTCGAAAGAGGTCAGCCCGGCGCTGGACAAAAAGCTTTCGGTCTCCGCGTTCCAGTCCGAGTTGAAATCGAAGTGCAGCGCGAAGGAAGCCGCGTTCCACGCGGCCGTCGTCGCTGACAACAAATCTACCGGCATGTCTGAAAAGGATGCCCAGGCCGACGCGGACGACCAGATCGCCGAATATGTCGACAAGATCACCAGCGAGTTTGAGGATTATTCGAGATAAGGCGGCTGAACCGTGGCCGCCTCTGCGGACGCCATGATCGCAACCATGATATAGGCGAGCCAAGCTTACCGCTTAATCGCGCTCGCCCTTGACTCCGCTCGCCCTGAGCCTGTCAAAGGGCCAGCAATCTACCCTTCCCTCACCACCCGCATCCGGTAATCCACCACCGCCTGCCACCCGTCCTTGTCTCGTGCCTTCATCACCCGCGACCGGATCAGCCGCGCGCCGACGATGCGCCAGCCCTCGCCCCCGTCCGCCGCCTGCACCACCGGCTCGATCCGACCGAGCAGCACCGCCAATCGCCCCGGCGTCTCCCCCGCATCATGCAGACTGATCGACAGCCGCAACTCGCGTCCGTCCAGCCCCTTCCCGCCCCAGTCGCTCGCAAGGCACTCGCCCACCACCGCATAAGGCACGCTCGCCCGCACCGGCTGCCCGTCGAACAGGCCATTCAGTCCGTTCATCAGCGTGGTGTCTGCCCGCAGCGCCGCGATCACCGCCGCCCGTACCGTCACTTCCGCACTCATCCCCTGCCCCTCCCCGCTTCGCGCAGGGCAAGGTCGCCGGTCCAGCGCCGGAGCAGCCCCCGCCCCGACAGCCGCACCGCCTCCCCCTCGACCTGCGCCTCCACCCCAGCCGCCAGCATCGCGTCAGCCACTTCCCGCCGCCGCCGCTCCGCCCGCGCCTCCACCAGCCGCACCAGCGCCGCCAGCTTCACGCCAGCCGCATCCGCCGCCATGGCCGCCAAAGCGCCCCCACCACGGCAGGCGGCGTCGCTACCTCGCCATCCCGCGCGGCGAAATTCTCCGCCGCCAGCCGCACGATTCCATGGCGGATCGGGTCAGGCAGCCCGTCCGCATTCTCGGCCATGCCCGCCCGATAGCGCACGGCGAGCACCCGCCGCCCATCCATCGGCCGCGCCCGCACCCATCCATCGCCCGCCGCGTCGATGTCGATCGCATAGGCATCGGCGGGCAACGCCTCCACGCCGCCATCCGGCCCGGCCGCCTCGCCACCCAGTATCACCACCACCGGCCGAGCCGACAGCCGCTGCCAGCTGCCATCCGCGCGCACCGTTTCCCGTGCCTCGCCGATGATCAGCCACTGCCCGACAAACTGCTCGCACAGTGCCGTCGCGCTCTTGAGCAGCCTGTCGAGCAGCCCATCCTCCGCGCTCCCGCTGATCCGCAGATACTGTTTTAATTCCTCCAGCGACGCGCCCGGCGTCCCCGCTTCGTCCCGCACCAGCACCAGCCCCTCCCGTAGAAAAAGACCCTCCTCCCACAGGGGAGAAGGGTCCGAAGCCTCACCAGCGTGCTGGCCAGGCGAAGTTGGTTGAGGGGCCGGTTACGAAGCGGAAAACTTCATCAGCTTGATCGCCTCGGAATTGGCGACCGCGCCGCCGATCCGCTTGACCGCATAGAAATGCACGAACGGCTTGTTGCTGAATGGATCGCGCAGGATGCTCGTCTCGCTGCGTTCGGAAATCACATAGCCCGCCTGGAAATTACCAAAGGCGATGGACAGCGATCCCGCCGCGATGTCGGGCATATCCTCGGCCTCGATCACCGGATAGCCCAGCAGCGTCGCGGGCTGCCCGGCGGCCAGCGAAGGCTGCCAGATGAATGCCCCATCGGTCGTCTTCATCTTGCGGATAACCGCCAGTGTCGCCGAATTCATGACGAACACGGCCCCCTGACGATATGGCGCGCGCAGGCTCTGCACCAGGTCGATCAGCTTGTCCTGCGGGCTGGTCGCCGCAAAGCCCGCCGACGCGCCCGACGCCACATATTGCAACGATCCGAAAGCGCGCACGCTGTCGGCTTCATTGGTGGTCGTGTAGGTCAGGAAACCCTTGGGCTTGTCCGTGCCATTGCCGTTGACGAAGGCCGCGCCCTCCGCTGCGGCGAACTCGCGAGCGATCTCCCCGGCCAGCCAGCCTTCAACATCGAACTGCGCGTCGTCCAGCATCGCCTGGCTCGCCGCCGGATTGGCATATAGCTCACCCGAAGGCGGCACGATCTCGTTGAAGCTGGGCGTTGCCGTCTCGGCCCGCGCACCCGTCTCGCTGGCCCAGCCGGACACGATGCCGCCCGACGTCACCAGCTTGCGATAGCCAGCCGTTCCCGTCCGCACGACATTGGCGATGGACCTGATCGGCGAAATGCTCTTCAGCGTCGCGTCGATAATCTGGTCGATCTCACGCGGCACCGCATAGCCGCCTGCCCCGCCGCTGGCCCCCGAAAAGCTTTTCAGCTCCACGCCCGCCTCAAGCCCTTGCCGCAAATAGCGGTCGACAAAGGCCGCCCTCTTGGGGTCGAACGCGCCACCCTTCACCCCATCCAGCGCAGGCCGCTGCTGCTGGACCAACACGCCTTTCAGCGCCGCGATCTCGCCCTCGAGCGCCTCGATACGCTCACCCTGCACCACAGCATCAAAGCTCGCTTCCAACTGGTCCGTCATTCACCACTCCTCGCTTAGAAACAAAAAGGGCGGCCCCGCAGGACCGCCAATCAAACCTTCTCCCCTAGGGGGAGAAGGATACGAAGCCTTGCCAGCCCGCTGGCTAGGCGAAGTTGGAAGAGGGGGGAGAGCCCCCTACCCCTCCACCGCAATCACCCGCGCCAATGGCTGCATCGGATGCGTGACCACGCTCACCTCCACCAGCTCCAGCGACAGCAGCTCGCGCGGAGAAGCCCCCCGCGCCTCACGCACCCGGTAGCCAAAGGACAGGCCGTCCACCGTCCGGTCCTTCAGCGCGCGGGCCGCCGCCCGTCCGGCGCTCGTCCGCCCCGAAACGCGCCCAATCACCCGCAATCCACGCGCATCCTCCTCGACCCGCTCGACGGTTCCTATCGCGTCGCCGGGCGAATGCTGCCACAGCAGCGGCACCCCCGCCGCCACGCCCGCAAAGGCCCCCGGACGCACCACATCGCCGCCATGATCCATCCGGTCGAACACCGCCGCATAGCCCGCGAAGCGCACGCCTTCGCCCAAATCGGACACGCTCACCCGCGCACCATCCCGATCAGTCCCGCCTTCACCGCGATGCCCAGCAGGATCAGCGCCATCACGATCCGCACGGCCCAACCGACCACCGCGCCGCGCGCCGCCTTCTTCGCGTCGCGCCAGGCCGACAGCAGCTCGCGCAACTCCCGCACGTCCCCCTCCGCGCTGCGGTCGGACAGCCCCAGCCGCTCCAGCGCCCGCCCCGCGCCCAGCTCGCTCGCTTCCTCGATCAGCGCGCGGATCATCACCATGTCCATTTGCCCCGGCGCGCCTTCGGCCTGCGCCACCAGCCGCGCCAGCATCTCGCCATCATATTTCATGACACCCGCCCCCGCGTTCGATCAAATCCCCAACATCGCCTTCTTCTCATCCGCCGACAGGAAATCCGCCGAAGCCACCCGCTCCCACAGGATCGCCCGCTCGTCCGCCAGCGCAGGCACCGCATCCAGGTCCGCGCAAAGCGACAGGCCCGGCCACCACCCCTGCAACCCCTGCGCCAGCCCGCAGCAGATCTTCGCGACCAGCGGCAGGATCGTCTGCCGCCACAACGCCTTGTTCGCCTCGCGATAATTGGCGTAGGCATTGTCCCCCGGCAGACCCATCAGCATCGGCGGCACGCCGAACGCCAGCGCGATCTCCCGCGCCGCCGCCGCCTTCAGGCCCACGAAATCCATCTCGGCGGGCGTCAGGCTCATCGCCTTCCAGTCCAGCCCGCCTTCCAGCAGCATCGGCCGCCCCGCATTGGCCGCACCGGAAAAGGCGACCTCCATCTCGCGCTTGACCCGCTCGAACTGCTCCGGCGACATCACCGACCCGTCGCCCGGATCGTATACCATCGCCCCGGAAGGCCGCGCCGCATTGTCCAGCAGCGCCTTGTTCCACACCGTCGCCGCATTGTGGATCGCCACCGCTCCCGCCGCCGCGCCCACGCAGCCCAGCCCATAATGGTCGTCCAACGGATGCAGCGCCTTCAGATGCAGGATCGACGTTCGCCCCGCGCCATCCTCGGGCAACAGGCGCGTCACGCTGTCGCCAACACGATACAGATAGGCGGCGGGCCACCCCCGCGCATCCGCCTCCACGCTCACCCGTTCCGGACGCAGCGCATAAAGCTCGGCAGGCTTGCCCTCCGCGCCGGCCATGATCTGAACATAGCCATTGCCATGCAGCAGCAAATGGCTCGCCAGCGTCTCGATCAATCCCTGCCCCGCCGAATGACGGGTCAGCAGGGACAGAACAGGTCCACGTTCCGCCTCATCCACCCCATGCACCATCAGCGTCGTCGCGCCCGCGCCTTCCGACACCAGCCGCAACGCCCGCTGCGCGACCGGATTGCCGATCGCGCCGCTGCGCACCTGCGCCTCGTAGGATGCGGGCCATTCCCCCAGCGCCACCGCGCCCGATCCCCAGGCACGCGCCAACACCGGCCGCGCGCCAGATCGCGCCGCCTTCGCCCCGAACAATTTCATGAAAGCCCCCGAAAAACAAAAATCCTCTCCCTTGTGGGGGAGAGGATGGTGAAGCTTGACGGCTCGCCGCCTAGCGAAAGCTGGAGAGGGGAATGCCCCCCTCCTCTATTCAAGGATTCCGCGCCAGCACCCGGTCGCACGCCGCATTGGTGCCCTCGCTCTTGCCGATCACGCGCCCGGCCACAGCGCCAGCCGCACCGGCCAGCAGGGATTCGCCAAGGTTTCCGCCAGCCAGCGCACCCACGCCGGCACCGCCCGCCGCGCCGATCACCGTCCCGCGATCCCGTCCCTTCTTCGCCTGCAACAGGCAGCAGCGGACATCATCCCTGTCCCGTGGCGCCGCACGCGCCACCCGCGCCCGCTCCTTGCTGCTGAGCGACGCAGCCATCACCGGCGTCGCAACCAGTGTAGCGCCAGCGGCTATCATCATGATCCTGGCCAGTTTCATGACCTTCACTCCTCGAAAAATTCTCTGTGATAGTACGCAGGGCAAGCCGGCGCGGTTCCTCACACCGGGCGCACCCGCGCCTGCCCTCGCCGCCCCAGCATCAGTTCGGTCAGCGCCCATACCAGCGCGTCGGCACGATCCGGCGATCGGCCCGGCCCCACATAGCCGCCCCCGGCAACCAGCCCGCACATCTCATCCTCCAGCGCCCAGAACGCACCGCGATGCCGCACCCGTCCGGCTTCATACAGCGCCGCCACTGGCTCGGCCCGCGCCGCCTTCCCCCGGCTTGCATGCACCAGCCGCACCGGCAGCGCCGCCTCCGCCGCGCGCAGCACGCTTTCCACCATCGCGCCGCCATTATTGGCCTCCGCAATCACCCGGTCCGCGCCATGCTGCGCCGCCGCCTGCGCCGCCGCGCGGGCCCAGCCCTCCGGCGTCGCCTTCTCGACGCTTGCGTCGGCGATCACATAGGCTCGCCCGTCGCCGCCCAGTCCCGCGACGATGATCCCGCACGCATCGCCATGCGCAGACGCTGGCGGATCGACCCCCACCACCACGCGCGACAGCAGCGCGCCGCCATCCTCCCGCTCCGGCACATGCGCCACCCGGCACCGCTCCAGCAGGTCGCGACTCCACAGCGCGCCCTCGACGTCGTTGATCAGCTCGCCTTCCAATTCCTGCCGCCCCAGCCGCGTCGCGCCATAGCTCTGCTCCATCGCCGCCACGAAGCCGTCCGCCAGGTTCGCCAGATTGTCCGCCGTGCGCCCGCGCGTGACGACGACGCCATTGTCCTTCCCCGCCACCAATCTCCGCACCAGCGGCACCGGTCGCGGCGTCGTCGTCGCCAGCACGCGCGGCCGCTCGCCCAGCCGCATCCCCATCATCAGATTGTCCCACGCCGCCTCGCCGCCCGGCCATTTGGCGATCTCATCCGCCCAGCCATGGCTGAACTGCGGACCACGCAGCGATTCCGCATCCGCCGCGCCGAACAGCAACGCCATCGCGCCATTGGGCCAGATCAGCCGCCGCAGTGCAGGTGAAAAGGCTGGCCGGTTCCACCATGGCGCAACCGCCAGCAGCCCCGATGGCCCCTCCACCATCACGCTGCGCGCCTCGCCCAGCGTCGCGCCGACCAGCGCGATCCGCGCCCGCCCGTCCCGTTCGGCAATGGCGCGCACCCACTCGGCCCCGGCCCGCGTCTTGCCAAATCCGCGCCCCGCCATCATCAGCCAGATGCGCCAATCGCCCTCAGGCGCCAATTGTTCTGGCCGCGCCAGCCATTCCCAATCATGCGCCAAAGCCTGCGCCGCCGCCCCGTTCAGCCCCGCCAGCACCCGCTCGCGCGCCTCATCGGGCAGCGCCGCCAGCCGCTCGAAATCCGAAATGCCCCCCATCCAGCCCTGCTCCCTCGCCGCCCTCAACCTCCGGTCAATCGACAGTCACTTCGTTTGCGCCGCTTACTGCCTATATGTGTGCCCATGATCTCCATCCGTCCCGCTCGCGCCGCCGATGGCGCCCGCCTCATCGACATCTGGCGGCGCGCCGTCGATGCGACCCATCACTTTCTTCAGCCCGCTGACCGGCATGTCATTGATGAGGAAGTGTCCGCCTTCCTGCCCCAGGCGTCCGCATGGCTCGCCACCGATGCCGATGACTGCGCTGTGGGCTTCATGCTGATGAATGGCGCGCATATGGATGCGCTCTTCATCGATCCTGACTGGCACGGCCAGGGCGTCGGCCGCTCGCTCGTCGAACATGGCCTCACCCTCAACCCAGCCATGACGACGGACGTCAATGAACAGAATGAAGGCGCGCTGACCTTCTACGAACGCATGGGCTTCGCCCGCACGGGCCGATCCGACCGCGATGGGCAGGGTCGCCCCTATCCCCTTCTCCACCTGCGCTACGCACCGGAAACAAGAGGCTGAAGGTTCACAGTCACCCCTGACTCCTTCTCCCGTCAGGCGGAGCCTGGCCAGCATTGCTGGCTAGGCGAAGTTGGATGAGGGTGTGCCCCGCAACGAACCCACCCGCCAGACGCAGGGCGACGACGCGAAACAACAATCCTAGTCAATCCCCCGCTTCCGCCGCACCTCCTCCAGCGCCTTGCGCAACCGATCGACGGCATCCTCGCCATCGGGCCTGTCGACCGCATCCGCCGCGATCCGGCCCGCCGCCTCACGCTGATGCTGCACCAGCAATCGCACGGCCACGGCATTGGGATGCCCGCGCTTCAGCTTGCGGCTCTTCACTTGTCCCTCGGCGTCCAGCACCACTTCTTCCTGTTCCGTGCCAAACAGCGCCTGCCGCAGCAGCAGCGCTTCCAGCTCGGCATAGCCGATGCTCAGCGCCTGCGCCCATTCACGCGCAAAGCCCGGATCTCGCCGCTTCTGATAATAGGCGCTCGACAGGTTCTTGCCCGCTACCCGCGCCGCCTCGCTGACATTGCAGGTCGCGGCCAGCGTTTCCATGAAGCTCTTGCGCCGCGCCTCCGTCCAGCCATCCTTGCGCACGGCCCGGACCTGCGCTCCGCTTCCCGCCGCACCGCGCTGGCTGCGCTGCACAGTCAGGACGCGGTCCGGGCCATCGCTCGCCTTCCCGGAAAAACGCCTCGCCCCGGCTCCCTCCTCCTGTTTTGCCATGTCAGCTGCCCCCTGCTCATCCCCAAGCAAAAAGGGCCGGCCCATCCGGACCAGCCCTTGCCCCGTCACCGCTCTGGCGACTCACAATTCCCAATATCGACATTCCTGCCAGAACAGCGTGACGATGTCAAGCAGAATGTTCCAAATAGGTTATTTCAACCTAGCTTTCATCTTCTCGATCTGGGGAATCTCGATCTCCAGGGCAGCGGCAAAGCTGGGGCGCGCGCGCATCCGCTCCATCCATTGTCCGATCCTTGGCCATCGATCCGCGATTGGCACCGTATCGCAATAGCCGGCATTGATCAGCGGACACACGACCGCAATGTCGGCTAAAGTGAACCGATCCTCCACCAGAAAACCGCTGTCCGGCAAGACCTTCTTAAGATAATCCAGCGCGCGCGGCAGACTTTCCGCCTCCGCCTTTTCCGCCGCCGCCAGATCCTGCAGCATGCCCATCACCGGCGCGACTACACGATTGAAGAATATCGCCGCGCCCGCCGCCTGCATGATAGTATCGCCAAATTCCTCATACCATATCGTCCGCGCCCGCGCTCTCGGTTCCAGCGGGATCAGGTTCGGCTCAGGCTGGATAGCGTCCATATAGGTTATGATCGCGCTACTGTCGCTGATCAGGAAATCGCCATCCTGAAACGCCGGTATCTTGCCAAAGGGGGATGCCTGCGCGAAAATCTCGCCGCCTTGCCCGAACCCGCCCGGCTTCACCTCTACCGCCAGACCCTTTTCCGCGGCGAAGACGATAACCTTGCGGACAAAGGGCGATGGCCGCGCGCCATAGATGATCATGATATTCCTCCCGGACCGGTCAACCGGCGGATCATGCCAAATAAGTATCGAAATGCAACCTAAATCACATGCCAGCCGCGCCGCCATCCACCACCTTGCGGCTGTAATCGATCCTGATGCGCACCCAGCTACCGATCATCGGCTTGCCGTTCACACGCGGCGGCCGCACCATGAACTGCCACGCGGCCAGCCGCACCGCCCGCGCAAAGCCCGACCCCTGCGGCGATTCGCCCAGCGCCTGGCAATTTTCGACACGGAAATTCTCGATCGTCTTGCACGCCACCAGCCCCCAGCCGTCGCCCGGAGCACTCGCGGGCAGATAGGTGGACAGTTCCGCATGGCTTGGCCGCCGATACCATTCCGCCTCGAACAGTTGCACTCCGCCCGGCCCCTCGCCCGGCCCGGCCGCCATGCGGCTATTCCCCTGGCCCGAAGCGCCCTCGCCCGCATCCTTGCGCGGCATCTTGCCGATGTCCGCCGACGCCATCTGCGCGCTGTCGAGTTGCAGGAAGGGCAACTGCGTCGGCCGTTCTTCCGTGGGGGCCTCTACCGGCTTGGGCGGCTGGATGACGGCGGGTTTCCGCGCCTCCGCCGCCTCGGCCCGCTTCTCCTGCCGCTGCTCGCTCTTCTCCGCCTTGGCTTCAGGCGCAGCAGCCATTTCGAAAGTCACCGGCTGACGAGGATCCTCGATCCGCGGTTCAGGCTGCGGCGCCAGCGTCAGCAACGCCAGCAGCAGCAAACCGTTCAGCCCCAGCGCAAACAGCAGGCCGCCACCGCGCTCGCGCACCCTGGACCATGATGGGGAAGTCAGTGTCACGATATTATCGGCCGGGCTGCTGGTGCGGAAATGGGGTCTTGCCCAGACGCCGCCCGCGCGTCAACGCCGTCGCGTCAGCATATATCTTCCTCGCGCACGACCGGGCGGCTTTCCCGCGTCGCCCGCATCCGGCTTGCCTGATCGTCGGGGTCGGACGTCAATATGACATGATCCTCATGCACCTCCAGCAGCGTGCCGACAAAGGGCATGCCCTCCAAGCTCCCCGTCACGCGGTAACTGACCGTGTCGCCTACCTTGAACGTCGCGGGATCGGTGTTGAATTCAAACGGGCACGCGCCCTCTCCCATGCCCAGCATGACCTTCTCCTTTGCCCCGATTCTAGAGGCGCCGGGCACCGGGTCAACAATTTCGCTTTTGTCATGAAAAGGAAAGCGCTGGCGGTCGGTTTCAATCTCCGCTACGCCCGCCCCCGATGCTCACCAAGCTCTATCAGTGGACGCTGGCCAAAGCCGCCCACGCCCATGCCGAACGCTGGCTCTTCGTCATATCCTTCATGGAATCCAGCTTCTTTCCTATTCCGCCGCATCCGCTGCTCGGCCTCATGTGCCTTGCGCGGCCGGAACGCGCGATCCGATTTGGCGCCATCTGCACGCTCGCCTCGGTACTGGGCGGCATGCTTGGCTATGCGATCGGCTATTTCCTCTATGAAGCGGTCGGGCAGCAGATACTCGACACCCTCGGCCTTGCCGCCAAATTCCCGGTCGCCGCCTGCTATCTGCGCGAATATGGCGCGGAAATCATCCTGGTGAAGGGCGCGACGCCCATCCCCTTCAAGCTCATCACCATCACGGCGGGCTTCATCGGCCTCCCCCTGTTCACCTTCATCTGGGCAAGCATCCTGTCCCGCGCATTCCAGTTCATGCTGGTGGGCTTTCTGTTCTGGAAATTCGGCCGCCCCATAAAGGCGTTCATCGAAAAATATCTGGGCCTGCTCTCCGCCGCCTTCCTCGTCCTTGTCGTGGGCGGCTTCATCGCGGCATCCATGCTGTCGGGCGGCGGGGAAAAGAGCGACGCGTGCAGCGGCGCCACCATGGCCACGCTGCGCTGATCGTTCGGCCGATGCAGGACATGTTCGCCCGCTATCCCCGGCTTGGCGCGCTTTGCGCAGGATTCCTCGCCGCGACTGGTTTTGAGCCGCTTCGGCTCTGGCCCGTCACCCTTGCCTGCTTCGCGCTGCTGCTCTGGCTCATCGCGCGCGCGCCGACGCCTCGCGCAGCCTTCACCCGTGGCTGGCTGTTCGGTCTTGGCCATTTCACGCTGGGCCTCAACTGGATCGCCCACGCTTTCAGCTTTCAGGATGCAATGCCGCACTGGTTCGGCTATGGCGCGGTGGTCTTCCTGTCGCTCTATCTCGCCATCTATCCGGGACTTGCCGCGCTGGCCGCATGGTGGCTGTCCGGCAAGTTGCTCCGGGCCGAACGCAGCGGCCTTCCCTTCATCCTCATCTTCGCCGCCTGCTGGATCGCCAGCGAATATCTGCGCGCCGTCATCTTCACCGGCTTCGCATGGAACCCGCTGGGCGTCACGCTGCTCCCCACCGGCATCGCAATCGCGGCGACGCTGATCGGCACCTATGGCCTCGGCGCGCTGACGATCCTCGCGGCTGGAGCCATCCTCCTCGCCCTCCGCCGTCAGTGGTTCGCCACCGCCGCCATCGCCGCGCCGCTCTGCGCCCTCGCGCTTTGGGGCCTTCTTGCCACCGCGCCGCCGACACCCGCAGGCGCCCCGCGCATTCGCGTCGTTCAGCCGAACATCGGCCAGGACGAAAAATATTCGCCAGAGCTGGAAGAGGCGCATTTCCGCACCCTCGCCCGCCTGTCCGGCGAACAGCGTCCCGCCCCGCGCCTCATCTTCTGGCCCGAAGCCGCGATCCCCGCCTATCTCGACATGGAACCGCAATGGCGCGGTCGGCTGGCGGCGCTGCTCGGCCCCGGCGACCTGCTGATGACCGGCGCGACCAAGGTCTATTTCAAGCAGGTGGAGGAAAATGGCGTCGCCACCAGCGCGCTGGCGGGCGCGAACAACAGCCTCTTCATCGTCTCGCCCGAGGCGCAACTGCTCGGCCGCTATGACAAGGCGCACCTGGTCCCCTATGGCGAATATCTGCCGATGCGCGCGCTGCTCCAGCCGATCGGCCTGTCGCGCCTTGTGCCCGGCGACGCCGATTTCTGGCCCGGTCCCGGCCCGCAAAGCCTCACCCTGCCCGCCACGCTCGGCCGCCCGGAACTCAAGATGGGCGTCCAGATATGCTACGAAATCATCTTCTCGGGTCAGGTGATCGACGCGGCCAATCGCCCAGCCTTCCTCTTCAATCCCTCCAACGACGCCTGGTTCGGCAGCTGGGGGCCGGTCCAGCATCTGGCGCAAGCCCGCCTGCGCGCGATTGAAGAAGGCATCCCCATCATCCGCTCCACCCCCACCGGGGTATCGGCGGTCGTCGATGCGCGCGGCCATGTTCTGCGCGCCCTCGGCCTCAACCGCGCCGGTTTCCTCGACGGCGCGCTGCCGCCAGCCCTGCCCCCGACGCTGTTCGCGCGGCTGGGCAACTGGGCGTCCATCCTGTTCATGATGCTGCTTGCCGGTCTGGCCATTGCCATCCCCAGAACGAAAAGCTAATAGGGCACATAAACTTTTCTTTATGTCGCTTTTCAAGCCAGCCTGCTAACGGGAGTCCCATGCGCAGCAACTATCTCTTCACCTCGGAATCCGTATCCGAAGGCCATCCCGACAAGGTTGCGGACCAGATTTCCGACGCCATCGTCGATCTCTTCCTCTCCAAGGATCCCGAAGCCCGCATCGCCTGCGAAACGCTGACCACGACGCAGCTCGTCGTCCTCGCCGGTGAAATCCGGTGCAAGGGCGTCTATGAAGACGGCGCATGGGCTCCCGGCGCGCAGGAAGAGATTGAACGGACCGTTCGCGACACCGTGAAGCGCATCGGTTATGAGCAGGACGGCTTCCACTGGGAAACTTTCCGCTTCGAAAACAACCTCCATGCCCAGTCCGCGCACATCGCGCAGGGCGTCGACGCGGCCGGCAACAAGGATGAAGGCGCGGGCGACCAGGGCATCATGTTCGGTTTCGCCTGTGACGAAACGCCCGACCTGATGCCCGCCACGCTCGATTACAGCCACAAGATCCTGGCGAAGATGGCCGCCGACCGCCACAGTGGCCGCGCGCCCTTCCTGGAGCCGGACGCCAAGAGCCAGGTCACGCTGCGCTTCGAAAATGGCAAGCCCGCAGCCGCCACCGCCATCGTCGTCTCGACCCAGCATGCGCCGGGCTATGACACGGGCGCCAAGGAAGCCGAACTGAAGGACTATGTGAAGGGCGTCATTGCCGAAGTCCTGCCCGGCGACCTGCTCGGCGACGAAACCGTCTATCACATCAACCCGACCGGCAGCTTTGAAATCGGCGGGCCGGACGGCGACGCAGGCCTCACCGGGCGCAAGATCATCGTCGACACCTATGGCGGCGCTTCGCCCCATGGCGGCGGCGCTTTCTCCGGCAAGGATCCGACCAAGGTCGATCGCTCGGCCGCCTACATCACCCGCTATCTCGCCAAGAATATCGTCGCCGCCGGGCTCGCCCGCCGCTGCACGATCCAGCTGGCCTATGCGATCGGCGTGTCCGAACCGCTCTCGCTCTATGTCGATACCCACGGCACCGGCAGCGTTGACGATGCAAAGATCGAAGAAGCGATCAAGTCGATCAAGGAACTGGGCGGGCTCACCCCGCGCGGCATCCGCACGCATCTGGGCCTCAACAAGCCCATCTATCGCCCGTCGGCTGCCTATGGCCATTTCGGCCGCAAGCCCGAAGGCGATTTCTTCCCCTGGGAACGCACCGACCTGATCGAAAAGCTGAAGGCGGCTCTCTAAGCGCCAAAGCCGCTCAATGATTGAGGCGCGCGGGGAGATAATCCCTGCGCGCCTTGCCCTTGCCCCCTTGGCTCCGTCCCGCTAAGCGCGCGCCCATGACCGCGCACAAATCCGGCGACCCCACCACGCTCAACCGCCTTTACGGCCGCCAGTCGGGCCACAAGCTGCGCGCAGGCCAGCAACAGTTGGTCGATACGCTGCTCCCCGCCGTCTCAGTCCCCGAAGAAGGCGACATCACCGCCGCCGACCTTTTCGGCTACGACCGCCCGCTCCATTTCGAAATCGGCTTCGGCGGCGGCGAGCATATGGCCTATCGCGCCGACATGCTGCCCGACCATGGCTTCATCGGCTGCGAGCCTTTCCTGAACGGCGTCGTCACCGCGCTCGGCCATATTCGCGACAAGGCGCTTGGCAATGTCCGCGTCCATATGGGCGACGCGCTGCAAGTCCTCTCCCGCATCCCTGACGGGGCGCTCAGCTTCGTCTACCTGCTCCATCCCGACCCCTGGCCAAAGGCGCGCCACGCCAAGCGCCGCATGATGAACCCCGGCCCGGTCGGAATGATCGCCCGCAAGCTGAAGCCCGGCGGCGAGTTCCGCTTTGGAACCGACCATCCCGTCTATCTCCGCTGGGCGCTGATGGTGATGAACGGCCATCCCGATTTCGACTGGCTGGCCAGCGATCCAAAGGACTTCCTCACCCGCCCCGGCGGCTGGCCCGAAACGCGCTATGAAGCCAAGGCCCGGAGCCTGGGCCATGAAGTCTGGTATTTCCGCTATCGACGGCGCTGAACCATCCCCTCCCCCAGGTGTTGGCCGGGGGAAAGGAGATGCGCGATGTCCGACAATCATGAAGAGATGATCCACGAAGACGCTCTGCCCGGCCATGAGTCGAAGCTGGAGCCAAAGCCCGAATGGGAGCCCCGCTATCCCGGTTCCGGCCGTCTCGCGGGCAAGGTGGCTCTCGTCACCGGCGCCGACAGCGGCATCGGCCGGGCCGTCGCTGCCCTCTACGCGCGTGAAGGGGCCGACGTCGCCATCCTGTACCTGTGCGAACATGACGACGCGAAAAAAACCGCCCGGATCGTCGAGGGCGAAGGGCAGGAAGCACTCACCATCGCGGGGGACGTAGGCGAAAAAGCCTTCTGCGACGACGCTGTCAAACAGGTCATCGACCGCTTCGGCCGCCTCGACATTCTGGTCAACAACGCCGGTGAACAACATCCCGATCAGGACATCACCGATATCACCGAGGAACAGCTGCGCCGCACGTTCCAGACGAACATCTTCGGCATGTTCTTCCTGACGCAGGCCGCCCGCCCGCACCTGAAAAAAGGCGCGGCGATCATCAACTGCACCAGCGTCACCATGTATCAGGGATCATCGGAACTGCTGGACTATAGCAGCACCAAGGGCGCGATCACCGCCTTCACACGCAGCCTGTCGGAAAATCTGGTGAAGCACGGCATCCGCGTCAACGCCGTCGCCCCCGGCCCGATCTGGACGCCGCTCAACCCCAGCGGCGGCGCGAGTCAGGAGAAGCTTGAACATTTCGGCGAGTCCACCCCCATGGGCCGCCCCGGCCAGCCCAACGAAGTCGCCCCAGCCTTCCTGTTCCTCGCCTGTGAGGACTCAAGCTACATGTCGGGCCAGGTCCTCCATCCGAACGGCGGAACGATTATAAATGGATAGGGACTGCTTTATTCTTCAAGTGGGTGAACTAATCGCCAAATCAAGCATTTATTCCCCGCAGATTCCGCTGCATTCCTTGATGGCCTCGCCCGGATACAACCCCGGGCGGGGCCCTTCTTGTGAATGAATGCCAAGAATAACTGATTGAGATTAGACAGTTTTTCTTGTTTTTATTACTTTGGATATATGGCCGCCCAGCCTTATCCATGGCCTATTAGCAGCGCAGGTTTGCCCTGCAGTGCGACCCAAACTAGCCCCGTCTGTTCAGGCGGGGCTTTTTGCGTCAGCCTGTGCGTGACCATCGGCCTGCCGCTCGATCCGCCGTCGCCACAACAAGGCAACGGCGCGGCGAGCCATGCCCGCCGCGCCGTCATCGCTTCAAACGGTCGCGCCCATCCCCTCGGGCCGGCGCCTCTCCGTCTTCAGTTCGCCTTGCTCATGTCCACCTTCTCCACCCATTCGGGATAGAAGGTCGGTTCGCGGTTGGACCAGCCCACCGCCGTCGCCGCCGCTTCGCTGATCGACTGGAGCAACGACCGGCGCTTTTCGGGATGGAGGTGCGGCAGGCTCGCCGCCGCGCAGAAGGCTCCGGGCAGCCATGGGCGAGACCCAGCGCCCAGCAGCCTTTCATACAGGAAACGATAGGAGGAAAAGCTGCATAGCCTGTCCTGACCAAGATCGAAGGCGGAAATCGTCACCAGCGGGGCCATGAACGGCTCCATCTGGTCAAGGCCGCTGTCGTCGGGCACGCGTGCCTTTATCTCGTCGATGCGCCCGTAGATGCGGGCCTGCGCGCGGATGCTCGCTTCCTCCACCATGTCGCGCGACCACAGCTTCATGGCGTCGCGGCGGTGGAGGCCGATATCCAGCGAGCGGCGGATATAGCGCTGCGTGGCAGACGGGAAACTGGCGAATTCACGCAATTCAGCCAGTGTAATGGCCCCGTCAGCCGGTCTTGCATTGGTGCCCATGCTCTTGCCCTCCGACTTCAAGTCGATCGACAGATCATGCGCCCTTCATGGTTACTGTAAGATTAAGCGCTGACCGCGTCGACAGTTACAAGGAATCATGTTTCGTTGTGCAGTGCAACATGTAAATTTTGTGAATGCGCCGAATGGAATAGTCAGGAACGCGGCGGCAGCGGCTCTCCCCTCACCTGTTGTGCAAGATCGGGCCAGTGCGTCTGGCCCGCCGCGCTGGCGGTGGCCATCTGCAGTCCGCGATACTGGGCCAGAACCTGCTGCCCCAGTTCGGTCACCAGCGCGCCCTCGCTCGAAGTCGCCACCAAAGGACCGGCCCAACAGCGGTTCATCACATCCACCAGCATCCAGCATCGCCGATAGCTCATCTTCAGCTTGCGCCCCGCCGCGGAAATCGAACCCTCGCTGGCGATGGCGTCCAACAGGTCGGCCTTCCCCGGCCCCATCGCGATCTCGTCACCGCAATAGATCTGGGTCTTTATCTTCAGTCTCGGCCCGCTCATGCGCTGACTACGCGTTCACGCTCTACGGCCGCCGCTCCAGCACAGCGCCGATCATCTTGCGCCACGTCGCGACATCGCCCGCCTGGGCCATCTGCTCGTCCGGTTCGCGTAATGTGTGCAGGATCGCATAGGCGTCATCGACATGATCGGGCCAGCTTGCGTCCACGGCTCCCGACGCGTGCGGATCGCTACCCTCGCCATTCATGCTCAGCTGGCGCCCGGCCAGCACGCGGGCAATGCGTTCGATCGCGGGGGTAGTGGAAGTCGGCATCAACAAGGCTCCTCTCGCCGGTGATGCGAACCGCCCGGCCATCCGCCGATACGGTTCGCCTCGAATGCTGATCATATCACCATTATCAGCGCCGTCTATCGCTTGGCTTCGTCCTCTTCTTCCTCATCCTCATGAAAGCCGGAAGAAGGCACAGGATCGCCATGATCGCCCGGTGCGGTCACTGACGGTGGATCGGATGCGTCCATGCTGTCCATCAATCCTTCGTCCAGCTTTTCTTCCTTGGTCACGGCATGATCCTGCGCGTCGGTGGGGCGATGGTCATGCGCTTCTTCGCGGCTGTTGGGCCGGACATCGGTTTTCTCGTTCATCATATTCTCCTGCGGCGCGACCTGCATGCGCGCCTCCCCCGATCAACGGCCAGCGCCGATGGGCGGTTCCGCAGTCCAGGTTTCGGCATGGAAACAAGAACGCCCCCGGCGCAAGGGATGGCCGGGGGCGTATCCAGGATGCTGTCGGGCTCTCCGGGATCTCTTGAACATGTGACGCCGCCGATGCAGCGCTTCCGTCACACTATACGCTCATTCGGCTAACAGTGCTTGACTATTCGACATCCCCGCCCCGCTTGCGAGCCGCGATGCGCGCGCCCATATCCGCGCGATACGCTTGCCCCCAAAGAACAAATCTGGAACAACACGGCCCATGAGTCTGACCACCATTTCCGTGCGCGGCGCGCGCGAACACAATCTCAAGGGCGTGGACGTCGACCTCCCCCGCGACAGCCTGATCGTCATCACCGGCCTTTCCGGCTCGGGCAAATCCTCTCTCGCCTTCGACACCATCTATGCCGAGGGGCAGCGCCGCTATGTGGAGTCCCTCTCCGCCTACGCCCGCCAGTTCCTGGAGATGATGCAGAAGCCGGACGTCGAACATATTGACGGCCTCTCCCCCGCCATCTCGATCGAGCAGAAGACGACCAGCCGCAACCCGCGTTCCACGGTCGCGACCGTCACCGAAATCTACGACTATATGCGCCTGCTCTGGGCGCGGGTCGGCGTCCCCTACTCCCCCGCGACCGGGGAGCCGATCAGCGCCCAGACCGTCAGCCAGATGGTCGACCGCGTCCTCCAGCTGCCAGAAGGCACCCGCTTTTACCTGCTCGCCCCCGTCGTTCGTGGCCGCAAGGGCGAATATAAGAAGGAACTGCTGGAATGGCAGAAGGCGGGCTACACCCGCGTCCGCATCGACGGCGAAATGTACCTGATCGAAGAAGCCCCCGCCCTCGACAAGAAATACAAGCATGACATCGAAGTCGTCGTCGACCGCCTCGCCGTGGACCCCGACATGTCCACCCGCTTAGCCGACAGTTTCGAACAGGCGCTGAAACTCGCCGACGGCCTCGCTTATATCGACCTGGCCGACACGACCGTAGCCGCCCTCGCCCAATCCGTCATCCCAGCGGAAGCTGGGATCTCAGGCGGCAGCGCGCCAACGTCCGAGACCCCAGCTTCCGCTGGGGTGACGGAAAAGGGCAAGATGAAAGGCGCGGAAGTCCCCGCCAACCGCATCGTCTTCAGCGAAAAATTCGCCTGCCCCGTCAGCGGCTTCACCATCCCCGAGATCGAACCGCGCCTCTTCTCCTTCAACGCCCCGCAAGGCGCCTGCCCGGCCTGCGACGGCCTTGGCGAACGGCAGGAATTCGACCCCGAACTGGTCGTCCCCAACGAGCATCTGACGCTCAAAAAGGGCGCCATCGTCCCCTGGGCCAAATCCAACCCGCCCAGCCCCTATTATATGCAAGTCCTCGGCTCCCTCGCCAAGGAGTTCGGCTTCGCCCTCGACACCCCCTGGATCGACCTGCCGCCAGAGGTAAAGCTCATCATTCTCCACGGCACCGGGGGCAAGCCGGTCACCCTGCGCTTCGTCGACGGCAAGAAGTCCTATGAGGTCAAAAAGCCCTTCGAAGGCGTCATCGGCAACCTCAACCGCCGCATGCTCCAGACCGAATCCGCCTGGATGCGCGAGGAACTGTCCAAGTACCAAACCGCCATGCCGTGCGAGACCTGCCACGGCGCCCGCCTCAAACCCGAAGCCCGCGCGGTCAAGATCGCGGGCGAAGACATCTCCATGTCCACCCGCCGCTCGGTGGTGGACGCGCTCACCTTCTTCCAGTCGCTCCCCGACCATCTCACCGACCAGCAGAACCAGATCGCCAAGGCCATCCTCAAGGAAATTGTCGAGCGCCTCGGCTTCCTCAACAATGTCGGCCTCGACTATCTGAACCTCGACCGCACCAGCGGCACCCTGTCGGGCGGCGAGTCCCAGCGTATCCGCCTCGCGTCCCAGATCGGCAGCGGCCTGTCGGGCGTCCTCTACGTCCTCGACGAACCCAGCATCGGCCTGCACCAACGCGACAACGACCGACTGCTCATCACCTTGAAGCGCCTGCGCGACCTCGGCAACACCGTCATCGTCGTGGAACATGATGAAGACGCAATCCGCACCGCCGACTATATCGTCGACATGGGGCCGGGCGCGGGCGTCCATGGCGGCACCATCGTCGCGCAAGGCTCCCTCAACGAACTGCTCGCCCACCGCGACAGCCTGACCGCCGATTACCTCAACGGCACCCGCCGCATCGAAGTCCCCGCAAAACGCCGCAAGGGCAATGGCAAGAAGCTCACCGTCCACAACGCCCGCGCCAACAATCTGCAAGGCGTCACGGCCAGCATCCCGCTCGGCACCTTCACCTGCATCACCGGCGTATCGGGTTCGGGCAAGTCCAGCTTCACCATCGACACCCTCTACGCCGCGTCAGCCCGCACCCTGAACGGCGCGCGGATCGTCGCGGGGCCGCATGACAAGATCACCGGCCTTGAACATTGCGACAAGGTGATCGACATCGACCAGTCGCCCATCGGCCGCACCCCCCGCTCCAACCCGGCGACCTATACCGGCGCCTTCACCAACATCCGCGACTGGTTCGCCGGCCTCCCCGAAGCACAGGCGCGCGGCTACAAACCCGGCCGCTTCAGCTTCAACGTAAAGGGCGGCCGCTGCGAAGCCTGCACCGGCGACGGCCTGCTCAAGATTGAGATGCACTTCCTCCCCGACGTCTATGTCACCTGCGACGTCTGCCACGGCGCGCGCTACAATCGCGAAACGCTGGAGGTGAAGTTCAAGGGCCACAGCATCGCCGACGTGCTCGACATGACGGTCGAGGACGCGGTCGAATTCTTCAAGGCCGTCCCCCCCATCCGCGACAAGATGGCCATGCTCGCCGAAGTGGGCCTTGGCTATATCAAGGTCGGCCAGCAAGCCACCACCCTGTCCGGCGGCGAAGCCCAGCGCGTTAAACTCGCCAAGGAACTCTCCCGCCGCGCCACCGGCCAGACCCTCTACATATTGGACGAGCCCACCACCGGCCTGCATTTCGAGGATGTCCGCAAACTGCTCGAAGTCCTCCACGCCCTGGTCGAACAGGGCAACAGCGTGGTCGTGATCGAACATAATCTGGATGTCATCAAGACCGCCGACTGGATCATCGACATGGGACCGGAGGGCGGCGTCAAGGGTGGCGAAGTCGTCGCAGAAGGCACGCCGGAAAAGGTGGCGAAGAACGCCCGGAGTTTTACCGGGCGGTATTTGGCGCCGTTGTTGGGATTGGAGGCCGTTGCGGCGGAGTAGTTAATCTTTCCAGACACCAATATTGCGAGGGGGCGCATTATGGCCAAGCCAAGGGTATTTATAAGTTCAACCTATTACGATTTGAAGAGTGTTCGGACAGACCTAGAGCACTTCATCAAAGACCAAGGTTATGATCCCATACTTTTTGAACGTGGCCAGGTTCCATATGGGCGAGACAGCTCGCCGGAAGAATATTGCCATAAAGAGATCGAAAACTGCGATATTTTGATTTCGATCATAGGAGGGAAAATTGGCACTGCCTCTTATCGGGGCACTCACAGCATTTCCCAGATTGAACTCAAAACCGCATTTGAGATAAATAAGCAAGTTTATATTTTTATAGAACGTGATGTGTTCAATGAATATCGCACTTATGGGGCCAATCGCGACAGGGATGTTGAATGGCAATCTGTTGATGATAAAAAAATATTTGAATTTATCTCTGAAGTATACTCTCTTCCATCAAATAATGCCGTCATGCCATTTGACACATCTCATGAGATAATCTCTCTCTTAAAAGAGCAATGGGCCGGATTGTTTCAAAGGCTTCTTTTGGAGTCAGCCAATCAACCTTCATTCAACCTCGTGAGGGATTTGAAGCAATCTCTCGAAATTTCAAGAAAGCTTTCGGAAGGCTTAGCGAAAGAAAAGAAGGAAGGCGCGGCTATCGTTCAAGATATCCTGTTAACTTCCCATCCGATATTTTCATCTCTCAAGGAAAAAATGAAAATCCCTTATAGGGTGTTTTTCACGAATAAACCGGAGCTAGATTCTTGGTTAGATGCTCGATCCTTTAAAATAGATGAATTTGAAGTTGATGATGAATACTACGAATGGATAAATAACAAATGGAATAAAGGAAAAAGTGTCGCCACAGTTCAGGTGCACAAGTCACTTTTTGATGATGATCAGCAATTACGGGTTATCAGATCAGATCAGTGGAATGAAGACTGGATTAAATACAGCATTCGCTTGATAAAGGCACCAGATCTCGACGACGAGGTTCCGTTCTGAAAGCTTGGTCACGTGACTGGTTATCGCCCTGAATTTGCTGCAGCGCTCGAAATCTTCGCCGCCGTTAGCGAGCATATGGACGCCCAAGGCATCCGCCCGCCCATCCTTGTGGGCGGCGCTGCCGCCGAACTTTATTCGGGCAGCACCCTCGCCACAGGTGACTTCGACGTCATCGCCCGACAGGATGCCTTCGAAGCAGCTCTGCGCGCCCATGGCTTCGTTCGTCCGTCCGGACCGGGCACGCTGACGCGCGGCTGGATTCACCCGGACCTGCAACTGGGCTTCGAAGTCGTGGGCTCAACCCTGCTCGACGGCTTGGCCGATCTTGACCGGGTGCGCCTGTTCGACGCTGCCAACGGCGCGCAATTCCTGACAATCCCCCCCGAAGACCTGATTGCCGACCGCATGGGCCAATATGCCTCGGGCACCGCACCCGAAATGCTGAAGCAGGCGCGCATTCTCTTCGCGCTTTCGAAAGACCTCGACCTCCATTATATGGAGAGACGCATTCGCGAAGAAACGGGGAATGAATTTGGCGTTTCGGACCTACAAGTCTAGCCGTCCGGCCATTTCGCTCGAAGAGTTTGGGCGCGACCTCGCGCGCCGTCGCGAGGCGCTAGGCGAAGCCGCGACCATGCCCCGCAACAGCGGCACGCGCCGCACCGCTTCCAAAAAAGCGCTGCTCAAAGCCATCAAGGACGCAGGCGGCAACTGGTAAACCGCCGCCGTTCATATGTTCCCATTTTGTTCTGTCCTACAACCCCTCACCTTTGATACCGTCCCGGCAAACCCTCCCCTAAACCGGAGCTTTGCCCATGTCCTACCACTTCTCCTCCCTCCCCGCGCCCGCCGATCAGAGCCGCGTTGACGGCTGGAGCCCCGCGCGGCAGCGGCACTTCCTCGAAACCCTCGCCGCCACCGGCGTCATAACCACCGCCTGCGAAGCCACCCACATCTCCACCCGTTCGGCCTATGCCCTGCGCATCCGCCGCGACGGCGCGGCCTTTCGCCTTGGCTGGGACGCGGCCATCCTCATCGCCCGTGCGCGCCTCGCCGATGATCTGCTCGCCCGTGCCCTCAACGGCCATGAAGAAGTGATCCGCAAAGACCCGGACGCCCACGAAATCACCCGCCACCGCCACGACAACCGCCTCGCCATGTCGATGCTCTCGCGCCTCGACCGCATGGCCGACAATCCGCCCGCGGGGTCCGACGCCGCGCTCGCCCGCGTCGTCGCGCAGGATTTCGCCGCCTATCTCGACCTCATCTGCCCCGATGAGCAGGCAGCGGCGCAGGCTGACCGCCTCGACCCGCCGCCCTCCACCGCGCAGCCCTTCGCCCCCGCCATGGACGACGCCGCTCTTCCCGACCCAGCCATCGATCAGGCCGCCACCGCCCTGTCGCCGGGCGCGTCCGCCGCTTTGTTCGTCGCGGCGCGCATGGCGCTGGGCAGTGGCGGCAGCGCCCGCCCCCACCCCTTCGATGAACGGTGTGAACTTCGCGCGCCGATCGTCGATCTGGCGACCCTTCCGCCCGACGAAGCCGCAGCAGGGCTGCGCGGCATCTGGTGGGATGATGAGCGGGAAGCCTGGCGCACCGACTATCCCGCGCCGCCCGGTTTCATGGGCGATGAAAGCGACGACATATATGACATCGACGCCTATCAGCGCGACCTGACGGCGGAGGAGGAGGAAGCGCTTGCCCAGCGCGAGGCCGCCCGCCGTCGCCCTTATGAGGATGCCGCCGCCCGCGCCCGCGACGTCTTTTTCGGCTTTGCGGCGCTGGAGGAAACCGGCTGACGGCCTCGCTTTCCCGCCCGATTTGCTATTTCGCGCCCCTTGCCCTATATAGGCGCTGCTACAGTCGCAAATCGACGGTCTTTCGGCGCTTTGCGGCACCAAACTTCCTTCTTTCCCTGCCCCTCTAGCGCAAGGCCCGTCCACACGGGACGCGCCGCACGAAAGAAGGAACTACCCATGAGCATCGTCGGAACCGTCAAATTCTTTAACGCCGACAAGGGCTATGGCTTCATCGCTCCCGATGACGGCAGCCCGGACGCATTCGTCCACATCACCGCCGTTGAGCGCGCTGGCCTTGCCACGCTGCGCGAAAAGGACCGCGTCTCCTATGATCTGGAGCAGGACGGTCGCGGCAAGATGGCGGCCGTGAATATCGCGCACGCGCAATAATTCGATCGGGTCGGGCGCTGCCATGTGCGGCGCCCGGCCTGCCTCCCGGCGGCATCCGCCTTTCAGCAAGGGAGCAAAGCCCATGTCCCATCCCGATTATCGCGGACTCGCCGCACAGGCCCGCAGCCAGGCCGACGCCGCGACCCTGGACAATGTCCGTTTCCGCTGCCTGCGGTCGGAAGCAGCCTTTCTCGCCATGGCCCAGCGCCAGGACCTTGCCGACACCAATCGCGCCCGCCGCGAAGAAGCCGCCACCGCAAAGGCCGCGGAACAGGTCTGACCGCCCCGGCGCGGCTTCACATCGCCTCCTGCTCTCGCCCTGTCGATTACGCCGAAAGGCCCGGAACCCAACGCCCCTCTGCCGGTTATCCTTGCAAATCCTGGCAAGACCAATCGCAAGGAGCGAGACAAATGATCCGTACTCTGATTTTCGGCGCCATCGCCGGCTATGTCGGCAAGAAGCTGTATGACGAAGGCAAGCTGACCGAATTCAAGCAGGACCTCGTCTCCCGCTATAATCAGGCCCGCGACGACCTCTCCCACCGTAGCGGCAACAGCAGCACGCTCAGCAGCAGCGACCTTTCCCCCCCGGCCACGCCCAGCGCGCCGCGTCACACGCCATCGGCATCGACGTCCCCGCTCGCCAGTTGACCGGCTGATCGTTTAAAATTCCAGATCCGGCGGCTAATCCCTCTGGCCGCTGGCAACGCCCGCCCGGCTCCGCGTTTCCCCCTTTCACGGTGTTGTGGCGGGCGGACTATTTTCTACCACTTTCCCCTCTCCGATAACCGTTCCGCTCACGCAACCTCCCGCCATGTCAGGGGTTGTCGCCAGAGCGGGATAAAATGAGGAGAGAGATAAATGCGCACCCCCCTTATCGCTGCCGCGCTGCTGGCGCTGCCGCTCGCCGCCTGTACGTCGGACCGCTATGGCGACCGCTACGGCTATGATCGTCCGTCCGGCCCCGGCCCCTATTATTCAGGCCGCCCGATCGGCGAAAATGATTATATCTATCGCGACGCCGATGGCCGTTATTATTGCAAGCGCGACGACGGCACCACCGGCACGATCGTCGGCGCGATAGCGGGCGGCGTCCTGGGCAACATCATCGCACCGGGCGGCTCGAAAACGCTCGGCACCATTTTGGGCGCAGGCGGCGGCGCGCTGGCAGGCCGCGCGATCGATCGCAATGACATCCGCTGCGAATGACAATGAAAAGGGCGCGACCACCGGCCGCGCCCTCTTTTTATAAAGGGATTGTCCCAACTCCGTTCGCCCCCAGCCTGTCAAAGGACGCATGCGGCCTTCGAGCAACCCGGCCCGAACGGAGCTAAAATTCCTTACAGCTTTTCGGTCAGCTCCGGCACGACCTTGAACAGATCGCCGACCAGGCCGATGTCGGCCACCTGGAAAATCGGCGCATCCTCGTCCTTGTTGATGGCGACGATGGTCTTGCTGTCCTTCATGCCCGCCAGATGCTGGATCGCGCCGGAAATACCGACCGCGATATAGACTTCCGGCGCAACGATCTTGCCGGTCTGGCCGACCTGATAGTCATTGGGGACATAGCCTGCGTCAACGGCGGCGCGCGAAGCGCCAACCGCCGCGCCCAGCTTGTCGGCCAGCGGGAAGATCACCTGCTCGAACGTCTCGCCATCCTTCAGCGCACGGCCGCCCGACACGATCACCTTCGCGCTGGTCAATTCCGGGCGCTCCTGCTTGGCGATCTCTGCGCCGACGAAGCTCGACAGGCCCTTGTCGCCGGTGGAGGACACGGCTTCCACCGCGCCCGAACCGCCCTCACGCGCCGCCTTTTCAAAGGCGGTGCCGCGCACGGTGATGACCTTCTTCGCGTCCTTCGACTTGACGGTCGCGATGGCGTTGCCCGCGTAGATCGGACGGGTAAAGGTGTCCTCGCTCTCGACCGACAGGATGTCGCTGATCTGCATGACGTCCAGCAGGGCCGCGACGCGCGGCGCGATATTCTTGCCATTGCTGGTGGCGGGCACGACGAATGCGTCATGGCTGCCCATCAGCTCGACGACCAGCGGCGCGACGTTTTCGGCCAGCGCATGACCGAACGCCGCGTCATCGACGACATGGACCTTGCCCACGCCCGCGATCTTCGCAGCAGCCTCGCCCACGCCGCTGACGCCTGCGCCAGCGACCAGCAGATGCACCTCACCCAGCTTCGCAGCAGCGGTGACGGCGGAAAGGGTCGCGTCCTTGACGGCGCCGCCCTCATGTTCAACCCATACCAGAGTCTTCATATTCTCGATCCTCTATCCCCGTTCGCCCTGAGCTTGTCGAAGGGCTTCGACCGGCTCAGCCTGAACGGGCTTGGAATGATGGTCAGGCGGCGACGCCCAGAGCCTTCAGCTTCGCGACCAGTTCATCGACATCGGCAACCTTGACGCCAGCCGAACGCTTGGCAGGCTCGGTGACCTTCAGCGTCTCCAGACGCGGGGCGATATCGACGCCATAATCGGCGGGCGTCTTGGTTGCCAGCGGCTTGCTCTTCGCCTTCATGATGTTGGGCAGAGAGGCATAGCGCGGCTCATTGAGGCGCAGGTCGGTGGTGATGATGGCGGGCGTGTTCAGCTTCACCGTCTCCAGTCCGCCATCGACTTCGCGCGTCACATCGACCTTGTCGCCCGACACTTCGACCTTCGACGCGAAGGTGCCCTGCGGCAGGTTCAACAGAGCCGCCAGCATCTGACCGGTCTGGTTGCTGTCGTCGTCGATCGCCTGCTTGCCCAGGATGATCAGGCCAGCCTGTTCCTCTTCCTGCACCTTGGCGAGCAGCTTGGCGACGCCCAGCGGTTCGACTTCGTCATCGGTCTGGATCAGAATGGCGCGGTCAGCGCCCATGGCCAGCGCCGTGCGCAGCGTTTCCTGCGACTTGGCGACGCCGATCGACACCGCGACGACCTCGGTCGCCACGCCCTTTTCCTTCAGGCGGATGGCTTCCTCGACCGCGATCTCGTCGAACGGGTTCATGCTCATCTTGACGTTCGCCAGATCGACGCCCGTGCCGTCGGCCTTCACCCGCGGCTTCACATTATAGTCAATGACCCGCTTGACGGGTACAAGGATCTTCATTGCCAACATCCTTTCGGTTTACGCCATCGCCCGCAAATGCGGACAAGGACGCAGGCGACCCGTTAAAGACCGCCTGCGTCCCATGGTTTCTGTTCAAATCGTTGGAAAGTGCCTCAGGCTGCCTTCCTCACTTCCGCCACGATCTTCTTGGCCGCGTCGCCCAGGTCGTCCGCCGGGACGATGGCCAGGCCCGACGAGGCCAGAATGTCCTTGCCCTGCTGGACGTTCGTGCCTTCCAGGCGCACGACCAGCGGGACCGACAGGTCAACTTCCTTGGCGGCGGCGACGATGCCCTCGGCAATGATGTCGCACTTCATGATGCCACCGAAGATGTTGACGAGAATGCCCTTCACCGCCGGGTCCTTCAGGATGATCTTGAAGGCCGCGGTCACCTTTTCCTTGTTGGCGCCGCCACCGACGTCCAGGAAGTTGGCGGGGAATTCGCCGTTCAGCTTGATGATGTCCATCGTCGCCATGGCCAGGCCCGCGCCGTTCACCATGCAGCCGATGTTGCCATCCAGCTTGATGTAGGCGAGGTCATATTCGCTCGCTTCGACTTCGGCCGGATCTTCCTCGGTCAGGTCGCGCAGCTGCGCGATGTCCTTGTGACGGAACATGGCGTTGCCGTCGAAACCGACCTTGGCGTCCAGCACCAGCAAGTTGCCCTGCTCCGTCAACGCCAGCGGGTTGACTTCGATCTGCTCGGCGTCGGTGTCGAGGAACGCGGCGTAGAGCGAGGAGGCAACCTTGGCGGCCTGCTTCGCCTGATCGCCGGTCAGGCCCAGGGCGGCAGCGACCGAACGGCCGTGGTGCGGCTGGAAACCTGCTGCCGGATCGACGGTGAAGGTGTGGATCTTTTCAGGCGTCGAGTGGGCGACTTCCTCAATATCCATGCCGCCTTCGGTCGATACGACGAACGCGATGCGGCTGCTGCCACGGTCGACCAGCAGGGCCAGGTAGAATTCCTTGGCGATGTCGGCGCCGTCGGTGATGTACAGGCGATTGACCTGCTTGCCCGCTTCACCGGTCTGAATCGTGACCAGCGTATTGCCCAGCATGTCAGTGGCGTGGGCCTTCACTTCGTCCAGGTTGAAGGCCAGGCGGACGCCGCCCTTCGCGTCGGGGCCCAGCTCCTTGAACTTGCCCTTGCCGCGGCCACCAGCGTGGATCTGCGACTTCACGACATAAAGCGGCCCGGGCAGCTTCTTGGCGGCTTCGACGGCTTCCTCGACCGAGAAAGCGGCGTAGCCGGCGGCGATCGGGGCGCCATATTTCGCCAGCAGTTCCTTCGCCTGATATTCGTGAATGTTCATGGGCCCGGCCCGTCCTTTCGCCTGAAAAGCTGATGACGGCGCTAAAGCACAGCCGGCCGGGGGACGCCAGACCGATTTCGCAAATCAACTTTGCAAAATTGCAAAATCGATTCCGGAAATCCCGTTCAATTCACCATTTCATTCACGAAATCGCACACACAATCGCCGCCTTGCTCGTCACCATGAATATCTCAGGATCCTCCAGCGCCCGCACCTTGTAGAGGAATCGATCGACCGTCATTTCCTCCATGCGTGACTTGCGGATCGACGCCAGCGACTGCAACCGCCGCAACTGGATCAGGCTCAGGCGATCCGCCATCCGCTGCGACATGCATCGCGCCATCCGCGGCGAAAGCCCTGCCTCGATCAGGCCGGTTCGCAAACGCGATTCGGGCGAAACGGTAGCACAGGAAGACAGCAGCAACGCCCCGGCAGGCAAAGCAACCATGAGG
This sequence comes from Sphingobium sp. MI1205, assembly GCF_001563285.1. Lineage (NCBI taxonomy): Bacteria > Pseudomonadati > Pseudomonadota > Alphaproteobacteria > Sphingomonadales > Sphingobiaceae > Sphingobium > Sphingobium sp. MI1205. Next base: position 2,375,341 of record NZ_CP005188.1, read on the forward strand.
ACGCGAAGAGATAAGTTGGCCATCCACGCGTGATGACGGCCAAACCCTGAACAGGGGATAAATGAGCACAGCCTCATGTCGGGGTTGAGTACCCGAATCGCAGCTATCAATGCGGGATGTTCACCATCCTGGCATTTTCCTCACGATAGGCATCTATCTGATCGGTATAGCCGCGCGCCAGCCCCTCATAGGCCGCGCGTCCCTTCTTCGATCGACTCATCTGAGCGCGTATCAAGGAAACCTGCTGCCTGTGCAGGAGATAATTGACATCCATATCTCCGGTCATTCACGCCCTCCTACCCTATCGCTTCAAGAGACTGGTCAAGGTGCCCCGATCTTACGTCGAGTCATCGTACCGGCAATGCGCAACCATAGCAGCGTCCCTTCGCACAGGCGATTCGGCCCAACGCAGCGAAGAACCATTTGAGCGGAAACTTCACCCCATGCCCTCGGCCTTCCGCTAAAAATTCGTGCAGCAAGGCTATGAATTTCCACCAACTTTTGCCACTGGCCGCGGCAGGCAAATGGGGGCGTGGGAAAATGGCGCAGTCGCTGACGGCGGTTTTGGCGATCATCTATCAGGAAATATTGCTGTTCGCGGTTGTCGGCCTGGCTATCGGCGGGATCGATGATTTCCTCGTCGACATCATGTTTCTGGTGCGGCGCTGGTGGCGTAACCTGACTGTCTATTCGCGTCACACGCGCATGACGACAGCCACCTTGCCGCCCTCTGAAACACCCGGACGAATCGCTGTATTCATCCCCGCATGGGGAGAGGCAGAGGTGATCGGCCCCATGCTTCGGAATGCCCTTGGCCAATGGTCTGAGGGCGATTACCGCATCTTCGTGGGCGTTTACCCGAACGATCCGGCGACGCTGGCGGCGGTAGCGAAAGTCGCGGATGGGGACGATCGACTGGTCCTGTGCGTTAATGAACGCCCCGGCCCGACAACCAAGGCCGACTGCCTAAACCTGCTGTGGCGAACAATGGTGACGCAGGAAGATCTTTCCAGCACGCGGTTCAAGGCGGTGGTTCTCCATGACGCAGAAGACGTCGTGCATGCCGACGAAATCCGGCTGTTCGACCTTTTGATCGATCGGTTCCAACTCGTGCAACTTCCAGTACTGCCGCTTCCCGGTGAAGGCAGCTGGTGGTCGCGTTCGATAGCCAACCATTACTGTGACGAATTCGCGGAACCTCGTTGGCCATTAGCGTATCTCAATGACAACGAACAAAAGCGGCCCAGCAAGGCGGCATAACCCTGCCCTGATCGCGCCACTCCGCGTTTCAGCCGTGGAAGCATTTTCCTGTTTGTTTTCAAAGCCCGTTCCCCCAAATTCGCACCATAGGCACCCACGGTTTTCCACGGGTTTCCGAGGGGTGGGGGAACTTATCCGGCCCTATAGCTCAGCTCCGGTTGATGCAATTCCACCAATCGGTGTTGGCGCGATGATGCATGGGCGGCTCGCCCTTCGGCCTCGCCTTCGCAGCTTTTTTCTTCGCCGCCCTGGTGTGATGGAAGAAGGCGGCGACCGCCTGCTCTGCTTCTCGTGAGTCGCTCATAAATGAGAACATGACGAGAACGGAGCAAAAGGACAAGCCGCCTCACCCGCTCTCCGACGCGCCGAGCAGTCTGTTGAGAGGCATGTCGACGTTGCTGATCACCAGCTCGCGCGCGTCGGTCGGCGAACCGCTCCCGATCGAATAGAGCAGATCGACTTCAACCATCTGGAAAGCGCCGAAGAGCTGGCGGATTTCCGGACAGTCGTTGATGCTGAGCAGGAACCGGCCCTCGATCGTGGACAGCTGTTCGGCCATGGTCGAGAATTGCGAACGGTCGAACAGGTCGGCGCCATAGTCGCCTTCCGACCCGAAATAGGGCGGGTCGAGGTAGAAGAGCGTGTCCGGCCGATCATAGCGGCGGATGAAATCATGCCAGCGCAAGCGCTCGATCGTGACCGACGCCAAACGCTCGTGCAGCTGCTCCAGCATAGGCGCCAGCCGCGTCACGTCGAAGCCGCCGCTATTCATCGGATCGACGCCGAAGTTGCGGCCTGCCACCTTGCCGCCGAAGGCGAGGCGCTGGAGGTAGAGGAAGCGCGCGGCTCGTTCCAGGTCGGTCTGCGTCGACGGGTCCACGCGCAGCAGCTTCTCGAATCCGCTGCGCGTGGTGAGCTGGAATCGCAGCATGTCGAGGAACGCGACATAATGGCGCTGGAGGATGCGGAAAAAGGTAGAGACATCCTCCGACCAATCATTGATGTATTCCGCCCCTGGGCGGCGCGTGCGGCGTAGGAACACGCCGCCCATCCCCATGAAGACCTCGCAATAGCTGTGGTGCGGAATGCGCTCGATCGCGCGCACCAGCATGCGAGACAGGCGTCGCTTGCCGCCTATGTAGGCCGCAGGCGGACTGACGGGTTGAACGAAATCATCAAAAAGGTGGCTCGACTCCATCACTGTTCTTCCGATACGTCTCCCCCACCCGGGCGCCGGGTGGCGGGATGGACCCGACAGGATCCTGTTGGGGACATGGCGGTGCATACCCGCCGGCTTGAAGCGTTAGCGCGCTTCGGCCCCCGTCTTCAGGGCACTTTCCATCGGCCGCACAAATATCCTTCGGCACTATATGCAACCGCCTAAATTGCTGATAATCAACACGCTCTCTTGCAGGTCCCGTCTCCTACCCCGGAGGCGGGACCATTTATTTCCGGGTACGCGAGAGCTTCTCCACTTCCACGTTGTGCCGGATGATCTCTTCCCGGCTCGCCACATAGGCGTTCACCACGGCCGCGTGTCGAAGGCGGCACTCGTCATTCAGTGCGGCGTTCGGCGACGTCGCCCGCGCCAGCGTCGCCCACATCGGGTCGGGCAACTGTTGCAGCTGCTGGCAAGGCGCACTCAATTCCGCCGTCAGCGCGGCGGGAACAGGCGCTGCCGGCGAGGGCGGCGTTGAGTTGACGCCACAGGCCGTCAGACATGCGAGCATCAGGGCGGGCAAGCGCCGGATCATGGGCGATTTCCTTTTCGATTGCGGGCTGGATGATGGTGCGGTGATAGACCTTCACCGCCGCGATCTTGTCGGCCAGGTCGCGGTCCTGGAAGCGGATGACGCCGGCCATGCGCCCTTCGCTGTCGCGCAGCAGCCCATCGAACATCGCCCGGATCTTCAGCTGGTCCATCTGAAAATCTTTGCGCGCGCGCTGATAGCCGCGATGATCGACATACCAGAGTCCGCCGAGCACGGCCGCCACGACCAGCAGGTGCGGCCAGATACGGGAGAAGAACGCGCCCATCACGCCTTCTCCGCCGCAGCCTGAATTCGATCGGCCGCTTCCTCCCCGACGCTTTCCACGGTGTTGCCACCCACCTTGAGCTTGAAGGTGCGGCGGCCGAGGATAGCCGACAGGCCAGTCAGCACGATGCCGATGAGTATCAGGCATCCATAGGCGAAATAGGCTACAGGCCACGGCCCCGTCGACTTTTCGGCAAGCAGCGTCAAGGCGCGCCATGCGATCACCGTGCAGGCGATTCCGCCTGCCCCGAGAAATACGATGCCGACGAGTCGCCGCCAGTCGCGGGCTGTCCATGCGGCCGTGTCGGGGAGAAGCGTCATCACCCCTCCTCCCCGTGCCTGGCGAAAATCAAGCCCAACGCATTGCGCGGCCCGCTGTGACGCTTGTTGGCATGCGTCCGGGGCTGGAACTGGAAATCCACCGGAAGCCCGGTCTGCTTCGACAGGCGTTCCGATATTGCGACCGTCATCACTATCCAGCGAGGATCGAATTCCCAATGCTCTTTCGCGTGAGGGAAGAGCCCGGAGAACGCCTCATCATCCATGATCATCCGCACGTCGATATCGCGCCAGTCCGGCCGCTCCAACGAGGAACCAACCAGATAGCAGGATCCGGGGAACGCCTGATTTAGGAGCTGGCATTCAGCTTCGAGCGCGAAACATGCAGGCGCACCCACATAGACGGCCTTCTTGCGCGCCTCGTTCATGACCGCCCCTCATACATGGCGCGCTCAGCTGCGCGGCGCCGTCTCAGCCCGGCCATGACCTTGCCGTCATTCTTGTCCCACTTGGGAAACTCGGCGGCAGCGCACGCATAGTCGCCAGCCTTATGCTTCCGCAGCAGCGTCGAATCGCCCAGCCCCTCGGCCTTGCCGTCTCCATCCATGTCGAGCCCGACATTATAGGCAAAGGACACCAGAGCATCGAACTGCGTCTGGGTGGTAGGAGCGCCGTTCAGAAGGGTGTTGACGCCGATCTCCACCGCCACGAGGTCGCGGGCGAACAGCCGGTCAGCCTTCGGCTTGTCCCACTTCGCGCCGCGCGGGATCGGCCCGCCATTCTCGTCGCGGGTCGTGCCCCAGCCGTTGGTGATCGGAAGACCATTGGCGCTGCCGGGATCGGGATAGGCTACCAGTCGCAGCTGTTCGAAACTGTGAATCAGGGCAACACCCGCGGCGCTGCATTTCATGCCCGCCTTGCCAGTCATGACGACGTGACCGGCAAGTTCCGCGTTGACTTGGTCGACCTCGGCCTGCGTCAGCGCCTTTCCTTTGATCGCGCGGATCACGTCGAACAGCCGCTTGCTCTCAAACCCCATGATTACCCCCATGAAAAAGGGCGCCCGAAGCGCCCCATGCAAATGACAATGTGCCGACGGTTACAGCCTGCCCGCGTCCGCCTCGTCGATCCGGCCCAGCGCGCGCGCCATGTCCTCCGGCACTGCCAGATGAATCGGGAAAGCCTCGGCAAGGATCTTCTGCGCCTGCATCAGCGCCGCCGATTGCGGGTGCCGCTGGAGCAGCTCGGCGGCGACCATGTGGAACGCCATCCGCCATTTATCGACGGCCACCGTCAAATCGCCCACCTGCCGCTCCAGGCCGTTCATCCTGTGGTCGAGCTTGTCGTCGAGGTCCTTCTCCCGACGGGCCAGCTCCTCGTGCCATTTGTCCAGCTTGGCCGAACGGGTCGAGGCCCGCACATCCCGCCAGTTGATCAGCCAGGCCAGGCCCTTTCCGACCGCGACACCCATCGCAACCACGCCGGCAAGGACGCCCCCGACCTCGCCCGACGATATTCCACCTGCCCCCGGATCAGGCATAGTTGGTATCTCCCTGTACTGAAAATGCTTGGCGGTGATTTGTGCGCGAGCCTTACTATAAAGGCGGCTAGCATGATCCGTGCTGGAGCACCTTGCGGCGCGTCGGCTTGATCGGGCCGGATATAATTTGCAGCGTCGCTTTGGAAACTTCTAACAGGTCCAGATATGGGCCCGAAACCACTTGTAGCGTGGCCTTGGATATTGACATGAACCCAAAAGACGGCCCGGAAGCCACTTGCAAGGTCGCCTTGGAGACAAAGATTTTCTCGGACGGCGGGCTGGAAGCGACTTGCAAGGTCGCCTTGGATATGGAGATCGTCATGCGACCGCCTCGACCCCCCACTCCAGCGCCGCGTCATTGGCATCGGTCGAGGTCCAAGCCGCGCTTGTCGCCGGGTTGAGCGCCCAAACATATTGATAGGCGTCAAAGCCGGTGGTGAGAGCTATGTCCGGGCTATAGTAGCGGGTGCCGCCGATCTTGAGATAGAATTTCATGTTTTGCGGGCCGGATGCGTCTCGCTTGGCGCGGGCGGCCACGCCCACGCCACGCACAAGGGCAAGTGTGCTGGTACGCGCCGGACTGGTGAAGCTGTTGCGCTCACCCGCTGCGCCAAAGGTGATGATGTCCGTATCATTGAGGGGAGCCTCGTCCACATCAGTATAGGCTCCGGTGCCGGTCGCATCCCCGCCCGCGCCGGTGGGCGCTTCCGTCTCCACCACAACGCCAACGGTCGAAAGATTGGCATCCTCCACCACCAGCTCCGAAAAATAGCCAGCGAGGTTATTGTCCGGCGTGCCCCAAACGATAGTTTTCACGTCCACGGTCGCTGTGCCCATGGTGCCGGACGCCTTGATGACACCATCGACCAAAACGATGAAGTTTGCGCCGCTCGCGCCGGTTTTCAGATAGATGGCATATGATGATTGACCGCCGGTGATCGTCCACGACGATCCGACCGAAGTCCAAGCAGAGCCGTTCCAATACTGCGCCCAGAATACGCCGGGGGACGTTGTGTATACCCGAAATACATTGTTCGCGGAGGTATCCTTGACCAGCACAATATAGTCGTTCTGATCGTCATCCCACGCCCCGGCATAGGTGATAGCATGTAGCCAGCACTCCGTCAGTGCAGAGCCGAGGGCTATGGTGCCCAGCGCCGTGCCGTCCGGGCTTGCCAGACTTGCGCGGGAGTTCGCTGTCCGCCGCGCGGCGGTGGTGGCGGTGTCCTCCGCCATCGTTCCTGCGATCCTCACGCCGGACGCTTCCGTGGCTGCAAAAACAATACTCACGTCAAATCTCCCGTCATGGTCCAGATATCGGTCCCAACCTTTTTAAGCTGGCAAACGGCATGTTGGCCGCCGCTGGTGTAGAGCGAGCCATGGCTGTTGATCGTCACGCCCGACCCCGGCGAAACCGTCACCGCGCCCGCCCCATTTTGCTCAAAGGTGAGCACGGACCAGACGGGCCAGTTGACCGACGCCTCCGGCGGGATCGTGAATGCTACCGGGAGGGCATTGGTGAAAAGAATATAACTACCAGCGTCATCGCGGACCGCATCATATGTGGTGCCGGGCACAGTCTTCAGAGCAGCGGCGGCGCCCGGCCAAAAAGGATTCCAGCTCGCGCCGTCATATTCAATCAGCAGATCTTCGTCCTTGACCAACAATTGATTACCGTGCCGCGCGACGTTCGCAAAATACCACCCGTTGCTCGCATCGGTGCCGATCGCGATGGCAAGCTCGCCATCATGCCCCACCCATAAACCTGTCGCGGCCGCGGCAATCAGATAGCGCGCGCCATTCGCGCAGCTGCCAGGGGGCGCCGTCAGATCGCGATCCTCCACGATCGAGCGACTCGCGAAGGCATCGAAGATGAATGAAGCCTCGTTGACTGCATCCCATGGAGAAGCCTGGGAGGCAGCCCACATAGGCGCCCCGGTGTTAGGAAAATCTGTCATGTTACCCCCTATGCGGCGATGGTGAGCGGAAAGCCCCTCAGAGAAAGCACCGGCGACACCTGGTAGAGGTTGACACTCAGACTGGTCTGCGGCGCGCCGAAGTCGGTCGTCTGCTGCGCACTGCTATAGGTCAGGGGCAGGCTGACGCCGGTGATCGTGTGCACCACGATGGCTCCATCCATAATATCGCAGGACCAGCTTTCAGCCGTTTCACCGAGCGGAACGTCCTGACCATCAATCTTGCCCCCGCCGATACGGGTCCGCCGCGTCGCCGTGATTGACCAATCCCCCGTGCCCATATTGTGCGTAAGTGCGCCGTGCACCGGCGAGTAAGGCTTCTGCGCGGCGGCGGTGAAGGGAACGGTGACAGCGAAGCCGGTTTCTTCCTCGCGTCCCTGACTGACCACCTTGTAATAATCCGTGTCACCAATCTCCGATGCACCCATGACTCTCGACAGCACGGACGCGTCCATCACCAGCAGGCTGTCGCCAATGGCATGGCTCGCCAAATGCTGCTCGGTTCCCCGTCTGCCTCGCAGAAAGCCAGACAGGACGTAGCGGTTGGGCGCGATCAGGGTGGCATTGGCGAACTGCACATATTCCCGCCCGATCAGGACGAGGTTAAGCGTCGGATACAGGAGAAGATCATCCATGCTCACGCTGCTGAGCGTACCGCTACGCATATCCACCGTGATGCTGTTGCCATTGTCCGGCAGCCAGGGAAGCGCGTCACCGAGCGCGTCTATACAAACCCCCCAGCTAGCCACACTCTGCGCGGAAATCGCCGCCCAGCCCGCGTCATAGTCATCGGCCACACCGGTGTCGCTGGCATAAACATCGGCCCCCACCCAATAGCCGTCTGGAGAAAATGGGCCGGCCGCGATGAGCATGAATGGTGTGGCGCTATCGAGCGCATCCTGCGGCAGCGGCACATCCAGAACGAAGCCGCGCGAGGGCGTCGGAATTCTTATGACTTCCGGACTCCGCGATTCCATCTCCGCACCGGCTGCGCTACCCCGGTCAGCCAGCGACGGATTATCGCGAACCCATCGGGTCTCCGTCACCCGGTCAGCGCCATGGCGCGCGGAAATGCAGCGGCCGATGCGGGACAGATTGCCCAGCTGCAATGTGTAGACGCTGCCCGGCGTCACCTTCAGAAATCGATCGGTCAACGAGAATTCATGGCTTTCCTTCTCGGCGTGCTGGCGACGCATGAAACGGTCAGCCAGATGCCGCGCGGCGTCGGCATCGATCGCAAGGTTACGCATGTCGATCTGAGTGATCCGCTTCGTCCGAACCGCATCGGCGGCGCGTGCCGATTGCGCGAGATTCACTTGCTGGTCTTTGTCGATATCAGCGAAGGTCATCGTAACCTGCAACGGCAGGTCCTCATCCTTCACCAGCGGGATGCGGAATCGGCTGTCGCCCGAGATTGCGAGCTTTCCGGTGGTGATCGTTCCCTCGCTCGCGCCGCCACGAGGGCGGAAGCGCACAAGAAAATCTTCCGACACCGGATCAATATCGAATGCTTCCAGCACCGGCGACAGGATCGACTTGCCCGCGCCAGCTGTAAAATTGAAGCCGTCGAGGATATCGGTGCAGAGCGAGGAATCGTAATCACCCACCTCGACCCCGCACAGGTCGCTGATCATGTCGATAACTGCCCCGACCGTCACCCCGCCACGGCCGACACGATCTAGATAGCGGAAGGTGAATACATCGGAAAATTGCGGCGATCCAAAGAGCGCATGAAGGCTCGGAATATAGGCTGACGTATTGAAATAGACATCCTCGAACTTCCAGTCGGAATAATCGATGGTGCGAACAGTCGAGAGATCGATAAGCGATATTTCATCGCGACCGAGCCAGATCGTCGGTTGCGACGGGTCGTGATGGACCCAGTTCGTGGTCGCATAGGCATAGCCAAAACTGCGGCTGCTCGAGACCGTCAGGGTCTCATCGTCAATGAGATAAAGCACCGCGCCGTTCCATTGCAGAACGAAATGGTCGCCATAGTGCGCGCCATCGACATGCGTCCAATAGGCGGCGCCTAGCGGAACTGTGAAGGCCGCAGACGATGGCGCGCTGGATCGCACCCCGGTATCGACGACGCGGCGCAGATACATAGTAGTCGTGGGGGAGATGGAGGGAGCCGAGCCGACTGCCCATATGTCCCCATGGCCATCTACGAAATATTGCGTGATTTTCCAGCCGAAATCATATTCGTACCATCCCAGTGAGCCGCCAGAAAGCGGCATGCCATACTGGATGGGCCAGGAAGTAAAGCCGTAAGTCAGGACATGTTCGACACCGTTCCCGTCCTTCAGGACAACACACCCATCTTGAAAGCGGCCGCCGGTGTCGGATGACCCGATCAGGCTCCCGCTGGCGGCGTCGAACGTCCCGACATGATGGTTGCCGTTGAAAAACTGATCGACCGAATCATCATTGCCGATGACGGTGTAAATCCGGCCATCGGAGGTAATGCCCTTCCAATCGCCAGCGACCGGCACCGAGAAAGTGGGGCTCCCGAGAAGGGTGCGGCTAGGGAGGTCATAGACCTCGTAGCTTTGACCTCCCCAGGCCGCGAAGGTGCCCGACGGATCGAGCGTGAGATTGGTCGGTTTGCCGTATACGTAACTGAAGGTCTCCCAAGGATAGTTGGGCGAGACGTTTTTAGTGGCCTCAATCGTCGGTTGCGGCAGACGATTCCCGAACTTCTCCAGGAACACTTCCTTGAACATGACATAGGACTGACCCCGATAGGCCGGACAACTGCCCTCACCGAGCTTCGCGTCGATCGTCTGCGCCATGCGCGGGTCAGGTTCCTGATCCTCCCCACCTAGGTAGAATGTGAGAAAGTCCTTCCAGTTACCCTTGGCGATCACCGTGATCGGCCCGACTCCGGTGGCATCGAATATCAAATGCTTGTCGAGCCAGATGCGGGTTATGGCGTCTGTCGGATGATCGGCGACATGGTTGGCCCATGTGCCATAATAGCGATATTCATTATATTTCCCGCCCTTGGTCTTGCGCTTCTTTTTGACTTCGCGAAGGTCCTCGGCGAACAGAAAGCTGCAGCTTTCGAAGCGACGCGTCCCCAGGAAATAATTTTTCGCGTCGCCGGGGTCCCCCAGGCTGACGGTGCGGTCGGTCAGACGCGGCCCCTCGATCTTCCGCGAAGCCTGCAACCCCATCTGCACCGCGCTCAGCGCTATTGTGAGACCCAGTGAAACCGGATCAGCCATTATCGTCCTCCTGCGCAAGAATCGAGGGGAAGGCCCATGCGGAATCCAGCTCGCGTTGCGCCCGCCCTACCGTCCAGGGAGCGGACACAACCTGTTGCAGCCCTGCGCCCCAGCAGTGGATCAGGCGGCTGCCATCCACCAACAGGCCAAGATGCTGCGCCTTGTCCCCGACCCGCAGCAGCAGGACGTCGCCGGGGCGCGGGCACGCGACCTGGCGCAGTTCGGCCGCAAGCCCAGCACGGAGCAGGCGAACATCAACCTTGACGCCGTAATTCGACAGGCGAGCGTGAAAGCCATCGGCCTCGGGCAAGCCGCACTCACGCGCAACCCCGACGACCAACCCCTTGCAGTCGCAGCCACCGCCGCGCACGCTGGCCTGCTCATGGTAGGGCGTGCCGATCCAGCGGCGCGCCTCGGCGACGATATCCGTTCGCGTTGCCATCATGCGCCCCCCGTCGCCGCTCGCAAAATCTGGTCGCTACCGCGCTGGTCGGGCTCCCCCCGGAAGTTCCAGGTGTTGCGCCAGCTGTCGCGGCAGTCCACTCGGGTGTTGAGGCAAGGCCGCCGGATGACCAGCGCGTCTCCTACCGAGGGCAGATCGGCCATGCTCGCATAAAGCTCAATCGAGCGCGTCGAAGCAGCCCAGCGAAATATCTCGATTTCCAGATCGTCTGCCAGCACGCCACTCGTGAAGGCGACCCGCCCATAGGCCAGTTCGTCGTCGATCGTGCTGAAGGGCAGCGCCGCGATCGTGAATCGGAAGCCGCTGGTGACCGATGCCACAACCGCCTCAATCGTGGCGGCCTTGACGCAGGTCCATGTGGCACCGCCATCGCTGACCGTCGCGCCCAGTGTGGTAGGCCAGCTCGGTTCGCTGCCGCCGGTCGTTCCGGCCGCCGAACAGGAATAATGATAGCCGTTGAAAACGGAGGGGCGGACGAAGTTGCCCGCACCTGCATCCCATGCGCCCCGCGCTGCCACAGCCGCGCCCGGCGTCCAGACATCCGGCAGCAGCGGATATTTGCAGCGGGCCGAGCCGAAGGTCTCTGCGCAATAGGGGGAGGTAACCCGCCCTATCTCCTGATTGTAGCTCGCTGTGTGACCAAGCCCCTCCAGGTTGAAGGTGTGGCCGTCGACCAAAGGCTGTCCCAGCTTGCCGCCCAGCATCCTGATCTGGCCTGACACCAATCCCCGATGATTGACCTGAAAGAGCCGGAAGCGAGCGCGATTCCAGCGGCCGCCAAGAACGTCGGCTGCCGTGAACAACGGGCCAAGCGGACCGCTGGCCTGAAAATTGTCAGCGCCAAGGCCGACAGAGAGGCTGACCTCAGACATGGTGAGTCCGCCCACATAATCCAGCGCACCGTCGCCAAGGTCGATCGAGAGGGGTCGATCATGCGTGGTCAGCCCGACGCTGACGCCATTGGCTGCATCGATCCGCAAGCACCAGCAGAGCGATCGCGTGCTGGAAGCCAGATGCGCGATATACCCGACGGGAATCGTCCTGCTCATGCGCGCCATTCCGACAGCGGCACGCTGCCCGCGCTTCGGCTGTTGATGGTATCCCAGCTGATCCGCAGCAAATCGTCCTCGAAGCGCACGGGCACGTCGAACTGGAAACCTGCCGTGAGAATTACCCCCAGCGGCGGAGCCGACGTGAATGTCACTATCCCCGTGCCTCGGTTGACCGACCAGCCCGTGGGCGCCGCAACGCCATCCTTGGCGATGAGCAGCGTGCCGGTTACCGGCCAAAGAACCGGCACGTCAATCGGACTGACGCTATCGGCATAGCGCTTCACCAGCTGGAAGGCCGTGGTAACGCCGTCGCCGATGCCCAACGGCTGATCGGTCATGGCGGCCGCTGAGTTGCCGTCCGCCTTGCTGGTAAAGTCGATCCAATCCTTGAACAGAAAGGGGCGCGCAGCGCCCCGTCGTGCAGCGTGGAAAGAACGCAGCAGCCCGATATCCTCCGGTGTTTTCACATTGTGCGAGATTTCATAGCGGCGCAGGGGCACCGCCCAATTCTCGTTCGTCTCGACACCGCCGTCGTCGGTCAACACCGCATCGGTGGAAAATTCGAAACCGCCGTTGGATCCCTTTGACCACTTTTCCGGCAAGCGCACATCATCGGTCATGCCAGTCCCCTCCGGCGGAAATCATCCTGTTGCTCGGCCTGCCGCCGCGCGACCTCTGCCCCCGTTCGCCGGCGATCGGGCGTGGCGGGCACGTTCCAGTTGTTCACGATGGTCTGGCTGCCCCCGCCGCGCGGCGGCGCTGGCGAGTTCCCGCGCAGCAGCGTGCGGAAAGCCGACGCCTGCGAGCGGTTGAGCACTTCCTCATCGGTCTGGAGCACCGACAGGAACTCATCGTTGCGCAGCGTGCCGCTGTGCAGACGCGGCAGGGCCGATACATCGAAGGGCAGCACGCGCTGCTTGCCACCGGGGCCGACCCTGCCGCCATCATGATAGATGCCGCCCAGCGTGCCACCATATACGGCGTCCGTTCCCGCGCTGGTGACGGCGCCGCCGCCAATCGCGGGTCCGATCAGACTCGTCCCCAGGCTGAGCACCGTGCCCAGCAATCCACCACCGCCCGACACCGACCCGCCCGTCGCCATCGCGATCAAGCTGTTGAAAGCCGAGCCGAGCTGTGCCGACTGATCACTGATCGCGTTCATGCCCTCGGCTGCGCGCGCCGCTTCGCTGCCCACGTCAGCGAGCGGATCGACCACTGGCGATCCCCCGGCCGCAGCGACCCGCGTCAGCGCATCGGCCGCCATACCCGCAGCGGTAGTCAGACGCAGGAATTCGGGTTCAGCCTGAATGCCGAGCTGCTGGGGCAGGCCGGGCAGGATGTCGCTCTTTGCCTTGGCGACATTCTTTTCGATATCATTGCCAGTCAGGCCGTCGATGAGCTTGGCGATCGGCTCCTCGACATTCTTCTGGAGCAGACGCTGCAGGGGCAGATCGATCAGCTGGCTGAGAATGTCGCGGGCGCTGCCGCCATTGCGGATGATGTCGGTCAGGGTGCGGCCCACATCCTGACCGAACCCTTCCCACATTTTATTGCCCATGCGACCGAGGTCGACATAATCCTCGGCGAGCTGCTTCATGCGGCGGCTGAAGGTAAACGCGCTGATGGCGCCGCCATCAAAGGCGGCCTGCACGTTGGCGACCTCCTGCGCGATCATTTCGAGCGAGGTGCGGGTGTCGTCGAACATCTGAGTGGCGATGCGTTGGCGCTCTATGAAGAGCTTCTGCGCCCGCTCCGCATCATATTCGGCCGCGGCGAATTTGCGCACCGCGTCGGTCTGCTGACTGACGACCGCCGTTGCCTCGGCGCGCGCCTGGGCTTCGTCGAAATGGCCTTTCGCAACGCGGCGTCTGGCCTCGACTTCCTTGTCGACCAGCTCGGTGGAAATCCGCCGCGCGGCCGCGTCAATCGCCTGCTGGCGCACCACCGCATCCAACGCATCGCCTTCCAGCCCAAGCCGCGCCTGCGCCTCGTCGGCGCGCAGCTTGTAGCTGTCGATGACCTGATCGTTGGACTGCTTGATGCGATCGGCTGCCTGGCGCGCCTGCTCCGCCTCGCGAGCTTGCCGCTCGGCCTCACGCTGAGCGTCCGACTTCCCGCCGCGACCACCGCCGGACTTCTTCGGCGTGTCGGGCTTCGCCATCAGGGCGCGGGCAGCGGCGTCGGTCGCCATTCCCTGCGCCTGCCGCCCCATCGCCAGCATATTGTCGATGGGCGTGGCAAAAGCCGAGCGCGTTTCCTGCTGCTGCCCACGCGCCCAACGATAGAAGTTCGCCACCTTCGTACCGAACGCCGACACCCGGTCCGAAGTCCAGTCGATCGCACTGGCGATGCCGTTGAACATGCCAATTACAGCATCCGACACGCCGCTGCTGTCGCCGATCCGGGCCAGCATCCGGTCCCATGCCTCACCGACCGACTGCGCCGCTTCATCGAGCCCGCCGGAGCCACTCGCCGCGCGGGCGAGACCCTGAATATAGGCTTGCTGTGCTTCAGCCGTCTTGCCCGCTTCCGCGAGGCGCATGACGGTGATCTGCAGTTCGGGATTGGCGTCGGCAAGTGCGCTGCGCAGCGCCTCGATATCGTTTCGGGCCAGCGCGGACAGGACGCTGCCCATCTTCTCGGCCCACTGGACGACAGCCTGGGGATCATCGCCTAAGTCGCCCGCGACGCTGAGCGCCTGATTGAGCGTCTCGCGAGCCAGCCCCGGTACCCTGGCCAAGGCGGTAGCTGCCTGAAGCGCGGCCTTCTCGGTCGCGATGCTGGTGCGCGCCGCCTGATCCGCGAAGTGCTCCAGCTCCTCGCTAGTCGCGGCCGACACATTGCCGGTCAATTCCAGCTGCCGGTGGAAAGCGTTCAGGGCCTCATTATGCTCGTCCGCAGCCTTCGCGGCCTTATACGATGCGACGGCCAATGCCGTGATGACGATCGCCGCACCGCCGCCCGCTCGAGCAAAAGCAAGCAGGCGCGCCTCCGCCGCCGCCGATTTGGCCGCGATATTCTCCAGCGCCTGCGCGCCCTGCGCGTCGTCGATCACTGACTGGGCTTTGGCAACCGCGTCAGTCACATAGCTGCGGCGCTGCTGGAGCACGGACGCAGCCGGGCCGCTGCCCTTGGGGAACAGCGCCCGCGCCTCGGCATGGGCGGTCCGCCGGCGATCGCTGACCAAGGCCGCGGACTTTTCGGCATTGGCGAGCTTGATCACAGCTTTCTCGGCGCTGATCGCTTCTTTCTCGATGTCGCTGAAGGCGCGGCCCCCCGCATCGCCTACCCGTTTGAAGTCGCGCTCCGCGTCCGCGATGCCGACGATGCGCAGCGCCAGATTTACGGCGCGGGAGGTCTGAGCCATACGGTCAATCCCTTGCGTTTTTCCGGTCGCGGGCGGCCTGCAAGTCGCCCCACGCCTTCAGCACGATCATGATGGCCGCGACGGTCCACGCCGATTGGGCAAGCGCCCCGCCCTCTTCGGGCATGACGCCGTCCCGCCACAGCCTGGCGAGCCGCACGATCAGCGCGACTTCATCGTCGACCAGATATTGGGGATGCACATGGAGCCAGCGGACACCCGCAGGCTCCTGCGCGATAAAGGAATCGCCGCGCAGGGGATTGCGCGGCGTGTAATCCTCGCCACCGTCATAGGCTTTCGGGTCGAAGGCCCAGGCGGCGGCGATGATCAGTTTTTTCTTGTGGCCTCGTCGGGCGTCAGCAGGCTGAGCGCGAAGGTACCGAGCTGTAGCCGGTGCTGGGCCGGAATGCTTTGATAGCCTTCCTCGATCATCAACCCGTCAGCATCGCGCGGGAAAACCCTGCCCCCGATTTCTGTCAGCAGCAACCGCACGGAATCGATGCGGCTGATCTCCTCCCAAAAATCGGCGTCGGCCCTTAGCTCCGCCCAATCCTGGCAGTGGCGATCGAGATTGGCCTCGATCGCCAGCACGTCGGGATAGAGCTTCGCCATTTCCTGCCGCCGCTCTGCCTGCTCCTGCGCGAACAGCTTGGCCCGCGCCTCCAGGTCCGGCTCGTCGATCGAGTCCTCGTCAAACGGAAGCAGCAGATCATACCAGCGTTCGATGATCTCGGCCTGGCGCGCACCTTCAGCCGCGTCGCCGGCCGCTTCGCCGATGCGCCGCGCGCCCTCCGCGCCGATCGCCCGATATTCACCGATTGTAGGGCGGCGGACGCGGGCGATGCGCAGACGGCGGCGCATCGCGGGGAGGTCATAGACATCGGGACGGCGGAACGCATAATCCACGCCGCCCAATGTCTTCACATGGCGATGGTCGTTTAACACGGTCGTCATTCACACCTCACCAGAACAGCAGGTAGATCCAGCTGTCGGGACCGACAGCTTCGAAGGGCAGGCCGTCGGCTGCGATGCCGTCCAGATCCTCTTCCTCATTACCGGTGTAGGCGATGGCCGGAATGAAGATGGAAATGCGGTTGCCGTCGACCTCGCCCCAATTCAGCCAGATCGGCTTGGTCGTGCCGGCGACCATGTCTGCCCAGGCATTGCGCTCCGACAGCGTCTTCATCTGCGGGTTGATCCGGCCCGTGGGGCGCCGGTCGGTCACGCGCGCAGGATCGTAGCCATAGATCGCGCCGGGGCAGTCCGCCTGCGTGAGGACATTGCCCCAATCGAGTGTGAAGTTGCGGAAGCAGACCCGCGTGCCGTCGAGAAAGGCGTCGGCATCGCGCAGCGGGCGCGGGCGCGTGGCGTCGAACACGCCGGCAGCGGGGTTCGCGACGTCTTCAGGGTCGGACAGCATCCCGCGCACGGTGAAGGTGAAGCGGCCCGTCTGCCGAGTCTGCACGGCGAAGGCGATGTTGGCAGCGCCACCCAGCAGCTTCTTCAGGATGGCGTTCCCGGTACTGCTGTTCTTCTGATAGACGTAGCTGGTGATCGTCTTCAGCGCGGTCGAGGCCGGCACATAGAGATTGCCTGCCTTCACCGAATAGGTGGTGGTTGCGTCAGGCTCGGTGTCCCAATCGGGATAGACGTCAGCCACCTTGGTCGTGGTGTCGTAGGCGGTGATAACGCGAGTCTGGCCGCTGCCCGTGCCACCAGTGGTGACGATCACGAAGCCCTTCAGGTCGGTCGACGGCGCACCCACGGCCAGCGTGATCGCTGCCGCCGCGCCAGCCTGGGCGGTGCCGGTGCTGGCCGCCGCCAGCGTGGTGAGGCCGAGGGCCCCCGCTTTCAGATACGGGTCCATTTCCGGCGCAGTGCCCGGCGTGCCGGAACCCTTGGCGAAGATGCGCTGGCTGTGCTCGACATAGCCGCCGCCGACGATCGACTGCATACTGTCGAGCGAGCCGGTCACTTCGTTCGTGCGCTCCAGTTCCATGTTCGGCGCGACGCGCGGCTCCTCACAGAGCACGGCATTGGCCGAAGGCGTTGGCGATGCGTCCGTGCCGGAGGTGGTTTCCTCCTTTGCCAGCACGAGGCGGTTTTTGATCAGGAAATCACCCATCGGTCACGGTCCTTTGTTCGGGCTTCGATTACTTCGCCTTGCGACCGGCGGAGGCCGGAGCGAGTGGCGATGGTGGATCGGTGAGATCAACTTCGGGCAGCGTCACCGCTTCGCCGTCCGGCCCCTTGATGGTGTCGACGATGTCGGCCAACGCCACATCGCGCGCCTGCGCGTCGACGTTCACCGCTGCCCCGTCGTCGCCGATCACATGCGTGTCGCCGCTGCGGGGTGTGAAACTCATTCCCTGCTTGTCGCCCATGACTGTCTCCATTGAATTCACGGCCCGACCTGCGAGGCATCGCCCTCGCGGGTCAGGAACCGTGCCGAAAAATCCATGACGAGGCCGCCGACGACGCGCGCGCCCTTTTCCGAGCGACCGAAAACCGGGTCGCTGCCGCCGCGCGCTTCGATCATCTCGACCAGACCGCCCAGCTGGATGTCGTCGGGATCAAGCAATGCATTCATCACCGCGACAAACCCGGCGTCGATCAGCGCTTCCTTGCTGATCCCCGCCGATTCCTTCTCGCGGATGATCAGGCCGATCGAGAATTCTACCTCACCCTCTTCGACGCCACCTGACAGGCCGCGCGGATCAAGCAGGCCACCGTCAAACATGACAAGAGCGTTCAGCCGGTCATCGCCCAGCGGGTCGCTAGGGTTGCGCTCGGCAGTCGCCCATTCAAGCGCGTCACGGACAGCCTCGACCTTGGCGAAGACGGCCTGCAAAATCTGCTCGCGAACGCTGCTCATGCCGCCGGTCCTGTTGTGCCGCTCTGCCCCAGCAGGGCGAGGAAGTTATTTTCAAGTTCCGGCCCTGCGGCGGCGAGGATGGTGTCGATCCCGCGCAGTGACGCAGGGAAGCGCAGCTCGTCGACCAACGTCGCCAGCAGCACCACCTTGCCGCCGCGCTTGCTGCCGGCGCTGTTCTTGAAGGCCCGCATCAGGAAGGATTTTCCATCCTTCCCCTTGCGGATGAATATCCGGCTATCGCCGAAATTACCGACCTGTCCCATCAGCGATCCCGGCGCCTTGCGGTTCGGTATCTTCAATTTGCCGCCGCCGCTGGCCTGAAGGACGCCGCCCTTGATGTGCAGCACCAGGAAGTCGATGAAGCTCCCCGGCCCCTTGCCGCGCCCCCACTTCGAATAGACCAGGCCGGTATATTGCCCCTGCGTCGACAGGTCGTTGTAGAATTTCGACTGCGCCGCCGCGTTCGACACTCGCCGATGATTATTGCCGTGCATCTTCGACCCGCGAAAATGCTGGTCGATGAAGTTGCGGATCTTGATCTTCACGCTGTTGGTCGTGTGCTCGACCGCATCAACCGCAGCGCCTTTAATGACGATCGCATCCTGCTCCAGGATGGCGCGACCCTCTTGCGAGGCAGCCTCACCCGCAATCTCTATACCGAATCCACGCCCGAACCCCCGTTCAAAGCTGGTCAGCTTGCGCCCCGGAACGAACACCATGGGATCAGTCCACCAGTACCAGGTCGGCGGCCCACATGAAGCCGGTCTCGTCCAGCTTCGGTTCGCCAATCACGTCGAGCGTCTCGGCCCCCGGAAGCGCGTCGCCATCCTCATCGACGGGCACCACGATGCGGGCACCCCGTCCGACCGTGGCGACCTCGTCTGCATTGATCCAGACGGCGCGCTCCGCACCCGATGCCGCCGCCTCCCCGACCGCCATCCGGTTCTTCCCCTGGCCGCGATCATAGACGATCGTGCAGACGACGGCATCGCTGCCGCTGCCCCCGGAGGGGGTGAACAGCGCCAGCTCTGCGAATTCGCTGGAGGAGAAGAAGCTGGCGCGGTCCGAGGCGGATTCAACCGGCATGGATCAGCCTGCCTTGCCCGACTTGATGAGCGCGATCAGGCCATCCTTGTCTGTGCCAGGCTCGATCGCGACCTTGCGCATCAGCAGCACGGCTTCCAGCTCGGCGCCGGACAGCAAGTCCAGATCGGACAGGTCGTCGTCATCGGCCTGCATTACATCGCGCTCGATGATGACGCCCTTTGCCTTCAGTCCGTCCACGGCCTTGGTGTTCAACCCCAGCTTCTTCAGAATGGCGCTGGTGAGATGCGTTCCCTTCTCGGCGACATGCCGTTCGACCTCGCCCTCTTTGCCTTTGACCGGCACACCGCCGCGAAGCTGCTGCGCCGCGACCAAAATTGTCTTCGTGGCCATGGATGGCCTCCTGTGAAATCGGGAAAAACGTGGCCGCCACCGTGCAGGGCGGCGGCCACAGGTTTGGCGACGGAGAGGATGCCGCCTTATCGGACCGTAGCGCAGAGCGTCGCGTTGATGCGCTTCGGCACCGGAATGGGTGCCGACGCGCTTTCCAGCAGCTCGGCGCCGGTGTTGTCGTCGATCCAGTTCTTCGAGAAATAGGCGCCCTTGCCATATTGGTTGCGCGCATCTTGGATGAGGCCGAACGCGGTTACCCCCTCAACGCCGCCCTGGCTGACCAGGATGACGGTATAGTCGGGGAGCAGAGCCTCGATCGAGCCGGAGTCATTCTCGAACTTGTCGTTATAGACATAGAATTCGATGTTGCCGTCGCGGCCCTTGAACACCGGCGAACCCGGCAGCTGGACAGTGAGGCCCAATTCATAGGCGACGCTGGTCTGACCGAGCGTCTTGTCGAGCGCCTTCTGCGCCTTGGGATCGGCGATGTAGAGCGCCCATGCCTTACGGTCCATGACGACGATATTGACCGCGCCGCCCGATTCTTCACCGACCTCGTTGATCCAGTCGTCGACATCGTCATAGGGCGAGACGCCGGTTTCGCCCCAACGATCGCTGGTCAGCAGGGTCTTGGTGAGGCCAGCGCTGCGCTGATAATCGACCGTTGTGGCCGGATAGTCGGCGCTCGACAGCACCAGCGTGCCGGTCTTCAAGACCGATGCCGCCATCCATTCGACGCGACGGTCGATCTTCCGGCGATGGCCGTTGAGCAGGTCGAATATGATCAGCTCGTGGCGCTCGGCCGCGCTTAGTTCGCCCCAAGGCTTCTCGCCGGCGATGCGCTTCATCACCTGGCTCGCGGGCACCGGGTTGCGGGGCTTCACATAGGCCGGGACTATCGACTCCTTCTGAAAGCCGCGCGGCTGCTGGACTTTGCCCGGCGAATAGGGCGACACCAGCGGCGCGAGGCGCAGGTCGTCCAGCACGCGGTCCATCGACACCTGTTCGGTGTCGAATTCCAGCAGTCCGGGGAAAGCGATCTTCATCAGGAAATTGCCGGGGATGAAGAGGGAGTCGATCATCGGCAGCAGTTCTTCGGTGCCGTAAAGTGCGTCGGGCATTTGCTCTACCTTCCATGAAAATAAACCCCGGCTTCACGCGGAAGCCGGGGTGCGACCCGGTGGGCCCGGTTGATGGTGGGTGACGCGATCAGTCGTCGATCAGGATACCCTTCAGGCGCAGACCCTCGCGGATGCTGGCAACCGTGTGGCCGGTGCCGAGCGTCAGCGCGCCCGCCACCACATTGGCGGTCTCATAAGCGATGGCTTCGGTATCGCCGCCGCTGGCGTCGCAATCATAAGCCAGCACCATATCGGGGGTTTCCGACCCGTCGACCGCTGCGGCGAGCGAGAGCTTGTACTTCCCCGACCCGGTCGCATAATCGACCACCACGGGGATCCGGTCGCCAGCAACGAAGTCGGTCGATCCATCGGCGAGCGTGAAGTTGATCGAGCCGTTATAGGCCTGGCCAATCACGCCGGTCCCATCGACAGTACCGTCGGGCAGGGTGACTTCGTAGGTGCCGCCATTAGCCGCTGGCTCGATGATGACAACCTGATACGTGCCCTCCTGTGCCCCGGCGTCGGACGTAACCGTGCCAATCGAGCCGTTGCCAGGGGTGCCCGCCGGGGTAGCGGAGACCGCCGCACCGGGGGTGACGGTGACGGCGCCCAGCGCAATGGCGCCGATCACCGCGCCGGCCACCAGGTTCTGACCGGACAGGATCGTTACCTTGCGCGTGGTGTAGGGGCCGGAGGCAAGCAGATGCTTCGGGCTGTAGGGCGTTTCTTGCGAATAATCGGCCTGTTCATAAGCCATGATGCATTCCCTTCACGAAAAAGGGCGGCCCATCGGACCGCCCTGCGATGCTCCAATGGGGCAAGCCCCGGTGATGATCGGCCGCTCAGCCGGCCTTCGCGGGGAGACCAGGGATCTTGCCGCGGAAACGAGCCACCGCGGCCTCACCGCGATTGCCCTTCTCGCCTGTCCCGGTGCCGCGCGCCTCGCCACCGCTCGGCAGTGCGTCCGTCTTGACCGCGTCCGACTTCGCCGCTTCCAAAGCGGTCGCGGTTGCAGCCTTCGCAGCCTGCGCCAGCCCGATCGCGTAATCGCCCGCGCTGGTGCCTTCCGTCATGGCCTTCGACAGCGATGCGCTGATCGTGCTGTCGCTGTCCAGCTCGGCGAGCGCAGTGATGCGTTCACGTTCAGCCGTGGTGGCGGCAGCCGACGCGTTCGCCGAAGCCGTGGCGACAGCGGCATCCAGCTGCGCCTGAGTGTGCACGGGCGTGTCGTCCGCCGGTGCGGCAGTTTGAGTGGTCATAACGCTTCCCTTCATCGTTCGCGCACCGGGCGCGGGACGGGCGGCCCGTCCGTTCAATCCGCCGCCATTCACTTGCTCGGAAAATTCCGCCATGGAATCGGCCCAGCTCATGACCTTGTCCGCGAGGCCCGCCTGCACAGCCTCCTCGCCCTGATAGACCCGGCTCTGCTGTGCCCGCACCGCCTTCTCATCCAGCCCGCGCGCGGTGGCGACATGGGCGACGAAGCGATCATAGCTGGTGGCGATCAGCGTTTCGTAACGGGCCTTGACCTCATCGGGCAGCGGCTCGAACGGGTTGCCGTCGGCCTTGTGTGCGCCCTGCGCGATGAGCGTTACCTTGATGCCATCGTTTGCCAGGCGCTGGCTGAAATCGACATGCATCATGATGACGCCGATCGATCCGGCATAGCCCAGCTCATGCACTGTCACATCATCGGCGCAGCAGGCGATGGCGTAGGCTGCACTGCATCCGACGCCCCGAATGATCGCGCGGGTCGGCTTCGTGCCGCGCCGAGCCATCAGCTGCTGCACGCATTCGAAAAGGCTCGCAACCTCACCGCCGGGGCAGTCAATGTCATAGATCAGCCCGCGCACATCGGGGTCGGCGTCGGCTGATGCGACCTGTGCACAGATGCCGTCATAGCCCGTGAAGCCCGAGACGGGGCCGATGCCATTCTCGGCCACCAGCTCACCGCGTATATCAATGTGCGCAATACCAGCATACACCATCATCAGATCGGCAGCGGGCCGCGTCGGTGCAACCCGATCGGTGCGCGACCGCGCCTCGATCTTCGTGCGCTCGTCGGCCGCCAGTTCGGAAAGCTGGGGCAAGGTCATGGAGCTCCCGTCGCTGGCGACGAACAGCTGCCCTACGTCCAGTCGTTCGCCGATCGCGCCCAGAACGATCGCGGCCGTGTCGGGCATCACCGCCAACGGGGCATTGAACAAGCGCCGCGTGATCGCGGCGCGCGAAAAGGCGCGGCTGCTCATTCCTGCTCTTCCTTCTGATCGGATGGCGCCGTTTCATTCCCGCCGCCCTTGGCGTTCGGAATCGGCAAGCCGCCATCCACAAACCGCTTGTGCTCGGATGCCCGCACCGTGACGTTGCTGTCATAGTCGCCGCCATTGAGGCCGGCGGTGATCTGCGCGCCGGTCGACCAGGCATGCGCCTCATAGACTTCCAGCGCCTTCGCTTCGCGCGCCGGGTCCAGCGTGATCTTGCCATCACCCCTATGGCGCGCCCGCGACCATGCAACGCGCCGCGTCGCATTGGTAAGGAAGCCTGGCATTTTGTAGACGCCCCGCACGACCTGCTCGTGCAGCCAGCATGAATAGCCGACCTGACACCACATCGACGACAGCCATTCCCGCTTGGGCATGACATAGGTCAGGTAGAACACCTCCAGCGCGCCCCGGCTTGCCGAATAGCTCGCGGTGAAGTGCAGCAGCAGGATTTCATAGGGCACCTTGGTCGCGGCCGAGAGCTGCCGGACCATGCCGAGAAAGAAAGGATCGAACGCGGGATTGGGCCGACCTGGCGATTTCACATCAACTTCGGACTCGCTGTCGATTTCCAGTACCGACCCGGCTTCCATGCGGATGTTGCCGCCACGATCGCTGCCGTCACCAGTATAGGCGCCGCCGCCCGACACCATGCGGGCTTCTTCGCTTTCGGCGCCATAATCGGCCTCGGGCATACTGCCGGCGCCGGGGGACTTGTAAACGATGGCAAGCATCGCGGTCATCACGGCCGCGAACAGTTCCGCGTCGGTGAGGTCGGACACCTGGCGCAGGATCTCCAGAACGGGCGCCAGAACCGGAATGCCCCGCGTCTGCCCGCCGCGCCGCTTCGACATGATCAGCACGGCGCTGGGCAAGCCGCTCTTCTCGCCCCAAATCGGAATGCGGACCGTATCACCCGCCGTGCGAGCATAGCGTCCACCGAACGCTCCATCGGGCGCCTTTTTCAGCACATGCACCGCGACGGGTGCGTTATAGCCGTCGACCTCGACGCCATCGGTGCAGACATTGCCGGTGCTGTTCAACGGCTTGCCTTCGACATGCCCCAGCGGCGAAACGATCCAGTCCGCCTCGACCAGCTTCCACGCGGTGAAATGCGTGCGGCCCAGCTGATCGTCGGCCCAGCAGCGCAGCGGCACGATGTCGCCGGACTCCAGGACGCCGCGCATAACGATTTCCTGCAGGCCGTATCCGGTCGTTCCCCGCTCCGCGTCGGGATCGGTCGACGACATGTAATCGTCATAGTCCTTGGCGATCTGCCGGTTGAGCGCCGCAGCGTCTTCATCCGAAAGGCCGACTGCCGCCCCGTCAATCTCCGGAATCGCCATAAGGCCAGAGCCGACTGTGAAGTCGATCGGACGCTCAACCGCCGCCGTTCCCAGCGGGATGTTCATGGCCGCGTGGCGCGACCGCGCAATCAGCGTGTCGCGCTTCGCTGCGTCCTGATTGGGCGTGCGCAGCTTTGCAGCCCAGCCCCGCGTCTGCCGCCGGTCCGACTGCCCGCCATAATAACCCCCCTGTCCCGTGACCTGACCGCCGGGGCTGATCGGCAAGCCTGCCGTCATCGACGTGGCCGCCGTCAGCGCAGCCCGAGCTGCAAAGCGGCGCGCACCGCGTTCCGGCGACACCGCGGCGACCATGCGGTCAAAGAAATTCTGGCGCACGTGCATCCCTCAGCGCCCTACCATCACGCCACGACGCATGCGGCCGCGCACGATCGGCGCGCCGCTGGCGTTGGCGATGTCATTGCGGAGGGAATCAATTCCCTTGCGGATTTCAGCGAGCGAGGCGCGCGTCAGCTCGCGCCCATCTGGCATCTTGTAGGACTGGTTCCGGAGCACGGCGGCTTCGGCTTCGAGATAGGCGGCAAGCCGAGCTTGCAGTTGCTCGATCTCCGCCTGTGTGAGGGCCATGACGATCTCCCGGAATGAGCGCACAAAAAGACCCGCCTCCGGGCGCCGGGGGCGGGTCTGTTCGTGCACAGCTCTTCTGACCTTCTGGCCTATGTCAAATAAACGATTTGGCCGTCAAGTTTCCGAGCCGGAGCAGGGGTAGAAGGGCAGGATGGCAAGTATCGGTATAGTAGGCGACTAATAAAATCAGCGGAGATATGAGTGGTGCGATCCTTGGTCCGCCATGACACAAGAGCCGGTCAGGACACCCGCGATGAGGCTATGGACGAGGAACGGCAACCGGCATACATTCCGGCCATGAACAGGGTCGGGGGTTGGCGTGGGCCTATTGTTTCTTTTGTCATATGGCTGGGTTCGATTGTGGTGTGCGTGAAGATGGCGCAAGCGCGTGACCGCGAACCTGTTCTATGGGGCTTCCTCGGCGCGATGTTCGGAATTTTTGCCATTCTTCTGCTGGCGCTTATCGGCCAAGGTCCGCCGTCCCCCACGGGGATCACGCGCACTGCGAAGATGCGGAAGTGCCCGGCCTGCGCTGAATTCATCAAGGTGGAAGCCATCAAGTGCCGCTATTGCGGCACCGGCGTCGAAGCGGCTGCCGTCTAACCGCGCGACACACGCACCGACCGGCGTGGCCGCGCATTTCTGGATGACGGACGAGGACCCATCGGCACTTGCATCGGCGGCTCTTCGCGGCCCAGCTCAACAGGATCAGGCTGCGGCTCTGGCATCAACTTGCGCGGCGCATCCTTTGGCGGCCGAGCCCATTCCGGTACCCAGGCGAAGCTGGCGTCATTGCCGCCGAAGCGGGTCACTACCGCGCACGCTTGAATATAGAGATCCCATGTCTCGTTCGCGCGATGCGGCTCACGGGTCCATTGGCCGTTGACGTTGTGCTCGGCCCGCAGCTCGGCCAGATAGGGGAATGAGCCGTCGTCGGCCTGCGGTAGATTGTTCGGGAAGGCGATGAAGCCCGGACCTTCCTCCGTCCGCTTCAGACGAACGTCGGCAATATCCTTGTAACGATTGACATTGGGCACGAACAATTCGGCTTGGGGCGCGCCCTTAATCTGGCGCTTCGCATCGACGGTCGGCGGCGGCAGCTGCCTGCCCTTCGGATTGTTGCCGCCTTTCAGCAGCGTGATCGCCGTCGCTGGTAAGGGTGGCCGTCCCGACCCCACATCGCCAGACACCATCGCGTGCCACCAGGCGAAGGCGTTGTCGGTCGCGCCGTCGAGGCCACCCGTGTCGATCGACGTGTTCATGATCTTCATGCGGAGCTGCGGCGCACCGGCCATAGGATAGGTCCGCGACAGCACGCGGGCATGCAGCACCGACCAGTCCTCCGGCCGATTGAACGGGCGCAGCGGTCGTTCCCGGCCATTGTCCATCGTCGTCAGCACCGCGAAGCGGTCGATCAGCCAACAGCGGAATCCGGCCCCAAAGCCCCACACGGCGACCTCGAACCGATTGCCCTGCTGGTCGATCGTGGCGATCAGGCAGAGCACGCCGGGAGGCACTTCGCCCATTCGATAATAGCTGTTGCGCGCCCGCGTATAGAGCGCGTCCTCGGTAACGGCAGGCTCGCCGTCTTCGCGCGGCACGTAATTGCGCCCGACGACGGTATTGTCGAACGACACCAGCGACGCCGGATCCTGCTCGATCGCAAAGGCAATCTCGGCCTCGCGCGCAAGCTTGGCGACCTGCGCCCACGGACGGAACCCCATGAGCCCGTCGAACCGGAAGGTGGCGCGATCGGTCATGATCAAGTCGCCCACCTTGCCGAGCTTGCTGTCCCGCAGCGACACCGCGCGCTCGCCGCGCCCGACCCACCGTCCAGTCGAGCCCAGCATGCGCTTGTCCGACTGCCGATGGACACCGCCACAGTCCAAGCAAACGACGGCGGCGCTCGCCGCGGCATCCTCCGGCGTGCCGTCCTTGTCATATTGCAGATGATCGAAGGACAGACGGAACGGCGAGCTGCACTGGAGGCAGTCGACAAACCAGCGTTCATCCGTGCCGCTGGCGACCAGTGCCTCGATCCCCTTGCTGCGGCCGAGCGTCGGGCTGGAGTTCGCATAGATCTTCGTCCGCCCATAGGCGGCAAAGCTGGCCATGCGGCCTTCCATCAGACCAAGGGCGCTGCCCTGGTCGGCGACATCCTTCGCAAATTCCTCGTAGTCGTCCATGCGCCCGCGCGGGAACGGCTTAGCGCGGAAGGTCGGGCCGCCAGGCCAGAGAAAATGAAGATCGCAGCCGAGGAACCGCTTGAGGTTGATATTGTCCGATGACACCCCGCCCAGCTGGCGGTCGCGCAGAATCCCGGCCCGGCCATCGTCATAGGCGGCGAGGTCCAGCATCTTGTCGAACTGCGTCGTCACATAGCTGTTGGTGAGGTCCCGCGTCGGCGCGACGAACAGCATGTCGGCCTGGTCATAAAGGATGGTGTGCAGCTGCCAGTTATTGCCGATCTCCGACTTGCCAGTCTGGCTCGGCCCCATCACGCCGACGACCGCATAAGGGGAATCACCGTGGAGACAGTCCATCGGCCGGTCTAGGCAGCGCATGTCATGGGGACTGTCACCCCACGGGCCGGAATAGGCGCCCGGGTTCATCAGCACGCGGTGCCGGCGGGCCGCTTCGGAAATCGACACCTTTTCAGGAAAGCGCAGCGCCTCAAATGCGCCGGACAGCACAGCGTTCGCGCTGGCTAGGGCCGGAGCTGGTAGCGCGGCTTCAAGCATCGGCGTCTGAACCCCCTGCCTCAATTATCTCGATCTTCGTCTCGTCGGCAATGGTGCGCAGAAAATCCTCGATCGCTCGGGCCAGCATTCCTTCCAGCGGCGTCACGCTCTGCGGCGTCAGCCCCTCGCGGATGGCGAATTCGCCGGGCACCTGGAGCAGGCGCCGCTTCAGCTGGCTGGCGGCCGACGACAGGGCGTGGACCATTTCATGCCGATCGACCAGCTCACCCATCATCTTGCGGTATTTGGCCGCCGCTTCCGCCGCCGCATATTCCTCGCGGCGTTGCTTGCCTGTCATGCCCAGCTGGGCCGGAGCCTCGACCTGGTCACCGACGAGGTCCAATCGCATCTGCGCGAGCTGGGCGCGGCGCTCCGCGCTCTGCTGCTCTTCCGTGTCTCGCTTCGCCCGCCACCAGGCGACGCCGCCGCGCGCCTCGATGCGATAGCCGCGACCACGATCGCCGCGCTCCAGCAACCAAGCCGGATCGCCCTCGACGCCCTTCAGGTGGGGGCGCATCGTTTCGCCGGTGACGCCGCACAGGTCAGCGAACTCTTCCAGATTGACGATCAGCTCTTGCGGTTGCTCAGCCATGCCTATGCCCTAGTCGCGTAATTTTCTTACGTTCAGTCCAAAACAACAATCAAAAACCCAAGGAAATCCGCCATTTCTGCGCCACGCGCGGACCGCGCTGCCGCACCGCAACCGCTCTGGAGGCGCTGGGAGGACCCAAGGGGGGGTGGGGGTCGAGGCCCCTCGCCCGAGGTCAAGCGAAATCGGAAAGGTGCGAACCGATTGCATCAGGCGTCGCCCTCGCCTGCGGCTTCCCAAGGCGCCTGCGGTGCCGAAGGCGGCCGCACCGTGAAGCCGAGCGAGCGCATCGACAGCTGCCACGCCAGCGCGTCCAGTGCGCCCCACCAGTGGAGATAGTCCAGTCGACGCCGCGCCAACTCTTCGCGCGTCACCGTCGGGATCACACTGCAGAAGGTCGGCGACGTGCCCCGACCCGTGCGCTCCACCTGCGCGTCCTGCCAGGGCTTCACCCACACCGTCGCCCGATACCAGTGCGAAGGCTCTTCCCAGCCATCAGGACGGCCACCGAGGCGCGCGTGGAAGGCGACCATGCGGCCATGCTCGATACCCGCCAGCAGCGCGGCCACGACCTCAGCGGCGCGATGCACCGTGTCCTTCACGATGCGACCGGAATAGTCGATCCGGCAGCCCATGTGGTTGATGTCGGCAATGGCCGCGCACCCATCGGCCGAGCGCCCGCCCGCCTCCATGCCCGATGCCTGTATCTCGATAGCGTGCAGGCCCGTTGTGGCGAACCGATCGACCTTCTGGTCACGATAGGACCAGATGGCCAGCTGCTCGACATCGACCGATCCGGTCCGCTCCCAGGGGCGAGCCAGCGGCGCGAAGTCCTGTTCCCGCGTGCTGCGGTGCCCCGGCAGGGCACCCGAACGAATGACCATCACCATGCGCTGCGCTCCCTTCCAGTGGCGGAAGGGAGGAGGAAGCGACGAGCGCCCCACACTTCCACCGCCAAGCCTTTGTTCTTTCTCATTTCTTTCTACCTCAAATGATTATTTGGAAGGATTGGAAGGGTTGTTGATAATCTATGTTCATGCATGCCTGCGCGCACACGCACATGCGCGCCATAGAGTTTCGTCAAACCTTCCAATCCTTCCAAACCCGCACAAATCCGCCCTTTCTTCCTTCCGGCGATGCTTCCGCCACCCTTCCAAATGGAAGCATCGTGAACTGCTGCGCGCCCGCTAGAAGGGCACGTAATCGTCGTCGTCATCAGGTGGACCGACGCCGTCGCCATGATCGACTGGAGGCGCGTCGTCGGTCGGAGGCGGGCTGTCATCGCGGAACGTCACGACATTGCCGTGCTCATCCACGAAATCATGCTTCTGCTTGACCAGCTTCAGCCCCAACCATTGCATGCCGTTCGACTGTTTGTTGTCGAAGCCCCGGTCCTTCATGGCCTTGCTGAAGCCCTTCTGCTTCCATTCGACCTCGCCCGCCGCCTTGGCCCAGGCGCAGAAGACCTCATAGAGATGCGACGACTGGACGCGCGCGGCAGGATCCTCGACCGTGCACATACGCAGGAAGCTGGCCAGAGGGTCGCTGTCATCGCGATAGGCTTCGGACTGGCGCTTCACATCGTCCGGCTCGACAAAGCCGTTCTCCATCCAGTCGATCAGCCCCCGCACCATCCATGCGAGGATGCCGGGATATTCCTTCTTCAGCCGATCGGGCAGCCCCCGGTCGCGCTCGTGCGGCTCCAGGTGCGATTCCCACAGCAGCACCTTCACGCGCCGCCAGATGCCTTCGGTTCCCTGCGGAATGTCCGGCTTGGCGTTGCACCAGAGCGTCCATTTGAACGAGGGCGTGAACCGGAAGAAGGAACGGAAATTGTCGCGCGCCAGCATCGGGTCGCCGCCGGTAACACTGTTGATTAGCGCCTCGTTGATCTTCGCACCCTTTTCCGGCTCGCCAGAGGTGAGGAAGCGAACGCCGGGCAGGCGGACGATATCGGGCGTGGCCTGGTCGCCGCGCTTCTTCGGCCCGTCGTTCATGAACGTGTCGACATTGGTGATGTCGCCATAGTCGCCCGTGGCCTCACGCATCGCGTTGCCCACGGTCGACTTGCCGTTCGCGGCCGTCGGCCCCCACCAGATATGGAAGATTTGCTCCCCCATCTCGCCGGTAAGGTTATAACCGCCCCACTGGCGCAGATATCGGCGACGATCCTTGTTCGGCTGCGCCCAGCGGACCAGCTTCTGCCATTCGGGCGCTTCCGCCCCCGGATCATAGTCGCACGCCGTAATCTTCGTCAGCAGGTCGGCGCGATCATGCGGACGCAGCTCGACGCGATCCGGGCCTTCATCATCAGCGCGCAGGAAATGCAGCGTGCCATTCTGGCAGTTGAGCACCATCGGGTTGGTATCGAACGATGTCAGCTCGACCGTCAGCCAGCGCTTCACCAGATTGGGAATGCAGCTCAGCCGCCCCGACGCTTCCGAGGCACGGCCCCAGCGGCCGATCAGGTCGGACAGCATGACCGTCTGCCCCTTTTTGACATCGACGACCATGTCAAGGCCATGCTCGGGCTGGCCCTGATCGACCCAGATATTCCATTGCACCAGGTCGAACTTGCTCGCGCTGTCATCCAGTTCGTCGAGGATATCTGGACGCCGCACGCCGCTGTCGCGAATGACCGCCGCCTCGCGCTGGATGGCGCGGATGGTCTCGAACACACCCGCCTGCACTTCAGACGGCGTGACATCCTTTTCCTGGTTGAGCACCTGGTAGCGGCGCTGATCCCAGCCCAGCCAGCCCTTGGCCGTGGTGTAGAGATAGTCGCGCCCGAAGCGCGCGTGGAAGCGCTCGGCATTGCCAAGGTCGGTTCGCTCGAACCCGGCGCACTGGAAATCCAGCAGCGTTGGCCCCGGATCGAAGCCGCGCTGCTCACCAGCGGCAAATGCGCGCACGACATCATCACCGCTGTCGGTGCTGCTGACCTCCTCCGCCTGCGCCAGTGCATCGACGAGCCGGTCGATTTCCGGCTGCGCCTCCTCGACGGTGAGCAGCCCATAATCGACGCGCCGCCCAAGCTCCCATGCCCAGCGGCAGATCGCCTTGGCTGTGATGGGGCAATGCTCGGCGCTCCGCCGCAGCCACAGCTGGCTCAGTCGTTTCAGCCGCGCCCCCACCTCCCCCGGCAATGTAGAGAAGGCCGCCACACTTCCATTCGGAAGCATCTCTTCTTCAGATAACCCCGGGGGCGGCGGGGGAAAGGCAGCGGCGTAGCGGGCATCCCATTCGACGCGATACTGTGCGCGGGTTTCCTCATCCTGGATGCCGGCGGCGAGACGGCCGAGGCGGCGACGCAGCGCGCTGCGCCCCTCAGGCGTCGAGGTATCGGCGGCGGCCAGCTCCACCTGCCAGAGGAAATCGAACATGGGCTGGGCAGCATCGAGCACCGCCTCGATCGCCGCGCGACCGCCTTCCCGCTCCAGATCGTCGGGATCCTTGCCCTCGGGCAGCAGCGCGACCGACAGCATCCTGCCCGGCCCGACCATCGGCAAGGCGCGCTCGCATGCCTTGACCGCCGCCTTGCGCCCCGCGCCGTCTCCGTCGAACAGCAGCACCGGATGATGGTGGATGCGCCAGGCGCGCTCCAGCTGCGCTTCGGTAAGTGCGGTGCCCATCGGCGCGACGCATTCGACGATTTCAGCGCGCTCCATCGCGATCACGTCGAAATAGCCTTCGACGATCGCCAGCCTGCGGGCCACGCGCGCGGCCGGCGCGGCGCGGTGATGATTGAACAGCAGCCGGCCCTTGTCGAAAGTCTCGCTGTCGGGGCTGTTGATATATTTGGGTTCGGGCGTCTCCCCCTCGCGGTTCGGCAGCGCGCGCGCGCCGAAGCCGACGACCCGGCCGCGCGCATCGTGAATCGGCACCATCAGCCGACCACGGAAATAATCGCGGCGAAGGCCAGCAGCGGTGTCGTACTGCTCGACCGTCAGGCCCATACGCAACAGTTCTTCCGGATGGGCCCCGCACCCTGTGACCGAGTTGCGCCAGGACGACAGGCCAAGGCCGAACGCCTCCATCTGGGCCAGCGTGACACCTCGATCGATCAGCCATTGCTTGATCGCGGGCGTGCGCCCGAGCTGCTGCGCATACCAGTTTGCAGCCTTCCCCAGAACATCGCTGTTCGCTTCGCGCGCCAGGACACGCGCGCGATCGGCGGTTGAACGCTCGGGCATTTCCAGCCCGGCCTTCTCTGCCAGCTCCCGCACCGCGTCGATGAAATCGAGCCCGCGATGGTCGGTCAGCCAGCGGATGGCATCGCCATGCGCGCCGCAACCGAAGCAATGATAGAAGCCCTTGTCATCGTTGATGGTGAAGCTGGGCGTCTTCTCATTGTGGAACGGGCAGCACGCCTTGTGCTCGCGCCCCGCCTTTTCGACTTTGATCGACCCGCCGATCAGCGCGGACAGCGTCGTCCGATCGCGCAGCTGGTCAAGGAATTGAGGCGATAAAGACACGAACACCCACCCCGAAAATCAGGCAACTCAAACAAATTTTTCGAAAGTCGCGGCCGTCAGGCCGACGGCCCCCTATTCCCCTTCATGCCCAATGAGCATGCCCGCGACGTCGGCGCGGTCCCCCGTCAGATACATCCAATAGTGGCCTTCAACCGCCGCCACGATCTCTTCGGGCTTCAACAAGAAAGCCGCCGCAACTTCTCCGACGGTACAGTCACGGCCTCCACGGTCCTGAAGGCCGGTCCACACTTGCACCGCATCATCGAGATCGGATGCCACCCCTCCGATGGCGTCTTCGGCCAGATGGATAGGAAGGTTGAATACGGTCGAAATTACATCAGCCGCCAACGAGGCTCCCGCTGGCTGCGCCATTGCCCAGCGCGCCACAGCCCCGCGCACCAGCTCTCGGCCGGGCATGTAGCTGCCATCGCTATCGTCATCATCTTCCGGCTCATGAATGTTCCAGCTGTATGGATCGGCGCCCCAATGCGTGACCCACGGCTTCTTCATCTCTTCTGTCATGCCGCCTCCCCGAATTTTTCTGTCTGATTGCCCCATGATGACCAGCCCGGCCGCGTTGTGCGGGCGAACAGTTCCAGCCTTGGCCCGCCGACCAGCGCTTCGATCCGGGCATATTGATCATCCGGCTTCCGGCTGTGCTCGCGGCGTCGATCGACGATCACCTGGCGCACGCCCTTCGACAGGCGCTCGGGCTTGCCGCGCGTGAAGAGCAGGCAGATTTCCGCCTGCTTGCGCGTCCAATATCCCATCGACATCAGCGGATCCGGCAGGTCGCCGGTGAAGAGATCAAACTGCGCCTCATACATGCCGGTCTTCAGCCAGATGAAGGCGACCGTCTTCAGATCGAAACCCCAGGCGCGGCCCAGCTCGATCGCCGCATCGACATGGCTGTCGACGATCCACATGAACAGGGCTGCATCCTTCGCCGCGTGGTCGCCCACCGGCAGCGCCATGATGTCGGTCAGCTCCATCGTGCGGTAGTGATCCTCCGCCGAACGGTGCGGCGTCATGTTCTCGCCGGAAAAGGTGCGGAACGCCCAGGGCGGATCCGCGAGCAGGCATCCAAAGTGACCAAGTGGCAAAGCGCCTAAGCTCATGCTTCACCCCCTGGGCCGACGATCGCGCCAATCTCAGCCATAATACGCGTTGCCCGCGCTATGTCCCGGCACCGCGCGCCCGCACTGGTGCAGTCCATGGCGATGCGCGCCAGCTCCTGGACCTTGCGCGCACGGCGATACAGCTCGCTGGCAGGCAGCAAGGCAGGACCGTCAGCGGGGTCAAAGGAACCGGCGACGCCCATCAGCTGCGCGCCTGCGCTTCGATCAGGTCCGCTGTTCGGACGAGGTTTTCCGCCAGCTGGCGCAGCAGCGGAACGGACATCGCGTGATGTACCGATTGCGTTCCGATGCGCAGCGCGATCAGCGCATGGGTGAGCCTGTCATCCTTTCCGGTCGCGCAATACATGACCTCTTCCGCCGGGATGCTCATCACGCGCGCATCGCCGTTGTGGAAGGGGATGAATTCGATCGAGGAGGGCAGCACATCGACGCCTTCTTCGATCTTCGACCAGTCGATTACGAAGTCGCCGAGCCGATCCTTGGCTTTCTTGAACACCATCGTCAGACCCTCATCGGCATAAGGACGTAGAAGGACGTGGCCTGCTCATCCTGCCGCCACAGCGTCGGTCCGGCGGGATCGGTCATCAGCACTTCGGCAGGGCCACCCGCCAGATGGTCGAGCACCGCCAGCAGATAGCTGCCGTTGAAGCCGATCGTCAGCTCACCGCCCTCGTGCGCGACGGCCAGCTCTTCGGTGCCGCGTCCATTTTCGGGGCTGACCGATTCCAGTTGCAGCAGTTCTCCGCCGAAGACGGCCTTCACCAGCCGCGTCTTTTCGGTCGTGACGACGATCACGCGGTCGACCGCTTCGCGCAGGATGGACGGCGTGAACTCGCACCGCTTGTCGGTGCCGATGGGGATCACCCGGGTATAATCGGGATATTGGCCGTCGATCAGCTTGGTCGTCAGCGTCACCGTGCCGAAGTCGAAGCGGGCCTTCTTGCCATCGGTTGCGAACTCGACCTCCGGCGACACGCCGTCATCGCCGGGCTTCAGGTCGTCGAGCAGCTTGGCGACAAGGCCGACCGCCTTGCGGCCGAGGATGATGGACGTCAGTCCCTCGCCACCGTCGGGCATGTCGGTGCGGAACACCGCCAGGCGATGTCCGTCAGTCGCGGCCGCGCCCAGCAGTCCAGCGGGGGTCTGATGCAGATAGATGCCGTTGAGGTAATAGCGCGCTTCCTCGCTCGCCATGGCGAAGCCGACGCGATCGATCATCTGCGTCCACACCGAGGCGGGACATTCAAACTCGTGCAGCCATTCGGGCGCGGTGAGGATCGGAAAATCGGCGACGGGCAGTGTCGGCAGGCGGAACCGGGCCCGGCCCGCGCTGACGACCAGCTGGTTGCCGTCGAGCACCATCGTGGCCAGCGCCTCCGCCGGCAGCTTCTTGGCGATGTCCTCCAGCAGCTTCGCGCCCACGGTTACGGAAATGCCCCGCGCCTTCTGCGCTTCGACCGTGGTTTCGATCATGAGGTCGAGGTCGGTGCCGGTCAGGAACAGGCGGCGCCCGTCGCAGGTGATCAACACATTGCTGAGGACGGGAATGGTGTTGCGGCTCTCGATCGCGCCGGACACGGCCTTCATCGCCGCGCGAAGCTGCTTCACCCCCACTTCGATGATCGGCGGATTGACGGGCGACTTACCCTTTCCGGCCGAGCCCTGTTCGTCACCCTCTGCCGGCGGCTCCGCCGTCGTGCTGGCTTTCGCCATCATTCTGTCTCCTGCTTGATGCCCAGCCCTTCCTCGAACCGATCGAGGAACTCGGTCATGGGACGCGTGAATTTCAGGCGGGACATGGCGTTGAGGCAGTAGACCGCCACCAGCTCATTGCCGCTTTCGGTGTGGGCCAGCGCCAGCAGCTGATAGGAATCGCCGCTGGCACGATGGACGAAATTTTTGCCGACGAGGCGGCGGTGCTCATTATGCTCGGCGAGCAGCCGCTCAATCGACTTGCGTGGGTCAGCCTTGGCCGCCGCAGGTTTCCGGCGCGTGTTCATGCTGCCGATTCCTCCTGATCGAGCCGCTCCACCCAAAGGCCCGCTTCGATCAGGCGGCGCATCGCCTGCACCGGCCTCTCGCCCGCAGCGGCGGCGCTGTCGCACAGCCGCGCCCACAGCTCGCCCCATTGGGAGCGCGCCAGTTGCACCGCCGCTACCTGGTCGTCGCTGAGCGCAGTGTGCTGAAGCTGGCCACCGAACGACAGGCCGGTGACAGTCGCATCGACCATCCCGCCGCGCGCTCCGTTCGCGCCGATGGTCCGCGCTGCCTTGCGGTTCGCGCCCATGGCCTTCGCTTCGGCCTTTACCGATTCGGCGACAGCCGTGACGGCTTGGGCGTCAACCCGCGGATCCTGCTCCAGCATGGAGGGCGACAGCTCGAAACCGGCGAAGGCCACCTTGCCGCTGTTCCGCAGCGCGCGCAGGGCATCCTGGAAGGACGCCTTGTCGAGGCCGCTTGCCACGCGCAGCTTGGATGCGGTCCAACCGCCCACCGGCGGATGCCCTCGCAGGGTGGCGACGATGCGCGCCTGGGCCGCGTTCATGCCGCGATCCTTGTCGTTGCATCATCGTCATTGGCGAAGTCGACCGAGGCCAGCGCCCGCGCCATGACCGGGCTGACACTGTTGCCGCACATGCGGACCTGCGCTGTCTTCGTCAGTGGACGGCCGTTGACCTCCAGCTCGATGATGTAATCAGCGGGGAAGCCCTGGGCGAGGAACAACTCGCGCGGGCTGAGCATCCGCATACCGATATCGACGATCGCATATTCCTCTCCCGCGATCGTCACCGTGACGAGGCCAAAGCGATCCTTCGTCGTCACCGCGCCCAGCGGCGCGTCAAGGCCATGGCCGTCATGCTCATTGCCATAATATTTGACGAGGAAGGCGCGAACCTCGGCATGATGCAGGCCCCCCGCACTGACCGTATGAAGCGGCGTGTCGGTGGGCTGGCCGTCCTTCGACGTGCCCCGCAGCTTGACGATATGGCTCGCCACCAGCTGCTGTTGCGTGCCGCGATGGGTGATGGTTGAAAGCGGCGCGGCTGCATCGCGGCCGACGACCCCGCCATTGTGCTGCGCCATGAAGGCCGCGACCAGATATTGATGCGCGCCACCAGCGGTGACGGTGTGGGTCGGCTCATCGGCGGCGGTATGGGGTTTACCACTGTTTCGCATCGTCATAACGTGCGGAACGATCAGCGCGCTATCACCCGACACCGTGACGGTGGGATATGGCTCGTCAATGCCGTGCGTGCCACGGCCCCGCCGTTTCCCGTTTCGATCTACGTCGCCATGGGCCGTGCGTGCGAAATAGGGTGCAACCACGGCGAACTCCCCGCCCTTCGCGGTCGTGATGGTGCGCAGCGGCTCGTCACCGGCATAGGCACGACCCGCCGCCCAGCTGCTGTTGCAGACCGGCACGATGAACGGATGCGGCGCGTTGATGACGTAGCGCATGATCCCCGCAGCAATCCGGCGGCAGGTGGCATCCTTCAGCGGTCGTGCCCGTTCGAAGATCGACGGGCAGGGAATAGACCAATCTATAATCTCGGCGGCCGTACGCCATGGCAGCAACTTTCCGCTGACGACCGCCGGGCTGCCGGGCTTCCCATGCGTGGGCTTGGGCCAGCTGATCTTGCGCCCGTCACAGCGCGCCTTCAGGAACAGGCGCTTGCGGGAGGTCGGCGCGCCATAGTCGCAGGCCCGCAATTCCTTCCATTGCACGCGGTATCCGGCGCGACGCAGCTTCGCGACCCACTGGTTGAACGTCTTGCCTTTGCGCGCCGGACAGGGACGGCCGTCATCGCCGAGCGGTCCCCAGGTGCGGAACTCCTCGACATTCTCCAGCCAGATGATCGCCGGGCGCAGGGCTGGGCCGAGCCGGTCGATCCAGTGATGCACGACCCAGGCGAGGTCGCGGATGTTCTTCTCGACAGGCTTGCCGCCCTTGGCCTTGCTGAAATGCTTGCAGTCCGGCGAGAACCACGCGCCCCGCACCGGATGCGCCCGCACCACGCCGTCATCATCGGCCCAGGTCACGGCCTCCAGCGGGTCGACGCTCCAGACGCTCTGGCAATGGTGACGGGTGCGCGGATGATTGGCTGCGTGCATCGCCACCGCTTCGGGATCATGATTGATGGCGACGTGAACCTCGATCCCGGCCTGCTCCAGACCGGTCGAGGCGCCGCCCCCGCCGGCGAAATTGTCGACGTTGATGCCGACGGACCAGTCACGCTCCAGCGGCGCGCGCGCATCGTCGAGGAGGCTGACCGTCTTCACTGCGCCAGCCTTTCCACGACCTCAGGTTCCGGCGCGCACGCCCCGACCCCAATTGCTAACCGGGCAGTGACAATGTCGATCATCCGAAACGCGACGATAGGGTCGCCGAAAAGGGTCATCTGCTGAAGGACGGCGTCCGCCGCGGCGTCGGTCAGCACCAGTCGACCGGACTCCGCTGGCAGTTCATGCTCGCTCGGATTCCAGTTGTCGACGATGTGCGAGCAGCCATAGTGGCGGGCGAACGCCTGCCTGTGTAGCGTCTTCCCGGTGCGCGTCGGCCCATGGATGATCGTGATCATGCGGCTTTACCTCCGGCAAAAGATTGGCAGGGCAGCGATTCCGTCAAACCGAAAGGGTCGGCGGGAGCCGGTGCGACCCGAAGGACAGCTCCCGCCGTGCCGGGTGGGGTGAACAAGGCCCCGGCAGAAACATGATTCGTGACCGCCGCGACAACATCGCCGACGGTCGTCAGCGCCAGCAGCGCATCCTCCCCCAGCCTCAGCCCGAACCGGTCTTCCAGTTCGAGGTCCAGGCTCATGAGGTCGATATGATCGAGGCCGAGGTCGCGCATGAGGCGCTTCGCCGGGTCGCGCACGTCCGCTGCGTCCAGATGAACGGGACGGATATGGAGGAGGAGAGCAGCGACCTGTTCCCTGATCGCCCCCGTCATGCGCGGTCTCCGGTCAGCTGCCGGGCCAGCGCCCTGTCCGCGAGCGCGCCGCCGATCGCCGCTACAAGAGCTTCAGCATCCCGTTCGGACAGAGCAGCGACGCCATCGGGCGTCACGACCAGCACTTCGCGGGACGCGGGGCGATAGACCGCGATAACACAGGTGGAGAATTTCCACTGCTGCTGCCGGGGCAGCTGCGCCGTTGCGCGAAACATCTCCATCCGGCCAGCCCTGACACATGCCGTGCAGAAGAGCGCGAGCCCCTCAC
The DNA here is from genome assembly GCF_001563285.1 of Sphingobium sp. MI1205. Taxonomy (NCBI): domain Bacteria; kingdom Pseudomonadati; phylum Pseudomonadota; class Alphaproteobacteria; order Sphingomonadales; family Sphingobiaceae; genus Sphingobium; species Sphingobium sp. MI1205. The sequence continues at coordinate 2,414,329 of NZ_CP005188.1, forward strand.
CGACGTCGAAAAGGACGTCCCATCCATGAGGGAGCGACGACGCCGGGACGCCCTGATGCAGCGCATCGCATGTGCAGCACTGCACCGTGTCGTCAGACACCTGCCGATCGGCGGCGATCGGATAGCCCTCGCCGCTCATGGACGCCGCCGCGCGATTGTGATGTCGAGAGTCCAACGGCCCCATGTGATGATGAGCGCCCAGCCATGGAAGTCATCGCATTCACTGAGGCCGGGGACGATCGCCCCCAGGAGGCCGAAACGGGGAAGCCAGCTCATGCCTTCACCTGCCGGCTGCTGCGCTGGGCGATATAATCGCGCGTGAAGCGGGGCGGATGCGCCTTGCCCTGAAACAGGTGGACGTAGCCCTGCTCCGCGAGCTTCTTCAGCTCGTCATTGACCTCTTCGCTCGCGACATGGGAGGCATGCTCGCCATGGCCATAGAGCAGCCGGGCACCGGACTGAGCCGCAAGCACCCATTCAAGCAGTTCTTCGCGATTGAGCTGGCGCCTTGCGGCGCCGCGTTTCGCACCCTGGTCTACCCCACCCCCGTGCATGCCTATCCCCCCTGTGCTTCCAGCGCGGCCACCAATTCGGCGGCCGCATCCTGCAATTCACGCGCCTCCTGCAGCGCTTCCCTGCGGGCATTGCGATCAAGCGCACATCCAGTGATGGCGGCCTTCATCGCGGTCATGACCCCGGCGGCCTCGCCCACCACATCGGCCAGATGCTCGCTGAGCGAGCGACCCTCGCCCTTCTCGCCGCCCTCAGGCACCAGCAGGAAACCGGCCTGCCGGGCGAGCGCACGGGTGATGCGGGGATGGCCGGGCTTGCCGACGGTCAGCTGCTCCAGCTCCGCGACCAGGTCGATCGGCATGAATTCGTCCCGGTTTGACGAGCAGTAATGGGAGATGCGGGACTGCGATCGGCCGAGCATCTTGGCGACCTTGTCCATCCCCTGCACGTCGTCGACGGCCGCACGGGTTTCCTTCTTCAGGTAGAGCTGGTCGGTGGAGAGGGTGACGCCGTTCGTCATGCGGCAGCCCCAAGGTCGGAGTCGCTCATGCACTCATCCGCCTTATGAGATGACGCCGCCGCCAGCGCGCTGGCAATATCAGCACCATGGGGCATGATCTCGACAATGCGCTTCGCAGCCTTGGGCATGCGTTCGTCCGGCCAGTTTGCTGGCTCGCTCAGCCATGCGGTGACACGAGCGTAATTGCGCACGGTGATGTCGCGCCCTTCCCGCACGCGGGCGAAGAACTGGCTGCTGGAAATGACCCGCTCAGCTAACACGGTTAGCGGCTTACCCGCCTTCGCCGACCAGATTTCGGCTAACGCCAACATCGGATCGATGAGAACAGAGGATGGATTGTCTTGGTCCACAGCAAACGACTTCCTCACTTCGGAAGCCGTTACATATGACGGTTTCTGCGTCACAGTCAACCGGCACGGATGACGATAGCATGACGGCCCGCAAATCCGCCATAAATGCCGGTATGTCCGACACCCTCAACGACCGCATCAAAGAACGCCTGGAGCTGATTAAGCGATCGGCTTCCAATGTATCAAAGGCCGCGACGGGCAACGAGGACGCGATTCGCCGTATCTATCGAGGCCACATGCCCAGCGGCGAACGGATGGAGATGATCGCGCGCGAACTCGGCACCACCGTTGCATGGCTGCTGGGCAAGGATGATCAGCCGGCGAAACCAGAGTTGTCGCTCCCCCAGCCTTATGACTTCCCAACCTTCAGCGAGGCGGAGCGAGCTATTCCCGAAATGGCAACCTTCGATAAATTAAAGCTGGGCAAGGATGTCCCCGTTCTTGGAACAGCCATGGGGAGCGATATGCACTTCGACGAAGACGGGCTCAGTAAGATCGTCGAGATGACGGAAATCGACGAAAACGATGTGATCGATTATGTGCGCAGGCCCGCAGGGGTGGCGGGCCGCAAGGATATCTACGCGATCTATCACACCGGCATTTCGATGCAGCCGCGCTTCTTCCCAGGCTGGTTATCGTTTGTGGAGACTCGTCGCGAGCCGAGCATCGGTGACGCAGTGATCGTCCAGGTGGCCCGGCCAGAGGGCGACGAGGGCGACGGCAGGATATACAGCGTGCTCGTAAAGACGCTGCTGAAACGGACCCAGGAATATATCGAGCTGGAGCAATACAACCCGCCGATAGTGTTCCGTCTGCCCGCAAAGTCCGTTCACCGGATGCACCGGATCATGGAAAATAACGACCTCTACGGTCTCTGATCGGAAGCGACATCCAGACCGGACACGTCGAAGGAGAATTGCGGCGTTCCCTCCCGGAACACCGTCACCTCCACCACGAGTCGGCGGGCACTGATAAGCTCGCGAGCGAATTCTTCGCCGTCTACAATCCGTAGGCGGTTGGGCGAGAAGTCTTCCATCAGCCCCAGACGGAAGCGCCTCGCCGGACGCTCGTCAAACCGAACAAGAGCGCTGCACGGAATAGACGGCGAGCAGACTAGCTGGCCTTTCGTCAGCTCGATAATCGCACCCTGCCCGCCCGCGGCGTTGCGGGCCAGCCAGAGGCGCAACTTCGACCCGCCCTGATATGGCCAGGCAAAGTCGTGACCGTTTTCCGACTCCACCACCATGGCCAGGCTTTCGCCGCCACGAATCGGATCCGGCTGCTTCAGCACATGCCATTTGCCGGGGCCCCGTTGGATTTGCACATCCCGCGCGCCCGACACGGGCACCTGCGTTGATGCCGAAGCCAGCAGCATGAGCAGCGCCACAGATTTCATTCAGAATTCCCCCGGTCCAGTGGCCTCATCATACCCCTCGCAGCCCAGACGCGATATCCCGTTACGCGTGCCGCTTGACCCGTCACATATGACGGTGTAGCTAACCCGTCATATGTGACGGAGATTGCACCATGCTTCAGACGCCCACCGAATTCCCGCACGTCGGCAGCTATGCCGTCTTTCGCAACACCAAGGTCCGCATTCAGCGGATCAATCCAAACGGCACGCGCCTGGTGACGGGCATTACCGATCGCCGCAAACAGGTGACCGCGACCGTGGCGCTGGATCAGCTCACCGCTTATGCCGCACCCGAAGACGCGATCGAGCTATGGTCCTCGGCGCGGATCGCATCGGTCCACAGCGACGCTTTCACGACGCGGGACGATGCCTGGGCCGATTTCTTCGCCTGGCACCGGAATGTCTATCAGCGCGAGCCCGCCATCGACAAAGCCGTCTTTGCCCGACGCCTGAGCGATAGCGGCTTCCGCATGGAACGCCGTCGCCCGCTTTACGCCAAGGGCATCCGCAACGGCTTCGGCTTCGCGCTTCTCGACGCCGCCGAGATGGCAGCATGAGCGCCGCGGTTCCCGCTGCCGCCGTCATGATCTTCGCGATCGCGTGGTTCGCCCTCTCGATCATCGTCGGCATGTTCTTCGAATATCGAGATCGGATCGCCGCCGCTCTCACGATGGAGCCGATGCCGGGCGACCAGCGATATCGCGCGGGGCAGCCGGTGGAACGGCGGTGATCATGGCCCAGGACAGACCGAACCAGCGCGGAATGACCGTGGTGACGAAGGAAGGATCATGGACCCTTCTGCCGCCGGGCCCCGGCCGCTGCACAGAGTGCGGCACCGTGCACGAGCCTGAGCTGCCGCATAATGCGCAAAGCCTCTATTATCAGGCCGCCTTCCACATGCAGCATGGCCGGACTGCGACCTGGCTGGATGCGATGGAGCATTGCTCCGACGCGATGAAGGCGCTCTGGACCGAAAAGCTCGAAGAGCTGGGCGTCAAGGTCAGGGGCGGCGGGGTCAATCCTTCATGAGCCGCGCCGCCGCCTTCTTCGCCGTACTGGTCGCCATAGGCGTGCTGTTGCTGCTCAGCGCGATCGACTTCGGAAAGCTCCCTTTCACCCCAGGTCGCCGCCCCGACTGTGGCGAGCCATCCGTCGAGGCTCATCATGGATAAGCCCGCTCGAATCCAGCTGTCGCGCGCCAAGGGGTGGCGCATGCCCGACAACACGGTGAAGGTCGATCGCTCGACCAAGTGGGGCAATCCGTTCAACTTCAAGTCGTCGGCTCACTGCTGGACGGCGCTGTCATATGGCGAACGCGGCGACCCCGCCGGGCGGCACGCGGCGAGCGTGAAGGCTTTCCGCGAATGGATTGAGGGTGGCAAGTTCATGCTGCTCACCGGCGTCGGCCTCTATGCCGTCCACAAAGGCAGGAAGAAGCCCGTCGCTGTTTCACCCGATGTTGCGGCTCCTAAAGCTCCATCGCTCGAACAGATACGCACCGAACTGCGGGGGAAGAACCTCGCCTGCTGGTGCCGACCGGGCGAGCCCTGCCACGCCGATGTATTGCTGGAGATCGCCAATGGCTAAGGTCAGCAATGAGGCGCGCAGCGCGGCTGCCGACATTCTGGAAGCAATCGGACTGACTGCCACCGCCGCATGTGTGCGCGAGGGCAACAGTGACAGCGACCCGACAGTGCAGGAGGTCGCGCGCTTCGAAGCAGCGACGATCGAGAGGGTCGCCAATCCCTCACCACCGAGCGCGCCGAACGATTTTCGGACCATCGCTGCTCGACTGGTTAAGTGGGACAAAGACTATCCGGTCAATTGCTGGAACGGCTATGCGGGCCTGAAAGAGCTGGATGCGATCATAGCCGATGCGTCAGCCGCCCTCTCCATCGGCGCTCAAGAGCGAAGGGAGCGGAAATGCGCGCTATCACCAAATGGCAAGCATCAGGTCGACACTTCCATGGAAAGCGGTCCTAACAACTGCTTCCATTGCGAACAACCGATGAACGGCCGGGGCGGCAATAGGGAGGACGCCCATGTCTGACCTCCTCCAGCTGGCCGACCGCGTCGAGCGCGGTGTGATCAAGGCGCTGTCGATCAAGCAGCCCTACCCCCACCACATTTTTCACGACGGCAAGGATGTCGAGAACCGCAGTTGGGGCACCAGGGGCCGAGGCTGGTTCATCATCCATGCCGGCGTGTCGAAGAGCGAACTGGACATGCAGGATCCGAAAGAGGCGGCTATACCACGCGGCGGCGTGGTCGGCATGGCCCGCATCGTCGATTGCGTGACCGAGATGGATTCGCGCTGGTTCTTCGGTCCCTATGGCTTCGTGCTGCACGACGCCTTCCCGCTGCCGCTCATCCCCTGCCGGGGTCAGCTGGGATTCTTCTGCCTCGACGCGGACACGCAGAGAGCGGTGGCACAGCAGATTCGGGAGCGCGCCAATGGCTGACGGCACCAAGATCGAATGGACCGACGCGACGGTGAACGGCATCAACGGCTGCTCCGTCCTGTCGCCGGGCTGCACCAACTGCTACGCGATGCGGCTTGCCGGAACCCGGCTGAAGCATCACCCCTCCCGCGCGGGCCTGACCATCGACAGCAAGGCTGGGCCGGTCTGGAACGGCGAGGTCCGGTTGAACGAGGACAAGCTGCTCCAGCCGCTCCGCTGGGCCAAGCCGCGCCGTATCTTCTGGAACGCGCACGGCGACATGTTCCACCCGGCCGTGCCCGATGCGTGGATCGACCGCTGCTTTGCCGTCATGGCGCTGACGCCGCAGCACATCCACCAGGTGCTGACGAAGCGATCCGATCGGATGCGGGCATACATGGAGCGCGCATGCGGACGTATCGCCGATAGGATCATCGCCATGCGGCGCCATCGGGGGGAGCGCGTAATTGTCGCGCCGCTGGAGCATGTCCAGCCGGGCGCTGCTTGGTGGGCGCTTCCGAATGTCTGGCTAGGCGTTTCGGTCGAGGACCACGCCCGCGCCCTGACGCGAATTCCCGATCTGCTCGCAACCCCGGCAGCAGTGCGCTGGCTGTCATGTGAACCCCTGCTCGGCCCTATCTATCTGACCGACATTGCCGACGGCGGGTCGACGGTGCTGGATCCTGAATGCTGGGGGGACTGCAATTGCAGCGGGCTGTTCGGTCATGATCCGGGCTGTCGCCGTAATGGCGGTGATGGCACACTTACCCGCAAAATCGATTGGGTGGTGGCCGGCGGTGAGAGCGGGCCGGACGCCCGCCCAATGCACCCGATGTGGGTACGCACCCTGCGCGACGACTGCGACAAGGCGGGCGTCCCGTTCTTCTTCAAGCAATGGGGCAGCTGGGCGCCGGTCTGTGCGATGAGCGAGGAGCTGATCGACGGCTGCTATCATCCCGCGCCGGTCCGCCACCCGGACGCCTCGCGCCGCTGCAAGGTCCAGTCCCACATTCTCCATGATGACGGGTCGCAGCATCACTTCCTGGAGGATGGCGCGTTTCTGCACGGCACCGGCGCCATGCAGATGATGGCCGTCGGCAAGCGCAAGGCCGGTCGCCTGCTCGACGGCGTCCAGCACGACGGGATGCCGGAGGTTGCCCATGGCAGCCATTGACAACCTGTTCGCCGCTGGCGCGCGCATGGTATCCGAGGAGGCGATCGAACTGACGCTTCAATCCCTCCGCGCCTATTGGGACAAGCACGAGCATGTCGCCATCGCGTGGTCGGGAGGCAAGGACAGCACTGCAACCCTGACGCTGCTCGTTCACCTGATCGAAGCGGGCGAGTTGCCGCGACCGGCGAAGCTCTATGTCTTCTATGCTGACACCCGACAGGAGCTTCCGCCCATACAAATCGCGGCCGAGCAGGTCATTGCGCTGCTGCGCCTGCGCCACTGGATCGAGGTCATCGTCGTTTGCGCGCCACTAGATAAGCGGTTCATGGTCTATATCCTTGGCCGGGGCGTGCCGCCGCCTAACAACAACACCCTCCGTTGGTGCACCCGGCAGATCAAGGTCGAGCCGATGGCCGAGGCGCTGGGCGCTGCAATCGCCGCGCTACCCGGCACAGCACTGATGATTACCGGCGTGCGCCAGGGCGAGAGCGCGGCGCGCGACGGGCGGATTGAGATGTCCTGCTCGAAGGACGGCGCCGAATGCGGGCAGGGCTGGTATCAGCAGGCACTGCCTGAGAGCAAAGGCGTGCGCGGCCGTATCGCGACGCTTGCGCCGATCCTGCACTGGCGCGTCTGCATCGTCTGGGACTGGCTGAAGGTCTATGCGCCGCAGCCTGAATTCGGGGGCTGGCCAGTTCGCATCCTTGCCGATGCCTATGGCGGTGATGATGCCGAGGAGATCAACGCCCGCACTGGCTGTATCGGCTGTCCGCTTGCGGTGAAAGACACGGCGCTCGACTACCTCGTCGGCACCGAGGCATGGGCACACCTGGCCGCACTGAAGGAGTTGAAGCCCCTCTATCGGTGGATGCGCCAGCCGGCCCAGCGCCTGCGCAAGGCCGGGGCCGAGACGCTTAAAAACGGCAGCTTGGCGAAGAACCCTCAGCGCATGGGGCCGCTGACGCTGGAGGCGCGTGTGGATGCGCTGGCGAGGATCCTCGACATCCAAAGCCGGGCGCAGGTCGACCTGATCAATGCCGAGGAAGAGGCCCGCATCCGCGAGCTGATCGGCGCGCGCACATTCCCGGAGAAGTGGGACGGCAGCGAGCCGAACGCTTCGGTCTGGCTCGACCGTGTCAACGGCGACGGCTCGGTCGAGCCGATCCTCTTCCGCGACATGGTGGGACAATGAGCTGCCACCTCCTCAGCGAACCTTTGCCGCCGACCACCCTTCAGCACGCGGCCGAGCAGGAACGAGCCCGCCGCGCCGCCGCGTCGAAGGCGTCGGTCGAGGCGGGCAAGGTGTCGGTCGAGAAGGCGGACTATGACGACGCCATCTGGTCGAACATCGTCCACTTCTTCCGCCGCTGGTCGGGCGACACCCGCGAGCCGCAGGGCTGGTCCGAGGCCCAGCGCGAGATCATGTCGAAGAGTGCGCGCGCCACCTATAAGCGCATGCTGGAGGTGCTGGACGGCAGCACTAGGCAGGAGGACTTCGACAAGCTGAAGGGCCTGCGCGATATCTGGTACGCTCTCGAATTCACGCTGCTCTACTGCAAAGTCTATCCCCAGCCGCGCCCCCACTGCATCCCGGGCAGGACGGCGGCAGCATGACTCCCGCCTGCCTCCGCATCCTCATCGCGGCACGCCTCGCCGAGAAGCAGCGCGTGCTGATCGGCTCGCGCAATGGCCTGACGAAGCCGTGCCGTCTGTGGACCGGAGCGCAGTCGAAGGGCGGCAAGCGGCCGAGCAGCGGCCCCTATGGCTCGATCTGGATCCCCGGCTTCAACGCCGTGCGCGTCCATGTCGCGGTCGCATGGGTCACGGGCATCATCCCCACGCCTCGCGTGCCCGACGGCATGAACCTCGACCACCGCTGCGAGCGGACGCTCTGCATCGAGGAAAGTCATTACGAGCTGATCCCGGCCGAGACGAACCGAGCGCTGCGCTGGAGCCGCAGGAGGAAGGCAGCATGAGCCTTGATCCAAAGATGCGGGAATTCGTAAAGGCGCTTGCGCGCGCCCAGGTTGCAAGAGACATTGCCGCCCTTCGCGCCGCCCAGAATCCACACGGGCGAAGCGGCCAGCCAGGAGACGCCGGTGCGGACGGTCATCTACGCACGCTTCAGCAGCGATAATCAAAATCCGCGCTCGACCGCGGATCAGATCGCTCTGTGCCGCCAGCGCGCGGAGCAGGAAGGCTGGCACGTCGTCGCCACGTTCGAGGATGCCGCAACTTCCGGCGCAGCCGGCATCGATGCGCACCAGCGCCCAGGACTGCACGCCATGATGCAGATGGTCGAGGCTGGCGGCATCGACCAGGTGCTCGCCGAATCAACCGACCGCATCTCCCGCCACATCGCCGACGCCCACATGATCCGCGAACGGATCGAATTCGTCGGCGCGCGGCTCTTCACGCTCTTCGACGGCACCGTCACGCCCATGATCGGCCTGGTCAAAGGCTTCATGGACGCACAGTTTCGCACCGACCTCGCCAAGCGCGTGCGGCGCGGCCAGCTGGGCACGCTCAAGCAAGGCCGCATCCCGGGCAGCATCGCCTACGGCTATCGTCACGCCAACCGGCTCGACGAAAAAGGGCAGCTGGTGCGCGGGCTCCGCGAGATCGACACTGAGAAGGCCGACATCGTCCGCCGCATATTCGCCGAATATGCCGCTGGCCGCAGCCCCCGCCAGATTGCAGCTAGGTTGACCGCAGACGGCGTGCCGGCGCCACAGGGCGCGCTTTGGCACGAGACCGCGATCAGTGGCGACCTGAAGCACAAGCGGGGCATCCTTCGCAACGAGACCTATATCGGCGTCGTCACCTACGGTCGCAGCAGCCAAGTCGTTAATCCGCAGACTAGGCAGAGGCTAATGCGTCCCAACCCTGAGGAAGCGGTAGAGCGTCAGGCCTTCCCGCATCTCCGGATCATCGACGATCATCTCTGGCAGCAGGTCCAGGAACGCCTCGCGTCGAACCAGGGCGTCCGCCCTGAGCGTAAGCGCCGGCCCAAGCATGTCCTATCGGGCCTGGGCTTCTGCGGCGTTTGTGGCGCGGCATGGGTTAAAGCGAGCGGCGACTTCTGGCGATGCAGCAACTATCGCTACCGCCTCGGATGCTCGAACAATCATATGACGAACACGCGCCTATATGAGCGTGGTGTGCTCGCGGACCTGAAGGCGGGCCTGCTTTCCCCTGACGCCATCACCGAATATGTGCGCGAATATCACCGCGACTTCGCCCGCCAGTCAGCCGAGCTGGGCCGCGATCGGGCCAAGATCGAGCGCAAGCTACAGGAAGCAGAGCGCAAGATGGAGCGCATGCTGAAGGCGTTTAGCGAGGGCGGCAGTGAATTCGCCGAAATCCGAACGATGCTCGCGGCCGCGCGAGATGAAAAGGAACGACTCACCCGCGAACTCGCCAGCTTGGACGCCATGCCCAACGTGCTATCGCTCCACCCGCATATCGAGCAGGCCTATCGTAATCAGGTCGAAGAGCTGGAAAAGGCCCTTGCCGAGCCAGAAGCCGAGCTGGAGGCTGTCCCACGCCTTCGCGCTATGATCGCGCGCGTGATCGTCCATCCTGACACCGAACGGAAGCGCGGCGTTAAGGTCGAGGTGGTGCGACAGATGGACGAGATTCTGTCCATGGCCAAAGGGCAGCAAGCTCAATTACGCTAACGCCCAATTAGCGGAGAGTCACGGGAAGTATCTGACGATCCGGGAAGCCATGGGCGCATCGGTGCCCTCTGCCGGTGTCGCCTGCGCATTCGAACGGCTCACGCTCGATCGCTTGGTCAATCCAGCCAATGGCGGGCCTTTCGACCCCGAATCCCTGACCGAAGATTATGAAGTCGGTCTGCGGATCAAGAATATGGGAGGCCGCGGTGTATTCGTACGCATGCGGGACAGAGCGGGCGATCTGGTCGCAACACGCGAATATTTCCCGGACAGCCTTGATGGCGCGGTCCGGCAAAAGGCGCGGTGGATGGTCGGCATTTCCCTTGCGGGATGGGATCGCATGGGCTGGCAAGGCGGTCCTGCAGAATGGTGGATGCGCATCCGTGATCGCCGCGCCGCTATCGCCGCCTTCGTCCTCTTGGCCGCCTATCTCTCGTTCATCCTGTGGGGCGCGCTTCTGCTCGCGAGCTGGTTCGGCCTTGAAGCCGCCCCTCAACCCTCGCCCTTGATCGAGATGCTGCTCTGGCTGAACTTCGCATTCATGGCGTGGCGGATTGCGATGCGCGCCATTTTCGTGGGGCGAAGCTATGGGTGGCTATATGGGCTCGGCGCGATACCCCGCGCGATCCTCGCCAACCTGATCGCCATGCTTGCCGCCCGGCGCGCCGTCTTCCTCTATCTTGATTCCCTGTTCGGCAAGCCACTCGCCTGGGACAAGACGCAACATCGCTTCCCCAAGCTTTAGAGAACAGCATGAGCAGCACTGTAAGCGGCCGGCCGGTTCGCTTTTTCATCCTCCTTATGAGCGGCTGGGTCATTATTCGCGTCGCCCATGTCGCTGGCGACATGCTCGGCCTCAAGGTTCCCGAAGCACCGCTGCCGACACCCGTGCGAACAGCGGCAGCGCGCCCGCTACCGACTCCGGTAACGGCCACCTCTCAGTTCGAAAACCGCTCACCAGCAGCCTCGGGCAGCTTTGTTCGCGACGCTACAGGCTCGGCAAAACCCACCCGCTTTTCTGCAGATGCTGCCGCTATACTGATGGCCACGCCAGGGTTAGCAACCAGTTCGGCAGCAGCGGCCTCACCCGCAAACCGCGTCACGCTATCCTCACCCACTCTCTCCCCAGCTATTCCACTGGAATCTACAAGTGCCGCAACGTCGGACCGGTGGCGCGGAAGCGTCTGGTTGCTTTGGCGCGCGGGCAGCGCCGACCCCGCCGACATCGTCACTGGAGGTCGGCTGGGCGGATCGCAGGCTGGCCTTCGGCTCGATTATGATCTGACGCCCGTCGGCACAGGCCGCGCCGCCGCCTATGGACGCGTAAGCAGCGCTTTCAACCGCCCCGCCTCGCCGGAGGGCGCGCTGGGCATCGCCTGGCAGCCGTCGCGCGCCATTCCCGTCTCTATCGCCGCTGAACGACGCATAGCTTTTGGGGAGGGCGCACGGAATGCCAATGCTCTGCTCATCGTGGGCGGCTTGGGGCCAACGCCGGTCATCGGCTCGCTGGAAGCGGAAAGCTACGCGCAGGCGGGCGTCGTCGGATTCCGACGCGGCGACCTGTTCGCGGACGGGAAATTCTCGCTGCTCTCGCCCCTCGCACGATCACCGATCCGCATGGGGTTGAGTGTTTCGGGCGGCGCTCAGCCCAAGGTAGAGCGGCTGGATGTTGGCCCGGAAATTCAGTTGCGCCTGCCATTTCCTCAAGTCGCATCGCGCGTCAGCATTGAATGGCGGGAGCGTATTGCGGGACAGGCATCGCCATCATCTGGCCTGGCGGTCACGCTCGGCGCGGATTTTTAAGGCAAGACCGACGGTCTTCACCTTTATCTTGCCGCTTATTGGGCTTAACCGGGATACTCAATGGATCTGTATCTCCCCATCGCCAACCTGTCGGTGAATGCGCTGGTGATCATCGCCCTGGGCGGCGTGGTCGGCCTGCTATCCGGCATGTTCGGGGTCGGAGGCGGCTTCCTTACAACGCCGTTGCTGATCTTCTACGGGATCCCTCCTACGGTTGCCGCCGCGTCAGCCGCATCTCAGGTGACCGGAGCAAGCGTGTCTGGTGTCGTGACGCATATGGCGCGGGGAACCGTTGATTTCCGCATGGGCGGGGTCCTGATCGGTGGCGGCGTCATCGGAGCAGGCATTGGGGTCATCCTTTTTCGCCTGCTGCAATCGGTGGGACAGATCGATACGGCCATTGGCATCCTTTACGTCCTGATGCTGGGTGGCATCGGCCTGCTGATGGCAAGGGAATCCATCCAGGCGCTCATCGCTCTGAAGACCGGTCAGCGCCTGCCCGCTCGCAAGCGCCGCCACCACCCGCTCGTCGCGGCGCTCCCGATGCGCTGGCGCTTCTATCGTTCCGGTCTGTATATATCGCCCCTGGCGCCGCTGCTGCTGGGCCTGGCCACCGGCATCCTCACGACCTTGCTGGGCGTCGGCGGCGGCTTCATTCTTGTGCCGGCCATGCTTTATCTTCTGGGCATGACCACGCAATCGGTGGTGGGTACATCCCTGTTCCAGATCCTGTTTGTCACCATGGCCACCACCATGATGCATGCCTTCACCACAAAGGCAGTCGATCTCGTCCTCGCGATGCTGCTCCTGATCGGCAGCGTCACCGGCGCGCAGGTCGGAACACGAATATCGATGACGGTCCGGCCCGAATATCTGCGTATCCTCTTGTCGGCGATCGTCCTTCTGGTGGCAGCGCGCATGGCGCTCGGCCTCGGCTTCCGTCCCGACGAAATCTACACGGTGGAAGTCCGGTGAGCTTGCGTGCCCGTCTGGCCCTGCTGCCCGCCATATTGCTGCTCGGCGCGGCCGGAGAGCCGATATTGGTCCCCGACGTTTCCCAGCGCGAGGTAAAGATCCAATATAGCTTCACCGGCGCAGACCTTTTGCTGTTCGGCGCCATTGTCTACCCTGACGGCCGCCTGCCCAAGAAACCGGCTGAAATACTGGTTGTCTTGAAAGGCCCGGACCAGTCGATCATCATGCGTGAAAAACAGAAGGTCGCCGGTATATGGATCAATGCGGACAGCGCCCGATTCCGTTCCGCCCCCAGCTTCTATGCGGTTGCATCGTCAAGGCCCATTGCCGAAGTCGTCGATGACCGTACCGCTGCCATTTATGAGTTGGGCGTCAACAAGCTGCAACTATCTCCCTCTTCGCTCAACGAAAGTGCAGAACTTGAACGTTTCCAGGCGGGCCTCATTGATCTGCGCGAGCGGGCCGGGCTCTTCGCCGAACGGCCTGGTTCGGTCGAGATCACGCAAGGGGTACTGTACCGCGCCCGCCTGCCGCTTCCCGCGCGCGTGATCGTCGGCGACTATACGGCTGAAACTTTCCTGGTGCAGGATGGCCGAGTGGTCGCTGCGGCGGTGCGCGACATCAAGATCCGCAAGTCGGGATTCGAGCGCTTCATGGCCGTAGCGGCGGAACAATGGCCGTTCCTCTATGGCCTCACCGCCATATTGCTCGCCGGGGGCATGGGCTGGGCCGCGGGCGCGCTGGCACGCCGCTTCTGATCCGGGTCAAGGCTTCAGATCGACACGCTCATCGTCGGGAAAAAGATATTCGAGCAGCAGCGAGCGATGGCAACCGTCCGCCTCCCGCTCGAAGCAAAGCAGGGCCGTGGGCCGTTCACGCGCCATGTCGCGCAATTGCTCCGCCTGGACAACGGCTTCGGGCAAATCAAGCTGCCCCGAGTAAATCTCACGAAGCCTCGCATGGTTGCCCTTGCGCGCAGCTTCGCGGCCCTCCGCAGGCGTACCCAGCGCTTTCAGCCCGACATAATCGATGCCAGCCTCTCTTAATCCGGCAGCCAGGATATTCTTCGAAAAGCCCGGACGGCGGGATAGCGGCACGGCCCTGATGTCAGCCAGCAGCCTCACGCCCGCCTCTTGCAGTGCTGCGATCAACTCGGCCTGGGTAGTTCCTTCATATCCTATCGTATAAATGCGCATGTCGCCGAGATAGGAAGCGGCGGTGAAGTTCCAAGTTTCGCGCCTTGCCCTCTTTTCTGCGCTCGCTTAAAGGGTCCGTTCATGCCCGATCCCACTGCTCACTCCGCCGCGCCCGACCTCACTGGCCGGGCGCTGTTTCCGCATCGGCATCTCCTCTCTATCGCAGACCTGAAACCATGGGAAATCCGCTTCCTACTTGATGAGGCGGAGCATTGGGCAAGGACCAATCGCGACAATGCCCGCAAGCATGACGACCGGCTGACGGGCATGACGCAGATCAACGCCTTTTTCGAAAACAGCACGCGCACGCTGCTGTCCTTCGAAATTGCAGGTAAGCGGCTGGGCGCCGATGTCGTCAACATGCATGCCGGTCAATCCAGCGTGAAGAAGGGCGAAACGCTGATCGACACGGCAATGACGCTCAACGCCATGGCCGCTGACGTAATCGTCATCCGCCACGCCAGTTCGGGCGCGGTAGCGCTGATCGCTGACAAGGTGGACTGCCCGGTGCTCAACGCCGGGGACGGCTGGCATCAGCATCCAACCCAGGCGCTGCTCGACGCGCTGACCATCCGCCGACGCAAGGGCAGTTTCGAAGGGCTGATCGTCGCGATCTGCGGTGATGTGCTACACAGCCGGGTTGCGCGATCGAACATGCTTTGCCTCGCTGCTCTGGGCGCGCAGGTGCGGGCGGTAGCCCCTCCCACACTGATGCCGCCGGAAGTGGAAATGCTGGGCGCTACACCCTTCCACCGGATGGACGAAGGACTGGATGGCGCGGATGTGGTCATGATGCTGCGTCTGCAGAATGAGCGGATGGACGGCGCTTTCATCCCGTCCCCGCGCGAATATCACATGCTCTACGGCCTGACGCCTGAACGGCTGGGGATCGCCAAGCCCGACGCCCTCGTCATGCACCCTGGTCCAATGAACCGCGGGGTCGAGATTTCAAGCGTCGTGGCCGATGACCCCCAACGCTCCGCCATCACTGAACAGGTTGAAATGGGGGTCGCTATCCGCATGGCCTGCCTGGATGTTTTAACGCGCAGCGCGCGCGGTGTGGAGGGATGGCAATGACCAGGATCGCCATCGTGAACGGAAAGCTGGCTGATCCGGCCCAATCCGGATTAACCAGCGGCGTCATCCTGATCGAAGGGGACCGGATTGTCGCCGCGGGCGATATTCCTGTCCCTCAGGATGCGGAACAAGTGGATGCGGCAGGACTAGTGGTGGCGCCGGGCCTCATCGATCTGGGCGTCTTTGCGACGGACAAGCCCGCCTTCCACTTTGGTGGTATAACCCGTGCGGCGCTGATGCCGGACCAGTCTTCCCCGCTCGATGATGCCGGACTCATCCGCCAGGCGACCCGTGCGGGCAAGCCGGACTTCTGGGTCCATCCCATCGCCGCAGCCACCCGTGGTCTCAAAGGGGCCGAGCTGGCCGAAATCGGCATGATGCAACTGGCTGGCGCCAAGGCTGTTGGAACCGGGCGACAGTGGATCGCGGACTCCGGGGTCATGATGAGGGTCCTTGCCTATGCATCCGGCCTTGGACTGACGGTCATCACCCACGCCGAGGACAACGGGCTGACTGGCAAGACTGTTGCGACGAGTGGCGAAACGGCGACACGGCTGGGCCTGCCCCACGCGCCAGCCTGCGCCGAAGCCATCGCGATCGCGCGAGACATCATGCTGGCGCGCGAAACGGGCGCGGCGATCCACTTCCGCCTCGTGACCACCAAGGCTGGCTTCGACCTCATCCGCGCGGCAAAGGCCGAAGGGCTGAAGGTCACTTGCGGCATCAGCCCGGCCTATCTTTACCTCGCAGACAACGCCGTCACCGATTTCCGCACCTTCGCTCGCTTGTCGCCGCCCTTGCGGTCGGAAGATGATCGCCTGGCTTCGATCGCAGCGGTGGCGGACGGGACGGTGGATGTTATCACCTCCGGCCACGATCCACGCGGTCCGGAGGACAAGCGGCTGCCGTTCGCCGACGCCTCGCCGGGCATGGCGGGCGCAGAGACGCTGCTCGCCCTTTCGCTCAATCTGGTGCGCGAAGGGCATCTTTCGATGACGCGGCTGATGACCCTGCTCAGCGCCAATCCGGCACGGATACTGAATATTGATGCGGGCAGCTTTGCTGAGGGCAGCGCAGCCGACCTCATCTTCGTCGATCCCGATGCGCCATGGATCATCGATTCCACCAGAATGGCGGCGCAGGCCGGCAATACGCCCTTCGATCATGTGCCCGTTCAGGGCCGCGCCCGCCGGATCATGAAGGGTGGCGTTTTCCTCTGAAGTTTCCTGCTTGCCCTCCCCGGCAGGCCACGCTAAAGCGCCCTCCTTCGCCGGCACAGGAGTGTAGCTCAGCTGGTAGAGCGTCGGTCTCCAAAACCGAATGCCGGGGGTTCGAGTCCCTCCACTCCTGCCAAGCATCTGGTCGCTGATCCTTGATTTTTCAAAGGTTCGCGGGTAGCTGCCCGAGTGAAGATGGGTCGCGAAGCCAGCGGCCGCACCCCGGGACGCCGACATGGCGGGGTCCGGAGGGTGGACTGTTGCTTCGCGCTTTGGTGTTTTGTTCGAAGGTTTTTGAGGCAGCGATGGCGAAGGTTTCTCCGGGCGAATTCGTCAATCAGGTGAAGACCGAGGCGTCGAAGATCGTGTGGCCTACAGGCCGCGAGACGGTCATGACCGCAGTGATGGTCGGTATCATGACCTCCCTGCTGGGCATCTTCTTCTTCGGCATAGACACCTTTTTCGGCGCGGTCGTTCAGTGGCTGCTGAGCTTCGCGGCCGGACAGGCTTGATTGGGAGTTTGAAACGGTAACATGGCGCGCTGGTACATCATCCACGCCTATTCGGGCTTCGAAAACAAGGTCAAGGAATCGATCCTGTCCGAAGCCGAGCGCATGGGCCTCTCCCAGCTGGTCGAACAGGTGGAAGTCCCCACCGAGACCGTGACCGAAGTAAAGCGGGGCAAGAAGGTTCAGGTGGAACGCAAGTTCATGCCCGGCTACGTCCTCGCCAAGCTGGCAATGAACGACGACATCTATCACCTTGTGAAGAACACGCCGAAGGTGACGGGCTTCCTCGGATCGAGCGGCAAGCCGCAGGCGATCAGCGAGACGGAAGCCGC
The DNA here is from genome assembly GCF_001563285.1 of Sphingobium sp. MI1205. NCBI lineage: Bacteria > Pseudomonadati > Pseudomonadota > Alphaproteobacteria > Sphingomonadales > Sphingobiaceae > Sphingobium > Sphingobium sp. MI1205. Next base: position 2,431,530 of record NZ_CP005188.1, read on the forward strand.
CCGCTATTTCGGCGCCCGCAAGGAAGCCGAGGCCGCGCCCAAGCACAAGGTCAATGTCGATTACGAAATCGGCGACAGCGTCAAGGTGCTGGACGGCCCCTTCGCCAGCTTCAACGGCACCGTCGAGGAACTGGATTTCGAAAAGAACCGCGTCAAGGTGTCCGTGTCGATCTTCGGCCGCGCCACGCCGGTCGAACTGGACTTCGAGCAGGTCGAACTGTCGAAGTAAGAGAGATTACGTCATCCCAGCGAAAGCTGGGATCTCGTCCCTCAAGCCGTTCCCTTGCGGCCTGAGATCCCAGCGCCCGCTGGGATGACGACAAGGGCAGTGCGGGAGGCGTCCTTGGGATCGCTGCTTGACCGCTAAACTTGAACCGGGCGCGCCTTCGGGCACGCTCAGCAACAGAGTGAGTGACAATGGCCAAGAAGATTACGGGCTATATCAAGCTCCAGGTGCCCGCTGGAGCCGCCAACCCCTCCCCGCCGATCGGTCCGGCGCTGGGTCAGCGCGGTGTGAACATCATGGAATTTTGCAAGGCGTTCAACGCCTCGACGGAAAAGATGGACAAGGGCACCCCGCTGCCGACCATCATCACCGTTTATGCGGACCGTTCGTTCAGCTTCGTGACGAAGCAGCCGCCCGCCACCTACCTGATCAAGAAGGCCGTCAACCTGAAGTCAGGCTCCAAGGAGCCGGGCAAGGTCGTCGCTGGCAAGATCACCCGCGCCCAGCTCGCTGAAATCGCCCAGGCCAAGATGGTTGACCTGAACGCGAACGACATCGACGCAGCGACGAAGATCATCGAAGGCTCCGCTCGCGCGATGGGCCTCGAAGTGGTGGAGGGCTAAGATCATGGCAAAGCTGAGCAAGAAGGCGAAGGCGCTGGCCACCGCGGTTGACCGCGAAAAGCTGCACGGCGTTGACGAAGCGCTGGGCCTGATCAAGACCCACGCAACCGCCAAGTTCGACGAAAGCGTCGAAATCGCGATCAACCTGGGCGTCGACCCGCGTCACGCCGACCAGATGGTCCGTGGCGTCGTCACCCTGCCCGCTGGCACCGGCAAGGACGTTCGCGTCGCCGTGTTCGCCCGTGGCGACAAGGCTGAAGCCGCGACCGCCGCTGGTGCCGACATCGTGGGCGCCGAGGATCTGCTCGACAGCATCCAGGCTGGCAACATCGACTTCCAGCGCGTGATCGCCACTCCCGACATGATGGGTCTGGTTGGCCGGTTGGGTAAGGTTCTGGGCCCCAAAGGCCTGATGCCGAACCCCAAGCTGGGCACCGTGACGCCGAACGTCGCCGAGGCGGTCAAGGCTGCCAAGGGTGGTCAGATCGAATTTCGCGTTGAAAAGGCTGGCATCATCCATGCTGGCCTGGGCAAGGCGAGCTTCTCGGCTGAAGATCTGCGCAAGAATTTCGATGCCTTCGTTGACGCGATCGTCAAGGCGAAGCCGTCGGGTTCAAAGGGCAAATATGTCCGCAAGATCGCTCTGTCGTCCTCGATGGGCCCGGGCGTGAAGGTCGATGTGGCGGAAGTCGCTTCGGTCTGATCCTGAACGGATAATCAATAAAGGGGCCGCCTTCCTCTTTGCAGGGGAAGGCGGCCTTCTTATTTGGAACATCTCCCTTCGCAAGGGCGCTGCCCGAAAACCCCTGTTTTCGGCGGCTGCTTCTTCCGATTGACGGTGTGAACTTCGGGGTGCGTGACCTTGCACTCCGGGCTCCAGCAATGGCTGGAGAAGATCAGGTCATCATGTATCCGTCGGGACTGGCGGGTCGCCTTACCGATGGAAAACATAATGTCTTTTGAACATCTCCCACCCCTGCTTTCTGACGCACTAACGCGGAAAGGCTATGAACAGCTGACCCCGGTGCAGGCCCAAGTCACCCAGCCTGAAGCCGAAGGGCGCGACTTGATCGTGTCCGCACAGACCGGCTCCGGCAAGACGGTCGCCTTCGGCCTGGCCATGGCTACCGAACTGCTGGGCGAACAGAGCCGCCTGCCGGTCGCTGGCAAGCCCCTCGCGCTCGCCATCGCACCGACCCGCGAACTGGCACTACAGGTCAGCCGCGAGCTGGAATGGCTCTACGGCGAAGCCCGCGCCCGCATCGCCACCTGCGTCGGTGGCATGGACGCCGCCAAGGAACGCCGCGCCCTTAGCCATGGCGCGCATATTGTCGTCGGCACGCCAGGCCGTCTGCGCGACCATCTTGAGCGCGGCGCCCTCGACCTGTCAGGCCTCAAGACCGTGGTGCTCGATGAAGCCGACGAAATGCTCGACATGGGCTTCCGCGAAGATTTGGAAGAGATACTTGATGGCGCGCCCGACGGTCGCCGAACGCTTCTGTTTTCCGCCACCATGCCCAAGCCAATCGTGGCGTTGGCCAAGCGTTACCAGAAGGATGCTCTGCGCATCTCCACCGTCAGTGATGAACGCGGTCATGGTGACATCAGCTATCAGGCAGTGACCGTTGCTCCGGCCGACATCGAAAACGCCGTCGTCAATCTGCTCCGCTATCATGAAGCCGAGACAGCGATCCTCTTCTGCGCGACCCGCGACAATGTGCGGCATCTACACGCCAGCCTCACCGAGCGTGGCTTCGCGGCGGTGGCACTGTCGGGCGAACATAGCCAGAATGAGCGCAATCACGCGCTTCAAGCGCTGCGGGACCGCCGGGCACGCGTCTGCGTGGCGACCGACGTCGCCGCGCGTGGCATCGACCTCCCCAATCTGAGCCTTGTCGTTCACGTGGAAATTCCTCGCGATGCGGAAACGATGCAGCACCGATCGGGCCGCACCGGGCGCGCGGGCAAGAAAGGCACGGCCGTTCTGGTCGTTCCCTATCCGCGCCGCCGTCGGGTTGAATCAATGCTGCGCGGCGCGAAGATTCCAGTGGAGTGGGGTACGCCGCCAAGCAAGGAAGCCATTCAGGAGCAAGATAATGCGCGGCTCCGCGCCAGCCTGATGGAAAAGGCCGAACTTGACGAGCTGGACTGGGCGTTGGGTGCCGAACTGCTGGCCGAAAAGTCGGCCAAGGAAATCGCGGCAATGCTGGTGAAGAGCGCGCGCGCCGCCCTGCCCGCTCCCGAGGAACTCTTGGACGCCAGCGAAGCGCCGCAACGCCGCGAAGGACCGCGTCCTGGCTTTGAGGACACTATCTGGTTCCGCATGGATATCGGCCGGAACCAGAATGCCGACCCGCGCTGGATCCTGCCGCTGATCTGCCGTCGCGGACATGTCAGCCGGGGCGATATCGGTGCGATTCGCATCGCCGCCAACGAAACGATGTTCGAAATTCCCTCCGCGATCGCGGCGAAGTTCGTGGCCGCAGTTAAGCGCACAGGCCAGGCCAGTGACGAAGGCGCGGAGGTGGCTATCGACCAGATGGAGGGCAAACCGCGCGAAATGGCGCGCGAGAACAGACGCGAAGGGCCTCGCGGCAAAGGCCGTCCCAACAGCGATCGCGGCCCGCGTCCGCCCGCGCACAGCCCCCGGCCCTTCAAGGGTGGTCCGAAGCGGACCGGGCCTCGCAATCCTCGAGGATAAAAAAGGGCCGCTCGTTAACCGAGCGGCCCCTTATTATTGTTGCCGGGTGTGAAACCGGCTGGCGAGCGTCATCCCGCACCGCAAAGCGACAACATCTTTGCGGCCAGTTCACGCTCGCCCATGACGATGTGGGGAACGCCCAATGCTTCCAGATGCTCGACCTCCGCATCTGAGTGGGCGCGAGCGATGACCTGAATTTCCGGATTGAGGATGCACGCATGTTGATGGATAGCGCCGCCCTCAAATCCCTCCGGAACCGCGATCAAAAGGTGGCGTGCCTCGCAAACGCCGGCAGCGTGAAGATGGCGATCCTCCAGCGCGCTGCCCCGCACGACCGAAAGGCCCGCCGCCTCCGCTTCCCTGGCGCGTTCCAGATCGCCTTCGACGATTACCAGATGCGTGTTCCTCTCGACAAGGCGCGATGCGATCATCTTGCCTACCCTACCATAGCCGACCAGAATAACATGACCGACCGGGCGCATTGGCTGCGGCTCTTCAGCCTGCTCCTCTTCCTCGTCCGCCTGGTGCTTCCGAACGATCATCGTGAAAATCAGCGGATTCAGAAAGATGGACACGATCGCCCCCGCAAGGATCAGGTCGCGCGCCTCCGCTGGCAGAATGCCGAGGCCAGTGCCCAATGATGCGAGGATGAAGGAAAATTCACCGATCTGGGCCAGGCTGGCCGCGATGGTAAGCGCAGTGTCGCCAGCGTAGCCGAACGCGCGGACGATGACGAAAGCGGCGATGGATTTGCCGATGATGATAATCACCACCGTAGCGAGCAGAGGTAGCGGCTGCTCAATCAAGACCGCCGGGTTGAACAGCATACCCACGGACACAAAGAAGAGAACGGCGAATGCGTCTCTCAACGGCAGCGTTTCTTCCGCGGCGCGTCGGCTAAGCCGAGTTTCGCCCAGAATCATGCCCGCGAAAAATGCGCCTAGCGCAAAGGATACGTCAAACGCGACCGCTGCGCCGAATGCGACGCCCAGCGCAACGGCCAGAACCGCAAGGCGAAACAGCTCCCGCGAACCACTATGCACTACCCAATGCAGCAACCACGGGATAACTCGACGGCCGACGACCAACATCAGGGCAACGAAGCCTGCTACTTTCAACAGCGTGCCAAGCAGTGGCACCAGCAGCGCACCCATCCCGGCTGAGGCGTCAGCGTTGTTCATTACCCCTGCAAGTGCGGGCAGCAGCACCAGAGCCAGCACCATCGCCAAATCCTCGACGATCAGCCAGCCTACCGCGATCCGCCCCCGCCGCGTTTCCACCAGGTCCGCACCCTGCAATGCGCGCAGAAGCACCACCGTACTGGCGACCGACAAGGCGAGACCAAAGACAAGGCCCCCCAGCATTGGCCAGCTCATGAGATGCGAAAGGCCCATCCCCAGCAATGTGGCCACGGCAATCTGACCGACTGCGCCGGGAACGGCGATATTCTTAACCGACAACAGGTCGCGAAGGGAAAAGTGGAGACCGACGCCAAACATCAATAGGATCACGCCAATCTCGGCAAGTTCATTGGCAAGCCCGGCATCGGCCACAAACCCCGGGGTGAAAGGGCCAACGATGATCCCCGCGACGAGATAGCCTACAAGCGGCGATAGTTTGAGGCGATGAGCAATCGCGCCCATTATGAAAGCGACAACAAGGCCCGCAACGATCGTTCCGATCAGCGGCGTATGATGGGGCATATAGGGTCTTTCCCTGTCCGCCGGGGCACAGCATGGCGCTACCCCCGGCTCATTATCATTCTACAACTGCCAGCATCGCTACGGACAACAGTGCACCGGCCGCGGCAATTCCGGTGAAGACAGCCGGGACGAACCACCGGGGTGGACGGCTGCGGCTGCGGCGCAATTTCCTCCGGGTCATGGAAGGCTCCTTCCAGGCTATGGGGCCGGGGCAAGGATCGTCAGATGGACGCGGGGGGAGCCCGTGCTCGGCAAAAAGGAAAATGTAATGCAGTCCCACTGCGGTCAGGGGGCGCGGGCCAGCGAAGTGTAACTAGGAACAGTCCGGCAGCCACCAGCGACAACATCGCCGGGAGAAGCCAGGACTGAACGTAAGCCATGCTATAGGCTGGGTGACCCGGCTCCCTCTCAACGACCGGAAGAACCTTCGCGCTGTCAAGGGACCGAGCCTTCAGCACGACACTGACCGTGGCGGGATTGAAGGCCGAGCCGGTAAGTCTGCTGGACGGCGGGCCCAAAGGCGCCACGGCGGACAATAGCGCGACCATAATCGCAACCCACAAGGTGACGATGAAGGAACTGCGTCCTTTCATGCGGCTGGCCCCGTGCAGTATCGACGTCATGCGCTTTATTGGTCCCTTCGCCCGAGAGATACGCGCGAGCGAGCGGAAAAACCAGTACCGATCCGGGGCCATATCGGTTGACAGCCGCGAGTCATTCCACTACCGGGCCACATTCCCGCGCGGGTCAGCAGGACTTCATGTCCTCGATGATCTGCGTAAAGCAGATTTGAACGAGAAGAGAAGAGCCATGTTCGCAGTCGTGCGCACGGGCGGCAAGCAATATCGCGTCGCCGCCGGAGACAAGATCGTCGTCGAGAAGTTGGCCGGTGAGGCTGGTGACAAGGTGACGCTGGATGACGTCCTGTTCGCCGGCGAAGGCGGCGACGTGAAGGACGTCAGCAAGCTGACCGTAGCCGCAGAGATCATCGCGCAAGCGAAGGGCGAAAAGGTCATCGTTTTCAAGAAGCGCCGTCGGCATAACTATCGCCGCCGCAATGGCCACCGCCAGAATCACACGATCCTCAAGATCGTGTCGATCGCCTGAGCCGCAGTCCAGTTTCGAGGAGTTTGAGTCATGGCACATAAGAAAGCTGGCGGTTCATCGCGTAACGGTCGCGATTCGGAGTCGAAGCGTCTTGGCGTTAAGAAGTTCGGTGGTCAGGAAGTGATCGGCGGCAACATCATCATTCGCCAGCGCGGCACACGCGTCTACCCGGGTCGCAACGTCGGCATGGGTAAAGACCACACGCTGTTCGCGCTCGGTGAAGGCCGCGTGGTATTCCACACTGGCAAGCTCGGCCGCAAATATGTGTCGGTCGATGCGATGGCCGAAGCAGCCGAATAACGGATGATCGATGACGGATCGTCCCTCACCATCGGGGCGATCCTCCTGGCGGAATGACTTTTAGTCACCGCCAGTATTCGAGGGAACAAAGGGGCGCCCCATCTGGGAGCGCCCCTTTTTCTATTTTCCAGGGCATCTCCCCTCATTTCCCTCAAGCCTTTGGAACCCTTCGCATTCTCGAGCGTCATGCGCGCGGGGTTCAGCCAAAGGAATAGTCGTCAAGCCGTAACTTTTTGCGGCCATTGGCGCAGCGATAAGAGGAGAGTTTAAATGTTCGCCCGTACCCCCCGCCTGCTCCTTAGGCCCGGCTGGATGGAAGATGCACCCGCGCTGGCCGAGGCGATCGGCGAGCCGGCCATTCTCCGCAACCTCATTCGTGCGCCCGCCCTCTACGATGTGGACGACGCCCGCGCCTTCCTCGCGCTGCCGCACGATTCGCGCATGCCGCGCCTTTTGGTCTTTTCCCGTACCCGCGGCGCGCCGCGGCTCGTCGGCGGCTGTGGGCTGCACCTTGCCGAAGATGGCACGCCGGAAATCGGATATTGGGTCGCGCGACCCTATTGGGGCCTGGGCTTTGCGACGGAGGCAGCCGGCGCGGCGCTCGGGATGGCGCGCGCGGCGGGCATTACCGGCATCCGGGCATCGCACTTCGCCGACAATCCGGCATCAGGCAACGTCCTGCGCAAGCTTGGTTTCCGTTACACCGGGCGCGTTGAGCGGCGTTACAGTCCTGCGCGCGGCGCGACGGCCGAATGCCTGGTTTTCGAAGAGGGCATTGCCGGCCGAGCGAGCATCGATCCAGCAATGGACCTTTATGATGATGCCATGCCAGCCATGGCGGCATGAATGACAGATGGGGGCGGCATCATCCGTCCTCATAATTTCATTCATGTGTTTGGATGGACCATCGACGGCGAGGTTTAATTCCGCAGCATAAGCGGCTATGGGCCAGCCATGCATTTTCTGGATCAAGCAAAGATATACATTAAGTCCGGTTGGGGCGGCCCCGGCGCGGTCAGTTTCCGGCGGGAAAAATATGTCGAATATGGCGGTCCCGATGGCGGTAACGGGGGCAAGGGCGGCGACATCATCTTCGAAGCTGTCGCTGGACTGAACACGCTCATCGATTTTCGCTATACACAGCATTTCAAGGCGCAGAGAGGCATGCCCGGCGCGGGCAAGAATCGCTATGGTGCGGGTGGCAACGACCTTGTCATCAAGGTGCCGGTGGGAACCCAGATTCTGTCCGATCCTCAGCCTGTCGATGGGACCGAGGACGAGGACGGCTATCCCGAATATGAAGAGCAGGAACTGCTCGCCGACTTCACGGAAGTTGGCCAACGCCTGGTTCTGCTGCGCGGCGGTGATGGCGGCCGGGGTAATCTTTCTTACAAGACCAGCACGAACCGCGCGCCGCGTCAGCACGGCACGGGCTGGCCGGGCCAGGAGATGTGGGTCTGGCTGCGCCTGAAGCTCCTGGCCGACGTGGGGCTCGTCGGGATGCCCAATGCGGGCAAATCGACCTTCATCAACCAGGTCACCAATACCAAGGCGAAGGTCGGGGCATATGCTTTCACAACGACCAAGCCGCAGCTTGGCGTTGTGCTGCATCGTGATCGGGAGTTCGTTCTTGCGGATATTCCGGGTCTCATCGCAGGCGCGGCCGAGGGCGCGGGAATCGGCGACCGGTTCCTCGGTCATATCGAGCGCTGCCGCGTACTGCTGCATCTGGTCGATGCGACCGGCGATGATCCCGTCGAACAATTCCGGATCGTGCAGGATGAACTCGGCGCCTATGGCGAAGGGCTGGACGACAAGCCCCAGATCGTGGCTCTTAACAAGGGCGATTTGCTCGGGCAGGAACTGATGGAGGACATCGCTGCCCAGCTTCGCGAGGAAGCAGGGGTTGAGGATCTCTTCATCGTCTCTGGTGCCACGGGCGAAGGCGTGCCCCGCCTGTTGGATGCCGTTTTACCCTTATTGGCGGAAGCAAAGGCAGAAGCAGAGGATGAGGCCGATGACAAAGGTGACGCCCAATGGTCACCGATCTGATCGCGAACGGCTGCGCCCTTGGGCTGAACCAGGACCGGCAGCCGAGCCTGTTGTGTTGCCCGATCACAGTCCAGGCCAACGGAAATTAGATCTGTGACCTCTCCCCTCGCCGGTTTCCCCCCTTCTCAAATCCGTCGTCTCGTCGTCAAGATCGGGTCAGCCTTGCTTGTCGATCCGGCTGGCGAGGTGCGCGAAGCATGGCTGCGCACACTGATCGAGGACATCGCTACTCGAAAGATCGCCGGGCAACAGATCATCATCGTGTCGTCAGGCGCAATCGCGCTAGGCGCCCGAAGGCTGAAGCTCCCCAAGGGCGGACGGGGCAGCCTGGAGGATGCGCAGGCCGCTGCCGCTACCGGACAGATCGCATTGTCGCAATGCTGGGCGCACCTGCTGCAGGAAAAGGGCATAACGGCGGCGCAGATGCTGGTAACGTTGGACGATCTTGAGCATCGGCGCCGCTACCTCAATGCTTCGGCGACCCTGGAGCGTCTGATGGCGCTGGACGTTGTGCCTGTCGTCAACGAGAATGACAGCGTGGCTACCGCCGAGATCCGTTTTGGCGATAATGACCGGCTGGCGGCGCGTATCGGACAGGCGGCACGGGCCGACGCGGTCGTGCTCCTTTCCGACGTCGATGGGCTTTACACCGCGAACCCGCATGTCGATGCGAGCGCCATGTTGATTGAGACAATTGAGCGCATCGATGCGCAGATCACGGCAATGGCCGACAGTGGCTCCGCTTCCGGCATGGGATCGGGCGGCATGACATCCAAGATCGAGGCGGCACGCATCGCGACCGGCGCAGGTGCGCATCTGGCGATCATTTCCGGCAATGTGGATAGTCCCCTGTCCCACTGGAGCAACGGCGGACGAGGATCAATCTTCCTGGCAGCGCCTGCAAAACGGGCGCGTAAGGGGTGGCTCGCTGGCCGACTGACGGTACGCGGACAGATCGTCGTCGATGCAGGCGCTGAAAAAGCGCTAGGGCGCGGCAACAGCCTGCTGCCTGCGGGGGTAGCCAGGATTGAGGGCACCTTCGCGCGTGGCGATGTCGTCGATATCGTCGGACCGGAAGGGCAAGTTATAGCGCGCGGCCTAAGCGAATATGACAGCGAAGAAGCCGCGCTGGTTGCAGGCAAGCGCAGCGAGGATATCGCTACATTACTGGGCCATTTGCCGCGTTCCGTGCTGGTCCATCGCGATCATATGGCGATGGTCTGAGATTCTATGAATTTGCGCATTGCAATGACCGGCGCGACGGGATTCGTCGGCGCTGAGACGCTTAATCAGGCGTTGGAAGCAGGCCATCACGTGACCGCAATCACGCGCAAGGCACAACCGCCGCGTGGACGGCTGAAATGGGTGCCGGGCTCACTTGAGAATCGCGCGGCGTTGAATACGCTGGTGCGGGATGCCGACGTCGTGATCCACATCGCGGGGGTTGTTAACGCGACTAATCGCGATGGTTTCGAAGCAGGAAATGCCCGCGGCACGATGGCGGTAATCGACGCCATGCGGCAGCGCGGCGTGCGAAGGCTCGTCCATGTGTCTTCGCTCGCAGCGCGCGAGCCCAAACTGTCCGACTATGGATGGTCCAAGGGTTTGGCCGAGCGGCATGTGAAAGCGAGCGGATTGGATTGGACGATCGTAAGGCCGCCCGCAATTTACGGGCCCGGCGATCGCGAAATGCTGGAGCTGTTCCGAATGGCCAAGCGCGGCGTCATGCTGCTGCCCCCGGGCGGACGGCTTTCACTGATTGAGGTGAGCGATCTGGCGCGGCTGCTGCTGGTGCTTGCACGCGAGAAGGAAATTAGCCTCGCCCACTGTTATGAAGCTGATGACGGCACGCCCGGCGGCTGGGACCATCTGGAGTTCGGTCAGGCGATCGGCCGCGCGCTGGGTCGCCCCGTCAAGACCTTCGCCACTCCAAATTGGGCGCTGGGCCTAGGCGCCCGGCTGGACCGGGTGCTGCGAGGCAAGGGCGCGAAATTGACCCAGGATCGCGTCAACTATTTCTGCCATCCCGACTGGGTTGTGACCAAGCGCAAGCAGCCGCCAATGAAGCTCTGGACGCCAAAGGTCGCGACAGAGGATGGGCTGAAAGCGACGGTGGAAGCCTATCGGGCAAAAGGATGGCTGTAGCCTAGTCTATGGGCTTTCGAGAGCGGCGCTCTGCGACGAATTCGCTAATCGCCTGACCGCTCGCGTTGAGCAGGGGATAGGTACGGGCGTCGGACAGCCAGTCCGGGCGGCGGGCCGCGCTGCCATAGAACGTGTCGTAGACCAAGCTGAACGCGAGGAAGACGAGCGTCGCGCCGATCAGCCCCTTGACCGCTCCGAACCCGCCGCCTAGGACCCGGTCCACAGGGCCGAGAACCGACTGGCGCGTGCGGCGGCCGATGGCGTGGGCGAGGAGCTTGCCTGCGCTGAAGGTGATGCCGAAAACAAGAAGGAATGCAAGAATTGCAGCGCCGCTATCAGTTCCTACGAAGGGGGTGAGCAGTTCGGTGGCGGAGCTGTGGAAAAGGCGGATGGCGAAGATGCCGAGCACCCAGGCGATCAGCGATAATGTTTCGGATACGAAACCATTAAGCAGGCCCAGGACGGCGCAGCCGCCGATGGCGAGCAGGACGAGGATGTCGACGGCGTTCATGGACGCCGGGCTATCCGCGCCCGAGCATCTGGTCAACCAGCTGGCTTAATCCCCGGTAGCCGCTGACGGCGATCCCCTGCACCCCATCGGCAACGGCCGCCGGGACATTGGCGCGCTCGAAGCCCAGCTTTGCGGCTTCCCGCAGACGCAGCGGAGCGTGAGCGACCGGCCGGATTTCCCCCGACAGGGCGATTTCCCCGAAGAGGACAAGGTCAGCGGGCACGGGCCGTTCCGCGAGGGCAGAGATGAGAGCGGCGGCGACTGCGAGGTCAGCGGCAGGATCGGACAGACGATAGCCGCCCGCGACGTTCAGGTAAACTTCGCAGGTCGAGAAGCTGAGGCCGCAACGCGCTTCCAGCACCGCAAGGACCATGGCGAGACGGCCGCTGTCCCAACCAACCACGGCCCTGCGCGGGGTGGCCCCACTGGACAGGCGAACGACCAGCGCCTGAATTTCGACCAGAACCGGACGAGTACCCTCAAGCGCAGGAAAGACCGTTGCGCCCGTTACGTTTTCGTCACGATGCGTCAGGAACAGCGCGGAAGGGTTCGCGACCTCCTCAAGCCCTTCGGCCACCATCGCGAAAACGCCAATTTCGTCGGTGCCGCCGAAGCGATTCTTGCTGGCGCGCAGGATTCGATATTGGTGACTGCGCTCCCCTTCGAAGCTCAACACCGTATCGACCATATGTTCGAGGACGCGAGGCCCGGCGATGCTGCCGTCCTTGGTCACATGGCCGACCAGAATGACGGCGGTGCCCCGTTGCTTGGCGAAGCGGATCAGTTCCTGCGACGAGGCGCGGACCTGGCTGACGGTGCCCGGCGCGCCTTCGATCAGGTCGCTGTGCATCGTCTGGATAGAATCGATGACGAGCAGTGCGGGAGGATCCCCCTCCCCCAAGGTGGTCAATATGTCGCGGACGGAGGTTGCGCTGGCAAGCTGAACCGGCGCGGAGCCAAGGCCCAAACGCTGGGCGCGCAGACGGACCTGGTCGGCGGCTTCCTCACCGCTGATATAAGCGACGGAAAGGCCGCGCGCGGCAATGCGGGCGGCAGCCTGAAGCAACAGGGTGGATTTGCCGATGCCGGGGTCGCCGCCGATCAGGGTCGCCGAACCGGGAACGATCCCTCCGCCCAGCGCCCGGTCGAACTCGGCGATGCCGGTGCTGGTGCGCGGCGGCAGTTCGACCTGGGTATCCAGGCCGACGAGCGTCAGCGCGCGCCCACCGCTTTGCAGGTCATGTCGGGCCGAGAAGATCGTCTCTCCCGCCTCTTCGATGATGCTGTTCCATTCGCCGCAATCATCGCACTGGCCCTGCCAGCGAGAAGAGAGCGTGCCGCATTGCTGGCAGACGAATTTGCGCTTTGCCTTTGCCATCCAGAAACTCTTTTCATGTTCCGCCGGAGGCGAGGCGTCTCAACTTCCGCCAACCGGAAGATGCCGGTATGGCGGGAGGATGCGAACGTTTCAAGAACAAAGAGCAGGATGCACCTATCAGGAAGCAGTCCGGTTCCAACCGGCCATAAGTTGCAAAGGGGCGGGAGAGCGCTGGAAACTGATCGCGATGTGGCGCATTGTTTCGCCATGAAGCCTATTCGCGTTGCCAGCTACAATATCCGCAAAGCCATCGGCACCGACCGCCGACGAAGTCCCGAACGGGTGCTGGAGGTACTGTCAGAAGTCGATGCCGACATTATCGCCCTGCAGGAAGCTGACCGGCGGTTTGGCGTCCGATCAGCGGCCATACCGCCGTGGCTGCTGGAGGCCGCCAGTCCCTACAAGCCGGTGCCGCTCAATGTACAGGCAGATTCGATGGGCTGGCACGGCAACGCCATTCTGGTGCGCAAGGAATCCGACATAGGCGTGCATGACATATTGCACCTGCCCTGTCTGGAGCCGCGCGGCGCGATCATGGCGGAAGTCACGCTGCGCAACGCAAAGATGCGGATTTTCGGCATGCATCTGGACCTTTCGGGTCTGTGGCGGCGCAAGCAGGCGGCAGCTGTGATCCATGCAGCGGGGCTGCGCGACGCGATGCCGACGGTGCTGATGGGAGATTTGAACGAATGGAGCGCGGGGCGCGGATGCCTGGCGGATTTCGCTCGCCATTATGATTTCGCACCTTGTGGACGGAGTTTCCATGCGCAACGGCCGGTGGCGCAACTGGACCGGATCATGCACTGCGCGAAGTTGAAACTGGTGGATTGCGGGGCGCATGACAGCGCGGCGGCGCGCAAGGCGTCGGACCACCTGCCGATCTGGGCCGAGTTCCAGCTATGACGGGGATGCTCGCCACATGAAGGAACGCGAACTGCGCCTTGCGCTGGTCTGCTATGGGGGGATCAGCCTGGCGGTCTACATGCACGGCATCACCAAGGAGATTTGGCGGCTGGCACGGGCAAGTCGCGGTTTCCATGACGGAACGACCAGCGGCAACAGCAGCGAGGCCGTATATCGCAAGCTGCTGGAAGATCTGGAGGCGGCGAGCGGCATTCGTCTGCGTGTAATGCCCGACATTATTGCCGGGGCGAGCGCGGGCGGCATCAACGGCATATTTTTGGCGCAAGCGCTCGAGACCGGCCAGTCACTGGAACCGCTGACCGACCTGTGGCTGGAAAATGCCGATGTGGAGCAGTTGCTGGACCCTGACGCCCGGCCCGCCCGGCGGATCACCAAATTCTGGGCAACCCCGCTCGTCTGGATGGCGGCGCGGCATCCCGGCGATACGGTAGAGCGCACGGTCGCCCCCAACACGCGCGAGGAGGTGCGGCACAAGCTGTCCAATTTCATCCGATCGCGCTGGTTCGAGCCTCCTTTTGGCGGCGAAATATTCACCGCGATGATCCTGGATGCGTTCGACGCCATGGAAAAGGCCGAACGCGGACCGCCTTTGTTGCCGGAAGGACATCCGCTGGACCTGTTCGTCACGGTCACCGATTTCGAAGGGCACCCGCAAAGCCTTAATCTCAACAGCCCGCCCCAAGTGGTGGAGACAGAGCATCGGCTGTCGATCGGCTTTCGCGCGCGGGGTCGGGGCGATCGGATCTTTGCCGATCCGGCCGAACTGGTCTTTGCCGCGCGGGCGACGGCGAGCTTCCCCGGCGCATTCCCGCCCTTCACCGTGCGCGAACTGGACAAGGTGCTCAAACGCCGTCATCGCGCCTGGCCGACGCGCGATGCGTTTCTGGCCCATGCCTTGCCACGGCATGCCGCGCGGGGAACGGCGGAGGACGCCGTGCTGATCGACGGTTCGGTTCTGGCCAACGCCCCCTTTGCCCAGGCGATCGGGGCGCTGCGCAACCGGCCGTCGCGACGCGAGGTTGACCGGCGGTTCGTCTATATCGATCCCAAGCCCGGCCACCGGTCCGTCCGGCTCAACCGTGAAGGCGACCAGCAGGAGGAGGCAACAGGAGAGAATGCCCCGCTGCCGGGATTTTTTCGCACCATATTCGGCGCCCTGAGCGACATTCCGCGCGAACAGCCGATCCGCGACAATCTGGACGCGATCGACCGCCATTCCTCCCGTATCCGCAGGGTGGTGCGCATTTTGAACGCGCTGCGGCCGGGCATCGAGGCGGAAGTCGAAAGCGCGATGGGCGGCATGCTGTTTCTGGACCGCCCCACCGCGGCGCGGCTTTCCGCCTGGCGGGCCAAGGCGCAGCAGCGCGCGGCCAATTCAGCGGGCTTCGCCTTTCCCGCTTATGGGCATTTGAAACTGTCGGGCATTGTCGAGGATCTTGCCGCCCTGCTTTTTCGCCTGAGCGATGAAGAAAGCCCCTTGATGCGCGAAAATTACCGGCAGGCGCTCTGGTCGCATGTCCGGGCGATCGGCGCGGATCGGTTGACCGAGGATGTCGGGCCGGGTTCACCGCCCGTGCTGTTCTTCCGCACCCACGATCTTTCCTTTCGTATCCGGCGGCTGCGTTTCCTGACGCGGCGGCTGGCCGATACGCTGGAGGTGGGGTCGCAGGAAGGCGATGCGGCCGTCCAGAAGATGCATGACGCCATATATGAGGCGTTGGCCCATTACACCGAGTGTGAGGGCACGGATTTCTACAATGGCGCGATCCGGTCGGCTGCGAAGGAATTGCCCAACAATCCTGCGGCGGCATTGGACGCCATCGCGCAGGCGCGAGGCCTGGATGAGCGAGACGGCACGGCGGACATGATGCTGGCGGATGCGCTGGCCGGGCTGCCCAAGGGGGAGCGGCGCACCATGCTGCTCGCCTATCTCGGCTTTCCCTTTTACGACATCGCGACCCTACCGTTGCTTCAGGGCCACGCCATGGATGAATATGATCCGGTGAAGGTGGACCGGATTTCGCCAGAGGATTGCAGCGCTATCCGCTCCGGCGGGGCAGAGGCGACGTTAAAGGGGATAGAATTCAATAACTTCGGCGCGTTCTTTAGCAGGGCTTACCGTGAGAATGACTATTTATGGGGACGCCTTCATGGTGTCGAACGCCTGCTGGATATCGTAATTTCCGCATTGCCCGCAGCAAGCCGCCTTCCCGAAGAGAGCGTGCGCGCCTATAGGCAAGCCGCATTCATGGCGATTCTCGATGAAGAGGAACAGCGACTGCCGCATGTCGCTGATCTAATTGCCATATTGCGGGAGGAAATCGGTGGGCACACGGGTGGGACTGTTTCCATTGGTGATGATGCTGACGCTGACGGCGGGTTGCCGTGATGCGTCCGGCGATGCCGTGTCCGCCGACAATGCCGTTGCGCCCCCTCCCGTGGTTTCCTTCAACGCGATAGAGGGCGAATCGATCGAGGTGGTCGCCGCACGGCAGCGGCCTTCTCCAGAAGTCACCGTGCGGGCGCAGCCTGCGCCGATGAACTCGCTTGACCTTCCTCCTTCCCCGGACGCCGTGCAGCCGCTGCCCTTCCCGCAGGAAGTCACCAGTTTCATGGTGGATCGCGACGGATGCGACCATTTCCGGGGCGAGGAACCCTATGACAGCGAGCGCCGTGTGTTCCTGATCGAAAATATCGCCGAACTATGCACCGGCACCGATGCGAAGCTGGCGATGTTGCGGCGGCGCTATGCCGGCGATGCGGCTGTCATCGCGGCTCTGCATGGCTATGAAGATCATATCGAAGCCAGGCCGCAGTGATCCGCCCGATCAGGCGAGCAACGCGTCGATCGCCTTAGCCATGTCGATGTCACGGCGGGAAAGCCCGCCCGCATCATGCGTCGTCAGGGTGATATCGACCCGATTATAGACGTTGGACCATTCGGGATGATGGTTCGCCTGTTCGGCGAGCAGCGCAACACGCGCCATGAAACCGAAGGCGGCGTTGAAATCGGCGAAGACAAAGCGGCGACGAATGCCTTCCGGCTCCGCTATCGCCGTCCATTCGGGGAGATCGGCCAGTTCCCGATCTCGTTCTTCCCCGGACAGTTTACCAATCATGGCCCTATCCTCATATTATTGTTTCGCCTATGTCGCAGCCATGTCCGACAATGGTCAACCCCTTCTTTTGCCGCCAACGCGCGCCCGGATCGAAAGCCTGGCGCTGGAGGCTTTGTCGCGGCTGCCCGATCCGTTCCGGTCACATCTGTCCAACGTCGCCCTCTTCGTTGAGGAATTCGCCGATGAACAGATATTGAAGGAAATGGAGATCGACGACCCGTTCGGCCTCACCGGCCTTTACAGCGGCCGTCCGATCGGGGAACCGGTGCAGACCGGAGACAGCCCGCCGACGGTGCATCTGTTCCGCAGGCCGCTGCTGGATGAATGGGTGGAGACGGGCGTGCCGCTGGATGCGCTGATCACCCATGTGGTGGTGCATGAGATCGGCCATCATTTCGGCCTATCCGATGTGGACATGCAGGTTCTGGAGGACATGGTCGCACCATGAGCGATGCGGCGCTGTGCCTGTCGGGCATTGCCTGCGCGCGCGGCGGGCGACTGCTGTTCAGGGGGGTGGACCTGACGCTGGAACCGGGCGGAAGCGCACTGCTGCGCGGACCCAATGGCATCGGCAAGTCGAGCCTGATGCGGATCTGCGCCGGGCTGCTACGACCGGTGGCCGGCACGATCGAGCGGCGCGGACGGATCGCGCTGGCCGACGAACGGCTTGCGCTGGACATGGAGGACAGGTTGCAGACGGCGCTGGGCTTCTGGGCGCGGCTGGATGGCGCTGATCCGGAGACGCTGGACCGGGCGATGGACGCCATGGCGCTGGCACCGATCCGCGACATACCGGTGCGGATGCTGTCGACCGGGCAGCGCAAACGCGCCTCCCTGGCGCGAGTGATTGCCGGTGGCGCGCCGCTGTGGCTGCTGGACGAGCCGGGGAACGGGCTGGACGACGCGTCGCTCGCGCTGCTGGGCGCGGCGGTGGAGGCGCATCTGGCGACGGGGGGGGTCGTCGTGGCGGCGTCGCATCAGCCGTTGCCGATGGCAGCTCCCGTGACCATCGCGCTTGCCGATTATCTGGCAAAGGATGCTGCGTGAGGCTGATCCTGCTGCTCACCGCGCGAGACTTGCGGCAGGCCTGGCAGTCTGCGGGACTATGGCTGCCGATCGCATTCCTGCTGCTGGTCGCCAGCCTCTATCCCTTTGCAGTGGGGCCGGACGCGGCGCTGCTGCGGCGGTCGGGCGGAGGTATGCTGTGGATCGCGGCGCTGCTCGCCAGCCTGCTGCCGGTCGATCGGCTGATCGCGCCGGACCGGGACGCTGGCGTGCTGGACCAGATCGCCCTGCGCGGCATTGGCGAGGAGATGGTGATATTGTCGCGGCTGATCGCGCATTGGCTTGGCTTCGGCCCGGCACTGATGATCGCAACCTTGCCAGCGGCGGCGCTGCTGAAGCTGGACGGGGCGACGATAGGGCTGCTGGAACTGGGCTTGCTGATCGGAACCCCGGCGCTGGCTGCGCTGGGGCTGCTGGTAGCGAGTCTCACGGCGGGACTGCGGTCTAGCGGCGCGCTGTCAGGGCTGCTGGCATTGCCGCTGGCGGTGCCGCTGCTGATCTTCGGCGCGGGGACGTTGGGGGATGGCAGCGGCGCGGCGCTCAAATTCCTGGGGGCAGCGTCGCTGCTGCTGGTGGCGATCACGCCATTTGCAGGCGGCGCGGCGATCCGGGCCGGTCGCGAATGATCGCAATCGGCGCCTCACTGCTGTTCGTCCTCATCTGGTCCACCGGCTTCATCGTTGCGCGGGGAATGGCGCCGCATGGCGCGCCCGAACTGATATTAAGCATCCGGCTGACGCTGACGGCGATGCTGCTGGCCATGATCGCTTTGGGCGCACGGCAGAAACTGCCCCGCGGGAAGCGATTAATGCTGCACATCGTTGCGGGCGCGATGCTGCATGGCGTCTATCTGACAGTGAGTTGGTGGGCCGTCTATAATGGCATGCCAGCGGGAATCATGGCATTGTTGGGGGCGTTGCAACCCTTGATGGTCGCGGTGGCGAGCGTGGCCCTGCTGGGCGACCGGCTGCTAGGCCGCGCATGGGCAGGGCTCGCCATAGCAATTACAGGCGTCACCTGCGTACTTTTGCCAGCGATCGAGCGATCCGGTGCGGACGGCATCCCGCTAATCCCTGCCATTGCCGGATTCGTCGCAGTGATCGGCATGACCGGCGGCACAATGGTGCAGCGCGGTTCGATCGCGCGCGATGGCATCTGGATTTCAGGCGCTGTGCAGAATGCAGGTGGAGCGCTGGTCGCGATCGGCGCTGTGCTGACAATCGGTGAGATGCGCTGGGACAATAGTCCATTGCTATGGATGGGGCTTGGCTGGTCGGTGCTGGGCTTGTCGGCAGGCGGGCTGTCCTTGCTGATCTGGCTGGTGCGGAAACAGGGGCCGACCCGTATGTCGATGCTGCTGCTGCTCGTGCCGCCATTGGCCGCTATCGAAGCCTGGCTGCTGTTCGACGAGCGGCTGGGGCCAGTCCAGTTGGCGGGATTCGCGCTGGCGCTGGTGGGCGTGCTTTTGGGACGGTCGCGAGGCAATCGCGAAACGGTAAACGAGCCAGCCTGACCAATAGGGCGGCGTTCAGCTTTCGCGTAGCCGTTCATGATGGCGGATCACTTCATCGATGATGAAGCGCAGGAATTTTTCGGTAAAGTCCGGGTCGAGATTGGCATCGGTCGCAAGCTGACGCAGGCGGGCGATCTGGCGTTCCTCACGGCCGGGGTCGGCAGGCGGCAGGTCATGGGTCGCCTTATATTCGCCGACCGCCTGTGTGACCTTGAAACGCTCGGCAAGCATGAACACGAGCGCGGCGTCGATATTGTCGATGCTCTCGCGATACCCTTTCAAAGTCTCGTCCACGCCTGTCCTCCCAATCTTCGCGCGCTTTTTGCGCCATCCCGCGCCGCGCGCAAGCTATTCCCGCTTGCCATCTGCATTTTGCGCCGCCACATGGGCCGGGTCATGACCGCACCCGCCTCCGGCAATGTCCATCCCATCGGCCGCGCCAACGGCGCGCCTTCGCTCGCCCCGATGATGGCGCTGGTCGCCCAGGGCATGAACCATGTGAATGTCGTCATTTTGGACCGGATGCAGTCGCGCATACCGCTGATCCCCGAATTGGCGGGCCATCTGATCGCAGGCGGCGGCAAACGGATGCGGCCGATGCTGACGCTCGCCTGCGCGCAGCTGGTGGGCTATGCGGGAAGCCGCCATTACAAGCTGGCCGCGGCGGTCGAGTTCATCCACACCGCCACGCTGCTGCACGATGATGTGGTCGATGGGTCGGGCCTGCGCCGGGGCCGCAAGACCGCCAACATCATCTGGGGCAACAGCGCCAGCGTGCTGGTTGGCGACTTCCTGTTTTCCCGCGCCTTCGAACTGATGGTCGAGGCGGAATCGCTCAAGGTGCTCAAGATCCTGTCCAACGCCTCGGCGGTGATCGCCGAGGGTGAGGTCAACCAGCTGACCGCCCAGCGCAAGATCGACACCAGCGAAGAACAATATCTGGACATTATCGGCGCAAAGACCGCCGCCCTGTTCGCAGCCGCATGCCGGATTTCGGCGGTCGTCGCGGACCGGGACGAGGCGGAGGAAAAGGCGCTGGACGTCTATGGCCGCAACCTCGGCATCGCATTCCAACTAATCGACGACGCCATCGACTATGAATCGGATGGCGCGACCATGGGCAAGGATGCAGGCGACGATTTCCGCGATGGCAAGGTAACGCTGCCGGTAATCCTGGCCTATGCGCGCGGCGCCGAAGACGATCGCGCTTTCTGGAAGCAGGCTATGGCGGGCAACCGGGTGGCCGACGAGGACCTGGCGCATGCAACGCAGCTGCTGCGCAAGACGGGCGCGATTGACGACACGCTGGCGCGGGCGCGGCTCTATGGCCAGCGGGCGATCGATGCACTGGGTCAGTTCGACTCAGGCAGCGCCAAGGCCGCGCTGACCGAGGCGGTCGAGTTCGCCATTGCACGCGCTTATTGAGGAATTGGGACTTCCCGATCGTATCATGTTGCGTCCCGCCGATTGCGTTCGCAAGCTCGGGCGGGCGGCAGGATGAGCGGGGCGCCCCTTACATGATCTTATCTCCCGAAACTCTGGCTTTCCTGATGGGGGCCGCGCTGATTGCCGGGTGCATCGACGCCATGGCGGGCGGCGGTGGCCTGATCGCCTTGCCCGCGCTGCTCGCCGCCGGGGTGCCGCCCGTCCCCGCCGTTGCCACCAACAAGCTGCAATCCTCCCTTGGCACCTTCGGCGCCTGCATCGCTTACGCGCGGGCGGGACATATGGATCTGAAAGCCTATCGTTGGCCGATCATCGCCGCCTTTGCCGGGTCAGTGGGCGGCGCATGGCTGATCCAGCGCGTGGACCCTGCCATTCTGGCGGGACTGATGCCCGCGCTGCTGATTGCACTCGCCGCCTATTTCACCTTTTCCCCCAAGGTGAGCGAGATGGATCGGCGCAGCCGGGTGGGCATCGTCGCGCTGAGCCTGCTGATCGGGGGAATCGGCTTTTATGACGGCTTTTTCGGCCCCGGCGCGGGCGCTTTCTACACGACCATATTCGTGGCGCTGGGCGGGTTGGGGCTGGTCCGGGCGACGGCGCAGACGAAAGCCGCGAATTTCGCGAGCAACATCGCCGGGTTGATGACGATGATCGCGGGCGGCCATGTGATCTGGATCGCCGGGCTGGCGATGGCCGTGGGCAGCATCACCGGCGGGCAGATCGGGTCGCATCTGGCCATGCGGTTCGGCAGCAAGCTGATCCGGCCGCTATTGATCGTCATGTCGCTGGGGCTGACGGCGAAGATGCTGCTGGACCCGACGAATCCGGTGCACGCCCTGCTTTTTGGATAGCCACGCATATCGGTGGCGTGGCGGGCGGGTTCGATGGCTTGCGCTGACGGCTGATTGGCGCGACAGGGACGCAGGATGAGTGCCCCGCTACCCATATATGATGTTCTGCCCCGGCTGCTGGACGCGCTGCGAAAGGCAAGCAACGCCGTACTCGTCGCGCCGCCCGGCGCGGGCAAGACGACGGCGGTCGCCCCTGCCCTGCTGAACGAGCCATGGTGCACGGGCCAGATCCTGCTGCTGTCCCCCCGCAGGCTGGCGGCCCGCGCGGCGGCGGAACGTATCGCCGAAATGATGGGCGAGGCGGCGGGCGGAACCGTTGGCTATGCCACGCGCATGGACAGCAAGCAGTCGGCACGGACGCGCATCCTGGTGTTGACCGAGGGTATTTTCGTGCGGCGGATACAGGATGATCCTGAACTGTCGGGCGTGTCGGCAGTGCTGTTTGACGAAGTGCATGAGCGGAGCCTGGACAGCGATTTCGGCCTGGCTCTGGCGCTGGATGCTCAGGGCGCGTTGCGGCCGGACCTGCGCATCGTGCCGATGTCGGCGACACTGGACGGCGCGCGCTTCGCGGCCTTGCTGGACAACGCGCCGGTGTTGGAGAGCGAGGGGCGGATACAACCGCTGGAACTGCGGCATCTGGGGCGGTCGGCGGAAAGGCGGATCGAGGACGAGATGGCTGCGGCCGTGCGGCGCGCGCTGACCGAAGAAAGCAAAGGAGACCTGCTCGCCTTCCTGCCCGGCGTCGGCGAGATCGAACGGACGGCGGAGCGACTGGAGGGACTGGGCGTCGAGGTGCACCGGTTGCACGGCAGCCTCGATCCCGCAGCCCAGCGGGCCGCCATCCGGCCATCGCGCGAGGGGCTGCGCAAGGTCATTCTGGCGACGTCCATCGCTGAAACAAGCCTGACCATTGATGGCGTGCGGATCGTGATCGATTCGGGGCTGGCGCGCCGTCCGCGCTATGACCGGGCAGCCGGCGTGACGCGCCTTGTCACCGAACGGGCAAGCCAGGCGGCGGCGACGCAGCGGGCAGGACGCGCTGCGCGGCAACGGCCAGGTGTAGCCTACCGCCTGTGGGAAGCGGCGGCGACGGCGGGCATGCCGCCCTTTGACCCGCCCGAAATTCTGGAAAGCGACCTGTCGAGCCTGTTGCTCGACTGCACTCTGTGGGGGGTGAGCGATCCGGCTAGCCTGCGCTGGCTCGATGTCCCGCCTGCGGCTGCGCTGAGCGAGGCGAGAACGCGGCTGACGGCGCTGGAAGCGCTGGATAAGGACGGCCGGATCACGGCGCATGGCAAGGCGCTGGCCCGGCTGCCGCTTGCCCCGCGGATCGGCCATATGCTGATCCGGGCGGGTGAGATGGGTCTGGCGGAGGTTGCCGCCGACGTAGCCGTGCTGCTGGGCGAGCGCGGAGTCGGTGGGCAGGACATCGACCTGTCGCAACGGCGGATGCGATGGCGGCGGGAGTCCGGGAAGCGGGCCGACGCGGCCCGGGCAATGGCGAGGCGATGGGCTGGCCTGATAAAGGTCACGCCGACCCCTTCTGGCGGCGGGAAGGGAGACAGGAGCATCGGCCTTTGTCTCGCCCTCGCCTTTCCCGACCGGGTGGCGAAGCGCCGGTCCGCAGACGGCGCGGACTGGGCCAGCGTGGGTGGGCGCGGCTTCCGGCTGGACCCCGCCAGCCCGCTCGCGCGGGAGGAGTGGCTGGCGGTTGGCGAAGTGCAGGGCAGCGCTGCGGGTGCGCGGATATTGTCTGCCGCGCCGATCGACGAGGACGATGTGCTGCGCCTGTTCAGCGACCGGGTGGCGGAACATCGCACCGTGCGCTTCCGGCCCGAGACCGGCGGGATAGAGGCGCTGCGGGAAAGGCGGCTCGGCGCGGTACGGCTTTCGTCCGGGTCGGATGACAGGCCGGACCCAGACGCAGTGGCGGTGGCTCTGCTGGACGGCGTCAGGCGTGGCGGGCTGGACCTGCTGCCCTGGTCGGAGGCCGCGCGGTCACTCAGGATGCGGGCGGGGTTCGCCGGGATCGAGGCGCTTTCGGACGCGGCGCTGATCACCAGCCTCGACGAGTGGCTCCTACCCCTGCTCACGGGCAAGCGGCGCCTGTCGGACATTGACCGGTCGCAGCTGTCGGCAGTGCTGGAAGGGCTGATCGGCTGGGACGGCAAGCAACAGCTCGACCGGCTCGCCCCGCCGGATTTCCGCTCGCCTGCGGGGAGCAGCAATGCGATCGATTATGCCGCAGAGGGCGGGCCCAAGGTCGAATTGCGGGTGCAGGCGCTGTTCGGCCTGGCCGAGCATCCGGTCGTCGGGAGCGAACGGATCCCGCTTGTCCTGTCGCTGACGTCTCCTGCGGGACGGCCGATCCAGACGACGCGCGACCTGCCCGGCTTTTGGGCGGGAAGCTGGAGCGCGGTCGCCAAGGAGATGCGCGGCCGATATCCAAGACATCCCTGGCCCGACGATCCTGCGGGCGCCGCCGCAACGCTACGCACGAAACGCGCCGATACCCGCCGCAAGCCTTGACTTCCAGACACCCGCTGGTGCAACGGAGCCATCGCCCCAAGGAGTTTGACGCCACGATGGCTGCGCGCATCTATCAGATCCAGAAGAACGCTCTTCAGTCCGGCAAGGCGCGGACCGACAAATGGGTGCTGGAGTTCGCACCGAGCGAGGCGAAAAAGCCCGATCCCCTGACGGGCTGGGCCGGATCAGGCGATACGCAGAGCCAGGTGAAGCTGACTTTTCCCTCGCAGGACGCCGCGCGCGCCTATGCCGACAAATATGGCATCGACTACAGCCTCATTGCCACGCCGCCCAAGACGTTGAAGATTCAGGCATACGCCGACAATTTCCGCTGACACCCAAATCGGTGGCACAATCGGGCGCGATGCTGCCCGATTGCCGCCTTATTCCCTTGCCAAGAGGCGAGGCTTGGGGGCAAAAGCCACCCTTTCACGGGAAAGCTTTGAACAGATAATGACGGATCGCCAGCAGATTTTCGATAGCATCACCGCGCAGATCGGCCCCTTCAACAAGAAGGGCGTCGAACTGAGCGAGGCCACCACCTTTGCAGGCGACCTGGAATGGGACAGCCTGACGGTGATGGATTTCGTCGCGGCGATCGAGGACGAGTTCGACATCATCATCACGATGAACATGCAGGCCGAAATCGAGACCGTCGGCCAGCTTGTCGATGCTGTGGCGAAGCTGAAAGGCTGATCCGGGCTGCTTTCGCAAGCGGGCGAAACGACCCGCGCATTCGCGTAACGTCCCACCGCTCAAGTGGGGACGAACGGATATTTGGATAACGAGATGACAGACGCAGCGGAAACCGCCACCGACGCCCACACGCCCGCCGAAGTGACCGGCGCGCGCGACCTGTTTTCCAAATTCGATCCGCTGATCGCCGAGCGCGAGGCGCTGCTGGCGACTGGCGTGCGCGATCCCTTTGCGATCGTCATGGACGAGGTGAAGTCACCGACCCAGGCGGTTATCAAGGGCCGGGAAACGATCCTGCTCGGCACCTATAATTATATGGGCATGACGTTCGACCCGGATGTGGTCGCGGCGGGCAAGAAGGCGCTGGACGAATTTGGCGCTGGCACGACCGGCAGCCGCGTGCTGAACGGCACCTATCAGGGCCACAAGGAAGTCGAAGAGGCGCTCAAGGAATTTTACGGCACCTCCGGCGCGATGGTCTTTTCCACCGGTTACCAGGCCAATCTGGGCATGATCTCCACATTGGCGGGTCGTGGCGATTACATCATTCTGGATGCCGACAGTCACGCCTCCATCTATGACGGCTGCTTCCTGGGCGATGCGGAGATCGTCCGTTTCCGCCACAACAGCGTCGAGGATCTGGACAAGCGCCTTGGCCGCCTGCCTGCGGACGCGCAGAAGCTGGTCGTGCTGGAAGGCGTCTATTCGATGCTGGGCGACGTCGCCCCCCTGCCCGAGATGGTCGCGGCTGTGCGCAAGCATCCCAATTGCATGATCCTGGTCGATGAAGCGCATGGCATGGGCTTTTTCGGAGCCAACGGGCGCGGCGTGTATGAAGAGCAGGGCGTCGAGAATGACGTCGATTTCGTCGTCGGCACCTTTTCCAAATCAGTTGGCACGGTGGGTGGATTCTGCGTGTCCAACCATCCCAAGTTCGAAGTGCTGCGCCTGGTCTGCCGTCCCTATGTCTTCACCGCATCGCTGCCGCCCAGCGTGGTCGCCACCGCCGCCACCTCGATCCGCAAGCTCATGCATGCGGGGGAAAAGCGCGCGCATCTTTGGAAGAACAGCCAGAGGTTGCACAAGGGCCTGACGGACCTTGGTTTCAAGCTGGGGACTGAAACGCCCCAATCGGCAATCATCGCCGTAATCCTGACCGATCAGACCCAGGCTGTTGCGATGTGGCAGGCGCTGCTGGAACTGGGTCTCTATGTCAACATGGCTCGGCCGCCCGCGACACCGGCTGGCACGTTCCTGCTACGCTGCTCGCTTTGCGCAGAGCATAGCGACGAACAGGTCGGGCAGATCATCGGCATATTCGAGGTCGCTGGAAAGGCGACCGGAGCCATCGCTTAATCGCGCCAGCAAGCGCCTTGCCGCCTTTGCGACGCGAGTGTCCGACGAAGGGCAACAACATCGGGGAACCTTTTCATCCTTGATATTTCGCCGGTAATACTGTTCGACTAATGTAAGGGTTGATGGCGGACAGTTATTGCATGGAAGATCAGGAGTCCGGCTGGCAAGCAGCGGTACGACGCTTCCTTCCACTCGTCCTGGTGATATTGCTGGTCGGGGCGCTCGGCACCCTGCTCTACAGCGCCAGCACGGCGACGCGGGATCATGAACGCGCGCTGACGGAACAGCGGCGCAGTTTCGAGATTATCGCCCTTGCCCGCGCGTTTGAGGCCAAGACCGCGCGCGCCGAAGTGACGCTGGCCCGCTATGTGATCAGCCTGGATCCCGACGTTGGCCGCCTATTCCAGGATCAATGGCGTACCGCGTCGAGCCAGCTCAAGCTGCTGACCTATGCAACGCGCCGATCGGGATGGCAGCGAGCCAATGTGCGGGAATTAAAGCAGGCCTTCGAGCAGCGCGGAAAGACGCTGAACGAAATCGGTCTGCGCACAACCTATGACCAGAAGATGGCCGCCCTGGGCCAATTCCACCAGGCGGGCAAGTCAGAAGAGCTGAAGCATATCAACAAGTTGCTCGACCGGGTGATCCAGGCCGAAAATGGCCGGCTTCAGGAACGCAGCCTGGCGGTGAAGCTGGCGGGCAATCGCACGCAATGGGTTGATCGAACCTCGCGTCTGTTCGGTCTGGTGCTGTTTGTCTGCGTCCTGTTTGCGCTATGGATGGCGAACGCAGCCCTGACCGAGCGTCGCAGCGCCCGCCGCATCGCGGACATGGAGGCCGAGCGCGCCGACCGGATGGAGGCCGCAGTTGCCGCGCGCACCGTGGAGCTGTCGAGCGCCTATGAGCAATTGAAAAAGGAAACGGCGGAACGCGCGGCCGCCGAGGAAAATCTGCGCCAGATGCAGAAGATGGATGCCGTGGGCCAGTTGACTGGCGGCATCGCGCATGATTTCAACAACATGCTCGCGGTCGTCGTCGGCGGCCTGGAACTGGCCAAGCGCACGTTGCGCCTGAAGCCGCAGGAGGCTTCCCGGCATCTGGACAATGCCATGGACGGCGCAACCCGCGCCGCGGCGCTGACCCGCCGCCTGCTCGCCTTCGCCCGCTCCGAGCCACTGCTGCCCAGCGCCGTCGATCCCGACATGCTGGTAAAGGACATGGCGGAACTGATCGACCGGTCGATCGGCGACCAGATCATTGTCTCCTTCGATAATCAGGCTGATGGCTGGCACATTTTCGTCGATCAGCACCAGATGGAAAACGCCATATTGAACCTGTGCGTCAATGCCCGCGACGCGATGGATGGTCGGGGCAGGCTGGTCATCGAAACGCGCCAGGCGCTGCTCGCTGGAAACGAGATCGGGGAATGCGCGGCGGGGGATTATGTCGTGCTGAGCGTCACAGACGATGGATGCGGCATGGCCCCCGACGTTCTCGCTCGAGTATTCGAACCCTTTTTCACGACCAAACCCGTCGGCAAGGGCACCGGGCTGGGGCTTAGCCAGATTTTCGGCTTCGTACGGCAGAGCCAAGGTGAAATCCGCATCGAATCGGAATTGGGCCACGGTACCAGTGTCCAGATCTACCTGCCCCGCCGGGTCAGCCTCAGCGGGCAATCGGCTGGTGAAGCGCCCCTGTCCGATCGGGAGCCGGTGCTGCATCCACCCACGCGCATCCTGGTCGTCGAGGATGATCCCCGCGTGCTGAACCAGACGATGGCGGCGCTGGCGGAACTGGGCCATCTGCCCGTCGCATGCGATCATCCGTCAAAGGCCGCTAAGCTGCTTGCCAGTCACCGTGACATCGGTCTGATAGTCAGCGATGTGCTGATGCCAGACATGACCGGGCCGGAAATGGTCCGCTCCCTGCCCGCTGCCTACGCACATGTGCCGGTGCTGTTCGTCACCGGATATGCGGGCGATATTGCGGAGGGTTCGGAATTTGGCGGGCACCAGGTGCTGCGAAAGCCCTATACGCTGATGGGTCTGTCCCACGCGCTGTCCAATGCGCTCAACGGATCGCACCACCCCGGAACAGCCGCGGCAGCAGAGTAAGCGCGCCAAGCAGCGGCCAGCGGCGCTGCCAGGGTTTGATGACGATCGCCGTGCCTGCGTGGCGATTGATCTTCCACGCCAGATAATCGATGCCGCCCGCATAGGTGAAGCTGGCCTTGGCAAGACGGATAACCGACAGGCGCTTGCCGCGACGCTGAAGCTCGCGCCATCGGGCAGGCGCATCTTTCGGCGAAGGCGGTAGCCCATCAGCCAGCGCGGCCTCTCCAAAACGGCGATAGCGGTCGGCGTCTACGTCCACGATCGAGTTGGAACGCCCCTTCTTCTCCGCCCGCAATTCGGCGTTGTAGGTCAGTGTGAAGCCAGTCTTCCAGAGCGATAGCGCGTCCTGCGCCTTCGCCATTGGGCGGGCCAGCGACAGCAGTGTCGGCGCGGCGCTGGCGATAGCGCTGACCGCCCGCTGCCGCGCAAGATCATCCGCCACCCAGAGCAGACGGGCAGGCTGGGCAAAGCGCGCCCAGACCGAAACATTGTCAGCATCCATGCTGTTCAGTCGAGCGAAGTCCGCCTCCGAAAGCACAGCATACTTGGCGACCAGGCCGTTATGTTCGAACGGGAAGACATTGGGCGGGATCAGCCGGTTGGCGGTGGCCAGCCAGCTTTTGCCATAAGCCCCGCGATAGTCCGACACGATAAGGTAGAAATCCAGCATCAGCCCATCGAGATTCTTCTCTCGCAGGCAAGAGCCGTAGAACAGCACGGCGCGCGATGCATAAGGATATTTCGCCGCCAACGCGCCCGCCATGGCCGCCGCGCGAGGATCAGCAGGCGCGGTGAGTTCCGCAGTGACGAGGGATGGCAGCGTATCGGGCATCAGCTTTCGCCCCATATCCGCTTCGATCTCGCCTGTCGAAGCGCTTTTCAGGACAGGCGCTTGCGGAAGAGCAACGATAGATTGTTGGCGGGCATTTCGACCAGCTTCTGAAAGGCCAGCCCTTCACCCCCGGCGGCGGCGACTACATCCTCCATGCGGCGCAGGCCCCATTGCGGATCGCGAGACTTTAGCGAGGCGTCGAAAGCAAGGTTGCTGGGCGCTGTTGCAAGGTCCTGCCGAAGGAAGGGGCCGTAAAGGTAGAGAAGGCCCGAGGGAGGCAGAAGCCTTCCCGCCCCTTTCATCAATCCGACCGTCGCTTCCCAAGGGCTGATGTGGACCATGTTGATGCACAGGATCGCGTCGGCTTGCCTGATCGGCCAGTCTGCCGCCGCATCAAGCCGGACGGGCGGGCGCAGGTTGGGACAGCGGGCCTCAACGCGCCATGCTTCGATGGAGGCAAGCGCCGCAGGATCGGGGTCGCTGGGCTGCCAGTCGAGCGCGGGCAAGGTGGTGGCAAAATGAACCGCATGTTCGCCGCTTCCGCTCGCCACCTCCAGCACAAGGCCGGAAGGTGGCAGCTCGTCTCGCAGGACAGCGAGGATGGCGTCGCGATTGCGCTCGGTTGCGGGGGCATGGCGCTTGTCCGCCGCAGCGGGGCCGGAACCGGGTTCCCACGGCTCCGGTCCGCCGGTCATTCTGCGGCCTGCGCCAGTGCCGGGTCGGTCCATGCAAGGATCGGCTTGCGAGCGGCAAGCGTCTCGTCAAGGCGACGGCGCGGTGCGAAATGGGGCGCCCCCTTCAACGCCTCGTCCCCCGCCTTGGCGCGCTGGGCGAGGCTGCGCAGCGCCATGATGAACTGATCGAGCGCTGCCTTGCTTTCGGTTTCGGTCGGTTCGATCAGCATCGCGCCATGGACGACCAACGGGAAATACATGGTCATGGGATGGAAGCCTTCGTCGATCAGCCCCTTGGCGATGTCGAGCGTGGTGAAGCCTTCGGCCAGCCCCTTGTCGCTGAACAGCGCCTCATGCATGCATGGGCCGCTCTGGCCAAAAGGCGCGTCCAGCACATCGTCCAGACTGCGCAGGATGTAATTGGCATTGAGCACCGCGTCGCTCGCGACCTGCCGCAGTCCATCCGCGCCATGGCTGAGAATATAGGTGAGCGCGCGAGTAAACATGCCCATCTGGCCGTGGAAGGCGACCATGCGGCCAAAGGTCTGGCCATGATGGCCCTGCGCCGTTTCTTCTTCGATCAGCGCGAATTGATCGCCCTGACGCTCGACGAAGGGGAGCGGCGCGAAGGGAGCGAGCGCCTGGCTCAGCACCACCGGGCCGGAACCGGGACCGCCACCGCCGTGCGGGGTGGAGAAGGTCTTGTGCAGGTTGATATGCATCGCATCGACGCCAAGGTCGCCGGGGCGGACCCGGCCGACGATGGCGTTGAAGTTCGCACCGTCGCAATAGACGAAGGCCCCGGCGGCATGGACCGCGTCAGAGATCGTCTTCATGTCTCGCTCGAACAGGCCGCAGGTGTTGGGGTTGGTGATCATCACCGCCGCGACGTCCGGGCCGAGACGGCCCTTGAGCGCTTCAAGGTCAACGCGGCCATCCAGCGTAGCGGGTATGTCCTCGACCTTGTAGCCACAGAAGGCTGCGGTGGCGGGGTTGGTGCCGTGGGCGCTTTCAGGGACGAGGATGACGCTGCGCGCGTCACCCCGGGCTTCGAGCGCGGCGCGGATCGCAAGCAGGCCGCATAGTTCGCCATGCGCGCCTGCCTTGGGGCTCATCGCGACCGAATGCATGCCGGTCAGCTTGATGAGCCATTCGGCCAGTTCATGGATCACCGCGAGTGCGCCCTGCACCGTCGATTGGGGCGCCAGCGGGTGAAGGTCGGCGAAACCGGGCATCCGCGCGACCTTCTCGTTCAGGCGCGGATTGTGCTTCATCGTGCAGGAGCCGAGCGGGAACAGGCCAAGGTCGATGGCATAGTTCTGGCGGCTGAGGCGCGTATAATGGCGCACCGTTTCCTGTTCCGACAGGCCCGGCAGGCCGATGCCGTCCGTGCGGGCGAGATTACCGAGGCGGCTGGTGACTTTCGGGGCCTCCGCGAAATCGACGCCGGTGGTGTCGGTCGAACCGATCTCGAAGATCAGCGCTTCTTCCAGCATCAGGGCGCGGTTGCCAGTGACGGTTGCCGGAGGCGCATCGGCCTGGGTGATGGCCTGCGGCGCGGTGGGACGGCCTTCCTTGAGCATGGTCATGCCAGTTCCTCCTCAAGCGCCTTGGCAAGGGTTTCGATATCCTCCGGCGTCACGGTTTCAGTGACGGCGACAACCAGGCCGTTGCCGATCTGCGGCGCATCGGGAAACAGGCGGCCCAGCGAAACACCGCCCAGCACGCCCCTGTCCGCAAGGTTACGGACGATTTCGCGCGCGTCCTTTGACAGGATCAGCGTGAATTCGTTGAAAAAGCTGTCGTTGAGCAGCGTGACGCCCGGCACCTGCGCCAGGCGCTCAGCAGCCTGACAGGCGAGCGCATGATTCAGCGCCGCAAGTTCCCGCAGGCCCTTTTCGCCCAGCAGGGTCATGTGAATGCTGAATGCCAGAGCGCACAGGCCCGAATTGGTGCAGATGTTCGACGTCGCCTTTTCACGGCGGATATGCTGTTCGCGGGTCGAGAGGGTCAGCACGAAGCCGCGCTTGCCCGCCGCGTCGACCGTCTCGCCGCACAGGCGGCCCGGCATCTGTCGGACATATTTCTGCTTGCACGCGAACAGGCCCAGATAAGGCCCGCCGAATTGCAGGCCGACGCCGATCGACTGGCCTTCGCCCACGACGATGTCCGCGCCCATATGGCCCGGCGCCCGGCACGCACCCAGCGCGACGGGTTCCGTTACCACCGCGACCAGCAGCGCACCTGCGGCGTGCGCCGCCTCGGCGAGCGGGGTCAGGTCGGCGATGCGGCCGAGGATGTCGGGATATTGGACGACGACGCAGCTCGTATCCTTGTCGATGCCGGCGATCAGCGCATCGATATCGGTGGCAGCGTCCAGGGTGGGCGCTTCATGCACCAGCGTGTCGCCGGTGAACTTCGCCATGGTGTTGGCGACCGAGACATAATGGGGATGCAGGCCGGAGGAGAGGATCGCCTTGCCGCGCTTGGTGATGCGGCGAGCCATGCCGATCGCTTCCCAGCAGGCGGTCGAGCCGTCATACATGGAGGCGTTGGCGACGTCGCAGCCGAGCAGGCGGGCGACCTGCGTCTGGAATTCGAACAGCACCTGCAACGTGCCCTGCGCGATTTCCGGCTGATAGGGCGTATAGGCGGTCAGGAACTCGCCGCGCTGGATCAGATGATCGACGCTGGCAGGAACATGATGCCTGTAGGCGCCTGCGCCCAGGAAGAAGGGCGCCTCCCCCGCCGACAGGTTTTTCCGCGCCAGCGCCGCCATATGGCGCTCGACCGCCAGTTCGCTGGCATGATCGGGCAGGCCGCCGATCTTTCCGGGAAGGCGCGCTTCAGCGGGGACATCGACGAACAGGTCGTCAATGGATGCCGCGCCGATAACGGACAGCATGTCCTGCCGGTCTGCATCGGTAAGGGGTAGGTAGCGCATGTTCCAAAACTCCCCCCTCCCTTCACGGGAGGGTCTGGGGTGGTAGCGAGCAAAGCAAGCCTGCCGCCATCTCTATGGGGCGGACGCTCCCTGCGGTCGCGACCCACCCCTTTCCTCCTCCCTGATGGGAGGGACTTATGTCTGTTAAAGCGCGGCGACGAACTTCTTGTAGGCGGCTTCATTCATCAGGCCGTCCAGCTCGCTCGTATCGGTGATGCGCAGCTTGAAGAACCAGCCATCTTCCTCTGCATCGCTGTTCACGAGCGCGGGTTCATCCTCAAGCGCGCTGTTGGCCTCGACGACTTCGCCGGAGATGGGCGCATAAACGTCGGACGCGGCCTTGACCGACTCCACGACTGCGGCGTCGTCGCCCTTGTCAAAAGTCGTGCCCTCGGCAGGCAGTTCGACGAACACGATGTCGCCCAACTGTTCCTGCGCATAATCAGTGATGCCGACGGTGGCGATTTCGCCTTCGACATCGATCCATTCATGTTCGTCAGTGAAATAACGGCTCATGTGGTGCTTCTCCCCTCGGAAAAGAAAAAATCAGGCTTTGCGACGATAGCGATGCGGAATGAATGGCATCGGAGCGACGGTCGCGGCGATGCGCTTGCCGCGCACCTCGATTTCGAGCGCGGTGTCGATCGCGCTGTGCGGCAGGCTAACCCAGCCCATCGCGATGGGTGCGCCGACGGTAGGCGCAAAGCCGCCGGACGTCACTTCACCCACCCGCGCCACTCCGGCGAAGATCGGCGCACCTTCCCGCGCGGGCAGCCGGCCTTCTATCTTCAAACCGACGCGTTTTGATCCGGGTCCATCGGCCAATTCCTTCATCACGCGAGCATGGCCGATGAAGCCCCCCTCCTCCCGGCGGCGTTTCTGGATCGCAAAGCCCAGATCCGCGCCGATCGTGCTGACCGCGGGCGTAAGATCATGGCCATAAAGCGGCAAACCGGCTTCAAGGCGAAGCGAGTCCCGCGCGCCAAGGCCGATCGGTTTCACCTGCGGCAAACCGCACAGCGCGTCTGCAAGCAGCGTGACATCATCGCCGGGCACGCTGATTTCAAAGCCATCCTCGCCGGTGTAGCCCGACCGGCTGATCCACAGCGGCACGCCACGCCAGATGAAGAGGCCAGACTGCATGAACAGAAGGTCGGCGGTTTCAGGGATCAGGCTGGCAAGCGCCTCACCCGCTTCCGGCCCCTGCAGGGCGAGCAGCGCCTGCTCATCCATATGATTCATGACGACCTCATCGGGCAGATGTTCGATCATCCAGCCCATATCGTCATATTTGGTCGCGCCGTTGACGACCATGTAGATGTCCGCGCCGTCAAAGGCGTCACCGCCCAGACGGGAGACCATCAAGTCGTCCAGAATGCCGCCATCCTCATCGAGCAGCATCGAGTAACGCTGGCGGAAGGGCTTCAACCCCCTGATGTCGCTCGGCAGCAGATGTTCAAGCGCGTCGTCCACGCCTTCGCCGGAAAAAAGCAGCTGGCCCATATGGCTGACATCGAACAGGCCCGCATGCTCGCGGGTCCATGCGTGCTCGGCCATGATGCCTTCATATTGGATGGGCATGTTATAGTCGGCAAAACCGACCATGCGCGCGCCTTTTGCCCGATGCCAAGCGTCCAGCGGCAAGTCCTGCAGGGGCAATTCTTCTTCGATATGGGCGATGTCGTCATTGCCGGACATGAGGGGCGGCCTTTCCGTGCGAGTGATTGGCGACAGACGCCGCGGTCCGGAATCGGACCTGTTGCGTATGCCACCCCCTCTGTCACGGAACCTGAGAGCTTTGACCACCGGCCAGTGACCGGATGGCTTACCCCTTCGGTGGGACGGCGATTAAACCGTCCGCTTTCCAGAGCGCCTGCCCACGATGCGGTCCTTTGGCCTGAGAGATTCCGGGGCGGTTGCTCCTTCGGCGACGGGGTGGCCTGAAAGGCTTCCCATGCTCTCCCGCATCATGTCCGGGCCCGAATCTTCCGGGCACCAGAGACGTCTTCGCATTGCGGGAAATGCAGCGCGGCGTCAATTGCTCAATCGGTCGGGCAGTGAAGGTCGCGCGGAAGGAGCCGGACCGGGCGAGTCAGGCTACCGCCAGTTCGCCGAATATCTCCGCATGGCGCTTTTCGGCATAGCGGTCGGTCATGCCCGCAATGAAGTCGGCGATATGGCGGCTGCGGCGCGGCTCATCGAGCAGGCAGTCGTCC
Organism: Sphingobium sp. MI1205; assembly: GCF_001563285.1. Taxonomy (NCBI): domain Bacteria; kingdom Pseudomonadati; phylum Pseudomonadota; class Alphaproteobacteria; order Sphingomonadales; family Sphingobiaceae; genus Sphingobium; species Sphingobium sp. MI1205. Next base: position 2,466,558 of record NZ_CP005188.1, read on the forward strand.
TGCCATTCCGCCGGCATCAGTTGCGGCTGCTGCTGATAGGCGCGGAACAGATCGTGCACGATGATGCGCGCACGATCGGCGGCGGCCAGTTGCGACGGATGGTGATAGAGCGCCGCATACATGAAGCGTTTCAGCTCCCGCTCCTGCGCCGCGAGTTCGGGCGAGAAGCAGACCAGCGCGCGGCCAGCAGCGCGCACATCCTCCACCGTCTCGATCCGCGCCTGGGCGATATTATCCCGCGTCGATGCGATCAGATCGGTCGCCATGACACCAATCTGTTCGCGGACCAGTTCGCGTAGCAGCCGGTCCTGCGGAATATCGGGGTAGCGAGCGCGAACCCGATCCCAGCAATGTTTGACGATGGGGACAGTCAGAAGCTGGTCGAGCGTCAGAAGGCCTGCGCGCAAGCCGTCATCAATGTCATGATTGTCATAGGCGATATCGTCGGCGATCGCGGCGAGTTGCGCTTCCAATGAGGCATGACTGCCCAGTTCCAGAGGAAAGAGGGCATCCACTTCCTGCATCGCCCAGCCCGGATGGTCGATCGGGCCGTTATGCTTGGCCAGCCCCTCCAGCATTTCCCAGCTGAGGTTAAGACCGGCGAAGCAGGGATATGGCGATTCGAGCAGCATCAGCGTACGCAGCGTGTGGGCGTTATGATCGAAGCCGCCATGCTCATCGAGCGCCGCTTCCAGCGCGTCCTCCCCCGCGTGACCGAAGGGCGGATGGCCGATGTCATGGGCAAGGCAGAGCGCTTCGGTGAGATCTTCGTTGAGGCCGAGCGTGCGTGCGGTCGTGCGGCCGATCTGCGCGACTTCCAGGCTGTGGGTCAGCCGAACGCGGAAGTGATCGCCGTCGGGCGACACGAACACCTGTGTCTTGTGCCTTAGCCTGCGAAAAGAGATGGAATGGATGATGCGATCGCGGTCACGCTGAAAAATGT